>NZ_DBUS01000007.1:326002-596326 GCF_002308415.1 Leclercia sp. UBA1284
TATTGGTTAGCTCTTGCTTTTCGCCTTTCAGTTGAAAAGAAAAACGTGTATGACAAAAATTGCATTCATTTATAACGTAAACCTTCAAAAGCAATTGATTTAAGATCTTATTTTTGTTTACACTGATAATAAATCAATTAATAATGATTCATAACTAATTTTCACTAAGGAACCTTGAAATGCCACCAATTTCTGATGCAGATGTTATCATTTATTGTCTCATTAAGTTTTATATAAACAAACCAGAGCAACAGTTAATGGATAGGTTTGGCTCAGATAAATTCAGTGAAAACCATTTAAATTTTGAAGCTAAAATTAAACCCTTTTTGAATTTAAAAATTGGCTTGGATCGAATATATGATTCTCTTACTAATACATCTAGAGCCTATGTACTATTTCGAAACGCGATAGCTAAATCTGATGTACAATATAAACAAAATGATGAAAGAAAAGTATTTATGTCAATAAATAACATGTTGGTTAATAGTCTTATGATAGAGTTTTCAAAGTTCAATGAGCTAATCAACAAAACAAAAAGATATTTTATAAAAGATGTTGAACTTAGAAGTTACTTTCTAAATCTGGATAACTTTAATAATAGAATATCAAATTCGCAATTAAGAAGAATTAGAAATGGATGGTTTGCACATCCCTTTGAGGACGAAACAAATTTAACTGTTTTCAGAGAGGGTAGTTTTCAAAACTCAATATTCAAAGTCCTTGAAGAACTAACCTCACCAGAAAGTAAGAATGACTTTAATAAAAGTAAAGATAGAGTCCTTTTTTTCTGTGAAAAGTATCTTTTTTCATGCAAAAATAATTGGACTGCAAAAAATGGATTTACTATATCAACCAAACCTCAAGAAATCTTAATTGATATGAACAAATTTTCTTCTGAGCTAAAAAAATTAAGACTTTATAATATCGAACCTTTTTTCTCAGTAGACGATAAAGAGCTTTATATATTCATGGAAGACCCTGCACACTATATATATAATGACCCTCACTTCAAAAAATAAACATTTAATTTTTTTTGTATATTTTTAAAATAAAGCCCTTTTGTTTCTTTAAATGAAAACGAAAATGAAAATTAACGATTGGGATAAAAAAATAGTACTACCAAACACTATATTAACATATTTACTTTAGCGACATAAGATAAAATATATAATATGGGAAGGAATTCGTATGGATATAAAAACAATCAATCTCCGATATTTAATTATAAATCTCATTCGTTACATCCATTATTGAGGTCTCATTGTGTTAGTGTCCGATTAAATGCTAAGGAACTATAACCTCTTAATATAAATAGAGGCTCTTACAGAAAAGGCGAATGGCTCCGCATGTAATTTCTGCAAAACCAGCCACCAGTAATACCGACGATTAATACTGCAGCCTAGAAAAAATTGTCTGACATATCGCAAAAGCTAAATCGAATAGCGACCCATATATATTGTAAAAGCAAAGAAAGTCAGCTTACTCATACTGAATTGTTCGCTGTAAAGCGACAACTGGAAGAGCTTCGTCACAACTTGTTGAGACCAGATTTTTGGAGTGTCCCTCGTGAAGGGTATGCGGAAGATCAAGAGGGGTAAGAGCTTCGCTGGTGTTGTTCGTTATGCATTGCTGCCGGGAGCACATCATAAAAGCGATCCAGTCGTAATCGGGGGCAATATGCTGGCTGGCTCCGCTCTTGAACTGATTGCTGAATTTGATAACACCAAACAGCTTCGGCCAGATGTTCAGAAGACCGTTTGGCACAACTCGCTTCGCCTGCCTGATGTTGAATCACTAACGGCTGAACAATGGTCCAGCATCGCAGATGACTACATGAAGATGATGGGGTTCAGTGATACCCATCTCCGTTGCTATGTCTTACATGACGACGAAGGCCAGCATATACACATTATTGCCAGCAGAATCGACATAGCCGGTGGGAGGCTCTACTTGGGTAGGAATGAAAATCTCATCAGCACACAGATCATCAGTAAACTTGAAGTCGCTCATGGCCTGACAGTGACAAAAACTGCATCCCCCCCCCTCGTAAGCACAACCGAAGCGGAAGAGTGTGACCCGTAATGAGAAAATGCTATCGGACGAACCGGGGTGCTTTCACCAAGAGAAGCTCTGCAGCAAATACTTGATAAAAGTTTAATATTATGTACACCTAATACCTCGAAAACTATCTCACTTCCTTACTAATAAACGGTCATAAAAATAATGTAAGTTATTCTGTAAGGTTTTAAGCCAAAATATGGAGCCAAACTTTACATTTTCATAAAAGCTCTTAGTCCAATAGATATAAAATTATCCGCTTCGCTAGGAGTTTCATTTCATCAGGACATTTAATTAGAGAGAGCTAGGTCTCGTAAACATATATCTGTTTGGAAGCATTAAGCTCTGAGATCGAATCTAAAGGTTCTCTCAAATTTCCTACAAGGTACTGACTGAGCCAGCAAATGATTTGTTTATTCAACTCGTTATTGGGTAAGTCATAAATCACTTCTGGATCAAAGATCTTGTAAAAAAGATCTCCGCATAAATTGCACATATGGTTATCTTCACTCACAAATTCTTCGATATTCATAATATGTCTCCCCAATTTAACTAAGCAACATTATTTCTGCTTGTTTCGATAACTGATTGAATCCACTGGTCAACTTCACTCTCGACAAAAGCAACGGCACGAACTTCGATCTTTACTGGTGCCGGAAACCGACCTTCACTGATCAAACGATAGATCCATGCCTTGCCGAAATCAGTTCGTTTCAAGACTTCTGGTAAACGAATTAAGCTTTGATTGATTGTATTCATTTGGCTGTCTCCTCCGCTTCCGTTAAGGAGATATTAGCAACACAGATTTGTATCTATGAAGAGAGTGCTGATAACTGAAAATTTAGATGAGGGATGAATGGAGAGAAAATTCGGGGAAGAAAAATATTTTCGCCCTCCCCTCGACAATTAACATGATGATTTGAAACTAGAAAGAGCCGAGTTCAAAAATCGGTATGTTGAGGAGATGGCTGTTTTTGCTGATAAAGTATTCGAGACTACGGGTTGTTTCTCCATTCAAAGACTTCTCTGCAACAGGCCTGTCTGTATCTTTAATGTGATCTTCTCCTCTGATCTCACTTGTAAAGTCGGGATACAAGATACGAGACAACACCATATTTGAGATTTTTACTTTTTTAAATTTTGCCCAAATCAATAGGTCCATCATTGGGATAATATTGTAATCGACAACTTTTCTTATTTTTTTCAGTCCAATTTTTTCTGTTTTCACTGGCTCAATTTCATATTCTTTCCTAAGATCTGGTAATATCGTTTGTAAGGCTGTTATAATTTCTTCATCGCTGGATATTCCTAAATCAAATGAAACATACATCTTGCTGCTATTTTGGTTTAGAAAAAATTTTCTCTTAGTTTTTGTTATTGGTTTCTTTTTCAACTCTTTTTTGAAATCGCGATTTTCTTCAAAAAAATCCATGCTAAACATTATTAACTTGTTTTCTAATTTTTTATATCACCAAAGCTAACCTGCGCAACAGGTATTTGGCCCTTGCCAAAATGACCATGATTATTATCTTGCCTGCTTAAAATTGGATTACCTTCAAGGATAGACCTTAAATTTTGATTATCATCTTCCCATCCAAAATTTACACTGTCGAAAATCGCTTCCCTAAATGCAAGATCAGTATGCAGTTCTTTAATTGTAAGTGATATTAACTGTTCATAATTTTCGAGACTAAACCAGCTTTTTAATTCTTCATAAGGGCTTACTACTTTCATTAATCTCTCCATTGTTTCAAAGCTTGAATGAGTTAACACTGCTTATTTTAATTAATTCTCCCTTAACAAGGTTGATAAGGGAGAACGATTACTTAACTACTTATTCATAGTTAAATTCTTTTAAAATCAAATGGTGAAACTTGTCTTATTCTAAGGAGGTCAAGGTAATCGGCCCACCACTGCAACATAAGCTTTCTCTCATCAAGGTGCTCTGCTTTATGTATATAGGCAGCACGAACTGAGTTCCGCTCCTGATGGCTCATTTGACGTTCAACAGCATCTTTCGACCACAAACCGGATTCAATCAAGGCACTACAAGCCATAGCCCTGAATCCATGTCCACAGACCTCCACGGTTGTGTCATAGCCCATAGACCTCAAAGCCTTGTTTACCGTATTTTCACTCATAGGCTTTCTGAAATCATGGTCGCCAATGAACACGAGTTCATGATCACCGCTGATCTCTTTAATTTCCGTCAACACAGCCAATGCCTGACAACTCAAAGGAACAAGGTGTGGAGTTCGCATTTTCGAACCACGATGTGAATGTTTCACTCCGGGTAATAGCTCTCGCTCTGCAGGAATAGTCCACATAGCATTGTCGAAATCGATCTCTGGCCAACGAGCAAACCTGAGTTCACTGGAACGGATAAAAATGAGCAATGTGAGCTTTACAGCTAACTTAGTAAGTCTCCTACCTTTGAAGCTCTCGATACGCTCTAAAAGCTCTGAGAACCTCTCAAATGGTAAGGCTGGCCTATGCACCCGCTTTGCTGTCGCAATAGCCCCTGCCATTTCCTGGGCGGGGTTATAATGAATTATGCCGTTCTGAACAGCGTATCGCATCACTGCCGTTGTTCTTTGCTGTAAACGGGACGCAACTTCCAATCTTCCAGATGCCTCAACAGCTTTGATGGGAACGAGAAGATCTCTTGTTTTAAGTTCGGCAATTTTCTTTTTGCCAATAACAGTGAAAAGCTCGTCTTCCATGCTTTTTAGAACACGTTCGCTATGGGAGGCCGACCATTTCCTTTTGCAGGCGGTATGCCAGTCTCTGGCAATGGCTTCAAAAGTTAGAGCTTCGCTTTGCTCGATCTTGTCTGCTTTTTTCTTTTCTGAGGGGTCGAGACCAAGCGATACTAATTTTTTGGCTTCATCTCGTTTCTTGCGGGCTTCACTAAGAGAGACCAATGGATAAACACCCAATGCTAAAACTTTCTGTTTGCCATCGAAACGGTATTGGAGTCGCCAGTACTTCGAGCCGTTAGGATTGATCAGCAGGTGCATTCCCTGGCCATCGGTGAGTTTGAAGGGTTTGTCGGAGGGCTTGGTAGTCCTAACTTTGATATCGGTGAGAGCCATCAGTTGATACATCCAGTGTTGGTACCAAAATCAATCGAACCGGGAATACCATCAGTTATACCCTCATCAGTTGGTATATGTTCAAGGAATTGAGTAGACGTGTACAGACTAAGAAAAGCCAGAAACCTGCTTAACTTACTGTTTTTATGGAATAAAGTAGACGTTAGTAGACTTGAAAAAAGCTTTGTATGGTGCCGAAGGCCGGACTCGAACCGGCACGTATTTCTACGGTTGATTTTGAATCAACTGCGTCTACCGATTTCGCCACTTCGGCACTGAAGGGGATGCGGAAACGTTGTGGATTATACCTGTCACGCGCCGCCATGCAAGCGGCGGCGCGCTAAACCTGCGCTAAGTGTTGAAAAAACCAGCGTAACCGCCCTTACAGGTCTGACACCGCATAGCGGATCAGCCCAGCGGCGTTCTTCTCTGGCAGCGTCAGCACGTTGTTCCACAGGTCCTGCACCAGCTCGCAGCTCACCTTCTCTTTGCCCACCGCCTTGTTCGGCGCCTGCAGCAGTTCGAAGTCCTGGCCGTACTTCTCTGCCAGCTTCTGCACAATCGGCACCACGTCGGTCTCGGCGCGTTTTACCTCTTCCGGGGTCACGGTGTGCTTGTTCGGGCCGAAGGCGGCACGCATCATGGTGGCATCTGCCTCCATGCGGCGCTGCATCAGCTCTTTACTCAGCAGGCGCATCGGGTTCACGCCCCCTTTCACTTCCGGATAGAGGAAGCGGAAGCAGCTATCGTCGCTCACCTTCTGCATGGCGGCGGTCTGCTCCATATTGATCTTCATATACTCCACCACGTTGGCATCCGGGGCGTTTTGCAGGCGCGCCATCTGCAGATGCAAAATCTGCGGCTGGATGGTGTCGATAATCTGCTGCTCGTTCTTGCCTGCCTTTTGCAGGGCGATCATCTCATCCTGAACTTTTTTGCGGAACGCCGGGTCTTGCTCTTTAATCACCTGCCACACCGGCATGCTGCCCAGCGCGGTGTCGAGCTGCTGTTCCGTGGTGGGCTGCTGGTCGCGAAAGATCCAGCCCGCTACTACCATGCCCAGCACGACGGCTGCCGCAATACCTAACCCCTTTTTCATTATCCTTTGTCCTTATCAATTAAACCGGCACGCCGCTATGAAAGCGGAACTCGCTATCTGCAGACGTGATAAGCGTAGCCTCGACGTCGCCAAAGTGCTTAATGCGCGGGGTGATGTCTTCGTCACTCACCTGCTGCGCAAGGTGCAGATAGTCCTGATAATGGCGCGCCTCAGAGCGCAGCAAAGACAGGTAAAACTTCTGCAGGTCGTCGTCGAGGAAGGGGGCCAGCGCGGCAAAGCGCTCGCAGGAGCGCGCCTCGATATAGGCCCCACAGATCAATTTGTCGATCAACGTCAGCGGCTCGTGGGTGCGCACGGCTTTCAGCATCCCTTTGGCGTAGCGGCTGGCGGTGATTTTGACGTACGGGATGTTACGTGTGACCATCGCCTCGCGCACCTGCCAGAAATGGTGCAACTCTTCTTTAATTAACAACACCATGCTGTCGATAAGCGCCTGACCCCAGGGGTCGTCGGTTTTGGGCATCACGCTTTTGCTTATCTGCTTATGCAGGGCAATAAAGTCGGGTTCCGGCCCGTCGCGAAAGGTGAAGGCTTCGTAGGGCTTAAGCCACGCCAGCAACGCGTCGGCACCGCTTTCATCGGCGACGTATTTTCGCACTAATAACAGCGCGGTCTGGGCGGCCTTCAGTTCGCACACCATATGATCGGTAAGCAACAGCGGCAGGTTGGCCGGGTCGCGGGCTTTGTCTATCCACGCTTGCGGGGTGGGGCACGGGAGGAAGTTTAGAACGGGAGCAAGTATCTGCGGGTAATCCATGTTTGAACCTTGAAAGCGGCAGTGTGCACTGCCGCTAATACGCTATTAGTGACGCACGCCGTCGTCATCTTCGTCGACGTAGTCTTCGTCGTCGCCTTCTTCACCCTCTTCGCCGTTCGGATCTTCGAAGTAGGTGCCCCAGCCGTCGTACTCCACTTCAAAGCGCTCGGCCAGGTCCATCAGCTGTTCTACCTGCGCGTCGATCAGCTCAGCTTTCAGGGCGCCTTCGCTCAGGATATCGCAGCAGATGACGGTGTCGCCCTCTTCCACTTCCAGCTCTTCCGGCTCGGTCACTTCATAACCCAGACGGAACGCCTCCACCGCCAGCTTCTCCAGCGCTTCAAAATCATCCGCAGAGAAATGGTGCTCAATGGTGTACAGCGCATCCGGATCGCTGCCATCTTCCAGCAGCTCTTCAATAATCAGGCGCGTCTCTTCGCGTTGCTCTTCCAGTAGTTCCGGGTTTGCCATGGCTCAATCCTCTTTAAAGTGCGGCAGTACTTCTATTTTCACACACGGATGTGTTTGCCTCCACCTTTCGACGAAAGATTTGTGAAACAGGGTTGCAAATGAATATTCATATAGATAAATTGAATTTTAATTCATTAAGTGGCCTCTGCCATGTGAGGATAAAATGTCTGAACTGTTTAAAAAACACTTCCTGAAATTGCTCGACTTTACCCCTGCCCAGCTTACCGGGCTGCTCGCCCTGGCGGCGCAGCTGAAGTCCGACAAGAAAAAAGGGACTGAAGTACAAAAGCTTACTGGCAAAAACATCGCGCTCATCTTCGAAAAAGACTCAACCCGTACCCGATGCTCTTTCGAAGTTGCCGCTTTTGACCAGGGTGCTCGCGTCACTTATCTCGGCCCAAGCGGTAGCCAGATAGGGCATAAAGAGTCAATTAAAGACACCGCGCGGGTGCTGGGCCGCATGTATGACGGCATTCAGTATCGCGGTCATGGCCAGGAAGTGGTTGAAACCCTGGCGCAGTTTGCCGGCGTGCCGGTGTGGAATGGGCTGACCAATGAGTTTCATCCCACGCAGCTGCTGGCGGACCTGCTGACCATGCAGGAGCACCTGCCGGGCAAGGCGTTTAACGAGATGGTGCTGGTCTATACCGGCGATGCCCGTAATAACATGGGTAACTCGATGCTCGAAGCGGCAGCGCTTACGGGGCTGGACCTGCGCCTGGTCGCGCCACAAGCCTGCTGGCCGGAAGCGAGCCTGATAGCCGAGTGCAGCGCCCTGGCCGAGAAGAACGGCGGTAAGATCACCCTTACCGAAGATGTGGCGGCCGGTGTGAAAGGGGCCGACTTTATCTATACCGACGTCTGGGTGTCGATGGGCGAGCCGAAGGAGAAGTGGGCGGAGCGGATTGCTCTGCTGCGCGGTTATCAGGTGAATAGCCAGATGATGGCGCTGACCGGCAACCCGAACGTCAAGTTCCTGCACTGTCTGCCCGCCTTCCACGATGACCAGACCACCCTGGGCCAGCAGATGGCGAAGGAGTTTGATTTGCACGGCGGCATGGAAGTGACCGATGAGGTCTTTGAATCTCCGGCGAGTATCGTGTTTGACCAGGCGGAAAACCGCATGCACACCATTAAGGCGGTGATGGTGGCGACGCTGGGGGAGTGATCTCAGGTTTGTCCTCTGCGGTCTGATGCCCTCACCCCGGCCCTCTCCCACAGGGAGAGGGAGCAAATAATAAAAAGCCAACTTACGTTGGCTTTTGCTTTTACCTTGGCGCCATTCGATTGATTTTTCAGCGAAAAACAGGTACTTTTTTCGCCTGTTTCCAGCGCGAGTGATGCCTGATTATGCCTATTATTCAATCTGTTGAACGTGCCTTACAGATCCTCGACCTCTTTAACGAGCAGGCCACGGAGCTGAAGATCACTGACATCAGCAAACAGATGGGGCTGAGTAAAAGCACGCTTCACTCGCTGCTCAAAACCCTGCAACTGCATGGCTATATCGATCAGAACCCGGAGAACGGTAAATATCGCCCCGGCATGAAGCTGGTCGAGCGCGGTCATTTTGTGGTGAGCACCATCGACATCCGCCAGAAGGCGAAAAGCTGGCTGCAGGCGTTGTCCGATCGCACCGGGCAGACTACCCACCTGGGAATTCTGGACGGGCGCGAAGGGGTCTATATCGAGAAGATTGAAGGCAAACTCGCGGCCATCGCCTATTCGCGCATTGGCCGTCGCCTGCCGGTGCATGCCACCGCCATCGGGAAAGTGTTGATTGCCTGGCTCGGCGAGGCGGAGCTGAATGCCCTGCTGGAAGGGTACGACTACGCCACCTTTACCCCGGCGACCCTCGCCAGCCGCGAGGCGCTGCTGGCGGCGCTGGCCGAAACCCGTGCGCAGGGTTACGCCCTGGACAGCGAAGAGAACGAACAGGGAGTGCGCTGCGTGTCGGTGCCGGTGCGCAACCATGAATCACGCGTCATTGCCGCGCTAAGCCTCTCTACCCTCACCTCCCGGGTGGACGACGCGGAGCTGGCCCGCTTCCGCGAGCAGTTGCAGGAGGCCGGGCAACAGCTGTCACGAGCCCTGGGCTGCCCGGCCTGAGGCGTTACGCCTCTTCTGGCGTGTAGCTAAAGTAGTCGAAATCAGCGTGGCAGCCGTCACCGCTGATATCCTCGCAGTGCAGCCCGACAAAGGCCCCGGTAAAGAAGCCGCGCCCGCCAATATAGTCATCTGACAACTTCCACGCCTCGAAGGTGATGGGCACGCTGTGCCAGGTTTCACCGTCGAAGGAGTAGCTGTAGTGATACTCAAGACGATCGACCTCCACCCGCAGCCAGATGCTTTGCGCGTCGTCAGGCACCGGGATGGGCTGCTCGTGCAGCGGCCAGAGCGGCTGGTTCTGATCGAGCTGAATCACCTTCAGAGTGCGCCCCTGCCCCTCCTCATAATCGACAAAGCAGTAGCTCCAGTTTTTGCTGTTGTAGTAGCAGGTGAGCCCGGCGCTCTGCTGGAAGTGGCGCGGCGAAAATTCCATGCGCGTCTCGGCCGTAAAGGTGAAATGTTGCCAGCGGCGTGCGACGGTAGATTGCACAAAGGTCGAGTTCAGGGAGTCGTTGCCGTACAGCCGCAGCCAGCCCGCGCGGGCGCTCAGGGAGCCGAGCGAGGCATCGAACGGGATGCGCAGGGTCTGCAGTTCCGGGTCGAGGGTCGCGTGGTCAAAGTCATCCCGCCAGGTGGCGGGCGCAGCCACGTTGCTCTCTGCCATCTGCGGCCCCGGCACGCTGAGCTGCGCGTGTTTTCCCCCTTCCACGTACGGCCAGCCGTCGCGCCATGCGATGCGGGCGATACCCGTCTCGCGCCCCAGCGAGCAGTAGCCGCGCCCACCGCTTGCCAGCAGCGGGATGCCCGGCCTGCGTTGCGGGCGACTGGTGAGGTAGGCCATAAACCACTCTCCGGTGTGAGTCTGGAGCAGCGAGCCGTGGCCGCTTTTTTGCAGCGGATTCTCCGGCAGGTGCCAGCTGGTCATCATCGAGACCTCCGGGTGCAGTTCGTAGGGCCCCTCCAGCGTGCGTGAGCGCAGCACCACCACCGCGTGCTCGTAGCTGGTGCCCCCCTCCGCCACCAGCAGATAGTACCAGCCCTCTTTACGATAAAGGTGCGCCCCCTCGGTGTAGCCCAGCGGCGTGCCGGTGAAGAGCGTTTTACGCTCGGGCGACAGGGTGTGGGTCTCGGGGAAGTACTCCTGCATTACGATGGTGTTATGCGGATTACTGTGGTGGCGCGGCCCCCAGGGGCGATAGAGGTAGTATTTGCGTCCATCGTCGTCATGGAACAGGGACGGATCAAACCCGCCGTTGCCCATCGGGATCGGCTCGCTCCACGGCCCCTCGACGGAGGGGGCGGTGACGAGGAAGTTGCGCCCATTTTTCCAGGGTGAATCGACAATTTTAACGTCGGTGTAGAGCAGCCAGAACTGCCCGTCGGCGTAGCTCAGGCACGGCGCCCAGATCCCGCCGGAGTCCGGGTTACCTTTCATGTCCAGCAGCGACACGCGGTCCAGCGGGGTACTCGCCAGCCGCCAGTTTTTCAAATCCCGGGAGTGGTAGATGCGCACGCCAGGGAACCACTCGAAGGTGGAGGTGGCGATGTAGTAATCCTCGCCCTGCCGGCAGAGCGACGGGTCCGGGTTAAAGCCGGTAAGAATCGGGTTGGTAATGGTGTACATGGTGCCTCCGGCTTAATGCGATGCTGCGGTCGTGGCCGCCGGAAGATCGTCGCCTCTGGCCGCCCGGTGCTTGATCAGCTGCTGGCTGATAGCCTCCACGCGCGCGTCCGTGAGCTTGTAAAAAGAGAGCATGATGAACATGCCCACGTAGAGAATGACCGGCACCACGCAGAACAGGATTTTGATGGTGGAGAGCACTTCCACCGGCTGCACGCTGCTGCTGGCGGAGTAGTTCACCCAGGCCAGGATCCAGCCTACCAGCGCGCCGCCAATGGCCAGGCCAATCTTCAGGGCGAAGAGATAGGTCGAGAACACCAGCCCATCCAGACGGCGGCCGCTGCGGCTCTCTTCGTAATCCACCACGTCAGAGGCCATCAGCCACTGCAGCGGCGTGGTGGTGTTAAAGACAAACAGGAACAGGATATTCAGGGCGAAGATCAGCGCGATGTGCTCGGCTGGCGTGAAGAAAATCAGCAGGCTAATCAGGGAGTAGGCCACGATGATCCATTTGAAGGCTTTAACGCGATCGAAGCGGCCCAGCAGCCGGGATGAGCAGAGCGAGCCAAACATGGTGGCGATGCTGCCGTACAGCAGAAACTGGGTCGCCATCTCCGGATGGTCCATCACATATTTCACGAAGTAGAGCGTGGCCCCGCCGCGCACCACGTTGGAACAGGTCGCCATCATTTTAAAGGCACACATAATGCGCCACTGGCTGTTGCCCAGCAGCAGCTTAAGATCTTTCGAGACCGACGCCCCCGGCTGCACCTCAAAGGTGTAGCGCTCTTTGGTGGTGAAGAAGCAGACATAGAGCAGCACCACGCCGCAGAGCCCCAGCACGCACATGGCGCCGAAGTAGCCGAGCTGTTCGTCACCGCGGCCGATGATCCCCACCAGCGGCAGCGCGATACCGCTGATCGCCAGCGATCCCGCCGCCGCCAGGAAGAAGCGCCACGACTGCAGGGCATGGCGCTCTTTCGGATCGGCGGTGATCACTCCCGGCATGGCGCAATAGGGCACGTTAACGAAGGTGTAGACCAGCGTCAGCAGAATGTAGGTGATGCAGGCGTAGATGATTTTGCCATTGGCCGAAAAGTCGGGCGTGTAGAAGGTGAGCATGCAGACCAGGCCAAAGGGGATCGCCCCCCACAGCAGAAACGGGCGGAACTGGCCGTGGCGCGTGCGGGTGCGGTCCACCAGCAGCCCCATCAGCGGGTCGGTCACGGCATCCAGCACGCGAGAGACTAAAAACAGCGTGCCCATTATTCCCGCCGAGAGGCCAAACACGTCGGTGTAGAAATAGGCCAGCAGGAACATGGTGGCCTGCCAGACGAAACCACAGGCGGTGTCACCCAGCCCGTAGCCAATTTTATCTTTCATGGTTAACTGCATCTTTACCCCCAACGCAAAGTGGAACGGTACCGACGTCAGGGACCTGAGCCAGGGAAAAAGCGCCCCGGCGCATCGACAGGAATACACCCTTTGGTCATCTGATTAATTACAAACTCGTGTTAATAAAGTGTAATAAGGGGCTTATTTTTCCGGCAATGGTCATTTCTGGTTTATGAATTATGATATTTTTCTTTTGTGATTCCGGTCGTTATTAGCTCGCCAGGTAGAATATTTTCACCTTATATTTTAGTAAGTTATTAAATTCTCATTGTGTTAATCTAAATATATTTCAGACAGCAAAAAGCCGTCCGCGAATTTCTCTTCGCAGACAGCCTTTTTATTTCAGAACCTAAAGTCCGAGCGCTTTTTTACCGGCGTTAATAACCTCGATAATTTTATCTGTATCGTAAATACACCCTTTCCAGGTGCCACCGCTCACCGACTGCAGTGCCGCCCACAGGCGGGTATCGTCCGGCAGGAAATCGTGGGCATGCAGTTCCGGATGCGGCGCGCGCAGGGCCAGCACCGCCGCCCCCTGCGCCGGGGTAAGGGGATCTTCCAGCGTGCCGATAAAGTTCACGCTCCCGGTCAGGCGAAGGCGATCGACCTCGATGGCGATGATGTCATTATCGCGCAGCTTACCAATCGGCCCGCCCGCCAGCGCCTCGGGGGCCACGTGGCCGAAACAGGCCCCGGTTGAAACGCCCGAAAAACGGGCATCGGTGATCAGCGAGACCGTCTTACCCCAGGAGACATGCTTCAGCGCCGAGGTGAGCTGGTAGGTCTCTTCCATCCCGGTCCCGGAGGGGCCGCCGCCTATCACCACCATGATGTCGCCCTCGGCAATCTCGCCGTTTTTAATCGCTTTAATGGCCCGCGCTTCCGAGACAAACACCCGCGCCCGTCCGGTATGGCGATAAACACCGTCTTCCCCGACCACAGAGGGATCGATGGCCGTGGCTTTGATTACCGAACCGTCCGGGGCGATGTTGCCCACCGGGAAGGCCACCGTCGAGGTGAGGCCGCGCGCTTTGGCACGCGCCGGGGGCAGGATCACGTCATCCGGATCCACGTCGTCTTCCTCTTGCAGGCACTGGCGGAAGCGCGCCCGGCGCTCGGAGGCCTGCCACCAGTCAAGGTTTTCACCCACCGTCTGGCCGGTGACCGTCATCGCATCTTCATGCAGCAGGCCCAGCGCACGCAGGTGGAGCATCACCTCCGGCACGCCCCCGGCAAGAAACGCCCGCACCGTGGGGTGATAATCCGGGCCGTTCGGCAGCACGCTCACCAGCCGCGGGACTTTACGGTTGATGCGCGTCCAGTGTTCCACATCCGGAATGGTGCAGCCCGCCGCGTGGGCGATGGCCGGAATGTGCAGCAGCAGGTTGGTGGAGCCGCCAAAGGCCGCGTGGATCACCATCGCGTTCTCGATGGCTTTATCCGTCAGGATGTCGCGGGTGGTGATGCCGCGGGTATCCAGCTCGCTCACCGCCCTGGCGGACTGGCGCGATATCTCCAGCCAGACGGCCTGGCCAGAGGGAGCCAGCGCCGAATGGGGCAGCGCCAGCCCTAAGGCCTCGGCCACCACCTGCGAGGTGCCTGCGGTGCCAAGAAATTGACACCCGCCCCCCGGTGACGCGCAGGCGCGGCAGCCCAGCTCGGCGGCCTCCTGCAACGACAGCTCGTGGTTGGCATAGCGCGCGCCGATGGTCTGAACCTTACCGGCATCTTCCCCGTGCGTCGGCGGCAGCGTGGCCCCGCCCGGCACCAGAATGGTGGGCAGATCGTGCATAGAAGCCAGCGCAATCATGGTGGCGGGCAGCCCTTTATCACAGGTGGCAACGCCAATCACCGCCCGGCGCGTGGGCAGCGAGCGGATAAGTCGCCGAAAGACGATAGCGGCATCGTTACGGTATGGCAGGGAGTCGAACATGCCGTGGGTGCCCTGCGAGCGGCCATCGCAGGGGTCGCTGACAAAGGCGGCAAACGGGATGCCACCGTTACGGGTGATCTCTTTCGCCGCCGCCTGCATTTGCAGGCCAATCTCCCAGTGGCCGGTGTGGTAGCCCAGCGCCACCGGACGTCCGTCGCCCGCGCGGATCCCCCCCTGGGTGCCGATGATCAGCACCTCTTTGCCGGTCAGCTTGTTGGCATCCCACCCCATCCCGGCGTTTTGCGTCATGCCGAACAGGTTACCGCTGGGTGACTCCATCAGCATTTGCGGGGTCAGCGGCAGCGCCCCCTGCGGCCCGGCGGCGTGGGTTTTCACCGAGTAGAAGGCGTGATCCTGCGGCGTAAAAATCGTTTCAATCGACATCGTGACCGTCCGGCTCAGCAGAGTTTGAGCTGTTGTAGCAGCGATTTCAGCTGCGCTTTGCGCGCCTCATCCAGCGGCCCGGCAGGCGGCAGCACGTAGGTTGATACCGGGCGACCACAGAGGGAGATGGCCTCTTTGATCACGTTCACGAACGGCGTATCCAGCTGATACATCTGCGGAATTTGCAGCATGGTCTGGTGGTACTGCGCCGCCCGGGCCAGATCGCCGTCGCGGAAGGCCTGCAGCAAGTTGACCGACACCTGCGGGGCGAAGTTACCGCTGGCCGAAATGGCGCCATCGCCCCCGAGCAGCAGGGTATTGAACAGATGGTCATCGTAGCCGCAGAGCACCACAAAGTGCGGATGGGCCGCCTTCACGGTAAGGATCATGCTGCGCAGATGGGCCACGGAGTCGATGGTGTCTTTGATCCCCACGATATTGCTGCGCGAGTCCACCAGGGTTTTCACCAGCGCCGGGGTGAGATCCTGCCCAGTCAGGGCCGGGAAGTTGTAGAGGATCACCGGCAGGGTGACGCTGTCTGCCACCTGCTGGAAGTAGCGAATCAGGTTGGCTTCTGAGACTTTCCAGTAATAGGGATTGATGACCACAATCCCGTCCGCCCCTGCCTGCTGGGCATGCTGACTCAGCTCAAGGGTTTCGCGGGCGTTGGTGCCTCCGGTGCCAATCAGTACCGGTACGCGGCCATTCACATGCGCAATGGCAAACTCGGCAATCGCTTTGCGCTCGTTGGTATTGAGCTGGGTAAACTCCCCGCCACTGCCGAGGAAAAACAGGCCATCCACCCCGGCGTTGATCATGTCGTCGACCAGCGCGGCGGTGCCCGCTTTATCGAGCATGCCGTCCGGGGTGAAAAGGGTGGAGACAGGCGGAATAATTCCCGAAAACTGCGCGGTCTGCTGCATGGGATCTCCTTGCTTAATCGTTTTGTTCTACATTATAGAACATCGTTCGTTTATTTAACGATCATACTATGACGCAGAAAAAGCGCAGGACAATGGGATGAGATGAGGGAGTGCGGGAAATTTAAGCTGGATCACATTCTACAGGGTGCGGTCTGGTGCCCTCACCCTAACCCTCTCCCACAGGGAGAGGGAACTTTTACACCTTCTGCTTCAGGGTGAGGAAACTTTTAAACCCTCTCCCCAAAGGGGCTAGGAAGAAAAGACGGCCCGGTACAATCCCCTCTCCCCTCTGGGGAGAGGGTTAGGGTGAGGGGTAAGAGAATTACCCCACCAGCATCTTCACAACCACCTTACGCACCTGCCCCGGCGCGCCCACCGCGCAGAGCGGCTTGTGCACTTCACCAGGGTAGAAGACCACAAAATCCCCTTCGTTCAGGACTACCGTCTTCTCTTGCTCCCCTTCCGGCAGGAAAGCGATATCTTTGTCCGCCAGCCAGTCAGTATCCGGCGTGCCGTTTGGCAGGGTGCTGAAGGTCATCCCCTCCTGGCCTTTCAGGACAATCTGGATATCCAGATAACGGGCATGATACTCCGCGCGGCGCTCAGCAAAGGGCTGGGTCATATCTTCCGAGACCAGGAAGAACAGACGGTTGCCGTCGATATCATGTTTACCGGTCGGGGTCGCCTCGGTAACGTGCGTTTTTACGTGCTCAATCGCCTGACGCAGTTCCGCAGGCAGCCAGCTCTGGAGGTTATGAATATTGCCAACGATCATGGTTGAATCCTCAATATAAAACACCGTTTCATTTTAAACTTTTATACGAAAAATTTGGCTGCCATACCACTACTTTTTGGCCGGGATTTGCCGCAGCGCATAACCATGCAATGCAAACCGTTTGCTTTGCTTAAAGCGTGAATTTATCGCTTGATCCCGCCTTCAGGCTGCGTATAATGCCCCACAATTTGCCGGGAGGAAGCATGGTTCAGTGTGTACGACATAATGTCTTACCGCGTCTCAAAACAGACGCTGGCCTGCCGTTTTTCTTCCCGCAGCTATCCCTATTCCCAGAGCCCCTCATTTGAGGGGCTTTTTTTTGCCCGGCGTCAGGAGATAAACATGAATCCGCTTTATCAAAAACACATCATTTCCATAAACGACCTTAACCGCGAAGAGCTGGAGCTGGTGCTGGAAACCGCGGCAAAACTGAAATCCAACCCGCAGCCGGAGCTGTTGAAGCACAAGGTCATCGCCAGCTGCTTCTTCGAGGCCTCCACCCGTACGCGCCTGTCGTTCGAGACCTCAATCCACCGCCTGGGTGCCAGCGTAGTGGGCTTCTCCGACAGCAGTAATACTTCGCTGGGCAAAAAGGGCGAAACCCTCGCCGATACCATCTCGGTCATTAGCACCTACGTGGATGCCATCGTGATGCGCCACCCGCAGGAGGGGGCCGCGCGCCTGGCAACCGAGTTTTCTGGCGGTATTCCGGTGCTGAACGCCGGGGACGGGGCTAACCAGCACCCCACCCAGACCCTGCTGGATCTCTTCACCATTCAGGAGACCCAGGGGCGGCTGGAAAATCTGAACATCGCCATGGTCGGCGACCTGAAGTATGGCCGCACCGTCCACTCCCTCACCCAGGCGCTGGCGAAGTTTACCGGCAACCGCTTCTACTTTATCGCCCCGGACGCGCTGGCGATGCCGCAGTACATTCTGGATATGCTCGACGAGAAAGGCATTAAGTGGAGCCTGCACGCCAGCATCGAAGAGGTGATGGGCGAAGTGGATATTCTCTATATGACCCGCGTGCAGAAAGAGCGCCTGGATCCCTCCGAATACGCCAACGTAAAAGCGCAATTCGTTCTGCGCGCCAGCGACCTGGAGGGCGCACGCGCCAACATGAAAGTGCTGCACCCGCTGCCGCGCATTGATGAGATCACCACCGACGTCGATAAAACGCCGCACGCCTGGTACTTCCAGCAGGCCGGCAACGGCATCTTTGCCCGCCAGGCGTTACTGGCACTGGTTCTGAATCGCGATTTAGCTCTGTAAGGGGAGACGACCATGACACACGATAACAAACTCCAGGTTGAAGCCATCAAGCGTGGCACCGTGATTGACCACATCCCCGCGCAGGTGGGCTTTAAGCTGCTGACCCTGTTCAAGCTGACCGAAACCGACCAGCGCATCACCATCGGTTTGAACCTGCCGTCCGGTGAGATGGGGCGTAAAGATTTGATTAAAATCGAGAACACCTTCCTCACCGACGAGCAGGTTAACCAGCTCTCGCTGTATGCGCCAGACGCCACAGTGAACCGTATCGACGACTACGAAGTGGTGGGCAAATCTCGTCCGAGCCTGCCAGAGCGTATCGAGAGCGTACTGGTCTGCCCGAACAGCAACTGCATTAGCCACGCGGAGCCGGTTAACTCCAGCTTTGCGGTAAAAAAACGCGCCAACGATATCGCGCTGAAGTGCAAATATTGCGAAAAAGAGTTTTCCCATACGGTGGTGCTGGCCGGTTAATCCGCAATGACGTGTATAATGGCCGGGAATCCGTTTTTATCACGCTGTTATTCAGGAGAAAACATGACCAAAGTACTCGCGACGGAAAATGCACCAGCCGCTATCGGCCCGTATGTTCAGGGCGTTGATCTGGGCAGCATGATCATCACCTCAGGCCAGATCCCGGTGAACCCGAAAAATGGCGAAGTGCCGGAAGACGTGGCCGCGCAGGCGCGCCAGTCGCTGGAAAACGTGAAAGCGATTGTTGAATCCGCAGGCCTGAAAGTGGGCGATATCGTGAAAACGACCGTTTTCGTTAAAGATCTCAACGATTTCGCTACCGTTAACGCCACCTATGAAGCCTTCTTCACCGAACACAATGCGACCTTCCCGGCGCGCTCTTGTGTAGAAGTGGCCCGTCTGCCGAAAGACGTGAAGATCGAGATTGAAGCGATCGCCGTACGCCGCTAACGCTTGTTTTTTAATATTAAGGCAGCCCAGGCTGCCTTTTTTTATTTCCCCGATACACAGCCGAAAATAGCCTTCAAGTTTTTTCAATATTATTTTTCATCCCGCCATTCCATGACTTCATTTTTATTCCGCGCAACACTAACTGCGCCCAAAAGCATTACTCTCTTTTAATGGAATAATAAATGAAACTGTCTAAAATTGCGTTGGCACTTGCCACACTCACGGTTGCTTCATCGGCTTTAGCTCACGGTTATGTCCAGTCTCCGGCCAGTCGTGCTTATATGTGCAAACTGGGTCAGAACGTTGACTGTGGCACCGTACAATATGAACCGCAGAGCGTGGAACGCACCTCCGGCTTCCCGAACGGCGCCCTGCCGCCTGATGGTCAGCTCGCCAGTGCGGGCATCTCCCAGTACTCTCAGCTGGATCGCCAGAGCCTGAACGCCTGGACCAAAACCCCAATGACCGCCGGCGCGCATACCTTTACCTGGTATCACACCGCACCGCATAAAACCACCAACTGGCGTTATTACATCACCAAACAAAACTGGGATCCAAATAAGCCACTGACCCGCGCGCAATTTGAATCCACGCCATTCTGTACCGTTAATGGAAATGGCCAGGCGCCAGCCGTTACCCAGAATATGAATTGTAATGTTCCGGAACGTACGGGTTACCAGGTTATTTACGCGGTATGGGAAATTGCCGATACCACAAATAGCTTCTATCAGGCTATCGACGTTGATTTCGGTAATGGCGGCAGCCAGACGCCGGACGAAACCCCGGCGGTCGTGTCTGAGTGGGCGAAAACCCTTAACGGCCAAATTTCCGGTAATAACCTGAACGCTGGCGATAAAGTGATTGCCCGCTTCTTCGATGCCAACGGTGAAGTGGTCTCCATGCGCACCGAAATGACCATCTCCTCTGACGCCCAGGGCGATGCTAACCAGTGGTCTTACGACCTGGCGCAGAAAATCAACGCCGAGCAGAACGATGTCCGCGTGGGGATGAAAGATGAAGGCGGCGATGTGAACCCGGTTCACGGCGCAAACAGCGTGTATGTGAGAGAGGGCAGCGCCCTGCGATCCGTAGCCATCTCTTATGAAGAGCAGCAGGCTCAGGTGGACGAAAACATTGCCGTGAGCAATGTCCAGTACAGCAAAATCGTTAACGGCAACGCGACCGTCTCCTTCCACGTTAACACCCAGGGTGATGTGAATCTGGAAGCGCACGTGATGAACCATCAGGGCGCGGAGAAAGGCTATCTGAAGCAGGATATGAACAACGCCAATCAGGATGTCACCATGAACCTGACTAACGTGACAGCTGGCCACCACATGCTGAAATACTACGCGACCAATAAAGACGGCACCCTGTTTGCGCAGGACGTTGTCAACATGATGCTGGAAGAGGATTCAGCCAGCGCCGATACCGGTACTGCGGGCCAGTATGACTACCGCTTCCCGGAAAACCTGAGCAGCTACACTGCGGGCACCGTTGTTCTGCAGCCGAAAAACGGCAAAACCTACCAGTGCAAACCGTTCCCTTATAGCGGCTACTGCGTACAGTACAAGAAAGCGGCTAACCAGTATGAACCGGGTGTCGGTTCACACTGGCAGCAGGCCTGGGTGCTGAAAAAATAACACCCCTTCCCTCTCCCGCCCGGGAGAGGGATTTTTTTACTGATTGCGCGTCGCGCGCAGCAGTTTTTCCAGCGGATAGACTACCGCGATCACCACCTCATCCTGAATCTGTGCCGCTCCGTCCAGTTCGCGCTGAATTGAGGCAATCTCGGCATCATCCAGCGTCCCTTGTCGCGCCACCAGATCGGTGAGCCGCAGGCCAATAGACGACAACTTATCCACCTCCTGAATTATCGGCTTCAGCGCTTTTAACTGATAGTTGCTTTCGCTGAGCGCCAGCGCATCGCTGGTGTTGTTCTGCAAGCGGGTAAAGACATGCCGCAGCGCGTCGGCGCTTTCGTTGTCTTCGGCATCGCTCACCAGACGTTCCGCCCACTTGTTCATCTGACGCACGGTATGACTTTCCGCACTCAGGGCATCCGCGTAGCGGTTCAACGGCTCGAACTGATGGTAGTTGCCTGCCTGGAACTTCAGGTGCTGGCGCGTGTAATACTGCGCAGGCTCCAGCGCCTGGGCGAGAATGTGCAGCGCCACGGTATCGGTATTATTTGCCAGGCGGATAAACTGCGTCTGCTGCTGGCTATGCTGCTGCAGGCCTGCAGAGACGGTACTCCAGGTGTCCATCGCCTGCAGGCGGGTGTACATGTTGTCGATGTCCGTCACCTCTTTCGCCGACCATAGCCGCTCCGCCACCGCAAACGCCCGCGGCCAGAGCTTGATATCCAGCACCGGCGCGGCTACGTTCTCGGCCCACAACGCCACTTCGCCACCCAGCAGGTTCGCCTGTTGCGCGGTATCCGGAACGGCGGGCATGATCCCCTTCGGCACCGCATCCAGGCGGGCACCGGTCACCGGATAGCGTACATTGCCCACGAGGAAGTAGCCGCTGAGCTTATCATCCGTGACGGTGATGACCGGGCGGGTTTCCCCCATCCAGGTATCCACCGTGAAGCTCACCTGATTGTCGGCGCGCCACTCAATGTCGTTTACCGCCCGACGGGATTTACCGTTGAAATCGATAAATCCGCGCCAGCCTTTCTCGCCGGTCACCAGCGTAAAGCTGCCCTCTACCGGCTTGCCTTTCAGACGCGGCATGCTAAATGACCAGCTTTGGGCGCTGTCGTTGTCGGTAATCACATCCACATTATTGAGCCCCTCGGGCACCACTTCGTTGCGGTAGTGATAAGCGGTGCTCTGTGGCTGATCGAGATAAAAACCGGTGGAGAGGATGCCCTTATACCCCTGCTTCGCCACTTCCCCCAGTGCGTCCTGTCCCTGCCAGGACTGGATCAGGATGCTTTTTGGCAGATCCGGGTGGAAGATTTCGTCCCAGCCCACCATCTGGCGCTGATTTTTCTCGAGGATGGTCTCCAGCTTGCGGTTGAAATACGCCTGCAGCGCGTGGCTGTCGGCCAGCTTGTTGTCGCGCATAAACTGCTGGATCCTGGCATTGGCTTTCCACTGGCTGTCGTCCACCTCATCCCCGCCGATGTGCAGATAAGGATCGGGGAAGATCGCCGCCAGTTCGCTGACCATCGCCGCCGCAAAGGTATAAGTCGCCTCTTTGGTCGGATCGAATACTGGCTTCAGCACGCCCCAGTGACGCTCCATCTCATACGGGCCGGGGGCGCTCATCAGCTCAGGATAGGCCACCGCAATTGCCGAGGCGTGGCCTGGCATGTCTATTTCAGGCACCACGCGGATCCCCCGCGCCGCGGCGTACCTGACCACCTCACGCATCTGCTCCGGGGTATAGAACAGCCCGTCGCTGGCGAGCTGGGTCAGCTTTGGATAACGCTTCGAGGTAAAGCGCCAGCCCTGATCGTCGGTGAGGTGCCAGTGCAGCACGTTAAGTTTCGCCGCCGCCATGCCGTCAATCTGGCGTTTGATCGCCTCCAGCGGAATAAAGTGACGGGCAGAGTCGAGCAGCAGGCCACGCCAGGGGAAGCGCGGCGCATCTTCAATCGAGACCCACGGCAGCGCGGTGTTTTCCGGGCCGTTCTGAATCAGTTGCAACAGGGTTTCCATCGCCCGCAGCGCGCCGAAGCGGGTATTTGCGGTAATAGCCACGCCATTCGCGTTGACGGTCAGTTTGTAACTCTCATCACTGTCCGGCTTTGGCAGCGCGTCCACCTTGCGGGCAACGGTAATGGTGATGGTCGGCTTATCCGGGTTGGCGGGCTGCGGCTGTAAAGTCCAGCCGGTTTGCAGGGCAATGCGATCGCGCAGACGGGTCACGGCATCGCTGAGATCGTCGCCGCTGACCTTGACCGCGACCTGATTGGTCAGCACCAGCGCGCCCTGCGTAGCGGGATGCTCTACCTTTGCCGGCCAGGGCATCAGGGGAAGATCGCCCACCGGGGAGGCAAACGCAGACGCGCCGAGCATAAGCCCGGCGGTTAAGAGGCTGTACCGTAACATGAAAGTTCCTTATTTGACGGGCCAAAAAAAGTAAAACATTTTGTTAACATGCCCCTTATTAGGGGTCAAGCTAACAGGATGACGTAGATCACAGCCTGTCTAATTTAGGAAAAAATAGGGGTCTGTTTGAGGAGTGCTTACCGCAATGCGCTGCGTGGAGAGAGTAAAATGGCAAACGGGGTTGTAATGCCAGTCAGTTAAGCAATCCGGTATTTCTATGTCACTGAAGTGGAAAGTTTCCGTTCACCAAGGCATCTCTGCTTTATGCCGGTTCCGCTGCGGTGAACGTGCCAGGGGGGCTCGCCGGCTCGCCCCGGCCTGCGGTCAACGCCTCGGCGATTTTCTGCCGGACTGGTCCCCTCCCTCCGGCCACTCTGCGGCCTGACCGGGGCACGGGTGTTGACTCCCCGCTGAAATCGGCGAACCGGAGACCGGATGACAAGGGCTGGACGCCATGGATGGCGGCCAGAGGCGAAGCGAGACAGGGACGTCGAGTTGAGCCGACCGCAGGCAGGAGGTCGGGAGGTGAGCGCAGTGCGAAGCACCGATTTCGTCGCGGGGCCGCGGGGATTGATAAGGGGGGCCCGGCGGTCCCCCTTATCACGTTCACGGGTGGTGTGATGCCATATTCTGCTGAACATGAGGTGAACGGAACGATTCCACCGTGCTAACTGATCGGCATTACAACCGGGGTTGCCATTTATTGTTAAAACGCTTACTGCCAGCCATAGCGGCGGCTATAGAACCCTTTAACCATCTGGGTCAACACCATGTACCCGGCCAGGATCGCCACCAGCCACGGGAAGTAGCTCAGCGGCAGCGCCTGTAGCTGCAGGTAACTCGCCAGCGGCGAGAACGGCAGCGCAATGCCCAGCAGCATCACCAGCCCGGTCATCAGGATCAGCGGCCAGGCCGCACGGCTCTGGATAAACGGGATGCGGCGGGTACGGATCATATGCACAATCAGCGTCTGCGACAGCAGCCCGACCACAAACCAGCCGGACTGGAACAGCGTCTGCGCTTCCGGCACGTTGGCATGGAACACAAACCACATCAGGCAGAAGGTCAGGATGTCGAAGATGGAACTGATCGGGCCAAAGAAGAGCATAAAGCGTCCCAAATCCGCCGGATTCCAGCGCTGGGGTTTGCGGATCTGCTCCTCGTCGACGTTATCGAACGGGATCGCGACCTGCGACACGTCATACATCAGGTTCTGAATCAGCAGGTGCAGCGGCAGCATCGGTAAAAACGGCAGGAAGGCGCTGGCAACCAGCACGCTAAAGACGTTACCGAAGTTGGAGCTTGCGGTCATCTTGATGTATTTCAGCATGTTGGCAAAGGTGCGGCGTCCTTCGATGACCCCCTCTTCCAGCACCATCAGGCTTTTTTCCAGCAGGATAATATCTGCCGCTTCCCGCGCGATATCGACCGCGCCGTCCACGGAGATACCGATGTCGGCCGCCCGTAGCGCCGGGGCGTCGTTAATGCCATCCCCCATAAAGCCCACCACGTGCCCTTCGCGCTTCAGCAGGGTGACGATGCGCTCTTTGTGCATAGGCGTCAGGCGGGCAAACAGGGTGGTACGTTTAGCCAGCGCGGCCAGTTCATCGTCTGACAGCCGTTCGATATCGCTGCCTGTCACCACGTCGCCCGCGTCCAGCCCCACGTCGCGGCATACTTTGGCGGCCACCAGCTCGCTGTCGCCGGTGAGGATTTTTACCGTGATGCCGGAGGCTTTTAGCGCCTTCAGCGCCGGAGCGGTGGTCTCTTTTGGCGGATCGAGGAAGGCGATATAGCCTTCGAGGATCAGATCCGATTCATCGATACGCTGGTAATCCCCCTCGCGCGCAGGCAGCCGTTTTGTCGCTACCGCCACCACCCGCAGCCCCTGACGGTTCAGGGTATCGGTCACCCGGGCGATGCGGCGCAGCATGCTCTCATCCAGCGGCACTACGTTGCCGTTATGACGCACGTGGGTCGAGACCGCGAGAACCTCCTGCAACGCCCCTTTGCAGATAAGCGTATGCACATCCTCCTGCTCGCTGACCACCACCGACATACGGCGGCGTTCAAAGTCGAAGGGGATCTCGTCCACTTTTTGCCAGCGGGCAGAGAGCGTCCGCGCGGCGGTTTCGTCCACCCCTTCCAGCACCGCCACGTCGAGCAGGTTTTTCAGCCCGGTCTGGTAGTGGCTGTTCAGCCAGGCGCTGTGCAGCACGCGCTCGCTGCTTTTGCCGGAGATATCCGTGTGGTTCTCCAGCACGATTTTATCCTGCGTCAGGGTGCCGGTTTTGTCGGTACAGAGGATATCCATGGCGCCAAAGTTCTGAATGGCGTCGAGGTGTTTAACAATCACTTTTTGCTTTGAAAGCTTCACCGCCCCGCGCGCCAGCGTGGAGGTGACAATCATCGGCAGCATCTCCGGGGTTAAGCCCACGGCCACTGACAGAGCAAACAGCGCCGCCTCCCACCAGTCGCCTTTGGTGTAGCCGTTGATCACCAGCACGATGGGAGTCATCACCAGCATAAAGCGGATCAGCAGCATGCTGACGCGGCCAATCCCCTGCTGAAAGGCATTCGGTTCACTCTGCTGCTCGCTGACGCGCCCGGCAAGCTGGCCGAACCAGGTATTGCCGCCGGTGGCGATCACCATCGCTTGCGCTGTACCGCTCACCACCGTGGTGCCCATAAAGCAGAGGGTATCGCACTCCAGCGGATGGGTTTGCTGCGGGTTGCGGCTGCGGGCAACCTTCTCTACCGGCAGCGATTCCCCGGTGAGCGAAGCCTGGGCCACGAACAGATCCCTTGCCTGCAACAGGCGTAAATCCGCCGGGATCATATCCCCGGCGGCCAGCTTCACAATATCCCCGGCCACCAGTTGATCGACGGGCAACTCACGCCACGCGTTCTCGCCTTTATCATTAATGACGCGCAACACCGTGGCGGTATTGCTGACCATCGCTTTCAGGGCATCGGCGGCTTTGGTCGAGCGCGCCTCCTGCACAAAGTTCAACAGCGTGGCGATGGCCACCATCAGGGCGATCACCCCGGCGGCAAAGAGATCTTCCGTGGCGTAAGAGATGATCCCCAGCAGCGTGAGCAGCAGATTGAACGGATTGCGGTAGCAGGACCAGAGGTGCCGCCACCAGGGGGCCGGCTGTTGCGCCGGAATTTGGTTGTCGCCATGGGCTTCGCGCACGGCGGCCACCTCGGCAGGATTCAGCCCTTCCGGGTGGCTGCCAAAGGTGTGCCACAGCGTCTCTTCGTCCATCGCCGCCACGCGCAGGCAGTGGGCAGAAAGGCTATCTGGCAGGGTGGCATCGGCCAGCTGTTTGCCAGTCATCATCGGGTCGCGCTGTACCAGACGACGCGGCAGGTGGCGGCTCAGTTGGCTGAGCAGCAGTTGGGTTAAATTTTTGAACATAGTCAGTCCCCCGCACCCGCAACAGCGGGTGCAGAATATCCTTCAGACGTGACAAGGCCGCGCCTGAGAGGCGATCTGTTTTATGCAGGGACGTTTTTAGACGTCACTGCCTTACGCATCCGGTAAGGCAGTGAAAACAGGCTTACCGGCGTGAAGGGGCTCTCCGTCGGGGGAGAGGGGTGGGATCGGGATCCATAAAGCCTCCGGTAAGAAAAAAAGTAAGCCGACGCGCAGTATAGGGTTTTAACCATACCGTGAGTGACATTTCGGGCGGTATGATAATCGCCGGGGACTAAACCAAACGTAAACCAGACTTTGCCCATTGCGGATCCCCCTGCCCGAATTAGAACCTATTCCACAGGGCCGACTTATTACGGCCAGTCTGGAGACGCACAACGCGGCCCAGGCCCAAACTGGCCATTAAACGAGCCCAATGGGGTAGACTGTTAGGCTTATTGATCACTTCATTGTCGTATTACAGGGAACAGAGCATGCAGAACCGCCTGACCATCAAAGACATCGCGCGCTTAAGCGGCGTGGGCAAATCGACCGTTTCACGCGTGCTGAATAACGAAAGCGGTGTCAGCCAGCGTACCCGTGAACGCGTCGAGGCGGTGATGGAACAGCATGGCTTCTCCCCTTCTCGTTCCGCGCGCGCCATGCGTGGGCAGAGCGATAAAGTGGTGGCGATCATCGTCACGCGTCTCGACTCTCTCTCGGAAAACCTGGCGGTGCAGACCATGCTGCCGGCCTTTTATGAGCAGGGTTACGACCCCATCATGATGGAGAGTAAGTTTTCGCCGCAGATGGTGGAAGAGCACCTCGGCATGCTTCAGCGCCGCAATATCGACGGCGTGGTGCTGTTTGGTTTTTCCGGCATAGAAGAGCAGATGCTCGCGCCGTGGCAATCCTCGCTGGTGCTGATGGCGCGCGATGCCGCCGGGTTTGCCTCGGTCTGCTATGACGACGAAGGGGCGATCCTGACGCTGATGCAGCGCCTGTATGAGGGCGGTCATCGCCATATTAGCTATCTGGGCGTGCCGCACAGCGATATCACCACCGGCCAGCGCCGGTATGACGCTTATCTCTCCTTCTGTAAAAAACGGGCGTTGCCTGCCGTGGCCTCGCTGCCGGGGCTGAGCATGAAGCAGGGCTATGACCAGGTGGGCGCCGTGCTTACGCCGCAAACCACCGCCCTGGTCTGCGCCACCGATACCCTGGCGCTGGGGGCGAGTAAGTACTTACAAGAGCAGCGCATCGATAACCTACAGCTGGCCAGCGTGGGCAATACTCCCTTGATGAAGTTCCTGCACCCGGAGATCATCACCGTCGATCCCGGCTACGCCGAATCGGGTCGTCAGGCCGCCTTACAGCTGATCGAGCAGATCACCGGCCGCAGCGAACCCCGGCGAATTACCATTCCCGCCACCCTCTCCTGATCCCTTCCGTTACGGTTTATTGTGATCTTCGCCGGGTTTCGGGAACGTTCCCGTTTTCGTGCGTCTGCTTAAAGAGTAGCCTTGCGTGCAGTTCCTTCCCTACACCTGTGTCATGAGGCTTCATGATGAGTAAAGTAAAACAAGACGATATTGATCAGCTGATCGTACTGGTTGGTGGACGTGAAAACATCGCCACCGTCAGCCACTGTATTACCCGCCTGCGCTTCGTGCTGAACGATCCGGCCAAAGCCAACCCGAAGGCCATTGAAGAGTTGTCGATGGTGAAAGGGTGCTTCACTAACGCCGGGCAGTTCCAGGTCGTGATTGGTACCGAGGTGGGCGATTACTACAAAGCCCTGCTCGCCACGACCGGCCACGCGTCAGCGGATAAAGAGCAGGCCAAAAAAGCGGCGCGACAGAATATGAAGTGGCATGAACAGCTCATTTCACATTTCGCCGAAATCTTCTTCCCGCTGCTGCCTGCGTTAATCAGCGGCGGCTTAATTCTGGGCTTCCGCAACGTGATTGGCGATGTGCCGATGAGCGACGGCAAGACCCTGGTGCAGCTCTACCCGACGCTGCAAAGCATCAATGACTTTCTGTGGTTGATCGGCGAAGCCATCTTCTTCTATCTGCCGGTGGGCATCTGCTGGTCGGCGGTGCGCAAGATGGGGGGGACGCCCATTCTGGGGATCGTGCTGGGTATCACGCTGGTCTCTCCGCAGTTAATGAACGCTTACTTACTGGGTCAGCAGGTGCCGGAAGTCTGGAACTTCGGCCTGTTTACCATCGCCAAAGTGGGCTATCAGGCGCAGGTGATCCCGGCGTTGCTGGCTGGTCTGGCGCTGGGCATGATTGAAGCCCGTTTAAAACGCATGGTGCCCGATTACCTCTATCTGGTGGTGGTGCCGGTCACGTCGTTAATTCTGGCGGTCTTCCTCGCGCATGCCTTTATCGGCCCGTTCGGCCGGATGATCGGCGACGGCGTCGCCTGGGCGATGCGTCACCTGATGATCGGCAGCTTCGCGCCGGTGGGCGCCGCGCTGTTTGGCTTCTTGTATGCGCCGCTGGTTATTACCGGCGTGCACCAGACCACCCTCGCTATTGATATGCAGATGATTCAAAGCATGGGCGGTACCCCGATGTGGCCGCTGATTGCCCTGTCGAACATCGCACAGGCTTCGGCAGTAACCGGCATTATTCTGGTGAGCCGCAAACATAACGAACGCGAAATATCGGTTCCGGCGGCCATCTCTGCCTATCTGGGGGTCACTGAACCGGCGATGTACGGCATCAACCTCAAGTACCGCTTCCCAATGCTGTGCGCCATGATCGGCTCAGGTCTGGCGGCGCTGCTGTGCGGCCTGAACGGCGTGATGGCGAACGGCATCGGCGTGGGCGGACTGCCGGGTATCCTCTCCATTCAGCCAGACTTCTGGCAGGTGTTCGCGCTGGCGATGGCGGTGGCCATCATCGTGCCAATGGCGTTAACCACCGTGATGTATCAGCGCAAGTTCCGTCAGGGCACGCTACAGATTATTTAACTCTTTTCGGGGCGCCCTTGCGCCCCTTCGCATTTGCAGGAACGTATTATGACTACCCTTCCCCACTGGTGGCAAAACGGCGTTATCTACCAGATCTATCCAAAAAGCTTCCAGGACACCACCGGCTCCGGCACCGGCGACCTGCGCGGGGTGACGCAGCGTCTCGACTATCTGCAAACGCTGGGCGTTGATGCCATCTGGCTCACCCCGTTTTATATCTCCCCGCAGGTGGATAACGGCTACGACGTGGCGAACTATACCGCCATCGACCCGACTTACGGCACGCTGGATGATTTTGATGAGCTGGTCGCCGGCGCCCACGCCCGCGGCATTCGCATCGTGCTGGATATGGTCTTCAATCATACCTCCACGCAGCACGCCTGGTTTCGCGAGTCGCTCAACAAAGCGAGCCCGTACCGACAGTTTTATATCTGGCGCGACGGCACCCCGGATCAGCTCCCCAATAACTGGCGCTCTAAATTTGGCGGCAATGCCTGGCGCTGGCATACGGAGAGCGAGCAGTACTACCTGCATCTGTTTGCCCCTGAGCAGGCCGATCTCAACTGGGAAAATCCGGCGGTGCGTAACGAGCTAAAAAAAGTCTGCGCGTTCTGGGCCGATCGCGGCGTGGACGGGCTGCGCCTCGACGTCATTAACCTGGTGTCGAAGGACCAGGCCTTCCCGGACGACGAGCTGGGCGATGGGCGTCGTTTCTATACCGACGGGCCGCGCATTCATGATTACTTGCAGGAGATGAGCCGCGACGTCTTTACGCCGCGTAACCTGATGACGGTGGGTGAGATGTCCTCCACCACGCTGGAGCACTGCCAGCAGTATGCCGCGCTGGACGGGCGCGAACTGTCCATGACCTTTAATTTCCACCACCTGAAAGTGGATTATCCCAACGGCGAGAAGTGGACCCTGGCACAACCCGATTACGTAGCGCTCAAAGCCCTCTTCCGCCACTGGCAGCAGGGGATGCACAACCGGGCGTGGAATGCGCTGTTCTGGTGTAACCACGATCAGCCGCGCATCGTCTCCCGCTTTGGCGACGAGGGCGAGTATCGCGTCCCGGCGGCAAAGATGCTGGCGATGGTGCTGCACGGCATGCAGGGCACGCCATACATCTACCAGGGTGAAGAGATTGGGATGACCAACCCGCACTTTACCCGCATTACCGACTATCGCGACGTAGAGAGCCACAATATGTTTGCCGGGTTGCGCACCGCGGGACACGATGCGGACGCGCTGCTGGCGATTCTGGCGAGCAAATCCCGCGACAATAGCCGAACCCCGATGCAGTGGGATGCCAGCCTCAATGGAGGCTTTACCGGGGGCGAACCCTGGATTGCCCTGTGCGATAACACCCGCGACATCAACGTGCAGGCGGCGCTTAACGATCCCGATTCGGTGTTTTATACCTACCAGCGACTTATCGCCCTGCGCAAAGCGATGCCAGTGTTGACCTGGGGCGATTATCAGGACCTGCTGCCCGAACATCCCTCCCTCTGGTGTTATCGCCGTCAGTGGCAGGGACAAACATTGATGGTAGTCGCCAACCTGAGTCGGACATGCCAGTCCTGGCAGCCCGAGGCCGCAGAGGGGGAATGGCAGACGGTGATAAGCAACTATAGCGAAACGGCCAGCCATCCTGCTGCCATGACGCTGCGCCCGTTTGAAGCGGTATGGTGGCTGCAGTCATAAACCAGAAGGCCGGGTGTAATAATTACCCCGGCTTATTATGCTGTTTTTGTTGAATATTTAATCAGCTTTATTCTCTGCATATTTACAATCGTCCTAACGCCCGCCATTTGTACGCTCGTCTTTTTGCTTTGTCCTGAATCAAATAAATCGCAAACATGTTTGATGCAAATCACTATATGTAGCACTTAAAATGCACGCCAACCCAACATCTTGTATTAAGCGTCTACGCTTTCAACAACAAGATGACAAGAAATTGTGGATAACAACTGTGGGTAACGCGGGAAGTCGCTGGGCCCTGTGCCATTGCGCCCAGTGCATACTTCTCCACCTCTGTGGATAACCGGTAGTTATAAATAGATAAAATGGAGTGATCATGACACCGCATGTGATGAAACGTGATGGCTGTAAAGTGCCGTTCAAATCAGAGCGCATTCAGGAAGCTATTCTGCGTGCAGCTAAAGCAGCGGGAGTCGATGACGCAGATTATTGCGCCACCGTCGCAGACGTCGTTTGTAACCAGATGAACGGCCGCAGCCAGGTCGATATCAATGAGATTCAGACGGCGGTGGAAAACCAGCTGATGTCCGGCCCCTATAAGCAGCTGGCGCGCGCTTACATCGAGTATCGCCATGACCGTGATATCCAGCGCGAGAAGCGTGGCCGCCTGAACCAGGAGATCCGTGGCCTGGTGGAGCAGACCAACCCGGCCCTGCTGAACGAAAACGCCAACAAAGACAGCAAAGTGATCCCCACTCAGCGCGATCTGCTGGCCGGGATCGTGGCCAAACACTATGCCCGTCAGCACCTGCTGCCGCGTGACGTGGTGCAGGCGCATGAGCGCGGCGAGATCCACTATCACGATCTCGATTACTCCCCCTTCTTCCCGATGTTTAACTGCATGTTGATCGATCTGAAAGGGATGCTGACCCAGGGCTTCAAGATGGGCAATGCCGAGATTGAGCCGCCAAAATCCATCTCTACCGCCACCGCTGTCACCGCACAGATCATCGCCCAGGTGGCCAGCCATATTTACGGCGGTACCACCATCAACCGCATTGACGAAGTGCTGGCCCCGTTCGTAACGGCAAGCTTTGAGAAGCACCGCAAAGTCGCCCAGGAGTGGCAGATCCCGGATGCAGAGGGTTACGCGCACTCCCGCACCGAGAAAGAGTGCTACGACGCCTTCCAGTCGCTGGAATATGAGGTGAACACCCTGCACACCGCTAACGGCCAGACGCCGTTTGTCACCTTCGGATTTGGTCTCGGCACCAGCTGGGAGTCGCGCCTGATCCAGCAGTCGATTCTGCGCAACCGCATCTCGGGCCTTGGCAAGAACCGCAAAACGGCGGTGTTTCCGAAGCTGGTCTTCGCCATTCGCGACGGCCTGAACCATAAGTTCGGCGATCCTAACTACGATATCAAACAGCTGGCGCTGGAGTGCGCGAGTAAGCGCATGTACCCGGACATCCTCAACTATGACCAGGTCGTTAAGGTTACCGGCTCGTTCAAAACGCCAATGGGCTGCCGCAGCTTCCTTGGCGTGTACGAAGATGAAAACGGCGAGCAGATCCACGACGGGCGCAACAACCTGGGCGTGATTAGCCTTAATCTGCCGCGCATCGCGCTGGAGGCGAAGGGTAATGAAGCGGCGTTCTGGTCGTTGCTGGAGAGCCGTTTGACCCTGGCGCGTAAGGCCCTGATGACCCGTATCGCCCGTCTGGAAGGGGTAAAAGCCCGCGTCGCCCCCATTCTCTATATGGAAGGGGCGTGCGGCGTGCGCCTGAAAGCGGATGACGACGTCGCGGAGATCTTCAAAAACGGCCGTGCCTCGATTTCGCTGGGCTATATCGGCATTCACGAAACCATTAACGCGCTGTTTGGCGACAAGCACATGTATGACAGCGCGGCCCTGCGCGCCAAAGGGGTCGCGATTGTGCAGCGTCTGCGCGACGCGGTTGACCAGTGGAAAGACGAAACCGGCTACGGCTTTAGCCTCTACAGCACCCCAAGCGAAAACCTCTGCGACCGCTTCTGCCGCCTGGATACCGCGGAGTTTGGCGTGGTCGACGGCGTAACTGATAAAGGTTATTACACCAACAGCTTCCACCTTGACGTGGAGAAGAAGGTGAACCCGTACGACAAGATCGACTTCGAAGCGGCCTACCCGCCCATCGCCAACGGCGGCTTCATCTGCTACGGCGAGTACCCGAACATTCAGCACAACCTGAAGGCGCTGGAAGACGTGTGGGATTACAGCTATCAGCATGTGCCCTATTACGGTACTAACACGCCAATCGACGAGTGCTATGAGTGCGGCTTCACCGGTGAGTTTGAGTGCACCAGCAAGGGCTTCACCTGCCCGAAATGCGGTAACCACGATGCCGCCCGGGTGTCCGTCACCCGCCGTGTGTGTGGCTATCTTGGCAGCCCGGATGCGCGTCCGTTCAACGCCGGGAAGCAGGAAGAGGTGAAGCGCCGCGTGAAGCATTTGGGGAATGGGCAGCTCGGTTGAGTTTTTACCGGGTTCTCCCCCTCACCCTACCCCTCTCCCTCAAGGGAGAGGGAACCGATCGAGCACGTTGTTATGCCTGTCGCCGGTTTTCTCCCTCTCCCTGTGGGAGAGGGCCGGGGTGAGGGCATCAGGTTAAACCTATGAATTATCATCAGTACTACCCCGTCGACATCGTCAACGGCCCCGGCACCCGCTGCACGCTCTTTGTGGCAGGCTGCGTTCACGAATGCCCCGGCTGTTACAACAAAAGTACCTGGCGTCTGAACTCAGGCATGCCGTTTACGGCAGAGATGGAAGATCAGATCATCACGGATCTGAACGACACGCGCATTCACCGCCAGGGGATCTCCCTCTCCGGCGGTGACCCCCTTCACCCGCAGAACGTGCCAGAGATCCTGAAGCTGGTGAAGCGAATCCGCCGCGAGTGCAGCGGCAAAGACATCTGGGTCTGGACGGGCTATAAGCTGGATGAGCTGAACGACGCCCAGCGGGAAGTGGTGGATCTAATTAACGTGCTGGTGGACGGCAAATTTGTGCAGGATTTAAAAGACCCGGCGCTGATCTGGCGCGGCAGCAGCAACCAGGTCGTTCATCATCTGCGTTAAAAGCGGCTCAGGCACTCCACCGCCACCGTTTTAAATGCCGCAAAATCACCGCAGCCGCACAGCCGCGCCATCGCCCGCTCGCGTAAAAAGGTGACGAAAATATCGTAGATCGCCATCGCCTCTTCGTACTCGCTTTTGCTAATGGCCAGCAGGAAGATAACGTGCGCGGTTTCATCCCCCCACTGGATCCCCTGCGGGGCCAGCACCGTATAGACCACGGTCTTTTGCGCCAGCAGACCCAGCGAGTGCGGCAGCGCTATGCCATCGCCCAGCATGGTGCTGACGATGGCTTCACGTTCAATCACCGAGTCGAGAAATTCGCTGTTTACAAAGCCTTCTGACTGAAGCTGTTCACACAGCTGGCGGAACAGCGTCTGCTGGTCGATGGGCTGGTCAATAATGCGGAAATGAGCGGCGTCGAAATACTTCTCCAACATCCACGGGCGGGTGCGGTCCACCAGCACCAGCTTGCCAATCTGCTCCAGTTGATAATCGGTCGGAAAGGGGGCGATCTGCACCACCGGCTTGGCCTTTTCGCTGATACGCGCGGTAGAGATAACAAAGTCTTCGGCGATGGCCTCACTCTGCTCGTACTCGCGCAGCGTCACGGTGCGGGTCACCTCCACCTGCGGGTATTTGCGCTGCAGCACCGCTTCGATCATTCGCACCATCGCGTTACCGGCATCACACACCAGCAGCACCCGCGGCTGGCGCTGGTAGCCGATATTGTAGTGACGCTCCAGCCCCACGCCGATATGCAGCACCAGAAAACCAATTTCGTTTTCGCTGATGACATAGGGGGTATATTTGCCCCAGCTCGACACGGCGGCCAGAGTCATATCCCAGGCCATCGGGTAGTGCTGTTTGATGTTATCCAGCAGCGGGTTGGGGATCATGATCTGATAACGCACCCGGGTGATCATGGTCTTGATGTGCGTGAGCAGATCCGCATGCAGCTGGGCATCGCTGAGCAGGTTGTAGTTATAGTGGGTGTTGATATAACCCAGAATATAGTTAACCAGCGCTTCGTCGTCGTCGGCATTGATGGCGCTGGGGGCGATATCCTGGATCTGACGCGCCGCAAGGTGCACGCAGAGCCAGTTCTCTTCGGAGGGGGCCAGCGCTTTATCCGCCAGAAGCGCTATCGCCGCGGCAATATCCTTTGCGGCATCCCGCACGTTCTCTTCCACATCTTCCGCGCTGAACTCCGGCAGCGGGTAGCCTTCGCTGATGCGCCGTACCGACACCGCGCAGTAGAGGCGGACAAACAGCTCCCCCTCATCGGTAAGGCGGATGTGATGGCGGGTCAGAGTATCGTGGAGTACGGCCACCAGCTGTTCCGGAACGCCCGCGTTCAACGCCACCTCGGTGACCAGCGGATTCAGGCCGTCCTGCTGCGCCAGTTCCCACAGCAAATCGGTCAGGCAGGCGCGAATGGACATCTCGCTGCCAAACAGCTTCATACCGTGGCGCGGACGCGTCTCCAGCGTCAGGTTATAGCGGGTAAACCATTCCCGAACTTCAACCATGTCACTTTGCAGGGTGGCACGGCTGATAAACCACTCATCGGCCAAATCTTCCAGCTTGAGGGAAAAAGCCGAGGTAAGAAAACGCACCACCAGGTAGTGCACCCGCTCCGGCCCGGTTCGCGGAATACGCAGCGCGCGCGGGTGAGATGACTGCAGTTGCTGATAGCGCTCGGCGTCGTCAATTTTGAGTTGATAGCCATTGCCACGGCTCAGAATAAACTGCGCGCCGTGGCTCGCCAGCAGCGCGTTCAGGGCGGTGATATCAGCACGGACGGTTCGCGTGGAGACCGACAGCCGCTGCGCCAGTTCGTCCTGCGGCAGCGTCTCGTTTTGCAACAGGTCGAAAAGTTGCGCTAAACGTTGGTTCGGGAATCGCACGGGGATGTCCTCTTACAGCTTAAGGTGAAATGACCATCTGGGATGGGCTGCCGACCGGGGTATAGTCCGGCTCGAAGCGGAGCTTGCCGTCCTGCGCCACGCGAAAACGGGTAATGTTATCGCTGCGCTGGTTCATGACGTACAGCCAGCGTCCCTGCTTATCAAGCGTGAGGGTGCGCGGATAATCACCCCGCGTCCAGACGTCGTCCTGATGCGTCAGCGTGCCATCGGCTGTTACGGTAAAGTGCCCGATGCTGTTATGCAATCGGTTAGCCACGTAGAGCTGCTTTCCATCAGCACTTAATACCAGCCCGGCGGCAAAACTGGTGCCTTTGTAACCTTCCGGCAGGGCGGAGAGGGTTTTGCCCTCTTTGAGCTGGCCGTCGCTGTTCACCTCGTAATGGGTCAGCGTCGAGGCCTCTTCGTTAATCAACCACAGGGCATCGCCTTTTGGTGTGAAGACGAAGTGGCGCGGCCCGGCCCCTTTCGAGGAGGCGTTAATGAACGGCGGATCGTTGGGCGTCAGCTTGCCGGTTTGATCGTCAAAACGGTACTGGTAGATCCGATCCAGCCCCAGATCGGTAGAAAACACGTACTTCCCGCTCGGATCGGCGGCGATCATGTGGGCATGGGGACCATTGTGATCGCTAATGGCGAAGCTGCCCTCCACTGCCGCCTCGGGTTTGGCCACGCCCGGTTCCCCGCTATCCTGATGAATATCCGTGGCCTCGCCCAGGCTGCCGTCCGCTTTAATCGGTAAAACGGCGATTGACCCGCTAACGTAGTTCGCCACCAGCAGATGCTGGCCGTTCGGCGTCAGGGAGAGATAGACCGGCCCCGCGCCGCCGGAAGCCACCTGATTTAACTCGCTCAGATCGCCGTTATCACCGATGCGCAGCGCCTGCACAACCCCCTGCTCCACCTCGCTTGCCAGATAGAGCGTTTTGCCGTCGTGCGAGACGGTCAGCTGTGCGGCGTTCGGCAGCTTGCTCACCAGCGTTTTGTTCGCGAGCGCGCCGGTTTGCGGGTCGAGGGTAAAGCGGTACAGCCCTTCACCGTTCGGGTTGTAGGTTCCCACCCAGGCGTACTGCGTCTGGGCGACGGCGGTAGTAGCGAGTAACGAGAGTGAAGCGACGAGCAGGTTGCGGGTGTGCATGGTGGCTCCTTTGGGGTTGTGCGGTTTGTTTCCCCTCACCCCGGCCCTCTCCCAAAGGGAGAGGGGGTAAAGGTTCCCTCTCCCTTTGGGAGAGGGTTAGGGTGAGGGGCAGTTTTTATTTCACCAGCTTCTTCGTCATCTCCAGCAGCGTGCGCACATCTTCCGGGCGCGTATCGCCGCTGGCTTTATCGATAATCGAACTGTAAATATGCGGAATGATCTTGCTCACGCCCGCGTCCAGGGCAATCTGCAGGATCGCTTCAAAGTTTTCCAGATCGATACCGCCGGTCGGCTCGAGCCAGAAGTCGTGACGGGCGCAGGCTTCCGCTACCGCGGTGTACTCATCGCGGCACTTCAGACCGCCCATCGGGAAGTATTTGATGGAGCTGCCGCCGAAATCTTTCAGCAGGGCAATGGCGGTTTCGACCGGGACGATCCCATCCGGTGCCGCGCTGCTCAGCGGGCCGGTGGAGATCTTGACCATGCCGACGGTGCCGGTTGGCGAGACCAGGCCGTTCACCACGGACTCGCTCTGCCCCAGCAGCGCACGGCTGGTGGCGACGCCGGTAAAGACCTGATTAACGTGCTGCGGCTGCACCTGACGGGAGATTTCGCTCACCATTGCAGACTGGTTCGGATCGCCCGCCCCTAGCCCCACGGAAAGGGCGTTATCGATAAGCGCGGCATACTCGCGCATGTCGGCGACCGCGCTGTCTACGTCCGGATAATTTTTGGAGAGCACGCCCACCAGCACGTGGCCTTCCGCCGCCTCGTAGATGGCGCTGGCGTTGGCTTTGGAGCCTGCCAGCACGTTCAGGCACACGCGGTCACGGTAAAAATTGGGGGTCAGTTTCATGCGTTTTTCTCCTGTCCTACTACTTCGCTAATGCGGCGGTACACAATATTCAGCTGGTCAGCATTCACGCTGCGCACGTCCGCCTCGATAATCCCTTCGTTGGCCTTGTAACCACGGAAGTAGATGGCGTATTCGCCCTGCTTCAGGGCGTGCACAAGGTCACCGGTGCCGACGCCAGTAATGGCTTCGTCAAACTTAATTTCTGCGCGGGCGATATCACGTCCGGCACTGTCCCAGACTACGCGCGCCGTGACGCCGTTCAGGGTGTTAAGAGCATCGATAAACGGCGTCATCTTCGCCACCATCTCCGCGCCGTTCTCTTTCGTCGCCGTCAGGTAGTGTTCGATGGCGCAGGTCAGGCCGAGGATCCCCTCTTTACCCACCTTCATGGCGCGGCCAATGCCCGCCGTCTGGCGTTTCACCCACTCGACGTACTGGGTTTTGCCGATCACCAGGCCGCTGGTCGGGCCTTCGATTGCCTTCGCGCCGCTGTAGATCACCAGGTCCGCGCCGGAGCGGTAATAGACATGCAGATCTTCTTCCGCGGCGGCATCTACGATCAGCGGCAGATCGTGTTTACGGGCGACCACCGCCGCCTGCTCGACGCTGAGCATGCTTTTCTGCACGCAGTGGTGAGATTTAATATAGAGGATCGCCGCCGTACGCGGGGTGATCGCCGCTGCCAGCTGGTCGGCAGAGCACTCGTTCGCGTAACCAGCCTCCACCAGCTTGCCGCCGCCCAGCGCCACCATGGTGCCGACCGGCGCGCCAAAGTTGACGTTGTGCCCTTTCGGCAGGACGATTTCGTTGTTCTCAATCGGGGTGACGTGCAGGTTTTCCAGCAGCCAGTCGCTCTCTTTGACCAGGACCGCCGCCACGGATTGCGCAATACCCGCCGAGGCGCAGGAAACCACCGTCGCCCCTTCCACGTCCAACAGCTTTGCGATGTACTCCCCGGTTTTGTTCACCAGGTCTTTCATTTCGAAGTACTGATTCATGCCGTCCATCGCCGCCTGCACCACCTCCGGGCGCGGCGTGGAGACACCCAGCGCCGTCATACGGCCAGAGGTGTTGATAACCTGCTTTAAATTGTACTTTTCAAAAATCGAAGGCATGTTCCGTGCTCCCTTGTTCGGTCATGTAGCCCTTGCCCGCGCGGATAGCGGCAAGCGGCACCAGAATATGTTCAGCCTGCAGGCTGTCGTTTTCAGCATCGGTCAACAGCGTCAGCTGACGTTTAACGGTGAAGAGCGTAAGGTCGGCGTCGAGACCCGGCTGAATGCGCCCTTTGCGCGTCAGGCGCAGGCCGTCGGCAGCGTTTTCGGTCACGCAGGCGATCACCTGCGGCAGCGACATGCCGATGGCGAGGAATTTCGACATCACGCTCGCCAGTGAGCCGACCGGACCGTTGATGCGGTTGCGGCAGTAGATATCCGAGCTGATGGTGTGCGGCAGAATGCCCATCGCGATGGCGCGTTTCGCCACTTCAAAGCTAAAGCTCGCCGTGCCGTGGCCGACGTCGAGTCGCACGCCGCGCTTCAGGGCGGAGGTGACAGACGCGCGCAGCTCACCGGAGGGGGTCAGAATGCGGTTCGGCTTGCCGTTGTAGCAGTGGGTGATGATGTCGCCGCTGCTCAGCAGTTCGGCAATTTCATCGAGGTTCGGCGGGTTGTTGCCGATGTGCACCATCAGCGGCAAATCGCCGTTCTCTTTCTGAATGGCTTTCGCGCGCTCCAGCGGCGTAATGCCGTTGTCGCCCACCACGCTGCTGCTCATGCGCGCCTTCAGGCCAACGATAAAATCAGGGTGGCGTGTTACCGCCTGCTTCACTGCCCCGGCGTCGATATTCGCCATATTGGCGAGTTCATTTTGGGCGATTAGCCCAACGCGGGAGATGTTCAGCAGGGCAAAGACCTCGGTTGTGGCCTTGCGGGTAATCGCGTAGAAATCGTCAACGTCGTCGGCTCCGGTACTGCCCGCGTCTACCACCGAGGTGACGCCGGTGGCGATGCCGACGCTGTCAGGCTCGTCGTGGTAAATGGGAGAGTTCGGGTAGCAGTGAACGTGAGAATCGATCCAGCCGGCGCTGACAAACACATCGCCGTTCAGCTCGACCGTTTTACGTGCGGGAGCGTCAATTTCGCCCAGCGCCGCGATTTTCCCGTCCTGAATGGCGATATCGGTCAGGGTATCGTCGGTAAGGCGCGCACGGCGCAGGAGTAAATCAAACATGCGTATCTCCTGAAGGAGCGGGCGCCGAAGCGCCCGCGGGTATTAAAGGGCGACCGGGAACAGCCAGCCCAACAGCATCGCACCAAGGATGGCGCCGCCGGTAATCGGCTTCTGCCAGATGTAAAACAGCAGTGCGCCCAGCAGTGAACCCACGCCGATCGGAATGGAGGCGGTCATGGCGCTGAGGATGATCAAGGGGCCGAGGAAGCGGCCGGAGGCGTTACCCGCGCCCATCATTACGTCTGCGCCGTAGGTGGAGTTGCTCTGGTTGATGGTGAACTTACGCGCCAGAATGATGACGTAGCCAATCGCCAGGCCAATCACCAGACCGGTTATCAGGGCGGCGATAAAGTTGGTCACCGGGAACATAATCCCCGCGCCCAGCAGCAGCGCCGGTACACCCAGGCCTACGCCGGTCTGGATCGCCCCGCCGATATCCAGAATACCGACCAGCGACCCTTCAATGATGCGCGCGAACAGGAAGCTGGCGCCGAACGCGGCAACCGCGCCGTACACGCCGGTATCCATTCCCGCTTTCAGCATCGCCACAAAGGCCACTTCGTTAAAGGCGCCGATGCCGTACAGGTAGTACATGTGCGTCCCGGCGAAGACGCCGGAGGAGAGCAGGCCAACAAAGATGGGGAACGACCAGTCGGCATACCAAAAACCTTTATTCTGTTCCATTTAGAGGCTCCTGTTATTTACCGCTGAGCGAGTTGTGGATCATGTCGAGCCAGTTCGGCACGGTCAGATGGAAGGATTCGATCATCTTCATGTCGAAGCCGCGGAAGAAGCCGCTCAGCACGAACAGCAGAACGATAGCCACCATCATCACTTTGGTGACGTGGTTCCAGCCGCTCTCTTCCACGCCTTTACCAATCAGGATACCCAGCACCAGACCCGGTACGGCGTTACCCATGATCAGCTGCGCCGCGCCGCCAAACACGGTGGCCCAGAAGCCCGATTTTTTACCCGCGTCGATGGCCGCCAGCCAGAAGATCACCGGCATCACGGTATTCACCAGCAGGTTGGCCGCAGGGACCAGCACCTTCACGGCGGTGACCTGAAGCGCGGCGGGAACGGAAGAGGCGGTAAGGTTAAGGAAGGTCACGACGAGCATGCCGATCACGCCGCAGGCAATCGCCATTTTGCGTGGGTCGTGCAGCGTCTCGCCGACGTTACGGTTTTTGATCATCAGCGCAGCCGCGCCCCAGTTCGGGATGATGCGATGGTCAACGTCCTGCGTGAAGGAGCCTGCTGCGACGGAAGAGGCCCAGGCGTTAAAGAAGAAGCCTAACCCAAAGGAGAAGTGAGACGCCGGATCTCCTTCACAGGAGTTCAGTTCCCCCAACGTACGAAACGCGCCCATACCCTGTGTGGTAGGCGCATGAAACATGCGTGCAGCCCCGGCGCCTACGCCGACGCCAACCAGGCCGCCGATGATGAGCGATTTTATTAAAATTATCAGGAACATTAGTCTGCCCTATTAGTAAGAATCAGCGTTGCGTGACAAAGTCCACCTGGTCCAGATTGATGGCAGTCACGTTGACGGTCACATCCAGCTCCACGCTGTAGGTGCGTCTTTCCCGGCGCAGAAAGAAGAACAGAAACGCCTCTTTCCGCACCGCTTCTTGCGCCTGAACAACCTGCACGTCCTGTGGCTCAATACGCAGTAAGATATGCGGCGATGCTTTCATCACCGCGGCCTGAACCTGGTTCAGCGCGTCGGCAAAGGCGCGCGCTTTGGCCTCGCCCTTGCCTTTCACTCTCACCGTGGTGGTGAATTGCTCTTTCATGTTTATGCGCCGTGCTTCTTCTGCCACGCCTGAACCAGACGCTCGCCCAGCTCTTCTTTATCCATAAAGCCAAAGCCCAGTACGTTGCAGCCTTCGTTGATGGCGGTCACGCCCTCTTCCACGGAACGCATGCCGTATTTCGCTTTGTAGCCATATTTGGTCTGCGCGGTGATCGCACCTGCGCCGCCGCTGCCGCAGAAAGAGATCCCGAAGGTCGCGTTTTCCGCTTTCATGACGTCGCCCAGCTTCATATCCGCCGCAACGCCCGGCACAACCACTGCACGACCGCCCGCTTTCTCTACACCTGCCGCCACTTTCTGGCCTTTACCCAGACGATCGCCAATAACCACAGTAATTTGTTCCATTGTGTTGCTCCTTAAAGGTTGTCTTTCGCGACTTCGAAGTGAACGGAGAGCAGCCAGGCCTCTTCATCAGGAAGGTTGCCAAACTGCGCTACCACTTCACGGGCAAGCCGCATTGAATCAGGTGAAATTTCATCAAACAGGTCCGCTTCGACCTCCGGCAAAGGTTCGCCGGTCACTGACCGGTGCGCCATGGCGCGAACGTGGGAGGTCAGCATCTGCTTTTGCACGTCATTGGGGATGATGGTGTGGCGGCCAAGCAGGGCAAAAACCTGCTCTAGCATGGTGTCAGCGAGCTGTTCAGTTTTCGCTGCCTGGTCCTCAACGTCGTTCATTACCGCTCCGTTTATCACTCGTCTTATCCCGTTAATGGCTCTGGAATAAAACTAACGTTGCAGGTGGAGAGTTTGTAGCGAGTTGTTTTCCACTTCGAAGTGGAAAGGCGGGCGGCACCAGTGATCTGTGCCACAGAAATGGGTGAAATGGAGATAAAACCCGGGTTTTACGTGATGTGCATCACGCTATTCAGCGGGAGATAACGGGAAGCGAAGTGGAAAAGTTTACGAGCAGCCTCGTAGAAATGTGACGCAGATAAGGTTTTCTTATGGGGATGGGATAGAGTGGCTGCGGGTGCTTGAGACTGACCGTCTCAGGCAAGAGACGGAAAGTGGAAAGCCCCGCCTGACATAAAATCAGGGCGAGGGCCCGAAACATTACGTCTAACCACGTGACGTTTGCTACCTCGCCCGCATAAAAGCAAGGAGGCATCCATGAAACGCAGAGACCCCATTATCAGGGCTCTGATGATTATTTCTTTGACAATAATCATCTTAACACTGGCAACGAGGAAAACACTGTGCGAGATCGGTTTTCGTAACGGATCTTTCGAAGTGGTAGCGCGACTGGATTGTCGCTCCGGTAAGTAAGGAGCAAGCATGCGGAGGCGTTTCGCGCGCCTCCGCACACGGGGAGAAGACGTACAGCTCAGGCACCCATTTAACGGAATTTTTTGTGGTTCTCATTGCGGGTGGCAGCAAACGCATCCGCAGCGGCCCGCGCCTCTTTCACTTTGCCTTCGTTAGCCAGTTTCAGTGCACCATCGATCTGACCGACCAGCGTCTCAAGACCCTGACGGTAATCTTTCATCTCTGCGCTATCGGGAGCTTTGTCTTCCAGCTTTGGCGGTGTCGCTTTCTGCGAATCGACCGCGGCGGCGCGCATCTTCGTTAATGCGGCTTTCATTTCATCCGCATTATCGGTTTTTTGCACCACTTTCAGATTTTCAGCGAGGGTATCCATGTTGTCTTCCAGATCGGCTGCGAAGACAGATGAACTCAACACCAGCGATGATGCCGCCAGGATAGCTAACAGGTTTTTACGCATTGCTCACTTCCTTTTTTTTGTTATTAAAAAAGCGCGCCGGGCGCGCTTGTTTTACTCACCAGCAATTTTCATCTCTGGTAACAGTACTGAACCACACTGAATATTGCTGCGTGTTTCGATATCGTTTCCGATCGTGACCATATTGCGCCACATATCTTTTAGATTTCCGGCGATGGTAATTTCGCTCACCGGGTACTGAATCTCGCCATTTTCTACCCAGAAACCGGCCGCGCCACGGGAGTAATCACCGGTAATACCGCTGACGCCCTGCCCCATCAGCTCGGTGACCACCAGCCCGGTGCCCATCTCTTTCAGCATCTGCTCGAAGCTCAGCCCCTGCCCTTCTATGCGCCAGTTATGAATGCCGCCCGCATGGCCGGTGCTTTTCAGCCCGAGTTTACGTGCCGAGTAGCTGGTGAGCAGCCACTGGGTGAGAATCCCCTCTTTGATGATATCGCGGCGTTCTGTGCGTACCCCTTCACTGTCGAACGGCGTTGAGGCCAGTCCTTTCAGCAGGTGTGGATGCTCTTCAATGGTGAGCCACTCCGGCAGGATCTGTTTGCCCAGCGAATCGAGGAGGAAAGTGGATTTGCGGTAGACCGCACCGCCGGCGATCGCCCCCACCAGGTGACCAAACAGACCGGTAGCGACTTCGTTGGCGAAGATCACCGGCGCTTTCATAGTAGAAAGTTTACGCGGCGCCAGGCGAGACAGCGTGCGGCGTGCGCACTCTTCACCGACCCATTCCGGCGTCTGTAAATCGCCAAAAGCCCGGCCAATGGTGTAGGCGTAATCGCGCTCCATGTCGCCGTTCTCTTCGGCAATCACGCAGCTCGACAGGGAGTGACGCGTCGAGCTATAGCCCTGCATCATGCCGTGGCTGTTGCCGAAAACTTTAATGCCGTAGTGGCTGTTAAAGCTGCCGCCTTCAGTATTGGTGATGCGTTTATCGGCTTTCAGCGAGGCCTGTTCGGCGCGGGCTGCCAGTTCGATCGCTTCGTCCGGCGAGATTTCTGCCGGGTGGAAGAGATCGAGATCCGGTGCATCAAAGGCCAGTAACTCTTTATCCGCGACGCCGGCGAAAGGATCCGGCGAAGTGTAGCGGGCAATATCCAGCGCTGCCTGTACGGTACGGGCGATGGCGTCCGGACTCAGGTCGGTAGAGGAGGCGCTGCCTTTGCGGTTTTGATGATAAACGGTGATGCCCAGCGCACCATCACTATTAAATTCAACGTTTTCCACTTCACCATAGCGGGTGCTTACGCTGATGCCGGTGGTTTTGCTGACGGCGACTTCTGCCCCGTCGGATTTCCCTGAAGCCAGCTCCAGCGCCGTGGATACTGCGTCTTCCAGTGCTTTACGCTGCGCTGCAACTTGTGAGATCACTTTCATCGTAAATGCCATAATGTAAGGTGTAGTTAGCTGAAGTCTAACAGAGAACCGTTTCTCAGTACGCGTCTTAACTGGTAACATTAGCCTCTTTTTTTAAGGAGCCTGACATGACTAAGCAGCCCGACGACTGGCTCGACGACGTTCCCGGTGATGACATCGAAGACGAAGATGATGAGATCATCTGGGTCAGTAAAAGTGAAATTAAACGCGACGCCGAAGAGTTAAAACAGCTTGGCGCAGAAATGGTTGATCTGGGTAAGAACGCGCTGGATAAGATCCCGCTCGACCCGGACCTGCGTGCCGCCATTGAACTGGCACAAAAAATCAAAAAAGAAGGCCGTCGCCGCCAGCTGCAGCTGATTGGCAAAATGTTGCGCCAGCGCGACGTTGATCCTATCCGCCAGGCTCTTGATAAGCTGAAAAACCGCCACAACCAGCAGGTTGCCCTGTTCCATAAACTGGAGCAGATCCGCGATCGTTTGATTGAACAAGGTGATGACGCGGTACCGGAAGTTCTGAACCTGTGGCCGGAGGCGGATCGCCAGCAGTTGCGCTCGCTAATCCGTAACGCGAAGAAAGAGAAAGAAGGGAATAAGCCGCCGAAGTCTGCGCGTCTGATTTTCCAGTATCTGCGCGAGCTGGCCGAAAACGAAGAGTGATAAGCATTAAAGCGGTGCAGGCGTTTCCTGTACCGCTTTATTCACTGACTTAACGCATTTTTCCAATGCTGATATACCCAAAAATACAGAGATGAATTCAGATGTCTGAGTAGAATTCATCGTTGAAAGCCGCCAATAAAATCATCCTCTCTCCCTCTCGTCTAAATAATTTAAAAGAGTCAGCCTTAATATTTTAAAAAACACATCTGCCAAACTTCGGGAAATAGCGACGGTCAGCGCTGCTGCAGAATAAATCCCTGACTTTTTTTAAAAGACCCAGACAACTTTTTTCATATATGGTTTATTGACAGGAAAATTAACGGAAGGATGAGAATGACCAGTAGTGTTTATAACCTCTTGCCTTACCATATAAAATAATATTAGTGCGCGTTATCCTTCCATAAAAATATTCTGCAGGCAATATAAACATAAGAACTCTTCATATAAATCCTGCACCACTATGCTTCATATTCATATTTCATACGTGAAATAAAATCACACACCTTCTCATCATGTTCATTCGTTGCTACCATTTTTCGGCAGATTACGGGGTTTATTAAAAGACGCTCTGTAATTTGTGTTTTACTCAGGATGAAATAAATTATCAATGGAGATTAAAAATGCGTGAACTTAACGTTATGGAAATGCAGGTCGTCAGTGCTGCCGCAGGTGAATTAACCGCTGACCAGCGTTTCGAAGGGGCTGTCTGGGGGTTTTTTGACGGTATTTCCACCGGCGTGGCAGTAGGCGGCAAGGTCAGCGGTGCGGGTGGATTAGTCATAGGCGGTATCAACCAGGCCGTCAGTGCAGTCATTGGTGTCGTCTGCGGCGCACTGTTTGGCGTAGTCGGTGGATTTATGGTGGGTCGCGAAGCTATCGCTGAGACCTGGCATGACTATCGCGCGACCTTTGGGCCGGCGAGTCAGGCATTCGGTACTATATAAGCGCGTCTAGTGTTTCAGTGCACGGGGTCATCCCCGTGCATTTGGTTATCGTTGCTAAGATAAATGTCTAAATTAATATAAATTTTTCCACTTCATATTCATATTTCATTTGTGAAGCAATACCTACTCTCTTCTCATTCCTTGTAGTAGTTGTTAATCTTTTTGCCGCAAATTACCGGGTCCACTAAAAATGCTTTGTAATTTGTTTTTTACTCAGGAATAAATCAATTATTAATGGAGATCGAAAATGCGTGAACTTAATATTATGGAAATGCAGGTCGTCAGCGCCGCCGCGGCTGCATTAACCGCTGAACAGCGTTTCGAAGGGGCTGTCTGGGGTATTTTTGACGGCATTTCCACTGGCGTGGCCGTTGGCGGAAAAGTCAGTGGTGCCGGCGGATTAGTTGTGGGTGGCATCAACCAGGCGGTAACCGCGGTCATTGGTGTTGTCTGCGGCGCACTGTTTGGCGTTGTAGGTGGATTTATGATGGGCCGTGATGTTATTGCGGAAACGCTGCATGACTATCGCGCGACCTTTGGTCCGGCGGGTCAGGCATTTGGCTCAATTTAAGTCATTTATGATGACCCTGCCTGAGGCAGGGTCATTTTTACCGTGACTTACTCAGCGGACGCCTTCTTCGCCAGCCCGTCCAGCAGCTTCTGATGGATCCCACCGAACCCGCCGTTGCTCATCACCAGAATGTGATCGCCCGGCTGCGCGGTTTTCACCACCATCTCTGCCAGGGTATCCACATCCGCGCTCCAGTGCGCCGGCTGAATGCAGGCCTCGGCCACTTCCGCGACCTGCCACGGAATATGCTGCGGCTGCAACAGGAACACCTCATCGGCGCGGCCTAACGACGGCGCGAGATCGTCTTTGCAGATCCCCATCTTCATGGTGTTAGAGCGAGGCTCCAGCACCGCCAGAATACGCGCGGTACCGCCAACCTTGCCGCGCAGGGCTGCCAGTGTCGCCAGGATCGCGGTTGGGTGATGCGCGAAATCGTCATAGACCGTCACGCCATTGGCTTCGCCGCGCAATTCAAGGCGACGACGGGCATTCACGAAGGAACCCAGCGCGTTCGCCGCATCCGCAGGCAGCACACCCACGTGGCGGGAGGCGGCAATCGCCATCAGGCCATTGTGCATGTTGTGTTCGCCAACCAGGCCCCACTTCACTGCGCCCACTTTTTCACCGTCGAGCAGCACTTCCCACTCGGAGGCGTCGGTGGTCAGCTTTTTCGCCTGCCATTTGCCCTGCTCGCCCACCAGCTCTTGCTCGCTCCAACAGCCCATCGCCAGCGTCTGCTTCAGGTTGATATCGCTCTCCGGCGAGATGATACGTCCCTGCCCCGGCACGATGCGCACCAGATGGTGGAACTGCTTCTGAATTGCTTTCAGGTCGTCGAAAATATCCGCGTGATCGAACTCAAGGTTATTGAGGATCAGGGTACGCGGGCAGTAGTGAACAAACTTGGAGCGCTTATCAAAGAACGCGCAGTCATATTCATCCGCTTCGATCACAAAGAACGGGCTCTCGCCCAGGCGGGCAGAAACGTCGAAATTACCCGGCACACCGCCGATCACAAAGCCGGGCTTGTAGCCGCAGGCTTCCAGAATCCAGGTCGCCATCCCGGCGGTGGTGGTTTTGCCATGTGTACCGGCAACGGCCACTACCCAGCGATCGCGCAGCACGAAGTCGTGTAGCCATTGCGGCCCTGACATGTAAGGAATGTTGCGTTCCAGCACGGCTTCAACGCAGGGGTTACCGCGCGTCATGGCATTACCAATGATCACCAGATCCGGCTGAGGATCGAGCTGGCTGGCATCATAGCCCTGAATGAGATCAATGCCCTGCTTCTCCAGAAGCGTGCTCATCGGCGGATACACATTGGCGTCCGAACCCGTCACTTCATGGCCAAGCGAGCGCGCCAGCATGGCCAGTCCGCCCATGAAAGTGCCACAAATCCCCAATATATGAATGCGCATACGTCACTATCCTTCTTCAATGTGGCGCACATTTTACTCATATGTCTAACAGGTGAGAAACGCATTTCAGGTAAATCTGTAATTTGCTGGCGCGATTCACCTCTGCGCTACTATTTGAATATTTGTTAAGATTGTTGGAGTTTTACCGCTTTATTATCATCCGATCGCTTTACTCAACATACGATGCAGGGAAAGTGTTATGAAAACGTTAGGTGAATTTATTGTCGAAAAGCAGCACGAGTTCTCTCATGCTACTGGTGAGCTCACTGCTTTGTTGTCGGCAATAAAGCTGGGCGCCAAGATCATCCATCGCGATATCAACAAGGCCGGTCTGGTCGATATCCTGGGTGCCAGCGGTGCTGAAAACGTTCAGGGCGAGGTTCAACAGAAACTTGATCTGTTCGCGAACGAAAAACTGAAAGCTGCACTGCGCGCGCGCGACATCGTGGCGGGTATCGCCTCTGAAGAAGAAGACGAGATTGTGGTCTTCGAAGGGTGTGAACACGCAAAATATGTCGTGCTGATGGATCCGCTGGATGGTTCCTCCAACATCGACGTTAACGTCTCCGTCGGGACGATCTTCTCTATTTATCGTCGCGTGACCCCGGTAGGCACTCCGGTCACCGAAGAGGATTTCCTGCAGCCGGGCAATCGCCAGGTGGCCGCAGGCTATGTGGTTTACGGCTCCTCCACCATGCTGGTCTACACCACCGGCTGCGGTGTGCACGCCTTTACCTACGACCCGTCTCTGGGCGTGTTCTGTCTCTGCCAGGAGCGTATGCGCTTCCCGCAGAAAGGCAGCACCTACTCCATCAACGAAGGGAACTACATTAAATTCCCGAACGGCGTGAAGAAGTACATTAAGTTCTGCCAGGAAGAGGATAAAGCGACGCAGCGTCCTTATACCTCGCGCTATATCGGTTCTCTGGTGGCGGATTTCCACCGCAACCTGCTGAAGGGCGGGATTTACCTCTACCCAAGCACTGCCAGCCATCCGGAAGGGAAACTGCGTCTGCTGTATGAGTGCAACCCGATGGCCTTCCTCGCAGAGCAGGCGGGCGGTAAGGCCAGCGATGGCAAAGAGCGTATTCTGGATATTCAACCCGAGAGTCTGCACCAGCGTCGCTCGTTCTTCGTGGGTAATGACCATATGGTTGACGATGTTGAACGCTTTATTCGGGAATTCCCGGACGCGTAACGCAGAATGTTAAAAGGGGCGACAGCCCCTTTATTTGTCAGCACCCCGCGCGATTTCTTTCGCACGCAATAAACAGATACTTCTTTGATTACCCTGCAAAAAGAAACACAACGCGCTTTGCGTTGAGTGAATTCTTCACGCTGATTTATATTTTAACGAGTATAAATACATATAAAAATCTCGCTATTATTACGGGTAACTTCCCCGCATTATTGCCCCGGTAAATACGCTTTGTTGGAACCGGCTGCTAATGAAAAATCTCTCACGCTCATCGACAGGTATCGATCTGAATTTAATTCCTGTTTTTATCGAAGTGGTTCGCTGCGGCAGCCTGGCGAAGGCCTCATTACGGTTAAAAATGTCCCGCCCTGCGGTAAGCCTGGCATTAAAACGGTTTGGCTTGCTGTTTAGCGAGCCGCTGTTCACGCGCAAAGGGCTGTTTCTGGAACCGACCGCGGAAGCGCTGCGCCTGACCAACGAACTGGAGAAATTGCTAAGCCTGATTCATCAGAATCTGGCGGGGGAAGTGGCAACTGTAGAGGGTGTCCCGCCGCCTGTCGCGGCGGAACGCCTGCGCACTATGCCTGCTGCATCGACAGTTTAAAGGATGACATCGCTTCGATAAGTTCGCGGGACTGCTCTTCCAGCGAACGCGTCGCCGCAGAGGATTGCTGCACCAGCGCCGCATTTTGTTGTGCGGTTTCATCCATCTGGCTAACGGCAATATTGACCTGCTCAATGCCCCGGCTCTGCTCCTGCGAAGCACTGGCGATTTCGCGCATCAGCTTTGTCATTCGCATCACTTCGTTGGCAATCTCATCCATGGTCTCGCCCGCCTGCTGCGCCAGCTCGCTGCCCTCGCTCACGTGTGACTGAGAATCACTAATAAGCAAGCGGATCTCTTTGGCGGCATCGGCGCTACGGCTCGCCAGGTTGCGTACTTCCCCCGCCACAACCGCAAAGCCCCGACCCTGCTCACCCGCGCGAGCCGCTTCCACCGAGGCGTTCAGCGCCAGGATATTGGTCTGGAATGCGATACCGTCAATAACGCTAAGAATATCGGCGATACGGTCAGAACTGCCGGCGATATCGCGCATCTTCTCAATTACATAACAGACCATCTCACTACCGCGGTCAGCGGTATCGGAGACGGTCTGCGCCAGCTGGTGGGCCTGATCGGCATTATCGGCGTTTTGCCGCACCGTGGCGGTGATCTCTTCCATACTGGCTGCCGTCTGCTCGAGCGAGGTCGCGGTTGATTCCGTGCGCTGGGCCAGGTGGTTGTTGCCCGCAGTCAGTTCGCGGCTGCCGGTATCAATCTGCGCACTGGCATCGCGCACCCGCAGTACCGACTCCATCAGGGACTGACGCATTATTTCGATGGCAGTATTCAGGCGGTTAATCTCCTGGCTGGCCGGGGCATTCAGGGCGTGGGTCAGATCGCCTGCCGCCACATGCTCCAGTTGGGCAATTGAGCTGGAGAGGGGTTTCAGCAGCATATGACGCAATGCCAGCCAGGCCAGCACGATAATACCCGCCGTCAGCAGCGCGGCTACGATGATGAGGATCATCACCCGATTTTTACTGGCCTGCACCGCCGCCACTTCAGCATTGCCGCGGGTTTCGCTCCAGGCCTGAAAAGCCTGCATGTCGTTATTAAACTGACGCGCCACCGGTACCAGACTGTTTTCCAGCAGATCGTAGTAAGCATCGGCGCTCTGCTCATTCAGCGCAGCCTGCATCGGGGCGATCCCCTTCTCTTGATAGGCGGCAAAGCTCACTGCAACGCGCTTTAATAGCGCGTCACCCTGCGGATCGGTCACGCCACCGTCGATCACGGCTTTTAATGTTTTCTGTGCCTGGGCGAATTCGGCGTTGATGTTTTTCACCGATTTGGCGGCATCATCCAGCAACCCCACCTCCATCATGCGAACCGCCTGACCCGCTTCGTTGCGCGCGCGCAGGATCAGGGTGTAGCCCGCGTTCAGCTGGACTAGCTGTTCACCCTGTAGGTGGTTGATGCGCTGCAAAGAGGAGGAACTCTGTGTGAGGGCATAAATGCCAATACCGCTGACAAGCAGCAGCAGAAGGGTCATAACGGCCAGTAACGAAAGCAAGCCGGTACGAATCGATAGCGTTTTAAGCATGATGTTATTTCCGGTAGCGAGATATATCTGGACAGAAAGAAAGGTTATCGGCCGCTACCGGAAAAAGTTTATACTTTGCGCAAATTCAGCAGGTTACTGCCTGGCTCCTGGGGTGCCCACCCGGGTCACCGGTGAGCTCTGGCGGTTCTCCCAGAGTACGGTCAGGCCACGCTGCAGAGCGATAAAGACAAACAGCAGAATGCCAATCGCAATCTTGGTCCACCACGAACTCAGGGTGCCGTCGAAGTTGATATAGGTCTGGATCAGCCCCTGGATTGCCACGCCAAACAGCGTCCCCAGTACCGTCCCGACACCGCCGCTCAACAGCGTACCGCCGATAACGACAGAGGCGATAGCGTCCAGCTCCACCCCAACCCCCGCCAGCGCGTAGCCCGCCTGGGTATAAATGGAGAAGACGATCCCCGCCAGCGTCGCCAGCCCGGTAGAGAGCATATAGATACGAATGGTGGTGCTACGGGTGGAGATCCCCATCAGGTTGGCTGAGGTCGCGCTACCGCCAATGGCATAAACTTCGTTACCAAAGCGGGTACGGTGCGCGAGGAAGATCCCGATCACCACCACCCCCAGCATCACCAGGCCCAGAATGCTGAGCCGTCCGCCGCCGGGGATTTTCCACGCCAGGCTGGAGAGAGTGTCATAGATCGGGTGGTTAATGGGAATCGACTCTTCAGAGACCAGATAACTGACACCGCGCAGGAAGAACATCCCCGCCAGGGTGATGATAAAGGCCGGGATCTTCAGGGCGTCGATCAGCAGCCCCATAAAAGCGCCGAAGGCACAGCCCATGATCAGCACCAGTGGGAACGCCAGCAGCGGTGAGATCCCCCAGAAGCCGATCGCCTTAGCGAGAAAAACGCCGGTGAAGGCGATCACCGAGCCGACCGAAAGATCAATCCCGCCGGAGAGGATCACAAAGGTCATCCCCACCGCAATAATGCCAAGAAACGCATTATCCGTCAGGATGTTGCAAATGACCCGCGTAGAGGCAAAGCCGGGGAATTGCGTCAGGCAGTAGAGATACCCCAGCACAAAGACGCCGAGGGTGATCATTAGCGGTAAGTTACGTTTTATCATGACCACGCATCCCCTTAATTATACTGATAAAGCGCGGTGACTGGACGATCAGCACGCAGAGCACGACCACCGCTTTCACCACCTGATTGAGCTCCGGCGGGAATCCTGACAGTAGGATCCCGGTGTTCATCCCCTGAATAATCAGTGCACCAATCACCGACAGCAGCAGGTTAAAACGCCCGCCCATCAGCGAGCCGCCGCCGATGACCACCGCCAGAATGGCGTCCAGCTCCAGCCAGAGGCCAGCGTTATTCGCATCGGCGCCGCGTATATCCGCCGCGACAATCACCCCGGCAATGGCTGCACAGACGCCGCTCAGCACGTACGTCAGCATCACCATCAGGCGGGTACTGACCCCGGCGTTTTTTGCGGCGCGAATGTTAATCCCCACCGCTTCGATAAACATGCCGAGGGCCGTTTTGCGGGTGAAGAGCCAGAAGGCGATCAGCGTGACCACCACAATGATCACCGGAGTCGGGAAGAAGAGCAGCGAGCCGCTGCCGATCCAGGCCAGGTTCGGCGCATTAAAGGTGACGATCTGCCCGGAGGTGATCAACTGCGCCACTCCGCGTCCAGCCACCATCAAGATTAAGGTTGCCACGAAGGGCTGGATTTTGAGGATCGCCACCAGCACACCGTTCCATAGTCCTGCCAGCACGCCGGTGCCCAGCGTCACCAGCAGCACCACCGGCAGGCTATGCCCGGCCACAGTCATCGAGGCGGCGGTCGCGCCCGCGATCGCCATCACCGCCCCGACCGACAGGTCAATGCCGCCGGTGGCGATCACCAGCGTCATCCCGATGGCCAGCAGCGCCACCGGCGCGGCGCGGTTTAAAATATCAATCGGGCTGCCGAACAGACGGCCATCCTGCAACACAATCTGAAAGAAATGCGGCGCCACAAGGCTATCGACCACCAATACCAGCAGGAGCGCGATAATTTGCGGCATGCCGGTGGGCCAGGAAAAACGGCGTTTGGGCTGCCCGGTTTGGGGGACTGTACGAGACATCACGCTGCTCTCCTTATGCCGCGATGGCATTCATAATTGCCGGAACGGAAAGCGCATCCAGCGGGATCTCTGCCACCTGCTTGCGATCGCGCATAATAATGACGCGATCGGCGTACCCCACCAGCTCCTCCAGCTCGGACGAGATGACCAGCAGCGCCAGTCCGTCGGCACACAGGGTTTCGATCAGGCGAATGATCTCCGCGTGCGCCCCCACGTCGATGCCACGCGTGGGCTCATCGAGGATCAGGAATTGCGGTTTGGTGAGAAGCCAGCGGGAGAGCAACACTTTTTGCTGATTACCGCCGGAGAGGAATTCAATGGGCTGCTCGGCGCTGGGGGTGCGGATCCCTAGCTGGCGGATAAAGCGCTCGGCAATGGCGTTCTGCTCTTTACGCGGGATCGGGCGCAGCCAGCCACGCTGGGCCTGGAGCGCCAGAATGATATTTTCCCGTACCGAGGCAGCGGCAATAATGCCGTCGGTTTTACGATCTTCCGGGCAGAAGCCAATCCCCAGACAGGAGGCGTGATGGGGAGATCGCAAGGTCTGCGGCTTGCCCTTGATCAGGGCCGTACCGCTATCGGCAGGCTTAATGCCAAAAATCACTTCAGCGGTTTCGGTGCGCCCGGAGCCTAACAGCCCCGCCAGGCCGACGATCTCACCGGGACGAACCTCCAGATCGAACGGCGCAATGGTCCCTTTTTTGCCGTAATCCTTAAACGCCGCCACGGGTTTATCGCTTAACAGCGTGCGGCCCGCGCGTTGCAACGCATGGGTGTCGAGTTCGCGCCCCAGCATCATTTTCACCAGCTCGATCTGCGGCAGTTCGCGGGTTTCGCGGCAACCGACAAAGCTTCCGTTACGCAGCACGGTAATGCGGTCGCTCACCGCATACACCTGATCGAGGAAGTGGGTGACGAAAATCAGGCTCACCCCCTGATCGCGCAGCTGGCGCATCAGGGTGAAGAGCATTTCGACCTCCTGGGTATCGAGGCTGGCGGTGGGCTCGTCGAGGATCAGTACCTTCGCCGAGAGGTCGATAGCACGGCAGATGGCGACGATTTGCTGCATCGCCACGGAAAAGCGGTTGAGCGGCTCGCGCACGTCGAGCGAGAAGCCATAAGATTCCATCAGACGGGTGGCGCGCGCCTCCATCTCTTTGCGGCGTAGCAGGCCAAAGCGTCTGGGTTCCCGACCAATAAACAGATTATCGGCCACCGACATGTTCGGCAGCAGATTCACCTCCTGGTAGACCGTGCCAATCCCCAGCTGCTGGGCATGGGCCGTATTTTTCGGGGAGATGGCGTTCCCTTCCAGCCAGATGGTGCCCCGATCGGCGTGATAGACCCCGGTCAGCGCTTTGATGAGGGTCGATTTGCCGGCGCCGTTTTCACCCAGCAGCGCCATGATCTCCCCGCGACGCAGACTAAAGTCGACCCCATCCAGCGCTTTGACGCCGGGGAAGTATTTACAGAGCCCCTCAGTGCGAAGGATTTCCTGATGTTGGTCAGTTGTCATAGTGTTCTCTCACCCTCTCCCCAACGGGGGAGAGGAAAGTAAAGACTCAGTAGCCCATATTTTTCTTTTTCTCTAACTCTTCTTTTGCAGTATCAGGCAGATAGAGAGTGGACTTGGTGATGGTGACTTTCTCTGGCAGGGTGCCGTCTTTCTTGAATTTTTCCAGCGCGTCGAATGCCGGGCCCGCCATGTTCGGCGTCAGCTCGACGCTGGCATTGGCTTCGCCGTCAATCATCGCTTTATAGATATCCGGTACGCCGTCGATGGAGCCGGTGAGGATATCTTTACCTGGCTTCAGACCCGCCTCTTTGATGGCCTGAATGGCCCCGATCACCATGTCATCGTTATGGGCGTAAACCATGCAGATGTTCTTGCCGTTGTTTTCCGCTTTGATAAAGCTCTCCATGACCTCTTTACCTTTACTGCGGGTAAAGTCGCCGGACTGGGAGCGGATGATTTTAATGTTTGGCGCTTTGGCGATGGCCTCGGCGAAGCCCTTCTTACGATCGATGGCGACGCTGGCACCCACGGTCCCCTGCAGCTCCACTACGTTACAGGGCTTGCCGTTGACCTCTTTGATCAGCCATTCGCCTATTAATTGTCCTTCCAGAACGTTGTTGGCGGTGACGGTGGTCATATAGAGAGATTTGTCTTTGACATCCACTGATCGGTCGAGCAAGAAGACCGGAATTTCAGCGTCTTTTGCCTCTTTCAAAACCGGTTCCCAGCCGGTCGCCACCACCGGCGCGATGAAGATGGCGTCAACGCCCTGCGCAATAAACGAACGCACAGCTTTGATCTGGTTTTCCTGCTTTTGCTGGCCGTCGGCAACCTTCAGCGTAATGCCGCGTTTCTCCGCCTCGCTTTTGGCGACGCTGGTCTCAGCGGCGCGCCAGCCGGACTCAGAGCCGACCTGCGAGAATCCTACGGTTAAAGGGGCGGCCATTGCCATAGACGACATGGCTGCCGAAACTGCTGTGACGAGAAGTAAGCGCTTCCACATAAGAACGTCCTCGTAGGGTAGTTTATTGTTGGGTAAAAGGTGTTCTGCGAACAAACTATAGCCAATGGCAGGTGTTACAGATTGCGTTACATCACACTTCGGAAAAGTGAATAAAACGTTAATCACAAGTTTGTAATCGCTTTCATCGAACCATTAAAAATGCGGCTGAGTTTATGGACATTCCTGTCATGAGAAGAGGCTGAAAAGGGCCCTGAGCAGGCAGAAGAGACAAAAACAGGAAAAGACATTCAGCGTGAGTTGGCTATAATACTCGCCACTTGTTTGCCAATCATTTTATAGGACACAGACATGAGCTTACTCAACGTCCCTGCGGGTAAAGAACTGCCAGAAGACATCTATGTAGTTATCGAAATCCCGGCTAACGCCGATCCGATCAAATACGAAATCGACAAAGACACCGGCGCACTGTTTGTTGACCGTTTCATGTCTACCGCGATGTTCTATCCGTGCAACTACGGCTACATCAATAACACCCTGTCTCTGGATGGTGACCCGGTTGACGTTCTGGTCCCTACGCCGTACCCACTGCAGCCAGGCTCAGTGATTCGCTGCCGTCCGGTTGGCGTGCTGAAAATGACTGACGAAGCGGGCGAAGATGCGAAGCTGGTTGCCGTACCGCACACCAAACTGAGCAAAGAGTACGATCACATTAAAGATGTGAACGACCTGCCAGAGCTGCTGAAAGCGCAGATCTCCCACTTCTTCGAGCACTACAAAGATCTCGAGAAAGGCAAATGGGTTAAAGTTGACGGCTGGGACAACGCAGAAGCGGCGAAAGCTGAGATCGTTGCCTCCTTCGAGCGCGCAGCGAAGAAGTAATGTTTTCCTGATTATAAGACCCCGATACGTCGGGGTTTTTTTTTGCCTGTATACCTGAGCCTCGCCTCTGCCTCCCGCCAAAGTGAAATGCCACGAAATTGTCACAAAGCACTTTTCCCTATCAGTATTAATTAGATAGCGCTTTCCCCCTGCCCTAATGCCGGGTTACTGCCATAAAGTCTGCCTGATGTGGGTCGATATCTTCGGGACATGATCGCGATCGCTTTATTACCTACAGGGAATCCCCGCTACAGATGAAACTCAACACACTCACCATCGGCCAACGACTGGGGCTGCTGGCCTCGCTGCTCCTGCTTGCGACGTTATTTATCGGTTTGCGTGGGCTGGCGATAAACAGCAACAGCCTGACGCAGAATGAACAGATTATGACGATGGAACAGACCATTACCGAGAGCATTGATACCGCGCGTAATGCGCAGGTGCAGTTCAAGATCCAGGTTCAGGAGTGGAAGAACACCCTGCTGCGCGGGGCTCAGGGGCAGGAGGCGTTCGATAAATATAAAGCGGCCTTTATTCGCGAGAGCCAGAACACCCAGGCGCTCTTAACGCACCTGAGCGAACTGCTGCCGAAAATCGGGATGGATAACCAGCAGGTGCTGGCGACACGGGCGATCCACGCCGGGCTGCAGCAGCAGTATCTGTCGGCGCTGAACGCCTATCGGGTGGGTGATGTGACCAGCGCACAGGAGGTGGATAAACAGGTGACCGGCATTGACCGCGAGCCGACAAAAAGGATCGACGAGGTGGTTGCCCAAACGCTGGCCCACGCAAAAGCGCTCCACCAGCACACCATTGCCCAGAACCAGGCGCGCTTTCATGAGACGCGCTGGATGCTCCTGCTGGCCATGGCGTTGACGCTCGCGGCAGGACTGCTGGTAACCTGGTGGCTGATTCGCAGTATTACCCGCCCGCTGGCACAGGCAGTGAGCATTGCCCGCACCGTGGCGGCCGGCGATTTGCAGTCACGCTTTACCATTGCCGGTCGCGATGAGACCGCCGAACTGATGCGCGCACTGCAGGAGATGAACGTCAATCTGACGCGCATTGTCTCTGGGGTGCGTAGCGGCACCGAGACCATTGCCACCGCCTCGGCACAAATTGCCAGCGGTAGCCATGAGCTCTCTTCGCGAAATGAAGCCCAGGCCAGCGCGCTGGAACAGACAGCCGCCTCGATGGAGGAGTTGACGTCGGTGGTGAAGAGCAACGCAGAGAATTCGCAGACTGCCAGCGATCTCGCCCGTAGCGCCCATCAGGTAGCCCGGCAGGGTGAGCAAGCGGTGGAACGCGCGGTACAGACCATGAACGAGATTCATAATTTCTCCAGCGAAATCAATACCATTATTAGCATGATCGACAGTATCGCCTTCCAGACCAATATTCTGGCGCTGAACGCCGCCGTCGAAGCCGCCCGTGCCGGTAGCGAAGGGCGAGGCTTTGCGGTGGTGGCGGCCGAAGTGCGCGCCCTGGCGCAACGCTCCGCGGCTGCGGCGAAAGAGATTCGGGTGTTGATCGACCGCTCGGTCAGTCGCATCGACGAAGGGAACGGCCAGGTGAAAGAGGCCGGCGCGGCAATGGCAGATATCCTGCACAGCGTGAGTAAAGTGAGCGAGCTGATCGAGGCGATTTCTCATGCCAGCCATGAACAGAGCACCGGGATCGACCAGGTCAACGTGGCAGTCACCCATATGGACACCGCCACGCAGCAGAATGCGACGCTCTCGCAGGAGTCCTCAGCCGCGGCCAGGGCCATGCACCGCCAGGCGGAGCAGCTGTTGGACACGGTGCAGATCTTTAAGCTGCGCCAGGAAGGGAATTAAAAAAACAACGCCACCCGAGGGTGGCATTTACCTGAGTCAGTCGATGATGGCCTGCAGACGCAGCAGGGCATCCTCTACGACCTCGTCCGTTGCGATGGCGATCTTTTTCGCCTGCCGGGCATGGAGATCCATCATCCGGAGCTGATTAACCAGCACGGCCCCCTGAACATCCCCCTCTTCACAGCTTACAGGCACAGCAAACCCGGCGTAGCGGACATAACTACCGCCCTGCGTAATGGGGGCCACCAGCACCATACCGGTCTGATTAAACGTACTGAGCGAGAGCACCAGCGCTGGCCGACCAGCGCCTTGCTGTTCATGGCCGTTTGCAGGAGAAAAGTTGACCAGCACGATATCGCCCCGATCGTACGTCTGCGCCCTCACCATACTTCATTGCCCATCGGCCCTGCATTGCCCCACAGTTCATCTTCCGTGGCGGGCGCCGCGTTCGGATCGCACTGCGCCAGCAGTTCTTCAAGGGTGTAACGCTTACTGAGAGGTTTAAGTACCACCTGATTATCAACGACCTGAGCTTCCATACTCTGTCCCACCTGCATGTTAAGTTCTTTCATGATGGCGCCGGGAATGATGACCCCAGCGCTATTTCCCCATTTCTTAATCGTAATACGCATAACCCCTCCAGATTATACAAAGTATAACTCCAGAGAAGATATTATCCGTTTTACGCGAGGTTTTTTGTGCGCGCCAGCAGAAAAAGTGTCTTGTTCAACATTCGGGAAAGCGTTACGCAAGAATTTGCAATGAGGTGAGCCGTTTCCCGGCCAATCGCGAGTGCCATCGCAAAAAACAACGCCACCCGAGGGTGGCGTTGTTCATTTCAATCTTCAAGCGGGGTCAGTACTGGTCTCTGTCTAACCAATTGCCGCTTTCAATCAGCGTTAAGCCTTCGACCGGACGTTGGTACACGTACATCCATGCACTCCCGTATGGCGTCTGGATTAACTGGCGTGCATATTCACCGCCCCTGGTGCGCAAGGCATCAAGTTCGGCTAGCGTGGCATTATCAATGCGGTAGACCTCACCTTGTACCGTTCCGTTTCCCGGAACCGCGCCTGGATAGTGGCCCAGACTGTACAACTGGTAGTTCTCGACATTGTAATTACCCAGCAACTGGGCGTTGGTCATCCAGTGGCTGTTGCCTTGCTTGGTTCGTAAACTGCCGTAGACAAATATTCGCATTGCTAAAACTCAAACTGATAGAGCAGATCGAGTGCCTGGTCTACGCCAGACACCGCTTCCAGATATAGCTTAGGCATCAGGCGATAGCGTAACGTGAGAGTCGCTAAGGAGTCAAAGATCCCCACACCGTATTTTACCTGCAGACCCGGCAGAACATAGCCGCTGACCACCACCTGCGAGGAGTCACCGACCCCCTGGGTGTCCAGCGCCAGATTGCTTACGCCAAACGTCTCGCCGATTTTACCCACAACCTGCCCACTTTGTGCAACCCCCAGGCCAACTAACATTGAGGTCATAGCAGCACTGTCGCTCTGGTTGCTGTCCAGCCCCTGGCCGCGCAGCAGGTAAGAGAGCGCTTCCTGTTGCGACATCGCCGGGTCAGAGAAGATCTCCGCTTTCGGTTCGTCGGCGGTGCCGGTTACCCGCACCCCGGCAATCACGTCGTTTTCTGTCGACTCCGGATTACGGATCGCTTCAATATTCAGCAGCGGCTGGTCCGGCGGACCAGAGAAGAGCAGCTCGCCTTTACGCACAAGCAGATCCTGGCCGTAGGCATGGAAGCGCCCTTCCGGAATATTGATCTGCCCGTTAAGCCCCAGCCCCTGCTTATCCTGAGCTACCTTCAGGTCGCCGGTAAGGCGGGCCTTCAGGCCAAAGGCGTCCAGACGCACGTTGTTGCCGACGTGGACTATCAGGTTGCTGTTAATCGGAATGCCCGCGCTCTGCGCCTCTTTGGGCTGCAGATTGTTATCAAGCATCACCTCGTCGCTGGAGACGCCCACCGCGCTCTCTGGCAGGTCGTGCACCACGATTCGCGCCCAGGGCACATCTACGCGGCCATCGAGGGTGAAGAGGCTCGGCGTCGCTTCAAATACCACGTCCGGCGAGACATCCAGCCGCACCATTGGCGGCACCGTGATACGCACCTTGCTGCCCTTCGCGGCCACCCGCGCGCGCCAGTTATCAAGCTGGCTCCAGTCTGCATCGCCGCTCAGGTTGATCTGCCCCTGCTGCGTGCGCACGACCCCGGCAAGCGTCGAACTCATGCCATTGAATTTCATCGCGAGCTGGCTTGGCTGCATATCAAACGGCATAAAGTTACCGTCGATGTCCACGCCGTTCAGCTGCATCTGGCCAAACAGCTGCGGGCTCTGCGCATTCCCCGCCAGGCGCAGGTTGGCATTCAGCATCCCCGCCGCCTTTTCGCCGCGTGAGAAGATGGTGTTGACCATCGCCAGGTTGAGGTTGCGAATATTGACGTTGCCGCCCAGATTACGCTGCCCCTGTGGATCGCTTATCTGCACCTGACCATCGAGCTGGCCGTTGTTGACCAGACGAATTAACCACTCCAGCTGGGCGCGGTTGTTGTGCAGATCGGCACGCAGGTTGAGCGTACTGAAGTCCAGCGGCAGCGGTGCACCATTGACCTCCTGCGACACCTTCACGTTTCGTCCGGCAAGCGTCACGCTGCCCTGCGGCAGGCCCGGTTTGGTGGTATCCCACGCCACATCCGCTTTACCGCTGAATACGCCGCTCGCCTGCGTCGTCTCGGGCATAAAGGGTTTCAGCATCGCCAGGTCGAAGCGGTTCAGATTCACGACCGCGCGACCTTCGGCGCCGGCATCGACGGTCTGAGGGAGACACAGCTCGGCGTTCGGGTTGGTCCAGCAGTGCGGGCCAATGCTGATTTTTTGTTCCGCGTTGCGGTAATCCAGCGCGACAGAACGGGAGAGCGCCACCGGCCCCACCGGGGTGGTGAAGCGGGTGTTATCCAGCGTGCCTTTCCAGCGCTGCCCCTGACGGTCAAAGCTGCCGGTCAGATGCAGCTGGCCGGCAACCGGCTCACCCTGCACCCGTAGCTGGAGATCGTGCTGCTTCTCGCTGCCTTTGGCCTCCAGGGTCACCAGACTCAGATTGACGCTCGGCTGAGCAATGCGCTCAACGCGCAGGTTCAGGTTACCGGCAATCTGATCGGTGGATTTTACGTCGCCCTCTACGCGCACGCGGGCCACGGAGAGTTCTTGCCAGCGCAGGTTATTGGCAGTGATATCCGCCAGCAGCTGCGGCGCCTCTACCGTACCGCGCACTTTCACCAGTCCTTTGGCCGTACCGCCTAGCCCTGGCAGGGCATTATCCAGATTGGGCGCATCAATAGTGGCGTCGAGGTTGAGGTCTTTTACCCCTAGCTCGCCTTTGATATCCGCGTTATTACGTCCCAGCGCCACGTGCAGCCCCGGGATAGTCCACTGGAGATAGCTGTTGCCCTTCAGGGAACCATCAACGTTGAGCTTGTTCTGTTTCACGTTGCCGGCCAGCTTGATCTCCGGCACGTCCATTTGCCAGGTCCCGCCGTACAGACTGCCGCGCGTTTTGATCAGCCCGTCGAGCTTCGATGGCCACTCCGGGAACTCTTTTGCCGTGTTAATACCTGCCAGCTTCAGCTCACCGCGCCAGCTGATAGCCTGCTGCCAGTCGAGGAGTGCCGTCAGTTCGGTTTTGCCTTCCAGCGCTGCCACGGTGAGCTTATCGAGATTAACCTGCTGCTCATTGCCCTTTGCATCAAGGGTGATGGTCGCGGGCGGTAAACCTTCGCCCTTCACCGCCGTGCGGAACGACAGGGTGTAATCGGTCATTTTGCCGCTGAGCTTCAGCTTCAGATCATCGGCCTGGTACTGCTTCTCACCGGTGAATGGCCAGTAGAGTTGCTCGCTTACCAGCTCCAGATTGAGCGGCAGGCCGGCTTCGGCAAGGCGGGTCTGGCCGCGCAGCACCATATCCACCGGGCCAGAGAGATTAACGCCAAATTCCAGCTGGTCGCGCAGGGCACCGCCTACCTTCAGCTTCACCTTCTCGCCTTTGAGCGGATCGATATTGAGGGCACTATTAAGGGTGATATTTACCGGCCAGTTATCACGCAGCAGCGCATTACCGGTCGCATTTACGCTCCCCTGGTTGGTGTCGATATCCAGCGCATCGAGCTTCATGTTGCCGTCAATGCTGCTGACTTTAAGCAGCATGTTAAAGACGGTCAGGTCGGTGTCACCGGTCAGGCGCAGCTGCTCGCCCTTAAATTCTTCGATGTTAAGATTGAGCGGCAGATGAACGTCGGTCATCTCCGGCAGAACCGGTTTTGAGAAGAGATCCTTCAGCGTCTCGCCAAGCGGTTTTTCCTCCGGCTGCGGCTTCTGAATTTTTGGATCGACAATCTCTTCCTGCGCCACGTCGGCCACTTTTGGCAGGGCAATCAAGAGCCCCTGTAACGAGGTTGGGGTCAGGGTCAGGTTTTTCTCCTGCCAGCGCAGGCCGGACGTGAAGTCCATCACCGAGGCCGTGGTATCGTCGATTTTGACGTTAACGTTGTTCAACGCCACCCGATAAAGGGCGATTTCATACGGCGTAGAGAGGTTCAGCGGGCCGCTGTCCTCCTCTTCTGGCGGCGCCGATTTCGGCATTTTGCTCGAATCAATCGCCACGTTGACGTCTTTAAGCGAGAGGTCATTGACGCAAAGTTTGCTGTCGCGCAAACAGCCCAGCTTCACCGCAAGGTGAAAATCGCCCGCATTTACCGCCACGCCCGGCTGGGTATAACGCACGTTCCTCAAATGCAGATCGCGCCAGCCGCCGGTCACCTGGCCAATTTCCAGCCCCGGTACCCAGCGGTTCGCCGCCTTAAACAGTACATGCAGGCCGCTGGTGGTGCCCACCAGGAAGGCCACCGTCCCCAGCAGCAGCAGAATAAAAATCAGTACGCCGAGGCTTATCTTCTTCCATAAACTCATAATTCTGGCCCCAGACCGATATAAAACTGCAGATCGTGGTTGTCTTTGTCACCTATCGGCACGGCAAAGTCGAGCTTGATCGGCCCCACCGGCGATTCCCATCGCACGCCAACCCCGGCGCCGGTTTTAAAATCGCTACGGCGAATGTCACTCACCGCTTCGCCGCTGTCGATGAAGGTCGCCCCCCACCACTTACCTGTCACGTTATATTGATACTCCAGCGAGCCGGTGGCCAGCTTCGAGGCCCCGATCAGCTTGCCTTCGTTATCTTCCGGCGCGATGGATTTGTATTTATAGCCGCGAATACTGCGGTCACCACCGGCGAAGAAACGCAGGTCGGGTGGCACCTTGTCGAAATCGCCGGTTTCGATCCAGCCCAGATTACCGCGGACCACAAAGCGGTGGCGATCGTAGAGGGTGCGAATCCAGGCGTTCTGGGCCTGCACGACCACAAAGTCCACGTCCGAGCCCCAGGCGCTATTGGAGTAATCCACCGAGTAACGCTGAGAATCCCCCCACGTCGGCATCAGGCCGCCGCGGGAGCGTGTACGGCTAATCATGACCCCCGGGTAGAGCAGCATCGTGGTGTTAGTCACGTTCGCCTGGGTAAAGTGATCGAGGCTCCAGCGCAGGTTAATCGCCCGCTGCCAGCCGCTGGAGAGATCCCAGTAGCGCGATATGGCAAGGGTAGTGGAGTCTGCCTCGGTGTCGTTCAGATCGGTACGCTTGAACCCGCCCTGCAGCAGGTAATATTGCTCCAGCGGGTTTTTCAGCAGCGGCATTTTATAGCTGAAATCGAGCTGCTGCTCCGGGGCCGAGATGCTGGCGCTGGTGGTCAGGCTGTGGCCGTAGGAGTTCATCCACGGTTTTTTCCAGGTCGCTTTAACGCGCGGCCCGACGTCCGTGGAGTAACCTACCCCGGTTTCAATGGTGTTTTCGGTGCGGGGTGAGACCACGCCGTGCAGCGGTAATACCTTGCTCTGACGAGCTTTGTCGAACTCGGGTGCCACCACTACTGAGTTAAACCAGCCGGTAGCGGAAAGACGCCGGTTCAGTTCGGCCAAATCTTTTGACTCATAAAAATCCCCCTCTTTAAAGGGGATTAAGTTTTGCAGGTATTCGTCGCGGATTTGCGACCCTTCAAAAGTGACATCGCCAAAACGGTAGCGTTGGCCGCTGTCGTAGTCGATATCCCAGAAAGCCTGATGCCGGTCCAGGGCGATGCCTAACTGGCTCTTATTAAACTGGCTGTCGAAGTAACCTTTGCGCAAGGCGACACGGGTGAGATCTTTTTTGAAACCTTCGTAGTCGGAATGGTTCAGTACCGTGCCGATAGCCGGACGATCGTGCAATAACTTAATGTAATCCTGATCGTCACGCGCTCCACCGCGCAGCACCACGTCGGTGCCGCCAATTTTTACCGGCTCGCCCGGCGAGACGCGGGCAATCAGCACCTGGCGCCCTTTAGCCGGCGGCGGGCGAAGATCAAATTCGATGGTGGGTTCGTAATAACCCAACGCTTTTAACCCTTCGCGGATGGCATCGTCCACGCGTGCGCGAAAGCGCCTGTCTGGCGTGACTTCATCACTTTCGATGGTCGAAAGCTGCGCTCGCACGTTTTTTTGCAGCGCACCGGTTAACCCTTCAACCTGCAAACGGACATTCGCCGCGCTGGCGACTCCGCTTGTCAGCAATAAACTGACCAAACATAACTGGCGGATCTTTGGCACGTTTTCTCCTGAATATCCTTGTTTCCACCCTGGAAGCATTTGAAGTGCCGCTCCGCGGCGTATCACGGCATAGAGCCCAAAACCCGTGTAGTGGGTTGAAAAATGGCTGAGCACCCTAATATTTCTTATGTTTAAATCTAGACTCATTCAGCGTAATTATTGTGTTCAATTAAACGCGTCGTGACAACCTTAACCCCAATACCTTTACCCCGGAGGCCACACCGTGAGTATATTTGATAAAAAGCACCTTGTTGCTCAGGCGGATGCATTACCGGGACGTAACACCCCAATGCCTGTCGCCACCCTGCACGCCGTTAACGGCCACTCCATGACTAACGTCCCGGACGGCATGGAGATCGCGATCTTCGCCATGGGCTGCTTCTGGGGCGTTGAGCGCCTCTTCTGGCAGTTGCCCGGCGTCTACAGTACCGCAGCGGGCTACAGCGGCGGCTATACCCCTAATCCGACCTACCGCGAAGTCTGCTCCGGCCAGACCGGGCACGCTGAAGCGGTGCGCGTAGTGTACGATCCTGCAGTGATCAGCTACGAACAACTGCTGCAGGTTTTCTGGGAGAACCACGATCCCGCTCAGGGCATGCGCCAGGGTAATGACCACGGTACGCAGTACCGCTCAGCGATCTACCCGCTGACTCCGGAGCAGGATGCCGCGGCACGTGACAGCCTGGCACGCTTCCAGCAAGCGATGATCGATGCCCATGATACCCGTCATGTCACTACCGAAATCGCGACGGCCACGCCGTTCTACTACGCGGAAGATGACCATCAGCAGTATCTGCACAAAAATCCGTACGGCTACTGCGGTATCGGCGGTATTGGTGTCTGCCTGCCTCCTCAGCTGGCCTAACCGTTCTGCCTTGACCCGACTTTGCCTGCCTGCTGCAAGGTCGGGTCAAAAAGTGATCTCTGGCGGGTTTACAGTGCTTTACGCTATACTAGCCGCTGAAACAACCGGCCTACCGCTTCGGACCGGTTTTCACTATCTCTTCAAACGAAACTTAACTTCCCTTCCGAGGATCTGGCGAAAAGCCGGATAAGATATGTTAAACAGTATTTTAGTAATACTTTGTCTGATTGCCGTGAGTGCATTTTTCTCAGTTTCAGAAATTTCACTGGCCGCATCCCGTAAAATCAAACTTAAACTGCTTGCCGATGACGGTAACATCAATGCACATCGCGTTTTAAAAATGCAGGAAAACCCCGGTATGTTCTTTACCGTGGTGCAAATTGGCCTTAACGCGGTAGCGATTCTGGGCGGTATCGTCGGTGACGCAGCCTTCTCCCCAGTCTTTTACACTCTCTTCTCAAAGTACTTCTCGCCTGAACTCTCAGAGCAGTTGAGCTTTATTCTCTCGTTCTCGCTGGTGACGGGTCTGTTCATTCTCTTCGCTGACCTGACACCGAAACGCATCGGTATGATTGCGCCTGAAGCCGTGGCTTTGCGTATCATCAACCCGATGCGCTTCTGTCTGTATGTGTTCCGTCCGCTGGTGTGGTTCTTTAACGGCCTGGCGAATATGATTTTCCGCATCTTTAAACTGCCGATGGTGCGCAAAGACGACATCACCTCCGACGATATTTACGCGGTGGTCGAAGCGGGTGCGCTGGCTGGCGTGTTGCGTAAACAGGAGCACGAGCTGATTGAGAACGTGTTCGAACTGGAATCCCGTACCGTGCCGTCCTCTATGACCGGACGTGAAAGCGTGATTTGGTTCGATCTGCATGAAGACGAGCAGAGCCTGAAACAAAAAGTAGCGGAACATCCGCACTCTAAGTTCCTGGTCTGTAATGAAGATATCGACCACATCATCGGCTACGTGGACTCTAAAGACCTGCTGAACCGCGTACTGGCGAACCAGAGCCTGGCGCTGAACAGTGGCGTGCAGATCCGTAATACGCTGATCGTTCCCGATACCCTGACCCTTTCTGAAGCGCTGGAAAGTTTCAAAACCGCGGGCGAAGACTTCGCGGTCATCATGAACGAATATGCGCTGGTGGTGGGGATTATCACGCTGAACGACGTGATGACCACGCTGATGGGCGACCTGGTGGGCCAGGGGCTGGAAGAGCAGATTGTTCAGCGTGACGAGAACTCATGGCTGATCGATGGCGGCACGCCGATTGAAGATGTAATGCGTGTTCTGGACATTGATGAGTTCCCGCAGTCAGGTAACTACGAGACCATCGGCGGCTTTATGATGTTTATGCTGCGTAAGATCCCGAAACGTACCGACTCGGTGAAGTTCTCAGGCTTTAAATTCGAAGTGGTGGATATCGACAACTACCGTATCGATCAGCTGCTGGTCACCCGCATCGATAACAAACCGACCGTGCTGGTACCGAAGCTGCCGGATGCACAAGAGAAAGTGTCGGAATAACGCTGTCCCAGAAACATCAACGGCTCCCATCGGGAGCCGTTTCTTTATTACTGCATAGCACGTTGGTTAAGCCATCTCAGTCTGCAGACGCATAACCTGACGGTTGACTTCGGACATCACAGAATAGTGCTGTTTGTCCTTCACTTTTGGGATAAGGATCTTGCCCTTATCGAACTCAAAAGCGCCAACATCCTTGATATACAACCGTCCACGGAACAGGATTTTTACGTATTTCGCTACCTGAAGCGGATTGTAGCGTTGGAAAATTTTCATTTTAATATCTCCTGCGAATCATACGCCCTTGCGGTGCCACATTCAGCCCGACTTTCCAGAGCGCAAATTTTGATGCCCAATGACTATAGACCAGAAAATCAGTGATACCCAGTGTGCATAAGTTTATTTACCTTTTGATGACAGTTATTCAGAATTTTCTTTGCAAAGCTTACCTACAGGCAGTATAAGCCGTCGTTTTTGTCCAGTTATGTGCGTTCCACCGCAATCTGGCACCGGGATTGCGGGTAAACAGAGACGATCGCACATATCATTAAAAACGTATGACCAAGTGGTCGGATCACCTGCAATTTATAAAAAAGGAAAAACCATGACCCTACGTAACGTTCTGGCAGTCGCCTGCCTGATGCTTCCGCTGATGGCCAGTGCACATAATTTTGAAAAGGGGCAACGTGTGCCGCCGGTGGGCGTTGCCGACCGGGGAGAATTGATCCTCGACAATAATAAGTTTAGCTATAAAAGCTGGAATAGCGCGCAGCTCGCAGGAAAAGTGAGAGTTGTCATGCATATTGCCGGTCGCACCTCCGCAAAAGAGAAAAATGCCACACTTATTGAAGCGATCAAGACCGCAAATTTGCCACATGACCGCTATCAAACGACCACCATTGTCAACACCGATGATGCCATTCCCGGCTCCGGCATGTTTGTGCGCAGCAGCCTGGAGAGCAATAAAAAGCTCTACCCCTGGTCACAGTTCATCGTGGACAGCAACGGCGTGGTACGCGGAGCGTGGCAGTTAGAGGAGGAGGGCTCGGCGGTTGTGGTGCTGGATAAAGCGGGACGCATCCAGTGGGCAAAAGACGGAGGCTTAAGCCAGGATGAGGTGCAGCAGGTCACTGCCCTGCTGCACAAGTTGCTCGATCAATAGAGCGACACCCGGAACCCCGGGTTAAGGAACGATTCACGCGGGGTATAGTCGAGAGGCTTACCCTGCCAGTCGTGAACATGCGCGCCGGCGGCGGCGGCCACCGCATGGCCTGCGGCAGTATCCCAGATGTTGGTTGGCCCGAAGCGGGGATAGAGCTGTGCCTGCCCTTCTGCCACCAGACAGAACTTCAGCGACGAGCCAATGGACGTGGTCTGATGCTCACCCAGCTGTTGCAAGTACTCCTGCAGTTCGTTGTCGCTGTGCGAACGGCTGATCACCACCAGCGGCGGCCTGGCATCCCGCACCTGAATCTGCTTGCGCACGCCGCACTCTTCTTTCCACGCCTTGCCTTCAGCCGCGCTGTACATCACCTTCAGCACCGGCGCATATACCACGCCGAGCACCGCTTTACCCTTTTCAATCAGGGCGATATTGACGGTGAACTCACCATTACGCTTGATGAACTCTTTCGTCCCATCCAGTGGATCCACCAGCCAGTAGCGTTGCCAGTGCTGGCGTTCATCCCAGCTTTGCGGTGCCTCTTCAGAGAGTACCGGGATTTCCGGCGTCAGCGCCTGCAGGCCTTTTAGAATCACGCTATGCGCCGCAATATCCGCCGCCGTCACCGGCGAGTCATCCACTTTGTTCACGACATCGAGCGGCACCTTGCCATCATAGACCTGCATGATGGCATCCCCCGCCTCCCGTGCGAGCTGACAAATTTTATCTAACATTCTCCACCTCTTTGTTATCACAGTGGGTATAACTCTTTGTTTTATTTATATCGTATTGTGAATAAATCCGCTATCTGTGAAGCAATTCCGGTTTCGCGGTCCTTTTTTCTGGCAGGATTCACAATTCTGTAAGCAAAAAAATATACATACATATTCTTTTGTGGCCTGGATCGAAAAAAAGGACCCCTCAATGATTAAGTTTAGTGCAACGCTCCTGGCGACGCTGATTGCCGCGAGTGTACAGGCAGCGACGGTAGATCTACGTATTCTGGAAACCACCGATCTGCACAGTAACATGATGGACTTCGATTACTACAAAGATGCCCCGACAGAGAAATTTGGCCTGGTACGTACCGCAAGCCTGATCAACGCCGCCCGTGGCGAAGTGAAAAATAGCGTACTGGTCGACAACGGAGACTTAATTCAGGGTAGTCCGCTCGGTGATTACATGGCGGCAAAAGGGCTGAAAAAAGGGGATATTCACCCGGTCTATAAGGCCCTGAACACCCTTGATTACGCCGTGGGCAACCTCGGGAATCATGAGTTCAACTACGGGCTGGACTACCTGCATATGGCCCTCGCTGGCGCCAAATTCCCGTACGTTAATGCCAATATCATCGACGTTAAGACCCAAAAGCCGCTGTTTACCCCCTACCTGATTAAAGAGACTGAGGTGGTCGATCAGGATGGCAAAAAGCAGACCCTGAAGATTGGCTATATCGGTTTTGTCCCGCCGCAGATCATGACCTGGGATAAAGCCAACCTGAGCGGCAAAGTTACGGTGAATGACATCACCGAAACCGCGCGCAAATATGTGCCGGAGATGCGCGAAAAAGGCGCCGACCTGGTGGTGGTAGTCGCCCACTCCGGGCTGTCAGCCGACCCGTACCAGGCGATGGCAGAGAACTCGGTTTACTACCTGAGCGAAGTGCCGGGCGTCGACACCATCCTGTTTGGTCACGCGCACGCGGTCTTCCCGGGGAAAGATTTCGCCAGTATTAAAGGGGCGGACATCGCCAAAGGGACGTTGAACGGCATTCCGGCCGTCATGCCGGGGATGTGGGGCGATCACCTGGGGGTGGTGGATTTGGTGCTGAATAACGACAGCGGTAAATGGCAGGTCACCACCTCGAAAGCGGAAGCGCGCCCCATCTACGATGCCGCCGCGAAAAAGGCGCTGGTAGGCGAAGATAAGGATCTGGTGCAGGTACTGAAGCACGATCACGACGCGACCCGCGAGTTCGTTAGCAAGCCGGTGGGGAAATCCTCCGACAATATGTACAGCTTCCTGGCACTGGTGCAGGACGACCCCACCGTGCAGGTGGTGAACATGGCGCAAAAAGCTTATACCGAGCGCTTTATTCAGGGCGACCCGGACCTCGCGAAGCTGCCGGTGCTCTCTGCCGCCGCACCGTTTAAAGTGGGCGGGCGTAAAAACGACCCGGCCAGCTACGTTGAGGTGGAAAAAGGCCAGCTCACCTTCCGCAATGCCGCCGATCTCTATCTCTATCCCAACACCCTTGTGGTGGTAAAAGCCACCGGCAAAGAGGTGAAGGAGTGGCTGGAGTGCTCTGCCGGGCAGTTTAACCAGATTGACCCGACCAGCACAAAACCGCAGTCTCTGATTAACTGGGACGGTTTCCGCACCTATAACTTCGACGTGATCGATGGGGTGGATTACCAGATTGATGTGACTCAGCCAGCGAAATATGACGGCGAATGCCAGACCATTAACCCGCAGGCAGAGCGTATTACGCATCTGACCTTTAACGGCAAGCCAATCGATCCCAATGCCACTTTCCTGGTCGCCACCAATAACTATCGTGCCTACGGCGGGAAATTTGCCGGAACGGGCGATAGCCATATCGCCTTTGCTTCACCCGATGAGAACCGCTCGGTACTGGCGGCGTGGATTGGCGAACAGTCGAAGCAGTCGGGTGCAATCCATCCGGCCGCCGACAACAACTGGCGCCTGGCTCCGATTCACAGCGATGTGAAGCTGGATATTCGCTTTGAAACCTCACCGTCGGAGAAAGCGGCGGCATTCATCAAAGAGAAAGCCCAGTATCCGATGCATAAAGTCGGCAATGATGAGATCGGCTTTGCCCTCTATCAGCTGGATTTAGGTAAGTAATGCCCTGTCCCGGCAGCGTTATGCTGCCGGGGTTCAGGCTGCGCGCCCTTCCCGGTTGCCGATCACCTCTGGGGTATGCAGCTCAATCCAGTCGGCCAGTGCGGCCACCTTCTCACTCACCTCACTCCCCAGCGGGGTCAGGCTGTACTCCACATGCGGAGGCACCACCGGAAATGACACCCTATTGAGAAAGCCGTCCTGCTCCAGCGCCTGCAGTGACTGCGAGAGCATCTTTTCGCTGACGCCCCCCATTTTGCGTCGTAGATCGCTAAAACGGTGGGTCCCTTCACGCAGCGCCACCAGAATCAGAACACCCCAGCGGCTGGTAACGTGCTTAAGCACCTCTCGCGACGGACACTGTTCGGCAAACAGATTGCCATCACGCATTTGCTCGGTGAGCGTTTGTTGACCCATTTAATACTTACCTTTTTGTACGTACTTACTAAAAGTTAGCGTTGGTGCTAGTGTGCCATAACACTCTCCTGAAACGAAGGATCTTCATCATGATCGCAATTACCGGTGCTACCGGCCAGCTTGGCCATCATGTTATCGAGCAGCTGTTGAAAACCGTTCCAGCCAGTCAAATTGTGGCGATTGTGCGTAATCCGGCGAAAGCCGGGGCCCTGAGCCAGCAAGGCCTTGACGTGCGTCAGGCAGATTACGCCGACCAGGCGGCGTTCACCTCCGCGCTGCAGGGCGTAGAAAAGCTGCTGCTGATCTCCTCCAGCGAAGTGGGCCAGCGCGCACCACAACACCAGAACGTCATTAACGCCGCCAAAGCGGCGGGCGTAAAATTTATTGCTTATACCAGTCTGCTACATGCTGACACCTCCCCACTGGGCCTGCACGTTGAGCACGTCGCCACCGAAAAAGCGCTGGCCGAATCGGGTATTCCGTTCACCCTGCTGCGTAACGGCTGGTATACCGAAAACTATCTTGCCAGCGCGCCGCCTGCCCTGGAGCATGGCGTGTTTATTGGCTCAGCGGGGGATGGCAAAATCGCCTCTGCCACCCGTGCAGATTACGCAGCGGCCGCAGCCAAAGTGATCGCCGAAGAGGGCCATGCCGGAAAAGTCTACGAACTGGCGGGTGATAACGCCTGGACCCTGAGCGAACTGGCGGCCGAACTGAGCAAACAGAGCGGGAAGAGCGTGAAGTACCAGAATCTTAGCGAAGCCGATTTTTCTGCCGCGCTGAAGAGCGTGGGTCTTCCGGCCGGGCTGGCGGAGATGCTGGCAGACTCTGACACGGGCGCTTCAAAAGGGGGCCTATTTGACGACAGCCATACCCTGAGTGCGCTGATTGGCCGCCCGACCACGCCGCTGGCGGAGAGCGTCAAAGCGATTCTGTAATTGTTAAAGACAGGTTATTTTTTGTAGCATCCCCACGGGTCATCTCTGATAATGAAAGAATGACCCGTGAGGAGTGTGGCTGTGCAAGGCGTACCTGAACAGTTTATTGATGAGAGAGACAGCGCCCGCTTTCGCCATCTGGCGCAGCTACCCGGCGTGGAGCTTTACCATGCCCATATCTCCCGCTATGCCTTTGAACCCCATACCCATGAAGCCTTTGGTATCGGCACTATCGAAACCGGTGCCGAGCGCTTTCGTTATCGCGGCTCCCACTACCTCGCCCCTGAGAAATCTGTCGTCACCATGAACCCGGATGAGATCCATACCGGCGAGTCCGCGACCGATGGCGGCTGGCGTTACCGTATGGTTTATCTTGAACCCGACCTGCTGGAAGAGGTAACCGGCGTGCGTCACTGGTGGTTTAGCGATGTCACCCGTTACGATCCGCTACGCTCCCGGCAAATCGGCCAGCTTATCTACGCCCTGTGGCATACCGACGATCCGCTGGCTCAGAAAGGGTTGCTGCTGGATTTGATTGAGACTTTCCAGCCGCTGGCACGCCATGCACCGCAGATTCAGGAGGGGGCGCACCGATTTGAGCGAGTGCGTGACTATCTGCACGACAACTATATGCACGCCCTGACCCTGGACGAACTGGCGCAGGTGGTGGCGCTCAGCCCGTATCATTTCCAGCGCCAGTTTAAGGCCCATTTTCACGTCACCCCGCACCAGATGCTGATGGCTATTCGCCTGTGGCGCGCCAAGGCTTTTCTTACCCACGGCATGCCCGCCGCCGAAGTGGCCGCCGCCACCGGTTTAACCGATCAATCGCACCTGACCCGGGCCTTTACCCGCCGTTATGGCATCACCCCGGTTCGCTATCAGAAGCAGGTGGCGAGGCGTTAATGCGCAACCTCGTACAATACTCTCCGCGCCTCCCTTTCTACACTTACCGCAGGTTTCTAAGATGTGGATAACAAAATGATTAGCGGTGTGTTGTATGCCCTGCTTGCAGGCTTGATGTGGGGGCTGATTTTTGTCGGCCCGTTAATCGTACCCGAATACCCGGCGATGCTGCAGTCGATGGGGCGTTACCTGGCGCTGGGGTTAATCGCCCTACCGCTCGCCTGGCTGGGACGCGCCCGCCTGCGCCAACTTACCCGCCGGGACTGGCTCACCGCCCTCGCTCTCACCATGATGGGCAACCTGATCTATTACCTCTGCCTGGCAAGCGCCATTCAGCGCACCGGGGCACCGGTCTCGACCATGATCATTGGCACCTTGCCGGTGGTGATCCCGGTCTTCGCCAATCTTCTATATAGCCAGCGCGATGGCAAACTGGCATGGTCGAAAATGGTCCCGGCGCTGATCTGTATTGCGCTGGGGCTGGTGTGTGTCAACGTCGCCGAGCTGGGACATGGTCTGGTAAACGCCAGCGGTTGGCGTTACGTCTCTGGCATTATCCTGGCGTTTTTGTCGGTAGTCTGTTGGGCGTGGTATGCCCTGCGCAATGCCCGCTGGCTGCGGGAGAACCCGGATAAACATCCGATGATGTGGGCCACCGCGCAGGCGCTGGTGACGCTACCGGTCTCATTGCTGGGCTATATCGCGGCTTGCCTGTGGCTGAATGTCGAACTGCCGGCGTTTGACCTGCCGTTTGGACCCCGACCGGGGCTATTTGTGGGGCTGATGGTGGCGATTGCGGTGCTTTGTTCCTGGGTCGGTGCGCTGTGCTGGAACGTCGCCAGCCAGAAGTTGCCGACGGTGATCCTCGGCCCGTTAATCGTTTTTGAAACGCTGGCGGGGTTACTCTATACCTTCCTGATGCGCCAGAGTTTGCCGCCATTATTGACGCTGGGCGGGATCGCGCTGCTGGTGGTGGGCGTGGTGGTTGCGGTAAGCGCGAAACCGGAAAAACCAACGGTCGTTCCGGTTTCGCAAGGCTAATTAGCGATTAAAAGGTTTCCCAGTTCGCTTCAGAAACCGTAGCAACCGGTTTTGCCTTCGGCGTAGCGGCTTTGACGGCTGGGGTTTTCAGCGTCTGACCGCGGGCGATTTTAAATACCGCCACAGCTTCGTTCAGACGTGCGGCCTGTTCTTCCAGCGCGGCGGCGGCAGCGGCAGACTCCTCCACCAGCGAGGCGTTCTGCTGAGTTACGCGATCCATTTCAGCAACCGCCTGACCTACCTGGTCAATGCCACGGCTCTGCTCATCAGACGCCGAGGCGATTTCGCCCATAATGTCGGTGACGCGCGTCACGGCATTGACGATCTCCGCCATGGTCGTGCCGGCTTCATTGACTAACGCCGAGCCTGCGCTGACGCGCTCGCCAGAGTCATCGATCAGGGCTTTGATCTCTTTTGCTGCCTGAGCGCTACGGCTTGCCAGCGTACGCACTTCCCCGGCGACAACCGCAAAACCGCGACCCTGCTCACCCGCACGGGCGGCTTCTACCGCGGCGTTCAGAGCCAGGATATTGGTCTGGAACGCGATGCCGTCAATCACGTTGGTGATCTGCGCAATTTTGCTGGAGCTGGTGGCTATCTCATCCATGGTGCGCACCACGCCTTCCACCACGCTGCCGCCTTTTTTCGCGGTAGACGAGGCGTCCAGTGCCAGACGGGAAGCCTGACGTGCGTTGTCGGCGTTCTGCTTCACCGTTGCGGTCAGCTGTTCCATGCTGGCGGCGGTCTCTTCCAGAGAGGCAGCCTGCTGCTCAGTACGGGAAGAGAGATCGTTACTGCCCGCGGAGATTTCGCCCGCACCGGTATAGATGGTATCGGCACCTTCACGTACCACACCAACGGTGCGAGAGAGCGAGGTCTGCATCTCGTGTACATTGCGCGCCAGCACCGCCATCTCGTTTTTACCTGACGGATCGATAGACTGGGTCAAATCTCCCGCCGCAATGGCACGGATATGATCAATCACGTCCTGCAGCGGCAGCAACAGCACGCGGCGCATCGCAATCCAGCTGGAGATAATCGTCGCGATGACCAGCGCCATCATTGTAGAGAGGATCCACAGGATGCGCTTATAGTCGCTCTCGTTATCCTTAATTCCCTTGTCGGTAAGCGCGGCCTGCGCCTCACGCCATTCACGGTAGACTTTCTGCATCGCGGTTTGCTTCTGCTCCGCGTTTTGTTTGAACATCTCTTCCAGGTTGCCCTGCGCCAGCAGAACGTTCATCTGCGCCAGAGTCGCGGAGTAGATGCGGTACTGCTCTTCCAGCTGGCTGGACAGCTTGTCATCCAGACCCGGCGTTTCCGGCAACGCATAGTATTTGTCGTAATGGGCCTGGGCATCTGCCAGCAGATTTTTCGCTGTGCTGACCAGCTCATTCAGTTGCCCACCGTTGATCTGCGTCGCTACGCTGCTTTGCAGACGGAGCATGCCGCGGTTCAGCGTCACGCGAGCCTGGTTGAGGCTGATCCACGCGTCAGTAAACTCTGCCACGTTCTGGCTGGAGACCTGAGAAACCGTGAAGTTTTCTTTATCGTTGTTCAGGGCATTGATAAAAATGCCCGCAGAGATCAGCTGTATGATCCCGAGTGCCAGCAGCACTGAAATCAGCAGGGTAATGACTTTTATTCGTTTAAACATGCGTAGCCTTTATATTTGCAGGTATTGTCTGGGAGGGTATATCGGCAACCTCCGCCGCTTATTTACGCTCTCTACGCCTTTAAAAAGTTTCTAAACTGGTTTCCTGCATTCATTCAAGGAGTTAAAACCGGTATTTTTTTGTGATCTAACTCTCTTTTTTACCCCTTCCTCTAAAGGGTTATAGCCTGCAATAAAAGATGTATTTAAAATGCACCTTATATTCCTGATGACGAGGTAACTTCCATGGCCTTCCGCGACCAACCTTTAGGTGAGCTTGCGCTCTCTATCCCACGCGCCTCGGCGCTGTTCCGCAAATATGATATGGATTACTGCTGTGGCGGTAAGCAAACGCTGGCGCGTGCCGCCTCCCGTAAGGCGCTGGACGTGGAGGTTATCGAGAGCGAGCTGGCGGAACTGGCCGAGCAGCCTGTCGATAAAGACTGGCGCAGCGCCCCGCTGGCAGAGATCATCGACCATATCATCGTGCGGTATCATGACCGCCACCGTGAACAGCTGCCGGAGCTAATTCTGCAGGCGACCAAAGTAGAACGCGTGCATGCGGACAAAGCCTCTGTACCGCGCGGGCTGGCCAAATACCTGACCATGCTGCACCAGGAACTCTCCAGCCATATGATGAAAGAAGAGCAGATCCTCTTTCCGATGATTAAACAAGGGATGGGCAGCCAGGCGATGGGGCCAATCAGCGTGATGGAGAGCGAACACGATGAAGCCGGCGAGCTGCTGGAAGTGATCAAACACACCACCAATAACGTTACGCCGCCTGCTGATGCCTGTACAACCTGGCGCGCCATGTACAACGGTATTAACGAAATGATTGACGATCTGATGGAGCACATCAGTCTGGAAAACAACGTCTTGTTCCCGCGTGCCCTCGCAGGCGAATAAAAAAGGCGCCTGAGAGCGCCTTGATAGAGTGTTTAGTTTGGCCACCCGCAGGTGGCCTTTTTTTAACGCACGCCTGCCATGCGTTTCTTGCCGATGAAAATCCAGCCCAGCCCCAGAACAATGAACCAAAGCGGCGTAACAATCAGCGCCTGACGGGTATCATCTTCCAGCGTCAGCAATACCAGCACGAAGACAAAGAACGCCATACAGACCCAGCACATCAGTTTGCCCAGCGGCATCTTGTATTTGGAAGCGGCATGCAGCTCTGGACGCTGTTTGCGGTACACCAGGTACGAGCAGAGAATGATCGTCCAGACGAACATAAACAGAATCGCCGACACGGTGGTGATCATGGTGAAGGCGCCAATAACGCTTGGGTTCACATACAGCATGACCACGCCGCCCAGCAGGCAGATGCAGGAGAAGGTCAAGCCTTTCGCCGGCACAGCGCGTTTAGAGAGCTTAGCGAAGGCGCTCGGGGCCACCCCCTCCTGCGCCAGGCCGAACAGCATACGGCTGGTGGAGAAGACGCCGCTGTTCGCGGATGAGGCCGCAGAGGTCAGGACCACGAAGTTAATCAGGCTCGCCGCCGCCGGCAGACCCACCAGCACGAACAGTTCGACGAACGGGCTCTTGGTTGGCACCACTGAGCTCCACGGGGTGACCGACATAATCACGATCAGCGCGAATACGTAGAACATAATGATACGGATCGGAATAGAGTTGATCGCGCGCGGCAGGGATTTCTCCGGGTCTTTGGTCTCTGCGGCGGTGGTACCCACCAGCTCAATGCCCACAAAGGCAAAGACCGCTATCTGGAACCCTGCGAAGAAGCCGCTAATCCCTTTCGGGAACCAGCCGCCGTCATTCCACAGATGCGCGAAGGAGGCTTCAACGCCGGTTGGTGACTGGAAGTGCGTCAGCACCATCACCAGCCCGACCACGATCAGCGCCACGATGGCGACAATCTTGATCATCGCAAACCAGAACTCCATCTCACCGAACATCTTCACGGTCGCGAGGTTCAGCCCCAGCAGCAGAACAATTACCGCCAGCGAGGCGACCCAGTCCGACAGGCCGGGGAACCAGAACTGCGCATAGGCCGTGATGGCGACCACATCGGCCATGCCGGTAACAACCCAGCAGAACCAGTAAGTCCAGCCGGTAAAATAGCCCGCCCACGGCCCTAACAGGTCGGAAGCGAAGTCGCTAAAAGATTTGTACTCAAGGTTCGAGAGCAGCAATTCGCCCATCGCACGCATCACAAAAAACAGCATAAAACCGATGATCATATAGACAAAGATGATCGACGGCCCGGCAAGACTGATGGTTTTACCGGAGCCCATAAACAGCCCGGTACCAATAGCACCACCGATGGCAATAAGTTGTATATGACGATTTGTAAGATTTCGCCGAAGCGATTGTTCAGTCGATGCCTCTTCTGTAGCAATGACTTTTGCCTGATCTACCATGTAATTTTCCTGTATTGCCTGTCTGTGTTGTTTAGGCTCTTCTGGCCTTTTATTGCGTCAAAATGCGACGACCCCTTGTTAAGGACTCATCGATATTAGGTAAGATTCGGCGGGATGAATACTATGATTTAGATATTATGTTAATAATATGTTGAAAGTGAGTGTCATATCACTCATACAGCGCGAAACAGCTCACAAAAATACACTCAAAATTCGCGTTTGCAACATTAAATGTTGATTAAGTTCTAACTATAGGTTTTTACGCTATTTTCCCCTCCCGCGGAGGGAGAGGAAAAACGCATGACGATTACAGGATTTCCAGTAACTCGACTTCGAAGACCAGGGTGCTGAATGGCGGAATAGACGCGCCTGCGCCACGCTCACCATAGGCCAGGTTCTGCGGAATAGTCAGTTCCCATTTAGAACCTACCGGCATCAGGGTCAGCGCTTCAATCCAGCCTGGGATCACGCCGTTAACCGGGAATTCAGCCGGTTCACCACGGGCAACGGAGCTGTCGAAAACGGTGCCGTCGATCAGTTTACCGGTGTAGTGAACGCGAACGTGGTTAGTACGTGCCGGGATAGCGCCTTCGCCCTGGGTGATAACACGGAACTGCAGGCCGGATTCGGTGCTGTTCACGCCTTCACGCTGGCTGTTCTCTTGCAGGTACTTCTCGCCTTCTGCCGCCATCTCTTCGAAACGCGCACGACGTACGGCATCAGCACGCTCGTGGATTTCGCGCAGCGCACGGTGCACCACATCTACCGGCACGGCAGGCTGCTTGCCTTCCAGCGCGTCGGCAATACCCGCCACCAGCGCTTCAGGTAACAGTCCTTCCAGACCAGATTCGCTCAACTGCTGGCCTACCTGCAAACCGATACCGTAGCTCGCCTGCGCTTCGATTGTGTCAAAAGTCGGGGTGGTCATGGGTTTTCCTTCCATCACATTTAAAGTAGCGGGCAGCATAGCAGCCACGCTCCGACGGGTAAAACTTTGTCTTAAGTAAAGATGACAAATCGCGGCGAAACAGAAACAATAGCGTGGATCAGGATTATTCCCGAATGTGTGTCACGGAAGCCCACTTTGCTACGCCCTTCAGGCAGTTAGCAAACTATACTTCCCGGAACAGGATTAAAGACGCGGAGCAGGAGGAGAGCCATGCCCGGGCGATTTGAACTGAAACCTACCCTGGCGAGGATCTGGCATGCGCCGGACGATCTTCGCCTCATGGACCCGCTGCCGCCGATGCACCGTCGGGGCATCATACTCGGCCTGCTGCTGATGATTATCGGGTTCCTGCTGCCCTCCGGTGACGATGGCGATACAACGCCGGTGAGCCGGGACGCACAGCTTGATATGCAGTCGCAATCGCAACCTCAGTCGGAGAGCCAGCCGATGCAAACCCAGCTGGTGACGCCGTCGAACGATCCGGGGCTGGTCGCACCGGCCGAGCCCGAGCCGATTCAGGAAGAACAGCCGCAGGAGCAGGCGGCAGCGCCGGCGACCTCTCAGCCGCAGCAGGCGACCGGCATTGATCAGCAGTGGCGCAGCTACCGGATAGAGCCGGGTAAAACCCTGGCGCAGCTATTCCGCGACCATAATTTACCGCCAACCGATGTCTATTCCATGGCACAGGTAGAGGGGGCAGGTAAGCCGCTGAGTAACCTGCAGAATGGGCAGATGGTCCAGATTCGTCAGAACGCCAGCGGCGTGGTGACAGGGCTGACGATTGACGCAGGGAATGGCCAGCAAGTGCTGTTTACCCGCCAGCCGGACGGCTCGTTTTTACGTGTGAAATAACGCCTCAGGCCGGGCGCAATTCGCCGCCCGGCCGCCAGCGCCTTATGCGCTACGCTTGTTGACCCACCAGATCCCCGAACAGACCAGCACCAGCGCCACGGCGTATTTGATCTCCAGGATGTTCTCCCCAAGGAACAGGGCTGAGAGCAACGTCCCGGCCACCGGCACCACAAAGTTAAAGGGGGCGATCATACTGACGCGGTTCACCTTCAGCAGCACGCTCCAGAGCGCAAAGGCGACCGAGGAGAGCAAGGTTAAATATCCCAGAATCGCCAGCGCACTGAAGCTATGTAACTCCAGCGTACCGCCCGTCGCATACCCTCCTCCTAACAAAACCGCGCCGCCGATCGCCAGCTGCCAGCCGGTCATTACCGTCGGATCCACGGTTTGTGAGATGCGTTTGCCATACAGCGTGGCGGCGGAGAGGATAAAGGCGGCCAGCACCACAAAACCATCACCGTGCCAGACGAAGCTAAAATCCTGCAGGCCGCTACTGAAGTTCACCAGCATCACCCCGGCAAAACCCAGAATACAGCCGAGCGTCTTGTTATAGCTGAGTTTATCGTTGTGGTAGATAAAGTGCGCCAGCAGCACGCTAAAGAAAGTGCCGGTGGCGTTCATGATCGAGCCTTTAACGCCGGTGGTGAACGCCAGCCCTACGTAGAAGAAGATGTACTGAATAGTGGTCTGCGTCAGGCCAAGCAGAGAGAGCTGTCCAAACTGGCGTGGGCTCAGGCGGGCGATCGGTTTGCGCTGCGCCAGCGCAAAGAGCAACAGCAGCAGGCCAGCAAAGAGAAAACGATAGCCAGCGAACACCACCTTAGAGGGGATATCGTCGGTCGCAATCTGGAAGAGTTCATAGCCGCTTTTAATGGCTGGGTAGGAGCTTCCCCACAGCAGACAGCAGAGGGTCGCGCAGGCATAGGCAACATTTTTGCGGGCAAAGACGGGCGTGGGCAGAGGGGTATCCATGACAGATCTCATAAATAAAATCGCGTTTCATTTTATTATCTGAGAATGCGCAGAGAATAGCGACCCTTAAAGCGCTAAAGCGTGGTACGTGACGCTAAAAAGCAAAACGCCGGCACAAGGCCGGCGCTTCGACGTGAGCAGAGTAAAAAATTACTCAGCTACTACGTTAACAACCAGTTTAGCGAATACTTCGCTGTGAACCTGGAAGTCAACTTCGTGCTCACCAGTGGTACGCAGAACGCCGTTCGGCAGACGAACTTCGCTCTTAGCCACTTTAACGCCTGCTGCAGAAACTGCATCAGCGATATCGCGGGTACCGATGGAACCGAACAGTTTACCTTCGTCGCCAGCTTTAGACGCGATGGTAACGGTGCCCAGTGCGTTGATTTCTTCAGCGCGAGCGTTAGCAGCCGCCAGAACGTCAGCCAGTTTGGCTTCCAGTTCAGCACGACGTGCTTCGAAAAACTCTACGTTTTTCTTGGTAGCTGGAACAGCTTTACCCTGTGGAACCAGGAAGTTACGAGCGTAGCCCGCTTTAACATTTACCTGATCACCCAGGCTGCCCAGGTTTGCTACTTTATCAAGCAGAATAACTTGCATTACCTTATCCTCTTAAAGTCGTATTAATGGACCGTGCCCGATTACTGATGACGATCAGTGTACGGCAGCAGGGACAGGTAGCGAGCGCGTTTGATAGCGCGAGCCAGCTGGCGCTGGTATTTTGCACGAGTACCGGTGATACGGCTTGGGACAATCTTACCGCTTTCGGTGATGTAGTTTTTCAGCGTTGCGATATCTTTATAGTCGATCTCTTGAACGCCTTCCGCGGTGAAACGGCAGAACTTGCGACGACGGAAATAACGTGCCATATGGCTAGTCTCCAGAATCTATCAAATCAATCTGCTCGGCATGCAGAACCATCTTGCTCAGGCCGTTCTTTGCCTTGTGGCAAGAGATGAACCCCTGAACGGTTACTGCGCTACCGACCGTTATACTGTGAGTAATGGCCTGGTTTTCGTGTCCGCTAATAATCACGGGCATTTGGCACCACGCCTGCCGGTGAAAACCGGCTTCCTCCTGCACTGAACGATGCTCAAGCACGAACTGGCAGTGAGGAATTCCTGATGGGCTGACCTTACGAAGGGGGGTCCTGCACACGGTACCGGACAACACCAGACGGTTGGTCATCAGAAATTACTCTTCAGAATCCCCAGCATCAGAATCATCTGCGGTTTCGTTTGCGAAATCATCGCGACGCTCACGGCGCTCGTCTTTCGCTTTAACCATCGGAGATGCTTCGGTCACTGCGTTTTTGGTACGCATAACCATGCTGCGGATAACGGCATCGTTGAAGCGGAAGTTAGTTTCCAGCTCATCGATCGCTTCCTGCGGAGCTTCAACGTTCAGCAGAACGTAGTGAGCTTTGTGCAGTTTGTTGATCGGATAAGCCAGCTGACGGCGGCCCCAGTCTTCCAGACGGTGGATCTTGCCTTCTGCTGCAGTGATTGCACCAGTGTAGCGTTCGATCATACCCGGAACCTGTTCGCTCTGGTCAGGATGGACCATAAAAACGATTTCGTAATGACGCATCGAATTGCTCCTTACGGATTATTCAGCCTCCTGTCTGGGTCAGCCGAGGCCCGGGGAGGCAAGGAACGTGTTAAAGGTCGGCTGAAAAATTGACGCGTCATAATACTTGCGACCCCCGCTAAACACAAGGTCATTGCACAAATAATTCGCACAAAGGGCAAAGCGAGTCTAAGTGGGTGATTTAACATTGAACAGCCTCGATTGCGGCGTTTTTTTGAACAACAGCATCAGAAATGGTCGTCAATGCCCCTCGCAGAAGAGATTACACTTTAATCAAACCTCAACCGAGGATCAGAAGGAGAGAGAAACAACCGATTCACAGCATGTCGTCGTGGAGCGCATATCATGAAAAAGATCACTGTAGCGGTACTGGCTGCGCTTTTGCTGAGTGCAAACGCCATGGCAGCCATTCAGATCGACGGCCGACAGGCCAGAAACATGGATGATGTGCAGAGCTTAGGCGTGATTTATATCAACCATAACTTCGCCACTGAAAGTGAAGCAGATCAAGCCCTTAATCAAGAAGCCGATGTGCAGAATGCCCGCTATTATCACGTCATACTTACCCGGGAGCCGGGCAGCAACGGGAATATGCACGCCAGCGCAGACATCTATCAGTAATGCATTAACGCTAGCACCAGGAAAGCCAACAACGAAAATAACGTCATCCTTTCATTCGCCCCCGGTTCGGGGGCTTTTTTTAATAAATGGCTCCGGAATACCGCCGGTTACAACTGTTTTGGTATTCCAGAGCACTTATTTACTTCTGCCCATAATAGGCATTTGGGCCGTGCTTGCGCATAAAATGCTTATTCATCAGGTAATCATCGATGTCGCGCAGCTGCGGGTTAATGCCGCGGGCAATCCACGCCATTTTTGCGACCTCTTCCATCACCACCGCGTTATGCACTGCGTCATGGGCATCTTTACCCCATGAGAACGGGCCGTGCTGATAGACCACAATCCCCGGCGTATGCAGGGGCTCACACTCGCCCAACGTGTCGATAATTACCTTCCCGGTATTGAGCTCGTACTCGCCTTCCACTTCGGCCTGCGTTAATGCACGCGTGCACGGAATGTTGCCAAAAAAGTAGTCCGCATGCGTCGTGCCCAGCGCCGGGATCGCCAGCCCCGCCTGTGCCCATGCGGTGGCGTGCGTAGAGTGAGTATGCACCACACCGCCCAGGGAGGGATAACGCCGGTACAGCGCCAGGTGCGTGGCCGTATCCGACGAGGGCCGCCAGCTGCCGTCGACGACGTTTCCGTCGAGATCCACCACGACCATGTCGTCAGCCTTCATGACCTCATACGCTACGCCGCTGGGCTTAATCACTATTAACCCCCGCTCGCGATCGATGGCGCTGACGTTGCCCCAGGTGAACGTCACCAGGCCATAGCGCGGGAGATCCATATTGGCTTCAAACACCTGCTGCTTAAGCCTCTGCATATTGAGCCTCCAGCAACCCTGCCCGGGCCATGCGCTCGCGCACCCAGTCGCGCGCTTTCGCCACTTCAGCCGCCGGGTCTTCCGACGTTTCGCTCCACATCTCAATCAGGTAGGGCCCGCAATAGCCGGTCTGTTTGAGCGTTTCGAAGCAGCGCTCGAAATCCACCACCCCGGTGCCGAACGGCACGTTTTTGAACACGCCAGGGCGGGTGTCTTTAACATGCACCGCCACGATATGCCCGATGCCCGCCTGCAGCTCCATCTGTACGTCGTTATCCCACGCCGATAAATTGCCGATGTCCGGGTAGAGCTGGAACCATGGATTGTTCAGGTAATGGGCATAACCAAGCGCTTTGCTGATGGAGTTCATGAGTGGGTAGTCCATGATCTCCATGGCCAGCGTCACCTGCGCGCGGCTTGCCATCTCAACGCTCTCTTTCAGGCCGTCCCGAAAACGTCGGCGCGTTTCGTCGTTGGCTTCCTGATAGTAAACATCGTAACCCGCCAGCTGGATCACGCGGATACCGACATCCTGCGCGAAACGAATGGCTTTCCGCATAATCGCCAGACCTTCAGCGCGTACCGCATCATCTTCGCTGCCAAGCGGAAAACGTCGGTGGGCGCTAAGGCACATGGACGGCACGCGCACGCCGGTTTCCGCAACCGCGTTCACCAGCGCAAGCCGCTGCTCGCGGCTCCAGTCGAGGCGTGCCAGACGCGCGTCCGTCTCGTCCACAGACATTTCGACAAAATCAAATCCCAGCTGTTTTGCCAGCTGCAACCGCTCCAGCCAGCACTCCCCCGCAGGGAGTGCCTTTTCATAAATGCCAAGCGGGACCTGTTTAAACAACATACCCGCTCCTTAGCCCCAAAGCTGAGCGATTGAACGTTTGAACTGGCGCGCGGCTTCTACCGGAGACGCCGCATCACGGATGCTACGGCCCGCAATAAAGACGTGAATCGGAATGCCCTGGAACAGCGGCAGATCTTCCAGCGCCAGGCCACCGGTCACGGTGACTTTAAAGCCCATGTCCGCCAGTCGTTTAATCGCGCTGATGTCGGCCTCACCCCAGGCAACGCCCGCGGCCTGCGCATCGCGGCTGCGGTGATACACCACCTGTTGAATACCGGCATCGCGCCACTCCTGTGCCTGTTCCCAGGTCCAGAAGCCGGTCAGCTCAATCTGCACGTCGCCATTAAACTCTTTCGCCACGTCCAGCGCCCCTTTGGCGGTGTTGATATCCGCACAGCAGATCACGGTGACGCAGTCCGCGTTGGCTTCAAAACACATACGGGAGAGAATTTTGCCCGCATCGGCAATTTTGGCATCGGCCAGCACGATTTTGTGCGGATAAAGCGCTTTCAGGTCGCGAACGGCGCGGACACCTTCGCCCACGCACAGAATGGTGCCCACTTCGATAATGTCCACTTCTTCCGCAATCAGGCGGGTCGTTTCATAAGCGTGAGAGAGCGTCTGGTTGTCCAGCGCAACCTGTAACATCGGTAATGCCATGATAAGTTCCTCTTAAACGGCCGCCGCAGTGGCGTGATCAATTAAATCCAGGACGTCCTGCGCGGTACGGCAGGCGCGTAAACGGTCAAAATTCGCTTCGTCATCAAACAGGTTGACGATCTGCATAATGCCGACCTCCTGATGGGTGTTGGCATCGACAGCCGCCATGGTGATCAGGATGTCGACCGGGTCGTTATCTTCATGGTTGAACGCCAGCGGCGTTTTCAGCGTCACCAGCGCAAAACCGGTTTTCTTGACGCCCTCTTCCGGACGGCCATGCGGCATCGCCAGCCCTGGCGCAATGACGAAATAGGGACCATGCTGCTCAACCCCGTCGAGGATCGCCTGGTAGTAGCGCGGTTCGACAACGTCGGCGTTAACCAACAGATCCACACCAAGCTTCACCGCCTCTTGCCATGTGCTGGCCTCGGCCTGTAAAAGAATGGAATTATTCTCTGCCAGCGAATCACGTAGTTTCATGTGGCGTCCTTACTTCACGTCTTGAGGGAAGTGTTCTTTGATTACGTCCAGCAGCTTTGGACCAAAATCAGCCGGCGAGAGCATGTTGCGCACGCCCACCACATGCTTGTTGCCCGTCACGGTGATTTCACCGGCGATATGGGTAGAGGCGATGATGATGTCCGCGCCGTTCAGTTCACTTTTGTATTCACCCACCGCGCAGCTATTCACCGTGTGGTCAATGTTTGACTGGGTTAAAAACTGATCCACTTTCATCTTCATGATCATGGAACTACCTTGCCCATTGCCACACACAGCCAGGATACGTACGGTCATAATCGAAACTCCTTAGTGAGCAGAAACTTCTGCTGTTTGTTTTTCCGCATCTTCTTCAGCTCGCAGCGTACGGCCAGCGAAGAACATATAAACCAGTGCAATCAGGATGATGACGGCCATAAAGACCAGCCCAACGGAGGCGAAGCCCTGCATCATTGGCGGCGCCAGAATTGACCAGTCGGCCATGCCCATCCAGGCGCTCATGCCGGTGAGCTTGACCGCCCACACGCAGCCGAAGATCTCAACCATGCCCATCACCAGGCAGATCTTGAGCGCCGCGCGCCAGCCGCCGAAGTGGTTCGCAAAAACGCCGATAGTTGCGTTGGAGAAGAACATCGGGATAAAGCCAGGAATGATCAGAATGGACGAGCCGCAGCCCACCAGGATACCCACCGCAATCAACTGGCCGATGGTGCCCCACATAAAGCCCCAGACCACGGCGTTTGGCGCGAAGCTATAGATAGCCGCACAGTCAATTGCCAGCACTGCGCCAGGGATCAGCCGCTGAGAGATACCGTTAAAGGCCTCTGACAGTTCAGCGACGAACATGCGCACGCCCTGAGTGATGATGAAAATGGCGACGGCGAAGGAGAAACCGGTCTGCAGGATATAGACCGTCCAGTGGGCTTTGCCCGCCATCGCCTGCACCACGTCAATGCCAAAGGAGAGCAGAATGGCGCCGAAGAAGATAGTCATTACAATCGCCGTCGAGACGATATTGTCGTGGAAAATATTCAGCCAGCCAGGCAGCTTGAGGTCTTCGACGCTCTCCTCTTTTTTGCCCAGGTACGGCGCAACTTTATAGGCGATCCAGGAGGCAAACTGCTGCTGGTGGCCGATGGAAAAGCCGCAGCCGTCGGTCACTTCTTGGGTCGGCTTGTACATCATGTTGGAGGTGATGCCCCAGTAGAGCGACACCATCACCGCCGTGAAGATGATGGTGGTCCACATTGGGTAGCCGAAAATATAGAGGGAAACCGCAATCAGCCCCGCCTGCTGAAACATAATGTGACCCGTCAGCATGATGGTGCGAATGCCCGTTATCCGGCGTAGCAGCACATAAATAATGTTCAGCGCCAGCGCGAGCAGAACCGCATAGCCCACCCAGCTGTAGGCGTCACCCATACGTTCGATGGTGGCCATCATGGAGGCGTAGGTATCTGAGATCGCACCGTTAATGCCATACACGTCCGACATTTTGGCCACCACCGGTTTAAAGGTGCCGGTCAAAATGCCCGACCCTGCCTGCAACAGCATAAAACCGATAATGGTTTTGATGGTGCCTTTGATGATGACGCTAACGCTTTTACGCAGAAGGATGTAGCCCAGGCACGTCACGATACCCAGCAGCAGCGGGGCATTGGTCATCACCTGGTTAAAAAAGACGGTAAAGACGCTGTAGAGGAACTCCATAACACTCTCCGATTTATACGCGCATCATGCGCAATGCGCTGACAAGGTGCCCACACTCTAGTAATCACAAATAATCACCACAAGATTGAATTTGATTATTTGTGATGTATGACGCAAATTATTTCCATATTTTTGAGGCGGTCTCTTTACCCTTACTTTTCCTAAAAATAATTACTATATATTCAATGAGTTAATGCGTTAAAGCATGGGGTGCAATCACCACTATTGGATTAAACCTCTCCATATCCGACCCCAGCACTCTTGTTTTTCACATTGCAAAGCTGATTCTCTGATGTCAGTATCAGTCAAAACAAATCATGCAGTGATTTAATTTGACTGAAATGAGGAGATGACCATGAGTAAAGTGAATACCATCACCCGCGAATCCTGGATTTTGAGCACCTTTCCAGAATGGGGAAGCTGGCTGAACGAAGAGATTGAGCAAGAGAAGGTCGCGCCAGGTACTTTTGCCATGTGGTGGCTCGGCTGTACGGGAATTTGGCTAAAGTCGCAGGGGGGAGCAAATGTCTGTGTCGATTTCTGGTGCGGAACCGGAAAGCAGAGCCACGGCAATCCGCTGATGAAGAAAGGCCATCAGATGCAGCGCATGGCCGGGGTGCAAAAGCTGCAGCCCAACCTGCGTACCACCCCGTTTGTGCTTGATCCCTTTGCCATTCGCGAGATCGACGCAGTGCTCGCGACCCACGATCATAACGATCATATCGACGTGAACGTGGCGGCGGCGGTAATACAGAATTGCCCGGACAGCGTGCCTTTCATCGGCCCACAAACCTGTGTAGACATCTGGACAGGCTGGGGCGTACCGGCGTCGCGCTGCATCGTAGTTAAACCGGGTGATGTGGTAAAAATCAAAGATATAGAGATCCACGCGCTGGATGCCTTTGACCGTACAGCCTTGATTACCTTGCCTGCAGAGCAAAAAGCAGCGGGCGTGCTGCCGGATGGTATGGATGAGCGCGCGGTCAACTATCTGTTCAAAACCCCTGCTGGCACGCTGTATCACAGCGGCGATTCGCACTATTCCAACTATTATGCGAAACACGGCAACGAACACCATATCGACGTGGCGCTGGGTTCATACGGCGAAAACCCTCGCGGGATAACCGACAAAATGACCAGCGCAGATATTCTGCGCATGGCAGAGGCGCTAAACACCCAGGTTGTGATCCCGTTCCATCATGATATATGGTCAAATTTCCAGGCCGATCCGCAAGAAATCCGCGTCTTGTGGGAGATGAAAAAAGACCGCCTGAAGTATGGCTTCAAGCCCTTTATCTGGCAGGTTGGCGGCAAATTTACCTGGCCGCTGGATAAAGACAATTTCGAGTACCATTACCCACGTGGTTTTGACGACTGCTTTACGATCGAGCCTGATCTACCGTTCAAATCATTCTTATAAATTATTCGTTTATCGCCAGGCACCATGCCTGGCGAATTCATCATTTCCTTAGTAATTTCAGGCTATTTCAAATATCATCTTTTCACATCAATTTTTTTCGGAATAGCTCATGACCGAAGCACAACGACATCAAATTTTACTCGAACTGCTGGCACAATCCGGGTTCGTTACCGTCGAGCAGGTCATCTCACGTCTGGGGATCTCTCCCGCTACCGCACGGCGCGATATCAACAAGCTTGATGAGAGCGGCAAGCTGAAAAAAGTCCGCAACGGGGCAGAAGCCATTACCCAGCAACGGCAGCGCTGGTCCCCGATGAATATTCATCAGGCGCAGAATCATGATGAGAAAGTGCGCATCGCCAGAGCGGCATCCCAGTTGGTGAGTCCGGGTGAAAGCGTGGTGATTAACTGTGGTTCCACCGCCTTTCTTTTGGGTCAAGAAATGTGCGGCAGACCCGTGCAAATCATCACAAACTATCTGCCTCTGGCGAACTACCTGATAGATCAGGAGCATGAGAGTGTGGTGATCATGGGTGGTCAGTACAACAAAAGCCAGTCCATTACCTTAAGCCCACAAGACAGCGAAAACAGCCTCTATGCCGGACACTGGATGTTCACCAGCGGCAAGGGGCTAACCGCCGAGGGCTTGTATAAAACAGACATGCTGACGGCAATGGCTGAACAGAATATGCTCAATATGGTCGGTAAGCTGGTGGTGCTGGTCGACAGCAGCAAAGTAGGCGCGCGCGCGGGCATGCTCTTTAGTCGGGCAGAGCAGATCGACATGGTCATTACCGGCAAGCAGGCCGACCCGCAGCTCCTCCAGAAACTGGAGGAGCAAGGGGTGCAGGTTCTGCGCGTTTAAAGGTGCGTTTCAAAGAACCTGACGGTGGCATCCAGCGCCGTGGGCGTGATCCGATGACGGACACCGGCCTCCCACAGGCAGGTGAGGTTGCCATCCAGCCCATCGCGCTGTAAGGCTTGCTGTAAACGAAACGTCTCCGTAGCCGGCACGACATCGTCCGCCTCGCCGTGCCAAAGCAGCAGTGGGCGGTCTGCCAGCCGGGGCAGCGCCCTGGTCACTTCCCAGTGGGCTAACGGCGCCAGCACGGCCTCCCGAGTCTGTTCATCCTGCGGTGGAAAGAGCGTGTGGGCAAGCGTGGTGAAGTATCCCGATCCCATCAGGCTGGCCACGCATTTTACCTCTGGATGGCGGGTCATAATGCCCAGCGCCGTCATCCCGCCCATCGACGCCCCCGCCACGGCCAGACGGTCGCCTGCGACCCACCCGGCCTGACAGATCGTGTCACGTAACCCGCTGAACTCGGTAAGACTGCCGTGCAAAATGGACCAGAACTGCCCTAACCGCGCCTGCTCATCGCCATTAAACCGTGCGCCATGCTCCGGGGCATCAGGCATCACTACGCGAAACCCTGCCTGCGCCAGTGCCACGGCAAAGTAGCTGTACACCAGCTTAGAGGAGGTAAAACCATGATAAAAAATGATCGTCGGCAAAGGCTGTTCACCTAACCCTGCCGGAAAAGCCTGTAAAATTTCATAATCTCCAGGCTGTTCTGTTTTAACTTCAATCATTGAGGATCCTTTACTCGCGGGGTGATTCATAATGTTGAGAAGTGGATTACGCTTTCACACCATTTTCATTCGAAATTTACGTTACAGATAACAGTTTGGGAACATTCCCCCAAAATGAAATTATCAGGCATCTACACTATGGCTATCAGGAAACGAGATAGGGTTATGCGAAAGTTTGTCGCTTTATTGCTGGTGTTGCTGTCATGCGGCTGTAGCGTGTTACAAGGCACGCCCCAACCCGCTCCGCCAGTGGCTGACCATCCCCAGGAAATTCGCCGTAATCAAACGGAAGGATTACAGCGTATGGGAACCATCACCGCCCTTGAGCGCGGTTCGCCGATGGATGTGGAAAATGCAATTAAAGCCCAGGCCGCCGCAGCGAAAGCAGATTATTACGTCATCATCCTCGTCGATGAAACCGTTATTACGGGACAATGGTATTCGCAGGCCATTTTGTATCGTAAATAACTGAAGGTATTTAAACGACATTTACACTGCTTTGCGTCCATAGACGTTTTCCTGTCCACAATAAACTCCGTGACTGTGACAATGGAAGTGAGTTTATTTGCGAAGGATTGCCCGGCGGATACCGGGGACACGTAGAATGGAGCTAACGATGAAACGAACTCTTGCTTTATCCTCACTGTTGCTCTCAGCAGGGCTGTTGAGCACGACGGCACAGTCGGCGGATTTTGCCAGCGCAGATTGTGTGACAGGACTGAATGAAATTGGGTTGATCTCCGTGAATGATATTTCCGGAAGCCAGCAGGACGTCGAACGTGTCATCGCCCTGAAAGCCGATGAGCAAGGCGCGTCCTGGTATCGAATCATCCGGATGCAGGAAGATGTTCATGTTGATCGCTGGCGGGTACAAGCCATTCTGTACGCGTGATAAAGCCTTTGAAAAGCCACTAAAAATTAGTGGCTTTTCAATATTTACAAATCAGTTATCCTTGTCGTTACTACATTGAGACGTTTCCGTAACATCCTGTTACATCTTCCCCTTAAATGTTAGCCCTGCCCTGCCGTTGAAGAGCCATACCTTTTCAATGCTGAGCAATTTATGATCACTTTTTTTCGCCGTGCAGGTCTTGGCACAAAGCTATCGCTGCTTACCGGCCTGAGTGTTGCCACACTCTTTTTGCTGTTCACTTTTCTCCTGAGTTACAACACCAGTAAAAAACTCGAAACCTTAGCTGTTGAAGATCTGCATAACCAGGCCACGGGCGTGGTGGATATGGTACAGATGTTTAATACCAGCCTTACCGAAGAGGTGGAGAGCTATACCCGCCTGTTCACGACTTTTCTGCCCCAGCCGCTGAGCGTTGATGCCAGCCAGAGCCGCACCATTAACGGCCTGAACGTGCCGTTGCTAAAGGGTGGTGAGTCCGAGCTGCATGAAAACAACGCGACGCCGGATGATTTCCTTGCGCGCACGGGGGCTATCTCTACCCTGTTTGTCCGCAGCGGAGATGATTTTGTGCGCGTGGCGACTTCGCTGCGCAAAGAGAATGGCGACAGAGCGATGGGTACGGTGCTGGATGTCGCCAGTCCGGCCTATGCTGCGGTAACCAAAGGTGAGGTCTATCGCGGCCTGGCCCTGCTCTTCGGAAAGCGCTATATCACGCAGTATCAACCGGTGAAGGGTGCCGATGGACAAGTGATCGCTATCCTCTTCGTCGGAGTCGATATCACGCACTCCTGGAACGTCATGCGCGAAAAGATCCTCAGCCGCCGCCTGGGCGAGAGTGGCCATTTCTTCGTTCTGGATCGCAGTAATGGCAAGAACCATGGCCAATACCTCTTCCATAGCACCAATGAAGGGAAATTGCCGGAGTGGGATAATGGCATCCAACAGCAACTCTTGGACGATCAATCCGGCACCCTGGAGCGCCAGAGTGCCGATGGACGCACCCTGATTATGGCCTGGACCCCATTACCGGGCTGGAACTGGACGATTGTAGGTGAAGTGGACAAGCGCGTGCTGCTGGCCAGCGTCACGACCCTGCGTAATCAGTTTTTAATCGCCGGTGTTGTCCTTTCCGCCCTGTTCGCCCTGCTGTTCGTGATGATTATTCGCCGCTGGCTCTCGCGTCCACTTCGCGATGTGATTGGCCTGGCAGAGCAATATGCCGCCGGGGATCTGCGCGCTACGCTTCCCGCCACGCGACAGGATGAGGTCGGCCAGCTGATTACGGCAATTAACGGCATTGGCGGCGGGTTACAAAAAATCGTGCGTCAGGTAAGGGAAGCCGCAGGAGAGATCCACCAGGGCACTACTGCGCTGGCTTCTGATACCGGTGAGATCTCTGAGCAGATCAACAAGCAGGCTAGCAGCGTAGAAGAAACGTCCGCCAGCATGGAACAGCTGGCCGCCACCGTGCAGCAAAACGCCGCGAATATGGAACAGACCCAGCAACTGGTGGGTGAAACGTCACGCGCGGTACATCAGGGCGGCGAGACCGTCAGCAACGCCGTCTCAACTATGGATGATATTCGCGACGCATCGAAACGTATCGAAGCTATTACCCACGTGATTGAGGGCATCGCCTTCCAGACCAATATCCTGGCGCTGAATGCGGCGGTAGAAGCGGCTCGTGCGGGTGAGCATGGTAAAGGCTTCGCGGTTGTCGCGCAGGAAGTGCGCGCCCTGGCGGCACGCAGCGCCAACGCCGTGAAGGAGATCGAGCAGTTGATTGGCGATACGCTCAGTAAAGTGAGCGAGGGGCATGCGCTTTCAGAACAGACCCGCCAGGCGATGGAGAGCATCATTACGCATATCGACAACATCAACCAGCTGGTCACCGAGATCAATCACGCCTCACATGAGCAGTCAGCAGGGATTGGCCAGGTGAATCTGGCGATGACCCATATCGGCGAAGCATCCCACATCAACGCCGATCGCGTCTCGCGCAGCGAACAGACGGCCCAGACCCTGCGGGAAAAGGGCTCACACCTCAGCGAGCTGGTGAGTCTGTTCCGTCTGTAGTTATCAGGCCACACCGCCCGTGGCGCGTAAGAGCAGGTCGTCCTGAACCTGCTCGCTGAGCAGGGAGCCACCACGGGCATCGAGCATTTCACGGCACCATGACTGCGCGATGGGCGGCGAGGCATGGCGCAACATCTGTGCCCCTGCGCCCAGCAGGAAGATCTGCCGGGTTATCTCCCTGCCCTGCGCCTCTTGCGGTTTGCGTAGACGTTGCTGAAGCTGGCGCCAGCTACGATCGAAATGGCGATCTTGCCCTTTTACTTCAGCAAAATCGTCGGCCAGCAGATCCATGACGCCAGGCTGTTTTGCCAGCACGCGCAAAACATCCAGGCACATGATATTTCCCGACCCTTCCCAGATACTGTTAACCGGCATCTCGCGATAAATGCGCGGCAGCTCGCTCTCTTCGCAATAGCCGATACCGCCCAGCACCTCCATCGCCTCTGCCACGAAGGGAATGCCCGCCTTGCAGACGCTGAATTTTGCCGCCGGGGTAAATAACCTGGCCCACAGCGCTTCCTGCTCATCGCTGCGGCGATCCCATGCCCGTGCCAGACGGAACAATAGTGCCGTCTGCCCTTCGAGCTGCAACGCCATCCGGCTGAGTCCATCCCGCATCAGAGGCTGATTTATCAGAGTCTTGCCAAAGGTCTGGCGTTGATGGGCGTGATAGAGCGCCACCGACAGGGCGCGGCGCATCAAACCGTGACTACCCAGCGCACAATCAAAGCGAGTCAGGCCGCCCATCTTCAGGATCTGGCGAATCCCCTCACCTTCTTCTCCCAGCAGCCAGCCGGTGGCATCCAGCATTTCGGCTTCAGTGCTGGCGTTTGAACGATTACCGAGCTTCTCTTTCAGCCGTTCCAGCCGCACGTGGTTACGCAGCCCGTCGGGTAAAAAGCGCGGTACAAAAAAACAGGACAGGCCCCCTTTCGCCTGGGCTAACACCAGATGGGCATCGCTTTGCGGTACCGAGAAGAACCATTTATGACCCACCAGCCGATAGCTACCGTCGCTGCACTTTTCCGCCCGGGTAGTGTTACTCAGCACATCTGAGCCGCCCTGCTTCTCCGTCATTCCCATGCCTATCAGCAGGCCGCGCTTCTGGTTACCCGGCGCCAGATGAGGGTCGTAGCGATCGCTCATCAACGGGGTTAGCCAGTCGTGAAAGGCATGCGGCAGGCTCTGCTGCAATAGCGGCGTGGCGGCGAAGGTCATGGTGATGGGGCACAGGGTCCCGGCTTCCACCTGCGCATGCAGAATAAAACGTGCCGCCCGGGCCACAAACGCGCCCCGCCGCGCGTCCTCTTCCCACGCCAGGTTATGCACCCGGTTGGCGCACAGCCCCTGCATGAGCAAATGCCAGGCGGGATGGAAACGCACATCATCCAGCCGTGCCCCGGTGGCGTCGTAGCGGAGCAGTTCCGGTGGATTGGCGTTAGCCAGCCTCCCTAGCTCCAGCGACTCTGCCGTGCCCAGCTGCTGGCCGATACTGGCGAGCAGTTCCCCATCCCACTCCGCCCCCTCCCGGTTCACCGCCTCGCACAGGGCGCGATCTGAAAGAAACAGGTTGCTATTACTCAGCGGCGAAGGCTGATTAAAAACGGTATGCGTCTGCCAGTGCATTGTGTCTCCCTCCTTCAATGGCAAGTGAGGCTAAGTATGGACAGAGCTGGCCGCGGCTGCATGGGAGGAGGGTCACAAGGCAAGGAGATCGTTGAAATCATTCGTGAATCAGCTCACATAACGTACGAATAAACTATTTCAATCCGCGATTTATATAGAATAATTTATTCCCACCTTCCAGAAGAGAGTGATTATGCACGCTTCACAACATACGCCGGACGCACATAAACGTGCATTGATTGCCGGTTCTATTGGCAATTTTATCGAATGGTACGAATTCGCGGTCTATGGTTTCCTGGCGACGGTCATCGCGAAAAACTTCTTTCAACTGGAGGGGGAAAGCGGGCTGACGAGCCTAATCCTTACCTATGCCTCTTTCGCCATCGCCTTTTTCTTCCGCCCGCTGGGCGCGGTGGTTTTTGGACGCCTTGGCGATCGTATCGGACGTAAACCTACGCTGATCATCGTTTTAATTATGATGACCCTGGCGACGGCGGTCATCGGCCTGGTGCCGGTGTATGCCAGTATCGGCATTGCCGCACCGCTGATCATTACCGGGCTGCGCATTCTGCAAGGGCTGTTTGCGGGTGGCGAATATGGCGGCGCGGTGTCGCTGATGACCGAGTTTGCCCCTCGTGGCAAGCGTGGGCTGTACGGTGCCTGGCAGTCGTTTACCGTTGCGCTGGGTCTGCTGGCGGGGGCCGGTATTGTGGCGCTGCTGTCGGCGCTACTTACGCCCGAGGCGTTGTACGACTGGGGCTGGCGGATCCCGTTCTTTATCGCCCTGCCGCTGGGTGCCGTCGCGTTATGGCTGCGGGTCAGCATGGAAGAGACGCCAAGCTTTGTGAAGCAGCAGGCGCAGGCGGAGGTTCAGCAGGCTGAAACCGGCGCCACGCTAAAAGCCATTGTCATGGGGATTGGTCGTGTGATGGTCTGGTCGGCGGCGGGATATACCTATCTGGTGATTATGCCCGCTTATCTGCAGTCCGCTCTGCATACGGGCTTTAACCAGGCGCTGTTGATTGCGGTGATTTCGAATATTGGCTTTGCCCTGACCATTATCCCGGCTGGGATGCTGAGCGACCGGGTTGGCCGCCGGACGGTAATGGTGGTTGCCACCGTGCTGTTACTGCTTCTCGCCCTGCCACTACTGAAGATTTTGCAGGCGGAGTCCAGCACGCTGGTGGTGAAAGCTCTCGTGGTGCTGATTGCGGGCGGCCTGGTGGGCATGCTGGCAGGACCGGGGCCGGCCATGCTCTCTGAGATGTTCCCGACCCGCGTTCGTTATACGGGGCTGGGCCTGGCCTACTCGCTGTCGAATGCGATTTTTTCGGGCTGCGCCGGGTTGATCATTACCGGGCTGATTAAAGAGACGGGGAACCTGGATATTCCGGCTTACTACGTGATGGCAACGGCGGTGGTGAGTATCGCGGCTCTCATGACGCTCAGGAAGGATGACCACTTGCGGTCATTGGAGGAGTGAGGTGATCACTGTCTGATGCCCTCCCGCCCTTACAGGGAGAGGAAGAAAACACGCAAGGCCGTGCCCTGGACGGCCTTGCTGTTTATTACCCGCGCTGACGTACCGCTTCAAACAGGCAGATGCCCGTCGCAACGGAGACGTTCAGTGACGACACGCTGCCTGCCATCGGAATGCTGATCAGCTCATCGCAATGCTCGCGCGTTAAACGGCGCATGCCTTCCCCTTCTGCACCCATCACCAGTGCCAGACGGCCCGTCATTTTGCTCTGATAGAGCGTATGATCGGCTTCACCGGCAGTGCCCACGATCCAGATGTTCTCTTCCTGCAGCAGGCGCATGGTGCGTGCGAGGTTGGTTACGCGGATCAGCGGCACATTCTCAGCCGCGCCACAGGCTACTTTTTTGGCCGTGGCGTTCAACTGTGCTGAACGATCTTTGGGGACGATCACCGCATGCACGCCCGCCGCATCGGCACTACGCAGGCAAGCGCCCAGGTTATGGGGATCGGTTACGCCATCGAGGATCAGGAAGAACGGATTATCCAGCTCGGCGATCAGATCCGGCAGATCGTTCTCCTGATACTGCCGACCCGGTTTCACGCGGGCGATAATGCCCTGATGCACCGCACCCTCGCTTTTCTCATCCAGGAACTGACGGTTCGCCAGCTGGATCACCACGCCCTGTGCTTCCAGGGCATGAATCAGCGGCATCAGACGTTTATCTTCACGTCCTTTCAGAATAAAAACTTCCTGAAAACGCTCCGGTGCGCGCTCCAGCAGGGCTTGCACCGCGTGGATGCCGTAAATCATTTCACTCATTGATGGTTCTCGTAATGTACATTTCCCCTCTCCGCAGAGGGAGAGGGTCAGGATGAGGGGAATATTACTCCGCCTGCTTTTTCTTCGCTGCACGCTTCGCTTTGGTCGCAGCAGCTATTTTCTGCGTCTTCGCGGAAGGCTTCTTCTCTGAGCGCGCCTCTTTCTTTGCCGCTTTTGGCTTCTGTTTTTTCTCACCACGGAAGGCACTATCAGGCTCGAAATTCACACGCTTACCGGCCTGACGGCGTTTACCGCCTGCCTTACCATTTCCGCCTTTTTTCGCCTTCTCACGCTCGGTTTTACCCACATTGCGTGGCGCACGTTCGCTGGAGATCAAGCTGAAGTCGATTTTACGCTCGTCCATATTAACGGCTTCAACTTTCACTTCAACGCGATCGCCAAGGCGATAGGTCTGGCCGCCGGATTCGCCAATCAAACGCTGGCCTACCTGATCGAAACGGTAGTAGTCATTGTCCAGACTGGAGACATGCACCAGGCCGTCAATGAACAGCTCATCCAGTCGGACAAAGAAGCCAAAGCCAGTCACGCTGGCAATTACCCCTTTAAAGACGTTGCCCACCTGATCCAGCATGAAATCACATTTCAGCCAGTCAGAGACCTCACGGGTCGCTTCATCGGCACGGCGCTCCGTCATAGAACAGTGCTGACCAAGCTGCAGCATCTCTTCCAGGGAATAGTGATAGCCACCGGTTTCAGTGGTTTTGCCTTTGTGACCCTGCTCCTGCGCCAGCAGATACTTAATGGCACGGTGTAGCGAAAGATCCGGATAACGGCGAATCGGCGAGGTGAAGTGCGCATATGACTGCAGCGCCAGGCCGAAGTGTCCCCGGTTTTCTGGGTCGTAGATCGCCTGTTTCATCGAGCGCAGCAGCATGGTTTGCAGCATCTCGGCATCCGGACGATCGCTGATGGATTCAAGCAGTTCCGCATAATCGCGCGGCTCTGGTTTATTGCCGCCCGGCAGTTCAAGGCCCAGCTCTGCCAGCACGGTACGGAAAGAGGTGATCGCTTCCGTCGTTGGCTTATCATGAATTCGGAACAGCGCAGGCTCTTTCGCTTTCTCAACAAAACGTGCAGCCGAGATGTTAGCGAGGATCATGCACTCTTCAATCAGTTTGTGCGCATCGTTACGCTGAGTCTGCTCAATACGCTCGATACGGCGCTCGGCATTGAAGATGAATTTAGCTTCTTCACTTTCAAATGAGATACCGCCGCGCTCTTCACGAGCCTGATCCAGGGTTTTATAGAGGTTATGAAGCTCTTCAATATGCTTCACCAGCGGCGCGTACTGCTGGCGCAGCTCCTGGTCGCCCTGCAGCATATGCCAGACCTTGGTGTAGGTCAGACGTGCGTGCGAGCTCATCACCGCTTCGTAGAATTTGTAGCCTGTCAGGCGCCCCTTCGTGGAGATGGTCATCTCACAGACCATGCACAGCCGGTCAACCTGCGGGTTCAGCGAGCAGAGACCGTTTGAGAGGACTTCCGGCAGCATCGGCACCACTTGCGACGGGAAATAGACCGACGTACCGCGGCCACGCGCTTCGTTATCCAGTGGCGTATTCGGCCGGACGTAGTAGCTTACGTCCGCGATAGCGACCCATAAACGCCAGCCGCCACCCCGTTTTTTCTCACAGTAGACGGCATCATCGAAGTCGCGGGCATCTTCACCATCGATAGTGACCAGCGGCAGGTCGCGCAGATCGACGCGTCCAGCCTTGGCCTCTTCTGGCACCTGTTCTTTCAGGTCTTTGATCTGCTCTTCAACGGCGGTTGGCCAGACGTAAGGGATCTCATGGGTGCGCAGCGCCATATCAACGGCCATGCCGGTACCCATGTTATCGCCCAGCACTTCAACAATTTTACCTACCGCTTTGGTACGGCGGGTTGGACGCTGGGTAAGTTCAACCACCACCACAAAGCCCATGCGCGCGCCCATCACCTCTTCCGGCGGGATCAGAATGTCAAAGCTCAGGCGGCTGTCATCGGGTACGACAAAGCCCACGCCCGCATCGGTAAAGTAACGGCCTACGATCTGACTGGTTTTTGGTACCAGCACGCGCACTACGCGCGCTTCCCGGCGGCCTTTACGGTCTGCACCCAGCGGTTGCGCCAGGATTTGATCGCCATGAATACACATCTTCATCTGTTCAGATGAGAGATAGAGATCATCTTTGCGGCCTTCAACGCGCAAGAACCCGAAGCCGTCGCGGTGGCCAATCACCACCCCTTTCAGCAGATCGAGACGTTCAGGCAGTGCGTAGCACTGGCGCCGCGTAAAGACCAGTTGCCCGTCACGCTCCATGGCGCGCAGGCGGCGGCGAAGAGCCTCTATTTGCTCTTCACCTTCAATATTGAGTTCAACGGCAAGTTCTTCACGATTGGCGGGTTTTTCGCGTTTAGTTAAGTGTTCAATGATGAACTCGCGGCTGGGGATAGGATTCGCGTATTTTTCGGCTTCGCGTTCCTGGAAAGGATCTTGTGACATTTCGGTTCCTCCGTTGTCATCTCCGGTGGATATTCTCTTCATTCCACCAGCAATAATTTATAAAGCGGTTGATTCTCTTCAACCAAATCGGCCAGCGTGTAGTTATCCAGTTCCTTGAGAAAACTTTGCACGGCCGTAGAAAGCGCCTGTTTCAGGCGACAAGCGGGTGTGATATGGCAGAACGCGCTGCTGCAGTTCACCAGCGACAAGGGCTCCAGCTCTCGTACCACATCCCCAACACGAATACTCTGTGCCGGTTTGCCGAGGCGGATCCCGCCATTTTTCCCGCGGACGGCAGCAACGTATCCGGCACGGCTAAGTTGATTGATTATTTTGACCATATGATTACGGGACACGCCGTAGACCTCTGTCACCTCAGAGATACTGGTCATCTGTCCTTCGGGTAATGACGCCATATAGATCAGCGCACGTAATCCGTAATCGGTGAAACTTGTTAACTGCACATCAACCTCAGGAAAAGGGCAAAACGCGGTATAACCGCAGAGATATTCACTATTGATGATAAACCAGCCAGATGGTAAGCGGCTAATTTATTTAAACTGAAGCGGGGTGAAAAGCGGGAAAGAGAGGACAAAAACCGGGGTTGCAAGCCTGCAGGTTACCCAACAGGCTTGCAGAAACGCGTCTTATGCGTCGAACGGATCGCGCAGAATCATCGTTTCACTACGATCCGGGCCGGTAGAGATAATATCGATCGGCACTTCGGTCAGTTCTTCAATACGCTTGATGTAGTCCAGCGCTGCTTGTGGCAGGCCGCTACGCTCTTTCACGCCGAAGGTGGTTTCGGACCAGCCCGGCATGGTTTCGTAAATTGGCTCAATGCCTTCCCAGTCATCTGCCGCCAGCGGCGTGGTGGTCACTTCGCGGCCATCTGGCATGCGGTAGCCCACACAGATTTTAACCTCTTTCAGGCCGTCCAGGACGTCCAGTTTGGTCAGGCAGAAGCCAGAAAGGGAGTTGATCTGTACTGCACGACGCACTGCAACAGCGTCCAGCCAGCCGGTACGACGACGACGACCAGTGGTCGCGCCAAACTCGTTACCCTGCTTGCAAAGGAACTCGCCGGTTTCATCAAACAGCTCGGTCGGGAACGGACCTGCACCCACGCGAGTGGAGTAAGCTTTGATGATCCCCAGAACGTAATCCACATAACGCGGACCCAGGCCAGAACCGGTCGCCACGCCACCTGCGGTGGTGTTAGAGGAGGTGACGTACGGATAGGTACCGTGGTCGATATCCAGCAGCGTACCCTGTGCGCCTTCGAACATCACGAAGTCGCCACGTTTACGCGCCTGATCCAGCAGATCGGAGACATCAACAACCATACCGGTCAGGATGTCGGCAATCGCCATCACGTCGTCGAGCACTTTCTGGTAGTCAACGGCGTCAGCTTTATAGAAATTCACCAGCTGGAAGTTGTGATATTCCATCACCTCTTTCAGCTTTTCAGCGAAGGTGGCTTTGTCGAACAGATCGCCAACGCGCAGACCGCGACGGGCTACTTTGTCTTCGTAGGCTGGGCCGATACCACGACCAGTAGTACCAATCGCTTTCGCACCACGTGCTTTCTCACGTGCCACATCCAGCGCGACATGATAGTCGAGGATCAGCGGACATGCTTCAGAGAGGAGAAGGCGCTCACGCACCGGGATACCACGGTCTTCCAGGCCTTTCATCTCTTTCATCAGGGCAGCAGGAGACAGCACAACACCGTTACCGATGATGCTGGTCACATTGTCACGAAGAATGCCTGATGGAATAAGATGGAGGACGGTTTTTTCACCGTTGATTACGAGAGTATGACCTGCGTTGTGACCGCCCTGGTAGCGTACAACATATTTAGCGCGTTCAGTCAGGAGATCAACGATCTTCCCTTTACCTTCGTCACCCCATTGGGTGCCCAGTACGACGACGTTGTTACCCATTTTTCAAAATCACCGTTTGCTTAAAAATGGATTCTACCATCGGTTTTGTTGATGTTCAGCTTTTTTTGTATACAAATTTCGGCGATATGGGCCGATTTGCAGAGAGTTAAACGATTACCTCAATATGTTGTGTAATCAGCTGGCTTTGATCACTAGTTAGACTCAGGCGCATCGTATTGTCCTGCATCTCTGTACGGCTATTTCATCTGTGACCGCCGGAATATGTGATTCAAGATGTGAAATAAAATTCATAATCTCATCGTATTGCTGGATATTTTAAAAGTTGTCACCATCCCTCATGCGCAACCGGAGGGTCGCGTAATAACAACATAATTAGGATGATTATCATGAAAGAATTAACCGTAATGGAGCTCGAACTCGTTAGCGGCGCAGGCTGGCTGCAAGATGGTCTGGCAACGCTGGGCGGGCAATTTGGCACCGCATTGTGGTCAACGGCCAGCGATATGCTCAACGTTGATCTGCCGCTGATCGGTAGAGTCAATCTGGGTATTTTTGCGCCGGATCTGGGTACAGAAGTGGGAACGTCTCTGGGTTCAACCATTGGCGGTTTTATCGAAACTTCGTTGTCAGCACTGCCTAAAACAGGTTCTTTCTTCACAAAGCTCTTCAGAGCTAACGTTAGCACTACCGCTTAAGATTCAACCTTAAGCAAAAATGGCGCCTCAATGAGGCGCCATTTTTATTTCATCAGCTGCTGAACCTGTTAGTTTGCAGCCGGTGATTTCATATACCGGAAGAAATCGCTATCCGGGCTCAGAACCATAACGTCCTGGTTGCTCTTAAAGCTGTTTTCGTAAGCACGCAGGCTACGGATAAAGGCGTAGAAGTCTGGATCCTGACTAAACGCATCCGCAAACAGCTTCGCCGCTTCGGCATCGCCTTCACCGCGCTGAATACGGCCCTGACGTTCTGCTTCAGCCAGGGTTTTGGTGACTTCATAGTCTGCGGCTGCGCGCAGCTTTTCAGCCTCTTCCTGACCCTGTGAACGGTGACGACGGGCGACCGCTTCACGCTCAGCACGCATACGGTTATAGATGGCCTCAGAGACTTCGGTCGGCAGGTTGATCTGCTTAATACGCACATCCACCACCTCGATACCCAGCGCAGCCATACTGTTCGGGTTGATCACCGGCACATTGCCGTTGGTTTCAGCCTGAACGCGCTCAGCGGCTTTGGCAATCGCGTCATCCGCCGCCGGGGTTTCTACTTCATCTTCGGTGCCTGCAGAGCCGGAGTTCAGCGCATCGCGCACTTCCGAGGTCAAACGACCACGGGAGTCGGTCACGATGTCTTTCACATCCAGACGACCAATCTCAGAACGCAGACGGTCAGAGAACTTACGTTTCAGCAGCACTTCCGCCTGGGAGACGTCGCCGCCACCGGTGGCCAGGAAGTAACGACTGAAGTCGCTGATACGCCATTTGATATAGGAATCAACGATCAGGTCTTTTTTCTCTTTCGTCACGAAGCGATCGGCCTGGTTATCCATGGTCTGGATACGCGCATCAAGCGTCTTAACGGACTGAATGAAAGGCACCTTGAAGTGCAGACCTGGCTCATAGATCAGCGGCTTTTTGTCGCCGTCGCGCACAACGCTGCTGAACTGGAACTTGATCCCACGCTCGCCCTCTTTCACGACGAAGATAGAGGTATAAAGCACGACCAGCACGATGACAATGATCGCAATAACTGACTTACGCATCGTTATTCCCCCTGACGCTGGTAGTCGTTACGCTGCGCGTTAGCGCGGCGTTGGTCCATGATGTCACCCTCGTTCGTAGAGGTTGTATTCGCACTGGAATTGCCTGATGAAGACGGAGGCAGACGTAGCATGCTGTTTGCACCGCTATTGCTATCTTTCGCCGCAGGCGCGTTACCGCCCTTCAGCATCTGGTCCAGCGGCAGAACCATGAGGTTGCCACCTTTGTTATCATTAACCAGCACTTTGCGGGTATGGCTCAGCACTTTCTCCATGGTCTCAATATAGAGACGCTCACGGGTAATTTCCGGCGCAGCTTTATACTCCGGCAGAATCTTCGCGAAACGAGCCACTTCACCCTGAGCTTCAAGGATGGTCTGGGTCTTGTACGCGCGGGCCTCTTCCAGAATACGCTGTGCCTGGCCGTTAGCACGCGGCTGAACTTCGTTGGTGTACGCTTCAGCTTCACGGATGTACTGCTGTTCGTTTTCACGAGCGGCAATCGCATCGTCAAACGCCGCTTTCACCTCTTCCGGCGGACGCGCAGCCTGGAAGTTGACGTCCAGCAGGGTGATACCCATGTTGTAAGGACGGATGGTCTCTTCCAGCTCACGCTGGGTATCGCTACGAATAACGGTACGACCTTCGGTCAGAATGCGGTCCATGGTGTATTTACCGATAACACCACGCAGAGCGCTGTCGGTCGCCTGACGCAGACTGTCGTCGGGGCTGGTGACGCTAAACAGGTAGTTCTTCGGATCGGTCACGCGGTACTGCACGTTCATCTCAACGCGCACCACGTTTTCGTCAGACGTCAGCATCACGCCAGAGGCTGCCAGCTCACGCACCGATTCAACGTTCACCGCAGTGACGTTATCAATAAAGGTGGGTTTCCAGTTCAGGCCCGGCTCAACCAGATGGCTGAACTTACCAAAACGGGTAACCACGCCACGCTCCGCTTCTTTAATGGTGTAGAACCCGCTGGCTGCCCAGATGATTACCGCAGCGGCGGCAACAATCCCGACCACACGGCCACCCATATGAGGACGCGGCCCCTGACCAGTACCGCCGCCAGTGCCTTTACCGCCGCCAAGACCACCGAGCTTTTTGCTCAGCTTGCGGAAGATATCATCCAGATCCGGCGGCCCCTGCTCGCGACCACCTTTGTTGCCATTTCCCCCAGAGTTGCCGCCTTGATTATTGCTGCTTCCCCACGGGTCGCGGTCTTGTCCGTTATTACCGGGCTGATTCCACGCCATGTATATGCTCCATATTTGTTATGCAAGGGCGAATTTTTTCAGGCCTTGTGTAAACCTTTTCTGGTCAGACGACGTAGTCCACCAGCGCAGGTTCTTGTTTGCAGAGGCGACGCCAGTCAACGATCGGCATACGCACCTGCATCCCCACGCTGCCGTCATCCTCCATCCACTCTTTTTCTATCGCCTGAAGCTGATAAAAACGGCTGCGCAGTCGGCCTTCCTGTGGCGGGAGGCGCAGCGTATGCTGAGCTACCTCACCGGAGAGACGTTCTGTTAAAGCCTGGAAAAGCAGTGGCACACCAACACCGGTCTGGGCTGAAAGCCAGACCCGAATCGGCTTATTCTCTTCATCACGGTCAATACGGGGCTCGAAGTCATCCAGCATGTCGATCTTATTCATCACCAGCAGCGATGGGATCTCATGCGCGTCTATCTCTTCAAGCACGGTATTAACTGCATCAATGTTTTCCTGCACGCGGACATCCGCGCCATCAATTATGTGCAGTAGCAGGGTCGCCTGACGCGTCTCCTGCAGGGTGGCTTTAAACGCCGCCACCAGGTCGTGTGGCAAATGACGGATAAACCCTACGGTATCCGCCAGTACGGTTTCCCCCACATCCGCCACGTTAATGCGGCGCAGCGTTGGGTCCAGGGTCGCAAAAAGTTGGTCTGCGGCGTAAACCTGGGCCTCGGTGATCTGGTTAAACAGGGTGGATTTACCGGCGTTGGTATAACCGACAAGCGAAACCGTTGGGATATCGGCTTTCATTCGGGAACGTCGCCCCTGCTCACGCTGCTTCTCGACTCTTTCCAGCCGTGAGAGGATCTGGGTTATACGGCCACGCAGTAAGCGACGGTCGGTTTCGAGCTGGGTTTCACCCGGGCCACGCAAACCGATCCCGCCTTTCTGTCTTTCAAGGTGTGTCCAGCCGCGCACCAGACGCGTGGCCAGGTGGCGCAACTGCGCCAGCTCAACCTGCAATTTCCCTTCATGGGTACGTGCACGTTGGGCAAAGATGTCTAAAATCAAACCCGTACGGTCGATAACACGGCATTCGCACAGGCGCTCCAGGTTACGTTCCTGGGCTGGGGTCAGGGCGTGATCAAATAGCACGACTGAAGCACCAGTCGCTTTTACGGCATCCGCAATCTCAACTGCTTTACCTTCACCAACAAAATACTTTGGGTGCGGCGCTTTACGGCTACCGGTAATCACCTGCATTGCTTCGACACCGGCGGAAGAGACCAGAGATTCAAACTCCTGGAGGTCTTCCATATCTTTGTCTTGCGAAAAATAGATGTGTACCAGCACCGCCTGCTCACCGGCATCATAACGGTCAAACAAGCGTAAACCCCTTAAAAAAGATCAGCGGGGAACACAGAAAACCTGGCTCCCCGACGTGGAAAAAACAGCCAGAAACCTTATTCGGTCTCTTCACTGTCCTGCGCAGGCGCTGAAGAACCCTGCGCGTTGCTGCCATGATGGTAGTTACTGGAACCGCCGCCTGCGTTATTGCTGTGATGAGATACCGGACGAGACGGAACAACAGTAGAAATCGCGTGCTTATAGACCATCTGGCTGACCGTGTTTTTCAACAGGATCACGAACTGATCGAAAGACTCAATCTGACCTTGCAGCTTAATACCATTCACCAAATAAATAGAAACTGGAACACGTTCACGACGCAGTGCGTTCAGGAACGGGTCTTGTAAAGATTGCCCCTTAGCCATTCTATCTTTTCCTTATATGCTTGTTTTGTACTTAGAATCTTGCGACTCTGAAAAATTGCGCACGATACGTCTCAATTGTACACATTCAGTCCGTGATAGCACCAACAACCTGTAATACTTCGTTGAACGCTTGTTGCGGTTTTTCACTGTCTAACCAATGAACACCTTCCCAACCGCGCAACCAGGTGATCTGGCGCTTCGCTAACTGTCTCGTGGCGCAAACACCTCGATAAACCATTTCATCATGAGATATTTCGCCTTCAATGTATGACCACATCTGGCGATAACCGACACAACGAATGGAAGGCATGTCCGTATGCAAATCTCCACGGGCAAAAAGCGCCCGCACTTCTGCTTCAAAACCTGAAGCTAACATCTGATGAAAACGCTGCTCAATTCGCTGATGGAGCAGTTCACGGCTCGCCGGGGCGATGGCGAACTGATGCACCTGATACGGCAGAGCCTCTCCTGACGTTTGCGTCAGTTCCGTTAAAGTTTTACCCGAAATGAAAAAAACTTCCAGTGCCCGGGAAAGCCTTTGCGGATCATTTGGATGAATACGTGCCGCAGCAACCGGATCGATCTGTTCCAGTTGTTGGTGCAACGCGCCCCATCCCTGCTCTGCTGCCTGCTGCTCAATCTTTGCTCTTACCGCCGGGTCTGCCGACGGCAATGGCGATAACCCTTCAAGTAACGCCTTGAAATAGAGCATAGTTCCGCCCACCAGAAGCGGAATGCGCCCCGCCTCGGTGATCCTGGCCATCTCTGCCAGCGCATCGCGGCGGAAATCTGCCGCCGAGTACGCCAGGGCCGGGTCAAGAATATCTAATAAACGGTGTGGAGCCGCGCGCAGCTCCTCGGCGCTGGGCTTTGCCGTGCCGATATCCATCCCTTTGTAGATGAGGGCGGAATCCACGCTGATCAACTCTACTGGCAAAACTTTACGTAGCTCAATGGCTAACGCCGTCTTGCCCGAGGCCGTAGGCCCCATCAAAAAAATCGCCTTAGGCAGGCCAGTCTTACTTACATCACTCATCTTTCAGGGCGTTCTTCGCCGATTGTAAATCAACAGGTTGTAATAAACCGCCCGGCGGCGCTTTCACCAGATGCGGGCAGAGGCGTTCTACCTCCGCCAGCACGGTGATGGCCTGCGCCATACTCCACACAGGATGATCGCTGGCCAGATGGCGTGCGATCCACTGTGCCGTATTGGCTGCATCAAAGGTCGTTTGCTGCGCCAGGTAGCCTATCAGTTCAGGAATCAAGTTTTGTAAATTTTGTTGGCGTAAGGGTAAAGGCACCGCGCGAAGGGTCACATGCTGGGCCTCTACTGCCGTTTCTATGCCCATTTCTGCCAACAGGGGCTGGAAACGCTGTAATACCCGGGTTTCTTCCGGGGTTATCTTTAAACGAACCGGGATTAATAGCGGTTGCGCACAGGCGCGATGTTCGCCAGGGGTTAACTGCGTCTGTTTCAGCCAGCGCTCCGCCACCGGCAGTGCCAGCAACGCCAGCTTACCGTCGCGCTCCAGAAGAGCGATATCCGGGGCGACTATCGTCAACACGCGGCCAAAACTCTGGCTATGTCCTTCCAGCGTGTCGGCCGTCGGCGCGACATCGGCGCTACGTCTTTCAACCGGTGGGGTTTCCAACAGCTTGCGATAATTGGCTCCCTGCTGTTTCTGGTATCCCGTATGCGCATGCGGGTAGTTTGCTCCCGTCGCGCGCGACGCTTTGTCGCTGGCCGCATACCCCGGCGCAGGTGGCGCTTTGGCCACCACCGGCTCGGCGAATTGGTTACGTCCTGCAGCGGCCCGGTTTTCAGGTATCGCACGGGGTGCAACGGGCTCGTCTGCCAACGGTAATGCAGGCTCGGCCTGTTGTTGCAGCACGCTCAATACGCCCTGATAGATAAAATCATGCACCAGCCGGGATTGATGAAAACGCACTTCATGTTTGGCGGGATGAACGTTGACGTCTACCTGATGTGGGTCGATCTCCAGATAGAGTACAAAAGCGGGCTGTTGATCGGCGCCCAGCTTGTCTTCGCAGGCCTGACGGATGGCGTGGTTGATCAGCCGGTCGCGCATCATACGGCCATTGACGTAACAGTACTGAATTTCGGCAAACGCGGCGCTGCTTACTTTAGGATCGGCCACCCAGCCGCGCAGGGTTAGATCCCCGTGCTGCCATTCGATAGCCAGAGCCTGTTCAAGGAATGGCGTACCGCAGATGGCACCAAGACGGCGCTCTTTCTGTCCGCCTTGTGCGACAGCGCGGTATTGCCGCATCACTTTACCGTTATGGCTTAGGTTGAGAGTCACGTCGAAACGCGCCAGCGCGATGCGGCGAATGACCTCATCGATATGGCTGAATTCGGTTTTTTCAGTGCGCATAAACTTGCGACGCGCCGGCGTGTTGTAAAAGAGATCTAATACTTCCAGCGTGGTACCCACCGGGTGAGCCGCAGGCTTTACCGTCACGTCCTGGTCGCGTCCTTCCGCATAGGCTTGCCAGGCTTCTTGCTGCTCAGCCGTACGTGAGGTCAGCGTTAAGCGGGAGACGGAGCTGATACTGGCCAGGGCTTCACCACGAAAACCGAGGCTGATTATGGCTTCAAGATCATCAAGCGAGGCAATTTTACTGGTGGCGTGACGCGCCAGCGCAAGCGCCAGCTCCTCTTTTTTGATGCCACAGCCGTTATCGCGAATGCGGATCAGCTTGGCCCCACCGCGTTCAATATCGATATCAATGCGGGTGGCCCCCGCATCAAGGCTGTTTTCAACCAGCTCTTTCACGACCGATGCCGGGCGCTCTACCACCTCGCCGGCGGCGATTTGGTTCGCAAGCTGCGGCGGCAGAACCTGAATCGGCATGAATGCTCCTTAGTTAGTGGCGGTTATCCCGCCCGGTAGTTCGGCACTGGCGGTCTGTCCGACACCACCCTGCGGCGCAGACTGGAGTGGATGGGCATCGAAATACTTGCGCAGCCCGTTATAAATCGCCTCGGCAATTTGTTGCTGATAACTGTCGCTGCCTAACAGACGCTCTTCGCCGTTGTTACTGATAAACCCGGTCTCTACAAGAATGGAAGGGATATCTGGCGAGCGCAGTACGCCCAGACTCGCATGCTCAGGGCGACGCTTGTGCAGGGATCCGATACCGTCTAACTGGCTCAGTACGTTAGTGGCAACATCATACCCGACGCGCTGAGAATGGCCGAACTGTAAATCGAGAACCGCCTGGCTAAGGTAAGGATCGGACTGGCTGTTTGCCAGCACATCGCCCGCCCCGCCTAACAGCTCGGACTGTTTCTCATGTTCTTCCAGCCAGTTCGCCATTTCGCTGTTGGCGCGACGGTTGGACAACACCCAGACCGAAGCCCCCGTCGCACTCCGGTTTGGCGCGGCATCAGCATGAATAGAGACCAGGAAGTTCGCATTCTGTTTACGCGCCACGTCAGAGCGCCCCATCACAGAGATGAAATAGTCGCCGTCACGGGTGAGCACGCCTTTAAACATCGGGTCATTGTTCAGCAGCGTACGCAGCTTACGGGCAATAGCGATAGTGACGTTTTTCTCACGCGTACCGCCAGGGCCTATCGCCCCTGGATCCTGCCCACCGTGGCCGGCATCGATAGCAATAATCACTTTATCGCCCGTGACGGCACGACGCGCACTGGACGCAGGCCGGGTCGCGGTATTACTGCTGGTCACGGTGGTGATACGATCGCTGCCCGATTTGAATGGGTTACGGGCAGGCTCTGCGGGCCGTGGCGTGTAAGCGGGGGTCTCCACACGTTTCGCGACAACCGGTGGTGGTGGTGGTGGCGGCGTATCGGCTTTGATGGTGAAGACCACGGTGTAGTTCGCACCGTTCTGCTGCTTCACCGCCTGGGTTTTACCCTTTTCTGTAAGATCGACCACCAGCCTCAGCGACTGGGCATCCTTCGGTGTTCCCGAACGGATGGTTTTCACCAGATTGTTACCACTGAATTGCAGCGGCAGCCCCTGAATCACGCCCGTCTGTTTGATATCCAGCGCCACGCTGCGGCTATCAGGCTGTGAAAAAGCATATTCAGGATCGCCCATAAAACTGAAGGTAATCCGCGCCTGGCTATCGCCATTCGACACCTGAATATCCGAAAGTGTGGCCGCTCCGGCTTGTGCACAAAGCAATACCGTTGCTGCTAATAACCAATTTTTAACGCGATTAAACATCCCGTCATCCCTTCGCTTAACCGGCTAAACGCGCCAGTAGGGAACTGCCTGATGAGGAGACTGCGCTGATGCGAGCCTCACGCCCTTGCGCCTGGTAATCTAAGTGGATTTCGACATCCGGGTCAGGTAAGACACCCGCACCTTGTTGCGGCCACTCCACCAGGCAAATGGCGTCGTTGGCAAAATAGTCGCGGATCCCCATAAATTCCAGCTCCTCGGGATCCGCAAGACGGTACAGATCGAAATGGTAAACCATTAAATTTTCAAGCGTGTAGGGCTCAACCAGGGTGTAAGTGGGACTTTTTACGTTACCCTTGTGGCCTAGCGCCTGTAAAAAACCGCGGCTAAAGGTCGTTTTCCCCGCGCCCAGATCGCCATACAGATAAATCACCGTTGCGCCCTGGCAAGCCTCTGCCAGACGTTTACCCAGTGCTAAAGTGGCCTGCTCGTCAGGTAATGGAATCACTCGATTAGTCATTTTCTACATCAATCACATTCGGGTTTACAACACGCCGCAGCGTGTCAAAAAGATCGGTGGCCAGCATACCGCGCGTGCCGTAGTGAACGGCAAGTTTGTCGGCTGCTGCGCCATGGGCTACACAACCCGCGCAGGCGGCATCGTAAAGGGGAAGTTTTTGTCCGAGCAACGCGCCGATAATACCGGAGAGTACATCACCCATACCGCCGCTCGCCATGCCCGCATTGCCGGCATCAACAATGCCCAGCGTGCCTGATTCACAGGCTACAACGGTTCCCGCCCCTTTTAAAACGACAACACCACCGTAACGTTGTACCAGACGTTGCGCAGAAAGTAAGCGATCGCTTTCAATTTCTGCGATGCTGCAATTTAGCAGCCGCGCGGCCTCGCCAGGGTGTGGCGTCAGGATGCGATTGTGACGTTTATCCGGATTGATTGCCAGAAGGTTCAGCGCGTCGGCATCCCAGAGCATCGGTTTCCGGACGTTTTCAACTTTCTGCAGCGCCTGTTTGCCCCATGCTTGCTGGCCGAGTCCGGGTCCTATCACCACGACATCCGCCCAGGCGAGGCTCTCTTCCAGTGAGTGCGCGGTCAGTTCATGCAGCATCAGCTCTGGCCGGGCAGTGATAATAGGCGCGATGTTCTCTGCGCGCGTCAGCACGCGTACCAGACCTGCACCTGCACGCAGGGCAGCCTCACCCGTCATCCGTATCGCCCCCGCCGTACCGTGATCGCCACCGATAATCACCAGCTTACCGTGGTCCCCTTTTTGCGAAGTCGCCCGACGCGGTGCCAGCCAGTCTGATAACTGACTGGCCTCAAAGCGGGTCATTGCCGTCTCCTGCCCTGCCAGCCACGCGTCTAGCCCGAGGGCGTTATGGTGAAGCTTGCCGACTACGTCCCGCGCTTTGCCCGTCAACAGACCGGGTTTTAGCGCGATAAAGGTCACCGTCCGGGCAGCCTGAATAACCGCACCAGGTGTGGCCCCCGTCTGAGCCAGTAATCCCGAGGGAATATCGAGCGCCATCACGGGCGCGGGATGCACATTAGCATGGTCAATCAGCGCGGCAACCGGGTCGCGCGGCGCGCTGCGAAGCCCGGTACCAAGCAGCCCATCAATGATCAGATCGACCTCTTCTGGCCAGCATACGTCGGGAGCATGAATGACACCGCCCGCGTTAAGCCAGGCGTCCCTTGCCGCCTGGGCTTCTTCTGGTAAAGGGTTGTCGCTCTCTAATGCCAGCAACGTGACGCTAAACCCGGCGGCAAGCGCCAGCCGGGCCACCACGTAGCCATCGCCGCCGTTGTTGCCGTGCCCGCAAAGGATGAGCCAGTGTGCTGCATCCGGCCAGGCTTCACGCGCCACGGTAAACGCCGCCTCGCCCGCGCGCTGCATCAGCTCATAAAGGGTAATGCCAAGGCTATCAGCAGCCTCTTTTTCGGCGCGACGGAGGTCATCCGCAGGCCAGATGGAATGTGGTATACTTGCGGGGTTTTTCTTCACAGTATGGTCCGTCATGTCACAGCCCCTCGATCTCAATCAGTTAGCGCTAAATATTAAACAGTGGGGCGCCGAGCTTGGCTTTCAGAAAGTCGGCATCACGGATACCGATCTCTCTGCCAGCGAGCCAAAACTGCAGGCATGGCTGGATAAACAATACCACGGCGAAATGGAGTGGATGGCGCGACACGGCATGATGCGTGCCCGTCCGCATGAACTCTTACCGGGTACCCTGCGCGTCATTAGCGTACGCATGAACTACCTTCCCGCTAATGCGGCATTTGCCCGCACGCTGAAAGATCCGACATTAGGTTACGTGAGCCGTTATGCCCTGGGGCGTGATTATCATAAGCTTCTGCGTAACCGACTAAAAAAACTGGGCGAGATCATTCAGCAGCATTGCGATTCGCTGAATTTTAGACCCTTTGTCGACTCTGCGCCTATTCTTGAGCGCCCGCTTGCGGAAAAAGCCGGTCTCGGCTGGACTGGTAAGCACTCACTTATCCTGAGCCGTGATGCCGGTTCGTTCTTTTTTTTAGGCGAGTTACTGATCGATCTCCCTCTCCCGGTGGATAGCCCGGTTGAAGAGGGCTGCGGTCGCTGTGTGGCCTGCATGACCATCTGCCCTACGGGAGCGATTGTTGAGCCCTACACGGTGGATGCCCGCCGCTGTATCTCTTATCTCACCATCGAACTGGAAGGGGCCATCCCTGAAGCGTTCCGACCGCTTATCGGCAACCGTATTTACGGCTGCGATGATTGCCAGCTGATCTGCCCCTGGAACCGCTATTCACAGTTAACGGATGAAGATGATTTCAGCCCGCGTAAGGCGCTACATGCCCCACCGCTTGTCGAACTGTTTGCCTGGAGCGAAGCCTGGTTCTTAAAGGTGACGGAAGGTTCGGCTATTCGCCGCATCGGCCATTTACGCTGGCTGCGAAATGTCGCAGTGGCGCTGGGCAATGCGCCGTGGAGCGAGGCGAATATTCAGGCGCTGGAAAGTCGTAGAGGTGAGCACCCACTTCTCGATGAACACATCGAATGGGCGATTGCGCAGCAGATTGAGAAGCGGAATGCGTGCGTTATCGAAGTGCAGCTACCGCAAAAACAACGCCTTGTAAGGGTGATCGAAAAGGGGTTACCGCGGGATGCGTGATATATTCACACCCTGTGAATAAAATTAAAAACCGAGGAATCATCATGGGTAGCTTACAGGTCAAGAGATCGCCATAACATTTTGAAATGAAATTTTATTGCGAAATTTCAGTGAGTTATAAAGATACTATTCACCAGGCGAAGTTTTTACATATTGACGCAAATCGGACAAACCTGTGGATAAGTCTGTTGAGGAAAGTTTTTCAGAAACAATACAAATCACCCGCGGCGAGGGTTCTCGCTGTGGATATCTAAGAGGAGAGAAAATTTGGAGCGGGAAACGAGACTCGAACTCGCGACCCCGACCTTGGCAAGGTCGTGCTCTACCAACTGAGCTATTCCCGCTTGGGTGGTCTTACTGTGTAGCGAACAAATTTTGGAGCGGGAAACGAGACTCGAACTCGCGACCCCGACCTTGGCAAGGTCGTGCTCTACCAACTGAGCTATTCCCGCTTGGGTGGTCTTACTGCGTAGCGAACAAATTTTGGAGCGGGAAACGAGACTCGAACTCGCGACCCCGACCTTGGCAAGGTCGTGCTCTACCAACTGAGCTATTCCCGCAAATCTGTTGCTGTCGTAACGAATAAATCCTGTCGTTACGGGAGGCGCATTATACGAGAAATCCTTTTAGCTGCAACCCCCCTCAAAGCGTTTTTTTAGAAATTCAGTTCAAGTGATGGAATATTCATCGCTTTGCGCGTTTTTACACCATGCAGCCTTTCTGACGGCCGGGTAAGGCACAAGCACTACCCGGCAACGCCCTGAATCAGAGCTGAATAAAGTGTTCGCGATAGTATGCCAGCTCCGCCACTGACTCACGAATATCGTCCATTGCCTGGTGCGTGCCCTGCTTCTTGAAGCCATCCAGGATTTCAGGTTTCCAGCGACGCGCCAGCTCTTTCAAGGTGCTTACGTCCAGATAGCGGTAATGGAAGTACGATTCCAGTTCCGGCATATATTTAAAAAGAAAACGGCGATCCTGCCCGATGCTATTGCCACAGATAGGCGATTTACCCGCAGGTACCCACTGTTTCAGAAATTCAATAGTGGCCAGTTCCGCTTCGCGATCGCCCTGGTTACTGGCTTTGACACGATCCACTAGCCCACTGCCGGTATGGGTGCGTACGTTCCAGTCATCCATTAGCGCGAGCTGTTCGTCGCTTTGATGAACCGCAATGGTCGGCCCTTCCGCCAGGATATTGAGGTTCGCATCGGTGACCAGGGTCGCAATCTCAATGATGCGATCGCGCTCGGGATCCAGCCCGGTCATCTCAAGATCGATCCAAATCAGGTTATTTTCATCCGCGCTCATGTTATTTTCCACCCTTCTCGCATAACCCGCCGCGGCAGGTTAACTAGTATTGATTAGTGTGTATCATAGAGGTTTTGCCCGTTACGGGCGACCAGGAGCCAGCACGATTGAGTAAAAATAAACTCTCCAAGGGGCAGCAGCGCCGGGTGAAAGCCAATCACCAGCGTCGTCTTAAAACCACTGCGGAGAAAGCCGACTACGATGACAACCTGTTTGGCGATACGGCTGAAGGCACGGTTATTAGCCGCTTTGGTATGCACGCCGATGTGGAATCTGAAGACGGCAGCGTGCACCGCTGCAATATTCGTCGCACCATCCGTTCGCTGGTTACCGGCGATCGCGTCGTCTGGCGTCCAGGCAAAGTGGCAGCGGAAGGGGTGCTGGTAAAAGGCATCGTAGAGGCGGTACATGAGCGCACGTCGGTGCTGACGCGCCCTGATTTCTACGACGGCGTTAAGCCGATCGCTGCCAATATCAATCAGATCGTCATCGTTTCGGCCATATTGCCTGAGCTGTCGTTGAATATCATCGACCGGTATCTGGTGGCCTGCGAAACCTTGCAAGTTGAGCCGTTGATCGTACTGAATAAAATCGATCTGCTCGACGACGAAGGCATGGCGTTCGTGAACGAACAAATGGATATTTACCGCAAGATTGGCTATCGGGTACTGATGGTCTCCAGCCATAAAAAAGATGGACTGTTACCGCTGGAAGAAGCGTTGACTGACCGCATCAGTATCTTTGCCGGGCAATCAGGCGTGGGTAAATCGAGCCTGCTAAATAACTTACTGGGGCTGCAGAAAGAGATCCTGACCAATGATGTCTCTGATGTCTCCGGACTTGGCCAACATACCACTACTGCCTCACGCCTGTATCACTTCCCTCACGGCGGCGACGTGATTGACTCGCCTGGCGTGCGCGAATTCGGTTTATGGCACCTCGAACCGGAACAAATCTTTAACGGATTTGTCGAATTCCATGACTATTTAGGCGCTTGTAAATACCGCGACTGCAAGCATGATAACGACCCTGGCTGCGCAATTCGCGAAGCGGTCGAAAACGGTGACATTGCGGAGACCCGTTTCGAAAACTATCACCGCATTCTCGAAAGCATGTCTCAGGTAAAAACGCGTAAAAGCTTTTCTGAATCTGATGACTGACAACTAAGCTTAGCGTCGCTAAAATCGTCCCCCATTTTCAGGTTCCGGCTGTTAACAGCCGGATCAGGAACGACAAAACAATGGCCTGGAGGCTACCTTGTTAAACTCATTTAAACTTTCGCTTCAATACATTCTGCCAAAACTGTGGCTCACTCGCCTGGCGGGCTGGGGCGCGAGCAAACGAGCGGGCTGGCTGACAAAGCTGGTAATCGACCTGTTCGTAAAATATTACAAGGTCGACATGAAAGAGGCGCAGAAGCCGGATACAGCCAGCTACCGCACCTTTAACGACTTCTTTGTTCGCCCGCTGCGCGACGAAGTTCGCCCACTGAATACCGACCCAAATGTCCTGGTCATGCCTGCCGATGGGGTCATCAGCCAGTTGGGTAAAATCGAAGAAGATAAGATTTTGCAGGCGAAAGGCCATAACTACAGCATGGAAGCGCTGCTGGCAGGTAACTACCTGATGGCTGACAAGTTCCGCAATGGCTCTTTCGTGACCACTTACCTGTCACCGCGCGACTACCACCGTGTGCATATGCCTTGTAACGGTATTCTGCGCGAAATGATCTACGTACCGGGCGACCTCTTTTCCGTTAACCACCTGACCGCGCAGAACGTACCGAATTTGTTCGCCCGTAACGAGCGCGTCATTTGCCTGTTTGATACTGAATTTGGCCCCATGGCGCAGATTTTAGTCGGTGCGACCATTGTGGGCAGCATTGAAACCGTCTGGGCTGGCACCATCACGCCACCGCGTGAAGGCGTGATCAAGCGCTGGACATGGCCTGAAGGTGAAAGCGAAGGTTCCGTCGCTCTGCTGAAAGGCCAGGAGATGGGTCGCTTCAAGCTCGGCTCGACCGTTATCAACCTGTTCGCACCGGGCAAGGTGGATCTGGTCGAGTCGTTGCAGAGCCTCTCCGTAACGAAGATTGGCCAACCGTTAGCCCTCTCTACCGAGACCTTCGTTACGCCGGACGCGGAACCTGCCCCGCTTGCTGAGGAAGAGATTGCCGCTGAACTTGACGCCAGCCCGCTTGTTGACCATAAGAAAGCTGAAAGCTAATTAAAGGACCGCTGACGTGCGCCCGATTATCATTTTTCTGATGGCCTGGTGCCTCAGTACGGGGGCGTACGCTGCGACGGCCCCTGATGCCAAACAGATAACCCAGGAGCTGGAGCAGGCGAAAGCGGCTAAACCCGCGCAGCCTGAAGCCGTTGAGGCACTCCAGACCGCACTGAACGCCCTCGAGGAGCGTAAAGGTTCCCTCGAGCGCGCTCAGCAATATCAGCAGGTTATCGATAACTTCCCCAAACTCTCTCAGACGTTACGCTCTCAGCTGAATAATCTGCGCGATGAACCGCGTGAGGTGCCAGTGGGAATGACCACCGACGCCCTCAATCAGGAGATCCTGCAGGTCAGTAGCCAACTGCTGGAAAAAAGCCGTCAGGCGCAGCAAGAGCAAGAGCGCGCCCGTGAAATTGGCGACTCCCTGAACCAACTGCCGCAACAGCAAACCGACGCCCGCCGACAGCTTAATGACGTTGAGCGTCGCGTAGGAACACAAGCCGGCAACACAGCCCAGAGTCAGGCGCAAAATATCGCCATTCAGGCCGAGTCCGCCAAACTCAAAGCGCTGGTGGATGAACTTGAGCTGGCACAGCTGTCTGCGAATAACCGACAGGAACTGGCGCGCATGCGCTCTGAGCTTGCGCAGAAGCAGAGCCAACAGCTTGATGGCTACTTACAGGCCCTACGTAATCAGTTAAATAGCCAGCGCCAGCGCGAAGCAGAACGCGCGCTGGAGAGCACAGAACTGCTGGCTGAAAACAGCGCCAACTTGCCACCGGACCTGATCGCCCAGTTCAAAGTCAACCGTGAGCTGTCGGCTGCCCTTAACCAGCAGGCCCAGCGGATGGATCTGGTCGCATCGCAGCAGCGTCAGGCCACCAATCAAACCTTACAGGTACGCCAGGCGCTAAATACCCTGCGCGAACAGTCTCAGTGGCTGGGATCGTCGAATCTGCTTGGCGAAGCCCTGCGTGCCCAGGTGGCACGTCTGCCTGAGATGCCGAAACCACAGCAGCTTGATACCGAGCTGGCGCAGTTGCGAGTGCAGCGTTTGCGCTATGAGGATCAACTCAACAAACAGCCGCAGCTACGTCAGATCCGCCAGGCCGACGGCGCGCCGCTGACAGCCGAGCAAAACCGCATTCTGGAAGCCCAGTTGCGTACTCAGCGCGAACTGCTGAACTCGCTTTTGCAGGGTGGTGATACCCTGATTCTGGAGCTGACCAAGCTGAAGGTGTCTAACAGCCAGCTCGAAGATGCGCTAAAAGAGGTGAACGAGGCGACCCACCGCTATCTGTTCTGGACGTCTGACGTACGCCCGATGACCATCTCCTGGCCGATTGAAATTGTGCAGGATTTACGGCGCCTCATCTCGCTGGATACTGTCAATCAGCTCGGCAAAGCCAGCATCATGATGCTGACCAGCAAGGAGACCATATTCCCGCTGCTGGGGGCGCTGATTCTGGTCGGATGCAGTATCTACTCCCGCCGCCACTTTACTCGCTTCCTGGAACGTTCTAGCGCTAAAGTCGGAAAAGTGACGCAAGACCATTTCTGGCTCACTCTGCGTACCGTGTTTTGGTCTATCCTGGTGGCGTCACCCTTGCCGGTGCTGTGGATGACGCTGGGTTACGGCCTGCGTGAAGCCTGGCCTTATCCGCTGGCCGTAGCGATCGGCGATGGGGTAACAGCCACGGTACCGCTGCTATGGGTTGTTATGATCTGCGCCACTTTCGCCAGACCCAATGGGCTTTTTATTACCCACTTCGCCTGGCCGCGTCACCGCGTCACACGAGCGATGCGTTACTACCTGATGAGCATCGGGCTGATTGTGCCGCTCATCATGGCGCTGATCATGTTCGATAACCTGAGCGACCGAGAGTTCTCTGGCTCGCTTGGTCGCCTGTGCTTTATTTTGATCTGTGGCGCGCTGGCGATAGTTACCCTGAGCCTGAAGCGTGCGGGGATCCCGCTCTATGTCGATAAAACCGGCAGCGGCGACAATATGTTTAACCGTCTGCTCTGGAATATGCTGCTCAGCGCTCCGCTGGTTGCCATTCTGGCCTCTGCCGTAGGCTATCTGGCTACCGCACAGGCCCTGCTGGCGCGTCTTGAGACCTCGGTCGCCATCTGGTTCTTGCTGCTGGTGGTGTATCACATTATCCGTCGCTGGATGCTGATTCAGCGGCGGCGTCTGGCTTTCGATCGGGCTAAACATCGCCGCGCGGAAATTCTTGCTCAGCGCGCCCGTGGTGAGGACGAACCGCAGCACACCACCAGCACTGAAGGCACCGCGGAGATTGATGAGGTTGAGCTGGACCTGGATGCCATCAGTACCCAGTCTTTGCGTCTGGTGCGTTCCATTCTGATGCTGATTGCCCTGCTGTCAGTGATTGTGTTGTGGTCTGAAATTCACTCGGCGTTTGGCTTCCTTGAGAACATCTCGCTGTGGGATGCCACCTCAACCGTCCAGGGCGTTGAGAGCCTTGAACCCATCACGCTTGGCGCCGTTCTGATCGCAATTCTGGTGCTGATTATCACCACCCAGCTGGTACGGAACTTCCCTGCCCTGCTGGAACTCGCCCTGCTGCAGCATCTGGATCTCACGCCAGGCACCGGCTACGCCATTACCACCATCACCAAATACCTCATCCTGCTGCTGGGTGGGCTGGTCGGTTTCTCGATGATTGGTATTGAGTGGTCGAAACTGCAGTGGCTGGTCGCCGCATTGGGTGTGGGGCTCGGCTTTGGTTTGCAGGAGATTTTTGCCAACTTCATTTCTGGCCTGATCATCCTGTTCGAAAAACCGATTCGTATCGGCGATACCGTGACGATCCGCGATTTGACGGGCAGTATTACGAAGATCAATACCCGCGCGACCACCATCAGCGACTGGGATCGCAAAGAGATCATCGTGCCGAATAAAGCGTTCATCACCGAGCAGTTTATCAACTGGTCACTGTCGGATTCGGTGACGCGTGTGGTCTTAACCGTGCCCGCCCCTTCCGATGCCGACAGCGAAGAGGTGACGAAGATCCTCTATACGGCGGCCGATCGCTGCTCGCTGGTGATCAATACACCGGAACCGGAAGTCTTCCTTGTTGACCTTCAGCAGGGGATCCAGATCTTCGAGCTGCGCATTTATGCCGCTGAAATGGGACATCGTATGCCGTTGCGTCATGAGATCCACCAGCTGATCCTCGCTGGCTTCCGTGAGCATGGCCTGGAAATGCCGTTCCCGCCTTTCCAGATGCGTCTGGAAAGTCTGGATGGGCGTAAAACGGGAAGAACTTTGACGTCGGCGGCGCGTTCCCGTCCGGCGGGAAGTTTGTAACGCCTTCACCCTCTCCTGCGGGAGAGGGTGAAAAAGAATTACGCGCGATCAACCGTAAAGGCAATCACGTCGCCCAGTTGCTCGGCGCCCAGCGCCAGCATCACCAGACGGTCTACGCCCAGCGCGACGCCGGAACAGTCCGGAAGACCGGCTGTTAATGCGTCCAGCAGGTTAGTATCAATAGGCTGCTGCGGAAGACCGCGGGCATTGCGCTTGCGGTTATCCTGCTCGAAACGTTGCTGCTGTTCACGAGCATCGGTTAATTCGTGGAAGCCATTCGCCAGTTCAATGCCCTTGTAATAGACCTCAAAACGTTCCGCAACGCGGTGATCTTCGGTGCTGATCTGCGCGAGCGAGGCCTGACTTGCCGGGAAGTGATAGACGAACGTCGGGCGGTCTTTACCAATCTGTGGCTCAACGCCAAAGGCAAACAGCAGCTGCAGTAAGGTATCGCGATCTTCTTCGGTGTCGGCCACATTGCTCAGATCGAGTTTGGCTGCCACTTCACGTAGCTGGGTTTTATCCGCTGAAAGAGGATCAATCTCCAGATAGCGCTGGAATGCTTGCTGATAAGAGAGCGTTTCGGCTTCTGCACACTCCAGAACCTGCTGCAGCAGATCGTCCACCTCGTTCATCAGGCGATACATATCGTAATGCGGACGGTACCACTCCAGCATGGTGAACTCAGGGTTGTGATGACGTCCCATCTCTTCATTACGGAAACTACGACATAGCTGGAATACCGGGCCACAACCCGCCGCCAGCAAGCGCTTCATGTGGTATTCCGGGCTGGTCATCAGATAGAGGTTCATCCCCTGAGAGTGGCCAGGTCCAACAAAACGGGTTTCAAACGGGACCAGATGAATATCAGTCACCGTCGCCTGACTCATGCAGGGCGTCTCCACCTCCAGCACACCGCGATCGGCAAAGAAACGGCGAATTTCCGCCATAATTGCTGCGCGTTTTAACAGGTTTGGGATGGATGCGCTCGGCTGCCAGGTGGCCGTTTCGCTCATGAGATTTTCTCCGATTTCAGACAAGGGGACGAAGTCTACTCGTTACCCCGAGCGGAGACAAATTTTGCACAGTGAAATAGCCATTTTTTATTTAGGACATTAATTGCGTGTCGCAATTCATCAATCACGATGATAAATCGCGCGGTAGAACCGCAAAAAAATCGAACACGTCAAATTTCCCTCACGTCTGTGCGGCTATACTGCTTTACCCATAAAGGAGCAGTGGAATCGTTTTTGCATCCGCCCATTCGGAAAAGAACCCTCTTGATGGTCGCCGTGATGCGAAATAACAATATCTGGAGGAATGTCGTGCAAACCTTTCAAGCCGATCTCGCCATCGTTGGCGCTGGCGGAGCAGGATTACGCGCTGCAATTGCTGCAGCGCAGGCCAATCCGAACGCCAAAATCGCTCTGATTTCCAAAGTTTATCCCATGCGCAGCCATACGGTTGCCGCGGAAGGCGGTTCTGCCGCCGTTGCGCAGGATCATGATAGCTTTGAGTACCATTTTCACGACACCGTCGCCGGGGGCGACTGGCTTTGCGAGCAGGATGTCGTCGATTATTTCGTACATCATTGCCCAACCGAGATGACGCAACTGGAACAGTGGGGCTGCCCGTGGAGCCGCCGCCCGGACGGCAGCGTCAATGTGCGCCGTTTTGGTGGCATGAAGATTGAGCGCACCTGGTTTGCCGCCGACAAGACCGGCTTCCATATGCTTCACACCCTCTTCCAGACCTCCCTCCAGTTCCCACAAATTCACCGCTTCGATGAGCACTTCGTGCTGGATATCCTGGTCGATGACGGGCAGGCGCGCGGCCTGGTGGCAATGAATATGATGGAAGGCACGCTGGTGCAGATCCGCGCGAATGCGGTGGTGATGGCGACCGGGGGTGCAGGCCGGGTATATCGCTATAATACCAATGGCGGCATCGTTACCGGCGATGGCATGGGTATGGCGCTCAGCCACGGCGTGCCGCTGCGTGATATGGAATTTGTGCAATATCACCCCACCGGCCTGCCGGGTTCGGGCATTTTGATGACGGAGGGTTGCCGCGGTGAAGGCGGGATCCTGGTCAATAAAGATGGCTACCGTTATTTGCAAGATTACGGCATGGGCCCTGAGACTCCACTCGGCGAGCCGAAGAATAAATATATGGAGCTTGGCCCACGCGACAAGGTATCTCAGGCATTCTGGCACGAGTGGCGTAAAGGCAACACGGTTCCGACGCCGCGCGGCGATGTGGTCTGGCTGGATCTTCGTCATCTGGGCGAGAAAAAGTTACTTGAACGCCTACCGTTCATTTGTGAACTGGCGAAAGCCTACGTGGGCGTGGACCCCGTGAAAGATCCCATTCCGGTACGCCCGACAGCACACTACACCATGGGCGGCATTGAAACCGATCAGCAGTGTGAAACCCGTATTCAGGGGCTGTTTGCCGTGGGCGAATGCTCCTCTGTAGGCCTGCACGGGGCAAACCGTCTGGGGTCCAACTCGCTGGCCGAACTGGTAGTCTTTGGCCGCATGGCAGGCGAAAAAGCGATGGCGCGAGCAGCAACCTCAGGCGAGGCCAATAGCGCCGCGCTGGATGCACAGGCTGCGGATGTCGAAAAACGCCTGAAAGCGCTCGTTAACCAGGAAGGCAGTGAAAACTGGGCGAAGATCCGCGATGAGATGGGCCTCTCCATGGAAGAGGGCTGCGGCATCTACCGTACACCTGAGCTCATGCAGAAAACCATCGACAAGCTGGCGGAGCTCCAGGAGCGTTTTAAACGCGTACGTATTACCGACACCTCCAGCGTGTTCAATACCGACCTGCTGTACACCATCGAGCTGGGCCACGGCCTGAACGTAGCCGAATGTATGGCTCACTCTGCAATGGCGCGCAAAGAGTCACGCGGTGCGCATCAGCGTCTGGATGAAGGCTGCACCGAGCGCGACGATGTCAATTTCCTCAAGCATACCCTCGCTTATCGCGATGCAGACGGCACAACGCGTTTGGACTATAGCGATGTGAAGATTACTACGCTGCCACCGGCGAAGCGTGTGTACGGTGCAGAAGCGGAAGCAGCCGATAAGAAGGAGACGGCGAATGGCTGAGATGCAAACGCTGAAAGTTGAAGTGGTGCGCTACAACCCGGAAGTGGATTCCGCACCACACAGCGCTTTCTATGAAGTGCCCTATGACGAGCAAACCTCCCTGCTGGATGCGCTCGGTTACATAAAAGATAATCTGGCCCCGGACCTGAGTTACCGCTGGTCATGCCGCATGGCGATTTGCGGTTCATGCGGCATGATGGTCAATAAAGTGCCGAAGCTTGCCTGTAAAACCTTCCTGCGAGATTACCCCAAAGGCCTCAGGGTTGAAGCCCTGGGCAACTTCCCGATCGAGCGCGACCTGGTTGTCGATATGACCCACTTTATCGAAAGCCTGGAGGCGATTAAACCGTACATCATTGGTAACCCACGCACCCCGGATCAGGGGCCGAACGTGCAAACGCCGGCACAGATGGCGAAATACCATCAATTCTCCGGCTGCATCAACTGCGGCCTCTGTTACGCTGCTTGCCCACAGTTTGGCCTGAACCCGGAGTTCATCGGCCCGGCCGCCATCACGCTGGCACACCGCTATAACGAAGACAGCCGCGATCGCGGTAAAAAAGAGCGTATGGCACAGCTCAATGGCCAGAACGGCGTCTGGACCTGTACGTTTGTGGGTTACTGCTCGGAAGTCTGTCCGAAGCACGTCGACCCGGCCGCCGCTATCCAGCAGGGTAAAGTTGAAAGCTCGAAAGACTTTCTTATCGCCACCCTGAAACCACGCTAAGGAGTGCGTAATGACGACTAAACGCAAAGCCTATATACGGCCAGTGCCGTCCACCTGGTGGAAAAATCTGCCGTTTTATCGCTTCTACATGCTGCGCGAAGGTACGGCAGTCCCCGCGGTGTGGTTCAGCATTGAATTGATGTACGGCCTGTTTGCCCTGAAGCACGGTCCGGAATCCTGGGCCGGATTTGTGGGTTTCCTGCAAAACCCCATAGTGGTGCTGCTAAATATCATTGTGCTGGCGGCCGCGCTGCTACATACCAAAACCTGGTTTGAGCTGGCGCCTAAAGCGGCCAACATTATCGTCAAAGGCGAAAAAATGGGGCCAGAGCCTGTGATCAAAGGGCTTTGGGTAGTCACAGCCGTTGTGACTGTGGTGATCCTTGGCGTTGCCCTGTTCTGGTAAGGAGGCCAGTATGATCAATCAAAATCCAAAACGATCTGATGAACCTCTCTTTTGGGGGCTATTTGGCGCAGGCGGCATGTGGTGCGCCATTATCGCGCCTGCGATCATCTTGCTGGTGGGAATTATGCTGCCGCTGGGACTGTATCCCGGTGATGCCCTGAGCTATGAGCGAGTACTCGCTTTTGCCCACAGCTTCATCGGTCGCGTCTTCATCTTCCTGATGATCGTTCTGCCGCTATGGTGTGGGTTACACCGTATCCATCATGCCATGCACGACCTGAAAATCCATGTGCCAAACGGTAAGTGGGTATTTTATGGTCTGGCGGCGATCCTGACCGTTGTCACGCTGGTGGCTGTCGTATTTATGTAATTATCCTCGCTCTCCTGTCGCGGCAGGAGAGCAAATTTCTCGCCAGGTTCTACACTTAACAAAAAACCTCTCAGGACATCTCTATGCGCATCCTGCCTGCTTTCGCTGCTATTGCCGCTGCGTTTCTGGTTGTTGCCTGTAGTACCCCTACCCCGCCGCCTGGCGTCACCGTCGTGAATAATTTTAACGCCCAACGTTTCCTGGGTACCTGGTATGAGATCGCCCGCTACGACCACCGTTTTGAACGCGGATTAGAGAAAGTGACGGCAAACTATAGCCCGATGCGCGACGGCGGCATCCAGGTCATCAACCGGGGCTATAACGCTGAGCGTGGAATGTGGCAGCAGGTGAAAGGGAAAGCTTATTTTACTGGCTCGCCGAGCAGAGGGGCGCTGAAAGTCTCTTTCATTGGCCCCTTCTATGGTGGGTATAATGTCATTGGACTGGATCGAGACTATCAGCATGCGCTGATATGCGGACCGGATCGCAACTATCTTTGGCTGCTGTCTCGTACGCCAACGGTCACGGCAGAGATGAAACAGCAGCTCCTCGATGTTGCGACCCGTCAGGGTTTCGACGTCAGCAAATTAATGTGGATTGAACAGCCACACTAATGGGTGCTGAGTTTTAGCCCAATGATTCCGGCAACGATCAACGCGAGGCTGGCAATTCGTGCCAGGCTCGCTGACTCGCCCAGAAGTAAAATACCTGTGATAGCAGCGCCCACCGCGCCGATACCCGTCCACACCGCGTAGGCCGTCCCTACCGGTAGCGAACGCATCGCCCAGGAGAGCAAAACAATACTGATAATCATGGCAGAGACAGTGATGATGCTTGGAGTCAGGCGGGTAAAACCATGGGTATATTTCAGGCCAATGGCCCATACCACTTCCAGCAAGCCGGCAATAAAAAGAATAATCCAGGACATAGGGGCTCCTTAACTTAGAAAACAGTATGGGGCCGTCCCCGATGATAAGGCCTTTATGGGTCGTCCCATAAAGGTAGGTCATTCTCATTGTGAAGAGCATGGGTTCACAATTCAATATATTTGTTCAGCGAATAAATGAGAGCTTAAAAGCAAGAAATAGGCGCTGTTAGCTACGAAGTTCAGGCATTTACCACTCATCGGACTTCCCTATGATGGGGGGCTTGCTGAGAGCAGATCGTAGCCACCTCTTACCGATTGCGAAAATAATATGTTCAAAATACTTTTGATTGACCGATGTCACTTCACCCGCACCGGGCTAGAAGAGTGGCTCAATCATTCAGGGCTGTTTCCACACTCCCTGTTAGTTACCAGTCTTAATAACCTCTTTCTTGCCAAAGAGCATATCCTGCAGTGGAAACCGGCACTGGTTATTGCTGATTTAAACGGTTTTCAGTCAGATATACACCATCTTGAGCAGCTCTCTCCTCTGATGGCGGCCAGTGAAAATGTTCCTTTTATCTCTTTGCATACGGGCGAAGCGCCAGAGATGTCTGCATTTATGCAGCGCTTTCCGGTCTGGGCATCATTACAAAAAAACACGGCTCTGGACACCCTATCCGAAACCATTAACGACGCGCTCACCACTCACGAAGTATGTGAGCCTGCGTATATGGTGACGCCATTATTGACCAAACAGGAAGAGAGAGTGTTATCGCTATGGATGGAGGGGGACAGTAATCAAAAGATTGCCAGCAAGCTGAGTATTAACGGCAAAACCGTGTACACCTACAAACGAAATATTCGTATGAAACTACATATGGATACGCGGTATTCGCCGTTTTTATCACTACCTGAACATAAACTGGACGGTACGGTGACCTGAAGCCCCGTACCGTTCAGCATTACTGTTGTGCTTTCGTTGCGGCGCCAGAGATTGCGCTGCCACCGTCAGAAATATCCTCACCAACCCCACGGGTGGTATTACAGGCGGTTAAAACTGATGAAAGCACCAGAACAGAAAAGATCGCTGCAATTGTTTTCTTAACCATAATTTCTTCCTTTTTAAGCCAAAGTTATTTTTGTATAGCCACTTAAGCATAGCCAAAATCGCGCCATTCGACGGAAAAGGGAAAAATTTTAGGAATAAATGAGAAGAGATTAACTGGCAGCGCGAGAAATGATGTGGCCCAGGCCCTGAATATCCTCACCAACACCGCGCGCGGTATTGCATCCGCACAGCAAAGTGCCTGCGATAGTCATCATCAAGACGAGAGCGATTTTACGTTTCATCTTCCCTGAACCTCAAAAAAATCAGGCGCAGCAAACGCTGCGCCTTCGATCAAGAGTGAATTACTTGACGCGGGATACGTACTCGCCAGAGCGGGTATCCACTTTAATAACTTCACCGATCTGTACGAACAGCGGAACTTTAACCACTGCGCCAGTAGACAGCGTAGCGGGTTTGCCACCTGTACCTGCGGTATCACCTTTCAGGCCTGGATCGGTTTCGATAATTTCCAGTTCAACGAAGTTCGGCGGAGTGACAGCGATTGGCTGGCCATTCCACAGGGTCACGATGCACTCAGCCTGATCCAGCAGCCATTTGCCGTTATCACCGATAGCTTTTGCATCAGCGGACAGCTGCTCGAAGGTTTCGTTGTTCATGAAGTGCCAGAACTCACCATCGTTGTACAGGTAAGTCAGGTTCATATCGACAACATCTGCGCCTTCTGCAGAGTCGGTGGATTTGAAGGTTTTCTCAACACGGGTACCCGTCAGCAGGCGGCGCAGCTTAACACGTGCGAATGCCTGACCTTTGCCGGGTTTAACGAATTCACTGGCTTCAACCGCGTACGGTTCGCCGTCCATCATGATTTTGAGACCGGCACGAAAATCGTTGCTATAGTAAGTCGCCATAAGGCCCTCTGAAATTGTTAATTGGTAGCTAAGCCACAAAATGGCGCATATTGTAACCCTAAATACCCCATCCAGAGAAGATTGGTTATCGCAACTTGCCGATGTAATCACCAGTCCTGATGAACTGCTTCGTCTTTTAGATTTGGACGCCGATGAAACATTGCTTGCAGGTAGAGAGGCAAGACGCCTCTTTGCGCTGCGTGTCCCCCGCGCGTTTGTTGCGCGAATGGAGAAAGGCAACCCTAACGATCCTCTTTTAAGACAGGTACTTACTTCTCAAGAAGAGTTTATTTCTACCCCGGGATACAGCACCGATCCCCTCGACGAGCAGAACAGCGTCGTGCCGGGTTTGCTGCACAAATACCGCAATCGGGCTTTGCTGCTTGTAAAAGGAGGTTGCGCGGTAAATTGTCGCTACTGTTTCCGTCGCCACTTCCCTTACGCTGATAATCAGGGCAACAAGCGCAACTGGCAAGGTGCACTGGATTACATTACCCAGCATCCGGAGCTGGATGAGATTATTTTCTCCGGCGGCGATCCGCTTATGGCGAAAGACCATGAGCTGGATTGGCTGATGACGCAGCTTGAGAACATTCCACATATTAAGCGGCTGCGGATTCATAGCCGTTTGCCGATTGTTATCCCGGCACGTATTACAGAACCGCTAGTTGCACGCTTTGCAGCCTCATCGTTACAAATCTTGCTCGTGAACCATATAAACCACGGCAATGAGATTGATGAAGAATTCAGTCAAGCAATGGCACGGCTACGAAAAGCGGGTGTGACACTGCTCAACCAGAGCGTCTTGTTGCGTGGTGTCAATGATAATGCCTTTACGCTAGCGGCCCTAAGCAACAAACTGTTTGATGCCGGAATCATCCCTTACTATCTCCATGTTTTGGACAAGGTTCAGGGAGGGGCTCATTTTATGGTGAGTGATAGTGAAGCGCGGGCGATAATGCGCGAGTTGATGGCCAGTATCTCTGGGTATCTGGTACCCAAATTGACGCGAGAAATAGGCGGAGAGCCTAGTAAGACGACACTCGATCTAGGCCTTAAGCAACATTAAAATCATAGTTGTCCGGGTATCCCTTTCTATCCGGACAAGACTCCAAATCCCTCTAATTCTAAACTTAAAATATCCATAAGCTTAAAATAACATTTTAAAATGTTTGATAATGAGGGAAATTAGCTCAGCGACTATCAAAATAACAAAAAGTACTATAACCCATTTCGGTAATTTCAAAATCACGCCCGAAGAGCCTGAAGGCGCTGCGTTATTGTCCATAACGTTGTAACCTGTGAGAGCACCCGGCTGACTTTTTATGGAAGCATGTCCTGAGATAGTCATTGATGGGATAGTATTCTCACTGTCCTCCTCCTCAACGATCTCCAGATGCGTACCTGGGGCAAGAATAAACCCATTTCGGCGCACAGTAACAATGATTTCATCAGTCAAACCTGCTTTTTTAAGGGATTTCCTTAATAAGGAAATATTTTGATAAAAGGTATTCTGTGACACAACAATACCTCTGGCCATCCAGACGCGCTCCAGGAAATCATCGCGTGAAACAACCTTTCCGCCATTTTCAATTAAGAGCTGCAAGCAACGCGCAGTTGGCGCATTAAGAGTCACCTTTGTACCATCAGGTTTAAGCGTTCTCAATTCGCATGAATTGACATCGAAAATAATTTCTTTATTTATTAGAAATAAATTATATGCCATAACCCTTCAGCCTTCCTTTACTGTCAAGACGGTTAAAACGTAGCGGTTATTCCCAACCACCTGTGAAATCATTTCATCACAACGATTTTGATGTATGAATCCTACCGATTCATGATGACCTACAAACAACAGTTGAATATCGTATCATAATTTTCGTATTCGATGAAAGATACCACTCGCAGCCAAAAAACATGTCTAAGATCATTTTTAACTTTTTGATTATACTGAAATGAGAATAAAGTTAGCTTAAACAATGGTACCGTTTATCAAATACATAAATAAATCATACTATTCATGTAGTTGGATACTTTAGAAGTCTTATCCAAATCCCCGCAGCCCATGGAAACCCAGCATTGATGTGTGGCTCGGAAAAATCGAATGTAGTTCTATTTCATTCTGATTTATTGATTTCTAATGCTAACCAGGCAATGTGATGTCAGAGGGAAGAGAATGCTGATAGTTGTTATGAATTTATGAAGGTTATGGCAGGTTATTTTTCTGAGTAGCGTATCCATCAAAGGCGACAAGCACCCTATTGTGATACTCAAACAACTAACAATAAGGTGGCTAAAGCCCTCCATTATCGCATCGCTAAAGTATGACTGGAACATGAATTATTTGCGGGAAGAATGCCTTGCATCTAAACATATCTTAATTCAACGTTAAATTATTCTTCTTAGTTAATAAAAATCAATACAAATAGGATAAGACCGATTATTAACAACTAAACAATTCACCAACAAAATTAAATTCATCTTGCGACTATAACCAGAATCTATCATCTATAAAAAAACTAAATGATCCCTACTTCTGTCAACATGATATTTAATTCAATCAAATTCATATGCGCACACACATAAAAAGAAATACATTTACTCAGCTTTCTCGTTGCATAGACCTCTGATTACCATCGCATGGCGATAGATAAAAGGTTTGTGCCCAGGAGCAAAAGGGTAGGCCTAATCGCATGCATTAGCCGCTACTTAAATAGGATTGCTGTCGTTTTATATGAATGGAACAAACAAATGAAAAAGAATATTCTCGCCGTTTTAGTCGCCGCAACAACAGTTCTGAGCGCTCAGGCATTTGCAGCTGGCAACACAGCTCAACTGGTTATTCACGGTACCGTGTCTAACTCTGATGAATCCTGTAACGTTACCCCAGGTGCTGGTGCTATCAGCGGTGGTACCGTGGTACTGGACAACGTCAAAGCATCTGTACTGGAAGCTGCTTCTGCCAACGTTCCGGTATTAGCCTCTGCTAAAGATATCACTTACAAAATTGAAGATTGTAAGAAAGGTGGCAATGCGTACACAGGTAATCTGACTGTGAACGTTGCAGGTAACTATGTTTCAGGTCAGCCTCAGATTCTGACTAACGAAGCAGCAAATCCTGCAGCGAAAACAGGTATCGCATTGCTCAATGGTGACTCTACCCGCGTTAAATTCGATGGTACTGAAGCAAAAACCGTTGCTTATAAAGCCGGTAGCCCAACCATCCTGAGTTATAAAGCAGCATATGTTAAAACTGCAAATGGCGTAACTGCTGGTGATGTAAAAGGTGTTGCTACCTTTACTATTACTTATTGATCGTTTGAGGGGCCTGCTACGGCAGGCCCTTTTGTTTTGCTTTTATTTTTTTTGAGAATACATTATGCGCAAGTCATTATTAAAATTAGTGGCAATGTTAATTTGCTCCACCAGTTTCGTAGCTAATGGCGGCGTGGTTGTCGAGTCCACTCGTTATCTTTATAAAGAGGGCTCGCGTGAAATCAGCGCCCAGTTAGATAACAAAGATGATACACCTTACCTGATGAAATCATGGGTTGAAGCATCGGGTACAAGTACAGTCTCCGCTTTTATGGTTACCCCTCCTCTTTTTCGATTAGAGGGTAAACAGAAAAACACGGTCCGCATTTTTCCCAATGCACATATCTCATCTGCAGCAAAAGACAGAGATACATTATTTTATTTCAACGTAATGTCGATTCCGCCAACAAACAGTGATGACGCTGAGAGTCAGAACAGGCTACAGCTTGCGGTTCGCCACAGAATGCGATTGATCTATCGTCCAAAAGCAATACAAAATTTATCCGTGATTGAAGAGTCAAAGAAAATAAAATGGCGGAAAAGTAACGGAAAAATCACCATTGCAAACCCAACTCCATTTTTCATTTATTTTACATCAGTGAAAATAAATGGAAAAGAAATGGTCGATAACATTCCTAACATTGAGGCGTTTGAATCAAAACAAGCAGACTTGCCAGCAGGGATAACTGGAGGAAAAGTCACATGGAGCGTCGCAACCGAATATGGAAGCGCGGGTCCGGAATATTCATCATCAATATAACTTAAAAATTCTGACCGGTTAGGGTGAAACTATGTCTGCATTCATAAAAAAAAGGGAGCACATCCTAGCAGGAGTATCCCAAAAATTTGTGGCGCTGATGCCAGCATTACTGATTGGCTTCAGTGGAAATGTTGCTGCTCGTGATTTTTTTGATCCTGCATTCATACGAAGTGTTGGTCAAAACGACACATCAAAGCTGCCGGATTTATCGATATATGCAACCCAGAATGCCCAGGCACCTGGGGAATATCGCGTTGAAGTCATGCTCAACAATGAGTACATCGAAACAACGACAGTACATTTCGTCGAAGTCGCTAAAAACGATGGGATCGCACTCGTTCCTTGTCTCAGCCTAACCAAGCTTTCTGCCTATGGCTTACGTCTGAGTGCATTTCCTGATCTAAAGGAAGATACTAAAGGTTGCACTAATACAAATATTATTCCTGATTTCAAAGCTGAATTCAACTTCAATACGCAACAATTAAATATATCCATACCGCAAGCCGCATTAACACATATAGCGCAAGATGTAATACCTGTTGAAGAATTTGACGAAGGCATAACTAGCCTTTTAGCCAACTACCAATTTACCGGTGGTAAAGATTTTGAAAATGAGCATGAAAGTTACAATCTCAACCTGCAGTCAGGCTTGAACGTTGGTCCATGGCGAATCCGTAATTTAGGTGCATGGAGTAAAACTGACGGTAATAAATCAGAATGGGATTCTGTCTATTTATATGCGCAAAGAAGTATTGTGCCACTGAAGAGCACCCTGGTATTAGGTGAAAGTTCATCTCTATCGAATATTTTTGATAGCGTTCCTTTTACTGGCTTACAATTAAGCACCGATCTCGATATGTTACCGGAAAGCGTTCGTGGTTATGCTCCTGTTATTCGAGGCATTGCAAAAACCAATGCGCGTGTTGTTGTCAAACAAAACGGATACCAGGTCTATCAGGCTTTTGTCTCTCCTGGCGCGTTTGAAATTAATGATATGTATGCTACGGGTGGCAACGGAGACCTCTATGTAACCGTAGAAGAAGCAGATGGAACAGAACAAAAATTTATAGTCCCATTTGCATCGCTGCCATTAATGCTTCGCGAAGGGCAAGTCGAGTATGAAGTGACGAGCGGTAAATACCGCCCTTATGACAACAATACCGATGAAACACCTTTCACTCAGGCAACCGTTAGTTATGGAGCATTTAGTAACACCACCTTCTATACGGGTTTGCAGGCGGCTTCGAAATATAAGTCTTTAGTATTCGGTATTGGCCATAACCTTGGCGAAATTGGTGCAATCTCCGCAGATATCACCCAAGCCTGGTCAAAAAGAAAAGATGAAGATAAAACTTCAGGTCAATCATGGCGTATTCGGTATGGTAAAAATATCATTGAAACCGGTACGAATATCACGGTAGCCGGCTACCGCTATTCTACTAAAGGTTTTAATACCCTCTCAGAGGTACTTGATACTTACGTAAGTGACACGCTATCAAGGACTTCGCGTTCAGTGCGTAACAGAACAAACTTAACGGTAAACCAAAGCCTCGGCGATGGCCTTGGGAATATTGCCGTCACCGGTCTGTTTGAAGACTATTGGGATAGCAGCCGTAAAAATCAGTCGTTAAGCATTGGCTATAATGGCGGCTGGAAAAGAATCAACTACTATGTGGGCTACAGCTATAGCAGATATAGCTGGGAAAATAGCCAAAGCGATAAAATAAAAGAAGATAACCATCTTTTCTCTTTGAACATCTCCGTACCGTTAGCCGATTGGTTGCCGAACACTTATGCTTCGTATCAATTGAATAATAGTAACCCAGGCTCTACTGAACAATTTGTCTCATTAAATGGCGTTGCATTAGAAAACAACCAGCTGGACTGGAATGTTCAGCAAGGTTATAGCAACCGCGACAGTACCAGTGGAGGCGTCTACAGCTCGTACAAAGGCTCAAAAGGCTCAGTTAACGGTGGTTACAGTTACAGTAGCAGTAGCCAACAGATCAACTATGGCGCCAGTGGCGGTGTCTTGCTCCATGAGAATGGGATCACCTTTGGACAGGAAATGTCAGACACTGCAGCATTGGTTAAGGCTCCCGGTCTCAGTCATGTTCGGCTGGAGTCTGATTCAACAATTGAAACTGATTCTCGTGGATATGCCATCGTTCCTTACGTCAGCCCTTATCGCAGAACGGGTATCACACTCGACAGCACAACATTAGCCGACAATATGGAATTACCTGTTACGTCGAAAAAAGTGGTACCGACTCGAGGCGCAATCGTAAGCGCAGATTTCGAGGGTAATATCGGCCGTCGGGCATTCCTCATATTGAAACAGCTATCAGGTGCAGACGTCCCTTATGGTGCAATGGTAACCTCCTCTGCCACACCTAAAGCTCAGGCCAGTATCGTTTCCGATGCAGGCATGGTTTACATGTCAGGTCTGAAAGACACGGGTGAGGTTTATGCTAAATGGGGTACAAATGCAGATCAACAGTGTACAGCATCATATAATTTAGCTTCAGTTACAGGAAGTATTGCGCAAACAACAGTGGTTTGCCGCTAATAAGGATCGTTAACACCATGAAAAAATTATTCTTACTAATAAGTTTATTTACCACAAGCTTGCACGTAGCGGCTGAATGTAGTTACAGCGGTACTGGTGGCGGTATTAACGTATCCTTTACCAATGTAAAAATATTATCTGATTCAAGCCAGCCCAACGGAGCAATATTAGCGGCCGCAACTCGCGGTGGTAACGTAACGAATGTCAAAACATTCTCAAACTGCGGTCCTGGTGATGTATATGTCATACATTCCACTAAAGATATCGATTCCGGGATAAAAGGTGTTCAGGGTATGCCTGTTTATAATACGGGTATACCCGGCATAGGGTATCAAATAACGGACATTACTACCGGTACGAAAATACGACCTATTGCTGCAGAGTTCAACTCACCTGTACCCGCTGACACACGTTACTTTTCTAAGTCCTATATTCCAGAACAAGTGACCGTCTGGCTGGTCAAAACAGGCCCAATTACACCGCAAACTTTAAGCGGCATGATTACAGTTTATTATTTGGCCGGAAATGCTACGGATACCGCGGGTACGGGTGCTCAGAACAAAGGGCAGCTCTTCAGGATTGGTATTAACTTATCTACTATTAAATTTAAGCAAACCAGTTGCAACATTACACCACGTAATGGAAATACGGTGATCCTTGATAAGATCACTGCGGCACAGTTGAAAGCAACACCTCAGGGGGGAGATACAGGGAAGCAAAAAAATATCAGGCTCGATATTGACTGCCCTTCAACTGAGGTTGGGAAAAATTATCTCTATTGGTTCAACCCAATTAGCGAAAACTCACCCACTAAAGATGGTGTTTTGCTGAACGATATTTCGAGCGGGGTAAGAGGGGTTGGTCTCATCATAAAACAAGAAAACAAACCAATCACATTCTATGATCTTAATAAATATAAAATTTCTAACATTAAAAATAACCAATCGTTAAATCTAACAGCAGACTACTATTTGATGTCCAATGATGTCACGTCAGGGGCTGTTAAGGGACAATTTGAAGTCATACTGCAGGAAAAGTGACTTTCAATTTGAGTCCATTAAGTAGCCCTGTGTAATTTTTCATCATCAGCCTAACCATCGGCTGATGTTTTTTTTTATAGTTCTGCGGTCCGCTCTGAAAACACACCAATTAATAATGGCCATTAACACCTCAGCCAAAGCTGCCATATCGAACCAGGGAAACATCAAAAACGCAATTTAGAAAAGTCTTTTTTATCAGTTGGATATTTTAAAATGAGACAGAGTTCACGATAAACTTCATAAGTGAAGTATGTTTCTTTTTTAGATTAACCAATCAAAATTCAACATCAAAGTATAATAAAAGTATTGGCATTGATATTTTATCGTTTTACCTTATTGCGAAAGAATGTCAGGGCACCGATTCCTGACATGCTTTTGTCTGTAAAGCACTCGTTAAGATTAATTACATACAAATTTAAATCATCATTATATAAGGAAATACAATGAAAGAATTAACTTCAATTGAAATGGCGAATGTGTCAGGAGCGGCTCTCAAATCTTTTATTAATGGTACACAAGGTTTTGGTGCCGCAGTCGTTGACGGTGTTCTGGGTGGCCTGCTTTCCGCTATCGTTTGTTCATCAGCGGGTGGTCTGCAGGGCGCTACAACTGCAAGCGGCGCGGGCGGCGGTCTGATTGGGGTAGGCGTTATTACTATGGCTGTAGGTTCAATCTGGGGTGCCATCCACGGCGGTATTCTTGGTGTTTGTTATGGTGCTTACAATGGCGTTGCAGAGGCGCAGGTAATCTCTAATCAGGTGTTAGACGGCATGTCTGATGGCACCATCGGTGGTTACAAACCTATCCAGTGGTTTAAATAAAAATAAAGCCACTATAAGCGTGATTATTAATTTAAACGCTTAGTTTCCCCCTCAAGCATTCATAAAGAATGCTTACTTTTTAAGTTTAATGACTGCAGGATAAAGTTAATCCTCATTCATTAGTTAATAACGAATACAGCAATATTAAAACAGGAATTAAAAATGAAAGAGTTAACTTCAATTGAAATGAATGAAATTTCAGGTGCCGGTATTCTGAGTTTCCTGAATGGTGAACAAAGTTTTGGCGCGGCGCTTGTTGACTCCGTAGTGGGTGGTATTTACGGCGCGGTCGTTCTGTCTGCTCAGGGCGCATTACAGGGGGCTACGACTGGTAACAGCACTGGCGGCGGTATGCTGGGCGTTGGCTCAGTGATGGCCTGGACGGGTTCCATCTGGGCAGCAGTTCAGGGTGGCGTTTGGGGTGCCGTCATTGGTGCCTATGAAGGTACTGCTGCCATTGACGATCGCACCCGTATCTTCTTTGACAGCGTAGTATTTGGTACTGGCGGCGGCTTCAAAAACTAATTTTTCTTATTGATCGTGGAGAGCACATCGATATCACTTGTCGATGTGCTCTCCATTCTCTTTTTAAAATTCACGCCCATAGGGATCATAATTTCAAATTTACTGATAAAGAATCATTCTTTTTATTAACGATTTTAAACACTATAAAATAAAAGTGATTGAACATGACTAATAAACTTTATCGCAAGGAAGCGATTGAATACAAAAAGAATCACTGGAAAGGGAAAGCACTTTTATTAGCAGGCATGCCAGCATGGTTAATAAGCATACTTTCGCTGTGTTTTTTTTGCATGCTTATCTTTTCGTTGATTTTCTGTAGCTATACGCAGCGTATCGATGTGCGCGGCGAGGTCATTACATTGCCTCATTCGGTAAACGTCTTCTCTCCGCAGCAAGGTTTTGTTGTTAACAAATACGTGGAGCCAGGCGATATAGTGACTAAAGGAACACCACTGTATGAACTGGATGTCTCTCGCTCCACCGCAAGCGGCAATGTTAACGATTCCATGACGGCAGTCATTACTGAGAAAATTAGTAATGGCGAAGAGATTATCGCCAAAATTGCATCTAACAAGAATGAAACATTAGAGGCATTAAACACCCAGCTGCATCAATATGAATTTTCGTTAAAAGAGACTAACGAAATGTTGCGCAATGCCTCGAGTGGTCTGCGAAAAATGAAAGAAAACCTGCAGAGTTACGACCAATATCTTAAGCAAGGGTTGATCACTAAAGATCAGTATAACTACCAGCACTCATTATTCTTTCAACAGCAGAGTACTTATCAATCGCTGGTCAGCCAAAAAATGCAGCTTGAATCGCAATTAACTCAGCTTAAAAGCGATATTGTGACTAAAGGCTCAGATTTTGATAACCAAATATCAAGTCAAAAGAACCAAATTAACGATTACAAAAACCAACGACTGGAATCTAATGCAAACGGAAATCTGGTTGTTAAAGCCACTACGGACGGCAAGATAGAATCAATATCCGTCACCACGGGCCAGATGGTTGATAAAGGAAGCAGCCTTGCTCAAATAAAACCAACGGGCAACGTCGAGTATTACTTAATTTTGTGGCTGCCTAATAACAGCATTCCCTATGTCAAAACCGGGGATACTGTAAATATTCGTTATGATGCTTTCCCTTCTGACAAATTTGGCCAGTTCCCGGGAAAAATTGTCTCTATATCCTCCGTTCCTGCATCGCGTCAGGAAATGGCTGAATATACGAACACCGCATCTGGCCCTAATCAACAAGAACTCGCGCTCTATAAAACAGTTGTTGCAATCAAAGATAAGAAAATAAGTTACAACGGCAAAACACTTGAACTTTCTAATGGACTTAAGGCCCAGGCGATTGTTTTTCTTGAAGAAAGACCACTGTACATGTGGATGTTTACCCCAGTTTATAAAATTGCACAAAGCGTGAGTGGTCCGATCAATGAATAAAGCGTTATTTGAAAACATTATTTCCAAACTGAATTTTTCGTTCAGAAAAAGCACCCCTGTCATTTTGCAGTCCGAGGTTTCAGAGTGCGGAATCGCTTGCTTAGCAATGATTTCAGGCTACTACGGCCTGAATATTGACTTGTTCAATTTCCGTGAGCGTTTTGGTAGCCCTTCCCAGGGTGTGAGTCTGTTGTCATTATCTCATACAGCCGATCGTGCTGGCTTAAAGAACCGTGCATTGTCTCTGGATCTTGATGAAATTCATCAGTTGAAGTTGCCATGCGTAATTCACTGGGGAATGAACCACTACGTTGTACTGACTAAAGTACGTAGATCAAGCTTTGTGGTGCATGACCCCGCTCTTGGCAAACGTATTATTGGCATCCAGGAGATGTCTAATAACTTCACGGGCATTGCCATGGAGTTATGGCCAGATCAAAACTTCCAGCAGGAGAAAGCAAAGTCCCGTTTACGCTTATTAGATTTAATGCGTAATATTGTCGGACTTAAGAGTACGCTTATTAAACTCTTCGCCTTCTCTGTCGTCATCGAAGCGATAGGTCTGCTTTTGCCAATTGGTACGCAGATGGTTACGGACCATGTGATCATGGCTCACGATCAAAGTTTGCTGGCAGTCATCTGTATCGGTCTGGTGACCTTTACACTGTTCCGTACCTTCCTGAGCATGTTACGTGGCTGGACATCATTAACGTTGAATACGCTGACCAGTATTCAGTGGAAAACAACGTTATTTGATCATCTTGTCCGTCTGCCGCTGGCTTTCTTTGAGAAACGGCAGCTTGGTGATATTCAGTCGCGCTTTGGTTCGTTAGACACTATTCGTTCAACCTTTACGAATAGTATCGTCACCGGTGTTATCGACTCGATTATGACTATCGGGCTCCTGGTTATGCTCACCCTTTACGGTGGCTGGCTAGTCTGGGTAGTTGTCGGTTTTACAGTGTGCTATGCCATCATCCGTTTAGCCACTTATCGCTTCTATCGCCGCGTATCGGAAGAACAGGTTATTAAAGGAGCCAGAGCAAACTCGCACTTTATGGAGTCCTTGTATGGTATCGCAACCATTAAAGCCCTCAATATAAAAGAGCGTCGCTCACAGAACTGGCTGAATTTGAATATCGATGCCTGTAACGCTGGTATCAAGCAGACGCGATTTGACATGCTATTTGGTGGAATAAACACTTTTATTTCGTCAATTGATCAAGTGGTTATCCTTTGGCTTGGCGCACTTATGGTTATCGACAACAATATGTCGCTGGGTATGTTTATGGCCTTTAATGCTTATCGCGGTCAGTTCTCGCAGCGCGCATCCAGTTTGATCGACCTGGTCATGCAGTTACGCATGCTTTCTTTACATAATGAAAGGCTTTCTGAAATTGCATTTAGCGAGCCAGAAGCTGAAATGCCGGTTCGTCGGGTCTTTGCAGAAAACGAAGGCATTAAGCTGGAGATCAAAAACCTTAGCTATCAATACGATCCCTTTTCACAGCCTATATTCTCGAATCTCGACATTACCATCGAGCCAGGGGAATCGCTGGCGTTGGTTGGCCCGTCAGGTGTGGGCAAAACCACATTACTCAAAGTGATGTGCGGGTTACTTTCGCCTACCAGCGGCGATGTGAAGGCCAACAATTTAAGTATTGAGAAGATTGGTTTAAATAATTATCGCCTCAGCACGGCTTGTGTTCTTCAGGAGGACCGTCTGTTTTCGGGTTCCATCGCTGAAAACATAAGCTGCTTTGAAGATAATGCCGATATGGATTTCATTATTGAATGTGCACGCCATTGTAATATTCATGATGAGATTATTAACATGCCTATGGGATATGAAACGCTGGTTGGTGAATTAGGGACAGGCTTGTCAGGCGGGCAAAAACAACGTTTGCTTATTGCTCGTGCCTTATACCGGAAACCAGGCATTCTGTTTATGGATGAAGCAACCAGCCATCTGGATTTAAACAACGAAGCTAACATTAACCAGTCTATCTCATCGTTAAGTATTACCCGCGTTATTGTTGCCCACCGTCCATCGACGATTGCATCAGCAGACCGCGTAATTGATTTAAGTAAACTGGCTAAACATTAAACCTATTCACAGGTAAGGAACAACCTATGACGATAAAAGTAAAAGGGATTAATACAGGATCGATTAAAAGCAATGAACGCTTTGCCCTCATGGCGTTCAAAATCAGAGATATCGATAATGTTGAACATACTTTCTTTTTCCAGTTGAATCAGTTGATCGATTTACTTTTGATCCTACGCTTTCGTATAGCAAAAGTATCGCAGCGCCTCGCTGAGCGTGGGGAAAGTTATAAAGAAAAGCTTATCGCTGAAAGAGACAGTTTGATGGCTAACGTCCCCAATATTGATGTCATGGAAGTCAATAACCCGGACATTTCTAAAGTCATTATGTCTATGGCACCGAAGCAGAAAGATGAAAAATTCGAGCTCGTCGCTATGTTGCAAAATGAACAAATCGAGTGTATTGAAATAGATGATACTCAAATTGAGTTTATCGTCTTCGCTATTCAACAATCGCTCAATACAACAAATGACAAGCAAACCATACAACTGGTTACTTCATTGCTTGATTTTGTCATGCTGTATTTTGTTGATCTGTCAGATATGACTAATCTTAACTTCCGAAAAGTTGAACATGAGAAATGGAAGCTAGATTTGTTTACGCACTATATTGCCGTTCTGTTTTGCTTTGAACATGAAGAGGGCAAAAAAATATTGGCGGGTACCATCCTTAAAACAGAGGCCGAACCTAATACGGAGCAATTGCAGAGTATTCTTCACCGGGTTGCGATGATGTCGCCTGGCGTGAAAGCCCTTCAGGATCAGCATCCGATATGCCAGACTTTTGCCAAAATCATTCCGTCACAACCAAACCAGCTTCTTACCATGGAGGAGTGCATGCAGCCGCTGCATGATTTCTGTGTGGAAGTGAAGGCGGCGATGCTCAACGCATAAGAATTTGAGCGTCTACAAGGATGTAGAAAACGGTAATCTTTCCCTCCGTTTGCTCAGGTTTCCCTCTCATTTATGAGAGGGCGAACCAGAGCGTCCAGACAAGATATTAATGCTTTTGCTTTGATAATATCAGTTCGGGCACTTATACACCTGGCCGTTCATCTCACTGGCCGTCGGGACAAAGCTTGATAACATCCCCTGCGTCGGGCTGCTCACGCCATAAATCACGTTACCGCCCATTGCAGCTGCCTGGTTACGCAGCGCATTAGCCGCACCACGCATTGAGCCGCCCTCTTCCCCGTGCTGCCCAGAAAGCCAGTTGCTCTGTTTGCCATTGGCCGTGCCCAACAGCTGACATTCACTCCCGGGTTTATCTTCTACGAAGCGGACATTCTGCCCACCCGCAGATAACTCATTACCGGAACTGCAACCCGCCAGCAGCAACGCTGCCCCTACGATCCCTGCACAGACTTTTACGCGCATGTTATTCCTCGATTTTAATAAGATGGACAACCGTTGCCCTGTGTAAACCTTATACTAAAAAGATGACCAAAAGAAAAACCCCCAGCCATTTCTGACTGGGGGTTTCTTCATTTCTGCGAGGTGCAGGGCAATTACATCATGCCGCCCATACCACCCATGCCGCCCATACCGCCAGCAGCACCTAAGTCAGGCGCGTCGCTTTTCGGCAGGTCAGTCACCATGCACTCGGTGGTGATCATCAGGCCAGCAACAGAGGCCGCGTACTGCAGCGCAGAACGGGTCACTTTGGTTGGGTCCAGAATACCGAAGTCGATCATGTTGCCGTATTCTTCAGTAGCTGCGTTGTAACCGTAGTTACCTTCGCCCGCTTTCACGTTGTTAGTCACAACAGACGGTTCTTCACCGGCGTTAGACACGATCTGACGCAGAGGTGCTTCCATTGCGCGCAGCGCAACTTTGATACCCACGTTCTGATCTTCGTTCTGAGCAGTTAGGTTAGCCAGTTTAGCGGCAACGCGCACCAGCGCTACACCACCACCAGCAACAACGCCTTCTTCTACTGCAGCGCGGGTTGCATGCAGAGCATCGTCAACGCGTGCTTTTTTCTCTTTCATTTCAACTTCGGTCGCAGCACCCACTTTGATTACTGCAACGCCGCCTGCCAGTTTCGCTACGCGCTCCTGCAGTTTTTCACGGTCGTAATCAGAAGTCGCTTCTTCGATCTGCTTACGGATCTGACCAACACGGCCCTGAATCGCCGCTTCTTCACCCACGCCATCAATGATGGTGGTGGTGTCTTTGTTGATCACAACACGTTTAGCCTGACCCAGATCTTCCAGGGTCGCTTTTTCCAGCTCCATACCGATCTCTTCAGAGATAACGGTACCGCCGGTCAGGGTAGCGATATCCTGCAGCATCGCTTTACGGCGATCGCCGAAGCCAGGTGCTTTAACCGCAGCCACTTTCACAATGCCACGCATGGTGTTAACCACCAGGGTCGCCAGCGCTTCGCCTTCAACGTCTTCAGCAATGATAAGCAGCGGCTTGCCTGCTTTCGCAACGGCTTCCAGCACTGGCAGCATTTCGCGGATGTTGGAGATTTTCTTGTCAGCCAGCAGAATGAACGGGCTTTCCAGTTCAACAGCGCCAGTTTCTGGCTTGTTGATGAAGTATGGGGACAGGTAACCGCGGTCGAACTGCATACCTTCAACCACGTCCAGTTCGTCTTCCAGACCGGTACCGTCTTCAACGGTGATAACGCCTTCTTTACCGACTTTGTCCATCGCTTCTGCGATCAGTTTACCTACGGTTTCGTCGGAGTTAGCGGAGATGGTGCCAACCTGAGCAATCGCTTTAGAGTCAGAGCACGGTACGGAGAGCGCTTTCAGTTCTTCAACAGCGGAAGCGACAGCTTTGTCGATACCACGTTTCAGATCCATTGGGTTCATACCCGCAGCTACGGCTTTCAGACCTTCAGTGATGATAGCCTGCGCCAGTACGGTCGCGGTGGTGGTACCGTCGCCTGCAGCGTCGTTCGCTTTAGAGGCAACTTCTTTCACCATCTGCGCGCCCATGTTTTCGAACTTGTCTTCCAGCTCGATTTCACGTGCAACAGAAACACCATCTTTAGTAATGGTTGGCGCGCCGAAGGATTTATCCAGCACTACGTTACGACCTTTCGGGCCCAGAGTGACTTTAACTGCATCTGCCAGTACGTTCACGCCGCGGAGCATTTTAACACGAGCGTCGTTACCGAATTTTACGTCTTTAGCTGCCATGTTCTTATTTCCTCAAATTCGTACAGTTTCGTGCGTAAATTACGCTTCAACAATTGCCAGAATGTCGCTTTCGGACATGATCAACACTTCTTCATTGTCGATCTTCTCGGATTTCACGCCGTAGCCATCGTTGAAAATGACGATGTCACCAACTTTAACGTCCAGTGGCTGCACAGTTCCGTTTTCCAGGATGCGGCCCTTACCGACAGCGATGATTTCGCCACGCGTTGATTTTGCTGCTGCAGAACCGGTCAGAACGATGCCGCCTGCAGACTTGGTTTCAACTTCTTTACGTTTGACGATCACACGATCATGTAACGGACGAATACTCATTGATAGCTCTCCTTTGAGAAAGTCTTTATCAGTTATGGATGACGCCGGCCCGTATCCGGTTTTCCGGCTAGTGCCCTGAGAGATGGGGATAGGTTTTTCCCCCTTCAAGGGGGAGTCGAAAAAAAATTTGCGAAAGTGTTACCATCGCCTCTCTTTTGATAGTGGCAGGACGAAGTAGATGAGTGGACTCAAACAGGAGTTGGGCCTGGCGCAAGGCGTCGGCTTGCTCTCGACCTCTTTATTAGGAACAGGCGTCTTTGCCGTACCCGCTCTTGCGGCGCTGGTTGCAGGCGATAATAGCCTGTGGGCGTGGCCGCTCTTAATCGTGCTGGTGTTCCCGGTGGCGATTGTCTTTGCGATTCTGGGTCGTCACTTTCCCAGCGCCGGCGGCGTAGCGCATTTTGTCGGCATGGCGTTTGGCCCTCGTCTTGAACGGGTAACGGGGTGGCTATTCTTATCCGTGATTCCGGTAGGTCTGCCCGCTGCGTTGCACATCGCCGCCGGTTTCGGTCAGGCGCTCTTTGGCTGGCACGATGAGCAGTTGCTGTTTGCCGAGCTGGGGACGCTGGCGATTGTCTGGTGGGTCGGTTCACGGGGTGCCAGTTCCAGCGCTAACTTACAAACGTTGATTGCGCTGCTTATTGTGGCGTTGATTGTCGCTATCTGGTGGGCGGGCAATATCCAGCTGCACGAAATCGCCTTCCCAACGTTCAGCGAGGTGGAAATGCCCCCGCTGTTTGCCGCATTGTCGGTGATGTTCTGGTGTTTTGTCGGGCTGGAGGCCTTTGCCCACCTGGCGTCAGAGTTTAAACAGCCCGAGCGAGATTTCCCGCGCGCATTGATGATCGGCCTGCTGTTGGCAGGCACGGTCTACTGGGCCTGTACGGTGCTGGTGTTGCACTTCAACGCCTTTGGTGAAGATAAAGCGGCGGCGGCGTCGCTGCCCGGTATTGTGGTGCAGTTGTTTGGCACAAAAGCGTTGTGGGTCGCCTGCGTGATTGGCTATCTGGCCTGCTTTGCCAGTCTAAATATCTACATCCAGAGTTTCGCACGTCTGGTCTGGTCGCAGGCGCTCTACAAACCCACCAGCCCGCTGGCAAGACTTTCTCAGCGTCAGCTACCGCTGAATGCCCTCAATGCCGTACTGGGCTGCTGTGTGCTGAGTACGTTGGGCATCTACTGGCTTAACATTAATCTGGATGCCCTTATCGTCTATGCCAACGGTATCTTCATTATGATCTACCTGCTCTGTATGCTGGCAGGCGCGCGGCTGCTGAAAGGACGTTATAAGGCGTTGGCGGTTGTGGGCGGCGTGCTCTGTCTGTTGTTGCTGGCGATGGTGGGCTGGAAGAGTTTGTATGCCATTGTCATGCTGGCGGGGCTGTGGTGCTTTTTACCCGTGCGCGGCCGCCCAGCATAAAAAAACGCCCGGCAATGCCGGGCGCTTTTCTTAGCGGTCGTCTTTATGGTCAAGACGATCGCGCTCATCGTCCTTGCGATGATACTCACCGTCAAAGGTTTCGCCCCCGCCCGTCCCCGCGCTAAAGCCACCACCCGGCATACGATTGAAGCGCAGGTGCGGCATCAGCTTCATGGTCAGATGTTTTTGCACCGGCGGCAGCAGCAATAGCAGCCCCAGGAAATCGGTGAAAAATCCGGGCAGTAACAGCAGCAGGCCCGCAATAATCAGCGAGACGCTTTTGATCATTTCTGCCGCCGGACTCTCGCCTGCAGCCATCTTTTGCTGCATTAACAGGAAATTTTTGAAACCCTGGTTCCGTACCAGAGACATCCCAATCACCGACGTAAAGATGACGAGAATCAGAGTCAGCAGGACGCCAAAGACGTGGGCGACCTGAATAAAAATCGAAATCTCAATATAAACATAGAGAAAAATAGCAACTAACGGTATCCAGCGCACTGGCTTCTCCTGTGTGGCAGAGGCCCTGTGGCCCCTGTCTGAACATTTTCGCGATTCGCGTCTGTTCGAAATGAGGGCGGTTAGCCAAAATTCAATCGGTTTGCACGGATATTTTTTTTGGAAACATTAAAGCGGTGACTCATTTCACAAATTGATAATTATCATGCAACAGGGTCGATAATAAGTGATCCAGATTACGGCATTTCGCTATCATCAGCATATGATCTCGGATATCTGGTCGCTCATTGGGATAATCGTCGGTCAGTAAATAGACATAACCACAGATATACTGTGTGTTTAGTGCAATCAATCGGCAGCTTGAAAAGAAGGTTCACATGTTAAACAACATTCGTATCGAAGAAGATTTGTTGGGTACCAGGGAAGTTCCAGCGGATGCCTATTACGGTATTCATACTCTGAGAGCGATTGAAAACTTCTACATCAGCAACAGCAAAATCAGTGATATCCCTGAGTTTGTACGCGGCATGGTAATGGTGAAGAAAGCGGCAGCGCTGGCAAATAAAGAGCTGCAAACCATTCCTAAAAGCGTTGCAAACGCGATCATCGCCGCCTGCGATGAGGTGCTGAACAACGGCAAGTGCATGGACCAATTCCCGGTGGACGTCTACCAGGGCGGCGCGGGCACTTCTGTTAATATGAATACTAACGAGGTACTGGCCAACATCGGCCTGGAGCTGATGGGTCACCAGAAAGGTGAGTACCAGTACCTGAATCCGAACGACCACGTTAACAAATGCCAGTCCACCAACGATGCCTACCCTACCGGCTTCCGTATTGCGGTCTACGCCTCTGTGGTGAAACTGGTGGATGCCATTAATCAACTGGGCGAAGGTTTCCAGAACAAAGCGGTCGAGTTCCAGGACATTCTGAAAATGGGTCGCACCCAGCTGCAAGACGCGGTGCCAATGACCCTCGGCCAGGAATTCCACGCATTTAACGTGCTGCTGAACGAAGAGACCAAAAACCTGATGCGCACTTCCGAGCTGCTGCTGGAAGTGAACCTGGGCGCTACCGCTATCGGTACACGCCTGAATACGCCGGATGGCTACCAGCAGCTGGCGGTACAGAAGCTGGCAGAAGTCTCCAACCTGGCTGTCAGCCCGGCAGAAGATCTTATTGAAGCCACCTCCGACTGCGGCGCCTACGTCATGGTGCATAGCGCCCTGAAGCGTCTGGCCGTTAAGCTGTCTAAAATTTGTAATGACCTGCGCCTGCTCTCTTCCGGCCCGCGTGCTGGCCTGAATGAGATCAACCTGCCAGAGTTGCAGGCTGGCTCCTCTATCATGCCGGCTAAAGTGAACCCGGTGGTGCCAGAGGTGGTTAACCAGGTCTGCTTCAAAGTGATCGGTAATGACATCACCGTTACCATGGCCTCTGAAGCAGGTCAGTTGCAGCTGAACGTAATGGAGCCGGTCATCGGCCAGGCGATGTTTGAGTCCATTCATATTCTGACCAACGCCTGTTATAACCTGCTGGAAAAATGCATTAACGGCATTACCGCCAACAAAGCGGTATGTGAAAGCTACGTCTATAACTCCATCGGCATCGTGACCTACCTCAACCCGTTCATTGGCCACCATAACGGCGATATCGTCGGTAAGATTTGTACTGAAACAGGTAAGAGCGTGCGAGAGGTCGTACTTGAGCGTGGCTTGCTGACAGAAGCCGAACTGGATGATATCTTCTCGGCGCAAAACTTAATGCACCCGGCCTACAAAGCGAAAAGATATACTGATGAAAGTGAACAATAACAGTTCAGGTTAAAATTCATGAAGGCACGTCAATTGACGTGCCTTTTTTCTTTTTGGGGTTTACCAAACCACAACAATTCAATATCAACTTGTTAATAAACAAGGAAGGCACCTATGTTTGGAGCAGAACTCGTCATCGTGCTGTTGGCGATATACCTTGGCGCAAGGCTTGGAGGGATCGGTATCGGTTTCGCCGGTGGGCTCGGCGTCCTTGTTCTTACCCTCATTTTTCAAATCAAACCCGGCGCAATTCCCTTTGACGTCATCGAAATCATCATGGCCGTTATCGCCGCCATTGCTGCCATGCAGGTGGCCGGTGGGATGGACTACCTGGTAAGCCTCGCCGAGCGTATGCTGCGCCGCCATCCAAAATACATTACCTTCCTGGCACCGCTGGTCACCTGGTTTATGACCATTCTCGCCGGCACGGGCCATACCGCTTTTTCCACCCTGCCCGTTATTACCGAAGTGGCAAAAGAGCAAGGGATTCGTCCGTCTCGCCCGCTCTCCATTGCTGTGGTGGCGTCTCAGATTGCGATCACCGCATCACCCATCTCCGCTGCGGTGGTCTTCTTCGCGGGTATCCTTGAACCGATGGGCGTCAGCTATCTCACCCTGCTGGCGATCTGTATTCCGGTGACGCTGATCGCCGTGATGATCACCGCCGTCCTCTGTAACTTCCTCGGCGCCGAACTGAAAGACGATCCGGTTTACCAGGAGCGCCTGGCGAAGGGGGAAGTCAAACTGCGCGGGAGCCAGGTCTTCGAACTGAAGCCGCACGCTAAACGTTCCGTACTGCTGTTCCTGATCGGGATCGTGGCGGTGATGTTCTACGCTACCGCCATCAGCGACACCGTGGGTCTGATTGAAAATCCGGTACTGCCACGTAACGAAGCGATTGTGGTCTTTATGCTGACCATCGCCACGCTTATCAGCATTACCTGTAAAATCGATACCAGCGAAGTGCTCAATGCCAGCACCTTCAAATCCGGGATGAGCGCCTGCGTATGCGTACTGGGCGTGGCCTGGCTGGGTGATACCTTTGTAAAAGCCCACATCAGGGATATCCAGACCGTAGCGGGCGATCTGTTACATAGCTATCCATGGCTGCTGGCGGTCGTTCTGTTCTTCGCCGCCACCCTGCTTTACTCCCAGGCGGCAACCACCAAAGCCCTGATGCCCGCGGCGCTGATGCTGGGCGTTACTCCGCTGACCGCTATCGCCTCTTTCGCCGCGGTGTCTGCGCTGTTCGTCCTCCCGACCTATCCCACCCTGCTGGCGGCGGTAGAGATGGATGACACAGGCTCTACACGTATCGGTAAATATGTATTTAACCATGCCTTCCTCATCCCGGGTGTGGTGGCGATTTCCCTCTGCGTCATCCTCGGTTTCATCTTCGGCGGCATGCTGTTGTAAAAGGCTTTTCGCTGTAAAAATCATTAAAGTCGGGCCGCTTAGCGGCCCGATTCATTAATTCTCCACTGCCCGGCATGCTATAGTGGTTTTTTTCGCGATAACGAGGTCGACCTGTGAACATGTCTGACGCTGTTGTTGTTCTCTGCACCGCACCCGATGAAGCCACTGCCCAGGATCTGGCCGCTAAAGTCCTGGCTGAAAAGCTTGCCGCCTGCGTGACTATTCTGCCTGGCGCCACCTCGCTCTATTACTGGGAGGGCAAGCTGGAGCAGGAGTACGAAGTGCAGATGCTGCTGAAATCCCGAGTCTCACTCCAGCAGGCGCTCCTCGATTGTCTTAAGTCTCACCACCCTTACCAGACCCCGGAGTTACTGGTGTTGCCAGTCTCCCACGGTGATAACGATTATCTATCATGGCTCAACGCTTCCTTACGCTGATCCTGCTGCTGTGCAGCACCTCAGTTTTTGCCGGGTTGTTTGATGCACCCGGCCGTTCAAACTTCGTTCCTGCCGACCAGGCGTTCGTTTTTGATTTTCAGCAAAACCAACATGAACTGAACCTGAACTGGAGTGTGAAGCCGGGGTTTTACCTCTATCGCAAACAGATCAGCATTACCCCTGCTCAGGCCACTATCGGTGCGCCAACGCTGCCCGCAGGGGAGTGGCATGAAGATGAATTTTACGGCAAAAGTGAGATCTACCGGCAACAGCTCACCGTACCGGTGACCATTAACCAGGCCGGGAAAGGGGCGACCCTCACCGTCACCTACCAGGGCTGTGCCGATGCCGGTTTGTGTTATCCACCCGAAACCAAAGTGGTGCCGCTGAGTGAGGTGCAAGCTGCCGCCTTAGCGCCTTCCGCACCTGCCACAAATGCGCCTGACCCCGCGCCGAAAAGCGAGCTGCCCTTCTCCGCGCTGTGGGCGCTGCTGATCGGCATTGGCATCGCCTTTACGCCCTGCGTATTACCGATGTACCCGCTTATTTCGGGCATTGTCCTTGGCGGTAAAACGCGTCTCTCCACGGGCCGGGCATTACTGCTGGCATTTATCTACGTGCAGGGGATGGCCCTGACGTATACCGCCCTCGGTCTGGTCGTGGCTGCGGCGGGGTTGCAATTCCAGGCTGCGCTTCAGCATCCGTACGTTCTGATCGGCCTCTCGGTACTCTTTACTTTGCTGGCGCTGTCGATGTTTGGTCTCTTCAGCCTGCAATTGCCTTCATCGCTGCAAACCCGCTTAACGTTAATGAGCAATCGCCAGCAGGGCGGCTCCGTGGGGGGCGTTTTTGCCATGGGCGCTATCGCCGGGCTCATCTGCTCCCCCTGCACCACCGCCCCGCTGAGCGCGATTCTGCTCTATATCGCCCAGAGCGGTAATTTGTGGCTCGGTGGCGGCACGCTCTATCTCTACGCGCTGGGTATGGGATTGCCGCTGATCCTGGTGACCCTGTTTGGCAACCGACTATTACCCAAAAATGGCCCCTGGATGACGCAGGTGAAAACCGCGTTCGGGTTTGTGATCCTGGCGCTGCCGGTTTTCCTGCTGGAGCGCATTGTCGGCGACGCCTGGGGATTACGTCTCTGGTCGATGCTCGGCGTCGCCTTCTTCTTATGGGCCTTTATTACCAGTTTGTCGGCAAAACAAGCATGGATGCGCGTGATGCAAATCCTCCTTCTGGCCGCCGCGCTGGTAAGCGTACGTCCTCTGCAGGACTGGGCATTTGGCGTCAACGTGACGCAATCTCAGGCCCACCTTAACTTCACGCCAGTACGCAACGTAGATGAGCTGCAACGCGCGCTGGCACAGGCCAACGGCAAACCGGTCATGCTCGATCTCTATGCCGACTGGTGCGTGGCTTGCAAAGAGTTCGAAAAATACACCTTTAGCGATCCGCAGGTGCAAAATGCGCTAAAAGAGACGGTTCTGCTTCAGGCAAACGTGACGGCCAATAACGCAGAAGATAAGGCCCTGCTGAAGAGATTAAACGTGCTTGGCCTGCCGACGATTCTGTTCTTTAACGGAGAGGGCGAGGAGCAGGCGGCCCAGAGAGTGACCGGGTTTATGGATGCCACGGCTTTCAGCGCACATTTGCGCGATCGACAACCGTAAACGACACTGTAGACGGGACGTTCGACGGTATGCAGAGGAGATAATCATGCAACGCGAAGATGTTTTGGGAGAAACCCTGCAATTACTTGAGATCCAGGGAATAGCCAGCACAACGCTGGAGATGGTCGCCGAACGGGTGGATTATCCGCTGGATGAGCTGATGCGCTTCTGGCCTGATAAAGAGGCGTTGCTATACGATGCGCTGCGCTATCTTAGCCAGCAGGTCGATACCTGGCGCACGCAATTGCGGCTCAACGACGAGCTCAGCGCCGAGCAAAAATTGCTGGCGCGCTATAACGCGCTCGCTGAGTGCGTGCGTAATCACCGCTATCCCGGCTGTCTGTTTATTGCCGCCTGTACCTTCTTCCCGGATCCAGACCACCCTATCCATCAGTTGGCCGATCAGCAAAAGCGCGCTTCCCATGATTTTACTCATGAGCTGCTTACCACCCTGGAAGTGGACGATCCGGCGATGGTCGCAAAGCAGATGGATTTGGTGCTGGAGGGGTGCCTGAGCCGTATGATGGTCAACCGTAGCCAGGCCGATGTCGATACCGCACAACGCCTGGCAGAGGATATCCTGCACTTTGCTCAGTGCCGCAAAGGCGGGGCGCTCACTTAAGCCAGTATTCCCGCCCAGGCTGAAATAAACAGGCACAATGCCATCAGCCGCTGAAAGCGCACCATCGCAACGGTGGTGCGAAAGAGACGGGTCACCGCCTTTCCCAGCCATGCCCAGCACATCAGGCAGGCGATAGAAATCAGTAAAAACCAGAAGGCCATGAGCGCCACATCGTGCAACCCATTCCGCCCGGCCGGGGCAAAAAGCGTGACCACCGCCAGCGCCATCATCCAGGTTTTGGGATTCACCACCTGCAGCAGCGCAGCCGCTCGCGGGGTAAACCGCACAGGCGAGCGTCCGGAAATATCAGTCGCCGGCGCGCGAAACAACTGCCAGCTCATCCAGCTTAGCCAGAGCACCCCGGCCCAGCTCATCAGCTGTCGTATCAGCGGAGACTGGCGCAGGATCTCCCCGGCTCCGGCACCGGAGATCAGGACTATCGCGCTGGCCGCAGCGCAGGCGCTCACCAGCGCAGGAAGCGTGGATTTAACGCCATGTTGCTGGCTATGCGTAAACACAAGAATATTAGTCGGCCCGGGGGTAATCGAGGCGACGAAAGCAAATAGCAGAAATGGCATCAAATTCACAGGTGGCTCCTTATTATAGAGCTCTGACTGTGCCGCTATTTTTTAGAAAGATCTGGAAGGTTTGTGCACAAACGCCGGTAGTGGGCAGGCGTGATGCGATAGGCTCGCTGGAACCAGCGTCCCAGATGACTTTGATCGGAAAAGCCCAGCGCCGCGGCCACATCAACCGGCTGCTCGCCTTGTGCCAGACGCTGACGCGCTTTCGCCAGACGCAGCTGGATAAGCCAGGCGTGTGGGGCCAGGTGGAACTCGCGTTTAAAGCTGCGCGTAAGAGTAAAACGGTCAGTGCCTGTCTCACGTGCCAGATCGGTTAAACCGATATTTTCGCCCATATGCGCGAAGAGATAATCTCTTGCCCGGTGAGCGATGGCGGCACTTTGTATCTGGGAAGGGACTTTTTTACGCCAGTGGCAGTGGGCGGTGATCTGCGCCAGCAGGGTATCCATGCTGCTCTGCTGTACGATTTTCATCTCATCGTTATGCAGGCTCGAGAACGTTTCACCGATGGCGAGCGCCAGATGTGGCTCGCGCGTCAGCGTCTGCGGAAAGTGCAGCGAATAGCTGCCAGGCGTAGATTCATACAACCCCTGCAGGGTGTTAGTCAACCATCGTTCATCCAGATAAAAGGTCAGGTAGGTAAAGCCGCCTTCTACGGGCGCATCGCCGTCGTGGATCTCCCCCGGCTCAAGCAGAAACGCATCGCCCGGACGGCTATGATAACGCTCGCGACGGCAGTGAAACTGCTGCGTGCCGGAGAGAGTAATCCCCACCAGATAACTGTCGTGCCAGTGCGGATCGAAGGCGTGCCCTTCAAAGTGCGCCTTAATCGTTTCGATACCCGTTTCTGCATGCTGACGTAGCTCAAGCCAGTCTTTCGCCATACTTCCCCCTCTTTCACCGCCAGCATTGCCTGGCCTTGCGCGCCTGTCTGGAAGATTTGTGCAAATGCGACGCGCAAACCGCCAGATTGCCGTAATCTTAAGCAGTTGAACAGCTTTTCCCGAAATAGGGTTGACGGCGTTACGCGATTGCGGTTTAATGCGCCCCGTTGCCCGGATAGCTCAGTCGGTAGAGCAGGGGATTGAAAATCCCCGTGTCCTTGGTTCGATTCCGAGTCCGGGCACCACTATTTAGAAGAACCCGCCTATGGCGGGTTTTTTGCTTTCAGAGAGCGGACTCTCCATCGAACTTCGTTCGATTATTCGCCGCAGGCGGCTCACCCCTTCGGGGCCAGCGCGACAGGCGCGCTGTTCAACGCTTTCAGCGTTAGTCCGAGTCCGGGCACCACTATTTAGAAGAACCCGCCTATGGCGGGTTTTTTGCTTTCAGAGAGCGGACTCTCCCCTTCGGAACCAGTGCGACAGGCGCGCGATTCCACGCTTTCTACATAAGTCCCTGGCAAGCCATCACGAAATACCCATCCTCCCCTCATTCTGCGCTTGCTATAATTCAGCCACACTCACCCGCAGGCTTCCTTATGAATACATACCGTCTAACGCGCGACTGGCGATTGCCCACGGCAGGGTTGCTGGCCTTGATAGTCCTCTTTGCTGGCTTCACGCTGCACACTCACTGGAACGACTTTATCCAGTGGTGCCTCGCCACCCAAATCACGCTGCATCGTTATCTGGTGATGTATCTGCTGCAACTGAATAACCATCAGTTCAGCGACGGGCTATGGCTACTGACGGGGGCCTTTTTTTATGGCGTGCTGCACGCTATCGGCCCGGGGCATGGCAAATTTATCGTCACCACCTGGCTCAGCACCAATACCGAGAGCCAGCGGGCATCTCGCGTGGTGCCGTTTCTCGGGAGCCTGATGCAGGGCGTCAGCGCTATTCTGTTTGTGTTTATCCTCGCCGTCGGCCTGAATATGGCGTCTGGCGATCTCAGCACCAGCCGCTGGTACGTCGAGAAAATCAGCGCCGTGATGATCGGTTCATTCGGTGCCTTCATCATCTATCAGGCGCTAAAAAGCCTGCTGCCCCGCAAAATGACCCTCTTTGCCATCAAACCGCTGCACGAACACAGTGACCAGTGTGGATGCGGACATCACGGCGTAGGGGCTGGGATGACGCAAGGCGACTGGAAAACGCGTCTGGGTGTGATTCTGGCGATTGGTGCGCGGCCCTGCAGCGGCGCCATCATGATTTTGCTGTTCTCGAATGCGCTGGGGATTGTCAGTTGGGGAATGGCGGCGGTCATGACCATGTCGCTTGGTACCGCGTTATCCATTATGGGCCTGTCCCTGGCGGTACGTTATGCCCGTGAGCGCACCGTGGCGCTGTTTGATAGCCCTGCGTCGTTACGCTGGCTGGCGCCCGCAGCCAGGATAGCCGGAGGCGTGGTGCTTATTCTGTTTGCCGTCGTGCTCTTTTTAACGGTGATCCCTATCAGCGCGGACGGCGACTTTATCGCCGCTGGCTGCTAATAAAAAACCCGGCGCAAGCCGGGTTTTTTATTACTCATTAATTCTCGGATGTTGATCAACAAGGCGAGAACGTTTTTTCTGTAACGCCTCAATTTCGGCGTCAATATCTTCAATCTTCTGCTCGACGTTATCGTAATGTTCGCGCAGGATCTCTTTCGCTTCCGCAATATCCGATGCCGCCGGTGTAGCGCCTTTCAGAGGACGGTTCGCCGTCTCCTTCATAGTCAGACCGGTCGCCAGACCAATGACCGCAATCACCATCAGGTAGTAGGCAGGCATCATCAGGTTCTGCGTGCTCTCTACCAGCGAGGCCGCCAGGGTCGGCGTCAGGCCGGCAATCAGCACTGAAATGTTAAACGCTGCCGCCAGGGCGCTATAACGAATATGCGTCGGGAACATCGCCGGCAGAGTGGATGCCATTACGCCAATAAAGCAGTTCAGGATCACCGCCAGCATCAGCAGACCGGCGAAAATCAGCCCCAGCACGTTACTGTTGATCAGAATAAAGGCCGGAATCGAGAGCGCGAACAGAGCAACGCTGCCGAGAATAATGAACGGTCGACGACCGAAACGGTCACTCAGCAGGCCCATAATCGGCTGCACAAACAACATCCCCACCATGATGGCGATGATAATGAGTACACCGTGATCTTCCGAGTAGTGCAGGTTATGCGACAGATAGCTCGGCATGTAGGTCAACAGCATGTAGTAGGTCACGTTGGTGGAGATCACCAGACCAATACAGGTCAGCAGGCTACGCCAGTGTTTAGTGGCAATCTCTTTAAACGAGACTTTAGGCCCTTCCTGCAATCCTTCGCGATCGCCCTGCTCCAGCTTTTCGACATGCTGCTGGAAAGCCGGTGTCTCTTCAAGCGCGTGACGCAGATAGAGGCCAATCACCCCGAGCGGCAGCGCCAGGAAGAACGGAATACGCCAGCCCCACTCCAGGAAGTTCGCTTCACCCAATACGGTGGAAATCAGGACCACGACACCCGCACCCAGCACAAAGCCTGCGATGGAGCCAAAGTCCAGCCAGCTTCCCATAAAGCCACGCTTACGGTCCGGCGAATACTCAGCCACAAAGATAGACGCGCCGGTGTACTCACCACCGACCGAGAAGCCCTGGGCCATCTTACACAGCAGCAGCAGGATGGGCGCCCAGATACCAATACTGGCGTACGACGGTATCAAGCCAATACAGAAGGTACTGACGGACATGATAACAATAGTAATCGCGAGTATTTTCTGGCGACCATATTTATCGCCAAGCATCCCGAAGAACAGACCACCCAGCGGGCGGATTAAGAAGGGAACGGAGAACGTACCTAACGCTGCAATCATCTGCAGGCTAGGATCGGCGCCGGGGAAGAATACTTTACCTAACGCGTAGGCCACAAAGCCATACACGCCAAAATCGAACCATTCCATTGCGTTACCGAGCGAAGCCGCGGTTATCGCTTTGCGCAATTTACCGTCGTCAATGATAGTGACGTCACGCAGGGTGATGGGTTTAACCTTTTTCCTTTTAAGCATTGCTAACCTCGTAGACTAAGCCCTGTCCTTACCACAGTGCTTTAAGAGCACCTTGTGGACCCGGGAAGCGCATCGTGCGCATTCTCCTCTTTCAAGCGTAGCAGGTTTACTTACACTGACGTTCAAAGTCAGTACAACCGAACCTGTTGACGCCTGTCTGGGCAGTTAATGACCTCCTTACCCTACCAGCGTTTATATTTGTGATCAACTTCACATATATATTTAGCGACCTTAAGCCTACGTAATGAAAGGTCAATTTTCTCAATTGAGATACGTCTCAACCCCCACCTCTTAAATATCATTCCTTAAGTTATTATTCACACGAAAACAAAAAATAAACGACATTTCTTCACATCCAATTTACAGCAATTTTAATAATCAAAAGGGCGCCGATCGGTTTCCGAAAAATATGTGATCCAGATAACTAAAACACTGTTTTATTTTCATTGAATCACCATTCCATCGATCGCATCATAAGTCTGGTCAACAGGGTTTAAATGCTTTCAGTCGAAGGCCAAAACCCAAACCGAATTATGTTTGCTGTATGAATAACGGATTGCCAGGCGCACAAAGCCCTCAATGCGTTGAATTCATTAAATTATTGGTTTCTAACTTGTCCGCCGGCGATGCGTGATGAGATGCGAGGGTACACGATGAAAATTAAAGCCGCGATTGAGCGCATTCCCGGTGGGATGATGTTGGTTCCGCTGGTGCTGGGTGCCATTTTAAATACCTTAGCGCCTAACACCGGGGCTTATTTCGGTGGATTCACTAAAGGTATGATTACCGGTACGGTGCCGATCCTGGCGGTATGGTTCTTCTGTATCGGTGCTTCCATTAATTTACGTGCAACCGGAACGGTATTACGTAAGTCCGGCACGCTGGTACTGACTAAAATTGCCGTTGCATGGATTGTGGCGATGCTCTGCGCGATGTTCATCCCAGAGAATGGGATCCAGACGGGCTTCTTTGCGGGTCTCTCCGTACTTGCCATCGTCTCTGCCATGGACATGACTAACGGCGGTCTCTACGCCAGTCTGATGAACCAGTATGGCACCAAAGAGGAGTCCGGTGCTTTCGTTCTGATGTCGCTGGAGTCCGGCCCGCTGATGACCATGCTGATCCTCGGCTCTGCAGGTCTGGCCTCGTTTGAAGCGCACCATTTTGTTGGCGCCATCCTGCCATTCCTGATCGGTTTCGCCCTCGGTAACCTGGACCACGACCTGCGTGACTTCTTCAGCAAAGCAACGCCGGTACTGATTCCCTTCTTCGGTTTTGCCCTGGGTAACACCATCAACCTGAACGTGATCCTTCAGACCGGTCTGCTGGGTATCGTGCTGGGCGTGGCGGTGATCATCATCACCGGTATTCCGCTGATTATTGCCGACCGCGTCATTGGCGGTGGCAACGGGACTGCGGGGGTGGCGGCATCATCCGCCGCGGGCGCTGCGGTGGCTAACCCGGTCATCATCGCGCAGATTAACCCGGCCTTTGAACCGGTTGCTGCATCCGCTACCGCACTGGTTGCGGCCAGCGTGATCGTCACCGCGATTCTGGTGCCAATCATCACTGCACTGTACGCCAGACGCTTCGGTAACATCCCGGCGCCGGAAGCAGAAGAACAAAGAGTGGAATCGCTGCACCACTAAGTGACTGACCCTCTCCCACGGGAGAGGGTTTTTACTCTGCGAAGACCTCTTCTACCATGGCTTTCGCCAGTCTTGTCGCCGAACAGAGTCTCGGCATCCCCAGCGCCACGTTTTGCCAGCTTTGCGTCACCGACCAGCAGACCGGATGACGGTCCACATCACACCAGTCGCCCAGCCAGCCCAGCATATCTTTATGATCGATCAGACCCGGAGACGCCGGTGTGGCAAGCCATTGATGGTAAAAATGGCGCGTGGCTGGCGCCGCATTAATGCCCAGCGCCAGGTAGTTCGCCACCTGATTTTGCAGCTCATCTTTCAGCATGGCGCTCACGTCGGCATTGGCCAGCCGGCAGGCGTCGCCAAACGCTCCCCAGCGCAACTCTTCCAGCGCCACATAACCGCGCCCGGCCAGGGACCAGCCGTCGTAATGGCCGGCCCGCCAGCGGGTAAAGATCTGTTCGGTATGCTCACCGGCCTGCACCGTTAAGCCGCGCTGGCCTAACGCTTTGACTTTCCAGACCGCACGCTGCTGGAAATGAGAAGAGAGGGTATCGTACTGCTGCAACAAGCCTGGCGGGGGCGCATTGCGCAGACCCGTGTGCTGGCGTAATGCGTCCAGTTTCTGTGTCATGCGGGTAAGCGCAAGATGGCCGGGATCAAACATGCCCGCCAGTTTCTCTGCCAGCCCAAGCCGCAGCGCAGCATTTTCGCTGAACATTCCCGCCATCGCCCATGGACGAAGCTGAGTCTGCGTCATGATCTCCTGGGTTAAACGTTCACGAAACTGCTGTTGCTGTGGCACGAGCGGGGTTTGACGCGTGGCATCCACCCCTTGCACCAAATCGACCATAAATTTGGGATGGATACACTCCAGCGTCCGCCCGGGACCGTCCAGTAGTTGTTTTGTCATGGTTGCTCTGCCGCGAATAGAGTTTGAATATCATCGCGTAACAGTCGGGTATCTTCCTGAATCCACGTCGCGGTGGAGATACACTGTGAAAGCAGCTGAGTGAGCGACCGGGTAGCATGCTCATTCTGCTGGCGCACCGCGAGGCTATCACGCAAGCTTTCTTGTAATCCTGCAAGACATAGCGAAAATTCCGCAAAGAAAGTCGCCATGCCTGCCGTAACAGAGACATCGACCTGCGCGGCCAAAGCTTTACGGATTTGTGCACAAAACTGCTCAATATGGTGATTAATTTTGTCATGCAGCTCAGCCACGTTGATCACGTAACGGGTATGTGTCACGACGTAGTCATCCCAACCCCAGCCGGGATTATTCAGCCAGCGAGAGACCGTTTCACGCACGCTACTCGTGCCTGCCACCTGGCTCGCAGGAAGGTTCTCACGGGCAATCACGTCGTTAAACAGGCCGCGGGTATTAAAGTTAAGCTGGCTGGCCTGGAAGGCCGGGAAGCTGATCCGCGCCCGGAAACCGGCGTGGCTCAACTCTTCTTTGATACGTGTCTCAATGGGGCGCATGGCATCATTCAGCGAGCGCGCCAGGGTGGATTCAAGCTGATCGAAACGCAGAGCCAGTTCACGGCTGATACGCTCTTGCGCCGCCAGCAGAATCATTTCGCAGGAGGAGCGGATTTTACTGAGCACAATCTGCGCCTGGCCTTCATCTTCCAGCACCAGTAGCTCCGCGGCTGCAGGATCATCACTACGCAAACGCAGGTCATAGCCGGTTAGATCGCGCAGATTATCGCTGCTGAAGACCTGACTTATCGCCTGCTGGATTTGCCCCTTCTGCTCGTTAATAAACCCCTCTGCCGTGCAGAGCGCCTCTTCGACTTCATGCCTCACCTCATCGCTGACCGACTCCTGACGACGCTGTAACAGGGCCATGTCCTCTTCCAGACGGGTGATATTGAGCTGTAGCTCATCAAAGGCTACCGTCAGCCCCTGATAGCGAAAATCGAGATATTCACGGGCATTTTGCGCGTAGTTTAATAACTTATGCGATGCAGAACGCAGGGCATACAGCGAAGCATTAGCATAAGCAGCATAAATCAGCTTGCGGATCGGCTGTTCAAACAGGGAATCTTCCCACAGCAGATCGGCAGAGTGACGAACATGCTCAATGTCGTCGAGATCGGCGGTGCGCCAGCGGCGGCCAAGCGCCGCTTCGGCAAAATCCTGTACCCAGCGCTGGCTCTGGTGATCCGGCAATTTACCGCGTTGATCCAGTTCGTGACGCGCACGGTTTGCCAGATATCCCCACATGGAAGAGACCGGGTAAATCTGCCCCGGAGAGATATACCCCTTCATCAGGGTGCCGGAGATCATCGCCCGCACCTGCTCTTCGTCATCGCTATTACGATCTTTCTGGTCGAATTTATTGACCAGCGCATAGAGCGGCACTGATCTCCCTGCCGCCGAAATGGCCTGACGCACCTCTTCGTCGGAGATCGACTTAAGTTGGGTGTAATCCATCACCGCCAGCACCGCCGAGGCGCGGGAGATCTGTTCTGCCAGCATCTTCTGCAGATGCGGTTGCCCGGCCTCGTTCGGCCCGGGGGTATCAAGAAGTGTTAAGTGTCCGAGATGCGCATCCAGCCCGGCCAGATGAACAAACTCCACCTCAATGACCGGAATGTGTTCGATAGCCGCATATTCAGAGAAGGGAAAGTCGGTTTCCAGCGCCTGAGAAAGCCGCACCAGATCATTTAAGTTTTTCAAACAATAAAAGATGGGCTGGGCGCCAAGATAACGTTTTTCAAACGCCTCCCCTTTTTCAATACGCCCCAGCAGGGCATTCATGTCTTTATCAATTTCCAGCTGTTGCGCCAGCTTGCCACGATCGCAATTTCTCAGCTTTATTTGCAGTTGCTTAATTAAGGTATCGATCGGCGCGACGTGCGAAAAGTTCAGCACCGGCTCCTTCTGGCCCGGCGTATGACGAATAAGCGTGGGGAGGGCCGTCATCGGGCGGTTGCGGTTTGGCAACACCTCCGTACCGACAATGGCATTGATGGTGGTCGATTTCCCGGCCTTCATGGTGCCAACAATCGCCAGCACCATCTCCAGACGGGTAATTTTGCGCAGTTCATTGTTCAGCATCGACTGCTGGGCGTCTAAACCCCGGGCGCTGAAATGCAGCGGCAAGACATTATTGCTTTCACCCGTCAACGCCGTGGTAGTACTGTCCATTATCGCGACAGGCATCGCTTTTAAGGTTTCAAGGTTTTGCAAAGAGAGTTGCAGTAGCCGTTCCGCTTCCTGGCTCAATTCAAATATTGTTTGTGTGTGCATGCAATAACTTCCCTTAACGCAAATTTCTTAATTTTATTAAACCGAATAATTTTAATAATGAAGGATCGGTTTTATTGATTACATGTGGAAAATATCCCCACTAAAATATAAGCGATTGATGCTGTTGAAATTTTATATTTAAAAAATGCATTAACAACGGAGCGAGCCCCTCGGTCAGGGAAACCGAAAGAGTAAGAGCGTAGCTCAAATTTAAGAAAGGTCAGGATATATCATTATTATTTCCCCTACCCAAAATGAGAGGGAGGAGAGCCCTACCCAAACAAAGTGTGGGTAGTTCGGGAAATCTAAAAAATAGCAAAGCTGCTCTTACCTTATCCGAAATGGCAGTACGTAGCAATTTGCCGCAATAAAATTCTGATTAATTCAATCATGGCCGTTACTCCGTTGGATGTGGGAGTTAGCATCGCTTAATTGACTGACAGAAAATGTCATCCGCCATACTTTTTTTAAATTTCTTGATAAAAACAATGTCACCGACAACAGTAAGGTTTTACGTTATACTTGCCGCCTTTTTCGACAATACGTCGGTTTTTGGCGGGCACACTCCCGCCGCTTCGCACTATTTCAGGAGTCCATCATGCAGCTACCTCATTGCCCGAAATGCAATTCCGAGTACACCTACGAAGACAACGGTCTGTTTATTTGCCCGGAATGCGCCCACGAGTGGAACGATGCCGAACCGGCACCAGACAGTGACGCACTGATCGTGAAAGATGCGAACGGCAACCTGCTGGCCGATGGCGATAACGTTACCGTAATTAAAGATCTGAAAGTAAAAGGCAGCTCTTCCATGCTGAAAATCGGCACCAAAGTGAAGGGCATCCGTCTGGTTGAAGGCGATCACAACATTGACTGCAAAATCGACGGCTTTGGCCCTATGAAATTGAAATCTGAGTTCGTCAAAAAGAACTGATTTCTCCGCCCGGTGAGGCTTCGCTTACCGGGCGGACGAGAACGACACGTAACGGGCTTCTCTTACCTGAGGTAACGATTATGCCGTTACGTCCCTGCCTCTCCTTCGCCGGCACTTGTGCAGAGGCAATCGCCTGTCATCGCCATCGCTTCAACTCTTCAAACTCCCGCAACCAGCACTTAACCTAAATGTCACATTGATCCGCCAGCATGAGGCCACATTTATCGTGAGGCCCAACACATGCACACTGTCATTCGCGTCGAAAAACTGAGTAAGTCTTTTAACCATAATAGGGCGCTGCATGCCGTTGATCTGACCGTCCAGCAGGGCGAAATGGTGGCGCTGCTGGGGCCTTCCGGTTCAGGAAAGTCGACCCTGCTGCGCCATTTAAGCGGCCTCATTACCTGCGATAAAACGCCGGAAAGCCACGTCGAGCTGCTGGGTAACACCGTCCAGCGCGCCGGCCGCCTGGCGCGTGACATCCGTAAAAGTCGCGCCCAGACAGGCTACATCTTCCAGCAGTTCAACCTGGTGAACCGCCTGACGGTGCTGGAGAACGTGCTGATTGGCGCGCTTGGCAGCACCCCGTTCTGGCGCACCTGTCTGCGCTGGTTCTCTCCTTCCCAGAAACAAGAAGCCCTGCAGGCGCTGACCCGCGTCGGCATGACCCACTTCGCCCACCAGCGCGTCTCCACCCTCTCCGGTGGACAACAGCAGCGCGTCGCCATTGCCCGTGCCCTGATGCAGAAAGCGAAAATCATTCTGGCCGACGAACCCATCGCCTCGCTGGACCCCGAGTCGGCGCGCATCGTGATGGAGACCCTGCGCGACATCAACCAGAACGACGGCATCACCGTGGTGGTCACGCTACACCAGGTGGACTATGCCCTGCGCTACTGCGAGCGCATCGTCGCCCTGCGTCAGGGACATGTCTTCTTTGATGGCGCAAGCCATCAGTTCGATAACGAACGCTTTGACCATCTCTACCGCAGCATTAACCGCGTCGAAGAGCGCGCGCAAGCTGCTTAATTCACCCGATCCGAGGAAAGTACATGAGCTACAAAGCCGTTGCCGCGCTGGCCTTCACCAGCCTGTTCAGCATCAGCACCCTGTTAAGCCCGGCGTATGCCGAGGAGCAGGAGAAAGCGCTGAACTTTGGCATTATTTCGACGGAATCACAGCAGAACCTGAAACCTCAGTGGGAACCGTTCCTGAAAGATATGGAAACCAAACTGGGGATCAAAGTAAACGCCTTCTTCGCCCCGGACTACGCGGGCATCATCCAGGGGATGCGCTTTAACAAAGTCGACATCGCCTGGTACGGCAACCTCTCCGCGATGGAAGCGGTAGACCGCGCCAACGGCCAGGTCTTTGCGCAGACCGTGGCGGCAGATGGCTCCCCGGGCTACTGGAGCGTGCTGATCGTGAACAAAGACAGCCCAATCAATAACCTCAACGACATGCTCGCCAAACGTAAAGAGCTGACCTTTGGCAACGGCGATCCGAACTCCACTTCCGGGTTCCTGGTGCCGGGCTATTACGTCTTCGCCAAAAACAATATTTCAACCAACGAATTCAAACGCACCGTCAACGCCGGGCACGAAACCAACGCCCTGGCCGTGGCCAACAAGCAGGTGGACGTGGCAACTAACAACACCGAAAACCTCGACAAGCTGAAGACCTCCGCGCCGGACAAGCTGAAAGAACTGAAGGTGATCTGGAAATCACCGCTGATCCCGGGCGACCCGATCGTGTGGCGTAAAAACCTCTCAGAAAGCACCAAGGACAAGGTGTACGACTTCTTTATGGCCTACGGCAAAACGCCGGAAGAGAAAGCCGTTCTGGAGAAGCTGGGCTGGGCACCGTTCCGCGCCTCAAGCGACCTGCAGCTGGTGCCGATTCGCCAGCTGGCGCTGTTCAAACAGATGCAGGGCGTGAAGGACAACAAGGGGCTGAAGGAGGAAGAGAAGAGCAGCAAAGTGTCTGAAATTCAGGCACAGCTGGACGATCTCGACCGCCTGACCGCCGCGCTCGGCGCGATGACCAGCGTGAATAAAGCGGTGCAGTAAATCTTTTCTCCCTCTCCCTGTGGGAGAGGGTAAAAACCGCACCGGACAGTCCCCTCTCCCTTGAGGGAGAGGGTTAGGGTGAGGGGGAAATGCACACGCTGATGCCCTCACCCCGGCCCTCTCCCACAGGGAGAGGGAGAACAGATAAAGGAGTTACTATGCAAACCATCACTCTCCCACCGCCAAAGCGCAGCTGGTTCTCGCTGATCAGCTGGGCCATCCTGCTGGCGGTGCTTGTTATCTCCTGGAAGGGCGCGGAAATGGACCCACTGCTGCTGGTGAAAGATTCCGGCAACATGGCCACCTTCGCCGCCGACTTCTTCCCGCCGGACTTCAGCCAGTGGCAGGACTACCTCGGCGAAATGGCCATCACCCTGCAAATCGCCGTCTGGGGCACCGCCCTCGCGGTCATCCTCTCCATCCCGTTTGGCCTGATGAGCGCCGAAAACATCGTGCCATGGTGGGTGTACCAGCCGATGCGCCGCCTGATGGACGCCTGCCGCGCCATTAACGAAATGGTCTTCGCCATGCTGTTCGTGGTCGCCGTCGGTCTCGGTCCCTTTGCCGGCGTAATGGCGCTGTTTATTCACACCACCGGCGTGCTCTCCAAGCTGCTCTCCGAGGCGGTGGAAGCCATCGAGCCTGGCCCGGTCGAAGGCATCCGCGCCACCGGCGCCAACAAAATTGAAGAGATTCTGTATGGCGTGTTGCCACAGGTGATGCCGCTGTTGATCTCCTACTCCCTCTACCGCTTTGAATCCAACGTTCGCTCGGCCACCGTGGTCGGCATGGTTGGCGCAGGCGGTATCGGCGTCACCCTGTGGGAAGCGATTCGTGGTTTCCAGTTCCAGCAAACCTGCGCCCTGATGGTACTCATCATCATCACCGTCAGCCTGCTGGATTTCCTCTCTCAACGTTTGCGTAAGCACTTCATCTGAGAAGCGAGGCTTTGATTTCTATGCACTTATCCAGACATCCGACCAGCTACCCGACCCGTTGGCAAGAGATTGCGGCAAAGCTCGAAGTAGAACTTCGCACCCACTACCGCTGCGGGGACTATCTGCCCGCCGAGCAGCAGCTTGCCGACCGCTACGAAGTGAATCGCCACACCCTGCGCCGCGCCATTGACCAACTGGTGGAGCGCGGATGGGTACAGCGCCGCCAGGGCGTCGGCGTGCTGGTGCTGATGCGCCCGTTCGACTACCCGCTTAACGCGCAGGCGCGCTTTAGCCAGAACCTGCTCGACCAGGGCAGCCACCCCACCAGCGAAAAACTGCTCTCAGTATTACGCCCGGCCTCCAGCCACGTGGCGGACGCACTGGGCATTACCGAGGGTGAAAACGTTGTACACCTGCGCACCCTGCGCCGGGTCAACGGCGTGGCGGTGTGCCAGATCGACCACTACTTTGCCGACCTCTCCCTCTGGCCGGTGCTGCAACATTTCGCCAGCGGTTCGCTGCATGATTTTCTGCAGGAGGCCACGGGCATCGCGCTCAAGCGCACACAGACGCGCATCAGCGCCCGCCGCGCGCAGGCAAAAGAGAGCAAGGTGCTGGAGATCCCCAACATGGCTCCGCTGCTCTGTGTGCGCACCCTCAACCACCGTGACGGCGAGATCAACGCGACGGAGTACTCCGTCAGCCTGACCCGCGCCGACATGATTGAATTCACCATGGAGCACTGAATGCACTTCGATACCGCCACCCGTCAGCACTGGATGCGCGTCCTGGCACATAGCGACCCCGGGGCGTTACAGGCGCGCGTCTCTGCCCTTGCCCTCACGCCGACCTATGAACTGATCCGCGCACCGGAGAGTGGCCTGGTGCAGATCCAGGCGCGCATGGGCGGCACCGGAGAACGCTTTTTTGCCGGTGACGCCACCCTCACCCGTGCTGTTGTGCGCCTGTCCAGCGGTACTCTGGGTTACAGCTATCAGCTGGGGCGTAACAAACACCATGCCGAGCAGTGCGCCGTTATCGACGCCCTGTTGCAAGAACAACCCTATTTCCAGTCATTGATGGAAACCTTGATTACCCCGCTGGAAGCTGACCGCGCCGCACGCCTTGCCGCGCGTCAGGCTGAAGTCAACACCAGCCGGGTCGACTTCTTTACGCTCGTTCGCGGAGATAACGCATGACGCTTCAACCCGCTTTTACCCTCGCCGTCCAGGATGCCCAACAAAGTTTTCGTCGCCTGCTGAAAGCCATGAGCGAGCCGGGCGTCATCGTCTCGCTGCATCAGCTTGCGCAGGGCTGGTTGCCGCTGAACCTCGCCACCACCAGCGTGCTGCTGACGCTGGCCGACAATGATACCCCGGTGTGGCTCTCCGGTGCGCTGATCAACGACATCGCCTGTCAGAACCTGCGTTTTCACACCAACGCGCCACTGGTTGAACAGCCCCAGCAGGCGGTCTTCGCCGTGGCCGACGAGCAGATCAGCCACGAGCAGCTCAACGCCCTGAGCGAAGGCACTGCCGTGGCGCCAGAGGCCAGCGCCACGTTGATTTTGCAGGTCACCAGCCTGAGCGGTGGCCGCATGCTGCGCCTGACCGGGGCAGGCATTGCCGAGGAGCGTATGGTCGCTCCTCAGCTGCCGGAGTGCATTATTCATGAGCTGACCGAGCGTCCGCACCCGTTCCCGCTGGGTATCGACCTGATCCTCACCTGCGGCGAGCGCCTGCTGGCCATCCCGCGAACCACCCACGTGGAGGTGTGCTGATGTACGTTGCCGTCAAGGGGGGCGAGAAGGCGATTGCCGCCGCCCACATGCTGCAAGAGCAGAGACGACGGGGTGATGAACAGCTTCCCGAGCTGAGCGTCGCCCAGATAGAACAGCAGTTAAACCTGGCCGTCGATCGGGTGATGACCGAAGGGGGCATCGCAGATCGCGAACTGGCGGCGCTGGCGCTGAAGCAGGCCAGCGGCGATAACGTCGAAGCGATTTTTCTGCTGCGCGCCTACCGCACCACGCTGGCGAAACTGGCGGTAAGCGAGCCGGTGAGTACCCCGGAGATGCGTCTGGAACGCCGCATTTCGGCCGTTTATAAAGATATTCCCGGCGGTCAGCTGCTTGGCCCCACCTACGACTATACCCACCGCCTGCTCGATTTCACCCTGCTGGCGAACGGCGACGCACCGTCGCTTGCCACCTCCGATGCCGCGCAGAAAGCCTCTCCGCACGTCTTTAGCCTGCTGGCGAAGCAGGGCCTCGCAAAAGCGGAAGAAGATTCCGGCACGGTACCTGACGACATTACCCGCACGCCGCCGGTCTATCCGTGCTCGCGATCGTCGCGCCTGCAGCAACTGATGCGCGGCGACGAGGGGTATCTGCTGGCGCTGGCCTACTCCACTCAGCGCGGCTACGGGCGCAACCACCCGTTCGCGGCGGAGATCCGCTGCGGCTACCTCGACATCGAAATCGTGCCAGAAGAGCTCGGTTTTGCAGTAAACGTCGGCGAACTGCTGGTTACCGAGTGTGAAATGGTTAACGGCTTTGTCGCACCGGAAAATGATGACCCGCACTTTACCCGTGGCTACGGGCTGGTGTTCGGCATGAGCGAGCGCAAGGCAATGGCAATGGCGCTGGTTGACCGCGCCCTGCAGGCAGCGGACTACGGTGAGCACGCTGCCGGCCCGGCGCAGGACGAAGAGTTCGTGCTGGCCCACGCGGATAACGTCGAAGCCGCAGGCTTTGTCTCACACCTCAAGCTACCCCATTACGTCGACTTCCAGGCCGAACTGGAACTGCTGAAACGCCTGCAACGGGAGCGCAGAAATGGCTAACTTAAGCGGCTATAACTTTGCCTATCTGGATGAGCAAACCAAACGCATGATCCGCCGCGCCATTCTGAAAGCCGTGGCCATTCCGGGCTATCAGGTGCCGTTCGGCGGCCGCGAAATGCCCATGCCCTACGGCTGGGGGACCGGCGGCATTCAGCTTACCGCCAGCGTGATTGGCGAAGCGGACGTGCTGAAGGTTATCGACCAGGGGGCGGACGACACCACCAATGCGGTGTCGATTCGCAATTTCTTCAAGCGCGTCACGGGCGTGAACACCACTGAAAAAACCGAAGACGCGACGCTGATCCAGACCCGTCACCGCATCCCAGAAACGCCGCTCGCGGAAGATCAGATCCTGATTTTCCAGGTGCCGATCCCGGAGCCGCTGCGCTTTATCGAGCCGCGTGAAACCGAAACCCGCACTATGCACGCGCTGGAAGAGTACGGCGTGATGCAGGTGAAGCTGTACGAGGATATCGCCCGCTTCGGCCATATCGCCACCACCTACGCCTACCCGGTGAAGGTGAACGGACGCTACGTGATGGACCCGTCGCCGATCCCGAAATTCGATAACCCGAAGATGGACATGATGCCCGCCCTGCAGCTGTTTGGCGCCGGGCGCGAAAAACGCATCTATGCCGTCCCGCCGTATACCCGCGTGGAGAGTCTCGATTTTGACGACCACCCGTTTACGGTGCAGGCCTGGGACGAGCCGTGCGCCATCTGCGGCTCGCAGCACAGCTATCTGGATGAAGTGGTGCTGGACGATACCGGCAAACGGATGTTTGTCTGCTCCGACACCGACTACTGCCGCCAACAGAGCGAGGCGAAAAGCCAATGAAACCGCTGCTTTCGGTTAACAACCTGACCCACCTTTACGCGCCGGGCAAAGGCTTTAGCGACGTGGCATTCGAACTCTGGCCGGGGGAAGTGCTGGGGATTGTCGGCGAGTCCGGCTCCGGCAAAACCACCTTGCTGAAATCGATCTCCGCGCGCCTGACGCCGCATAACGGCGACATTCTCTACGAAGGCGCCTCGCTGTACGGCATGAGCGAGGCCGAGCGCCGCCGCCTGCTGCGCACCGAGTGGGGCGTGGTGCATCAGCACCCGATGGACGGCCTGCGCCGTCAGGTTTCGGCGGGGGGCAATATCGGCGAACGGCTGATGGCGACCGGCGCGCGCCACTACGGCAACATCCGCGCCACGGCGCAGCACTGGCTGGAGGAGGTGGAGATCCCCGCCTCGCGCATCGACGACCTGCCCACCACCTTTTCCGGTGGGATGCAGCAGCGGTTACAGATTGCCCGCAATCTGGTGACCCATCCGAAGCTGGTGTTTATGGATGAGCCAACGGGCGGGCTGGACGTCTCCGTGCAGGCCCGCCTGCTCGACCTGCTGCGCGGCCTGGTGGTGGAGCTGAACCTTGCGGTGGTAATTGTCACCCACGATCTGGGTGTTGCGCGCCTGCTGGCGGACCGTCTGCTGGTGATGAAACAGGGTCAGGTGGTGGAAAGTGGGTTAACCGACCGCGTACTTGACGATCCCCATCATCCGTACACCCAGCTGCTGGTGTCATCGGTATTGCAGAACTAAGAGGCCAACATGATCCGCGTAGAAAACGTGAGTAAGACCTTTGTGCTCCACCAGCAAAGCGGCGTGCGCCTGCCGGTACTGCAACACACCTCGCTGGAGGTCAGCAACGGCGAATGCGTGGTGCTGCATGGCCACTCCGGCAGCGGAAAATCGACCCTGCTGCGCTCCCTGTATGCCAACTACCTGCCGGACGAAGGCCACATTCATATTCGCCATCACAACGAGTGGGTGGATCTGGTGCAGGCTCCGGCGCGCAAAGTGCTGGAGGTGCGTCGCTCAACGATCGGCTGGGTCAGCCAGTTCCTGCGGGTGATCCCGCGGATCTCAGCTCTGGATGTGGTGATGCAGCCCCTGCTGGATCTGGGCGTGCCGCGTGAAACCTGCGCCGCCAAAGCCGCCAGCCTGCTAACGCGCCTGAACGTGCCGGAGCGCCTGTGGCACCTTGCCCCCTCGACCTTTTCCGGCGGCGAACAGCAGCGCGTCAACATTGCCCGGGGGTTTATCGTCGATTATCCCATTTTGTTGCTCGACGAACCCACCGCCTCGCTCGACAACAAAAACAGCGCAGCGGTAATTGAACTGATCGAACAGGCCAAAGCGCGCGGCGCAGCGATCGTCGGGATCTTCCACGACGACGCCGTACGCGATCGCGTCGCAGACAGATTGCACCCGATGGGGACCCACGCATGATTATTAATAACGTCAAACTGGTGCTGGAAAATGAGGTCGTTGATGGCTCGGTTGAAATTCAGGAGGGCATCATCCGCGCCTTTGCCGAAACCCAGAGCCGCTCCCCGGAGGCGATGGATGGCGACGGCGGCTGGCTGCTGCCGGGGCTGATTGAACTGCATACCGATAATCTGGATAAATTTTTCACCCCGCGCCCGAAAGTCGACTGGCCCGCCCATTCGGCGATGAGCAGCCACGACGCATTGATGGTCGCCAGCGGCATCACCACGGTGCTGGACGCGGTGGCAATTGGCGACGTGCGCGACGGTGGCGATCGTCTTGAGAATCTGGAGAAGATGATCAACGCCGTGGAAGAGACGCAGAAACGCGGCCTCAACCGTGCCGAGCACCGTCTGCATCTGCGCTGCGAACTGCCGCACCACACCACCCTGCCGCTCTTTGAAAAGCTGGTAGAGCGCGAGCCGGTTTCGCTGGTCTCGCTGATGGATCACTCGCCCGGCCAGCGTCAGTTCGCCAATATTGAAAAATACCGTGAGTACTACCAGGGCAAATATTCTCTGAACAACGAAGAGATGGCCCGCTACGAAGAAGAACAGCTTCAGCTTGCAGCACGGTGGTCTCAGCCGAATCGCCTCGCCATAGCCGCATTGTGCCGGGATCGTCACATCGCGTTGGCCAGCCACGACGACGCCACGCCCGAGCATGTACGCGAATCTCATCAACTTGGCAGCGTGATCGCCGAATTTCCTACCACGTTTGCAGCGGCAGACGCCTCGCGCCAGCACGGCATGAATGTGCTGATGGGGGCACCTAACATCGTGCGCGGCGGCTCGCACTCCGGCAACGTGGCGGCCAGCAAACTGGCATCCCTTGGCCTGCTGGATATTCTCTCTTCCGATTACTACCCGGCGAGCCTGCTGGACGCGGCTTTTCGCGTGGCGGATGACGAAGGCAATAGTTTCACCTTGTCTCAGGCCATTCGCCTGGTGACAAAAAACCCGGCAACGGCGCTCAATCTTCACGATCGGGGCGACATTGCCGAGGGCAAACGGGCGGATCTGGTGCTCGCGCATCGCAAGGGCGAGCACATCCATATCGACCACGTCTGGCGTCAGGGTAAACGGGTGTTCTGATGGGACGACTTATCTGGTTAATGGGCCCCTCGGGCTCCGGTAAAGACAGCTTATTGTCGGCGTTACGGCAGCAAGAACATACCCAACTGCTGGTGGCGCATCGCTACATTACTCGCGCGGCCAACGCCGGGAGTGAAAACCATATTGCCCTCAGCGAGCAGGAATTTTTTACCCGCGCCGGGCAAAATCTGCTGGCGCTGAGCTGGCACGCCAACGGCTTCTATTACGGGGTCGGTATTGAGATTGACCTATGGCTACATGCAGGGTTTGACGTGCTGGTCAATGGCTCACGCGCCCACCTGCCGCAGGCCCGTGCCCGCTATGAAGCGGCGCTGATGCCCGTCTGCCTGCAGGTGTCGCCAGAGATTCTGCGTAGCCGACTGCAAAGCCGGGGACGCGAGTCGGATCATGAGATAGAGCAGCGACTGGCGCGCGCGGCGCGCTATACCCCAGCGGACTGCCATCTCCTCAATAACGACGGAAGTTTGCTACAGTCAGTCGGTACCTTTTTATCGCTTATCCGTCAAAAGGAGAAACTGCATGCCTGACTGCCATCTTCGCCCCGCCATCGCCGACGACGCCCAGACGGTTTACGCCCTGATCTGCGAACTGAAGCAGGCCGAGTTCGATCACCAGGCGTTTCACGCCGGTTTTCTTGCCAATCTTCAGGATCACAATATGCGCTATCAACTGGCCGAACTGGAGGGGCAGGTCATCGGCATGATCGGCCTGCATATGCAGTTTCATCTGCATCACGCCCGCTGGATCGGCGAGATCCAGGAGCTGGTGGTGATGCCGCAGGCGCGCGGCCTGAAGGTGGGCAGTCAGCTGCTGGCCTGGGCCGAGGAGGTTGCCCGCCAGGCTGGAGCGGAACTGACAGAGCTCTCCACCAGCGTGAAGCGCACCGACGCTCACCGTTTTTACCTTCGTGAAGGCTATACGCAGAGCCATTTTCGCTTCACCAAACCGCTGTAGAGAGGGTGAGTGATGAGTTTGACGATTACGTTGACAGGCACCGGTGGTGCCCAGCTGGTACCGGTGTTTGGTTGCGACTGCATGGCGTGTCGTCGGGCGCGCTTGCAGGAGGAGTACCGCCGCCGTCCCTGTAGCGCGGTGGTCAAATTCAACGACGCAGTGACCTTGCTGGATGCGGGGATCCCGCAATTGATGGACGACTGGCCCGCGGGCAGCTTCCAGCAATTTCTCCTCACCCATTACCATATGGATCACGTTCAGGGGCTGTTCCCGCTTCGCTGGGGCGTGGGCGCGACCATACCGGTCTACGGCCCGCCGGACGACGCGGGCTGCGACGATTTGTTTAAACACCCTGGACTGCTGGATTTTAGCCATACGCTTGAGCCCTTTGTGGTTTTTGAACTCCAGGGGCTGCGGGTCACGCCCCTGCCGCTTAACCACTCAAAACTCACGTTTGGCTACCTGCTGGAGAGCGCCCATAGCCGCGTAGCGTGGCTTTCGGATACCAGCACGCTGCCCGAGAAAACGGTCAAGTTCTTACTCAATAACCAACCGCAGGTGATTATCATCGACTGCAGCCACGCACCGCGCGATGAAGCGCCGCGCAACCACTGCGATTTAAATACCGTGATTGCGCTAAATGAGGTCATTGGCTGTCCGCAGGTGATCCTCACCCACATTAGCCATCAATTCGACGTGTGGATGATGGATAACCCGCTACCGGAAGGGTTTGAAGCAGGATATGACGGGATGGTGCTGGCGCTGGACTAGTTTTCTCCCTTCAGGAAAGCCGGAACCGATTTCCTCCCTCTCCCCGTACGAGAGAGTCGGAACGGTTTTCCTCCCTCTCCCCGTACGAGAGGGTTGGAACGGTTTTCCTCCCTCTCCCCGTGGGAGAGGGTCGGGGTGAGGGCATCAGACCGCACAATGTCACCGATCATAATCCTCTTCCAGCCTGCGCTCATCATCCTCTAAGCGACGCCTGTCATCATCAAGCTGGCGCTGACGCTCATCCAGGCGCTGGCGACGGTCCTCTAGCTGCCTGCGGCGCTCGTCATACTGACGGCTGTCGCTACGCCGTCTCTGATCATAACGATCGTCGTCATCATTGTTGCGGTTGCTATTAGGGTTATAGGCGTCGTTGATCGCCTGCTGAATATTGCCAATGGCGTCATCAACAATATCGGCATGCGCCAGCTGACTGGTGAAAGACAGCAGGCAAAATATCAGGGCGGTAGAGTAACGTTTCATAGAGCCAGTCTCGCAAAGGGGCTGGCTTTACGGTAATGAAAGGCCGATAACGCGAGTAGCGGAGGAATCTCAATTCAGCGTCACCTTCCGCAGCGCCTGCGCCAGCTGAGCGCGGGTAAAAGGTTTACGCAACAGCTCCACGTCGGGCAGCGCAGGGTTATGGGCCGGGCGCAGATCCTGGCCGCTCATCAGCAGCAGCGGCAGGTGGGGGAAATGGACGCGAACATGGTTGATCACCTCTGCGCCGCTTAACGCGCCAGGCAGCATTAAATCACTGATAAAGATCTCAATATCCGGCGAGGCCTCCAGCATCCGCAGTGCCTGCTGGCCGGTTTCAGCCTCCAGAGTCAGATAACCCAGTTGGTGCAGCTGTTCGCACAACGTCTGACGCACATCGGCTTCGTCCTCCAGCACCAGTACCAGCCGGTCACTGTGCGGTGCCGCTTCAGCATGCGTCGTTTCGCTGTGGATCACTGCCTGCTGGGTAGCCCGTGGCAGCTGCAGCCTGACGACGGTGCCCTGTCCCGGCGCACTCTCGATCTCGACCCGCCCGCCAGACTGACGCACAAAGCCATAGACCATCGACAACCCCAGCCCGCTGCCGCTCCCGGTCTGTTTGGTGGTGAAGAAGGGCTCAAATACCTGGGCTTTGATCGCCTGTGACATGCCGCAGCCATGATCGATAACCTCCAGCGCCACCATGTCCTGTCGCCGCCCGTCGCTACGGGTCACGCGCTGGTTCCAGGTGCGGATCTTAATCACGCCACTCTGCCCCTCCATCGCATCGCGTGCGTTCATCACCAGATTGATGATGGCGTTTTCCAGTTGACTGACGTCGATCCACGCCGGCCATGCCGGGTGCTGGGCTTCGATGTCCAGCGAAAGCGTGGCGGGCAGCGAGTGGCGCATCAGCTCCCCGAGGTTTTCCAGCATCGGTTTCATCTCTATCGCCCGTGGATGCAGCGACTGTTTACGCGAAAAGGCCAGCAAGCGCTGCGTGAGGAGCGCCCCGCGCTCCGCCGCCTTCAGGGCGCGCCCCACCCTTGACGCCTCTGGCGATGCGGGGTCAATCAGCTCCAGGCTGCCAATAATCACCGCCAACAGATTGTTAAAATCATGCGCCAGTCCGCCCGTCAGTTGCCCGACGGCCTTCATCTTCTGGCTATGCAGCAGCGCCTCTTCCAGCCCCTGACGTTCAATACGGTCAATCTCCATCTGGCCACTCTTCTCCTTCAGCAACCGGGTCGTGTGCTGCAGAGACGCGGTATTTCGGGCAAAGACGCTGAACGAACGCGCCAGTTCCCCCAGTTCATCCCGGCGTTGCAGACCGGGTACCGACACCTCCTGCTCGCCATGAGCAAGGCGTGACATCGCCCGGGAGATCGCCGTCAGGTTCGACCCCAGATTGCGATAGATATACCAGCCGGCAAAACCGGTGATCACCAGCGCCAGCAGGGCAAACACCGTGATAAACAGGCTGATTGAGCGCAGCTCCTGGTGGCTCTGGCGGGTACGCAGTTCGGAGGCCGCCGCCACCTGCTCCACATAGAGATTAATGTCGCTGTTCAATATCGCTACCAGCGCCTTGATGTGGAACATATACCAGCTAATGGCCAGATCGCTCTCCTCCAGTTGCCTGGATAAGGGAGCCAGTCTGCGTAACTCGGCGTTAAAGTCCGGCAGCACGAAATTAACCAGAGGCTGCGCGGCGGCGTGCGGCAGCGAGGCCATCACCGCCTCCAGTTGCTGAATGGTCGCCCGGGGAGAGGGGGTTTCGATGGCCGCGATCAGTAACCGCGCCATCTCGCTCAGTAACTGCCCATCCGGCTGGTTACCGCCAAAACGGCGGTTAATATCCTGCAGGTGTCGTAAATAACTCTGGCTCTGCCAGAGTGCGCTCAGTAACGCATTGCGCTCCAGATGGCGGCGCTGGCCGCGCTCCAGCATCCCGGTTACGCTTTGCTGCAACGCATTGCTGCGCTCAATAATTCGCGCCACCAGCGCAGGCTCTTTGCGGGCCAGCGGCGCCGCTGCCAGCGTCTCCAGCGAGCGGCGCAGCGCCGTTTGCGTCTGCTTCAGCCGTTCCGCTTCGCTTTTGTACTCCAGCGCGCCTACCACCTGCGATAAACGTACTGCGGAGGTGGCCACATTCGCCGTCTCCCGCGCCAGATTCATGCTGCCGGTCATGTCGTCCAGCGTCTGCTGCTGCACCTGTTCCTGAATCTGGCTGGCGTGGCGAAACCCGAGTATCGCCACCCCGCTTACCATCAGCGTTACCGCAACGACCAGTAGATTGAAGATCAACAGGCGGCCGCGGGCGCTGGCAAAAAACGAGGGGCGGCGTGATGACATAGGGTTAGGTTCCTCGGCGTTTTTTGTCCCCTCACCCCGGCCCTCTCCCCAAAGGGGCGAGGGGGAAAGGCATGCACCGTGCGGTCCCCTCTCCCCGGTGGGGCGAGGGAGAAAGGCATGCACCGCGCGGTCCCCTCTCCCCTGCGGGGAGAGGGTTAGGGTGAGGGGAAATGTGATCCACATTACTTATTCATAACTATGACAAATATGAATGGCTTCTGACATTTTGCATTTATCAGGGTGTGATGAAGTGCGGATATCTACCCCCTCAGGAGAGCCGCCATGAGCAGGACCCCGGTCTTAGAGATGCGCAACATTGCCAAAACCTTTGGCAACTTCCATGCGCTTAAGGGTGTGGATCTGACGGTCTTCCCCGGCGAAATCCATGCTCTGATGGGCGAAAACGGCGCCGGGAAGAGCACGCTGATGAAGATCCTCGCAGGCGCCTATACCGCCACCAGCGGTGAGATCCTGATTGATGGTCAGCCGTTTCATATCAAAGGGCCGAAGGATGCGCTGGCCGCAGGTATCACCCTGATCTACCAGGAGATGCAGCTGGCCCCCAACCTCACCGTGGCGGAAAACATCTTCCTCGGCAGCGAACTGTCACGCGGGGGGCTGGTGCAGCGCAAAGAGATGGCCGCCCAGGCGCAGGCGGTAATTGACCGTCTCGGCGCCCAGTTCAAAGCCACCGACCTGGTGATGAGGCTGACCATCGCCGAGCAGCAGCAGGTGGAGATTGCCCGCGCCCTGCACCGCAATAGCCGCATCCTGGTGATGGACGAACCCACCGCCGCCCTCTCCTCACGCGAAACTCACCGCCTGTTCGAACTCATTATGCGCCTGCGCGATGAAGGGATGGCGATCATCTACATCAGCCACCGCATGGCAGAGGTGTACGAGCTTTCCGACCGCGTCAGCGTGCTGCGCGACGGGCAATACGTAGGTAGCCTGACCCGCGACAGGCTTAACGCCCCGGAGCTGGTGCGCATGATGGTGGGCCGGCCTCTCAGCGATCTGTTTAACAAAGAACGGGATATCCCTCTCGGCAGCCCGCGGCTCAACGTTCATCACCTGACCGACAGCGGCAAAGTACAGCCGTGCAGCCTGCAGGTAAGATCCGGAGAAATCGTGGGTCTGGCCGGGCTTGTCGGGGCGGGGCGTTCCGAGCTGGCGCAGCTGATCTTCGGGGTGCGCAAGGCCACCGGCGGCATGATTGAGGTAGACGGCGAGCCGGTGGTCATTCACTCCCCTCGCGCGGCCATCGACCAGGGCATCGGCTTTTTAACCGAAAACCGCAAAGAACAGGGGCTGTTCCTGGAACTGGCAGCCCAGGAGAACATCACCATGGCGACGCTCGAGCGCGATGCCAGTTGGGGAATGTTAAACCGCAAAAAAGCCCAGTCGATCTCGGACGATGCCATCGCCCTGCTCAATATCCGCGTCCCCCACTCACAGGTGCGGGCGGGTGGCCTGTCGGGCGGCAATCAGCAAAAACTGCTTATCTCCCGCTGGGTCGCTATCGGCCCGCGCATTTTGATCCTCGATGAACCTACGCGCGGCGTGGATGTCGGCGCCAAAAGTGAGATCTACCGGATCATGAACCAGATGGCCCGCAAAGGGGTGGCGATCCTGATGATCTCCAGCGAATTACCCGAGGTGGTGGGAATGAGCGATCGGGTGTATGTCATGCGTGAAGGCAGCATTGCGGGTGAGTTGCACGGCGGGGATATCACGCAAGAAAACATCATGACGCTGGCAACCGGCGTTAACGACTCTCATCAACGGGCGGTATAACCATGACGCACTCCAACACTCCGCAGCAGGTGGCCAAATCGGCCTCCGCCAAAAAAATGCTAATGGGCGATCTGATGCAAACCATCGGCATTTTGCCGATTTTGATTCTGATCGTGGCGGTATTTGGTTTTATCGCCCCCAACTTCTTTACCGAGAGTAATCTGCTGAATATTACCCGCCAGGCGTCGATCAACATCGTGCTGGCAGCGGGAATGACCTTCATTATTTTGACCGGCGGCATTGACCTCTCGGTGGGCTCGATTCTGGGTACCACCGCGGTAGCGGCGATGGTGGTCTCGCTAATCCCGGAGTTCGCCATGTTGTCGGTGCCGGCGGCGCTGATGCTCGGCATGGTACTGGGGCTGTTTAACGGCGCGCTGGTGGCCTTCGCCGGACTGCCGCCCTTTATTGTCACCCTGGGTACCTATACCGCGCTGCGCGGAGCGGCCTATCTGCTGGCCGACGGCACGACGGTGATCAACTCCAATATCAACTTCGAGTGGATCGGCAATAACTATCTCGGCCCGGTGCCCTGGCTGGTGGTGATCGCGCTGGCGGTGATCGTCGTCTGCTGGTTTATTTTGCGCCGCACCACCCTGGGGGTACACATCTACGCAGTCGGCGGCAACATGCAGGCGGCGCGCTTAACCGGTATCAAGGTATGGATGGTGCTGTTGTTTGTCTACGGCATGAGCGGCCTGCTCTCTGGCCTGGGTGGCGTGATGAGCGCTTCCCGCCTCTACAGCGCCAACGGCAACCTGGGCACCGGCTATGAGCTGGACGCCATTGCGGCGGTGATCCTCGGCGGAACCAGCTTTGTGGGGGGCATTGGCACCATCACCGGCACTCTGGTGGGGGCGCTGATTATCGCCACGCTTAATAACGGTATGACCCTGATGGGGGTCTCTTATTTCTGGCAACTGGTGATCAAAGGGGCGGTGATCATCATTGCAGTGCTGATCGATAAATACCGTACCCGACACCATCAAAGTGCATAACAACAATACCCTACGAATCGAGGAAAAAAGTATGCGTTTAAAACCTCTTGTTACCGCGCTCTGTGCCGGCGCACTGCTTGCCGCAACGCCGTTTGCGCAGGCAAAAGAACTGAAGTCCATCGGCGTGACGGTAGGTGACCTCGCCAACCCGTTCTTTGTGCAGATCACCAAAGGCGCCGAGCTGGAAGCGCGCAAACTGGCGGGGGATAACGTGAAAGTGACGCTGGTCTCCAGCGGCTACGACCTCGGTCAACAGGTGTCGCAGATTGATAACTTTATTGCGGCGAAGGTCGACATGATCATTCTCAACGCCGCAGATTCTAAGGGTATCGGCCCGGCGGTGAAGCGGGCGAAGGAGGCGGGCATTATTGTGGTCGCGGTTGACGTGGCGGCAGAAGGTGCCGACGCGACCATCACCTCCGATAACACCCAGGCGGGGGAGATGGCCTGCAAATACATTACTGATCGCCTGAAAGGCAAAGGCAATGTGGTGATCATCAACGGGCCGCCGGTCTCTGCGGTACAAAACCGCGTGGAAGGCTGCCAGACCGAGTTCAAGCGTCATCCGGATATCAAAGTGCTTTCCGATAACCAGAACGCCAAAGGGAGCCGCGAAGGCGGGCTGGAGGTGATGACCTCCCTGCTGGCGGCTAATCCGAAGATTGATGGGGTCTTCGCGATAAACGATCCCACGGCGATCGGCGCCGATCTGGCAGCAAAACAGGCACAGCGTAAGGAGTTCTTTATCGTGGGGGTGGATGGCAGCCCGGATGCGGAGGAGGCGCTGAAGCGGGAGAACTCGCTGTTCGTGGCAACCCCGGCGCAGGACCCGCAGGTGATGGCGGCCAAAGCGGTCGAGATTGGCTATGACATCCTGCAGGGCAAACCGGCACCAAAAGAGCCGGTGCTGATCCCGGTCACGATGATTGATAAGAACAGTGTGGGTAATTACAAAGGCTGGACGGTGAAGTAACCGTTGTACGGCCTGTTTCCCCTCACCCTCTCCCGCCTGAAGGCCGCAGGAGCTTTCCTCCCTCTCCCTTGAGGGAGAGGGTCGGGGTGAGGGGGACAGCACATCATTCAAGGAGTCCCCATGAAACGCTCCGACATAAACGAAATCCTCGGCCACACGCGGCAATTTTTCTCTATGCACAATGTGCATTTACCCCCTTTCGCCAGCTTTCCCCCCACCCAGTGGCAGCAGTTGAATCGCCACGCCTGGCGTGAAGTATTTGACCTGAAACTGGGCTGGGACGTGACGACCTTTGGCAGCAATAACTTTTACGCCCAGGGGCTGACGCTGTTTACCCTGCGCAACGGTTCCCCCAACGGCGTGCCTTATGAGAAGTGCTACGCCGAAAAAATCATGCACGTCCGCGACGGGCAAGTTACCCCCATGCACTTCCACTGGCGAAAACGCGAAGACATCGTTAACCGCGGTGGGGGAAATTTAATTATCGAGCTGTGGAATGCGGACGGGCACGAAGAGACCGAAAACACCGACGTGACGGTGGTTATCGACGGCAACATCCAGACTCATGCACCGGGAAGCCAGCTACGCCTGACGCCTGGCGAGAGCATCTGCCTGACGCCGGGTTTGTATCACAGCTTCTGGGGCGAGCGCGGCTTTGGCGATGTGCTGGTTGGCGAGGTGTCATCGGTCAATGACGATGAACACGATAACCACTTTTTGCAGCCATTAGCCCGCTACAACCCTGTCGAAGAGGACGAGCCCGCCGTACTGGTGCGGTGCAACGAGTACAACCTGTTTCGCCTGTAAGGAGTGAACCATGCCATTAATCTCTCTCGCCGACGGGCTGGCTCACGCCCGTGAGCATCGCTACGCCCTGGGGGCGTTTAACGTTCTCGACTCCCATTTCCTGCGGGCGCTGTTTGCCGCCGCCAGGCAAGAAATCTCCCCGTTTATCATCAACATCGCCGAAGTGCATTTTAAGTATCTCTCCCTCGACTCGCTGGTGGAAGCGGTAAGGTTCGAAGCTGCCCGACATGATATCCCTGTGGTACTTAACCTCGATCATGGCCTCCATTTTGAGGCGGTAGTGCGGGCATTGCGCTTAGGATTCAGTTCGGTGATGTTCGACGGCTCCACCCTCAGCTACGAGGAGAATATTCGCCAGACCCGCGAAGTGGTGAAAATGTGCCATGCGGTTGGGGTGTCGGTAGAGGCCGAACTGGGAGCGGTGGGAGGCGATGAAGGGGGGGCGCTCTACGGTCATGCGGATGAAGCATTCTTTACCGATCCGCGGCTCGCCCGTGATTTCGTCGATCAAACCGGTATTGATGCCCTGGCGGTGGCGATCGGCAATGCGCACGGCAAATACAAAGGTGAGCCGAAGCTGGATTTCGCCCGGCTCGACGCCATTCGTCAGCAGACCGGTCTGCCGCTGGTGCTGCATGGGGGTTCCGGTATTAGCGATGCGGATTTCCGCCGCGCCATCGAACTGGGAATTCATAAAATCAATTTCTATACCGGTATGTCGCAGGCGGCGTTGACCTCGGTAGAGCAGCGGATGGCCAACCGACAGCCGATTTATGACGAGTTCGCAGAGTTGCTGCTGGGCATTGAAGAGGCGATCACCGACACCGTGGCTGAGCAGATGCGCATCTTCGGCAGCGCGGGGCAAGCCTGATGGAACGCAAGGGCATTATCGCCGCAGGCAATATGCTGGTGGATCATGTTCACCAGGTCGTCGACTGGCCAGAGCGCGGCTGGCTGGCAGAGATCACCCACAGCGAGCGCGCCACCGGAGGCGCTCCGCTCAACGTCCTGCTTACGCTGGCAAAAATGCACACAGGCCTGCCTTTGCAGGCGGTGGGGCTGATTGGCGAAGATAACGACGGCGATTACATTATGGCGATGCTCGACCAGTATCACGTCAACCGCCAGCGGGTAGAGCGTACCAGCTTTGCCCCCACATCCATGTCGCAGGTCATGACCGACCCCAGCGGCCAGCGCACCTTTTTCCACTCTCCCGGCGCCAATCGTCTGCTGGATCTTCCGGCCTTCGAGCGGCTGGACGACAGCCTGAAAATCTTTCACCTCGGTTATCTGTTGCTGCTGGATAGCCTGGACATGCCGGACGCGTCGTTCGGTACCCGCGGGGCTCGCCTGCTGGCGCAAATGCGCGATCGGGGCTTCAAAACCTCCCTCGACCTGGTCTCCCGCAAGGGCGACCCACGCTATCAGCCGCTGGTGCGCCCTGCCCTGTGTCACGTTGATTATCTGGTCATTAACGAGCTGGAAGCGGGGGAGTTCAGCGGGCTGGAGATGCGCGACAGCCAGGATACGCCCGATCTGGCCAATATCGCCCAGGCGGCCGCGCGGCTGCTGGCGGCAGGGGTCAACGAGCGGCTGGTAATTCACTGCCCGGAAGGCGCATGGGGGCAAGAGCCCGGTCAGGAAGGGCGCTGGATCCCCTCCTGGCGGCTGTCGCAAGCAGAGATCATCGGTAGCGTGGGGGCGGGCGACGCGTTTTGCGCCGGTTTTTTATACGGTTGCCATGAGTCGCGGCCGCTGGAGGAGAGTATCCTGCTGGCCCACGCCTGCGCTCGCGCCAGCCTGCTGGCGGCCAATGCTATCGACGGTGCGAAAACGTTGCCGGAGTTACAGCAGTTTATTGATGAGCATCGTCAGGGGTTAAGCGGCGCGGTCGCCGTCCAGCACATCGGCTGAAAAGACATAGCCCAGCCCGCGGATGGTTTTAATGAGCAGCGGCTGATGTGGATTCACCTCAATTTTGCGCCGCAGACGCATAATCAGCACATCAATGGTGCGGTCAAACACGTCGGCGCTTTCGCTATGCGTCAGCTCCAGCAGCTGTTCACGGCTCAGCACCCGGCGGGCGTTTTGCGTCAGCGCCAGCAGCAGGCTGTACTCTCCCTGGGTAAGCGGCACTACGCTGCGCTGGGCGTCGCTCAGTTCGCAGCGTTGGGTATCCAGCGTCCAGCCGTTAAAGCTGATACCGCCGTGACGAACGGCGACCGGCTCGGCGGCCAGCGCCCCGGTACGACGTAACACCGCTTTGACCCGGGCCACCACCACCCGGGGATTGAAAGGCTTACCGATGTAGTCGTCGGCCCCCATCTCCAGCCCCACCACCACATCCGATTCGCTGCCTAAGCCAGTAAGCATGATGACCGGAAGCGCCGGACGCTGTTTTTGTAGCTGCTGTAAAACCTGCAACCCGTTGATGTCAGGCAACATCATATCCAGCAGCACCAGCGCGATGGAGGCGTCGCTCTGCGCCAGGCGCAGGGCTTCATGGCCGGTATGGCACACATGCACCGTAAAGACATGCTCGTTCAGCACATCCTGCAGCAGTTCGCACACGGCGGTATCGTCATCGACGACCAGGATCGCGGGTTTCATCGCACAGTTCCGTCAGGGAGATCACTTTCAGTCTGGCCGATTCTGCCACTGGCTCCAGCCGTTTCGACTTTTGTGTATCGAAATTTCAGGCGACATCACATCCCGCAGGGGATTTTGTCGAATGACTGTTTTCTATCAGGGTATTGACCAGAGATCCGCCGTAAAGTCAGGGTATTTCCACAATAAAAATAGGTCTTATGGGCCTGCATAATAACCATGAATTCGATTATCTGGAGCGATACCGATGAAAAACGTCATCACGGTTTGCCCCTATTGCGCCTCCGGTTGCAAGTTAACGCTGGTGGTCGATAACGGCAAAATCGTTCGGGCCGAGCCCGCACAGGGTAAGACCAATCAAGGAACGTTGTGCCTGAAGGGCTACTACGGCTGGGACTTTATTAACGATACCGGGATCCTGACCCCGCGGTTAAAAACCCCCATGATCCGCCCTGTCCGCGGCGGTAAGCTCGTCGCCGTAAGCTGGGACGAGGCGCTGGACTATGTTGCCCGGCGCCTGAGCGCCATCAAAGAACAATACGGGCCGGATGCCATCCAGACGACGGGCTCGTCTCGCGGTACCGGGAATGAAACCAACTATGTGATGCAGAAATTTGCCCGCGCCGTTATTGGCACCAATAACGTCGACTGCTGCGCGCGCGTCTGACACGGCCCCTCGGTTGCAGGTCTGCACCAGTCGGTGGGTAACGGCGCCATGAGCAATGCCATCAATGAGATCGATAATACCGATCTGGTCTTTATTTTTGGCTACAACCCGGCCGATTCACACCCAATCGTGGCGAATCACATCATTCAGGCGAAACAGAACGGCGCGAAAATTATTGTCTGCGATCCCCGGCGGATAGAGACTGCCCGCATCGCCGACCTGCATATCGCGCTGAAAAATGGTTCGAATATCGCCCTGCTCAATGCTATCGGGCAGGTGATCATTACCGAGAAATTGTATGACGCGAGCTTTATCGCCGCACGAACGGAAGGTTTCGACGAATATCGAAACGTTGTCGAAAACTATTCGCCGGAGTCGGTAGAAGCCATCATCGGCGTCAGCGCCCGTGATATCCGTCAGGCCGCGCGGATGTATGCCGGGGCAAAAACCGCCACCCTGCTGTGGGGCATGGGGGTAACGCAGTTCTGGCAAGGCGTGGAGACTGTACGTGTCCTCACCAGCCTGGCGATGCTGACGGGCAATCTCGGCAAGGCGCACGTGGGCGTTAATCCGGTACGTGGGCAAAATAATGTTCAGGGGGCCTGCGATATGGGCGCCCTGCCGGATGTCTATCCGGGCTATCAGCCGGTAACCGTCGCGGCAAATCGCGAAAAATTTGCCCGGGCCTGGGGCGTTGAGCATCTGCCCGAGCGGCCCGGCTATCGGATAAGCGAGCTGCCGCATCGCGTTGCGCAGGGTGAGGTGCGGGCCGCGTACATCATGGGCGAAGATCCCTTACAAACTGATGCTGAACTGTCGGCGGTGCGTGAAGCTTTCGCGGCGCTGGATCTGGTCATTGTGCAGGATATCTTTATGACCAAAACGGCCGCCGCCGCCGACGTCATACTGCCGTCTACGTCCTGGGGCGAACATGAAGGGGTCTACACCGCAGCAGATCGGGGATTCCAGCGTTTTTTCAAGGCGGTGGAGCCCCAGTGGGATTTGAAAACGGACTGGCAGATCATCAGCGAGATCGCGACCCGAATGGGTTATCCCATGCACTATGACAACACGCAGCAGATCTGGGATGAACTGCGCTATCTCTGCCCCAACTTTACCGGCGCCACCTACGAAAAAATGGGCGAGCTGGGGTATATCCAGTGGCCGTGCCGGGATGAGTCCGCCCACGATCAAGGAACCTCCTGGCTCTTTGCCGAATCCTTCGATACCCCGAACGGGCTGGCACAGTTCTACACCTGCGACTGGTCGGCACCGATAGATAAGCTGAGCGCTGCGTATCCGATGGTGCTCTCTACCGTACGCGAGGTAGGCCATTACTCCTGCCGCTCCATGACCGGTAACTGCGCCGCCCTCTCTGCCCTGGCGGATGAACCCGGCTATGTGCAGATCAATACCGCCGATGCCGCCCGGTTAGGCATTGAAGATGAGGCGCTGGTCTGGGTGCAATCGCGCAAAGGACGCGTAATGACCCGGGCGCAGGTCAGCGAACGGCCAAACCGAGGCGCGGTATATATGACCTATCAATGGTGGATTGGGGCCTGCAACGAACTGGTGACGGAAAACCTGAGCCCGATAACAAAAACGCCGGAATATAAATATTGTGCCGTAAGGGTTGAGCCGATTGCCGATCAGGCGGCGGCCGAACGCGATGTACAAGAGGAATATAAGCAGCTTAAAAACCGACTTCGTGAAAGCGCTGCGGGATAGTTTATTTATCCCGCTTTTATAATATTCACAGAAACTCATTTCTGTGAATATTATTATGCGGCCTTCCTTCCAGAAAAATGTAATTAACCCGGTATGTATTTACATCTTTGCTTTTTATTTCATACGAATAAGAATAACGGCGGGTGCTTAAGGCTTTCTGTCTTAAGCCGTGTTGAGAGACAGAAAGTGAAAAGCCCCGGTAATGTTTCCATTAACCGAGGCTACCTTCTCTCAACTCCCAACAAGTTGAAGGTAGCCTCTTATTCTTTTCTTTGCAAGGAGTAAAAGGCATGACGCCATTAAAGTATGCGTTGGGCATCATATTAATTATTTGCCTGACAATTGTGTTATTCACCTTTATTAATCGCGGTGCATTATGCGAACTCACAATAAAGAGTGGGCAACATGAAGTGGCGGCTAAATTAGCCTGCGGTGCAGGCTAACTTCAGCGGGCGGGGTTTCCCGCCCGATTGTGGGATGTTGTGCCTTAACGCACCCTTTTTTTTCTTCTCGTACCCCGCTTATACTGCGCGCAATCTCCTTAAAAGAAATGAACAGATGAAACATCTTCTCTACCTGCTGCTGCTCTCCTCTTCCCTGGCCTGCGCCGATGAGATTGGTAGCCAGTACCAGGCTCAGGCCGAGGCGGGCGACAGTCGCGCCCAGTATCTTCTTGCAGAGACCTGGTACAGCTCCGGTAACGATAAACAGGCTGAGGTGTGGGCCGAAAAAGCGGCCACCGGCGGCGATGTTGATGCCATGGCGCTGCTGTCGCAGATCAAGTTCAAGCACGGCGATTACCCGCAGGCAAAAGGGCTGGCCCAGCAGGCAATGCTGGCTGGCAGTATGCCCGGCACCGTGATGCTGGCGCGCCTGCTGGTCAATACCGAAGCCGGAACCCCCGACTATCCGCAGGCGCTTACCTTGCTGCAAAAAGCGGCAGCCAATACCGAAGATGACGCCGCCGTGGATGCCCAACTGCTGCTGGGGCTGATCTACGCGAACGGTGTGGAAGTGGCGCAGGATGATGTTCAGGCTGCAGACTGGTTTAAGCGCAGCTCTACCCTTTCGCGCACCGGTTATGCCGAGTACTGGGCAGGGAAGGTATTTCAGCAGGGAGAGAAAGGCTTTATCACGCCGAATAAACAGAAAGCGCTGTACTGGTTTAATCTGAGCTGTACTGAAGGGTTTGATACCGGCTGCGAAGAGTTTGAGGCGTTAAGCGGGGAGTAAATTCCGCCCTCGCAAGAGGGCGGAAGCGGCATTACCGATCGGCAGTCTTATCAAAACGGCCCAGCACCTCGCGTTCATACGCCAGCGCTTTTTTATGGTCGAATTTGTGTTCCCATTTAGAGATAACCAGTACCGCCAGGGCATTGCCCACCACATTCAGCGCGGTACGCGCCATGTCGAGAATACGGTCAACACCGGCGATAAACGCCAGTCCTTCCAGCGGGATCCCCACGCTTCCCAGCGTGGCCAGCAACACCACAAAGGAGACGCCCGGCACGCCCGCGATCCCTTTCGAGGTCACCATCAGGGTCAGTACCAGCACGATTTCCTGCCACAGCGAGAGGTCAATACCGTACAGCTGGGCGATAAAGATCGCGGCAATACTCTGGTACAGCGTTGAGCCATCGAGATTAAAGGAGTAGCCGGTCGGCACCACGAAGCTGGTAATCGACGCCGGTGCGCCATAGGCTTCCATCTTCTCGATGATACGCGGCAGTACACTCTCGGAGCTGGCGGTAGAGTAGGCCAGAATCAGCTCATCTTTCAGGATACGAATCAAAACCCAGATGCTTAACCCGCACAGTCGCGCCACGATGCCCAGCACCACCAGCGCGAAGAACAGGATGGCGAAGTGTACCAGGATCACCAGCTTCGCCAGCGGCCACAGGGAGGCAAAACCGAAGTTGGCCACGGTGACGGAGATCAGCGCGAACACCCCTACCGGCGCATAACGCATCACCATGTGGGTAACTTTGAACATGGTTTCGGAGATGGAGCGGAACACGGTGACCAGCGGCTCGCGGTGGGTAGAAGGCAGCGATGCCAGACCCAGGCCAAACAGGACGGAGAAGAAGATAATTGGCAGCATTTCGCCCTTCGCCATGGAGGCCACGATATTGGTGGGAACCAGCGCGAGGATCGTGCCCATCAGGCCATGGGAATGGCTTTGCACGTCGGCCGTTGTGCTTTGGTATTTCGAAATATCCACCGTTGCCAGCTGCGACATATCAATACCCGCACCAGGCTGGAATACGTTTGCCAGCGTGATGCCAAGAATGATAGCCACCGTAGTGATCACTTCGAAATAAAGGATGGTTTTTGCCCCGATACGTCCCAGCTGTTTCGCATCACCCACGCCAGCAATACCTACCACCAGCGTCGAGATAACGATTGGGACCACAATCATCTTGATCAGATGAATAAAGATATCGCCTGCCGGCGACAGCAAGTTGGCGATCAACCATTCGCGGCTGTCACTGTGATAATGCAGATAACTACCCAACAAGATACCCAGCACAAGGGCCAGCAAAATTTGCCAGGCCAGGCTGACTTTCAAATTTTTCATAAAAACAGACTTCCTCAATGAAGTGATCGGCCTCGCGAAAGCGTGAGGACGACACATACTGAAAGGGTATGAATTGTGTTGCGTTCATTTATGGGGTTTTTTAACGCGGCGTATCAGTATCATTTGCATGCCATGCTGCGCAAGCCTTTAAGAACGAGGCATTTGACTGACAAAATGCTTTATGACGCTAATTTCCACCAGTGATGATTAATAACCTTTTGTTATAAAAACGCTTTTTTATCCATAAATGTAAATAATCATTGAGGGCAATTATTTTAAGATAAAGTGTTATTCGGTCGTTTTTTGAACTCCTGAATTATTGCGTGATCTGTCGCCCAAATAGTAAACAAAGCTGGCAAAGCCCCTACTATTAACGTTTTTGCGACATATTATTAACATCTTACAAGGAGAAAAAAAGCCATGAGCCAAATCCACAAACACGACATTCCCGCAAACATTGCGGACCGCTGCCTGATCAATCCGGAGCAGTACAAGGAGAAGTACCAACAGTCTGTCTCCAGCCCTGAAATCTTTTGGGGTGAGCAGGGAAAAATCCTCGACTGGATGACCCCTTATCAGAAGGTAAAGAACACCTCCTTCGCGCCGGGTAACGTCTCGATTAAATGGTATGAAGACGGCACCCTGAACCTGGCCGCGAATTGTCTCGATCGCCATCTCGCCGAGCGCGGCGACCAGACGGCCATTATCTGGGAAGGCGACGACGCCTCGCAGAGCAAAAACATCACGTACCGCGAACTGCATCGCGACGTCTGCCGCTTTGCCAACGTGCTGCTCTCTCAGGGCATCAAAAAAGGTGATGTGGTCGCTATCTATATGCCAATGGTACCCGAAGCTGCGGTTGCCATGCTGGCCTGCGCCCGCATCGGTGCCGTGCACTCCGTGATTTTTGGCGGCTTCTCGCCGGAAGCGGTTGCCGGGCGCATTATCGACTCCAGCTCAAAACTGGTGATCACCGCCGACGAGGGCGTACGTGCCGGCCGTACCATTCCGCTGAAAAAGAACGTCGATGACGCCCTGAAAAACCCGAACGTCACAAGCGTAAGCAACGTAGTGGTGTTCAAACGCACCGGTAGCAACATTGAGTGGCAGGCGGGCCGCGATCTCTGGTGGAGCGATCTGATTGAGCAAGCCAGCGACCAGCATCAGCCTGAGGAGATGAACGCGGAAGATCCGCTGTTTATCCTTTATACCTCTGGCTCCACCGGCAAGCCGAAAGGGGTACTGCATACCACCGGCGGCTACCTGGTGTATGCGGCGACCACCTTCAAATATGTTTTTGATTACCATCCGGGCGACATCTATTGGTGCACCGCTGACGTAGGCTGGGTCACCGGCCACAGCTATTTGCTGTATGGTCCGCTGGCCTGTGGCGCCGCCACGCTGATGTTCGAAGGGGTGCCAAACTGGCCAACCCCGGCGCGCATGAGCCAGGTGGTGGATAAGCATAAAGTGAATATTCTCTACACCGCCCCTACCGCGATTCGTGCCCTGATGGCAGAAGGCGATAAAGCGATTGAAGGGACCGATCGCTCCTCCCTGCGTATCCTGGGCTCCGTGGGTGAACCCATCAACCCGGAAGCGTGGGAGTGGTACTGGAAGAAGATTGGTAATGAAAAATGCCCGGTCATCGACACCTGGTGGCAGACCGAAACCGGCGGTTTCATGATCACCCCGCTGCCGGGTGCGACCGAACTGAAAGCGGGCTCTGCCACGCGTCCTTTCTTTGGCGTCCAGCCTGCGCTGGTGGATAACGAAGGCAATGCGCTGGAGGGGGCTACCGAGGGCAACCTGGTGATCACCGACTCCTGGCCAGGCCAGGCGCGTACGCTGTTTGGCGATCATGACCGCTTCGAGCAGACCTACTTCTCTACCTTTAAAAACATGTATTTCAGCGGTGACGGTGCCCGTCGCGATGAAGACGGTTACTACTGGATCACCGGCCGCGTGGATGATGTGCTGAACGTCTCTGGCCACCGTCTGGGTACCGCTGAAATCGAATCGGCGCTGGTGTCGCATCCGAAGATCGCGGAAGCCGCTGTCGTCGGCATCCCCCACAATATTAAAGGCCAGGCGATTTATGCCTATGTCACGTTAAATCATGGCGAAGAGCCAACGCCGGAGCTCTATGCCGAGGTGCGCAACTGGGTACGTAAAGAGATAGGCCCGCTTGCCACGCCGGATGTGCTGCACTGGACAGACTCCCTGCCGAAAACCCGTTCCGGCAAGATTATGCGCCGTATTCTGCGCAAAATCGCCGCAGGCGATACCAGTAATCTTGGCGATACCTCAACGCTCGCGGATCCTGGCGTGGTGGAAAAACTGCTCGAAGAGAAGCAGGCCATCGCAATGCCTTCATAATTTTCTCCCTCTCCCCGTGGGAGAGGGGCGGTCTGATGCCCTCACCCTAACCCTCTCCCTCAGGGAGAGGGAACAAAAACAAACCAACCTTACCTTTGGAGACTCTGTGATGAATGACCATATTTGTCAGCAGATAGAGAATAGTGCGCACTACAGGGAGCTCGTGGAAAAACGGCAACGGTTTGCCTTCATGCTGTCCATCATTATGCTGATTATCTATATCGGCTTTATTCTGCTGATTGCGTTCGCGCCGCACTGGCTCGGCACGCCACTGCATGCGGGCACCAGCGTCACGCGCGGGATCCCGATTGGCATTGGCGTGATTGTAATTTCTTTTGTGCTGACGGGCGTCTATGTCTGGCGCGCTAACGGCGAATTTGACCGTCTGAACAAGGCCGTACTGCGCGAGGTAAAAGCATCATGAAGAGAGTTTTGACGGCGCTCGCCGCCACCCTTCCCTTTGCGGCAAACGCTGCGGATGCCATTACCGGTGCGGTTGAACGCCAGCCCACCAACTGGCAAGCCATTGTGATGTTCCTTCTTTTTGTGGTGTTTACGCTCTACATCACTTACTGGGCATCAAAACGCGTTCGCTCCCGTAACGACTACTACACCGCAGGCGGTAACATTACCGGCTTCCAGAACGGGCTGGCGATTGCCGGTGACTTTATGTCTGCCGCCTCCTTCCTCGGGATCTCCGCGCTGGTGTACACCTCCGGCTACGACGGGCTGATTTACTCTCTCGGCTTCCTGGTCGGCTGGCCGATTATCCTGTTCCTGATCGCCGAGCGTCTGCGTAACCTCGGGCGTTATACCTTTGCCGACGTGGCATCCTATCGTTTGAAGCAAGGTCCTATCCGCACGCTTTCCGCCTGCGGCTCGCTGGTGGTGGTCGCCCTTTACCTCATCGCCCAGATGGTGGGTGCCGGTAAGCTTATCCAGCTGCTGTTCGGCCTCAACTACCACATTGCCGTGGTGCTGGTGGGCGTACTGATGGTGATGTATGTACTGTTTGGCGGCATGCTCGCCACCACCTGGGTTCAGATCATCAAAGCCGTGCTGCTGCTGTTTGGTGCCAGCTTTATGGCCTTTATGGTGATGAAGCACGTTGGATTTAGCTTCAATAACCTGTTTACCGAAGCGATGGCAGTCCACCCGAAAGGGGAAGCGATCATGAGCCCCGGCGGGCTGGTGAAAGATCCGATATCCGCCCTGTCGTTAGGGCTGGGGCTGATGTTTGGTACCGCAGGCCTGCCGCACATCCTGATGCGTTTCTTCACCGTGAGCGATGCACGTGAAGCGCGTAAGAGCGTCTTCTACGCCACCGGCTTTATGGGTTACTTCTACATCCTGACCTTTATCATCGGTTTTGGTGCGATCATGCTGGTGGGGGCGAACCCGGCCTTCAAAGACGCAGCGGGCGCGCTGATTGGCGGCAACAACATGGCGGCGGTGCACCTGGCCGATGCCGTGGGCGGTAACTTGTTCCTCGGCTTTATCTCTGCCGTGGCCTTCGCCACCATTCTGGCGGTGGTCGCCGGCCTGACGCTGGCGGGCGCATCTGCGGTTTCTCACGACCTGTATGCCAACGTCTGGCGTAAAGGGGCGAGCGAGCGCGATGAGCTGAAAGTGTCCAAAATCACGGTACTGGTGCTGGGGGTGGTCGCCATCCTGCTGGGGATCCTGTTTGAAAACCAGAACATCGCCTTCATGGTCGGCCTGGCCTTCTCCATCGCAGCGAGCTGTAACTTCCCTATCATTCTGCTCTCCATGTACTGGTCAAAACTGACGACGCGTGGCGCGATGATTGGCGGCTGGCTTGGCCTGCTGACGGCGGTGATCCTGATGATCCTTGGCCCGACCATCTGGGTACAGATCCTCGGACATGAAAGCGCGATCTTCCCGTATGAATATCCGGCGCTCTTCTCTATCGCGGTGGCCTTCATCGGTATCTGGCTCTTCTCTGCCACTGACAATTCAGCGGAAGGTAATCTTGAGCGCGAGAAATTCCGCGCCCAGTTTATCCGTTCACAAACCGGTCTCGGCGTTGAGCAGGGCCGCGCACACTAAAATGGCTCCCCGGCCTCTGGTCGGGGATCACAGTTTTCCCCTCTTCAGGTGACGTTAATCACGTCACCAAAACAAAAAAAGCCGACCCACTTCACAGGCTTTATCTCTGTTTCATAAAGGCCATCACACTTTTCCCGTTTTTACCTCAAACCCCCCCTTTCCCTCTGAGGCCAGTACAGACAACCCTGGCCACAGTTTTTATGCTTTAACGCAAGCTTTCGGCAAATTGCGTGAGACGCGCCGGGCTAAGCAGGAGCGGCAGGAACAGCGGCCCACCGGCGGGAGGATGCGCCAGCCAGTGCGCCAGCGTCTCGGCGTATTCGTGCAGATGTTGTTGGTGTCGCTGCAGGGTCGTCGCGGGCAGGCTGTTTGCACCGTAATGGTCAAGCCACAGCACATCGGTGACAGCCGCCGCCACGCGGGAGAACATCTGGCTGTAGATTTCTGCGCTACGCCAGGCGGCCAGCAGGATCTCCAGGGTGTCGTTCGGGCAGGCGATAAGCGGCATCAACTCACGCAGGTTTTGCACCGTGCGCGACGCGAGGAAGCAGGCGGCCTCTTTTTCCAGCGCGACCCGCTCTCGCTGCTCTTTGCCAAGCGCGGGATCGTCGGCTGGCATCAGCGGTTGCCAGGCATGCAGCCAGTTGGCACTGCGGGTGTCCATATGCAGCAGTTGCTGCGCCTGGGCCACGCTCTCCGGGATTTGGCTTTGATAGTGCAGTCGCCGCCCAAGGAAGTTTGGCGTCTTACAGAGCCAGTCGTAGCTGGCATGCAAAATGGCCGCGAGCTGATGCTTGTCCTGCAGGGAGCGAAAACCGAGCTGCTGTTGCTCTGCCCAGCGCTCAAACGGCGTGGTCCGTGCGGCATCGTCCTGCTGGTTTGCGGCGGACAGACCGAAGAGATTGATGGCGTTAGCCGAGTCCATCACCCGGCTATCCGGTAGCCACTGCCAGCTCACCCGTGAGGTAATGGCTTCGATTTCGTTTTCAGCCGCGCTTAGCGCCCAGCTCAGGCGCCCACTGATCTCATCGGCCAGATAGCAAGGCAGCGCGGTCCAGCCATATCCGGTGCCGAAAAGATCGTATTCGATCCACTTTTTATGCCCCGGCAGCGTGGCGATGTGGGGATGGTTGGCAAAACCGGGGTGGTAATCCAGCTCCGTGGCTTTAATCGAGGCGCGTACATCGTCTGATAAACGGGCCAGGATGCCGGACAGCTGCTGTCGCGGCCAGCTGTCATCAATGAAATCACGCAGGATCAGTTTCTTGCCCTGCCCGCGCAGTAGGCTCCAGACATCATGCAGGCTCTGCTGCCAGCGGGTGGTCTGAAAATCGGGGGTGGTGAGGCTAAGAATCAGGCCGCTGAGATGAGGCAAAGAGGCTAATAACGGATGCAGAATTGACGCATAGAAAGGGTGCCAGAAATCGGGCGTGCTTTTTTCATCAAAGCTCAGTTCAGGAAATTTACGCTTAATAATGTCGTCGTTCGGCGCGGCCTCTCCCTGAAGCCAGAACGTTAAATTATTTTCCGCCAGGTAACGATCGACACGTTTTAAATATTGCAGCGCGTAATTTTGCTGATGAATTAAGTTCTCGACGTTAAGTTTCGCGCTTAACGGCGAGGGCGTCGCAAGAAGAGAGAGCAGTTCCTGTTGGTGCAGGATGATGCCGGTGAAACCATGCTGCTTTGCGCTTGCCACTCCCTGAATAAACCAGGGCCAGTGCCAAATAAAGGTGCTATTCAGCTCCATCAATTGATGTGGAATACGTTTCATTGCGCCACCTTGCTGATATTTATTTTCTTATCTTAATCGAGGATGCCATGAAAAAATATGCGCTGGTCGGAACGGGAGGTCGTGCGGGTTTATATATCTCTGCCATTGGGGGAGCCTGGCGTGAAAATGCCAGGATGGTCGCGTTTTGCGATACCAACCAGACGCGCATGGACTATGCGAACCAGTTACTCCAGAACGAAGGGGCCGCGCCGGTCTCTACCTGGAAAGCGGAGCAGTTTGAAGAGATGATCCGCGAAACCCGCCCGGACAGCATCATCGTGACCACAATGGACCGCACCCACGATGACTATATCGTTCGCGCCCTGCACGCCGGGTGCGATGTGATCACCGAAAAGCCGATGACCATCGATGAGAAACGTGCGCTGCGCATTCTTGATGCCATTGAGGAGACGGGCCGTAGCGTGCGCGTGGCCTTTAACTACCGCTATGCGCCGCACCACAGCAAAGTGCGTGAACTGCTGATGCAGGGGGTGATTGGCAAGGTCACCTCCGTTCACTTCGAATGGCTGCTTAACACCGAACACGGCGCGGATTATTTCCGTCGCTGGCACCGCGAAAAGCGCAACAGCGGTGGCCTGCTGGTGCATAAATCCACCCACCACTTCGACCTGATGAACTTCTGGCTGGGCAGCTATCCGGAGCGGGTCTACGCCGAAGGTAGCCTGCAGTTCTACGGTAAAGAGAACGCAGAAAAACGCGGCGTGACCCGGTTCTATCCCCGCGCCCACGGCTTCGCCGAAGCGAAAGACGATCCGTTCGCGCTGCATATGGCAGATAACGCCCAGCTTAAAGCGCTCTATCTGGATGCCGAACATGAAGATAACTACTTCCGCGATCAGAGCGTATTCAGTGATGGCATCACCATCGAAGACACTATGTCTGTGCTGGTGAAGTATCAGAATCAGGTCCAGCTTACCTACTCACTGAACGCCTATCTGCCCTGGGAAGGGCTCAACGTGGTCTTCAACGGCACCGAAGGTCGTCTGGAGATGAAAATCATTGAGAAATCTTACGTTAACGCCGGGGGTAAACGCGAAAACGAGGGGAGCCTGGAGCAGTGCGACATCACCGTCTTCCCGATGTTCGCCGAGCCGTGGAAGGCAGAATTCAGCCTGGGCGAAGGGGGGCATGGCGGCGGCGATAACGCCATGCTGGCCGATCTCTTTGGCGAGCCGGGCAACGATCCGCTGCAGCGTGCAGCCGATCACCGCGCCGGGGCGATGTCTATCCTCACCGGCATTGCGGGCAATCTCTCTATGCAGCTGCAGCGACCGGTGAACTTTACGGAGTTTGAGCTGGTCTCCCGTCTCACTAAATCTTAAGTGCTTCTCAACGGCGCGGCAGGACGCTGCGCCGAAACTGCTGGTCAGTATTGTGCAGTTACTCACCTGTTTAATAACAATAATGCTGCCTCTGTCCCGGAGACAAAAATGAATAAACTCGTATCAGGTGTCATCGCATCGCTGTTATTTTCCTGTACTTCCACCTGGGCGCAACAGCCCGTTGAATTACGTATGTCCTGGTGGGGGGGCAACAGCCGCCATCAGGCCACGCTGAAGGCGCTGGAAGCCTTCGAGAAAACCTATCCCCATATCCACGTGAAGGCCGAATACACCGGCTGGGACGGGCACCTCGCGCGCCTGACCACACAAATGGCCAGCGGCACCGAACCGGACGTCATGCAAACCAACTGGCCGTGGCTAAGTATCTTTTCTAAAAACGGCGAAGGGTATTACGACCTATATAAACTCAAAGATACGCTGGATTTAGGCCAGTATTCCGCCAACGATCTCGCCTCAACCACGGTGAAAGGCAAACTTAACGGCTTGCCTATCTCGGTCAACGCGCCGGTCTTTTACTATAACGACGTCACCTGGCAAAAGGCCGGGCTGGCTTATCCCAAAGACTGGGATGCGTTTTTTGCCGCCGGAAAGGTGTTCCAGCAAAAATTAGGCAATAACGCCTATCCCTACGCGATGGTGGATCAGGATGTCATCTTGCTGCTGAATACCTGGATGATGCAGAAGTATCAAAAACCGATGTTTAACCGCGACGGGTCGTTCGGCTGGGACGATGCTCAGTGGGCGGAAGCGTTTAGCTTTTTGAAGCGCTTAAGTGACGAGCATGTCCTGCCCTCGCCAAAAACACTCTCCGCCTACGGCAAGGGGAATCTCTATGAGATGAAGCCCTGGATTAACGGCGAATGGGGCGGCCTGTTTACCTGGAATATCACGATCCGGATGTTTGCCAACAACATGACGCCACCGGCGAAGCTGGTGCTGGGAGATTACGTAATGCAGCCTGGCGCAAAAGAGTCTGGCGCTTACTTTAAAACTGCGCAGATGTTGTCGGTGGCGAAATCCACAAAACATCCGAAAGAGGCCGCTTTACTGATCAATTTCTTGCTCAACGATCCGCAGTCGGTGGAAGCACTGGGGCTGGAGCGCGGTATTCCGCTGAACAAATCGGCAGAAACGCTGCTCACCGGGAAGGGGATTATCGACCCGAACGACCCCGTGATTGCCGGTTTGCGCCAGGCCCAGGCGCTGCACACCACCGTGGTCGCCACTCCGTATATTGAGGATTTACAAATCATCGATCAGTTCACCTCGGCGCGTGAAAAGCTAGACCAGGGCCAGCTCACGCCTGCCCAGGTTGCGGCCGAGTTTCGCCAGCAGGTTGAACGCATTGTGCGCCGTCTGAATCGCTAATCCAGCAGGTCGCTGGCAACGGCGGCCTAAAACATCACCCACGCCACCAGCGGCGCAATCAGTACCATCACTACGCCAGAGAGCATCATCACCAGACTGGCGACCACCCCCTCCTGCTGACCCAGCTCATAGGATCGGGCGGTGCCCGCCCCGTGGGAGGCGGCACCGAAGCCGGCCCCTTTCGCCATCCCCTCGCGGATGGAGAGGCGTAAAAACAGCATATCGCCTACCGCCATGCCAAACACCCCAGTGACGACAACAAACAGCGCCACCAGATCGGGCTGTCCGCCGAGCGGTTTCGCCGCGGCCAGAGCAAAAGGGGTCGTGACCGAGCGCACCGCGAGGCTACGCTGGATCTCGTCAGAGAGCGTGAACAGCCGCGCCAGCCAGACTGAACTGGTGACGGCCACCACCGTCGCGGTGATGACGCCCGCGGTGAGCGACATCCAGTGGCGCTTAATCACCGCCAGGTTGTCGTAAACCGGTACCGCAAAAGCAATGGTCGCCGGCCCAAGCAGCCACAGCAGCCAGTGCGATTCGCCAATATAGTTTTGCCAGGAGATATGGCCCAGGATCAGCATCAACACCAGCAGGATCGGCGTGAAGACCAGCGGCATTAGCGGCAATTTATGAAAGCGGCGATAGAGGCGTTTATTGGCGAAATAGATCACCAGCGTAATCACCAGACAGAAGAGGCTTATCTGAAAATTACTCATCTTTCAGCCTGCTGACCTCAAAGCGGTAGACTCTGTCCACCACCCACGCGGTGGCGCCCAATACCATCAGCGTACTGAGGGCAATCACCGCAAAGATACGCCAGCCGTCCACCATCAGCAGTTGGGCATAATTCACCACCGCCACCACCGCAGGGACAAAGAAGAGGAGCATCTCCGCCAGCAGCCAGCGGGCCCCCGCGCGTACCCACTTCAGGGGGAGAATGCGACAGAGGATCAGGGCCAACATCAGTAACATGCCCACCAGGTTGGCGGGCAGCGGCAGATGCAGCCAGTTCACCAGATACTCCGCAAAAACGAACAGCGCGGCATACAGCAGCACCTGTACGGGCACCTGGAGTCGTTGCACAACGGCAGGCGTAACACGACTTAACGCCACGGCCATGGCTTATTCCTCAAAAATGAGACGGAGCGCCAGTATAGTGAGCACACCTAATCCACTGAAATGAATTAAAATCATCGAATGTATAGTTTCGAGGAATAGTTATGGACATCAGAACGCTGCGCTATTTTGTCGAAGTGGTACGCCAGCAGAGTTTTACTCGCGCAGCGGAGAAGTTGTTTGTCACCCAACCCACCATCAGCAAGATGCTGAAAAACCTCGAAGATGAACTCAACTGTAATTTGCTCATTCGCGACGGACGCAAGCTGCTGCTCACTGATACAGGCCGGGTGGTGTTCGAACGTGGGCTGGCGATTCTGGCCGAGTTTCGGCAACTCGAAGCTGAACTCAGTGATATCAACCACCTGAACAAAGGCTTACTGCGTCTGGGCATTCCGCCGATGGTCGGGATGATGATGGCCGGGCCCATCAGCCTGTTCCGTCAGCGCTATCCGGGCGTGGAGCTTAAAATCGCCGAGTTTGGCGGGCTAACCGTGCAACAGGCGGTGATTAACGGCGAGCTGGATCTGGCGATGACCGCCCTCCCCGTTGAAGAGGAGAGCGGCCTCGCGACCCTGCCGCTGTTCAGCCACCCACTGTGCGTACTGGTACCACGCTCGGGTGACTGGCTTAAGATTGACAAGGTTAAACCCGAGCTGCTGGCCGGGCATCCACTGCTCATTTATAACGAAGACTTCGCCCTTAGCCGCCAGTTAATGCAGCTCTTTAATCAACACGACGTGAAACCCCGCATTGCCGTGCGCAGCGGGCAGTGGGATTTTCTGGCCGCCATGGTGCAGGCCGGGGTAGGCATTGCGATTCTGCCGCAGCCCATCTGCGAGCGGCTGGACAAAAATACGCTGCGCTGGATCCCGCTGGAGAGCGATCTCTACTGGCAGTTGGGGATGATTTGGCGTGAAGGGGTCTATTTATCCCACAGCGCACGGGCGTGGCTGCAGTGTTGCGAAGGATTCTGGAGCCCCTCACCCTGAACGGATGAGGGGCAAAAGACTACGGGTTCTCAACCAGCAGCGCTTCCAGCAAATCGAGGTCGTGGAGCATCTTTTGCAGCGTTTCGTTACTGATCTCGCGCGTGGCGCGCAGGTGGTACAGCTCAGCACGCTCTGAACGCAGCGCCGCCAGACGGAATCGACGTTCCAGTCTCTCTTCCTGCATTGAACTCTCTACATCGTTACGGCCATCGGCGCGGCGACGCAGATTACCAATGACGCGAGAACTCACCTCGGTGAGCAGTTGAGTATCAATATTCTCTTCGGTATCTGCCGCCAGGCGCTCTTCCATCTTCTGGATCGCCACGATAGCGACCTCGGCGATGGCCGCACGGGCAATACGCTCTTCTTTGTGCTGCTGAACGTGGTCAGCCACCTCCATGTGTTGCAGCAGAATAGGCAGCATCACCACGCCGACAAACAGCGAGAACAGAATTACCCCAGCCGCCAGGAACACCAGCTCATAACGCGCCGGGAAGACATCGCCGGTGGGCAGCAGCAGCGGAATAGAGAGCACACCGGCGAGGGTGATCGCCCCACGTACTCCGGCGAAGGTCGAAATCAGCAGTTCGCGCGTGGTCCAGGAACCGAACTCCATCGGTTTTTTATTCAGGAAACGCACGCTAAACCGTTTCATGGTCCACAGCCAGCCAAAACGTACCAGCATCAGCGCGGCGTAGATCAGCACGATATCGGTAAAGAGCATCCAGGTTTCGACATTAGGGTCCGCCTCTGCCGCCACCAGCGAGGATTCAAGAATGCCCGGCAGCTGTAGACCCAACAGCAGAAAGACCATGCCGTTAAAGACAAATTCCAGCATCGACCAGGTGCTGTTAGCACGCAGACGCATCGCCAGCGGCGCCCGGCGCATCACGCCGGCGCGGGTGATGGTCATCCCCGCCGCCACGGCCGCCAGGATGCCCGACACGCCGATGTGTTCGGCAATCAGGTATGAGGCGAATGGCAGCAGGAACAGCAGCACAATCTGCGTTGCCGGCTCATCCCCGCCCCAGCGGCTGAGGAAGCCCAGTGAACGGCCATAAAGCCAGCTGACCACGAAGCCCGCCAAAATACCGCCAATCGCCACCTTGAGGAACTCCATGGTCGCGCCGCCGACGGTAAAGATCATGGTGCCCATCGCTACGGCGACGGCAAATTTCAGCGCCACCAGGCCAGAGGCGTCGTTCATCAGCGCCTCGCCCTGCAAAATGCCCATGATTTTCTTTGGAATTCGCCCTTCTCCGACGATCCCTGACAGGGCCACGGCATCGGTGGGTGAGAGCACGGCCGCCAGCGCGAAAGCCGGAATCAGCGGAATACCGGGTACTACCCAGTAAATCAGGAAGCCAATACCCACGACGGTGACCACCACCAGCGCCAGCGCCAGGCCTAAAATCTCGCGACCGTGTTCCAGGAACTCACGGGTCGGGGTTTTCCAGCCGTCGGCAAAGAGCAGCGGCGGAATAAAGAGAACCAGAAACAGCTCAGGATCGAACTCGACGTGCAGCCCAAACGTGGGCCACGCCAGCAGCGCACCGATTGCGATTTGCATCAGCGGCAGCGGTAACTGGAAGGGTAATACGCGGGTTATTACCCCGGAAAGTGAGACCACAAGGGTCATGATCAATATGGTGAAGAAAATTTCCATGCGTTCCCTGTTTGCGATGTGTCTGTTTTAGTCAATCGTAAGGCGTCGTGCCTTAAGTCTATCTTCTTCAGAGTAACGCAATTGACAACGCGATGGGGTCCGAAAATAAAAAACGGGCGGCCTGAGCCACCCGTTTTAGCAAGAAAGATCAAATTAGATGGCCCAGCCACCCGCGTAGAAGGTCACCAGCGCCACGGCGATCACCACGGTACCGATGTTCAGCTTACGCCACTCTCCCGAGACCAGACGGCCAATCACCAGCGAGGCGAAACCGATCATGATGCCGGTCACGATGTTGCAGGTCAGCACGATGAAGACGGCAGTAATCAGCCCCGCCATGGCATCCACGAAATCGGCAAAGTCGATTTTCGCGACGTTGCTCAGCATCAGCAGACCTACATACATCAGCGCTGGCGCCGTTGCGTAAGCCGGTACCAGGTAAGAGAGCGGAGAGAGGAACAGGATCAGCAGGAAGAGCACGCCCACGGTAATGGCCGTCAGGCCGGTTTTACCGCCCGCCGCCGTACCCGCTGCGGATTCGATATAAACCGCCGCCGGAGCCGCCCCCACCAGGCCTGAGAAGACGCTGCTCAGGGAGTCGGTGGTCAGCGCCTTGCCGCCATCGATAATCTGACCGTCTTTATCCAGCAAGTTGGCCTGGCCCGCTACGGCACGGATGGTACCGGTGGCATCAAACACAGCGGTCATGACCAGCGCCAGCACGCTTGGCAGGATCACCGGATTCAGCGCGCCCACAATATCCAGGCTACCAATCAGGGAGTTACCTTTGTCATCACTCAGGGATGGCATGGCGAAAATACCGGAGAAGTGCACCGTCGGGTCGAAAATCAGCCCCACAATGGAGATACCGATAATGGTCAGCAGAATGCCGCCCGGCACTTTCAGTTTTTCCAGACCAATGATCACCGCCAGGCCAATAAGGGACATGATCACCGGGAAGCTGGCGAAGTGGCCCAGCGCAACCGGCAGGCCGTCCAGCGGGTTCTTGATTACCAGACCCACGCCGTTCGCGGCGATGAGCAGCAGAAACAGGCCGATACCGATACCGGTGCCGTGCGCCACGCCCTGCGGTAGATTGCGCAAGATCCAGCTACGAATACCGGTGGCGGAGATAACCGTAAAGAGCACCCCCATCAGGAACACGGCACCCAGTGCTACGGGAACGCTAATCTGCTGTCCCAGCACCAGGCTGAACGCGGTAAAAGCGGTCAGTGAAATGGCGCAGCCAATCGCCAGCGGCAGATTGGCCCACAGCCCCATCACGATGGAGCCTACGCCCGCAACCAGACAGGTCGCCACGAAGACCGCCGCCGGCGGGAAACCCGCTTTGCCCAGCATACCCGGTACCACGATGACGGAATAAACCATCGCGAGGAAGGTCGTCAGACCGGCCAGAACCTCCTGACGCACGGTGCTGCCGCGAGCAGAAATTTTAAACATGGCGTCAAGCGAACCGCCATTACGCGCAGATGGCGTAGACATAGAAAACATCCCCTGAAGATTTTTTTATCGTTCGTTGTTAAGCGTGGTGGACACTCCACTGCCAGCGAAACGTCATATCCTTGTGCTGCGTTTGCGACGAAAAAGGGGCGTCACAAAAAAAGCAAACGTTTAGCTCCGCGCTTAAAAACGGGTGGTGAAATTAAGGCAAACGATTATCCAGCCTAAAGACCGGGCTTTTCAACTGAACTTTGCTGTTTTTCGCTAAAATTCACTTTTGACGATGAAGAAATAACCAGCGGATGCGCAAACGTTATCGTTTATGCGCAATAGGGTTACAGGTTTACGACTCGCCAGGCAGTTCGAACGGGCCGCCTTGTTGTATGGCGCGCTGCCAGGCCGGTCTCATTTCAACTTTTTTCTTCCATGCCTGCAGATGCGGGAGATCGTTAATACCGCCGCGCGCCAGCAGCGCCATGACCGGAAAACTCATCTGAACATCAGCCATGCTAAGGCGATCGCCGGCAAACCAGCTGTTATGTGCCAGACACGACTCCAGATACCGGGCGTGGGTTTCGAGCTGTTTATTGAGATACGCTTTCTGCACCCCTTGCCCCAGCACTTTTCCCAGCGAACGCAGCCCAAAGGGCACCGGCGGTTTACCGAGGCTGGCAAACACCAGCTTCATTAATAGCAGTGGCATGAGCGAACCTTCCGCATAATGCAGCCAGAAGCGGTAGTTCAGTCGCTGCTCGGGGTTGTCAGGCTTGAGCTGCGACGCGCTGTCATAGGTTTCCTGCAGATACTCCAGAATCGCGCCCGACTCCGCCAGAATCAGACCGTTATCTTCCACCACCGGGGACTTGCCCAGAGGGTGGATTTTTTTCAACGCAGGCGGCGCCAGCATGGTTTTCTCACGCTGATAGCGAACAATCTGGTAAGGCAGAGAGAGCTCCTCAAGAGCCCAAAGTACCCGCTGTGATCGGGACTGGTTTAGGTGGTGAACCGTAATCATGGGCAGCTCCTGATATTCATACAAACTAACTATAGAAAATTGCACAACCTGGCGAAAATATTTCGCCGAGTTTTTACCCTTTTACGCTGGCGAAGCTCCCGTCCCTGGATAGACTTAAAGTGTCAGCACAAACCGGAACCTCGCAACGGCTCGACTGAGGGGTGTTGATGTCGGGGGAAACCCTCCTGTGAAATAAGCGGGATAGAGAGAAAGACAAAGACCGGGAATAAACTAAAGCGCCTTTATGGCGCTTTAGTTTTTTACAGACCCTGCGGATCCTCTTCCAGCAGGCGTGCGCCGGTACCCTGTTGGCCCAGTTTGTCGCCAGGGTTACGCAACGGACAATCGCTTCGCGACAAACAACCACACCCGATACAGCCGTCCAGCTCATCGCGCAGCGCGACCAGCGTATGAATGCGTCGATCCAGTTCATCACGCCACTGGGAGGAGAGCGCTTTCCACTCCTTCGCGCTCAGCGTATGCCCTTCCGGCAGCACGCCTAACGCATCACCAATCGTCGCCAAAGGGATGCCGATACGCTGAGCAATCTTGATGATCGCAACGTAACGCAACACATCACGCGTATAGCGCCGCTGATTCCCGGCGTTCCGGATGCTTTTAATTAACCCTTTGCTTTCATAGAAATGGAGCGCCGATACCGCCACCCCGCTACGCTTCGCCACTTCACCTGGCGTCAATAGCGCTTTAATACGCGGTAATTTCTTTTCCATAAAACCTCTTTACCTCAAGTTAACTTGAGGAATTATACTCGCCCGCAGACAAAACGACGAATCAACAGATACAGGTGTATCCAGAGAGAGGCAGCTTTATGTCGCATCAACAGATTATTGAGACACTTATTGAATGGATTGATGATCACATCGACCAGCCATTAAACATTGATGTGGTAGCCAAAAAATCGGGTTACTCGAAATGGTACCTGCAGAGAATGTTCCGCAATGTTATGCGTCAGACGTTGGGTGAGTATATCCGCCAGCGCAGATTGTTAATGGCAGCGCAGGCACTGCGCACTACCCAGCGGCCGATTTTTGATATCGCGATGGATCTCGGATATGTGTCGCAGCAGACGTTTTCCCGCGTTTTCCGCCGGGAGTTCGATCGTACCCCCAGCGACTATCGCCACCAGCTTAACTAACAGGCCGGGCAACCAGCCCCGCAATAGGCTGCTGTTGCCAGGTCATAAACTCGTGGGGTGGCATCGCCTTTGCGAAGTGCCAGCCCTGGCAGTATTGCACCCCGCGTTTGTGTAGCCAGGCGACCTGCTCTGCCGTCTCCACCCCTTCGGCGATGGTCTTCAGACGCAGGCTTTGTGCCATTTCAATAATGTGCTCGGCAATCAGATGGCTGGTACTGTTGGTGGTGAGAGTGTCGATAAAGGTCTTATCAATTTTGAGAATATCGACATTCAGCGAGTAGAGATTGTGCAGGTTAGAGTAACCTGTACCGAAATCATCGATCGCCACCTCGTAACCCGCCTGCCGGAAGGCCTGAATCACCGGGGTCGTTTTGGGCACGTCGATAAAACCACGTTCGGTCACTTCAATTTTAATTTGCTGCGCGCGTACGGAATAGTGGCGAGCCTTGTCGCTAATCATGGCGATGAGCCGTGAGGAGTGGAAATCTGACGCCGAGAGGTTAATGGTGACGTAGAGGTGCGGTCTGGACGCCAGAAAATGGCCCAGGTCGTTAAAGACCTCTTCGACCACGTAGTCGGTGATGCGCTCGATCATCCCCTCTTTTTCTGCCAGAGGAATAAATTCCGCCGGGCTCATCACCGGGCCGCTAAAACCGGGCCAACGCAGTAACGCTTCCGCGCCTACACACTCGTTATTTTTGATATCGATAATTGGCTGATAATGCACGCAAAGCTGGCGATTATTTAACGCCCGGTGCAATAAACGCCCCGGCGAATTTAATTCACGGCGAGTTCGCGACCAGACTAATAATATGATGACGCTACAGATCATTCCCAGCGGCAGCGTTAATGTGGCTTCGTGGTAAAGCACATCGTAGAAACGCTGATTGGTAGTTGAAACAATTGCCGCAACGGGGCGCTTTTCTGAATGAACGATGGTGTAAAAACGGTCATCCTCCTGAAACGTGGTTTCCTTATCGCCAGTTAGCGTTTTTAATAAATTTTTATCTGCGTTTTCACTGACCGAGAAAAAAGCATTGGTGACCGTATCAAATATACCCCACGCCAGGGAGTGATCGGTTGACATTACTTCACTGTATGAGAGCGGATTCACCACCACCACATAATTGCCGCGCTGCATATACGTCATTTTATATCCCGCAAAGAAGGGCGTATCGCGGAAATAATATATAGCCACATCAGGCTTACGCGTGTAATTGGCGTGTGGGATGGTATATGCTGTGGCGGGCGTTAATACGGTGGAACAGCGAAATTCACGCCCTTCGGCATAGATTAAATCAGCAATATAGAGACGCCCGCGAACAATATTCAACATATACTGGCGGTGAGCAGGCGAGCAAACATTACCCTGATAGTGTTCAGCGGCATTGCGCGCTAAATCCACTTGATGAATGACGAGTTCAGTTTTATCTAAGGCAAGCTGTGCGAAAGAGCGCAATTGATTACGGGTTTCTGAAACAGCACGCAGTTGGGCAAACCAAAGCGCAAGCATCACCGGTAGTAAAACTACCATGATGATCCCCACACCTCTCAGCACCTTGCCGCGCGCGCTATGATTCATTTCCGCCCTATATCCCTGCTTTTAATGTGCCTGTAGTATTGAAGGCCGGATGCTTTGATAAACAGGTGATTACGTTGCATGAATCATGCGAAGTTAGCAACTGACTTTTATCATCAAAATCCTAATATTTGGTTATGACGATAATATTTGTCCGTAAGCCAAACTAAAAGTATGCGTTCAGTTTTTATTAAGTTAAATAATTTTCCAGCACCGACGGCAGATTTTTTCGATTACGCCACAGCGGATCGCTGATTAAGTCAAACTCCTGACAGCATGAAAAAAGCACAATCGGGTGATGTCAGTTCTGGCTATTTGCCCATTCAACAGAGTTGAGTGATTTATAAATAATCAACGGCGACGATTGTTTTTCCTCTTCCTGCCCGCTTGGCATCATAAAGTGCTTTATCGGCGCGAATGAGTAATGAGGAAGTATCATGTCCACCGCCCATCACCTCTACTATCCCCGCACTGAAGGAGAGCGTGAGCGCCCTGTTGCCCACCTGTAACGGCCGGGTCAACAGCGTCTGATGCAGCATGAGTGAGAGCTGCAGCGCCGCGTCGCTGTGCGTGCCTGGCATCAAGAGCAGAAATTCTTCTCCGCCCACCCGCCCGAGTGCGGCGTCGGCCGGGGTCATCTCGCGGATGCGTTCGCAAAAGTGTACCAGCGCCCGATCGCCGACCAGATGGCCCCATTGATCGTTGATTTGTTTAAAGAAATCCAAATCAAACATCACCACGCAGAAGGGGGTTTCGGCTGCGAGACCATGACTGACCTCCAGCGCGGTGGTGAGCTGCTGAAGAATAGCCGATCGATTAAAGCAGCCGGTCAGATCATCGGTTGTCGCCTTTTTCTCAAGCTGTTTCTCGACGCGCTTACGCTCAGTAATATCCAGCCCAATGTTAAGGATTGAACCGTCCGGCAATAAGATATTCGACCAAAGAATGGTCAGCTGTGCCCCATCCCGGCGTACCGGGTGCCATTCGTACATATCATTTAGCGGAACCGTATTGACGGATTCACGCACACGCCGGCGAACCTCAGGATCGGGATAGAAGAGCGCCAGCGGATCGGCATGCTCATTGAGCTCGGCCATTTTCCAGCCAAAGACCTTTTCACACTCGGCGTTCCAAAGCACGCAGCGGCTACGGCGATCGAATGAATTCATCAGCACCGGGGCACGTTCGAAAAGGGTTTGGTATTGGGTGACGACCCGCTGCATTTCAATGGCGGTACGTTCGCGCGCAATAATTTCGACAAAATAGTCTTTCAGCTTTTCCACCAGGATCACCACGATATCTTTCAGCACAGAGAGTGGCGTCTGCGGATCAGAAAAACCGAGGAAAAAATAGCCGCTACAGAGGTGACCGTGAGGGGTGATTTTGCAAAGTACGCCGCTTTGCAGCTGGGTATAACCGGGATGACGGTCAGAAAAGAGGTGTTTACCCATGTTGTCTTTCCAGTAAATGACACGCCACGCGCGGTGATGTCGCTGCAACAGGGTGCTCGCCAGAAAATTGCCGACCTCCAGTGAATGACAGGTGAGCTCTCCGGCACTGACTATCTGCTGAAGGCCGTTCTCATCATCGACGGTAATCCAGCTCAGGCGGGCGCCAAAGGCGTGGTTAATTGTCTCAAGCAACTCCAGCAACGTTGATTGCGAAGACAACTGCGGCATAAGTTTTGCCAGCGTGCGCAGGGCCACCGTACTGTCATTAACGATCCCGCGATATGATTCATTCATCGTTTATTCGCGCTCATTAAATAAGAGAGAATGACCGCAACGAATAAGTCAGGATTGGAAAAGCAATACCATGATTATTTGCTTTTCGATGCCATTTAAGGACGCGTGTGTATTGAAAAAATAACAGTTAAATAATAAAAGCCAAGAAATTCAAAAACCTGAATTATTTATTACGAGTAAATTTTTTTGTCCGTTCAAGCATAATCCATACTTTAATACCTGTAAATATTGCACAAATTGCTTATTGCTGTGCAAGTTTATCTATCATGATGAATTCGCTGGAAACACCTGTGAAACAGGTCGCTTAGCAAGCGAAGATATATTTATTTGGTCCTAATAACCATGCAATTAAAATGGCTAAAAAGATGCCGTTTTTTTGCGCTCCGCTACTGGCGAATAAAAGAGCAAATGTGATATAGTTCACACATATTGTGTAACGAGAAACGCTGTTTCATTGTTGTATGTCTAAGTCTGCCGATAGCCAGTTTGCCACCTCTGTGAGCAATATCGCTATTTCCGGCGACGTTCATTTTGAGGATCGGTTTTATGGCAACCCTTACTACCGGCGTAGTGCTTTTGCGCTGGCCGCTGTTTAGCGCTGTACTGATGTTTCTGGCCAGCACGCTGAATATCCAGTTCCGGAAAGCAGATTACGCGGGGCTGGCGGTGATTAGCACCTTCCTGGGTGTCGCTGCTGCCTGCTGGTTTGCGACGGGGTTACTGGGTATCACGCTGATCGATGCGGCAGTGATCTGGAATAACGTAAAAGAGATCATGGTAGAGGCAATGAGCCATACCCCGCCAGACTGGCCGATGATGTACACCTGATGCTGAAAATAAGCGAAAAAAAACCCAGACATGGTCTGGGTTTTTTTATGTGCATCGCAAATGCGGATAATCAGAACGGAATGTCGTCGTCAAAATCCATTGGCGGTTCGTTAGACGGTGCCGGAGCAGATTGCTGCTGCGGACGGGACTGTGCGCCGCCGCTGAACTGGTTTCCGCCCTGCGGCTGCTGAGGCTGACCCCAACCGCCCTGCTGCTGGTTCTGACCGCCACCCGCCGGTGCGCCGCCGCCCTGACGGCCACCCAGCATCTGCATGGTGCCGCCCACGTTCACCACCACTTCAGTGGTGTATTTTTCTGCGCCGGACTGATCGGTCCATTTGCGAGTACGCAGCTGGCCTTCGATGTAGACCTGAGAACCTTTACGCAGATATTCGCCGGCCACTTCTGCCAGCTTGCCAAACAGCACGACACGGTGCCATTCGGTCTGCTCTTTCATCTCACCGGTCGCTTTATCACGCCAGGATTCGGAAGTAGCCAGCGTAATGTTGGCAACTGCACCACCACTCGGCATGTAGCGTACTTCCGGGTCCTGGCCCAGATTACCGACGAGAATCACCTTGTTTACGCCTCTGCTGGCCATGATCGTGTCTCCTGAATACGTTTCTTAATAGTGTAAACGCGCGAGTGTACCATTTCCACGCGTCAATTTGCATAGTTGCGTGGCGGGTCCAGAAAACTCTCGCGAGCTCGACATTGTTACACAACCCGCCGGAATTTGCATTCCAATACTGTATATTCAAACAGGTTAATTTGTGTCATAATTAGCCGTTTATGCCGGTTGTCCTTCAAACAAACCAGGCATTCCGTGTTCCAACCGGGAAAGGTGAATGGATAAGATCGAAGTTCGGGGCGCCCGCACCCACAATCTCAAGAATATCAACCTCGTCATCCCTCGCGACAAACTGATCGTCGTGACCGGGTTGTCGGGTTCTGGCAAATCTTCTCTGGCTTTCGACACCTTATATGCCGAAGGGCAGCGTCGTTACGTTGAATCACTCTCAGCCTATGCGCGTCAGTTCCTGTCGCTCATGGAGAAGCCGGATGTAGACCATATTGAAGGGCTATCGCCGGCCATCTCAATCGAGCAGAAATCCACCTCGCACAACCCGCGCTCGACGGTAGGGACAATCACGGAAATCCATGATTACCTGCGTCTGCTGTATGCCCGCGTTGGTGAGCCACGCTGCCCGGACCACGACGTGCCGCTGGCCGCGCAAACCGTCAGTCAGATGGTGGATAACGTACTGGCGCAGCCAGAGGGCAAACGCCTGATGCTGCTGGCTCCCATTATCAAAGAGCGTAAAGGCGAGCACACAAAAACGCTGGAAAACCTGGCCAACCAGGGTTACATCCGCGCCCGTATCGACGGAGAAGTGTGCGATCTCTCCGATCCGCCAAAGCTAGAGCTGCAAAAGAAACACACCATCGAAGTGGTTATCGACCGCTTTAAGGTGCGTGAAGATCTGGCTACGCGTCTGGCCGAGTCGTTTGAAACCGCACTGGATCTCTCCGGCGGTACGGCGGTGGTGGCAGATATGGACGATACCAAAGCGGAAGAGATGCTCTTTTCCGCCAACTTCGCCTGCCCGATTTGCGGCTACAGCATGCGCGAGCTTGAGCCGCGTCTGTTCTCGTTTAACAACCCGGCGGGCGCCTGCCCAACCTGTGACGGCCTGGGCGTGCAGCAGTACTTCGATCCTGACCGCGTGATCCAGAATCCGGAACTGTCGCTGGCCGGCGGCGCGATCCGCGGCTGGGATAAGCGTAACTTCTATTACTTCCAGATGCTGAAGTCGCTGGCTGAGCACTATAAGTTCGACGTTGAAGCCCCCTGGGCCAGCCTGAGCGCAAACGTGCACAAAGTGATCCTGTCCGGTTCCGCTAAAGAGAACATCGAGTTCAAGTACATGAACGACCGCGGTGACACTTCCGTGCGACGCCATCCTTTTGAAGGGGTGCTGCACAACATGGAGCGCCGCTACAAAGAGACAGAATCCAGCGCGGTGCGAGAAGAGCTGGCGAAGTTCATCAGCAACCGCTCCTGCGCCACCTGCGACGGCACGCGTCTGCGTCGTGAAGCGCGCCACGTCTTTGTTGAAAATACCCCGCTGCCGACCATCTCAGACATGAGCATCGGTCACGCGATGGACTTCTTCAACAACCTGAAGCTCTCCGGCCAGCGAGCAAAAATCGCGGAAAAAGTGCTGAAAGAGATTGGCGATCGCCTCAAATTCCTGGTGAACGTGGGTCTGAACTACCTGACGCTTTCTCGCTCCGCAGAGACCCTTTCCGGCGGTGAAGCCCAGCGTATCCGTCTGGCCAGCCAGATCGGCGCAGGGCTGGTTGGGGTAATGTACGTACTGGATGAACCCTCCATCGGCCTGCACCAGCGCGATAACGAACGTCTGCTGGGTACGCTTATCCATCTGCGTAACCTCGGCAACACGGTGATTGTGGTCGAGCACGACGAAGACGCCATTCGCGCTGCCGACCACGTGATTGATATTGGCCCCGGTGCGGGTGTACATGGTGGCCAGGTCGTGGCAGAAGGTACCCTGAACGACATCATGGCGGTGCCCGAGTCGCTGACCGGCCAGTACATGAGCGGTAAGCGTAAAATCGACGTGCCAAAACAGCGCGTTTCGGCGGATCCGGAAAAAGTGCTTAAGTTGACCGGCGCGCGCGGCAATAACCTGAAAGATGTGACGCTGACGCTGCCGGTTGGGCTGTTTACCTGCATCACCGGGGTATCCGGTTCCGGTAAATCGACGCTGATCAACGATACGCTGTTCCCTATTGCGCAGACGCAGCTTAACGGCGCGACCCTGGCGGAGCCGGCACCGTATCGCGAAATTTCAGGTCTGGAACACTTCGATAAGGTAATCGATATCGACCAGAGCCCTATCGGGCGAACGCCACGTTCCAACCCGGCGACCTATACCGGCGTCTTCACGCCCGTGCGTGAACTCTTTGCTGGTGTGCCGGAATCACGTTCGCGTGGGTATACGCCTGGACGTTTCAGCTTTAACGTTCGCGGCGGCCGCTGCGAGGCCTGTCAGGGCGACGGCGTGATCAAGGTTGAAATGCACTTCCTGCCGGATATTTACGTCCCCTGCGATCAGTGCAAAGGCAAACGCTATAACCGCGAAACGCTGGAGATTAAGTACAAAGGCAAGACCATCCACGAAGTGCTGGATATGACCATCGAAGAGGCGCGTGAGTTCTTTGATGCCGTACCGGCGCTGGCGCGTAAACTACAAACGCTGATGGATGTGGGTCTGACCTATATTCGCCTGGGGCAGTCGGCAACCACCCTTTCCGGCGGTGAAGCTCAGCGCGTGAAGCTGGCGCGTGAACTCTCTAAACGTGGTACCGGTCAGACATTGTATATTCTCGATGAGCCGACCACCGGTCTGCACTTTGCGGATATCCAGCAGTTGCTCGACGTACTGCATCAGCTCCGGGATCAGGGCAACACCATTGTGGTCATTGAGCACAACCTTGACGTGATCAAAACCGCGGACTGGATTGTTGACCTCGGTCCGGAAGGCGGTAGCGGCGGCGGTGAGATCCTGGTCTCCGGTACCCCAGAGACCGTCGCGGAGTGCGAAGCCTCGCACACCGCACGTTTCCTTAAGCCGATGCTGTAGTCATCACACTGAAAGTTGCTGTCGGGTCGCTTCCGGCAGCAACTCAATTGCCTGCTGATACGAGGCATCTACCAGATAGTAAATTTGCGAATCCGGTAGCGATCCATCGAGATAGACGGTGCTCCAGTGTGCTTTATTCAGATGTTTACTGGGACGGACATCGCTGTGTTGCTGACGCAGCAGTTCTGCCAGTTCCGGGCTGGTTTTCAGTGACGCCGCCGGTCGCCCTTCGACCTCTTTCACCATCGCGAACAGGACATCCGCCACTTTAATCTGGGTGGCTTTCCAGTCGCTGTGCACGCTCTGCTCCGCGCCGGTTTTGTTCATGCAGTACTGTAATATCTCCGAAATTGTCATCTTTATTCCCCCGTGATGGTGGCGATAATCGTGCGCGAGCCGCCGTGGATGCGATGTTCCCCCAGCCAGATTCCCTGCCATGTGCCCAACTGTATCCGCCCTTTATGCAGCGGCAGCATTAACGAGACGCCCATCAGAGACGATTTGATGTGCGAAGGCATGTCGTCATCGCCTTCGTAGTCATGCTCATAAGGGGCATTGTCTGGCACAGTTTGCAGAAAATGTCGTTCCATATCGGCACGCACCGTGGGATCGCAATTTTCATTGAGGGTAAGGGAGGCGGAAGTGTGTTGCAGGAGCAGATGCAGCAGCCCGACGTTAATACGGCTCAGGTCGCGAAGTTGCCCGATGACTTCGTCCGTCACCAGATGAAATCCGCGAGGTTTCGCGCTTAAGGTCAGGGTTTGCTGATACCACATGAACGGCTCCGTATTGAAAGAATTGTCCTTCTAAGTGTGCAGCAATACGGCAAAAGGTAAAACCCGAAGAGCCCGATCGGGCTAAAAAATAATCAAATGCCCGGTGCGCTGACTGCACCGGGCAGCGATCAGTATTCCGAATTAACAATGACCTCTTCGCCAAACGCCCCTGCCATCGGTAGTGGTCGGTATGTAGAGTTAGAGGCGCGCAGCACGCGGATACCTCTGGCGCCCACGTCGCGGGCCGCGGAGATATCGTTATCCGAGTCGCCATAGAACACTTTGATCTGCTTTTGCTGCAACCACTCGGTTTTGGTGTTCTGGCCTGGCTGATCGCCCGCGAAAATCACCGGATTCATGTTGGCGGCCGGGATGCCGAAAAGGCCCTGCAGGGTTTTAGAGACGGTCTCGGTTTTGGTCTGGCTACGACCCGTCACGAAATAGATGCTATCGCCGCGTTTTACGTGCATGGCAATCAGCGAGCGAGCCACCTCTTTTGGAATACTGAACTCATCCCAGCCGTTATTCATCTTTTCCCAAAACTCGGGATTTTTCAGGTACGCCTCACTCTCAGGCGAGTATGTTTTTTTCCCGCGCCAGAAGCCGGGGCTGGAAAAGAGGACGGTATCATCTATATCAAAGCCCACCGCCATCGCCGGACGGCCGAGCAGGCTATTTTCAATCTGGGCAACAGAAACCCAATGAATTGGGGCTTGTTCCGCCAGTTTTGCGGCGGTAGTGCCGTTATACAACGGCGTGGGCGCGGAGGCGCGGGCAACAACGGAACTGTTAAGAGAGAAGAGTAAGCAGGCGGCGCTGAGCGCCAGTGTGATCTTGCGCATGTTTTCCCCTGAATATTCAGACATTTATTCTTTTAATTTGAGTGGATGGTCAAAAAACTCTCCGACCATAACCCCTGAAAGCGGTGAAGGAAAGGAGTTTTTACTTATGAATATGAAGAAAAAAGAAGACGATCACAGAGTGTTGAGCGTGACCCGATGCCCTCACTCAGCGAGAGAGGGCATGGTAAGTAAGTGCTTACATTACAGCAGCAAAGGCCTGTGCAACGCGCTGGACGTTATGGGTATTCAGCCCCGCTACGCACATGCGGCCGCTGGCGATAAGATAAACGCCAAACTCTTCTCGCAGACGATCAACCTGCGCTGCGCTGAGACCGGTGTAACTGAACATACCGCGTTGCTTAAGCAGATAAGCGAAGTTATGCCCCGGCACCGCCTCTTTTAGCACCTCAACCAGCGTCTGACGCATTGTCAGGATACGACTACGCATGACTTCGACTTCAGCAAGCCAGCTGGCTTTTAATGCCTCATCGCCCAGCACGGTGGCCACGACCTGCGCCCCAAACGCCGGTGGGCTGGAGTAGATGCGGCGCACCGTCGCCTTCAACTGTCCAAGCACGCGGCTGGCCGCTTCGGCATCTTCACATACCACAGACAGGCCACCCACGCGTTCGCCGTAGAGCGAGAAGATTTTGGAGAAGGAGTTGCTCACCAGTGCGGGCAGCCCGGCGCTGGCAATGGCGCGAATGGCGTAAGCGTCCTCTTCCATTCCCGCGCCAAAGCCCTGATAGGCGATGTCGAGGAACGGGATCAGATTACGCGCTTTCAGCACCTCAATAACCGCATCCCACTGCTCGTTTGTGAGATCCGCGCCGGTTGGGTTATGGCAGCATGGATGCAGCAGCACAATGCTGCGTTCTGGCAGAGTCGTGAGCTTTTCCAGCAACGCCGAAACGCGTACGCCGTTGGTTTCCGTGTCAAACCATGGATAAGTATCTACCGTAAAGCCCGCGCCTTCAAAGATGGCGACGTGGTTTTCCCACGTTGGGTCGCTGACCCACACGCCGGAATCCGGGAAGTATTTTTTCAGGAAATCCGCACCGACTTTCAATGCCCCCGAGCCGCCCAGCGTCTGGATGGTAGCCACACGTTTGTTTTGCAACACCGGATGGTCGGCACCAAACAGCAGCGGCGCAATGGTATTGCGGTAGGTATTGAGTCCTTCCATTGGCAGGTAGAGTGAGGCACCGTGCGGCACCGCATTCAGGCGCGCTTCGGCTTCGGCTACGGCCTTAAGCTGAGGAATAATGCCGTCTTCGTTGTAATAAAGACCGATGCTCAGGTTCACTTTATCGCTGCGGGGATCGTCCTTAAAACGCTCCATTAAGGAGAGGATGGGATCGCCGGCGTAGGCGTCTACTTTCTGGAACACGCGATGGTTCTCCGGATTTTTATAAGGCAGGGATTTCAACAATAAACCGGAAGCGAAAGAAGATCGAGCCTTGTGAAGGGAATCGGGGCGCGGCATCTCACCGCGCTCCAATCTGTCTTAATCTAGGTAATGCATGGCCACGCGGGAGGTGAGCCGCGTAATAAGTTCGTAAGCGCTCACTTTTGTTATTTCTGCAATGCGCTCAACCGGGAGGCCATCCCCCCACATCACCACCGGATCGCCCGCGCGCTCGTTAGCCGCCGGCCCCAGGTCAACGCAGATCATGTCCATCGCCACGCGGCCAACAATCGGCACTTCGCGGCCATTTACCAGTACGGGGGTGCCGGTGGGCGCCGCACGCGGATAGCCGTCGCCGTAGCCCATCGCCACCACGCCTAAACGGGTATCGCGTTCGCTTACCCAGGTGCCACCGTAGCCGACCGGCTCTCCGGCTTTGTGCTCGCGCACGGCAATAAGCGTTGAAACCAGAGACATCACCGGCTGAAAACCGAAGTCCGCTCCGCAGGATTGGCCTTCAAGCGGCGACACGCCATACAGAATAATGCCCGGGCGCACCCAGTCGAAGTGCGACTGAGGCCACAGCAGAATACCGCCAGAGGCCGCGATGGAACGCTGACCGGGTTTGCCTTCGCAGAAGGTGTTAAACAGATCCAGCTGCTGTTCCGTGGCGCCACACTCGGGCTCATCGGCGCGGGCAAAATGGCTGACGATATTGACTGGCTGACGCACGTTTTTGCACTGACTCAGACGCTGCCAGAACGCTTCAGCCTGCTCTGGACGCACCCCGAGCCGGTGCATACCGGTATCCAGTTTCATCCACACGGTGACTGGCGTGCTGAGCTGTGCGGCTTCCAGAGCGGCCAGCTGCTCTTCGTTATGCACCGCGGTATGCAGTTGCTGCGCTGCGATGACATCCAGATCCGCGGCGTTGAAAAAGCCTTCGAGCAGTAAGATGGGTTGAGAGATGCCCCCTGCGCGTAGGCGGAGGGCCTCTTCAAGACGGGCGACACCAAAAGCATCGGCATCGGGGAGCGTTCGCGCGGTCTCAAGAAGACCGTGTCCGTAAGCGTTCGCTTTCACGACTGCAACCAGTTTACTGGCGGGTGCCCGTTCACGCAGGCATTGCAGGTTGTGACGCAGAGCGCGGCGGTTAATGATTACAGTTGCCGCTTGCATGTGAATTCCTTAATAAAAAGACTCTCCAAAATCCTTTGCGTTGCAGGAAGGCGACAAGCCCGTGAATCCCCGGGAGCTGAGTAAACTAAGTGACCGGGGTGAGCGGGCGCAGTCAATGCCCCTGCGGCGTGAAGAATGATGGAGAGTTATTCGTCGTCGTACTGCGGTCCCGCATAGTTATCGAAGCGCGACCATTGCCCATTAAAGGTCAGGCGCACGGTGCCGATGGGGCCGTTACGCTGCTTACCAATAATGATTTCCGCGATCCCTTTCAGATCGCTGTTCTCGTGATACACCTCATCACGATAGATAAACATGATTAAGTCGGCATCCTGCTCGATAGAGCCCGATTCACGCAGGTCGGAGTTGACCGGGCGTTTATCGGCGCGCTGTTCCAGAGAGCGGTTCAGCTGCGAGAGGGCGACAACAGGCACCTGAAGTTCTTTGGCGAGCGCTTTGAGCGAGCGGGAGATTTCGGCAATCTCCAGCGTACGGTTGTCGGACAGTGACGGCACACGCATCAGTTGCAGGTAGTCGATCATGATAAGACCGATCCCGCCATGTTCACGCGCGATACGCCGCGCGCGGGAGCGCACCTCCGTTGGCGTCAGGCCGGAGGAGTCATCAATGTAGATGTTACGTTTTTCCAGCAAGATGCCCATGGTGCCAGAGATGCGTGCCCAGTCCTCGTCATCAAGCTGGCCGGTACGGATGCGGGTCTGATCCACGCGCGAGAGCGACGCCAGAGAACGCATCATAATCTGCTCAGAGGGCATCTCGAGGCTGAAAATAAGAACCGGTTTATCTTGCAGCATCGCCGCATTTTCGACGAGGTTCATCGCAAATGTCGTTTTACCCATCGATGGACGCGCCGCGACGATAATCAGATCCGAAGGCTGAAGCCCGGCGGTCTTTTTATTCAAATCGTCATAGCCGGTATTAACCCCGGTGACGCCGTCGTGCGGCTGCTGGAAGAGCTGCTCTATACGCGATACGGTGGCATCAAGCACTTCCGCGATGTTTTTCGGCCCTTCATCCTTGTTCGCCCGGCTTTCAGCGATTTTGAATACGCGAGACTCCGCCAAATCCAGCAGTTCGTCGCTATTACGTCCCTGGGGATCGAAACCGGCTTCGGCGATCTCATTGGCCACAGAGATCATGTCGCGAACAACAGCACGTTCGCGGACGATGTCGGCATAAGCGCTGATGTTTGCGGCACTTGGAGTATTTTTTGACAGCTCGGCCAGGTAGGCGAAGCCGCCTACGGTATCCAGTTGACCCTGACGCTCGAGCGATTCCGCCAGCGTAATCAGGTCGATGGGGCTTCCTGACTCCTGCAAACGCGCCATTTCAGTAAAGATATGGCGGTGCGGACGGGTATAGAAATCATCCGTCACAACGCGCTCGGCGACGTCGTCCCAGCGCTCGTTATCCAGCATTAACCCACCCAACACCGACTGTTCCGCTTCAATCGAGTGCGGCGGGACTTTCAGCCCGGCGAGTTGTGGATCGCGCTCACGAGGTTCAGTCTGTTTGTTGAAGGGTTTGTTTCCTGCCATAGTGAATGGAGTTACCGAGATAAAGAGTGGGTCGAAAGATTACCATACCTGTTGAATTATGACACCCGACCCTAATGAGACCCCAGTTAAATTCTTTTGGGAGGAATAATGGCAACACGCATTGAGTTCCAGAAACATGGCGGTCCGGACGTGTTGAGGGCGGTAGAGTTTACCCCCGCACCGCCTGGCGATAACGAGGTTCAGGTCGAGAACAAAGCGATTGGTATTAACTATATTGATACCTATATCCGGGGCGGTTTGTACCCACCGCCGTCGCTGCCCAGCGGACTGGGCACCGAAGCTGCCGGTGTCGTTGTAAAAGTGGGCAGCGCGGTGAAACACATCAAGGAGGGCGATCGTGTCGTGTATGCGCAATCCGCCCTTGGGGCCTACAGCTCGGTGCATAACGTGCCGGCGGATAAAGCCGCCATCCTTCCTGGGGCTATCTCGTTTGAGCAGGCGGCGGCATCATTCCTGAAGGGGCTGACGGTCTTCTACCTGCTGCGCAAAACCTATGAGATCAAGCCGGACGAGCCGTTTCTGTTCCATGCTGCCGCAGGCGGCGTAGGGCTAATTGCCTGCCAGTGGGCAAAAGCGCTGGGGGCGAAGCTGATTGGTACCGTCGGCAGTGCGCAAAAAGCGCAGCGCGCACAGCAGGCGGGGGCGTGGCAGGTGATTAACTACCGCGAAGAGAGCATTGTTGAGCGGGTCAAAGAGATCACCGGCGGCAAAAAGCTGCGGGTTGTGTATGACTCGGTGGGGAAAGATACCTGGGAGGCGTCGCTGGATTGTCTGCAACGTCGAGGCCTGATGGTGAGCTTCGGGAATGCCTCCGGGGCCGTTACAGGGGTGAATCTTGGCATTCTGAATCAGAAGGGCTCGCTGTACGTGACCCGCCCTTCCCTGCAGGGCTACATCACCAGCCGCGAAGAGTTAGAGGAGGCCAGCAATGAGCTCTTCTCGCTGATTGCCAGCGGCGTTATCAAAGTCGATGTTGCAAAGGCGCAGAAATATGCGCTAAGCGATGCGCAGCGCGCGCATGAAATTCTGGAGAGTCGGGCGACGCAGGGGTCGAGTCTGTTAATTCCATGATGCGTATAAAGAATTAGGGCTTCCCGTAGGAAGCCCTTTCTTTTTTTTAGTTCGGCTGTATGTAGGGTACAGCACGATGAATTCTTTAACGGCAGTCATAGTGACAGATTTGATAAGTAAATCCTATTCCGTTCTAAGCCCCGCTGCCGGAAAAGTTGCAGGGTTGTGACGAACCCCTCAATACCTTAGTAACGAAAACGGTTATTGCGCTGATACTTCGGGACTTTTGGCGATTTTATCGCCCGTATCGCCCAGACGACGGCCACGGCCAGCAACAACCAGGGCAGAACTTTAAACATCAGGGCGAACAATCCGCCGACAAACATGACTGCGGTTGCCACCACCAGCGCGGCAATAATTCCCAACAGGGATACCCCTGTGACCAGGAGCATCACAAAAAATCCCACAACAAACAGCAATTCCAGCATGACTCTCTCCCAGCTAATGTCACCATGATATGCACATCATTACAAGATTCATGCCAGTTTTTAGCGCTTTGATTTATATACAAAAACGCCCTGTCACAATGACAGGGCGTGGTCTATTTGACGATTTTTTAGCGAAATTTATCGCTTGTCCGCCACCAGGCGGAGCGCCTGTTCGAGCACCTCGATATCCGCTCCGGCTTTATGGGCGTTTTCACTCAGGTGACGGCGCCACTGGCGCGCCCCCGGGATGCCCTGGAACAGGCCGAGCATATGGCGAGTCACATGGCCAAGATAGGTCCCTTGACTGAGCTCGCGCTCAATGTAGGGGTACATCGCCCGCACGACAGAGACCGGATCGTTGTCGATGCCGTCGACAGCAAAAATTTCGCGGTCAACGGAGGCCAGAATACCCGGGTTTTGATAGGCCTCACGGCCCACCATGACTCCATCCATGTGCTCCAGATGCGCTTTCGCCTCATCCAGCGATTTGATACCACCGTTAATAGACAGGGTCAGGTGCGGAAAATCGCGCTTCAGCTGGTAGACGCGCGGGTAGTCCAGCGGCGGGATCTCGCGGTTCTCTTTTGGACTCAGGCCAGAGAGCCAGGCTTTGCGGGCGTGGATGATAAACATCTCGCATTCACCGCGGCCGGAAACCGTATTAATGAAATCACACAGGAATTCATAGCTGTCCTGGTCATCAATGCCGATACGGGTTTTAACCGTTACCGGAATAGAGACCACATCGCGCATCGCTTTCACGCAGTCGGCAACCAGTTGAGCATTGCCCATCAGGCAGGCGCCGAACATACCGTTCTGCACACGGTCGGAAGGACAGCCGACGTTGAGGTTGATCTCATCGTAGCCGCGCGCTTCCGCAAGCCTGGCACAGTGAGCCAAAGCCACCGGATCGGTACCGCCCAGCTGCAGGGCAACCGGATGCTCCTCTTCGCTGTAGGCCAGATAGTCACCCTTACCGTGAATGATCGCGCCGGTCGTCACCATTTCGGTGTAGAGCAGCGTATTGCGCGACAGCAAACGCAGGAAATAACGGCAGTGCCTGTCTGTCCAGTCGAGCATCGGCGCGATGGAGAAACGGTGGGCTGGGTAAACAGACTGAAGTTCTGACGACATGGCGAAGTTTTAAGCATCTGGTAAAAAGGGGGCGTAACTATAGCACAAAGAGAAGCCGGAGGCGCAGCGCCTCCGGTTTACTTTAGAAGGTCATGGTGAGCTGCGCACCGGCACCCCAGGTCTCATCTTCCCCGTAAATACCGGTCAGATCGACATGGACGGTGTTAAAGGGCGCAAAGCCCAGACCGCCAGTAAAGACATTGCTGTCGTTACCTTTCACATCGCCACGGAAGCCTGCACGTACCGCCAGCCAGCTCAGCGGCGTCACTTCGGCACCCACGCCCACATACTGCGAGGTGTCTTCCGATTTAAAGCCTTTGGTTTCGGTCAGATCGCCATCCGCGCTGATGGTGACCAGGTCGGTGTGCCAGGCCAGCCCTGCGGTAACCAGCGGTCGAATCTGGTAGGTATCTTTGTAGTTCACCACCTCACCCGTGTAGCCATTGGTGATGCGGACATCTCGAGTATCAATATCGCGTGAGATAAGGTTCTGCCCGCTCAGACCCAGGGTCCAGTTCTCGCCCAGATCGGCGGCAATACCCACGTCAACGTTGAAGCCGGTGTCGTCATTACGGTAGCGACTGCTGTTCCAGTCGTTGCTGTCGTAGTCATAAATAGAGGTGGTGTAGTTATAGAGCCAGGTTTTTTGCAGCTTTGGCGTCACGCCTAAGGACACGGGCACATCGCCCATCTCAAACTGACGAGCAATCGCAATACCGTAATCAGAGACAATGGCTACTCTGCCCGATGCGGTTGAGTTCAGGTTTTTGGTGATTTCGTCAGATCCGCCCAGCGCCGCCTTCCCGGCTTCCAGATAAACAGGGCTTAACGGATTATTCAGGTTACTGTTTTGAATCCCGCGTAAATAATCCACATCATGTTGATCGATGGAGGTGCTTACGCGACCGCGCGCATAACCCTTCGCCACAAACGCCATGGAGAGTTGCTGGGTGGGAATAGCAACGGTGAGTCCGGCCCCCGCGCTGGCACGGGCAGTTTTGCCGCGCAGGTAATCGAGCTCATCCGCCAGTTCGCCCGCCGCCCCCTGGAACTGCAATGCGGTTCCGCGCGGATCGAGCAGAATATTCTCCAGAGTTAAGTTATCAACCACATCATCGTAATAATCGACACGATCGTTAATGTGATCAATTTCATCCTGCAAATTGTCTTTATCGCTAATTTGCGCGCCAACCGTCGGAAGGATAATCGTAACGTTATCTTCCTGTTGTGCGCGTGCCAGCAACGCGGGGTTAATTAGCGCCGCGCTGCCATAATGTGCCGATGCTACGCCTGTGCCACCCATCGCGTCGCCGCGAGCTTCTGTCCAGGTATTGGCTGCCCCCGCCTGATTTGCCACAAAAAAGGAGACAGCGATGCTAACCACCGAAAATTTAAAATGTTTTTTCACAGTATTCTCGTCTTATAGTCTGTTATTAAACAACCCCTGTCTGTTATCACCCATACAGGGGCAAACTATTGCTGTGAATAAGTGCAAAAAGACCTGCTATTTCCTTAAGTTAAATTCCCTGTCCGGCCTGTTCTAATATGTGACGACCCTCAATATTTATAGAAGAGGAAATTATTTTCGCCCAGGTTTTCCATCGTGAGGGCCAAAAAATTGCGGTGGATGGTCAACCCAGCGATCTTCACGTGTGGCGCCGTAGACGGCATTTTTCGGGTAATAGATACGGTTGTGTTTTTTATTCGCTTCACCAATGACCAGCAGGCGAACCTCCGCGTCGGTATTATTGATAAAGGTGTGGCAGATGCCCGTCCCGGCGGGGAATCCGACGCTGTCGCCAGGCTCCAGCTCCCAGAGATAGCCATTTATCCACACCTGCGGGTACCCCTCCAGCACGTGCACAAACTCCTCTTCATCACTTTCTGCATGCGGATACGAGGTACGGCGTCCTGGCGGCAGGCGCTCATGATGGATACCTATCCGACCCAGTCCCAGCGCACGCGCCAGCGGAGCACCAATAGAAAAGCGCTCGTCGCTGTCGGGATAGGTAGAATCATCGGGACCCTCAAGGTCGCGCCAATGCCGTATACAGTCAGGTTTTTTCATCGTTTTATTCCTCTGTTTATTGGCTCAGGTATAGCACAAGGCGCGGATCTCGGTGTTTTGACCAGAACATGGTAAAGTGATGACTTGTTATTCCACGTTTTCGAGGTGCTTAATGGAAAAGACCACAACGCAGGATCTGCTGGCGCAGGCTGAAAAGCTCTGTGCACAACGCAATGTGCGCCTGACCCCGCAGCGCCTTGAAGTGTTGCGCCTGCTCAGTCTGCAGCAAGGGGCCATCAGCGCCTATGATTTGCTGGATCTGCTGCGTGCCAGTGAACCGCAGGCGAAGCCGCCAACGGTCTATCGTGCGCTGGATTTTTTACTGGAACAGGGATTTGTCCACAAGGTGGAGTCGACGAACAGCTACGTGCTTTGCCATCTGTTCGATCAGCCGACCCACACATCAGCCATGTTTATCTGCGATCGCTGCGGTAGCGTGAAGGAAGAGAGTGCGGAAGGCATTGAAGACATTATGCACACTCTCGCGGCAAAGATGGGCTTCGCTCTGTGGCACAATGTGATTGAAGCGCACGGCCTGTGCGTGGATTGCGTTGAAGTTGAGGCGTGTAGCCATCAAAGTGAATGTCAGCACGATCACTCCATTCAGTTGAAGAAGAAGCCGCGCTAAAAACAACGTGGGCGGCCTGAGGCCGCCCTGGGTGTACTTCCTTGTACTACGGGTATTACCGGCTTACCAGCGGTAATCGTTACGGGTTTCCCAGTCTTTCACTTCCGATTCAGCCTGGTCTTTCTGATAACCATAACGTTCCTGAATTTTACCTACCAGCTGGTCGCGCTTACCTTCGATGATAGTCATATCATCATCAGTCAGCTTACCCCACTGTTCTTTAGCTTTACCTTTGAACTGTTTCCAGTTACCGCCGACTTCGTCTTTATTCATAATCGCATCCTCATCGTTCGGTGATTAGCCTTCGTATCGTCCGTTACGTTCATTTCCTGTTGGACTTGATAATTATTATAGTTAAGGCTTCGGCGAACGAGGCACTATTCAGAATCTTTTACCGTTACGCCAAACGAAACCGCTACATAAACCAGGTATTATTACGCCAGTGATGGCGCCAGATAAGCGCCAGCGACAGGCCACGCAGAGCCAGAAACACGGCCAGCGCCAGCCATAAACCATGGTTTCCCAGCCAGGGCAATGTGAGTAGCGTGAGGCCAAACCCGGCGGCGGCGATCGCCATACTGTTGCGCATTTCAGCGCCCCGCGTGGCGCCAATAAACATGCCATCCAGCAGGTAACACCACACCCCCACCACCGGTAATATTATCTGCCAGACCAGGTAATGATTCGCCAGTTCGCGAAGTTCGGGCAGCGAGGTGAGTAAGGCGATGATGCTATCGCCCATTAAGGCATAAATGAGAGCAAACCCCAGCGCCACCAGCCCGGCCTGACGACAGGCGGCGCGCCATACCTCGCGTAGCTGGCCACTTTCGCGGGCACCATACGCCTGGCCGGAGTGCGCCTCCACCGCATAGGCAAAGCCATCCAGCGCGTAGGCAGTAAACGTCAGCAGGGTCATCAGAACCGCGTTGACGGCGACGATTTCGGGCCCCAGTCGGGCGCCAAATACGGTTAGTGCGCCAAAGCAGAGCTGTAACAGCAGCGAGCGCAACATGATGTCGCGGTTCAGAGCCATGAGTTTGCGGATATTACCGCGCCAGCTCGCTTTCAACATCGCCAGTGAGATGCCGCGCAGGGCCAGTACCCGCCAGACCATCCACAAGCCAATCAATAACGTGGCGTACTCTGCCACCGCCGTGGCCAGCGCGGCACCCTGCACGTTCATCTTCAGGCCCATTACCAGCCACAGGTCGAGCACGATATTAATCAGGTTACCCACTACCAGCAGGATCACCGGGGCGCGGGCATATTGCACCCCCAGCAACCAGCCGAGCAATACCAGGTTTGCCAGCGATGCCGGCGCGCTGAGCCAGCGTATTTCCAGGAAACGACGTGCCTGAAGCAGCACCGCGTCGCTCCCCCCCACAATATGCAGGGCAAGATCGATAAGCGGGGTTCGCAGTAACACAATCAGCAGCCCGGCCCCCAGCGCCATCAGCAGCGGCTGCACCAGCGCACGTGCCAGACGCAGCGGATCTTTCGCACCATAGGCCTGGGCAGTTAAACCGGTAGTGCTCATGCGCAGGAAGAGCAGCAGCATAAAGAGGAAACTGGTCGCCGTCGCGCCGATGGCCACGCCGCCAAGATAGACAGGGGAATCCAGATGACCTATCACCGCCGTATCGACCAGCCCCAGCAGCGGCACGCTGATATTGGAGAAGATCATCGGCAGCGCAAGACGCCATAACGCCTTATCGGCGGTAGTCAGCAGAGACATGTGAATAACCAGAGAGAAAGAGAGCAGGCTACGACACAGTCGTAGCCTGTCAGGAAGAGATTACAGCCAGTCGCCGTTGCGGATAACGCCAACCGCTAAGCCTTCAATGGAGAAGTTGTTTTCACGCAGGTCAACAACGATGGGGGAGAATTCGCTGTTTTCCGGCAGAAGCTGAACAATGTTGCCCTGCTTCTTCAGGCGCTTCACGGTCACTTCATCGTCGATACGCGCCACGACCACCTGGCCGTTACGCACATCCTGCGTTTTATGCACTGCCAGCAGATCGCCGTCGATAATGCCGATATCCTTCATGGACATGCCGCTAACGCGCAGTAAAAAGTCTGCACTCGGCTTAAACATACCGGGATCAACCTGATAGTGACCTTCAATGTGCTGCTGCGCCAGCAGCGGCTCACCCGCTGCTACGCGGCCTACCAGCGGCAGGCCCTCTTCTTCTTCAACCAGCAAACGAATGCCGCGAGACGCGCCGGAGACGATCTCCAGAACGCCCTTACGTGCCAGGGCTTTGAGATGCTCTTCAGCGGCGTTCGGAGAACGGAATCCCAGACGCTGCGCGATTTCCGCACGCGTGGGTGGCATCCCCGTCTGGCCGATATGATCCCGAATGAGATCAAACACCTCTTGCTGCCTGGTCGTTAACGCTTTCATTCCGCCCCCTGGGTGTATATACAGTTATGCTGTGAGTATATACAGTCAAAGGCGATTTTGGAACCATAAACCGCACAAAAAACCAGAGACTTATTCGTTTTGTCGAGGCTTATCGAAAATGTCCCCACAGCAGTGAGACCCAGGTAAAGAGCGCGACAAAGATACTTAACAATACCGCCGCCGAGCCCATGTCTTTGGCCCGCCCGGAAAGTTCGTGATAATCAGACCCGATACGATCCACTACCGCTTCAATCGCACTGTTTAAAATTTCGACTATCATCACCAACATCACCGAGCCAATCAGCAGCACGCGGGTAATAGGATCGACATCCAGCCAGCAGGCAATAATGATTGCCGCAATCACGGCAACGCTCTCCTGGCGGAAGGCCGCCTCGTTGATCCAGGCTGCACGGATCCCTTTCCATGAATAACCAGCAGCTTTAATGATACGGGTTAACCCAGTGGTATTATTGGCCATCAAAAGAACCTTTATTGAAAAATAGCGTCAGTAACTATAGCTATAGAGCGTTGCCATACCGCCTGAAGTATGACGGGTAACAACAGAAATTTTGTGCGCATTCTGTTATCCTTGCGCCGCAATTGCATTTTTAACCAGAGGCTTTACATCGTTTATGTCTGGCTGGCCAAGAATTTACTACAAATTACTTAATTTACCATTAAGCGTCCTGGTAAAAAGCAAGTCTATCCCGGCAAATCCTGCGCCGGAATTAGGGCTCGATACCTCGCGTCCTATTATGTACGTTTTGCCTTATAACTCTAAGGCCGACTTGCTGACGCTGCGCGCGCAGTGCCTGGCGCATGATTTACCTGACCCGCTGGAGCCGCTGGAGATCGACGGCACCCTGCTGCCGCGCTATGTCTTTATCCACGGCGGGCCGCGCGTGTTCACCTATTACACGCCGAAAGAAGAGTCCATCAAACTGTTCCACGACTACCTCGATCTGCACCGCAGCAACCCGAATCTGGATGTGCAGATGGTGCCGGTCTCGGTCATGTTTGGCCGTCGCCCGGGACGCGAAAAAGGGGAAGAGAACCCGCCGCTGCGTATGCTGAACGGCGTGCAGAAGTTCTTCGCCGTGACCTGGCTTGGTCGCGACAGCTTTGTGCGCTTCTCGCCGTCCGTCTCTCTGCGCCGGATGGCGGATGAGCACGGCACCGATAAGATTATCGCGCAAAAGCTGGCGCGCGTGGCGCGTATGCACTTTGCCCGCCAGCGTCTGGCTGCCGTAGGGCCACGTCTGCCTGCCCGTCAGGATCTCTTCAACAAACTGCTGGCATCCAAAGCGATTGCCCGTGCGGTTGAAGACGAAGCGCGCAGCAAAAAAATCTCCCACGAAAAAGCGCAGCAGAACGCCATTGCGCTGATGGAAGAGATCGCCGCGAACTTCTCTTACGAGATGATTCGCCTCTCCGATCGTATCCTGAGCTTTACGTGGAACCGCCTCTATCAGGGCATTAACGTTCATAACGCCGAACGGGTGCGCCAGCTGGCGCACGACGGTCATGAAATTGTCTATGTGCCCTGCCACCGCAGCCACATGGACTACCTGCTGCTCTCGTATGTGCTCTATCATCAGGGCCTGGTACCGCCGCATATCGCAGCCGGTATTAACCTGAACTTCTGGCCAGCAGGGCCGATTTTCCGTCGCCTGGGTGCGTTCTTTATTCGCCGTACCTTTAAGGGCAACAAGCTCTACTCCACCGTCTTCCGCGAGTATCTCGGCGAGCTGTTCAGCCGCGGCTATTCCGTTGAGTACTTCGTTGAGGGCGGTCGTTCCCGCACCGGGCGCCTGCTCGATCCGAAGACCGGAACCCTGTCGATGACGATTCAGGCGATGCTGCGCGGCGGTACACGTCCTATCACCCTGGTGCCGATTTACATCGGTTACGAGCATGTGATGGAGGTGGGAACCTATGCAAAAGAGCTGCGCGGTGCCACCAAAGAGAAAGAGAGCCTGCCGCAGATGCTGCGTGGGCTGAGCAAGCTGCGTAATCTCGGCCAGGGCTATGTGAACTTTGGCGAACCCATGCCGCTGATGACCTACCTGAATAACCATGTTCCGGAGTGGCGTGAGTCTATCGATCCGATTGAAGCCGTACGCCCGGCCTGGCTGACGCCAACGGTGAACGGTATCGCCGCAGAGCTGATGGTGCGTATTAACAACGCAGGTGCGGCTAACGCCATGAACCTGTGCTGTACGGCGTTGCTGGCGTCGCGTCAGCGTTCGCTTACCCGCGAGCAACTGACCGAACAGCTCGACTGTTACCTCAATCTGATGCGCAATGTGCCTTATTCACCGGACTCCACCGTGCCAACGGTCAGCGCCAGCGATCTGATCGACCACGCACTGCAGATGAATAAGTTCGAGGTAGAGAAAGACACCATCGGCGATATCATCATTCTGCCGCGCGAGCAGGCGGTGCTGATGACCTACTATCGCAACAACATTGCCCATATGCTGATGTTGCCTTCGCTGATGGCGGCCATTATCACCCAGCATCGTCACATCACGCGTCAGGCGCTGCTGCATCATGTTGAAGTGCTCTATCCGATGCTTAAAACCGAGCTGTTCTTGCGCTGGGATAAGGACGAGCTGGCAAGCGTACTGGATCAGCAGAGCGAAGAGCTGGTGCGCCAGGGGCTGATTACGTTGAAGGATGACGTACTGCAGATTAATCCGTCCCGCTCCCGGACCTTGCAACTGCTGGCCGCAGGCGCGCGTGAGACGCTGCAACGCTATGCCATTACGTTCTGGCTGCTGAGCGCGAACCCGTCTATTAATCGGGGTACGCTGGAGAAAGAGAGCCGCACGCTGGCACAGCGCCTGTCGATGCTGCATGGCATTAACGCGCCAGAGTTCTTTGATAAGGCAGTGTTCAGCTCGCTGGTGCTGACGCTGCGTGACGAAGGCTATATTAGCGACAGCGGTGATGCCGAGCCGGAAGAGACAATGAAGGTTTATCAGATGCTGGCAGAGCTGATTACCTCGGATGTGCGCTTAACCATTGAGAGCGCCACCCAGGGCGAATAGCGCTGAAAAGCAGGTCGATAATGTTAAAACGGCAGCCTTCTGGCTGCCGTTTCATTATGCCCAGTAACTCGCCGCCAGGCCTAAAAACAGCACCAGCCCCACGTAGTTATTGTTCAGGAAGGCCTTAAAACAGGCGTCACGATCGCGATTCGCAATTAGTTTTTGCTGATAAACAAACAGCCCACCCGCGGCCACCACGGCGGCATAAAATACCCCGTTCAGCCCGTTCAGATAGCCAATCGCCACCATCAGGGCCAGTACCGCCACCTGCAGGATGCCGATAATCAACTTATCCTGGCGGCCAAACAGAATCGCCGTCGACTTGATACCGATTTTGAGATCGTCATCGCGGTCAACCATCGCGTACTCGGTGTCGTAAGCCACGGCCCAGAGAATGTTGGCAAGAAACATCAACCAGCAGCTCAGCGGCACGGTCTCGCTGACGGCGGCAAAGGCCATCGGAATCGACCAGCCAAACGCCGCCCCCAGCACCACCTGCGGCAGATGGGTGTAGCGCTTCATAAAGGGATAGACCCACGCCAGCGCCAGCGCTGCCACCGAAAGCAAGATGGTCATGGTGTTGAGGGTTAACACCAGCAGGAAGGAGATAAGTATCAGCACCACAAACAGCGTGCGAGCCTCTTTCTCGGTCACTGCGCCACTGGGCAGCGGGCGGTTAGCGGTGCGCTTCACGTGGCCATCGAATTTCCGATCGGCGTAATCATTCACCACACAGCCTGCGGCACGCATCAGCCAGACGCCGGCTACAAACACCGCCAGGATCCACAGCGGCGGCAGGCCAGGCGTGGCCACCCACAGCGCCCACAGGGTTGGCCACAGCAGCAACAGCGCCCCAATCGGCTTATCCGTGCGCATCAGGCGGTGATAAGCCAGCAGCTTGTTCTGCGTCAGACTCCACTCCATATCTCTCTTCCTCTTAGTACAACGGCGATGCCGGTAAAAAAAGCTCCGTCAGCATTAACGGTTTACCACTTAAGCGCAGGCGTGAGCGACGCCCCCACAGATCGGCATCGCGACCAATTTCAATAAAGTCCCGGGTGAGCTCTGACGATGTAAACAGATAGCGCCCCAGCGGGGTCTTGCCCATCTTCTGCAGAGCCAGCTCTGGTCCGGTGAGGGTCGACTCGGGCACCACGGTGCGTCCGGCAAGCCAGGGTTCTCCGTCGGCACAGAGTAAAATTTCTCGCAACCAGTAGCGCGGCTCTTGTGGCAAAAGCGGCAGTTCGTCCTGCACGGCATCGGCAGTGACAAACCCTTCCTGAATGAGGGTGACGGTGACCTGTTTGCCCTGCTGCTCAAAACGTTTGGTCATGGAATCTTCCAGCAACAACCAGTCGAGTTGCGCCGCATCCAGAGGGGGAATTTCTTCAAAGTAACGCAGCGCACGCAGTTGCGTTAGCGCAGGATGTGACATGCCAGACTCTCCGTTACATAACGTAAGGCTATTGTATCGCAGAAATGGCAACAGAGGGGGGGCAAACGCAACTTAGCGATCATTATCGCAACAGGGATGCAACAGGCTGCATCCGCAAAAAAAGTGCGCCCGACAGGGCGCACCAAACTACTGACAAAATCAGCATTGTGGGGAGACGGTCACCCCTTGCCTTTTACACTGCTGATAAAGGTGGAACGGGCCGATGTGGAGCCCAGACGCTCTGCTTCATCAAGGAGTTTCAGCGCTTTGTCGACATCGCCGCTGTTTACCGCCTGCTTAATCGCGTTATTGAAGTAAGCTTCGGTGTCGTTCAGTACCGGCTCGGCTTTCTTCGCCGGGGCAGGCGCTGGCGCGGCGACCGGAGCTGGCGCTGGCGCGGCATAGGCTGTGGCCGGGGCGGCGGTATTCCCTACGGTCACCGGGCCGTTTGAGGAGGAGCCAAACAGCGGGCCAACCAGTACGCTGGAGGCGGTATTGGTCGACACTTTCAGCTTCACGGTGCCGTCGGTGGTATGACGGGCGATAGGATCGGGGATGTCCGGAATCGCGTTGCCGATCCCTTTGGCATATGCTTTAGCCGGATCGAGCAGCGTGGTCGTTTTCTGAAGATCCTGAGGGGTGGTGAAGACCAGCACGTAGAGCTTTTGCTGTCCCAGCGCCGGGGTCAGACGCATCACGCCTTCCAGACGATCTGCGCTCATCACGCCCGGCTCCTGGTACGGGAAGTAGTCAGACGGGAAGAACGCCGCTGGCGTCAGGTTTTGATCCAGGATCAACACGTTCGGGGCAAAGACGCTGGTTTGTTTGTTCACTTCGCTCGTGAGGGTCAGCGCGATTTCGCCGATATTCGCTGGCACGCTAAAGGCCAGCACCGGGCCAGAAATACCGGGAACGTTCAACGGCTGGCCGCCCGTTGCAAGCTGGGCGGTTTTTGGTTTTGACTGATCGACAGGCGTCCAGACCAGCTGCTGCAATGCTGCGGTCGGTACAGACGGCGCCGCCGTGGTGTTTTGTGGTACGAAATTTACGTCAGCAAAGGTAACGGCAGGCACGCTGGCCAGCAGCCCTGCGGATAGACAAAGGGCAACGAGACTTTTTTTCATTTTCATTGTAATCACCTCAAAAGCACAGGTTCAGCGGTAGCCAGGCAATAGCGCGCCGTCCCGAAGGAATTGAGGGGCTTTCGCCCCTCGTTTGGTCTGTACGTCAGATTAAGACGTTATTACCACCAGATTTCCATCTGGGCACCGAAGGACCACTCGTCGTTGTCACCGCGGCTAAAGGTTCTTGCCGAGGTATCGCTATAAGCGATGCCAGGGGCATAGCCTGCGATAGTGTTTTTACCTGTTGGCGCATAACCCCATTTTTCGTCCCACTTCGCGTAAGTGGCGAAGATACGGATAGCCGGACGAGACCAGATGCTATCACCCGCCTGCCATTGCTGTGCGAGAGTGACTTTAACCTGATTGTTGGTATCGCCTGTTTCCTGAGACTTAACGTTGTCGTAGCCAACTTCAAGCAGGGTACTCATGATTGGGGTCCATTTGTACATAGGACGCACGCCCACAGTCCACCATTTAGTCCCATTGTTGCTGTCCAGATTGATGTCCTGGTACATACCGACATACATCAGATCCCAGCTGTCACCCAGAGAGACCGCACCGTGGTCAAGGAGTCGTATCAGGTGACCGTTATTATCCATGGCATAGTTAATGTCATCGGAAGTTCCGATACTTGCGCCCTGCGACAGTCCTTTACCATGAGAAGTCATTGAATCCGTTGCGTACTGGACAACGAATTTGTTAAAGCCTTTCAGCATGCTCTGGGTATGTTCAGCGGTGAACATCCAGCCATCTTTAGATGCGCCATCAACCAGATAGTAGTCATCACGCTCGTTTGCACGACCATAATCCACACCCAGCTCCAGCGTACCGCCCGGGTTGATTTCCATCTGGGCTAAGCGAACGTCGAAAACATCGTTTGCTGTACGGGTGGTGTAGTCGTAGATGTTGTTGCTAGCGAAGGCAGAAGAGCCACCCGCTTCAGAGGAACGTGTTGCCGCCAGAGAGAGTTTACCGAAACCGACATCGATATTTTCCAGACCCGCACCCGGACCTGAAATATCCCAGTAGTAGAAGTCGATCATGTGAACGTCATGACGCTGATAGAAGCGCTTACCGGCCCAGATAGTGGAGCCTGGCAGCCATTCAATCAGGTTTTTACCCTGCACGTTGGCTTCACGGAAGGCCGGGTCAGTGGCTTCCCAGTCGTTCTGCTGTGCAACGGAGTAGGCTACGTTGGTGTCGAAGTAGAAGCTCTTATCGCCCTCTTTCCACACTTCCTGGCCCAGTTTAATTTCGGCATAGGTTTCACATTCGTTACCAAGACGATATTTAGAACCCGCACCCGTTGCCTGGAAACACTGTTGTTCGCCGCCACTCCCGGTCCAGCCAATGCCAGAACGAGCATAACCTTTAAAGTCGACAGCGCCGGCCTGGGCAGACAGGATGCCTGCCGCAATGGCGACCGCCAGAGGGACTTTGCGCAGAGTAATCATTATTCTATCTCCTGAGATCATTGCTTTTCTTTTTTACACTTCACTCGTCAGGCCACGGGTGGCGGCCTCGTGAGCTTGTGTATGTTTTGGAATGCTTAAACGCCGGGCTCTTTATGCAGCCGACGACATGCGGTGCCATCCTCACGGAACAGATGGCAGCGCTCTGGCGGCAAGCCAATAGCGAATGTGGCACCCTCTTTTACCAACACCACGTCATTCTGGCGGTAAACCAGGTTCTGACGGATGGCGGGGATCTGGATATGAATCTGAGTTTCGTGGCCTAACTGTTCTACTACCTGCACCTCACCTTCCAGCGTCACATCGGCGATGTGGCTAGGCAGTAAGTGCTCCGGGCGAATGCCCAAAGACATGTTGGCGCCAACGGTCACGTTGGTGCTCTCGACGGGTAACCACACCTGCTGGCGGTTCGGCAGCTCAACCTGAACCTGTTCGATGGCGGTCGCCGTCACTTTCACCGGCAGGAAGTTCATCTTCGGCGAGCCGATAAAGCCCGCAACAAAGCGATCTGCCGGATAGTGATAGAGTTCCAGCGGTTTACCCACCTGCGCCACGCGGCCGGCATCCAGCACCACAATTTTGTCGGCCAGCGTCATCGCCTCGACCTGATCGTGGGTGACGTAAATCATGGTGCGACCCAGACGTTTGTGCAGACGGGAAATCTCGATACGCATCTGCACGCGCAGCGCGGCATCAAGGTTCGACAGGGGTTCATCCAGTAAGAAGACGCGCGGTTCAGCCACCAGCGTACGACCAATCGCGACGCGCTGACGCTGGCCGCCCGAGAGCGCCTTCGGTTTACGCTCCAGCAGGTGCGCCAGCTGCAGCACTTCGGCAACCTGAGTCACACGCTGGTTGATAATCTCTTTCTTCGCGCCGGCCAGCTTAAGGCCGAAAGACATGTTCTCTGCAACCGAGAGATGGGGATAGAGGGCATAAGACTGGAACACCATGCCCACGCCGCGCTCAGCGGGCGGCACATCGTTCATACGGGTGTCGCCAATGAACAAATCACCGCTGGTGATGGTTTCAAGACCGGCAATCATGCGCAGCAGCGTGGATTTACCACAACCTGACGGGCCAACAAACACCACGAATTCACCTTCCTGGATATCCAGGTTGATGTCTTTCGACACCACCACGTCGCCCCAGGCTTTCGTTACATTACGCAGCTGTACGCTCGCCATCCCCTACTCCCTTTGTTACAACCCGTCATCGACAGAAACATTCAAGATGGGCTGACTATGCGGTAACGCGTCGCGTCGCGAATCCTCCACCCCCTGGCTTTTTTATGGGGGAGGAGGCGGGAGGATGAGAGAGCAGGCTCTGCCCCCGGCGAGCGGGGGCGGAGGCGAAAATCGTGATGCAGACGGCAAAATTCACTGCCTGTTTATGTGCGCCAGTACGCATAACTCAAATTTATGCAACGCAGATCACACATTGAGGGGGTGGGGCGTAGGGTCAAGGAGGATGGAAAGAGGATGTCAAATAAGGAGACTGAGCCACGTTGAACTACCTCATTGTATCCACAGCACATCATAAAAAGGATGGCAGATATGAATATCAAGACTGGCGCACGCGTTTTCGCATTGTCCGCCCTGGCAGCAATGATGATTTCCGCCCCGGCTCTGGCCAAGATCGAAGAAGGTAAGTTGGTTATCTGGATTAACGGCGATAAAGGCTATAACGGCCTGGCCGAAGTGGGCAAAAAATTCGAGAAAGACACCGGTATCAAAGTCACCGTCGAACACCCGGATAAGCTGGAAGAGAAATTCCCGCAGGTTGCAGCGACCGGCGACGGCCCGGACATCATCTTCTGGGCGCATGACCGTTTCGGTGGTTACGCACAGTCTGGCCTGCTGGCGGAAGTCTCGCCGGATAAAGCCTTCCAGGACAAGCTGGTCCCGTTCACCTGGGATGCCGTGCGTTACAACGGCAAGCTGATCGCCTACCCGGTGGCGGTTGAGTCGCTCTCCCTGATTTACAACAAAGACCTCGTACCTAACCCGCCGAAAACCTGGGAAGAGATCCCGGCGCTGGATAAAGAGCTGAAGGCCAAAGGTAAGAGCGCGCTGATGTTCAACCTGCAAGAGCCGTACTTCACCTGGCCGCTGATTGCTGCCGATGGCGGTTATGCGTTCAAGTTTGAAAACGGCAAATACGACGTCAAAGACGTCGGCGTGGACAACGCAGGCGCGAAAGCGGGTCTGACCTTCCTGGTTGATCTGATCAAGAACAAACACATGAACGCGGATACCGATTACTCCATCGCCGAAGCCGCCTTCAACAAGGGCGAAACTGCGATGACCATCAACGGTCCGTGGGCGTGGTCCAACATCGACAAGAGCAAAATCAACTACGGCGTAGCGGTGCTGCCAACCTTCAAAGGCAAGCCGTCTAAAACCTTCGTTGGCGTGCTGAGTGCCGGTATCAACGCCGCCAGCCCGAACAAAGAGCTGGCGAAAGAGTTCCTGGAGAACTACCTGTTGACCGACGACGGTCTGGACATGGTGAACAAAGACAAACCGCTGGGCGCCGTGGCGCTGAAATCCTTCCAGGATAAGCTGGCAAAAGATCCACGTATTGCGGCCACTATGGATAACGCCCAGAAAGGCGAAATCATGCCGAACATCCCGCAAATGGCAGCGTTCTGGTACGCCACCCGTACCGCGGTCATCAACGCGGCAAGCGGTCGTCAGACTGTCGATGCGGCGCTGAAAGATGCTCAGGGACGTATTACCAAGTAATGCCGTAATTCCCTCTCCCCCGGGAGAGGGTTAGGGTGAGAGTTGTCGCTATCTGTACCCCTCGCCCCGGCCCTCTCTCGCAGGAGAGGAAGAAAAGATAAAACGCTGTTGAGGAAGAACCCCATGGATGTCATTAAAAAGAAACACTGGTGGCAAAGCGACACGCTGAAATGGTCAGTGATTGGTCTGCTTGCCCTGCTGGTGGGTTACCTTGTTGTTTTGATGTACGCCCAGGGGGAGTACCTGTTTGCCGGCATGACGCTGATTTTGAGCGCGGTTGGCCTCTATATCTTCGCAAATCGAAAAGCCTACGCGTGGCGTTATGTCTATCCGGGCGTGGCCGGGATGGGTCTGTTTGTCCTGTTCCCGTTAATCTGTACTATCGCGATCGCGTTTACTAACTACAGTAGCACCAACCAGCTTGCGCAAGAGCGCGCCCAGCAGGTGCTGATGGATCGCTCATACCAGGCGGGTAAAAGCTTTAATTTTGGCTTGTATCCTGACGGTGACCAATGGAAGTTAGCGCTTACTGACCAGGAAAGCCAAAAGGTCTTTGTTTCTGATGCCTTTAAATTTGGCGGTGAACAAAAGCTGACTCTGAAAGAGGCCGCGGCCCTGCCGGAAGGCGAACGCGCGAATCTGCGTGTCATTACCCAAAATCGTCAGGCGCTGACCCAGCTCACCGCCATGCTGCCGGATGAGAGCAAAGTGACCATGAGCTCGCTGCGCCAATTCTCCGGCACCCGGCCGCTGTATACCCTGGCCGATGACGGTACCCTGACCAACAACCAGAGCGGCGTGAAGTACCGTCCGAATAACGATGTCGGTTTTTATCAGGCGGTAAACGCCGACGGCACCTGGGGTGATGAGAAGCTCAGCCCGGGCTATACCGTGACCATCGGCTGGGACAACTTTACCCGCGTCTTTACTGATGAAGGTATCCAGAAACCGTTCTTCGCGATCTTCATCTGGACGGTAGTCTTCTCGGTACTGACGGTGATCCTGACCGTGGCCGTCGGCATGGTGCTGGCCTGTCTGGTGCAGTGGGAGTCGCTCAAAGGTAAAGCGATTTACCGGGTGCTGCTCATTCTGCCCTACGCTGTGCCCTCGTTTATCTCGATTCTGATATTCAAAGGGCTGTTTAACCAGAGCTTTGGTGAGATCAACATGATGCTGAGCGCGCTGTTTGGCATCAAACCGGCCTGGTTCAGCGACCCGACCACCGCCCGTACCATGATTGTTATCGTCAATACCTGGCTTGGCTATCCGTACATGATGATTCTGTGCATGGGGCTGCTGAAGGCGATTCCGGACGATCTGTACGAAGCCTCGGCGATGGACGGTGCAACCCCGTTCCAGAACTTCTTCAAAATTACGCTGCCGCTACTGATTAAGCCGCTCACGCCGCTGATGATCGCCAGCTTCGCCTTTAACTTTAACAACTTCGTGCTGATCCAGCTGTTAACCAACGGCGGCCCGGATCGCCTGGGCACCACCACCCCGGCAGGCTATACCGACCTGCTGGTGAGTTATACCTACCGTATCGCCTTTGAGGGCGGCGGTGGCCAGGACTTTGGTCTGGCGGCAGCGATTGCCACGCTGATCTTCCTGCTGGTGGGCGCGCTGGCTATCGTGAACCTGAAAGCAACCCGCATGAAGTTTGACTAAGGAGGGTAATGAATATGGCTATGGTCCAACCCAAATCGCAAAAGTTACGTTTACTGATTACCCACCTGGGGCTGCTGATTTTTATCGCGGCGATCATGTTCCCGCTGCTGATGGTTATCGCTATTTCGCTGCGTTCAGGGAACTTTGCCACCGGCAGTCTCATCCCGGAACAGATCTCCTGGGAGCACTGGAAGCTGGCGCTGGGCTTCAGCGTTGAACATGCAGATGGCCGCGTGACGCCGCCGCCGTTCCCGGTGCTGTTATGGCTGTGGAACTCGGTGAAGGTGGCCACCATTACGGCCATCGGCATCGTGACCCTTTCCACCACCTGCGCCTATGCCTTTGCCCGTATGCGCTTCCCGGGGAAAGCCACGCTGCTGAAAGGGATGCTTATTTTCCAGATGTTCCCGGCGGTACTGTCGCTGGTAGCGTTATATGCCTTGTTTGACCGTCTGGGTCAGTATGTGCCCTTTATCGGCCTCAATACCCACGGCGGCGTGATCTTCGCCTATCTGGGCGGGATTGCGCTGCATGTCTGGACGATTAAGGGCTATTTCGAAACCATCGACAACTCGCTGGAAGAGGCGGCGTCGCTCGATGGCGCAACCCCTTGGCAGGCATTCCGTCTGGTGCTGCTGCCGCTGTCGGTGCCGATTCTGGCAGTGGTGTTTATTCTGTCGTTCATTGCGGCCATCACCGAAGTGCCGGTCGCGTCTCTGCTACTGCGTGATGTAAACAGCTATACGCTGGCGGTTGGGATGCAGCAATACCTGAACCCACAAAACTACCTGTGGGGCGACTTTGCCGCCGCCGCTGTGCTCTCTGCCATTCCGATCACCGTTGTATTCCTGCTGGCTCAACGCTGGCTGGTTAACGGCCTGACCGCAGGCGGAGTGAAAGGTTAAGTTTCATTGTTCTATGCCACTGTTATCCCTCAAATTGCCTTAAATTCACTGTGACTGTTGTTGGCGCTCTTCGGAGCGCCTTTTTTTTATTCCCGCTTCAGGCGTTTGGAATTGCACAGCCAGAGGGTGATCACCAGCAGCAGAATGGCGGCCGAGTAGATCAGCACGTCGAGCGGCGAGGTATGATCAACGATAATCAACCGCACAATCGCCGTAATGCCAATGTAGACAAAGTAACGCAGCGGAAAGTGAAAGCCAGACTGGAAGTACTTCACGATCAGGGCGATAAATTCAAAGTAGAGAAAGTAGACCACCAGCCCTTCGACCAACTCGTATTTGCTGGTTTGTTCAGGGGCAAACAGGACATCGGCCAGATGCAGCGTCTCTTTGCCGAGAAAGACGACCAGAATCAGACCAAGGCTCAGCAGACCGAGGTTCAGCACGGTCTGGAGGATGGTTGAGATGAACTCAACGCGCGGGCGGGTCAGGGATGTCATACAGCACCTCATTCTCCAGGACGAGGTTCCTGTATAACGCAAAAATGTGACGGGGATCTATATTTTTTGTTTATGTTTTACTCGATTCGGAGTTTGTTACCCTCTCCCTCAGGGAGAGAGGAAAACCATGCCCTCACCCCGGCCCTCTCCCTCAGGGAGAGGGAGAAAACCGAACCCTCGCCACTGAGGAGAGGGTTAGGGCGAGGAGCCTCAGCGGAAGTTAATACTCTTATCGCTGGTCATATCGTACAGCTGGAACTTACGTCCAAGCTGTTGCCCCCCGTCGCGGGTCAGCGGCGTCCAGCCAATGGCCGCGCGGCTGCGGGTCGGGCCCGATGAGAAGAGATCCAGTGGAATAGAGACATACACCCCTTTGGTGAAGTCCCCTTCCCCGTACTCATCCGGCGACACGTTGGTGAGGGTCGCATAGCCACCGACAACCACGCCGCTGTCGAAGTGTTTCGAGATATCCAGCGTGCCGCCTTTATCCCCCGCCAGATACTGTCCAACGCTCGCTTTCACCAGCACATCCTGAGCAAAGGACGGCGTCCAGTAGGCGGTGAGATGGCCCGTTTTCACGCTGTAATCGGTGAACTTCATCATGTCCTGCGCGCTGCGCCAGTCACGCTGTTTCACGTAGTTGGCATCCAGACCGAACGCCCAGTTGCTGTCGACAGGACGGTAAAGCACTTCGGCCCCCGCGCCGCCATACATGGTCTCCAGATAGCCTCCGTACACCTGGCCGTAGAAGCCGTTGCCAAAGTACTGGAAATAGTTGGCCTGCAGGTTGTTCACGTACGCGTTGTTTTGCACATAGTCACGTACATGTGTACGCACGCGCGGCAGCTTCGAATCGCTTGGCGGGTTGGTGTAGTTGAACTTGTCGTAGTTATTCGCCAGGTTGCCAAACAGACTCCCGGTGGTCAGGAGGTGATCCGTCACCCACAGATCCGCCGTGGCCATCACCCCCAACTGGTACATATAGAAGTTTTCTGGCCCACCGACGGACTGGTTTAGCACCGGATCGATATGGAAATCGAAGCGCGGTTTATCAATATACCAGCCCTGCTCGGTGCGCTCTGGCACTATCGGCTCCACCCGTTTTTGAACCAGTTCGGTCTCGTGTCCCAGTGGCTCTCCCGCCAGATGGCGCTGCAGGCTTGCCACATCCGTTTCAGTGGTCACCTGAGGCAGGTTAAGTCTGTTTTCAGTTACGCGGATCGTGCGGATCCCGTCGGGAAGATCGTTCATGATGATCCGGTTGGCGCGTTCGATCCCTTCTCCTGAATCGCGGTATTTCACCTGCTCGCCGGTCACGTACAGGGTATCGCCCTTCACCTGGATCTTCGCATCCGCGAGGCCGGCGTTGTATTTCAACAGCGTGAGCTGGTTGGCAACAACCGTATGCTGGAGGATGGCATCCTGCGGCTCCGGCTGGTATTTCGGCCGGGCGTTATCGTTGTATGACGGTCGCATATCATTGAAGTTAGTGCGCAGGGTCACGCCAAACATCAGGGTATTGCCCCGCTCATAGCTGAGGTTCACGTCGGCCCAGTCGGTTACGCGATAAATGGCGCCAACGTTAAACTTGCTCTTCTGTTCCAGCTTGCCGGCAAAATCTTCGCTGTAGTTATTCCCTTCATACTCCAGCTTCAGGCGTAGCGGCTGCCAGGGCGTCTGATACTCTACGCCGCCAAACAGTGAAGCGGGGCCGTGGAACATCTGATCGCCATTGACCGAACCGGCCTTTTTATAGCTGTTGTCACGGTAGCAATATTTGTCGCTGTATGAACAGAACGGGTTACTGACGTTACCGCTGGTGCCGAGATATCCCCAGCCCAGGCCGAGGCTGAAATCAAACGGGCCCCAGGCTTTACTGGCCACCAGGTACTCGGCATCGAACAAACCTGTACCGCCGATATCGCGCGCGCCGACGGAGACCTGCGGCATCCAGTAGCTCTCTTCCCACAGGCGCAGTTTTACGTCGAAGGCTTTATCTTTGTAAGTCTGATTGCCAGAGAAAGACTCTACGCTGCTGTATTTTTTGGTGCGAACGTCGGTATAGCGCAGGGTGGTTTCCAGCCACGGGAAAAGCTGTACCGAGGCGGAGTAGTAACGATACTGATCGTTATCGCGATAGTTAAGGCTGATCTCCCCTTCCCGCGCCATGCGGGCGGTAGGCGTTTGCAGTAGCCCCACACCACCAAAGTCCGACTGCGACGGCCCGATCGGGGCCGGATACGTTTCTGCGTGGCAGGCGGCGCTCACACACAGCGCCAGGGCGCTGTAGAGATAAGTTTTTTTCATCAATCCGGTATCCGATGCGTCAGGGAGTGAAGGATGTCGGTATTGAGACCGTCATACGCCTTCGTCCAGAAGTGATCGGCAAAGCCGACAAAAATCACGCTGCCCGGCATGGGCTCCACATGACGCTTGTTCCAGTAGGCCACCGGGACGTTCTGCGTACGGCCATCCGGATAAACGACCCACGCATAGCTCTTCTCAGCACCCGCTAACAGGCTCTGCTCGTCGAGATAGCTCGCCACATCACGCCCCGGCGTAAACGGCTTTTTGCCCGGGCTGCTGACCAGCCCCATCACCGTCACGGTGCCGGGTTTGGCGGGGATCCACAGGCTGTACTCCCCCAGCAGCGTCGGATTGCCGTTTTCCGCTATGCGCACTTCATCAGGATCGAGATTTATCCGCTGACGTCCGGTCACGGCAATCTGCTCCAGCTGCTGGCGCACGGCGTTGATTGCCGCCGTATCGTCGCCAGAGGCCTGGCCAGCAAGCCCGGTCAGCCTTGCCAGCAACGCCTTGTGCTGCTGCTCTGCACGCACCGTGGCCTGACGCTCACTGATTACGGCTCCCGGCCACCAGCTGTTTGCCAGACGAGGCTGTCCAACCAGATCGAGGAGGTGTTCCGCATTGGATAAGGTTTTGGGTTCTTTGCTGTCGGCGATATAGACCTTAACCGTGCCCGCCGACCACGCCAGCGGCGCACTCAGGCACATTAACAGCGCAACGCAGAGTTTGATGTTCATTGTTTCGCTGCCTTAATCAGGGTCGCTTTCACCGGGAAGAAATCGGCGCCCAGGTACTGCAACGACTGGCGTATCTGCCCTTCGTCGTCCACCCAGTAACGGTTATGCCAGCTGGCCTGATCGGTCGTGACGGCTTCATCCAGCACGCGAACGCGAGTCTCGTCGCTGCCGACTTTTACGCTGTCGCTGCCATCCCAGCGAAAGACCGACCGTGCAGTGGCATAGCGCACCTGTTTGTGTTCGGTCCAGCCCATCGTCCGCGTCCAGCTTGCGCCGTCGGTAATTTGATTGGGCTTGATAAGCGGGTCATCCGCGAGGTTATTCACCTCCAGCAGATTGTCGCCGCCGAGCAGTGTTTTCACTATGCGGCCATGCTGCGTAACAATGGTGGCCTGATCCTGCGTCACCCATTTCTGCTGCCCGTTTTCATCGAAAGCGAGTACCACAAACAGTTGCGGGCCATCGTTTAACTGCATGTATTGGCTGGCGTAGGGCATGTTCTGGATATCGTCATCGGTCAGGTGTACACCCGGCGTTCCGAACAGACTCTCCCACAGTGAGTTGCCCAGCCCTTTAGTGGTGGCTGAGCAGGCCTGTAAAAGCAGGCAAATCAGGATGATTGCAGGTCGCTTCACGACTCTTCTCCGAAGGGGCGAAATAACCACACCGAAGTGTGGTTAGAGTTAATACACCCGGTATTACTGGGTGCTTGTTGTGGTTGTGGTCGTGGTTCCGGTATTGGAACCATCACCGCCACCGGTTGCCGCCAGCGCGACACCCACGGCCGAGCCTACGGTGCTGGTCGCGGTTGCGGTAGAACTCCCCGCAGACGCAGACGTCGCAGCCGAACCCGCCGCTTCACCGACCTGAACCGGTGCTGCCCAGGCAGACGTTGCCGCAAGCGCAGATATGGCAAAAATGCCATAAAGTACTTTCTTCATATCAATTTCCCTTCAATGAATGAATGGAGATTTACCTGAAAAGAAATTCAGGCGGGATCGAGTATACACAACTAAAGCAGACGGATTGACGCAGCGGGAAATAACAGAAAGGTTTTCAGATAATTGGATGCAGGGAAATAAAAAGTCTATTTAATGAATTAAAAAACCATTAATTTCAATTAATTAAAATATACAGCGAGAGATGGGTTCTGCGTATACTCCTAAAATAGACCCTGATAACTATTGGGCTATTTGGCCTTTTCAGATAAAACTTATAATAGAAATTTGCGTAAGGTAACGGACAACAAGAATAGTCCGATAAAAAAATGCCGGCATGGCGCCGGCATCATTTATGACTCATTTATTACGCGCGCCACGCTTTATAACGGTTAATCAGACCGTTGGTTGAACTATCGTGGCTGGCGATATCTTTATCATCACTCAGCTCAGGCAGGATGCGGTTAGCCAGCTGTTTGCCCAGCTCTACGCCCCACTGGTCAAAGGTGAAGATATTCAGGATCGCACCCTGGGTGAAGATCTTGTGCTCATACAGCGCAATCAACGCCCCCAGGCTGAATGGAGTGATTTCGCGCAGCAGGATGGAGTTGGTTGGGCGGTTGCCTTCGAACACTTTAAACGGCACCACGTGGTCCAGCTGAGCCGGATCTTTACCCTGGTCGCGGTACTCCTGCTCTACCACTTCACGCGCTTTACCAAACGCCAGCGCTTCGGTCTGGGCGAAGAAGTTAGACAGCAGCTTCTGGTGGTGGTCAGACAGGGCATTATGGGTGATAGCCGGGGCGATGAAATCGCACGGTACCATTTTGGTGCCCTGGTGAATCAGCTGATAGAAGGCGTGTTGACCATTGGTGCCCGGTTCACCCCAAATAATTGGGCCGGTCTGGTAATCCACCGCGTTGCCATTACGGTCAACGTACTTACCGTTGGATTCCATGTTGCCCTGCTGGAAGTAGGCCGCAAAGCGGTGCATGTACTGGTCGTACGGCAGGATGGCTTCTGTTTCCGCACCGAAGAAGTTGTTGTACCAGATCCCGATCAGCGCCAGCAGCACCGGCAGGTTTTTCTCGGCAGGCGTCGTGGAGAAGTGTTTATCCATCGCGTGTGCGCCGGAGAGCAGTTCAACAAAGTTGTCGAAGCCTACGGAGAGGATGATCGACAGGCCAATGGCGGACCACAGGGAGTAACGGCCGCCCACCCAGTCCCAGAACTCGAACATGTTGGCCGTATCGATACCGAATTCGCCAACCGCTTTACCATTGGTAGAGAGCGCCGCGAAGTGTTTCGCCACGTGTTTGTTGTCGCCCGCGGTTTTCAGGAACCAGTCACGCGCGCTGTGGGCGTTGGTCATGGTCTCTTGGGTGGTGAAGGTTTTAGATGCCACCAGGAACAGCGTGGTTTCCGGGTTCACTTTCTTCAACACTTCCGCGATATGAGTGCCATCGACGTTAGAAACGAAGTGCATATTCAGATGATTTTTGTAAGGGCGCAGCGCTTCGGTCACCATGAACGGACCCAGGTCGGAGCCGCCGATACCGATGTTCACCACGTCGGTGATCGCTTTACCGGTATAGCCTTTCCAGTCACCCGAAATAATGGCTTCTGAGAAGGTTTTCATTTTTTCCAGCACCGCGTTCACTTCCGGCATCACATCTTTGCCGTCAACGATGATAGGTGTATTGCTACGGTTACGCAGAGCCACGTGCAGCACGGCACGGTCTTCGGTGCGGTTGATCTTCTCGCCAGAGAACATGGACTTGATCGCCCCGGCCAGATCGATCTCTTTCGCCAGGTCCAGCAGTTTGGCCAGCGTCTCTTCAGTGATACGGTTTTTAGAGAAGTCCACCAGCATCTGATCGTCAAAGGTCGCGGAGAACTTACTGAAACGATCTGCGTCTTTTGCGAAGAGGTCCGCGATCGAAACGTCTTTCATTTCGTCAAAGTGCTTTTGTAAAGCCTGCCAGGATGAAGTCTGCGTTGGATTGATGTTTTTCATAGCAATACTCTTCTGAATTGAGAATTGTGACTGCGGTCGATTGTAGCGCCTGCGAACAGAAATTGTGATGGTTTTTATGCCATTGCCCTGGTCTGCATCAAACGCATGTGAAAAGACCCGGAAAGTATAGCTGCTGTACTCTCTCCCTGACGCGGTGGATTGTTGTCCAGAAAGGGCAAAAACGAAGGATAAAATAATGGCCTGTTATAAGTCCTGTTACTGAGGGGTACCCCCCCATGAAAAATCCGCATAATCCCAGCATTGACAGGACTTCCCCCGCATTTTATTTATAGGGCCGTAATCTGCGGCTGCACCTGTTTTTGTTTCAATCTTGTGCCACGGTCGCTTTATTCATTCCCTGACACGAGGTTGTTATGACGAGTTTTGTGGTCGCTAAATTTGGCGGCACCAGTGTGGCTGATTATGAAGCCATGAACCGCAGCGCCGATGTGGTGCTGGCCGATCCGAATACTCGCCTGGTGGTGCTCTCTGCATCCGCTGGCGTGACGAATCTGCTGGTTGCGCTGTCAGAAGGACTGGAAGCGACTGAACGCTTCGTTAAACTCGACGCCTTGCGCAAAATTCAGTTCGATATTCTTGAGCATATGCAGAATCCAAACGTGATTCGCGAGGAGATCGAACGTCTGCTTGAGAACATCACCACCCTGGCAGAAGCCGCCTCGCTGGCGACCTCTACCGCGCTCACCGACGAGCTGGTCAGCCACGGTGAGTTGATGTCCACCCTGCTGTTTGTCGAAATTCTGCGTGAACGTCAGGTTCAGGCCCAGTGGTTTGATGTGCGTAAAGTGATGCGCACCAACGACCGTTTTGGCCGCGCCGAACCCGACATTGCCGCGCTGGCAGAGCTTACCGCGCAACAGCTGGCCCCGCGCCTGGCGGAAGGCATGGTCATTACTCAGGGCTTTATTGGTAGCGAAGCGAAAGGCCGTACCACCACCCTGGGCCGTGGTGGCAGCGACTACACCGCCGCACTGCTGGGCGAAGCGCTGCACGCGTCTCGCGTCGATATCTGGACCGACGTACCAGGCATTTACACCACCGATCCTCGCGTAGTACCGGCAGCAAAACGTATTGATGTTATCGCCTTCGAAGAGGCGGCAGAGATGGCCACCTTTGGGGCGAAAGTTCTGCACCCGGCGACGCTGTTGCCGGCCGTTCGCAGCGATATTCCGGTCTTTGTGGGTTCAAGTAAAGATCCAAAAGCCGGCGGAACCCTGGTGTGTAAAAACACCGAAAACCCACCGCTGTTCCGCGCGCTGGCCCTGCGTCGCAAGCAAACCCTGGTGACCCTGCACAGCCTGAATATGCTGCATTCCCGCGGTTTTCTGGCAGAAGTGTTTGGTATCCTGGCGCGCCATAATATCTCGGTAGATTTGATCACCACTTCTGAGGTAAGCATCGCCCTGACGCTGGATACCACCGGCTCAACCTCTACCGGCGATACGCTGCTGACTCAGTCGCTGCTGATGGAGCTCTCTTCGCTGTGCCGCGTCGAGGTCGAAGAGAACCTGGCGCTGGTGGCAATTATCGGTAACCAGCTCTCTCGCGCCTGTGGCGTGGGCAAAGAGGTCTTCGGGGTATTGGATCCGTTTAATATCCGCATGATTTGCTATGGCGCTTCCAGCTATAACCTCTGTTTCCTGGTACCGGGTGCCGAAGCGGAGCAGGTCGTGCAGAAGCTGCACCAGAACCTGTTCGAATAATAAAAAAGCCCGGTGCCATCGCAACCGGGCTTTTTTTAGCTCGCCAGCACTGTTTTCATCAACAGGGCATCCAGCGTTTTTATGTCGCCTTCACGGCCATCAGGCAGCGCAGGCGGCACCTCACCCCGCGCCAGCTCTTGCTGCAAAAACGCGTGCAGAAGCGGCCGTCGGGGGCCGTACTGCGCTTCACCGGCGCGCTGTTTGATGGCCAGGAGTTCATCTATTTCCTGGCGTAGCGGCGGCTCCAGCTCGCTTCCTGCCAACAGCTCGGCAAATCGCATCGGCGGCACCCCTCTGCCCGCTTCGACCCAGCGCACCGCTAACAGCGGACGCAGAACGTAAAAGTACTTCTTAAGCCGAACCTCATCCCCCTGCAAATAGCCGCGGAAGTTTTTCCGTGCCATTGAGTAGTAGTGCCAGCGTGCCCGCACCGGAGAAAACCACTGCGGGACTAATGCTCGCAGCTCCGCTAATACCGCGTCGTTCTGCTGATAGACCACCGGTGAATCGAGCCACTCGATTAAGGTGGGGTTCGCCGCCTTGAGCAAGCCCAGCGCTTTGCGCCATTCCCAGCCGCAAACATCCAGTTCGTAATCTATCGGCAGCTCTATCACATCGCGCTGCGGCTCAACGCGCAGGTACCATTCAGGTTGATGCACATAGAGAAAGCGTACGTCGTAGTCGCTATCCGGTGAGGCAAAGCCCCAGCCCCGGCTGCCCGATTCGCAGGCGTAAAGCACCTTCACGTTAAAGCGCTGTTCGACCTCTTCTAGCTGCTGCCGCACGCGGTCACGCATGGCGGCATCGACTCCGTTATTTGCCATCTTTTTATCCTTTTACACAGACCACCTGACGCAAGGTATGGACCACTTCGACCAGGGACGATTGCGCCGCCATCACGGCTTCGATGTCTTTATATGCCATGGGGATCTCATCGATCACCTCGCTGTCTTTTCGGCACTCCACGTGGGCGGTGGCGCGGATATGATCCGCCACGGTGAACCGTTTTTTCGCCGCCGTCCGGCTCATTACACGTCCGGCCCCGTGGCTGCAGGAGCAAAAACTCTCTTCATTGCCCAACCCGCGCACGATAAAGCTCTTCGCCCCCATTGAACCGGGGATAATCCCCAACTGCCCCTTTTGCGCCGACACCGCCCCTTTACGCGTAACCAGCACTTCTTCGCCAAAATGGTGCTCTTTCTGCACGTAGTTATGGTGGCAATTGACCGCCTCTTGCTGAGTCATAAAGGGTTTGGCGATTATGTGTGACAGTGCGCTCAGTACCCGGGACATCATCACTTCGCGGTTATGACGCGCAAAATCCTGCGCCCACTCCACGGCTTCGATGTAGTCGTTATAGTGGCGGCTCCCCTCCTGGAAATACGCCAGGTTTTTATCCGGCAAATGCGCGAGATGTTGCTGCATATCTTTCTGGGCCAGGGTGATAAACAGGTTGCCAATCGCATTTCCTACGCCGCGCGAACCGCTGTGCAGCATCACCCATACTCGCTGCTGTTCATCGAGGCACACTTCAATAAAGTGGTTACCGGTGCCCAGCGTACCCAGATGCTGATAATGGTTAGTTTTCAGCAACTGAGGGTATTTATCCGTCAGCCGTTTGAAGCGCGGCGCCAGCCCGGCCCAGTGGGTATCCACTTCCGCAGGAGGCGTTTCCCAGGCCCCTTTATCGCGACGAGAACGGGTGTTGGTCCGTCCGTGCGGCACCGCCCGCTCAATGGCGCTACGCAATCCGCTGAGGTTATCTGGCAGATCGCTGGCCACCAGCGAGGTGCGCACGGCGATCATCCCACAGCCGATATCGACGCCCACCGCCGCCGGAATAATGGCCCCTTTGGTCGGAATGACGCTGCCAATGGTCGACCCTTTACCGAGATGCACATCCGGCATCACCGCCAGATGTTTAAAGATAAAGGGCATTCTTGCGGTGTTCAGCAGTTGCTCTTGCGCCTCGGGCTCGACCGGAACCCCATGGGTCCACATTTTTACCGGCGCACTGTTCTGCGCCGTCAAAAGTTGAAATTCGTGATGCTGCATTGCACTACCCCTTTAGATTCACTAATCCGTGCAGGACTTGATCCAGGCCACCAAACACCGAGATTTTATCGATGCGTTCTGCCACTCTTTCCAGCGTTTCCAGCTCTTTTAAGCGCAGAGCGACCGGGTTGTTTTCCATCACTTTCGCCGTATTTAACAGCGAACGGGTGGCGGCGGTCTCTTCGCGTCGGCGGATGACGTTAGCCTGCGCCGATTTTTCAGCCTCAACCAGGCGGGAGAGGATGGTTTTCATATCCCCCGGTAAGACAATGTCTTTCACCCCTAAAGAGGCGATATCGATCCCAAAGGGTGCCATTCGGGCATCAACCTGCTTGCTCACCACCTCGTCGATGACCTGCTTATCTTCGAGCAGTTCGTCCAGCGTACGGGTACCTACCGCTTCGCGCAGAGCAAACTGCAATTCGCGGTACAGATGATCAAGCGGACGGGTAAGCTGGCCAAATGCCTGCAACACATCGCGATAACGCCAGTTCGCCGCAAGATTGAGGCGCAGGTTCACTTTATCCTTCGTCAGGATCTCCTGCCCCGCCACTTCCAGCACCTGCAAACGGGTATCGACTACCTCCGCCTCGACCAGATGATTCACTTTCCACCAGGCGCTCATGCCCGGCATTAACAACGGCTGGGTTTCACCATCGATTTTTAATACCCCCACGTGCCAGGCGGGCACCTGAACCACCTGTATCGCGTCGCGCCCTTTCACCGCGCCGTTACGACGGGGCTGCAATACGGCAGCCATCACGTCGTCGGGCACCTGAACCTGGCGCGTGTCGAACTGCACCAGCTTCAGCGCGTCATCGTCCTGCCAGAACAGACGTCGGGAGGCGGGAGGGATCACCTCCTCAATAACGCCATTCCTGTACAACACCCCGACTTCATTATCTGTTAATTCCACGACCAGGCAGTATGTGTCTACCCAGGCTGGCTGGAAGCGGCGTAAATAGTCGGCGAGGGCTGCCGGGACTTCACTGCCATCGCGGCTAACCACTAATACGTCCGGCGTGTTGAACCATGGCAGGCGGTATTCACCCGCCTCCAGTACCTTGTAGTAATCGCCACGCTTCGCCAGCAGCGCCAGTTGACCTTTGCGTACCGTAATTTTTTTTATCATTTTATTTTCCTTTTAAAATCAGGGGCGGGTGCAGGAGCGAAATCGCAGGGGAGATCCCTCTTGCCTGCGATCCGGCACCGTTACCGGCCACCTTCTTTGGGGCTAAACACCGCCCCTCTTTACCATTTATGAGTCACAACCAGTTTTCATTGGGGAAATGAATGGGGAATCGAACCCCTGGGTGTCATTGGTTGACGGAACGCCCCGGGAAAACAGTGTTCGCCGTTCCTGGTGCGCCGGCGGGGCCTTAACCCCCTGCGTGCTCAACGTGCTGACAGAGGAGTTATTGCCATAAGCGTGCCAACAAAAGGAAAATGGCGAATAAATTTTTATGTGTTTGAATTAATGGATATTTATTTTTTATCTTCTATTTTGACATTGCATAATCTGCAGATAATTTTTATCTTTTGATATCGACTTTTATCTTTTGGGATAAACATGAAGAAACGGCGGGTAGTGATTGGCGTGCTCGGCACGGTGATGGATAAACGTGGAAAACGGGCAAACCGCTTTCGCAAATGGCGGCCTACCGTCGGGCTGTGTCAGCAGCCAGACTTTCCTGTCGACAGGCTGGAGCTCATTCACCAGCCGCACGATCAGAGCATGGCTCAGCAGATCGCAGAAGATATCGCCCTTCTTTCACCCCATACCGAGGTTCGCCCTTGCCCGGTCATCATAAAAGACCCCTGGGATTTTGAAGAGGTGTACGCCGCGTTTCTCGACTTTGCGACCCACTACCCCTTCGATACGGATAATGAAGAGTACCTGGTGCACATCACCACCGGGACGCACGTGGCGCAGATTTGCTGGTTTTTGCTGACCGAAGCGCGCTATCTCCCTGCCAGCCTGTTGCAAACCGGTCCGGCCGCCAGAGGCGCGCCGGAAGAGGCCATCGCCGCGGGCAGTTACTCAATCATCGACCTGGATTTGAGCCGGTATACGACCTTAACCAGCCGCTTTCAGCGCGAGCAGCAGCAGTCCGTTTCGTTCCTGAAAGCCGGAATCGACACCCGCAATGCCACTTTTAACGCCCTTATCGATCAGATTGAGCGCGTTGCGCTGCGTTCTACGGCGCCTCTACTGCTGACAGGCCCGACGGGGGCTGGCAAGTCGTTTCTCGCCAACCGCATTTATCAGCTTAAACAGGCGCGCCATCGGGTCTCTGGCAGATTAGTCGCGGTGAACTGCGCCACGCTGCGCGGCGACAACGCCATGTCAACGTTGTTCGGCCATGTGAAAGGGGCCTTTACCGGCGCGCAGACGGCCCGAGCGGGGCTATTACGCGAGGCCGACGGCGGCGTGCTGTTCTTAGATGAGATTGCGGAACTGGGCCTCGACGAACAGGCCATGCTGTTAAAGGCCATTGAAGAGAAGACCTTTTTGCCGTTTGGCTCGGATAAAGAGGTGCAGAGTGATTTTCAGCTGATCGCGGGCACGCACCGGGATCTGCGCCAGTGGGTGGCGGAAGGTCGTTTTCGCGAAGATCTCTACGCCCGTATCAATATGTGGAGCTTCGCGCTGCCGGGGCTGGCACAGCGCCGGGAGGATATTGCGCCGAACGTAGAGTACGAACTGCACCTTTTTTCGACCGAAGCGCAGGCGCAGGTACGATTTGATAAAGACGCGCGCGAGCGCTATCTGCGCTTCGCCAGTTCTCCCTCCGCGCTGTGGCGCGGTAATTTCCGCGAACTGAGCGCATCGATAGCGCGCATGGCGACCCTTGCCGAACAGGGACGCATTACCCTGGTGCTGGTAGAAGAGGAAATTGAGCGCCTGCAGGCCAGCTGGCAAACAGCGTCGACAACGCCACTGCCTGAGATCGATCTCTTCGAGCAGCGTCAGTTGGAGACGGTGCTGGAGGTGTGTCGGCGCAGTGCTTCACTCTCCGAGGCGGGCCGTGAGCTTTTTGCTGTTTCGCGATTAAAAAAGGCCAATCCAAACGATGCCGACAGGTTACGTAAATACCTGGCCCGCTTTGGGCTGAGCTGGGAGAGCCTCCGCGCGGGATCATGAAGAGAATTTGTTTGAATAAAATTCATTAGCAGGATAAACAATACCTATGGCCGGGCTCGAACCCGGCTTTTTTTATAAAGAAACAACACAACACAATCGCAAGGAAAACCTATGTTAGCCGTTATCACCAGGCTGTTCCCGCTATGGGCACTGCTGCTCTCTGTACTCGCGTATTACACGCCCACCCATTTCACCGCCATTGGCCCCTGGATCACAACCCTGCTGATGCTGATTATGTTCGGCATGGGCGTCCATTTAAAAATCGACGACTTTAAGCGCGTGCTGTCGCGCCCGGCACCGGTCGCGGCGGGCACTTTCCTGCACTACCTGATCATGCCGCTCGCCGCCTGGCTGCTGGCGATGGCGTTTAAAATGCCGCCTGACCTCTCTGCCGGCATGGTACTGGTGGGCAGCGTTGCCAGCGGAACCGCCTCTAACGTAATGATCTATCTGGCGAAAGGGGATGTCGCACTTTCGGTGACTATCTCTTCGGTGTCGACCCTGGTGGGCGTGATCGCCACCCCGCTGTTAACCCGCCTGTACGTTGATGCGCATATTCAGGTGGATGTGATGGGAATGCTGCTCAGCATCCTGCAAATCGTGGTGATCCCTATTGCGCTGGGTCTGGTTATTCACCATCTTTTCCCGCGCATGGTAAAGGCGGTTGAGCCGTATCTGCCCGCCTTTTCGATGGTCTGTATTCTGGCCATTATCAGCGCCGTGGTGGCCGGCTCGGCTGCACATATCGCCTCCGTCGGCTTTGTCGTTATTATTGCGGTGGTGCTGCACAACATTATCGGGCTGCTGAGTGGCTACTGGGGCGGTAAGCTCTTTGGCTTTGATGAATCCACCTGCCGCACGCTGGCCATTGAAGTGGGGATGCAGAACTCCGGCCTGGCGGCGGCGCTTGGCAAGATCTACTTTTCACCGCTGGCGGCATTGCCGGGCGCGCTGTTCTCCGTCTGGCACAACCTGTCCGGCTCTCTGCTGGCGGGCTACTGGTCCGGTAAAGCGATTGATGAACAACCGAAAAAAGATGCGGTAAAGCAGGGTTAATTGGCGACACTTGCTTTACACTGAAGCCTCCCCTTCAGGAGGCTTCGCAATGGCGACACCCCGTTTGACCCAGAAAGAGATGACAGAAGCCGAGCAGCGCGAACTCAAAACGCTACTCGATCGCGCCCGTATCGCGCATGGCCGTACGCTAACGAACGCCGAAACCAATCAGGTTAAAAAAGAGTACATCGATAAACTGATGGCGCAGCGTGAAGCCGCGGCGAAGAAAGCCCGCAAGCTGAAAAAAGAGCAGGCTTATAAACCGGATGCAGAGGCGACCTTCTCCTGGTCAGCCAGTACATCAACCCGTGGAAGGCGCTAATTAGCGCCCTTTCTTTTTACGGCCCGGCTGGGTAAAGCGTTTCCCCGCGGGCTTGCCCCGCCCTTTTTCTTCAGCAGGCGGCGCCTTCACGACCGGGCGCTTAATCGCCTGCGTTTTCGGTTTTGCTTTCGCCTTTGGCTTCGCTTCAGAAGAGGAGTTTTCGATCAGCCTGAACAGCTCAATCAGCTCGTCGCCGGTCAGGTCGCGCCACTCGCCCAGCGGAATACCGGACAGGCTGACGTTCATAATGCGCGTGCGTTCGAGCTTTGTGACTTCATAGCCGAAATGCTCGCACATACGACGGATCTGGCGGTTTAGTCCCTGCACCAGCGTAATACGGAACGAGAATGGCCCCTCTTTCTTCACCTTACATTTCTTCGTGACGGTGCCCAAAATCGGCACGCCTGCGCCCATGCCCTGGATAAATTCATCGGTGACCGCTTTGTTCACCGTCACAATGTACTCTTTCTCGTGATCGTTACCGGCACGCAGAATTTTGTTAACCAGATCGCCATGGTTGGTGAGGAAAATCAGCCCCTGAGAGTCTTTATCCAGGCGGCCAATCGGGAAGATGCGGGTGCTGTGGTTGACGAAATCAACGATGTTATCGCGCTCGCCATCTTCGGTGGTGCTAACGATGCCAACCGGTTTGTTCAACGCGATAAATACCAGGTCTTCTGCATCACGCGGCTCGATGAGTTGACCATTTACTTTCACCACGTCGCCGGGCGTAACCTGGTCGCCAATGGTGGCGCGTTTGCCGTTGATAAACACGTTACCCTGTTCGATGTAACGGTCTGCTTCGCGACGTGAGCAAATTCCGCTCTCGCTAATGTATTTATTTAATCGGGTTGATTGTTCTGGCAGCATAGTTTCTCCTGTGAAGGGCGAAATATACCTTACCTTGCGGCTGACAAAAAAGGCTTAGTAACCGTTGATGAGAAAATCGAGCGCATCACGCAATGACGCCCGGTTTTGCGTAAGATCGGCGACACACCTGCCCAACTCTGTTGGTGAAATGCCTGCCATCATGTGCATCATGACCACGCAAGGCTTACCTGCTATCTCTACGACAGGGCATACTTTCGCAGGTGGCTGAACGCCTCGAAGATGGCTAAGTTCAACGGCGGGGGCGACAAGAAGGTGCTTCATCACATTGGCCACGGGATGCTGCATATTGATTAGCCAGGGATATGCCGTTTTACCCCTACCTTCATTCTCATAAGCAAAATATTGCTTCATCAGAAAGATCTCTGAAAGTCACTAAAGGAGCCGTTTTCCTCTACCCACTGGTTAATAGCCTCGATAGAGGCTTTATTTTCTTCTAACCACGCGGCGCGCTGATGCACACGAAACTGCTCCTGAAGTGCAGCCGTGAGTACAGCGGAGAGATTAAGATTAAGACGTCGCGCCTCTTCAAGAATTTCTGGTGCTAAAGACACATTAACTGATTTTTTATTGCCAGAAGTAGTGCGCATGAGAACCCCCATCGAAATGCGCATGAATTGGCGAAGTGTAGCGTAATAAACAACCATTTTCTATTCCCTTAAAATCATAAGGTCTTAAGCGTAAATGGCGCTTTAAAAGGTGTCACGCCTCGCAACATGGTTTTGCGAGGCGCTTTCAGAGATTAATACTCATCCCGCTCATCATCTTCGTCCGGCTGCTCCATCACGCTATACGCCACCGCGCAGAACAGCGAATTGAGACGCTTCATATCCCCCAGCAGGCCCAGGTGCAGGGAGCTGGTTTCGATGCTTTGCACGTTCTGCTGATGCAGACGCTCGACGTGAGCGTGGGAATAACGGCGGTTAAGGATGCGGAAACGGTGCTTGTTACGGCGCAGGCGGCGGGCGCTGGGCACGTCTCCGGAGAAGAAGACCGACATGGCCAGCTTCAGGTTACTCACCAGCTGTTCGTGTAACGCTTCCAGCTCTTGTAACCCTTCAAGGGAGAATGCGCGACGGGCCGCCAGCGATTTGTCGGCGATTTCACTGCCCATGCGTTCAACAATATCGGACGCCTGCTCAAGGTTAAGCGACATTTCGATAATCTCCGCCCAGCGGCGGGACTCCTCTTCCGCCAGTTCATCCTGCGGCATGCGAGCCAGATAGAGCTTGATAGCGGTGTAGAGCACGTTGATGTCGTCGGCGAGTTTACGCAGCGCTTTCTCTTCCCGCGGTTCGCCACGCATCACTTTTTGCAGCCCATCGAGCATGGTTTCCATGGCATCGCCCATCCGCAACGTCTCACGGGCGGCATTGGCCAGCGCCAGCGCTGGCGTATCCAGCGCGGAGGTATCCAGGTGCTTGGGTTTGAGGCGCGAATCCAGTTCGGGCTCGTCGCGGATCATCCGTTCGCAGAAGCGCGCCATCGGCCCGGCGAAAGGCACCATCGCCAGGCAGCGTACCAGGTTGTAGAAGACGTGGAAGTAGATCACCAGCTCTGCCTTCGGCAGCGGCAGGTTATCCATCAGATTCGCCAGCGGGTGAACAAACGGCAGGATGATCAAACTGCCCACCAGCTTAAACAGCAGGCTGCCCAGCGCCACGCGGCGGGCAGCGGCATTGGCGGCGCTGTTGTTGAGCATTGCCAGCAGGCCGGAGCCAAGGTTAGCGCCAATCACCAGACAGAGCGCCACCGGGAAAGAGATGGCACCGGCGGCCGTTAATGTCGCCGTCAGTAGCACCGCCGCCAGGCTGGAGTAGCTGACAATGGCAAAGACCGCGCCGATGAGCGCATCCAGCATGATATCGCCGGTCAGGGAGGCAAAGATGACCTGCACACCGTTGGCCTGGGTGATCGGCGTAACGGCCTGCACAATCAGCTCCAGCGCCAGCAGGATCAGACCGAGGCCAATCCCCACGCGCCCGAGTTGCCCGGCGCGGGTCTGCTTACGCCCCAGAAAGAAGATAACGCCGATAAAAATCAGCAGCGGCGAGAGCCAGGAGAGATCGAACGTCAGGACACGCGCCATTAGCGCGGTACCCACATCGGCACCGAGCACGATCACCAGCGCAGGGGTCAACGCCACCAGGTCCTGCGCCACAAAGGAGGTGACCAGCATGGTCGTAGCATTACTGCTTTGCACCAAAGCAGTCACGCCAATGCCCGCGCAAAAGGCGAGCGGCTTCTTCTCAACGCTTCGGCTAAGAACGGTACGTAAACGTGCGCCGAACACGCGCATCACGCCGGTACGGACAATATGGGTACCCCATACCAGCAGCGCCACTGCAGAGAGCAGGTGTAACAGAGTCAGCACGGAAGTGGTTTCTCCTTATCGTTAATTCATCCTTACTCCAGTATAAGGGTTTAAATGTAAGAAAGAGAAAGGGCGCCCGATGAGCGCCCTGTTAGTTGTAAGGAAAGGTGACGTGAGTTCTGGCACAGCCAGATCAGGCACAGGGCGTCCCGAGTGAGGCAGTCCTGCTGCGAGCGGGCAGGTTAATCGGCATCGTAACCGAGGTTAGGTGCTAACCAGCGCTCCACTTCCGACACGCTCATCCCTTTGCGCCGGGCATAGTCTTCAATCTGATCGCGCTGAAGCTGCGCCACGGCGAAGTATTTACTGTCGGGATGGCTGAAGTACCAGCCGGAAACGGACGCGCCAGGCCACATGGCGAAGGACTCAGTGAGCTTCATTCCGGTATGGGCCTCTACGTCCAGTAATTTCCAGATGGTGCCCTTTTCAGTGTGTTCCGGACAGGCCGGATAGCCCGGCGCCGGACGGATACCCTGGTAGTTTTCGCGGATTAGATCCTCGTTGCTGAGGTTCTCGTTCGCCGCATAGCCCCAGTGCACTTTACGTACGCGCTCGTGCAGATACTCTGCAAAGGCCTCCGCCAGACGGTCGGCGATCGCTTTCACCATGATTTTGTTGTAATCATCATGCTGCGCGTCAAACGCGTCTGCCAGCGCATCCTCTTCCAGGCCGCCGGTTACGGCGAAGGCGCCGATGTAATCTGCTTTTCCGGAAAGCTTCGGCGCCACAAAATCGGCGAGGCAGTAGTTGGCAAAGCCGATTTTCTCGGTTTGCTGACGCAGATGGCGACTGACGGCCAGCACCTGGGTACGCGTTTCATCCCGATAAATTTCCACGTCGTCGCCCACGCGGTTGGCCGGGAACAGGCCCACTACGCCGCGCGGATTAAGGGTTTTCTCCGCACTCAGGGTATCGAGCATGTCGTTGGCATCTTTGAACAGGCGCTTCGCCTCTTCCCCCACCACCTCGTCTTCGAGGATGCGCGGGTACTTGCCCGCCAGCGACCAGGTCATAAAGAACGGCGTCCAGTCGATGTAGTTACGCAGCGTTTCGATGCTGGCGGTAACCTCCTGCACGCCCAGACGGTGTGCCACCGGCGGCGTATAGGCAGACCAGTCAAACGCCAGATCGTTTTCCCGTGCCGCCTGCAGCGTGACCGGCGGCGTGCGTGGTTTTTTACGACCATGCTGGATGCGCACAGTTTCGTACTCTTTACGGGTACGCGCGACAAAGTCATCGCGCTGAGTTTCGGAGAGCAGCGCGGATACCACGCCCACGGTGCGCGAGGCGTTCTGCACGTATACCGTCGGCCCGCTGTAGTTCTGCTCGATTTTCACCGCCGTGTGCGCTTTTGAGGTGGTGGCTCCGCCAATCAGCAGCGGAATGGTAAAGCCCTGCCGCTCCATCTCCTTCGCCACGTTGACCATCTCGTCCAGCGACGGGGTAATCAGCCCGGAGAGGCCAATCAGGTCGGCGTTCACTTCCCGCGCGGTTTTGAGGATTTTCTCCGCCGGGACCATGACGCCGAGGTCGATAATCTCGTAGTTGTTGCACTGCAAAACCACGCCGACGATATTCTTGCCGATGTCGTGCACGTCGCCTTTTACCGTGGCGATGACCATTTTGCCGTTGCTGGAGCCTTTCTCTTTGCTGGCTTCGATGTACGGCTCAAGGTAGGCCACCGCCTGTTTCATTACGCGTGCGGATTTCACCACCTGCGGCAGGAACATTTTGCCCTCGCCGAAGAGATCGCCCACCACGTTCATGCCGTCCATCAGCGGACCTTCAATCACCTCTATCGGGCGCGCAGCCTGCTGACGGGCCTCTTCGGTATCGATTTCAATAAATTCGGTAATGCCTTTAACCAGTGAATACTCCAGACGCTTTTTCACGTCCCAGGCGCGCCATTCGGCCTGCTGAACATTGACTGCGTCATCGGATTTACTGCCGCGGTATTTCTCCGCCAGCTCCAGCATACGCTCGGTGGCGTCGTCGCGGCGGTTAAGGATCACGTCCTCTACCGCGTCGCGCAGTTCGGCGGGCAGGTCGTCGTAAATTGCCAGCTGTCCGGCGTTGACGATGCCCATGTCCATGCCGTTGCGGATGGCATAGTAGAGGAACACGGCGTGAATGGCCTCACGTACCGGGTCGTTACCGCGGAACGAGAACGAGACGTTCGATACGCCGCCGGAGATCAGCGCGTGCGGCAGCTCGCGTTTGATGTCTTCACAGGCGCCAATAAAGTCCTGCGCGTAGTTGTTATGCTCTTCAATGCCGGTTGCCACGGCAAAGATATTCGGGTCGAAGATGATGTCTTCCGGTGGGAAGCCTACCTCTTCGGTCAAAATCTTGTATGCGCGGCGGCAGATCTCAATTTTGCGCTCGCGGGTATCGGCCTGGCCGACTTCGTCAAAGGCCATCACCACCACGGCGGCGCCGTAACGACGCACCTGCTTCGCATGGTGGATAAAACTCTCGACCCCCTCTTTCATCGAAATCGAGTTAACGATGCCTTTGCCCTGGATACACTTCAGCCCTTTTTCGATGACGTCCCATTTGGAGGAGTCGATCATGATCGGTACGCGGGCGATGTCCGGCTCACCGGCAATCAGATTCAGGAAACGCACCATCGCCGCTTCGGCGTCGAGCATCCCCTCATCCATATTGATGTCGATGATCTGCGCACCGCTCTCTACCTGCTGACGCGCTACGTCCAGCGCTTCGCTGTACTTCTCTTCTTTGATCAGACGTTTAAACTTCGCGGAACCGGTCACGTTAGTACGTTCCCCGACGTTCACAAACAGGCTGTCATCGCCGATGGTCAACGGCTCAAGGCCGGAGAGGCGGCAGGCAACCGGGATGTCCGGCAGCTTGCGCGGCGGCAGCCCGGCTACCGCGTTACTCATGGCGGCGATGTGTTCCGGTGTGGTACCGCAGCAGCCGCCGACGATATTCAGGAAGCCAGACTCGGCCCACTCGCGGATTTGTGCCGCCATGGTGTCGGCATCCAGATCGTATTCACCGAAGGCGTTTGGCAGCCCGGCGTTCGGGTGCGCGGTGACGTAGCACTCTGCGATGCGGGACAGCTCCTGCACGTACTGGCGCAGTTCGTCCGGCCCCAGGGCGCAGTTCAGGCCGAAGGTGAGCGCGTCGGCGTGGCGCAGGGAGTTGTAAAATGCTTCGGTGGTCTGCCCGGAGAGGGTACGCCCGGAGGCGTCGGTGATAGTGCCGGAAATCATGATCGGCAGATCCACGCCCAGCGCCTCGAACTCCTCTTTGACGGCGTAAATCGCGGCTTTCGCGTTCAGGGTGTCGAAAACGGTTTCAATCAGAATCAGATCGGAACCGCCCTCCACCAGCGCACGGGTCGATTCACGGTAGGCAGCCACCAGTTGATCGAAACTGATATTGCGAAACGCCGGGTCGTTAACATCCGGAGAGATAGAGGCGGTGCGGTTTGTCGGCCCCAGTACGCCGGCAACGTAGCGCGGTTTTTCTGGCGTGCGGGCGGTCCACTCATCGGCGCAGGCGCGGGCCAGCTTTGCCGCCTCGTAGTTGATCTCCGCCGACAGGGATTCCATCTCATAATCCGCCATGGCGATAGTGGTCGAGTTAAAGGTGTTCGTCTCAACGATATCGGCACCCGCCTCGAAGTAGGCGTAATGGATAGCCGCGATGATCTCAGGCTTACTAAGCACCAGCAGATCGTTGTTACCTTTCAGATCGCAGGGCCAGTCGGCGAAGCGCTCGCCGCGGAAATCCTCTTCACTCAGACGATAGCTCTGGATCATGGTGCCCATGCCGCCATCCAGCACCAGAATGCGTTCATTTAACTGCGCGCGCAGTTGATCTACTTTGCTACTCACACTCGCTCCCGACTACGCTCAACAAGGCCATAAGGCTGCATTCCATACTGGCATAATCTTGCAGGGTGGAAAAGTCACACAGCGGTAACATGAGACAAGTTCAGCATCACACCTCCGACCAGCAATGAAAGCGGTTGCAAAAGCAGCGAATAAAACGAAAATGATTTCCACGATACAGAAAAAGGAGCCCATCATGGTCGCTACCGTTCCCGCCAAACGTGGCAGAAAACCTGCTGCCAACGCCGCACCGCAAAGTGGGCAAGTTCAGTCATTGACCCGTGGGTTAAAACTGCTGGAGTGGATTGCCGAATCACACAGTAGCGTCGCGCTGACCGAGCTGGCACAGCAGGCTGGCCTGCCGAACTCCACGACGCACCGCCTGCTCACCACCATGCAGCAGTTGGGCTTTGTGCGTCAGGTGGGTGAGCTGGGCCACTGGGCAGTGGGTGCGCACGCGTTTATCGTCGGCAGCAGCTTTTTGCAGACGCGCAATCTGCTGGCCATCGTCCACCCTATCCTGCGTAAACTGATGGAAGAGTCTGGCGAGACGGTGAACCTGGCGGTGCTGGACCAGAGCGATCATCAGGCGATTATTATCGACCAGGTGCAGTGTACACAGCTGATGCGTATGTCAGCCCCCATTGGCGGTAAACTGCCGATGCACGCCTCGGGTGCAGGGAAGGCGTTTCTTTCTCAGTTGAGCGAAGAGCAGGTGACGGGGCTGTTGCACCGCAAAGGGCTGCACGCTTATACCCATGCCACGCTGGTCTCTCCCGTGCACCTGAAAGAGGACCTGGCCCTGACCCGCAAGCGCGGTTACTCCTTTGATGACGAAGAGCATGCGCTGGGTCTGCGCTGTCTGGCAGCCTGTATTTTTGACGAGCACCGCGAGCCGTTTGCGGCCATCTCTATCTCCGGCCCCATTTCGCGCATGACCGACGATCGGGTGACCGAGCTGGGGGCGCTGGTCATCAAAGCCGCGAAAGAGGTGACGCTGGCCTATGGAGGAGTGCGCTGAATGAGCAATTTAAAAGCGTACTGGCAGGATAAATATCCTCAGGCTTTTTGCTGGTCGTTCGGCGATTCACCCGAAATGGCCGATGAGCTGGCCGCCCTGGTCGTCGCCGGGAAGAAGCGCGGCACCTGCGGCTCGTTAGCCAGTTATCAGCAAGAGCTGCCACCCGTCACGCCCGGCGCCATGCATATTGTACTCAACGGTAAAGGCGATGCCGTCTGCGTCATTCGCACCATGGCGCTTCGAATCATACGCTTTAACGAAATGAGCCCTGAACTGGCGGCCCTGGAAGGCGAAGGCGATCTCAGCCTGGCTTACTGGCAATCGGCCCACCAGGCCTTCTTCGAGCGCGAAGGCAGCTGGTCGCCGGAGATGGAGCTGGTTTATGAAGAGTTCACCGTCGTCGAGACCGCCGAAACGCCGTAACGAATACAAAACCGTTGGCGGCGGCGGTAGGCGTAAACATCCTCGACATGCCCCTGTTTAATGCGTGACTGCAAACCGCGCCAGTAATCGGCGCGGAACAGGTCGGCGTGCATCTCTTCAAATAGCGGCCCGATGCGCGGGTCAGCGCATAACCAGTGACGAAACTCCTCCGGGAAAACATCCCCCGGCGAGACGCTGTACCAGGGTTCACTGGCCAGCTCATCTTCGGGATAGCGCGGCGGCGGGATATCGCGGAAATTCACCTCCGTCATGTAGCAAATTTCATCGTAATCGTAGAACACCACCCTTCCATGTCGGGTGACGCCGAAGTTTTTGAAGAGCATATCGCCAGGAAAGATATTGGCTGCCGCCAGCTGCCGGATGGCATTGCCGTACTCTTCAATGGCATCGCGCAGCGCCTGCCCTTCAACCTGCTCCAGCCAGATATTGAGCGGCACCATACGCCGCTCGATATAAAGATGGCTGATGGCAATCTGATCGCCAAGATCGGTGATTTTGCCGGAGGCCTCCTGCAACAGAAGCGCCATTAAAGCCGGGTCTATCTGCCGCTTATCCAGAACAAAATTTTCAAACTCCTGGGTATCGGCCATCCGCCCCACGCGGTCATGCTCTTTAACCAGCTGATAGCAGGCGCGGACATGCGCAGCGGTCATCTCCTTTTGCGGCGCGAACTGATCTTTAATGACTTTAAAAACCCGATCAAATCCCGGCAGGGTAAAGACCAGCATCACCATGCCACGAATCCCGGGCGCCTCAATAAATCGCTCATCCGCGCGGCTGACGTACTGTACATACTCGCGGTAGCTTTCCGTTTTGCCGTGCTTCTGACAGCCAATCGCCATATACAGCTCGGCCGTGGTTTTACCCGGCAGGAGCTCGCGCAGCCACTCTACCAGGGCCGCAGGCAACGGTGCATACACCATGAAATAGGAGCGGGCGAAGCCAAACACGATGCTGGCTTCGGCATGGGTGGTCAGGCAGGTATCGATAAACAGCTCGCCCGCATCGCTACGATGAATGGGCAACAGCAGCGGGACCGTGGCGGAGGGCATGACCAGCTTCCCCACCAGCCAGGCGGCCTTATTGCGATAAAAGAGTTCGTTCGCCACCTGTAAATGGCTCTGCCTGAGTAGCGCGTCGCCGAACGATTCACGCAGATGCGCATGGATAAACCCGATATCGCGCGATTTATCCTGCCAGGGTAAACGCAGTGGCAAATCACTTAATACCCGGTGGAGCAGCGCTTCCCAGCCATTATCGGGCCAAAAATCTTTCGCCAGCGGGCGCGGGATGGTGCGAAATCGGCGCTCTGGCTGAGAGCTGAAAATAAATAACCGCTCAGGCGATAACGAGCGGTGGTCAAATAACCGGCAATAGACGGAGTTGAAAAAGCTCTCCGCAATCTCGAAGCGCGGGTAATCCGGCAATAGCTGGGTATAGTGCGCCTTCACGCATAGCAGGAAGGCCTCATCGGTGCTTTTGCCCTCGGTAATACAGTGCAACTGCTCTACCACCAGGCCGACGTGATGATCGTAAAGGTGGATGCGCTGCTTCATGGCCTGTTGCACGGCATGCCAGTCGGCATTTTCAAAGCGCTGCTGGGCACCGGAGGTCACTTCCAGAAAACGGCCGTACTGGGCGTCGAAGCCCTGCAGAATGGTTTGTGCAATCAGTAATTCCAGGCCACGCGACATAACGTTCTCCAGTGCCCCTCACCCTCTTCTCATGGAGAGAGGGTGAGGGGAAAATATCAGAACTGGGCTTCTTCGGTTGACCCCGTTAACGCGGTCACGGAGGAGGTTCCACCCTGGATGATGGTGGTGACGTTATCGAAGTAGCCTGTTCCCACCTCCTGTTGATGTGAAACGAAGGTGTAACCCTCTTTACCCGCTGCAAATTCAGGCTGCTGCACTTTTTCAACATAGTGCTTCATGCCCTCTCCCTGTGCGTAAGCATGCGCCAGGTCGAACATGTTGAACCACATGCTATGAATACCCGCCAGGGTGATGAACTGGTATTTGTAGCCCATATCAGAGAGCTGCTGCTGGAAGCTGGCGATGGTTTTATCGTCGAGATTTTTCTGCCAGTTAAAGGACGGGGAGCAGTTATACGCCAACAGTTTGCCCGGGTACTTCGCGTGGATGGCGTCGGCAAAGCGTTTTGCCAGCGCCAGGTCTGGCGTGGAGGTTTCGCACCACACCAGGTCAGCATAGGGGGCGTAGGCCAGACCACGGCTAATAGCCTGCTCAATGCCGGCGTGGGTGCGGTAGAACCCCTCGCGAGTGCGCTCGCCGGTGATAAATTCGCTGTCGTAGGGGTCGCAATCCGAGGTGATCAGATCTGCCGCATCTGCGTCAGTTCGGGCGATGACCAGCGTTGGTACGCCCAGCACGTCCGCTGCCAGACGAGCCGCAACCAATTTCTGAATGGCTTCCTGCGTGGGAACCAGTACCTTGCCCCCCATATGGCCACACTTCTTCACCGAGGCGAGCTGATCTTCAAAGTGAACGGCCGCTGCACCGGCTTCAATCATCGATTTCATCAATTCGAAGGCGTTAAGTACACCACCAAACCCGGCTTCCGCATCGGCAACGATCGGCAGGAAGTAATCTACAAAACGGGGATCGTTAGGCTCAATCCCGGCCGCCCACTGGATCTGATCCGCCCGACGGAAGCTATTGTTGATCCGATCCACCACCGAAGGGACAGAGTTCGCCGGGTAGAGCGATTGATCCGGATACATGCTTGAGGCCAGGTTAGCATCTGCTGCCACCTGCCAGCCGGAGAGATAGATCGCCTCAATCCCGGCCTTTGCCTGCTGCAGCGCCTGGCCGCCGGTTAACGCGCCGAGGCTATTGATATAACCTTTTTTGGCGCCCCCGTGCAGCAGCTTCCACATTTTTGCCGCGCCATGCTGAGCAAGCGTGCACTCCGGGTTGACCGAGCCGCGTAATTTCACCACTTCTTCTGCGCTGTACGGGCGGCAGATGCCTTCCCAGCGCGGTTGGGTCCACTCTTTTTGTAATTCTTCGATTTGTTGGGTACGGGTTTTCATGTGCAGATGCTCCATATTATATTCCTGGCTTCCCAGGCGTTATCAGTGAAGACAGTTTGGCCACGGGAGCAGCGCAGAAACCGGCACGTACTTATAGTACGGGAGGGTTTTGAGCACTGCCCCGCGCCAAAATGGCGAACAATACAGCCCGGGCCTTTACGCCAGCAGGCGATAGCCTGGCAGGGTGAGGAAGTCGATTAAGTCATCTGATGTCGTGATTTGCTCCATCAGGCGGGCGGCGTCGGCAAAACGTCCGCTACTGAAACGGTGTTCTCCCAGCTCTTCCTGAATGTTTTGCATCTCTTCTGCCAGCATCTGGCGGAACAGGGATTTGGTTACCGGCTTGCCGTTGCTGAGTGTTTTTTGATGATGAATCCACTGCCAGATGGACGTGCGCGATATTTCCGCCGTGGCCGCATCTTCCATCAGACCGTAGATGGGCACGCAGCCATTGCCGGAGATCCAGGCTTCGATGTACTGCACGGCGACACGGATGTTGGCACGCATCCCCTCTTCCGTACGCTCGCCGTCACTCGGCTCCAGCAATTGGCTGGCGATGACTGGCGCATCATCGGCGCGGGTAACATGCAGCTGGTTTGGGTTCTCTCCGAGGATGCGACTGAAGACCTCCATCGCTGTGTCAGCCAGGCCCGGGTGTGCCACCCAGGTGCCATCGTGGCCGTTACGCGCTTCCAGCTCTTTATCTGCCTTCACTTTGGTCAGCACCTGGTTGTTACGTTCGGCATCTTTGCTCGGAATAAAGGCCGCCATGCCGCCCATGGCAAACGCGCCGCGTCTGTGACAGGTTTTGATCAGCAGGCGTGAATAGGCACTGAGGAACGCTTTATCCATGGTTACTACCTGACGATCCGGTAAGACGCGGTCCGGGTAGTTTTTCAGGGTTTTGATATAGCTAAAGATGTAATCCCAGCGTCCACAGTTCAGCCCAACGATGTGATCGCGCAGGGCGTGAAGGATTTCATCCATCTGGAAGACGGCCGGCAGCGTCTCAATAAGCAGCGTGGCTTTAATGGTGCCGCGCGGCAAATTGACGCGATCCTCGGCATAACTGAAGACTTCGCTCCACCAGGCAGCTTCTTGCCATGACTGAGTTTTTGGCAGATAGAAGTAAGGGCCGCTGCCTTTGGCCAGCAGGCTTTTGTGGTTATGGAAAAAGTAGAGTGCGAAATCAAACAGGCTGCCCGGAATCGCTTCCCCACGCCAGGTGACATGTTTTTCCGGCAGATGCAGGCCGCGAACGCGGCAGATCAATACTGCCGGGTTAGGCTTGAGCTGGTAAATTTTCCCCGCTTCGTTGGTATAACTGATGGTGCCGTTTACGGCATCGCGCAGATTGATCTGTCCCTCGATTACTTTACGCCAGTCCGGTGCCAGTGAGTCTTCAAAATCTGCCATAAAGACTTTGACGTTAGCGTTCATGGCGTTGATCACCATTTTACGTTCAACCGGGCCGGTGATCTCTACACGGCGATCCTGCAAATCAGCAGGAATACCGCGAATTTGCCAGTCACTTTCACGAATGGAAGCTGTTTCCGAAATAAAGTCAGGCAACCTGCCATTATCAATCTCTTGCTGCTGCTGGATGCGCGCAGCCAGCAGTTTGTTGCGCTTTGGCGTAAAGCGCGTCACCAGCTCAGTCAGGAACTCGACCGCCTCTGGCGTCAAAATTTGTTGCTCCCGCTCGCTATACGGCTGAGTAAACGTCAGTTCAGCGTCTGTGGTTGCCTGTTGAGTCATTGTGTTGCTCCTCTTCAAAGATCCAAAAACAGTTTCCCAATGCGCGCGAAAGATCGTTGTTCGGTTTTCGCTCAGCAAAGATAAGACTATCTATAATTTTCTTAAAATCAAAAACAATTTCCATTTTAATTTAGAATGTCATTTAAGCCTTTGATTAGACTGTTTTTTAAAAAATATCTGAAGGTGAGGGGTATTTCGGAAATAAAAAAGGCACCCGAAGGTGCCTGATAAAGAGTGCTGAAACGCTTTAGGATCGTTTCGGGCAGGAGATTACTCCAGCGTTGGATTCATGTGGCGCAGATCGTATGGCGTGATCTGGTAGACGTAATAGTTGAGCCAGTTGGTAAACAGCAAATTCCCATGGCTGCGCCAGGATGCTCTCGGCGTGTTCTGCGGATCATTTTTTGGAAAATAGTTGTACGGCAACTCAGGCGACAAACCGGCTTCCACGTCGCGGAAATATTCGCCCGCCAGCGTATCGGGATCATACTCCGGATGGCCGGTCACAAACGCGATTCGCTTGTCTTTACTGGCAAACAGATAGGCATCACCGTCTTCAGTCTCTGCGAGGATGTCGAGATCCGTGTAATCACGAATGAGCGCCGCCGGGAAATCGGCATAACGGGAATGGGGCGCCAGGAAGGTGTCATCGAACCCACGCGTCAGCAGTGCGTGGGGATGAAGAATATGGTGCTCATAAACGCCAGACAGCTTTTCGCTACGGGTTTGCTTCGGTATACCGTAGAGAATATTCAGCGCGGCTTGTACTGCCCAACAGACAAAAAGCGTTGAAGTGACATGATCCTTTGCCCATTCAAGCACTTGCTTGATCTGCGGCCAGTACGCAACGTCATTAAATTCCACCAGGCCGAGCGGGGCTCCCGTGACAATCAGGCCATCGAAGTTATCGTTGCGGATATCGTCGAAATTACAATAAAAGTTATTGAGGTGTTCTGATGGTGTATTGCGAGACTCTCGCGCATCGATACGAAGCAACTGGATATCGACCTGCAGCGGCGAGTTGGAGAGCAGGCGAAGAAACTGATTTTCAGTCTCGATCTTTTTCGGCATCAGGTTGAGGATAAGAACCTTCAGAGGACGAATTTCCTGACCTGTAGCACGTGAAGCCGTCATTACAAAGACGTTCTCATCACGCAAGAAATTGACGGCTGGTAGCTCGTCCTGCACCCGAATTGGCATAACCTTACATCCTCAAAGCATACGTATAAACGTTTAGACATCCAGATAGCTGACAATAACCAGAAATCGTCGAAATGTCGAGTAAGGGATGGGAAAGGTGAGAAAGTTTCAAGGAAGGTAAATGGTAGGATCGGATGGGCTCTACAATGGATAATATTGCAAAGCAAAAAACCCCGCACCTTACGGTACGGGGTTCTTCTAATTAATGCCTGGTAGTTCCCTACTCTCGCATGAGGAGACCCCACATTACCATCGGCGCTACGGCGTTTCACTTC
>NZ_DBUS01000008.1:0-222241 GCF_002308415.1 Leclercia sp. UBA1284
CAGGCTGCTCCACCCCGCGTCCGTGGATGCGCACTATACTCTGCTGACTCATTGTTGCAACCCTTTTTAAGTAAAAATACCCTAATAGTATGTAAATTGAACGAATTAGATACAATAAGGCGATTTTTTGCGCAAAATTTGCCCTTGGGCATGTAATCGCATTTCAATCACTGTAGCGGTTTGTTATCTTCATTTCGCAGAAACGGGCAACTAAAAGACGAGATATAATGAAAGGACGTTGGGCGAAGTATCTGATGACGGGCGCAATGGTAGCGATTCTTGCGGCCTGCTCCTCCAAACCGACCGATCGCGGTCAGCAATATAAAGACGGGAAATTTACCCAGCCTTTCTCCTTAGTGAACCAGCCCGATGCCGTCGGGGCGCCAATTAACGGTGGTGACTTTGCTGAGCAGGTAAGCCAGATCCGTACCGCCTCTCCGCGCCTGTATGGCTCACAGAATGCCGTTTATAACGCGATTCAGGAGTGGTTACGCGCCGGGGGAGATACCCGCATGCTGCGTCAGTACGGTATTGATGCCTGGCAGATGGAAGGGGCCGATAACTATGGCAACGTCCAGTTTACCGGCTACTACACGCCGGTAGTGCAAGCGCGTCATACCCGCCAGGGTGAATTCCAGTATCCTATCTACCGTATGCCACCGAAGCGTGGCCGCCTGCCGTCCCGCGCCGAGATCTATGCGGGGGCGCTGAGTGACAACTATATCCTCGCCTACAGCAACTCGCTGATGGATAACTTCATTATGGATGTTCAGGGCAGTGGCTATATCGATTTCGGTGATGGCAGCCCGCTTAACTTCTTTAGCTATTCAGGTAAAAACGGCCATGCCTATCGCAGCATCGGCAAAGTCCTGATCGACCGCGGTGAAGTTAAACGCGAAGATATGTCGATGCAGGCTATCCGTGAGTGGGGCGAGAAGCACAGCGAAAGCGAAGTCCGTGAACTGCTGGAGCAGAACCCTTCCTTCGTCTTCTTCAAACCGCAAAACTTTGCGCCAGTGAAAGGGGCTAGCGCGGTGCCGCTGATTGGCCGCGCGTCCGTCGCCTCTGACCGTACAGTGATCCCGCCAGGCACCACGCTGTTAGCAGAGGTACCGACGCTGGATAATAACGGTAAGTTCTCCGGTCAGTACGAACTGCGCCTGATGGTCGCTCTCGACGTAGGTGGCGCCATAAAGGGCCAGCACTTTGATATCTATCAGGGGATTGGCCCGGATGCGGGTCACCGCGCGGGCTGGTATAACCACTATGGCCGCGTCTGGGTGCTGAAAACGGCGCCGGGCACGGGTGGCAGCGTCTTTAGCGGCTAAATGTGGTACATTAACGTCATGCTTTCTGCTCTCTGACGGGGGCCGGGGTGAGGGATAACTCTCACCCCTTTTTACATCTGAGGTCATATGTCTGTGGTAATCAGCGACGCCTGGCGCCAGCGTTTTGGCGGCACAGCGCGTCTTTACGGTGAAAATGCCCTGCAACTCTTTGCCGGGGCGCATGTTTGCGTAGTCGGGATTGGCGGTGTCGGCTCCTGGGCGGCGGAAGCGCTTGCGCGAACCGGTATCGGTGCCATTACGCTTATTGATATGGATGATGTCTGCGTCACCAATACCAACCGGCAGATCCATGCCCTGCGCGACAGCGTGGGCCTGGCCAAATCTGAAGTCATGGCGGATCGTATTCGCCAGATCAACCCTGAGTGTCGGGTAACGGTGATCGATGACTTCGTGACGGCGGATAACGTGGCGCAGTATATGAGTGCCGGTTATAGCTATGTGATCGATGCTATTGATAGCGTGCGCCCGAAAGCGGCGCTGATTGCTTACTGCCGTCGGTATAAGGTGCCCCTGGTTACCACGGGGGGAGCTGGCGGGCAAATTGATCCGACCCAGATTCAGGTGAGCGATCTGGCAAAAACCATTCAGGATCCGCTGGCTGCAAAATTACGCGAGCGGCTGAAAAGCGATTTCAACGTAGTCAAAAACAGCAAAGGTAAACTGGGGGTGGACTGCGTCTTCTCGACGGAAGCGCTGGTTTATCCGCAGGCCGATGGCACCGTCTGCGCAATGAAGAGCACGGCAGAAGGGCCAAAACGGATGGATTGTGCCTCCGGCTTTGGTGCGGCCACCATGGTGACCGCCTCCTTTGGCTTTGTGGCGGTCTCTCACGCCCTGAAGAAAATGATGGCGAAGGCGAACCGTCAGGCCTGACGCGCAGCCTCCAGCACCGCTTCACTCAGCGCATTCAGCCCCTGGCTGCGGGATGCGCTGAGCTGGGCGCGTAACCCCAGCTCATCGAACAGCGTGAGCGGGTCGCGGGCCAGCAGCTGCGCTGCGCTTTTGCCTTCGACAGCCGTGAGCAGCACGGCCAGCAGTCCCCGCACAATACGCCCTTCACTGTCGCCCATAAAATGCAGCTTATCACCTACCCGGGTGACACCCAGCCAGACGCGGTTTTCACAACCGGGGATCTCTCTGGCCTGTGCTTTGAGTTCATCGGAAAGCGCCGGCAGGTGTTTGCCAAGCAGGATGAGCTGGCGATATTTATCTTCCCACTGATTAAGCGGAGCGAAGGTCTCTTTTAACGTCTCTTCTGTGATGACGGTGCCGAACGGGTGTCCGGCCAGGGTAGGGCTTGTCATTAATCCACCAGTAGTGCAAGTGCGCGATCCACGGCGGCGACCAGCGCCTCGACATCGCTTTGGGTATTGTAAGGGGCAAAGGACGCGCGCAGGGTGCCGCTTACGCCCAGTGCTGCCAGCAGCGGCTGGGCGCAGTGCTGCCCGGCACGCAGGGCGATACCTGACTGGGCAAGCAACGTAACCATATCGCTATGATGAACGCCTGCAAAATCAAAGGCCAGCAGGCTGGAGTCCTGAACACGAAACGAACGAAAGCCCGGACGCGTTTTTAATGCCTCTTCAGCCAGCGTCGCCAGCCCGCGGCTCCAGCTTTCGGCCTGCGCCACGTCAATGTCTGCAAGCCACTCCAGGGCAGCGCTCAGGCCTATCACCCCCGCGACGTTCGGCGTACCGGCCTCCAGGCGATAAGGCACCGGCTGTGTTTTGAATCCGTCAAAACTGACTTCACTAATCATCTTTCCGCCGCCCAACCAGGGCGACATCTGCTCCAGTAACCCGGCCTTTCCGTAAAGGACGCCGATGCCGGTAGGACCATACAGCTTGTGGCCTGAGAAAGCGTAGAAATCAATATCCAGCGCCTGTACATCCGCCGGGAAGTGCACCACTCCCTGAGCGCCGTCCACCATCACCACCATATTATGGGCGTGAGCCAGGGTTATCGCCTGGGCGAGATCGGGGCAGCCCCCCGTGACGTTCGACATCTGCCCGAGAGCGAGGATCCGGCTTTGTGGGGTAATCAACGCCTCCAGACGCGCAAGATCGGGCAGCAGGTCGGCGCCCAGAGGCAGTTTCACGACTTTAGCGCCGGTCTGCTCTGCCACCATTAACCACGGGACAAGATTGGCGTGATGCTCAGCTTCACTGACAATGATCTCGTCACCCGGCTGCAGACGCGGGCGAGCAAAGCTCTGGGCCACCATGTTTATCGCTTCGGTGGTGCCGCGGGTCCAGACAATGTTTTTGCCGCTTTCGGCATGGATCAGGCGCGCCACCTGTTCGCGAGCCGCTTCATAGCGCGCGGTCAGGCGCTGGGCTTCGGCAAACTGGCTACGATGCACATTGCCCGCGCTCAGGCTGTAAAACTGGTTAGTGGCTTCGATGACCGCCGTTGGCTTAAGGGCGGTAGCGGCGCTATCAAGGTAGACGCCGGCATCAGCCAGCGCCGGAAACTGGGCGCGAAAGTGGGCAGGACTGAAAGCGTTCATGGGACTCCTCATGGTCATCGCTAGATCGTCGCGCAAAATTCCCGGCAGAGCAAGGAGGTTGATCTCTATCGGAATTGTCTGTTTATCCTGGCATCCTGCGTGAAGCACGTTATGCTGAATAGTGTTAGGTGAGTGTCTGAGCCTGTCATAAAACGAGCTATGAATAGCATTAATTGCTGAAGGAGAAGAATTATGAAAAAGACTGCCGCGATCATCTCTGCCTGTATGTTTACTTTTGCCCTGAGCGCCTGTTCTGGTAACAACTATGTGATGCATACCAACGATGGTCGTTCCATCGTGTCTGAAGGGAAGCCGCAGACCGATAACGATACCGGTATGATTTCCTATAAGGATGCCAACGGGAATAAGCAGCAGATCAACCGCTCTGATGTAAAAGAGATGGTAGAACTGAACAAGTAAGGGAATAGCAGACAAAAAAAAGCACCGCAATTAGGCGGTGCTACATTAATCACTATGGACAGACAGGGTAAATGTACAGGAAGTGAAAAATTGGTAGCGTTGCTACCGTGGTCTGAATCGCAGACCAATTGCAAACACAACAACACAACATCACAACCGTAAGCCAAAAGCCCCTCAGAACACGCATTCCGAAAAAGCTCTTCGTTCCGGCTCAGGAAGTGCCGCCACTATAGGTATTTGCTGGTAGTTCCTCAACGGACAAATTATAATGGCTCAGATAAAAAAAACTAATAGGTTAACTATTGTTTCCTGTTTGTTAAAAGCCTTTAACATCTAAGCCATAAAGCCATGTCAAAGCGATTACCACCACTGAACGCATTACGTGTTTTTGATGCTGCTGCCCGCCATTTGAGTTTCACTCGCGCGGCAGATGAGCTATTTGTGACACAGGCCGCAGTAAGTCATCAAATCAAGTCTCTTGAGGACTTTCTGGGGCTTAAGCTGTTCCGTCGACGCAACCGTTCTCTCTTATTAACGGAAGAGGGACAGAGCTATTTTCAGGATATCAAAGAGATTTTTTCACAGCTGACAGAGGCGACCCGCAAACTGCAAGCGCGCAGTGCAAAAGGGGCCCTGACGGTCAGTTTATTGCCCAGTTTTGCCATCCAGTGGCTGGTGCCGAGGCTCACAAGCTTTAACTCAGCTTATCCGGGAATCGACGTTCGAATCCAGGCGGTGGACCGTCAGGAAGATAAGCTCGCGGATGATGTCGACGTGGCGATTTTTTATGGTCGCGGTAACTGGCCGGGCTTGCGTGTCGAAAAATTATACGCAGAATATCTGCTGCCGGTCTGCTCACCGCTATTATTAACGGGTGAAAAGGCGCTGAAAACACCTGCCGACCTGGCGAAACATACTCTTTTGCATGATGCTTCTCGCCGCGACTGGCAAACTTATACCCGTCAGTTGGGTCTGAACCATATCAATGTACAGCAGGGGCCCATCTTCAGCCACAGCGCGATGGTGTTACAGGCTGCTATTCACGGGCAGGGCGTGGCGTTGGCGAACAACGTGATGGCTCAGTCCGAAATTGAGGCAGGCCGCCTGGTCTGTCCATTTAATGATGTTCTGGTCAGTAAAAATGCGTTTTATCTGGTTTGTCATGACAGTCAGGCAGAACTGGGTAAAATAGCCGCCTTCCGGCAATGGATACTGGCGAAAGCGGCCAGTGAGCAAGAGAAATTCCGCTTTCGTTATGAGCAATAAATGATTTCGCGTGCCTGCACGCATGACTTTGGGACAGGAACATGACCAGCCGTTTCATGCTAATTTTCGCCGCAATAAGTGGCTTTATTTTCGTTGCGCTGGGCGCCTTCGGTGCGCATGTATTAAGTAAATCGTTGGGTGCTGTCGAGATGGGCTGGCTCCAGACCGGCCTTGAGTATCAGGCGTTTCATACCCTGGCGATATTCGGTTTAGCGGTTGCCATGCAGCGCCGTATTAGCATCTGGTTCTACTGGAGCAGCGTTTTCCTCGCGCTCGGTACCGTATTGTTCAGCGGCAGCCTTTACTGCCTGGCGCTGTCACATTTACGCCTCTGGGCGTTTGTTACCCCTGTCGGCGGCGTCTGCTTCCTGGTGGGGTGGTTTTTAATGTTGATTGGTTCTATCCGTCTGAAACGCAAGGGCGTTGTTCATGAATAAAGTTGTTTTATATTGTCGCCCGGGCTTTGAGAAAGAGTGCGCTGCGGAAATCACCGATAAAGCCGCTAAGCGAGAGGTATTTGGTTTTGCCCGCGTCAAAGAGGACTCGGGTTATGTGGTATTCGAGTGCTATCAGCCGGATGACGCAGAAAAACTGGTGCGCGAGCTGCCGTTTAGCTCCCTGATTTTTGCCCGCCAGATGTTTGTGGCAGGCGAGCTGCTCAAAGATCTCCCGCCTGAAGATCGTATTACGCCTATCGTCGGTATGCTGCAGGGTGTCGTTGAGAAGGGGGGCGATCTGCGCGTTGAAGTCGCCGATACCAACGAAAGCAAAGAGTTGATGAAGTTCTGCCGCAAATTCACCGTACCGCTGCGTGCAGCTCTGCGTGAAGCAGGCGTACTGACCAACTACGAGACGCCAAAACGTCCTGTTGTGCATATCTTTTTCATTGCGCCGGGCTGCTGCTACGCAGGCTATTCGCTCACCACCAATAACTCACCGTTCTATATGGGGATCCCGCGCCTGAAGTTCCCGTCTGACGCGCCGAGCCGCTCCACGCTGAAGCTGGAAGAGGCGTTTCATGTCTTTATTCCGGCTGATGAGTGGGACGAACGCCTGGCTAATGGCATGCACGCGGTGGATCTGGGGGCTTGCCCTGGTGGCTGGACCTATCAGCTGGTGAAGCGCAACATGTGGGTTGCCTCCGTTGATAACGGCCCGATGGCGCAGAGCCTGATGGATACCGGGCAGGTGACCTGGCTGCGTGAGGATGGCTTCCGCTATCGCCCGACCCGCAATAACATCACCTGGATGGTATGCGATATGGTAGAAAAACCGGCGAAAGTGGCTGCGCTGATGGCCTCCTGGCTGGTAAATGGCTGGTGTCGTGAAACCATTTTCAACCTCAAGCTGCCAATGAAGAAGCGCTACGAAGAGGTGTCGCAGAACCTGGCTTATATTCAGGAGCAGATGGATGCTAACGGTATTAACGTGGTGATCCAGGCGCGTCAGTTGTATCACGATCGCGAAGAGGTGACGGTACATGTTCGTCGCTGGTGGGCTGCGGTCGGTGGACGCCGCGACGAGCGATAGTGCACTGAAATCCCCTCATCTCCTGGGGGCGAGGGGGAAAAGTCTGCGCGGTCTGATCCCCTCTCCCCCGGGAGAGGGCTAGGTTGAAGTCAATTACCGCGTTAACCGCAACTGCTGTAAATTCCCGTCGAGCTGTAAATCCGTCTGTAATCTCGCCACGTCCCGACAGATAAACGCCATCTCTTTATGCTCCACCAGTTTCTTACGCCACTTTTCAGGCACCTCATCCAGCCGGTCATAGATACCTTCCAGAGAGTGAAAGTCGTTCAAGAGCTGGGCTGCGCTTTTCGGCCCGATACCGGCCACGCCGGGCACCTTTGAACTGCTAATGCCTGCCAGCCCCCAGTAGTCGGGAAGTTGCTCAGGGGTCACGCCAAATTCACTGGCGATAAAGGGGGCATCCAGCCAGCGTTTCTGAAAGTAATCACGAATGCGGATGGTGGGGGAGAGCAACTGGCAGTAGCCTTTGTCGGTAGAGACGATTGTGGCCTGATGTCCGGCGCTGGCTACTTTGACCGCCAGCGTAGCCGCGAGATCGTCGGCTTCGTTGCCCCGGGCCCCCCAGCAGGGAACGCCATGCTGTTCAAATGCCGTACGCAGGGCTGGCATTTCGCTGTGCAGGTCGTCGGGCATAGGAGCGCGTCCGGCTTTGTAGTCGGGCAGACGCTGATGTCGCCAGCCGGTATTGCGCGCTTCGTCGTCAAATACCGCCACCACATGCGTGGGCTCGCTGTGGCGGATTAACTGCTCCAGCGCGTGGACGCAGGTATCCTTACAGGGCGTCCCCTGTACCGCATGGATACGGCGAATCAGGTTAAGCGCGTCGACAATAAGCAAATGAACAGCCACAGATAATCTCCTTCCATCTTGTGAATAAAGGGTATCACTGTCGGCAGGATGAAACTACGCGTGGTGGGTGAAACGGGAAAGCGCCTCGCAAAAACGAGGCGCAAAAGGTTAGTCGCAGGCAACGATTTTCATCGCCAGGCCGCCGCGGGAGGTTTCGCGGTATTTGGCGTTCATGTCTTTACCGGTCTCGAACATGGTTTCGATAACCTTATCGAGGCAGACGCGCGGCTCGCTGGTGCGGCGCAGGGCCATACGCGCAGCGTTAACCGCTTTTACCGAGGCAATCGCGTTACGCTCAATGCAGGGGACTTGTACCTGTCCGGCAACCGGGTCGCAGGTAAGGCCAAGGTTGTGTTCCATACCGATTTCCGCCGCAATACAGACTTGCGCCGGGCTACCGCCGAGCAACTCAGCCAGACCTGCTGCAGCCATCGAGCAGGCCACGCCAACCTCACCCTGACAGCCCACTTCGGCGCCGGAGATAGACGCATTCATCTTATAGAGCGAACCAATCGCGCTGGTCACCAGCATATAGCGTGCCAGTGAGTTAGCGTTCACTTCGCGGATGAATTTGTCGTAGTAAGCCAGTACTGCCGGCACGATCCCGCACGCGCCATTGGTCGGCGCCGTTACCACACGTCCACCAGCGGCGTTCTCTTCGTTCACGGCCAGCGCAAACATATTGATCCAGTCCACGACCGCCATCGGGTCTGTGGTGGTCTTATCGGCGCTGACCAGCATGCGGCGCAGCGCGGCGGCACGACGTGGAACGCGCAGCTTACCCGGTAATACGCCTTCGGTCGTAATTCCGCGCTCAATCCCGCCACGCATCACTTCCCAGACGTTCGCAAAGTGCTGTTCCAGCTCTTCTTTGCTGTGCAGCGCCAGCTCGTTTTTCATCATCAGGCCAGAGAGCGACAGACCGCTCTCCTGACAATGGCGTTGCAGATCGGCTGCCGATTTGTACGGGTAAGGCACCGCCACGGTGTCGTTGCTGCTTTGCCCGAAGTGTTCTTCGTCGACGATAAAACCGCCGCCGATAGAGTAATAGGTTTTGCTGTGCAGGACTTTATCGCCAGCTAACGCGGTAATACGCATGCCATTTTCATGCAGCGACAGGTTATCCGCATGGAAATTCATGCAGTGGTCAACCGGGAACTCAACCTCATGTTCGCCGTTCGCCAGCAGCAGACGACCATGGGTATTCACGTCCTGGATAAAGCTCGGGATCGCATCAATATCGACGGTATCCGGCAGGTTACCCGCCAGACCCATGATAATGGCGATATCCGTATGGTGACCTTTTCCGGTTAAGGAGAGGGAGCCATAGACATCCACGACTACGCGGGTGGTGTCATGGAGAATGCCGTGTGAAATCAGATCGTCCGTGAATTGTTTACCGGCTTTCATTGGGCCAACAGTATGAGAGCTGGAGGGACCAATACCGATTTTGAAAATATCGAATACGCTAATCATGATGCGTCCGTTGCTTTCAGTCTGAAGAGGAGAGAGTGCGCCGCCCGAGGACGGCGCGAAAGGAATTAAGCGAACAGCGAGTAGAAGATAGCGGAGATGGCAATCAGGCCCATAATCACAACGAATACGTTGCTGATATGGCCGCTGTATTTACGCATCGCAGGCACTTTCTGAATCGCATACATTGGCATCAGGAACAGAATCATCGCGATAACCGGGCCGCCCAGGGTTTCAATCATCCCCAGGATGCTTGGGTTCAGGGTTGCAACTGCCCAGGTGGTCAGCAGCATAAACAGCGCAGTGATTTTGTTCAGCTTGTTGATTTCAATGCTCTTGCCTTTACCGCGCAGAGATTTAATCACCATACCGTTGAAGCCTTCACGTGCGCCCAGGTAGTGGCCCAGGAAGGATTTAGTGATCGCGATAATGGCGATAATTGGCGCCATCCAGGCAATCAGCGGTGCGTTAAAGTGGTTCGCCAGGTAAGAGAGAATAGAGATGTTCTGCTCTTTCGCCGCCGCCAGATCCGCCGGAGAGAGGCTCAGTACGCAGCTGAAGACGAAGAACATAACGGTCAGCACCATCATGATGTGCGCACGTGCCAGAATGCTGGAGCATTTCTTCTCTGCTTTATCGCCGTACTCTTCACGCTTCGCTACTGCGAAGGAGGAGATGATCGGCGAGTGGTTGAAGGAGAAGACCATCACCGGGATTGCCAGCCACAGGGTCAACAGCAGGCCGTTGCCGGTTGCGGAAGCGCTGCTCAGAGACAGGGTTTCCAGCGCTGCACCGTTCCACTGTGGGATCAGGTAGCAAGCCAGCAGCATCAGCGCCGCAACGAACGGGAAGACCAGCACGCTCATCGCTTTCACGATCATCTGCTCGCCGAAACGGACGATAGTCATCATGCCCACGATAAGGATCAGCGACAGAATGGCGCGCGGTGGCGGAGTCATCTGCAGCTGGTGCGTCATGAAGCTTTCAACCGTGTTGGTGATTGCCACGCTGTATACCAGCAGAATCGGGTAAATCGCGAAGAAGTAGAGCAGGGTAATCAGTTTACCTGCGCCAACGCCGAAGTGTTCTTCAACCACTTCCGTGATGTCTTCACCCGGGTTTTTACCGGACAGGACGAAACGGGTCAGACCGCGGTGGGCAAAGTAGGTCATCGGGAAAGCGATGATCGCCATGATGATCAGCGGGATCAGACCGCCTACGCCTGCGTTGATTGGAAGGAACAGTACACCAGCGCCGATTGCTGTGCCGTACAGGCCAAGCATCCACATGGTATCCGTTTTGCGCCAGCCGCTTCGGGAATCAATCGAAGCAACGGTGCTGGTTTGAGTAGTTTCCATCTGTATCTCCTGGAGGAAGCGAATTGTCAGGTTTTTTTAGTCGAATCCGATAAAAAAGTGCCCAACGGTAATATGAAATTCGTTTAGTGACGGTTTTTATATAATTTTTGCCCGTAACTATTGGCGGGCGGAAAGATACATTTTCGTTATGAATCCTTCAGTGATCTTGATCCCAATTGCAATAATCCACTTTTGAGATGCATATCTTTAGACCATTTATCTGCTAAAAAAACTTCAAAGCGAATTTACGGGCGCGAAGGCTACCATTAACGACATACAGGCTGAAAGCGTTACCAGAGAGATAGGTGGCTTACGCTGTAAAGATGGTGATTTTCAGGATATTCCAGCAAATAACCTTGATTAGTGGTGATATTTTCCGGTTACACATTCCAGGTAAACGTTTGCGCGCGCAGCAGAATGCGAAAAACTATAAGATTGAGGAATGATAGGGGTGTATCTATATGCCTGATGACTATGAACAAGATGATGAGGAGCGCAGGGGAGGGAAATTGCCCGGCATGTTAACCGGGCAAAAGCAGATTAGGCGCAGATTTCGTAGCAGGGGATATAGGCAGAGCCCGGTAATTTCATACGATGCTGAGCAACGAAGCCCTGCAGCAGGTCGTCCATACGGCGCATCATTTCAGGATCGCCATGTATTTTATAAGGGCCGTACGCCTCGATGGCGCGGATCCCCACCTCTTTCACGTTACCCGCCACGATGCCAGAGAAGGCACGACGCAGATCCGCAGCCAAAACTTCAACGGGCTGATCAGGGTAAAGTTTCAGGTTCGCCATATTTTCATGCGACGGTTCAAACGGGATCTGTAGATCCGGGGCGATACGGATAGACCAGTTAAAGCTGTAGGCATCCCCGGTTTCGCGACGGTTCTCTTTGACCAGCGGCATCGCTTTCTTCATTTGCCGCGCCACTTCCGCCGCGTCATCGATGATGATGCGATAGTGACGACGAGCCGCCTCGCCCAGCGTATGGACAATAAATTCATCCAGCACGCGGAAGTAATCTGCGCTTTCTTTCGGGCCGGTGAGGATCAGCGGCAGCACCTGATCCTTGTTCGCCGGGTGCATCAGAATGCCGAGCAAGTACAGCAGCTCTTCTGCGGTACCTACCCCGCCCGGGAAGATGATTATACCGTGCGCAATACGGACAAACGCCTCAAGGCGTTTTTCGATATCCGGCATGATAATCAGTTCGTTAACCAGCGGGTTAGGCGGCTCAGCGGCAATGATCGAGGGTTCGGTCATCCCGATAAAACGCCCCTCTTTGTAGCGCTGCTGGGCATGGCCTACGGCAGCCCCTTTCATTGGCGCTTCCATAGCGCCCGGGCCGCAGCCGGTGCAGATATTCAGTTCACGCAGGCCCAGTTGGGTTCCCACCCGACGGGCATACAAATACTCGGTTTCGTTGATGGAGTGGCCACCCCAGCAGACGACCATACTCGGCGCTTCGCCCACGTGCAGGGCACGGGCGTTACGTAAAATAGAAAAGACCAGGTTGGTAATGTGGGTCGAGCTTTCCAGATCCAGATGCTGGAATCGCCCGGCGTTGCTGATTTGGCCATTAACAAACAGAATGTCACGCAGCACCGCAAAGAGGTTCGCCTGCAGGGAGCGAATAATGCGCCCATCCACAAAGGCATCTTCCGGTGGATTAATCAGTTCCAGCTTCACGCCGCGTTCGCGACGCAGGACGTTAATGTCAAAACTTTCGAAGCGCGAGAGCAGCTCTTTGCTGTTATCGGTCTGGCTTCCGGAGTTCAGAACGGCAAGTGAACAGTTGCGAAACAGTTGATAAAGATCGCTGCTGGCCGTGCTTTTAAGCATGTCCACTTCCAGCTGCGACAACATATCCATAGAGCCAAGCGGGCTAATATGTGTAATCAAGTGAGCTCCTTATGGGACGTTTATCGTCATTCCCTGTTGATTACAATAGCCCTGGCTTATGACCTTTCACAACCTAAAGCGCGGAACAGACCGCGCATTATTGTGAAATTATTTACTTTACTGACGGACCAGGCGGCCGGTGGCCGGCACAAAATTGCTGTTACTGCGCCATGGATTGATATCCAGGCCGCCGCGGCGGGTATAGCGGGCGTACACGCTCAGGGACTCTGGCTGACAGAAGTGCAGAATGTCATTAAAAATCCGCTCTACGCACTGCTCGTGAAATTCGTTGTGATGACGGAAAGAGACGAGGTAGCGCAGCAGTTTTTCACGATCGATTTTGCCACCGCGGTACTGAATCTGTACCGAGCCCCAGTCCGGCTGATGGGTGATCAGACAGTTAGATTTCAGCAGGTGGCTCACCAGGGTCTCTTCCACTACATCGCCGCTGGCAGCATCTTGCAGATAAGCGGTGTCAAATTCGTAGTTGTCGATGTCGATGGCCTGCTCGTCGATACAGGTACCGTGCAGGTGAGCGATGGGCTGGCCTTCCAGTTCATGCAGGCGATAGAGCGCCACCGTCACCTTACCCTGGGCGCAGGCGCTTAAATCGCGCTGCAAGGTTTCTTGTACCTCTTCCCAGCTCGTGAATCGCGTCTGATTAAAGCTATTGAGATAGAGCTTAAAGCTTTTGGACTCCACCAGATTCACGCAGGTGTAGTCCAGTTCGACATGGCCTACCGCCACTTGCGGCAGGCCGCGCGCATTGAGCCATGAAAGCTCGTACAGCGTCCAGATATCACCGCCATGGAAGGGGAGAGCATCTGCGCTCAGCCCCAGCGGATCGCGGTTCAGACTACGCGGCACGCCCTGGAGCAGGCTGGCGTCATAGACATCACGATAATCGGTGGTTTTACCCAATGTTAAGCCCGTCAGGGCCTGATTTCCTTCGTAAGACATGTTTCATTGTCGCTTTAACGGTAAACTATAGGGCTGAGTGTATCCTGGCTTAAGTGAAGAGAGAAATCGGTGGAAAAAGAGATCGCAGCTGCCCTGAAGGGCTTTACCACACGTTATTGTGATGCCTGGCATGATCAAAAGGGCACCTGGCCGCAAAGCGAAGAGTACGTAGGGGTTCCCTCTCCGTGCATCATCAGCACCTGCGACGGCGCGGTCATCTGGCAGCCGCAACCTTTCACGGCTGAGCAAAATGTAAAGGGCATTGAACGGGCGATGGACATTGTGGTACAACCAGCCGTTACTGCTTTCTATACCTCACAGTTTGCCGGGGATATGGGCGCCAGATTTGGCAATTGCACGATGATGTTGCTGCAAAGCTGGAGCGAAACCGATTTCCAGCGTGTGCAGGAAAATCTGATCGGCCATCTGGTCACACAGAAACGCCTTAAGTTATCGCCTACGCTTTTTATTGCCACACTGGATAGCGAGCTGGACGTAATTTCCCTGTGCAACCTTTCCGGCGAGGTGATTAGAGAGACGCTCGGCACCCGCCAACGTGAAGTTCTCGCAAATAATCTTGCGGATTTCCTCAATCAATTACAGCCCGTCGTGTAATCCGGAATACTACTCGTCTTGTAAGAGATCTCTTACAAAGCTTGTGAGAGATCGCTGGAATCTTCTTAAGATAGTTTTTCAGATAATTCTTTTTATCTTCTTATAATCAACCATTTATATGGTATCACACGCTGCTATTCACTTAGCGCCGCCTTCGTCAGGCTTACAGCATGCCTTGTAAGACGAAGCGGAATGGCGGATTCTATATTCGTTGACAGGAAGTCAACACCAGCAACGAACATCAGGATGATGGCGTTACTAAAGCAGGACACGTCAGGAAGGCGTTACAAGGAAGGCTTCTGGACGAAGCAAAGCGGAACACGCAGGACGCGTAAGGGACACCTCCAGGAAGGAGAACGAGAGCCGGTCAGGATGCCCGGTGGGTCAGGAAGGCCAGGACGTCTCAGGATGGACAATCACGCCAGGACGGTGTGATGCAGGATGCAGCGGTAAACGGATGACCAGGCCTTCGGGTCAGAGGAAAAGTTGTCACGGATGAGCAGGGAGCACGAAAAGTAGCTGGATTGCTGCGAAACGAACCGGGAGCACTGTTTTTACAGTGCTCCCTTTTTTTATTTCTGCGCGGTCTTTGCTATGCTGCGCGCCGTTCAGATTTTCAGTGGAGGTGATATGACCCATCACGAAAGCGTGCGCGCGCAGTTGCACGCACTCGAAGCCCTAATGCAGGCGCAGCAGCTCTGGCAAACAGCGGCGCCAGCGCCAGAGGCGTTTGCCAGTACGCAGCCATTCTGCCTGGACACCCTGGCACCGTTTGAGTGGCTGCAGTGGGTAATGATCCCGCGACTGCACGCTCTGCTTGATAGCGGTCATCCGCTGCCGCAAGCTTTTGCCGTTGCACCCTATTACGAAATGGCGCTGGATGCCGCCCACCCCGCGCGCGATGCGCTGCTGGCGGAACTCGAGGCGCTCGACGCCCTGTTCGGCGGCAAAGCATGATTGAAATCCTTTATCAGGATGAGTGGCTGGTGGCGGTGAATAAGCCCTCCGGCTGGCTTGTGCACCGCAGCTGGCTCGATCGCGATGAAAAAGTGGTGGTGATGCAAACCGTGCGCGACCAGATTGGGCAGCACGTATTTACTGTCCATCGTCTCGATCGCCCTACCTCTGGTGTCCTGCTGATGGGGCTTTCCAGCGAGGCCGGGCGCCTGTTGTCGCAGCAATTCGAACAGCATCAGATGCAGAAACGTTACCACGCTATTGTGCGCGGCTGGTTAACGGAGACGGCGACCCTCGATTACCCGCTGGTGGAAGAGCTGGATAAAATCGGCGATAAATACGCGCGCGAAGACAAAGACCCACAGCCTGCGGTGACGCACTATCGCGGCTTTGCCACCACCGAAATGGCTGTGGCTACCAGTAAATTCCCCACTACCCGATACAGTCTGGTGGAGCTGGAGCCCAAAACCGGGCGCAAACATCAACTTCGTCGTCATCTGGCCCACCTCCGCCACCCGATTATTGGCGACAGCAAGCATGGCGACCTGCGCCAGAACCGCAGCGCCGCAGAACATTTTGGCTGCAATCGTCTGATGCTGCATGCCAGCCAGCTGAGTCTGACGCATCCCTTCACCGGCGAGCCGCTGGTTATCCGCGCCGGGCTGGATGAGGTATGGATGCAGGCCCTGTCACAGTTTGGCTGGCGTGGACAACTCCCCGAAAATGAAAGGGTTGAGTTTGCCGCCGCCAACGTTCAGGATGAACAGCAATCGCATTCAACGTAGGGAGTCATGTATGGCTGAGGTCGGAATTTTTGTCGGCACGATGTACGGCAACGCGCTACTGGTCGCCGAAGAGGCCGAAACTATCCTTGGGGAGATGGGCCATAAAGCGACGGTGTATGAAGATCCTGAGCTGGCCGACTGGCAGAAGTATCAGGGACAGTATGCGCTGGTCGTCACGTCCACTACCGGGCAGGGCGATCTGCCGGATAGTATTGTTCCGCTGTTCCAGGGGCTTAAAGATCTGGGATACCAGCCTGAGATGCGCTACGGCATTATCGCGCTCGGTGACAGCAGCTACGCCAACTTCTGCGGTGGCGGCAAGCTCTTCGATGCCCTGTTACAGGAGCAGAGTGCTAAGCGCGTGGGCGACATGCTGATGATTGACGCCGCCGAGCATCCTGAACCCGAGAGCGAATCCAACCCCTGGGTTGAACACTGGGGCACACTTCTCGGCTAAAGGCTGGCCCTCCCGCGCCGGGAGGGCTTTCTATTGCGTCAAGCGACCTGTTTCACATTCTTCTCTTTCTTCCCCCCACTTGTTCACTTCAGCCACGTTTCCGTGAACTGCCTTCCATTGGGTTGGGCTTATGCCAAAAACAACCTGCATGCGATCCGCCAATGTTGTGGTGTTGCACGGTGAGGGAGAGGTTGCCCCTTTCTTATACTTTTCTCGCCAGTTAAAAAATATGCAGCCAACAAGGCAAATATGACCTTGAGTACAAAAACTGCAAAACACTAACACGTCATTCTGATTACCCTACAGGTTGTGCTGTTCAGAATGAACGTAGCGATAAAAGCTATGATTCAGGAGTGCAACAATGAGTACATTTAGCCACGCGGCGAGCAGCGCTGAGAAGCGCACTAACGCTCGCTACTGGATAGTGGTGATGTTGTTTATCGTCACATCCTTTAACTATGGCGACCGCGCCACCCTGTCAATTGCCGGTTCAGAGATGGCAAAAGATATCGGGCTCGATCCCGTCGGTATGGGTTATGTTTTCTCCGCTTTCTCATGGGCCTATGTTATTGGCCAGATCCCCGGCGGCTGGTTGCTTGACCGCTTCGGCTCCAAACGCGTCTATTTCTGGTCCATCTTTATCTGGTCCATGTTTACCCTGCTGCAGGGGTTCGTCGATATCTTTAGCGGTTTTGGCATTATCGTTGCGCTCTTTACGCTGCGCTTCCTGGTCGGGCTGGCAGAAGCGCCATCGTTCCCGGGAAACAGTCGAATCGTGGCGGCCTGGTTCCCGGCGCAGGAGAGGGGAACGGCGGTGGCGATCTTTAACTCGGCGCAATACTTCGCCACGGTTATTTTTGCCCCGATCATGGGTTGGCTGACTCACGAAGTGGGCTGGTCGCACGTGTTCTTCTTCATGGGCGGACTGGGGATCGTAATCAGCTTTATCTGGCTGAAAGTGATCCACGAGCCGAACCAACACCCTGGCGTGAATAAAAAAGAGCTGGAGTACATTGCTGAAGGCGGCGCGCTGATCAACATGGATCAGAAAAGCGAGAAAGTAAAAGTGCCGTTCAGCCAGAAATGGGGGCAGATCAAACAGCTCATCGGCTCGCGCATGATGATCGGCATCTATCTGGGTCAATACTGTATCAATGCCCTGACCTATTTCTTTATCACCTGGTTCCCGGTCTATCTGGTGCAGGCGCGCGGCATGTCGATTCTGAAAGCGGGTTTTGTCGCCTCTGTTCCGGCGGTCTGCGGCTTTATTGGTGGGGTACTGGGCGGGGTCATTTCCGACTGGCTGATGCGTCGTACCGGTTCGCTGAATATTGCGCGTAAAACCCCCATCGTACTGGGCATGCTGCTCTCCATGACCATGATCTTCTGCAACTACGTAAGCGCCGAGTGGATGATTATCGGCTTTATGGCGATGGCCTTCTTCGGCAAGGGCATCGGTGCGCTGGGATGGGCCGTCATGGCCGATACCGCGCCGAAAGAGATCAGCGGCCTGAGCGGCGGTCTGTTCAACATGTTCGGCAATATCTCCGGTATCGTTACCCCGATTGCCATTGGTTACATCGTGGGAACCACGGGCTCCTTTAACGGCGCGCTGATTTATGTGGGCGTTCATGCTCTGGTCGCCGTACTGAGCTACCTGGTGCTGGTGGGAGATATTAAACGTATTGAACTGAAACCTGTGGGAGAACGCGCCTGATGAACACTCAAGCAAGCCCCATTGTGACGGATATGCAGGTTATCCCTGTCGCCGGCCAGGACAGTATGCTGCTGAATATCGGCGGTGCGCACCATGCTTACTTCACCCGTAACATCGTGGTGCTGACGGATAACGCCGGGAATACCGGCGTCGGTGAAGCGCCGGGCGGCGAAGTTATTTATCAGACGCTGGTGGATGCCACTTCGCTGGTGGTAGGGCAAGAGGTCGCCCGCCTGAATAAAGTGGTGCAACAGGTGCATAAGGGCAATCAGTCAGCAGATTTCGATACCTTTGGCAAAGGTGCCTGGACCTTTGAACTGCGGGTCAACGCGGTGGCGGCGCTGGAGGCCGCGCTGCTTGATCTGCTGGGGAAAGCGCTGCATGTGCCGATCTGCGAACTGCTTGGTCCGGGCAAACAGCGCGATGCAGTCACGGTGCTGGGTTATCTGTTCTATGTCGGGGATCGCAACAAAACCGATCTGCCTTATCTGGCGCATACGCCTGGCAGCCATGACTGGTATCACCTGCGCCATCAGGAGGCGCTCTCCAGCGAGGCCGTGGTCCGCCTGGCCGAGGCGGCGCAAGATCGTTACGGTTTTAAAGATTTCAAACTGAAGGGCGGCGTGCTGCCGGGCGAACAGGAGATCGACAGCATTCGGGCGCTGAAAAAGCGTTTCCCTGAGGCGCGAATCACCGTGGACCCTAATGGTGCCTGGCTGCTGGACGAGGCTATCGGGCTGTGTAAAGGGCTGGGGGATGTCCTGACCTACGCGGAAGATCCGTGTGGGGCAGAGCAGGGCTTCTCCGGACGCGAGGTGATGGCGGAATTTCGCCGCGCCACCGGGCTGCCGGTGGCCACCAACATGATCGCGACAAACTGGCGTGAAATGGGTCATGCGGTGATGCTGAACTCGGTCGATATCCCGCTGGCTGATCCCCATTTCTGGACCCTCTCCGGCGCAGTGCGCGTTGCGCAACTGTGCGACGACTGGGGCTTAACCTGGGGCTGCCACTCCAATAACCACTTTGATATCTCGCTGGCGATGTTTGCCCACGTGGGGGCCGCCGCGCCCGGTAAGCCGACCGCCATCGATACGCACTGGATTTGGCAGGAGGGCGATGCGCGCCTGACCAAAAATCCTCTGGAAATTAAGAACGGCATGATTGCTGTTCCGGATGCGCCGGGTCTCGGCGTAGAGCTTGACTGGGATCAGATCCATAAAGCCAATGCGCTGTATAAAAAGCTGCCTGGTGGGGCGCGTAATGACGCAGGCCCGATGCAGTATCTCATCCCCGGCTGGACATTTGATCGCAAACGCCCGGCGTTTGGTCGCCACTGATTAAAAGGATTGAAATATGAGTACTTTTTCTACCCCTGTCGTCACCTCCATGCAGGTTATCCCGGTCGCCGGCCATGACAGCATGTTAATGAACCTGAGCGGCGCACATGCCCCGTTCTTCACTCGTAACATCGTGATCATTAAAGACAACGCTGGCCATACTGGCGTGGGTGAGATTCCGGGCGGTGAGAAGATCCGCAAAACGCTGGAAGATGCGATTCCGTTGGTGGTGGACAAACCGCTGGGTGAATACAAAAACATCCTTAACGTAGTACGTAGCACCTTTGCCGATCGTGATGCGGGCGGGCGTGGTCTACAAACCTTTGACCTGCGTACGACCATCCATGTGGTCACGGGGATTGAAGCGGCGCTGCTTGATCTGCTCGGTCAGCACCTGGGCGTCAACGTTGCCTCGCTGCTGGGCGACGGTCAACAGCGCAGCGAAGTGGAGATGCTGGGCTACCTGTTCTTTGTGGGCAATCGCAAACTGACCCCGCTGCCGTATCAAAGCCAGCCGGATGAGAAACTCGACTGGTATCGCATCCGTCATGAGGAGGCAATGACTCCGGATGCGGTGGTGCGTCTGGCAGAGGCAGCCTATGAAAAATATGGCTTTAACGATTTCAAACTGAAAGGGGGCGTGCTGGCTGGTGAAGAAGAGGCTGAGGCCATTACCGCACTGGCAAAACGTTTCCCGCAGGCGCGCGTGACGCTGGATCCCAACGGGGCCTGGTCGCTGGAAGAGGCCATCCGCATTGGTAAACAGCTGAAAGGGGTACTGGCCTACGCGGAAGATCCGTGCGGTGCCGAGCAGGGCTTCTCAGGCCGTGAAGTGATGGCGGAGTTCCGCCGCGCGACGGGCCTGCCCACCGCTACTAATATGATCGCTACCGACTGGCGTCAAATGGGGCACACGCTCTCGCTGCAGTCGGTCGATATTCCGCTGGCCGATCCGCACTTCTGGACGATGCATGGTTCCGTGCGGGTGGCGCAGATGTGTCACGAGTTCGGCCTGACCTGGGGTTCACACTCCAATAACCACTTTGATATCTCGCTGGCGATGTTTACCCACGTGGCCGCCGCGGCACCGGGGACGATTACCGCTATCGATACCCACTGGATCTGGCAGGAGGGGAACCAGCGTCTGACCAAAGAGCCGTTTGAGATCAAGGGCGGGATGGTGCAGGTGCCGTCGAAGCCAGGTCTTGGCGTTGAACTGGATATGGATCAGGTAATGAAAGCCCACGAGTTGTATCAGAAGCACGGGCTGGGCGCGCGTGATGACGCGATGGGCATGCAGTATCTGATCCCGAACTGGACGTTTGATAACAAACGCCCCTGCATGGTGCGTTAAGCCGCATGCCGGTTCCTGACGGGGCCGGCATTTCCTCCGATTATTCGGGTGTAAGCTAACGAGAGTTAACAGGCGTAAGGACGGCTTATGAAAATAGTGATTGCACCGGACTCATACAAAGAAAGTTTGAGTGCTCTGGCAGTCGCAACGGCGATTGAGCAAGGTTTTTGCGAGATTTTTCCCACGGCAGAGTACGTCAAACTGCCGGTTGCTGATGGCGGTGAAGGCACCGTCGAAGCAATGGTGGCCGCCACTCAGGGCGAAATTGTTCACGTGCGCGTAACCGGGCCGCTGGGCGAAAGCGTTGAGGGGTTTTATGGCCGCTCGGGTGACAAAGAGAGCGCCTTTATTGAAATGGCTGCGGCGAGCGGCCTTGAACTGGTTGCCCCTTCTCAACGTAATCCACTCAAAACCACCTCCTGGGGAACCGGAGAGCTGATCCGCCACGCGCTGGATGCGGGCGTTAACCATATCATTATCGGCATCGGCGGCAGCGCAACCAACGACGGCGGTGCCGGTATGGTGCAGGCGCTGGGGGCGAAACTTCTTAACGCGCAGGGGGAGCCAATTGGCCCCGGCGGCGAGGCGCTGGAGAACATTTCACGCATTGATATTAGCGGTCTGGATAAACGGCTGGTCGGGTGCCGCATTGATGTGGCCTGTGACGTAACCAATCCGCTCACCGGCAAAGAGGGGGCTACCGCCGTCTTTGGCCCACAAAAAGGGGCGACCCCTGAGATGATCGCGCGGCTGGATAAGGCGCTGGAACACTATGCGCAGGTGATCGCCCGGGATCTCGACATTGATGTACTCAGCCTCGAAGGCGGGGGGGCTGCGGGGGGGATGGGTGCCGCACTCTACGCGTTCTGTGGTGCGCACCTGCGCCAGGGAATTGAGATCGTGACCGACGCGCTAGATCTTGATCGGCAGGTAGCCGATGCGGATCTGGTGATCACCGGTGAAGGGCGCATCGACAGCCAGACCATTCACGGCAAAGTGCCCGTCGGCGTGGCGAAAATCGCTAAACGTTACAACAAGCCGGTTATCGGCATCGCCGGCAGCCTGACTGCCGACGTGGGCGTAGTACATGACCACGGACTGGATGCCGTCTTTAGCGTCCTCTATACCATCTGCACGCTGGAAGAGGCGCTGGAAAACGCCAGCGAGAACGTTCGCATGACGGCCCGCAACGTTGCGGCGGCAGTGAAAGTGGGAATGGGAGCCTGAGCTCCCTTTGCTCCCGCTGGCGGTTACAACACCAGAATTTTGGTGGCTTCCCGCGTGACGTTATCCATCTCATCCAGCAGTTCCAGAAACTCAGGCTCCAGCTCGCTTTCCGGGGTGCCGGAACGTAATTGCTGTTCCAGTAGCTGACAGAGATTTTTCAGACGCGGTACGCCGCTATAGCCGCAGCTGCCATGCAGCTTATGGATGGCTTCGAGCAGATCCGGCGGATTTTCTCCAACCAGTTGTTCTTCCACCTTGTTGCGAATTTCCGGCAGGAAAGCGATCAGCATTTGCAGCATCTCCCTGGCGAGATCCGGTTTCCCCGCCGCCTGGCGTAATGCCAGCTGCCAGTCGAAGGTAGCGTTATTGTTTATCGCCGGCTCCGGGCTTTCAGGCGGGGCAATCCAGCTGGTGGTTGTCGGGCCGGGTTTGTAGCGCAGCAGCAGGCTATGCAGCTTCTCTTCATCGATCGGCTTGGCCAGATAGTCATTCATGCCTGCGCCGAGCAGCTTCTCCTTCTGTCCGGCCATCGCGTGCGCCGTAACGGCAATCACCGGCGTTTGCTGCTGGTGCGGCAGTTGGCGAATCAGCTCGCAGGCGCGGATGCCATCCATGTCGGGCATCTGAATATCCATCAGAATCAGATCAAACTGCATCTGCCGGGCGCGCTCCACCGCTTTTGCCCCGCTTTCGCACAGTTCAATATGCTGTACCTGATCTTCCAGCAGTACGCCAATGAGCTTCAGGTTGGCCGGGTTATCGTCCACCGCCATCACCGTCATCGACAGCTTGCTCTCATCGTTCACCAGCGGCACGGCATAGTGATTCAGACGACAATATTCAGTGAGTGCTGGCAACAGGCGCGTGGAGGTGAGCGGTTTTAACAGACAGGCCGCGGCGCCGTCATGCTTCAGCTCTTCGGCGTTAATCTGGGCGTGGCAGGGGAGAGCCAACAGCAGGTAATCGGTCATGGACGCAGCTTTTGCCAGCCGCTCCTGCTGCATGGTCAGTTCACCGGTAATGGTCACCGGGATCCCCATCAGCAGAATATCGTAATGGTCTTGCGGCAGCGCCGAGAAGGTCGGGCTGTAAATCACCTCCAGCGGGGTGATGCTGAGCACATCCAGCGTGCTCTGAGCCGCGGCGGTATTCGGCTCAACGTAAGCCAGTCGCTTGCCCCGCAGGCAGTCCATGACCGGGCCATCGGTCACCACGTTGGGGTTAAGATCGAGATTGATATGGAACCAGAAGGTGGAGCCCCGGTTCGGCTGACTGTGGAAGGAGATATCCCCGCCCATCTCTTTCACCAGCTTCTGGGTGATGACCAGACCCAGCCCGGTACCGCCATGGCGACGCGAGATGCTGGCATCCGCCTGACGAAATGCCTGGAACAGCCGGGACTGATCGCGCTCGGGGATGCCAATGCCGGTGTCGCGGATCTGTACTTCTATCTGCACTTTAGTGTTACTGAGCGCGCGTTTCTCCACCAGGACGTCGATATTGCCGCTTTCGGTAAATTTAATGGCATTGCCCACCAGATTCGTGATCACCTGCTGTAGGCGCAGCGGGTCGCCAATCACGTTGTCCGGCACATCATTCTTGATGTTCAGCGTTAACTCCAGCCCCTTATCATGGGAGGAGTGGGCCAGTAGCGTAACCACTTCATCCAGCGTGTTACGTAGCGGGAAGGGGATACTCTCCAGAATCAGCTTGCCCGCTTCCAGCTTCGAGAAGTCGAGCACATCGTTAATGATAGTCAGCAGGTTATTCGCCGAACGCTCGATGGTATGCAGATGATCGCGCTGGGTTGGATTAAGCTCCGTTTTCAGCGTCAGGCGGGTAAAGCCAATCACGCCATTCAGTGGCGTACGCAGCTCGTGCGACATATTGGCCAGGAACTCAGATTTAATGCGCGCCGCCTCCTGGGCACGCTTTTTGGCCAGATCCAGCTCGACGTTCTGGATCTCCATCTGTTCCAGGGTTTCACGTAAATCAGAGGTGGCCTGGTCAACGTTGTGCTGCATCTCCTCGTGGTAGGCAGCCAGCGACATCGCCATGGAGTTGATGCCGTTTTTCAACATATCCAGTTCGCCGAGCATAAATCCTTCAACGCGGCTATCAAGCTGACCCCGACGAATACGGTCAACGGTGTTCACCATGTTGCGGATAGGGCTGGTCACGTCGCGCATCAGACGCCAGCCAAAGATCAGGGCGATACCGATACAGAAGAGCATCATCACCGAGGAGATAAAAATTTCTTTGTACTGCTGGAGCCGCACGGACTTAAGATCCAACTCCAGCGCCACATATCCCAGCATATTACTGCTGGTTTTCGCATCCGATACGGCGGATTCATCAGGCGAATAGCTTTCGGAGATAATCGGGGTGCGTAAAATCATGGTATCGCCGCGGCGCACCACGCTCAGCCTGCGGGGAAACGGCGTGTTATCCGGGATTCTCAGCGTGCCAGGATCAAGGTGGAAATTTGAGGTCACGAACAGACGGTTATGTTCGTCATAGACGGAAATGGCTCGCACGATCTCCGAATGACGCCGGTGTAACACGCTAATAAGCTGGCCGATTGACTCGCGATTTTGCAAGTTCATACCGTATTCACTGGAGACGGCCAGCGGTTCGATAATGCTGGCTCCTGCGTCTTCCAGCTGACGCTGCAGGTCATGATAGCGGTGCACAACAAAGAAGATGCTCAGAAGCAAACCGATGAGAACGGTCGGGGCGAGGATCAAAATCATCATGCGCGCACGCAGGCTGTAGTTGGTCATGGAGTTCCGTTATGGGACAATTAGAGTCAATAAGTTCATACGAGATAAATCCCGACAATGGCGCAATTCTACTCTGCAAAGCGACGCGTGACGACGCGTCAGATCATAACTGTTGATGTCACCGACCTTGATCCCTTCGGTCAGGGCGTGGCGCGCCATAACGGTAAGGCGTTATTTATTCCGGGTTTGTTACCGGGGGAACGGGCGGAAATCACCCTGACGGAAGAGAAACGTCAGTATGCCCGCGGCCAGGTAAAACGCCGCCTGAATGATAGCCCCGAACGCGAAATCCCGCGTTGCCCGCACTTTGGCGTCTGTGGCGGTTGCCAGCAACAGCATGCCAGCATTGCCCTGCAAGAGAAAAGCAAAAGCAGCGCGCTGGCGCGTTTATTGAAAAATGAGGTCAACGAGATTATCGCCGACACGCCCTGGGGCTATCGGCGTCGTGCGCGGCTGAGCCTTAACTATCAGCCGAAAACAGAACGCCTGGAAATGGGTTTTCGTAAAGCCAACTCCAGCGATATTGTTGACGTCAAACAGTGCCCCGTTCTTGCGCCCCAACTTGAGGCATTGCTCCCCGCGGTGCGCGAATGTCTCTCCGGACTGGAGGGTGTGCGTCATCTCGGCCACGTAGAACTGGTGCAGGCGAACAACGGGCCAATGATGGTCTTGCGCCATACCGCGCCGCTCAGTGCGAAAGATCGCGAAAAACTGGAACGCTTTTCGCATTCCCATCAGCTTGCGCTTTATCTCGCTCCGCAAAGCGAGATACTTGAGCAGCTTAGCGGTGAAAGCCCCTGGTATGATTCAGACGGGCTACGCTTAACGTTCAGCCCACGCGATTTTATTCAGGTCAACGACGGGGTTAACCAGCAAATGGTGGAGACCGCAATGGCCTGGCTTGACGTTCAGCGTGACGACCGGGTGCTGGATCTGTTTTGTGGTATGGGTAACTTCACCTTGCCGCTGGCTACGCGGGCACAGAGCGTGGTGGGGGTCGAAGGGGTGGCAGCGCTGGTGGAAAAAGGGCGTGACAATGCCCGTCACAATGAGCTGAACAACGTGACATTCTTTCATGAGAACCTGGAAGAGGATGTCACGCAGCAGCCCTGGGCGAAGCACGGTTTCGATAAAATCCTGCTCGACCCGGCACGCGCTGGCGCGCCTGGCGTGATGCAGCATATTATTAAACTCGCGCCAACGCGCGTGGTTTATGTCTCCTGCAATCCGGCGACGCTTGCCCGGGATAGTGAGGCATTATTGCGTGCGGGTTACCAAATTACGCGTCTGGCAATGCTGGATATGTTCCCGCACACTGGACACCTGGAATCCATGGCGTTGTTTGAGCACATCGATTAGTTTCGGCTTGTCGAATTCGACAGGCACGGTCCCAAAAGGAGAGGACAATGGTTGCGGTAAGAAGTGCACATCTCAATAAAGCTGGTGAGTTTGACCCACAAAAATGGATCGCAAGTCTGGGGATTTCCAGCCAGCAGTCGTGTGAACGCTTAACCGAAACCTGGGCCTATTGTCTGCGCACCACCCAAGGGCATCCCGATGCCGAGCTGCTGCTGTGGCGCGGCGTAGAGATGGTGGAGATCCTCTCCATGCTGAGCATGGATATTGACACTTTGCTCGCCGCCATGCTCTTCCCGCTGGCCGACGCCGAGGTGGTCTCCGAAGAGGTGCTGCGCGAAAGCGTCGGTAAGTCGATCGTCTCGCTGATACACGGCGTACGTGACATGGCGGCTATCCGCCAGCTTAAAGCTACCCATACCGACTCCGTCTCTTCCGAACAGGTCGATAACGTTCGCCGTATGCTGCTGGCCATGGTGGATGACTTCCGCTGCGTGGTCATTAAGCTCGCCGAACGCGTGGCCCATCTGCGCGAAGTCAAAGATGCGCCGGAAGACGAACGCGTGCTGGCGGCGAAAGAGTGCACCAATATCTATGCGCCGCTGGCGAACCGTCTGGGGATCGGCCAGCTGAAATGGGAGCTGGAGGATTACTGCTTCCGCTACCTGCATCCGGCGGAATACAAACGTATCGCTAAGCTGTTGCACGAACGCCGTATCGACCGCGAACACTATATTGAAGAGTTTGTCGGCGGCTTACGTAAGTCGATGAAAGAAGAGGGCGTGAAGGCCGAAGTCTATGGCCGGCCGAAGCATATCTACAGCATCTGGCGCAAAATGCAGAAAAAGCATCTCGCCTTTGATGAGCTGTTTGATGTGCGCGCCGTGCGAATCGTTGCCGAGCGCCTGCAGGACTGCTACGCCGCGCTGGGGATTGTGCACACCCATTACCGCCATATGCCGGATGAGTTCGACGACTACGTCGCGAACCCGAAACCGAACGGCTACCAGTCGATCCACACCGTGGTGCTGGGGCCGGGCGGCAAACCGGTGGAGATCCAGATCCGTACCAAACAGATGCACGAAGAGTCCGAATTGGGCGTCGCCGCGCACTGGAAATATAAAGAGGGCACCTCAGGCGGGGCGCGTTCCGGCCATGAAGATCGCATCGCCTGGCTGCGTAAGCTGATTGCGTGGCAGGAGGAGATGGCCGACTCCGGCGAAATGCTGGATGAGGTGCGCAGCCAGGTCTTTGATGACCGGGTCTATGTCTTTACGCCGAAGGGCGACGTGGTGGATCTCCCCGCAGGATCGACCCCGCTCGATTTTGCCTACCATATTCACAGCGATGTAGGCCATCGTTGCATCGGCGCCAAAATTGGTGGCCGTATCGTGCCGTTTACCTATCAGCTGCAGATGGGCGATCAGATTGAAATCATCACCCAGAAACAGCCGAACCCTAGCCGTGACTGGCTCAACCCGAACCTGGGCTATGTCACCACCAGCCGGGGACGGTCGAAAATCCACGCCTGGTTCCGTAAACAGGATCGTGACAAAAACATCCTCGCCGGCCGCCAGATTCTGGACGATGAGCTGGAGCATTTAGGTATTCACCTGAAAGAGGCGGAAAAACACCTCCTGCCACGCTACAACTTCAACGAGCTGGATGAGCTGCTGGCCGCCATCGGTGGGGGCGACATCCGTCTTAACCAGATGGTCAACTTCCTGCAGGCCCAGTTTAATAAGCCGAGCGCGGAAGAGCAGGATGCGGCAGCACTGAAACAACTGCAGCAGAAAACCTACGTGCCGCCGCAGCACCATAGCAAGGATAATGGCCGGGTGGTGGTTGAGGGCGTGGGGAATCTGATGCACCACATTGCCCGCTGCTGCCAGCCTATTCCCGGCGACGAAATTGTGGGCTTTATCACCCAGGGGCGCGGGATCTCCATTCATCGCGCGGACTGCGATCAGTTGGCAGAGCTGCAATCCCATGCGCCGGAACGCATCGTCGATGCCGTCTGGGGTGAAAGCTACTCTGCGGGTTATTCGCTGGTGGTGCGGGTCTCCGCCAATGACCGCAGCGGTCTGCTGCGCGATATCACTACCATTCTGGCGAATGAAAAGGTCAACGTTCTCGGGGTTGCCAGCCGCAGCGATACGCGTCAGCAGCTGGCCACCATTGATATGACCATCGAAATTTATAACCTGCAGGTGCTGGGCCGCGTGCTCGGTAAGCTGAACCAGGTGCCGGATGTGATTGACGCGCGTCGTCTGCACGGCGGCTAATCCTTCTTTTTTGTAAGCCGGGTAGGGCGCGCTCGCTCACCCGGCTCTTTTTTTATCAGGACAGAATTATGACTCAAATCGACCGCCTGCTTGGCATCATGCAGCGCCTGCGCGACCCGGAAAATGGCTGCCCGTGGGACAAAGAGCAGACCTTTGCCACCATCGCACCTTATACCCTGGAAGAGACTTACGAAGTGCTGGATGCTATCTCCCGCGAAGATTTCGACGATCTGCGCGGTGAGCTGGGCGACCTGCTGTTTCAGGTGGTCTTTTACGCCCAGATGGCGCAGGAAGAGGGGCGTTTTGATTTTAACGACATCTGTGCGGCCATCAGCGACAAGCTCGAACGCCGTCATCCGCATATTTTTGGCGACGCGACGGCCGAAAACAGCAGCGAGGTTCTTGCCCGCTGGGAACAGATCAAAAGTGCGGAACGCGCTGAAAAATCACAGCATTCAGCACTTGATGACATCCCCTTAAGCCTGCCCGCGCTGATGCGCGCCCATAAAATCCAGAAGCGTTGCTCCACGGTAGGGTTTGACTGGACCACGCTTGGCCCGGTGCTCGACAAAGTGCATGAAGAGATCGATGAAGTTATGCACGAAGCTAACCAGGCGGTCGTAGACCAGGCGAAGCTGGAAGAGGAAGTTGGCGATCTGCTCTTCGCCACGGTGAATTTATCGCGCCATTTAGGGGTAAAGGCCGAGACGGCACTGCAAAAAGCGAACCTGAAGTTTGAGCGTCGTTTCCGCGAAGTGGAACGCATTATTGCGGCGCGCGGCCTGGAAATGACCGGGGTTGACCTCAATGCGATGGAAGAAGTCTGGCAGGAAGTAAAACGCCAGGAATCTGATCTCTAACGGCTTTTTGCGATCAAGCGCAATTTGTGTGATTTTTTAAATGACAAGCGCTTGATTTGCGTCAAAAACATTTACCCAAAAGGGGCTATTTTCTCACTCCTTATGTTTGTCATGGCCTGGAATGGAGACGGAGAATGAAAGTTTGTGGCGCTCGCCGTGTTCGGGTATACTACTTTCCCGTCCTGGTTATTCCATCGTTTCACCCTAACTTCTCAGGTTCAGCATGACAACGAACTATATTTTTGTGACCGGCGGGGTCGTATCCTCTCTGGGTAAAGGCATTGCCGCAGCCTCCCTCGCAGCCATTCTTGAAGCCCGTGGCCTCAATGTGACCATGATGAAACTGGATCCGTACATCAACGTCGATCCTGGCACCATGAGCCCGATCCAACACGGGGAAGTGTTCGTTACTGAAGACGGCGCCGAAACCGATCTGGACCTGGGTCACTATGAGCGCTTCATTCGCACCAAAATGAGCCGCCGCAACAACTTCACCACTGGCCGTATCTATTCTGACGTTCTGCGTAAAGAGCGCCGTGGCGACTATCTGGGCGCAACCGTTCAGGTTATCCCGCACATCACCAATGCCATTAAAGAGCGCATTATCGCGGGTGGCGAAGGCCACGACGTGGTGCTGGTGGAAATCGGCGGTACCGTAGGGGATATCGAGTCCCTGCCATTCCTGGAAGCAATTCGTCAACTGGCGGTGGATATCGGTCGTGAACACGCGCTGTTCATGCACCTGACGCTGGTGCCGTACATGGCGGCTGCCGGTGAAGTGAAAACCAAGCCGACCCAGCACTCTGTTAAAGAGCTGCTCTCTATCGGTATTCAGCCAGACATCCTCGTTTGCCGCTCCGATCGTGCGGTGCCAGCGAACGAACGTGCGAAAATTGCATTGTTCTGTAACGTGCCAGAAAAAGCCGTTATTTCAATGAAAGATGTCGATTCCATTTATAAAATTCCAGGCCTGTTGAAATCTCAGGGGCTGGACGATTATATTTGTAAACGATTCAGCTTGAACTGTCCGGAAGCTAACCTGTCTGAATGGGAACAGGTTATCTATGAAGAAGCGAACCCGGCAGGCGAAGTGACTATCGGTATGGTTGGCAAGTACATCGAACTGCCAGATGCCTATAAGTCCGTTATCGAAGCGCTGAAACACGGTGGTCTGAAGAACCGCGTCTCTGTAAACATCAAGCTGATTGATTCGCAGGATGTTGAAACACGCGGCGTAGAAATTCTGAAAGATCTGGATGCGATTTTGATCCCAGGCGGCTTCGGCTACCGTGGTGTTGAAGGCAAGATCGCCACCGCACGCTATGCGCGTGAAAACAATATTCCTTACCTCGGCATCTGCCTGGGTATGCAGGTTGCGCTGATCGAATTTGCGCGCAACGTAGCGGGGATGGAAAACGCGAACTCTACGGAATTTGTGCCAGACTGTAAGTACCCTGTTGTGGCGCTTATCACCGAATGGCGCGACGAAGAAGGTAACGTCGAAGTCCGTACCGAGAAGAGCGATCTGGGTGGCACTATGCGTCTTGGCGCACAGGCCTGCCAGTTGACCGATGATAGCGTGGTTCGCAAGCTGTACGGCGAGCCGACCATCACCGAGCGCCATCGTCACCGCTATGAAGTCAACAACATGTTGTTGAAACAGATTGAAGCCGCGGGCCTGCGTGTTGCGGGCCGCTCCGGGGATGATCAGTTAGTCGAGATCATCGAAGTGCCGAACCATCCATGGTTTGTTGCCTGTCAGTTCCACCCGGAATTTACTTCAACCCCGCGCGATGGACATCCGCTGTTTGCCGGCTTCGTGAAAGCCGCCAGCGATTACCAGAAGCGTCAGGCGAAGTAAAAAAAGTTAGAACGGCAACGCGTACCTTTGGTACGCGTTGTTTGTCTGGAGTTTTAGTTTAACTTGTACTGAGGAAAATCTAATGTCCAAAATCGTTAAAGTCATCGGTCGTGAAATCATCGACTCCCGTGGTAACCCGACTGTTGAAGCCGAAGTACACCTGGAAGGTGGTTTCGTCGGTATGGCAGCTGCGCCGTCAGGTGCTTCTACTGGTTCCCGCGAAGCGCTGGAACTGCGCGATGGCGACAAATCCCGTTTCCTGGGCAAAGGCGTAACCAAAGCGGTTGGCGCGGTTAACGGCCCAATTGCACAGGCTATCCTGGGCAAAGACGCGAAAGACCAGGCTGGCATCGACAAGATCATGATCGATCTGGACGGTACTGAAAACAAATCTAACTTCGGTGCGAACGCAATCCTGGCCGTGTCTCTGGCAAACGCCAAAGCTGCCGCTGCGTCCAAAGGTCAGCCACTGTTCGAGCACATTGCTGAACTGAACGGCACCCCAGGCAAATACTCCATGCCTGTACCAATGATGAACATCATCAACGGTGGTGAGCACGCAGACAACAACGTTGATATTCAGGAATTCATGATTCAGCCAGTTGGCGCGAAAACCCTGAAAGAAGCGGTACGTATGGGTTCTGAAGTGTTCCACAACCTGGCTAAAGTTCTGAAAGCTAAAGGTATGAACACTGCAGTTGGTGACGAAGGTGGTTATGCACCTAACCTGGGCTCCAACGCCGAAGCACTGGCTGTAATCGCAGAAGCGGTTAAAGCAGCGGGCTACGAGCTGGGCACCGACATCACCCTGGCGATGGACTGTGCAGCATCTGAATTCTACAAAGACGGTAAATACGTCCTGGCTGGCGAAGGCAACAAAGCATTCACCTCCGAAGAGTTCACTCACTTCCTGGAAGACCTGACCAAACAGTACCCAATCGTCTCTATCGAAGACGGTCTGGACGAGTCTGACTGGGATGGTTTCGCATACCAGACCAAAGTACTGGGCGACAAAATCCAGCTGGTTGGTGACGATCTGTTCGTAACCAACACCAAGATCCTGAAAGAAGGTATCGAGAAAGGCATCGTTAACTCCATCCTGATCAAATTCAACCAGATCGGTTCTCTGACCGAAACTCTGGCTGCGATCAAAATGGCGAAAGACGCTGGCTACACTGCGGTTATCTCCCACCGTTCTGGCGAAACTGAAGATGCGACCATTGCTGACCTGGCAGTGGGTACCGCTGCAGGCCAGATCAAAACCGGTTCTATGAGCCGTTCTGACCGTGTTGCTAAATACAACCAGCTGATTCGTATCGAAGAAGCGCTGGGCGAAAAAGCACCATACAACGGCCGTAAAGAGATCAAAGGTCAGTAATCCTGAACCTTAATCTTTAGAAAAAACCCGCTTCGGCGGGTTTTTTTTTATCATCACACCGTCGGTACGCTATGACGTGTATATACCGCCCGTTCAATAATTTCTGCAGCCCGTGCTGCCCCTCCGGCGTTTATCAACTGAGTCTGGAGGGCGGTGATGCGCTGCGTGTACTGCTTATTTTCCAGCAGGTCGAGAAGATGCTGGCTGAGCGTGCGGCTCGGCGAAAAACGGCAGGCCTTAAGACCAATGCCGCTGAAGACCACGCGGGCGGCGACGCCTGGCTGATCAAATGCCAGCGGCACGGCGAGGATAGGCGTGGCGGTGGCGATGGCATCCATAACCGTATTCAGTCCGGCGTGGGTGATGACGGCGCTGGCATCACGTAATACCGCCAGCTGATCGGTAAATCCTACAATTTGCGTCCCCGCACGCGCCAGCCGGGCGGTTTGACTTGCATTGAGTCTGTCGCAGTGGGCAATAAGCAAGGGCACACCAGCCTGTCGGCAGGCGCGGGCAATCGTGCGGAACAGTCCAAAGCGGTAGCCCTGGATCGTGCCTAATGACGCAAAAACAAACGGCTTCTTTTTGCCGGATGAAACCGTTAGCGGATCGTAGCGTAGCGGGCCTACCGCATGGAAGCAGGCGGGCAAGGAGCGCGGAAAATCAAAGCCTGGAATGGTCTGGCTGATTTGCGCCAACGGCGACAGGCATTGATCTGGTCTGCTGCGCGAAGGCAGACCAAACGCCCGGGCATGACGGGCAATTACCTGGCCTTGTCTCGACATCAGCCAGTCATAAACATCCGCGCTGGAGGCGTATAATTTCCGGCAGCGATCGCTGGTGCCATAGCGAAAAGGCATCACTGGCAGGGGGATGTTGTTATCCCGATTTACCGGCAGGGCGCAGCAGATGGAGATAAAAGGCAGGTTGAGAGCTTGTGCCACCAACCCTCCAGCCGGCTCCATCTGATCGACAATCACGGCGTCAATATTGTGCTGCCGGAAGGCGAGGGGCAGTTCACGGCACAGCATATCGGTAACGCTTGCCATATCTGATATCAGGCGAAAAAACCCCGGCTCGTGCATCGCAGACTGCGTCGGGTTACCCACAGCGACAAAGTGCGCCTGCGGTTCCCTGAGCAAAGTGCGAGCCTCCTCCTGCTGAAAAAAAGTGACCCGATGGCCGCGCATGATAAGGTGTTTTGCCAGTGCTTCCATAGCGTGCATATGGCTGTATAACGGTAGCGTTATTACCGCAAAATGGCTCATTCTGCTTGTCCAGTATTGTGATGGCTATTCAGTCAAGGGGTTAACGTCGACGCGTGCCGGATGGGCGATATCTTTAAAGCGTAGCGTAAGTTTTAATGTTTTTAACATTGCCTTCTGAAAACGGCTTTCTACCTTAAGGCTGTTAGCCTGGCTATCCTTAAACTGACAGGAATAAAATCGTGGCCGGGGTTGTTTTGCCTGATTATGTGCGATCTGCAATAATGCCCCCCCGCAAATCAGACCAGAGATAACTATGCAGTACCCGATTAACGAGATGTTCCAGACCCTGCAAGGCGAGGGTTACTTTACCGGCGTTCCCGCTATTTTTATTCGTTTGCAGGGATGCCCGGTAGGCTGTGCCTGGTGCGACACCAAACATACCTGGGATAAGCTCGCGGATCGAGAAGTGTCGCTGTTTAGCATCCTGGCCAAAACCAAAGAGAGCGATAAGTGGGGCGCGGCCGGTTCGGAAGATCTGCTGGCGATTATTAGCCGTCAGGGCTGGACGGCGCGTCACGTGGTGATCACCGGGGGCGAGCCCTGCATTCACGATCTGATGCCGCTCACCCAGTTGCTGGAAAAAAATGGTTATAGCTGCCAGATTGAGACCAGCGGTACCCACGAAGTCCGCTGCTCTCACACCACCTGGGTGACGGTCTCACCAAAGGTAAACATGCGCGGCGGCTACGATATCTTATCCCAGGCGCTGGAGCGTGCTGATGAAATCAAGCATCCGGTTGGCCGCGTGCGGGATATCGAAGCGCTGGATGAACTGCTGACAACGCTGACGGATGAAAAACAGCGCGTGATTGCGCTGCAACCCATCAGTCAGAAAGAGGATGCCACGCGCCTGTGCATCGAAACCTGCATCGCCCGCAACTGGCGGTTGTCGATGCAGACGCACAAATACCTGAACATCGCTTAAAAAAAAGCCCGGTTTAACCGGGCTTTTTTTTACTCGCCGCGATAGACACATCCGGCGGTGCAGGTCTCTTTGATCATCACCGCGCTCAGCAGCGGCACCTGCGGTTTCATCACATCCCAAATCCATTTCGCCAGCACTTCGCTGGTGGGGTTTTCCAGACCCGGAATGTCGTTCAGATAATAGTGATCGAGGCGATCATAAGTGGGTTTGAAGGCCGCTTTCAGCTCGGAAAAATCCATAATCCAGCCCGTATGCGGATCGACCTCACCCGTAATTTCAAGGCGCACCATAAAGGAGTGCCCGTGCAGGCGGCCACATTTGTGTCCTTCCGGTACGTGAGGCAGGCGGTGAGCGGCTTCGAAGATGAAATCTTTAAACAGTGTGGTGGACATCGTGGACTCTCAAATGCGGAAAAAACCGCCGCATAGTACCGGAAAGGACTTTTTTTATCATTAGCTAAAACGGCCAAACTTGCCGGTGGGCTTAGGTTATGGGGTAATTTGCTTTTTTATCTATAAATTTCATTAAGTTAAATAATCGTTTTTATTGTTAAGAACGATAACTAAAACAGGTTAGTCCATTTGGTTATTTAATATTTCCATCCCTTCTTTAATTGTTATTATCGCCGCCGTTAACCTTATCTTCAGTTTGGATTTATTCGCTTAAAGTCCGCTTTGCTACTGGAACATAACGACGCATGACAACACAGGCCCCACCTTCAAATTTGCTACCGCTAAATCCGGAGCAACTGGCGCGCCTCCAGGCAGCCACCACCGATCTCTCTCCTCACCAGCTTGCCTGGGTTTCTGGCTATTTCTGGGGTGTCCTTAACCAGCAGCCTGGCGCTGCGGCCGCTGCACCTGCGGCAGCGGTCGAGGTTCCGTCGATTACGCTGATCTCCGCGTCCCAGACCGGTAACGCTCGTCGTGTGGCAGAGCAACTTCGCGATGACCTGCTGACCGCCAAACTGAACGTGAATCTGGTCAACGCCGGAGATTACAAATTTAAGCAAATCGCGTCAGAAAAATTGCTGTTGGTGGTGACCTCAACGCAGGGCGAAGGTGAGCCGCCAGAAGAGGCGGTAGCGCTGCATAAATTCCTGTTTTCTAAGAAAGCGCCGAAGCTCGACGGCACGGCGTTTGCCGTCTTTGGTCTCGGGGACTCTTCTTATGAATTCTTCTGCCAGTCGGGTAAAGATTTTGATAGCAAACTGGCGGAGCTCGGCGGCGAGCGTCTGCTGGACCGCGTTGATACCGATGTAGAGTATCAGGCAGCAGCGGCCCAGTGGCGCAAGCGCATTGTGGATGTGCTGAAAGCGCGTGTACCAAAAGAGACGCCGGCTCAGGCCGCCGTTACCGCGTCCGGCGCGGTAAATGAAGTCTTCTCTAGCCCTTATACTAAAGAGGCGCCGCTGACGGCTGCGCTCTCCGTTAACCAAAAAATCACCGGCCGTGACTCTGAAAAAGATGTGCGTCATATCGAAATCGATCTCGGTGATTCCGGCCTGCGCTACCAGCCAGGCGATGCGCTGGGCGTCTGGTATCAGAATGACCCTGCCTTAGTGAAAGAGCTGGTTGAGTTGCTGTGGTTGAAGGGCGATGAGCCCGTTACCGTGGATGGCAAAACCCTGCCGCTGGCCGAGGCCCTGCAGTGGCATTTTGAGTTGACCGTTAACACCGCCAATATTGTTGAAAACTATGCCACCTTAACGCGCAGCGAAACGCTGTTGCCGTTAGTAGGGGATAAGGCACAGTTGCAGCATTACGCCGCCACCACGCCGATTGTCGATATGGTGCGTTTCTCGCCGGCACAGCTGGATGCTGAGGCGCTGGTTGGCCTGCTGCGGCCCCTCACGCCGCGACTTTACTCCATCGCCTCGTCGCAGGCGGAAGTGGAAAGCGAAGTGCACATTACCGTGGGTGCAGTGCGCTACGACATCGAAGGTCGTGCCCGGGCGGGCGGCGCTTCCAGCTTCCTGGCTGATCGCGTAGAAGAGGATGGCGAAGTCCGGGTGTTCATCGAACATAACGACAACTTCCGCCTGCCGGCTAACCCGGAAACTCCGGTGATTATGATTGGCCCGGGAACCGGTATTGCGCCATTCCGCGCCTTTATGCAGCAGCGTGCGGCAGACGAGGCGCCAGGTAAAAACTGGCTCTTCTTCGGCAACCCACACTTTACCGAAGATTTCCTTTATCAGGTTGAGTGGCAGCGTTACGTCAAAGAGGGTGTGCTGTCGCGCATCGATCTGGCCTGGTCTCGCGACCAAAAAGAAAAAGTATACGTACAAGACAAACTGCGCGAACAGGGCGCAGAGCTGTGGCGCTGGATTAATGATGGTGCCCATATTTATGTCTGCGGCGATGCCAATCGTATGGCGAAAGACGTTGAGCAGGCACTGCTGGAAGTGATTGCCGAATTCGGCGGTATGGATGCCGAAGCGGCGGATGAATTTTTAAGTGAGCTGCGCGTAGAGCGCCGTTATCAGCGAGATGTCTACTAATGAGCGAAAAACATCCTGGCCCACTGGTGGTCGAAGGCAAACTGTCTGATGCCGAGCGCATGAAGGTAGAAAGCAACTACCTGCGTGGCACCATTGCCGAAGATTTGAATGACGGTCTGACCGGCGGTTTTAAAGGCGATAACTTCCTGCTGATCCGTTTCCACGGTATGTATCAGCAGGACGACCGTGATATTCGCGCCGAGCGTGCCGAGCAGAAGCTGGAGCCGCGTCATGCGATGCTGCTGCGCTGCCGCCTGCCGGGTGGGATCATCACCACGAAACAGTGGCAGGCGATCGACAAGTTTGCCGGTGAAAACACGATTTACGGCAGCATCCGTCTGACCAACCGTCAGACCTTCCAGTTCCACGGCATTCTGAAGAAGAACGTGAAGCCGGTACATCAGATGCTGCACTCCGTCGGGCTGGACGCGCTGGCGACCGCCAACGACATGAACCGTAACGTGCTTTGCACCTCGAACCCATACGAGTCCGAACTGCACGCAGAAGCCTACGAGTGGGCGAAAAAGATCTCTGAACATCTGCTGCCGCGCACCCGCGCCTACGCGGAGATCTGGCTCGATCAGGAAAAAGTGGCAACCACCGACGAAGAGCCGATCCTCGGGCAGACCTATCTGCCGCGTAAGTTCAAAACGACCGTGGTGATCCCACCGCAGAATGATATCGATCTGCACGCTAACGACATGAACTTTGTCGCCATTGCGGAAAACGGCAAGCTGGTGGGCTTTAATCTGCTGGTGGGCGGGGGGCTTTCTATCGAGCACGGCAACAAGAATACCTATGCCCGCACTGCGAGTGAGTTTGGTTATCTGCCGCTGGAGCACACCCTGGCGGTGGCGGAAGCGGTCGTTACCACCCAGCGCGACTGGGGTAACCGTACCGATCGTAAAAACGCGAAAACCAAATACACGCTGGAGCGCGTGGGCGTTGAGACGTTCAAAGCGGAAGTGGAGCGTCGCGCAGGCATTAAGTTCGAACCGATCCGTCCTTACGAATTTACCGGGCGCGGCGATCGTATCGGCTGGGTGAAAGGTATCGACAATAACTGGCACCTGACGCTGTTCATCGAAAACGGCCGAATTCTCGATTATCCGGGGCGTCCGCTTAAAACCGGCCTGCTGGAAATTGCGAAGATCCATCAGGGCGAGTTCAGGATCACCGCTAATCAGAATCTGATCATTGCTGGCGTGCCAGAAAATCAGAAAGCGAAGATCGAAGAGCTGGCGCGCAGCCACGGGCTGATGGATGCGGTAAAACCGCAGCGTGAAAATTCAATGGCCTGCGTCTCATTCCCCACCTGTCCGCTGGCGATGGCTGAAGCCGAACGCTTCCTGCCGTCGTTCACCGACAAAGTGGAAGCGATCCTGCAAAAATACGGTATCCCGGACGAGCATATCGTGATGCGCGTGACCGGCTGCCCGAACGGCTGTGGCCGCGCGATGCTGGCCGAGCTGGGGCTGGTGGGTAAAGCGCCGGGCCGTTACAACGTGCATCTGGGCGGTAACCGGATGGGAACACGCATTCCGCGAATGTATCGCGAAAACATCACGGAGCCGGAAATTCTCGATTCCATTGACCAGCTTGTCGGGCGCTGGGCGAAAGAGCGCGAAGCGGGTGAAGGCTTCGGCGACTTTACGGTGCGTGCGGGCATCATTCGCCCGGTGCTCGATCCCGCAAGGGATTTCTGGGAGTAAACACGAGAGGTAATTATGTCCGTACTCGATTTAAATGCCCTGAATGCACTGCCCAAAGTGGAACGTGTTCTTCAGCTTGCAGAAACCAATGCCCAGCTGGAGAAGCTGGACGCCGAAGGGCGTGTAGCATGGGCGCTGCAAAATCTGCCGGGAGAGTTTGTGCTCTCATCGAGCTTTGGTATCCAGGCAGCGGTCAGTTTGCATCTGGTGAATCAGATCCGCCCGGACATTCCGGTGATCCTCACCGATACCGGCTATCTGTTCCCGGAGACCTATCAGTTTATTGATGAGTTAACGGATAAGCTGAAGCTGAACCTGAAGGTGTATCGCGCAGCGCAGAGCGCGGCCTGGCAGGAGGCGCGTTACGGCAAGCTGTGGGAGCAGGGCGTTGAGGGCATTGAGAAATACAATGAGATCAACAAAGTCGAGCCGATGAACCGGGCGCTGAAAGAGCTGAATGCGCAAACCTGGTTTGCCGGGCTGCGCCGGGATCAGTCTGGCAGCCGTGCCAGCCTGCCGGTGCTGGCTGTCCAGCGCGGCGTGTTCAAAGTGCTGCCGATCATCGACTGGGACAACCGTACCGTGTATCAGTATCTGCAACAGCATGGGCTGAAATACCATCCGCTGTGGGATCAGGGCTATCTATCGGTGGGCGATACCCATACCACGCGTAAATGGGAGCCCGGCATGGCGGAAGAAGAGACCCGCTTCTTTGGGCTTAAGCGCGAATGCGGATTGCACGAAGGTTGATTTAGGTGTTTCCCTCCAGCCCCTGCTGCCAGGCAGGGGCTTTTACTGCATGTTCATAGAAGAATACTTTTCCAGCTCTGTTGAAAAATAAAATTACACAACAGAATCAATATTAAATTTCTATTACTCCCTTTATTAGTATTAAACATATTTATTATTTTATTAAAGAGTGTTTATTATTACCACTATTTGATAATTAAGTAACCATATATTTATATTTAGCTCATGTGAGATATATCAATAACTGAATTGAGAAAATAGCTAAGATAAACAACATGCTTAGCACTTGGTCCAGGAATGGGTGTGACAATATTTAATTACTGGGGTAAAACTGCCTGCGGAGTCAGTGATGGTGGCGATGGGTACCATTTATTGTGCTGGCATTCGCTGGATGTCGCGGCCGTAGGGTATTGGATGGTAAAAAATAATATTTATCGTCTCGACAGTTATCTACGTGAGCTGGGGCTGGATAATACCGAGCAGGCGGCGCAATTTTTCTCCTGGCTGTTGTGTTGGCACGATATCGGCAAGTTCTCTCACTCCTTTCAGCAATTATTTCGTCACCCCCATCTATCTTGTCCTAATGAAGCCTCACGGCATTATGAAAACATTCCCCACGCCACGTTAGGTTACTGGCTGTGGAATCATTATTTAAATGATTATCCCGATTTACTCCCGCCCTCCACATTACCTGCCCGCAAGCTTAAGCGTGCTATTGCTATGTGGATGCCGTTGACGACAGGGCATCATGGCCGTCCTCCCGAATCCAGGCAGGTAGTCAATAACTTCCGCCAGCAGGATAAAGAAGCCGCGCGCGATTTTCTGCTGGCGATAAAACCGCTGTTCCCTCTGGTTACGATCCCTGAATACTGGGACGAGGACGACGGTATTGAACGTATCAATCATTTTTCCTGGTTTATTTCAGCGGCGGCAGTGCTTGCCGACTGGACCGGTTCTTCAACGCGTTATTTCCCGCGTATAGCGGAAAAAATGTCCGTTACGCAGTACTGGGAGCTGGCGAAGAATAAAGCCAAAGAGGCGGTTTCTGTTTTTCCTCCGGCTGCGGAAATTGCCCCGTTCTCCGGTATTACGACGATGTTTCCCTTTATTCAGGATCCAACGCCGTTACAACAAAAGGCGCTGGAGCTGGATGTTAGCTGCGATGGTGCTCAGTTATTTATTCTGGAAGATGTCACGGGTGCCGGAAAGACGGAAGCTGCACTGATTCTGACACACCGATTAATGGCGGCAGGAAAAGCCCAGGGGTTTTACTTTGGCTTGCCGACAATGGCAACCGCGAATGCCATGTTTGATCGCATGGCCGCAAGCTGGCTGGCGTTGTATCAGCCGGATTCCCGCCCCAGTCTGGTGCTGGCGCACAGTGCACGGGGACTGATGGATCGCTTTAATCAGTCGATCTGGTCGGGTGATCTGGCTGGCTCAGAAGAGGCGGACGATTCGCAGCCTTTCAGCCAGGGCTGTGCCGCCTGGTTTGCAGACAGCAATAAGAAAGCGCTGCTGGCCGAAGTGGGCGTCGGTACGCTGGATCAGGCCATGATGGCGGTAATGCCGTTTAAGCACAGTAATTTGCGGATGCTGGGACTCAGTCAGAAGATCCTGCTGGCTGATGAGATCCACGCCTACGATCACTATATGTCCCGGCTCCTGGAAGGGTTGATCGAAAAACAGGCCCGTGACGGTAATCCCACCATTTTGCTTTCAGCCACGCTCTCTCAGCAGCAGAGAGAGAGGTTGATTACGGCGTTTGCGAAAGGCGCAAAATGTGATGCTGAAGCACCGCTATTAGGTTATGACGATTATCCCTGGTTAACCCAGGTTACCCGTTCAGAAGTAGTGTCCTTACACGTGGCAACCCGCAAAGCAGTAGAACGCAGCGTCAATATTGGCTGGTTATACGATGAGCAGGCGTGCATTGAACGCATCGGGCAAGCGGTGCGTCACGGCAAGTGTATTGCCTGGATACGTAATTCCGTGGATGACGCAATCCGCATTTCTCGCCAGCTGGTTTCTCAGGGCGTCGTTGCGCCTGAAAATCTTACCCTCTTTCATAGCCGTTTTGCTTTTTACGATCGCCAGAGCATTGAATCCCGGACGCTCGATCTCTTCGGTAAGCAAAGCGCGGCTCAACGTCGCGGCAAGGTCATTATCGCGACCCAGGTTATTGAGCAGAGCCTCGACATCGATATGGATGAAATGATCTCCGATTTAGCGCCGGTTGATTTACTGATCCAGCGTGCGGGGCGGTTGCAAAGACATATCCGCGATCGCCATGGGCGAATAAAAACCTCTGGTCATGATGAGCGCGATACACCAGAGCTGCTGATTCTTGCTCCCGAATGGGATGACGCGCCGCGCGAAGACTGGCTATCCAGCGCCATGGGCAATAGTGCTTACGTCTATCCCGATCATGGTCGCCTGTGGTTGACCCAGCGCGTACTCCGCCAGCATGGGGAAATTCGGATGCCGCATTCTGCCCGACGGCTTATCGAATCCGTGTATGGCGAAGACGTCGGGATGCCTGGAGGATTCGCCAGGACAGAACAGCAGCAGGAAGGAAAATTCTACTGCGATCGGGCATTTGCCAAACAGAACCTCATCAATTTTGTACCGGGCTATAGCACGGAAAGCAGCGATGTACTGCCGGAAAAACTGTCGACGCGGCTGGCTGAAGAGTCCATCACTCTGTGGCTGGCGAAGATTGTCGACGGGATCGCAGTGCCTTATGCGTCCGGGGAAAACGCATGGGAGATGAGTGCATTGCGGGTGCGCCAGGGATGGTGGGAAAAACATAAAAATGAGTTTAAACGGCTGGAGGGCGAGACATTGCGGAAATGGTGTGTAGAGCAACATCAGAATAAGGAATTTGCCGTCGTAATTGTGGTGTCGGAGGTTGCGGATAGTGGCTATTCGGCAAGCGAAGGATTAATCGGAAGTATGGAGGTTAAGTAGATACCCAAATGAATAATTTTTCACTTTTAACCACCCCCTGGCTTCCCGTGCGCTTTAAAGATGGCTCTATGGGTAAGTTAGCCCCCGTCAATCTGGCGGATGAAAATGTTATTGATATTGCCGCTGTGCGAGCCGATTTACAGGGGGCCGCCTGGCAGTTTCTGCTGGGATTGCTGCAATCCAGTATCGCGCCGAAAAACCGATCTCGCTGGGAGGATGTCTGGTTCGATGGGATAAGCGCAGATTCACTGCATCGTGCGCTGGAATCGCTGGAACACGCCTTTCAGTTTGGCGCCGATACGCCCTCTTTTATGCAGGATTTCGAGCCGCTAACCGGGGAGAAGGTCTCCATTGCTTCGCTGTTGCCGGAAGTTCCCGGTGCGCAGACCACCAAATTTAATAAAGACCATTTTGTTAAGCGTGGCGTAACGGAGCGCCTCTGCCCGCACTGTGCGGCGCTGGCGCTATTCTCGTTACAGTTGAATGCCCCCTCGGGTGGCAAAGGGTATCGTACCGGCCTTCGCGGCGGTGGGCCGATGACTACGCTTGTCGAATTGCAGGCGTACCAGGGCAACTGGCAAACGCCGCTGTGGCGCAAGCTGTGGCTTAACGTGATACCGCAGGATAGCGCCGACATGCCGTTGCCTGCCTCTTACGATGAGTCCGTTTTCCCCTGGCTTGCCGCCACCCGCACCAGCGAACAGGCGAATGCCGTCACAACACCTGAGCAGGTAAATCCGTTGCAGGCCTACTGGGGAATGCCGCGGCGTATTCGCCTTGACTTCAGTACCCTCGAGTCCGGCGCTTGTGACCTCTGTGCAACCCATAGCGATGAGCTACTCAGCGGCATGACGGTAAAAAACTACGGCGTTAACTATGAAGGGTGGCGACATCCGCTCACACCTTACCGCCTGCCGCTCAAAGAGGGTAGCGGTCTCTATTCCGTTAAGCCGCAGCCCGGCGGGCTTATCTGGCGTGACTGGCTGGGGCTAAGTCAAGAAGGCGCTTCGGAAAATAACACGGAATACCCGGCACTGGTGGTTAACGCTATCAGGGCGTGTGACCTGAATGGTGCCAGAGTTGGGCTGTGGGGGTTCGGTTATGACTTCGACAATATGAAAGCACGCTGCTGGTATGAGCATCATTTCCCGTTGCTGTTAACTGAAAATATTATTCCCGACCTGCGTCAGGCAGCGCAAACCGCATCACGCAATCTTAGTCTGCTGCGTAGCGCGTTAAAAGAGGCCTGGTTTGCTGACGCCAAAGGCGCGCGCGGCGATTTTAGCTTTATCGATATTGATTTCTGGAATCGCACCCAGGGACGTTTTTTGCAGCTGATTCACGAACTTGAAAACGGCCAGGATCCGGAGGGCTGCCGAAGACAATGGCAAGCGGACAGCTGGCTGTTTACCCGCCGCTATTTTGATGACCACGTATTTACCAATCCTTATGAGGGTGTCGACCTAAAACGCATCATGATGGCGCGGAAAAAATATTTCACCAAATCGGCGGAGAAGCAGAGTGCCAAAGCCGCCAGAGCTAAAAAGCAGGAGGCTGCTGAATGAAAATAGTGAAGGACGATCACCGAGTGACGTTACGTCAGTGGCATGCCGGGCTACAGGATAAGCGCGCTCTGCGTGCCAGCCTGCGTCACAGTAAAACGGTGACTGAGGCCTGTCTTTCAGAAGGGTTCCGTTCCCTGCTGATGCAAACCCATTCGTTATGGAGGAGTGACGCTCAGGAGTGGCGCTTTACCGCGCTGGCGATCACGGCGGCACTGGCGGCCCACGTTAAATCCATTGATGAACGACAGACGTTTGCTACACAGCTGGGCCAGATGATGGGTAACAAGCCGGTGATGTCGGAACTGCGCTTTTCCCGCTTATCGGCGGTAAAAACGGCCGACGAACTCCTGCGTCAGCTGCTGCGGGCGGTGCGGTTGCTGAATGGCACTGTCAACCTGCCTTCTCTGGCGGAGGATATTTTCTACTGGTGCCGGGAAAACGACGAATTGCAAAACCACATTCGTCGTCAGCAACGACCGACCGAATGTATTCGCGTTCGCTGGGCTATGGAGTATTTCCAGGCCGGTGATGCAGGTAGCGACAATAACAACGAACAATAAGGACTTAATAATGACGACATTTATTCAGCTGCACTTACTGACTGCTTATCCGGCTGCCAACCTGAACCGCGACGACACCGGCGCGCCGAAAACGGTTGTACTCGGTGGGGCGACGCGTCTGCGGATTTCTTCCCAAAGTTTGAAACGCGCGTGGCGCACTTCTGAGTTGTTTGAGCAGGCGCTAGCGGGGAACATCGGTATTCGTAGCGGACGTATTGCGCGCGAGGCCGCTAAAATCCTGGTAGAGCGCGGCATTGAACCGAAAAAAGCGGTTGAATATGTTAAGAATATCGCCAACTGCTTTGGCAAGGTAAAAGCAGAAAAGAAACCAAAAGATGAGCTAACGAATGCTGAAACCGAGCAACTGGCGCACGTTAGTCCCGCCGAGTTTGACGCAGTGAAAGCGTTGGCACACCGCCTGGCAGAAGAAAATCGCCCGGCGACGGAAGAGGAAGCTGCGCTACTCCGTAAAGATCGCATGGCTGTCGATATTGCGATGTTTGGTCGCATGCTGGCCAATAAGCCGGAGTTCAACGTAGAAGCAGCCTGCCAGGTGGCCCATGCCTTCGGCGTTAGCGAAACCATTGTGGAAGACGATTTTTTTACCGCCGTGGACGATCTGCGTCAGGCATCAGCAGAAGATGCCGGGGCAGGGCACCTCGGAGAGACGGGGTTCGGCTCAGCGCTGTTTTATACCTACATCTGCATCGACAAAGACCTGCTGGTGAAAAACCTGAACGGTAATGAAGAGCTGGCGAACAAAACCCTGCGCGCTTTTACCGAAGCGGCACTGAAAGTCTCGCCAACCGGCAAGCAAAACAGCTTTGCCAGCCGCGCCTATGCCTCCTGGGCACTGGCGGAAACGGGAACAGATCAACCCCGTTCACTGGCGGCGGCATTTTATAAGCCGATCAATGGCAGCAATCAGCTTGAGGTGGCCGTCAGACGCATTACCGAACTGCGTGAAAATATGCAAAAAGTCTATGGCGAGAAGAGCCAATCTGTTCACTTTGATGTTATGCAGCGGCAGGGAAGTATGAAAGACGTCCTGGACTTTATCTGCGCATAAGGGGCGGCCATGAGCCAATATCTGGTTTTTCAGCTACATGGGCCAATGGCTTCGTGGGGTGTTGATGCGCCCGGCGAAGTGCGCCATAGCCATGAGTTGCCCTCGCGTTCGGCGCTGCTCGGTTTACTGGCGGCCGCGCTGGGTATCTGTCGTGATGAAGAGGCGCGACTGAATGATTTCAATCAGCACTACGCCTTTGTGCTCTGTGCCAGCAAAGAACCGCGCTGGGCGCGAGATTACCACACGGTGCAGGTGCCGAAAGAGGTGCGTAAAGTCCGCTATTTCAGTCGTCGTGAAGAGCTAAGCGATCCCGAACTGCTGAGTGCGCTGATCTCAAGACGGGACTACTACACCGATGCCTGGTGGATGGTGGCGCTCACACAAACAGCCGATGCACCTTGTACGCTGGAGCAGTTGCGGGATGCGTTACAACATCCGGTATTCCCGCTCTATCTGGGACGCAAAAGTCATCCTCTGGCTTTACCGCTTTCGCCACTGTTGCTGAACGGCACCGCGCCGGAGGTGCTCAACGAGGCGTACCATCATTATCGGGATAAACTCAACGCCCTTAACATCAGACTGGCGAAACTGCAGCCTCAATGCTGGTGGGAAGGTGAACATGACGGCCTGGAATCCAATAAAGTCCTGCGTCGTCGTGACAGGCCGATAAGCCGCCAGCGGTGGACGTTTGGCGAGCGTACCGTTAATCAGGGACCCTTGCTGATCAAGGAGGAAACGTGTATCTGTCAAAAATAACGCTGCATACCAGCCAGCTTTTGCCGTCACAGCTCTCACAACTGGTGGAGCGCGGTGAATATATTATGCACCAGTGGCTGTGGGAGCTTTTTCCCGGCAGCCAGGAGCGGTCGTTTCTTTATCGTCGTGAAGAGTTGCAGGGCGCGTTTCGCTTCTTTGTTCTTTCATCATCCCCTCCTGAAAAAAGCCAAATTTTTGACATCGAGCAGCGACCCTTTGCGCCGGTATTAAGCGCCGGGCAGGCTCTGCGTTTTAGTCTGCGCGCTAACCCAACGGTGTGTAAGGGCGGTAAACGTCACGATCTATTAATGGAGGCGAAGCGTCAGGTTCGGAGCCAGTTCGAGGGGCCGGATATCTGGCAATATCAGCAGCAGGCGGCATGCGACTGGCTGGCCCGCCAGGGGACGCTTAATGGTTTTTCATTGCATGAAGTGAATGTAGATGCTTACCGGCAGCAGCAGATCATTCGGGCAAAAACGCGGCAGATGATCCAGTTCAGTAGCGTGGACTATTCCGGTGTACTGGTGGTCAACGATCCGGGGCTTTTCTTACAGCGTCTGACTCAAGGATACGGCAAAAGCCGGGCTTTTGGCTGCGGGTTAATGCTGATCAAACCAGGAGATTGCGCATGACATTTGTGCCGCTCAGCCCGATCCCCCTGAAAGATCGTACGTCGATGATTTTTCTCCAGTACGGTCAGATCGATGTGCTTGATGGCGCTTTTGTGTTGATCGATAAAACGGGCATCCGCACGCATATTCCGGTGGGGTCAGTCGCCTGTATCATGCTGGAGCCGGGGACGCGAGTTTCTCACGCGGCAGTACGCTTAGCCTCTACGGTGGGTACGCTGCTGGTATGGGTGGGGGAAGCGGGAGTACGGGGTTATTCTTCTGGTCAGCCAGGCGGTGCCCGCGCGGACAAACTGCTGTATCAGGCGAAGCTGGCTTTGGATGATGATTTGCGCCTGAAAGTGGTGCGCAAAATGTATGAACTCCGCTTTCGTGAAGCTCCGCCAGCGCGCCGTTCTGTTGAACAATTACGCGGCATTGAAGGGGCTCGTGTGCGCCAGACCTATGCATTACTGGCGAAGCAATATGGCGTGAAGTGGCACGGTCGCAATTACGATCCTAAAGCCTGGGAAAAAGGGGATGTAATAAATCAGTGTATTAGCGCTGCAACATCGTGTCTTTACGGGATCACTGAAGCTGCGGTGCTGGCTGCAGGTTATTCACCCGCAATTGGATTTATCCATAGTGGTAAACCGCTTTCCTTCATTTATGACATTGCCGACATCATAAAATTTGACGCTATCGTACCCAAAGCATTTGAAATTGCTGCGCGTGCCCCTTCTGAACCCGATCGGGAAGTTCGGCTGGCGTGCCGAGATATTTTTCGTAGCAGCAAATTAACTGGAAAACTGATCCCTCTTATTGAAGATGTCCTGGCTGCCGGTGAGATTGAGCCGCCTAAGCCTGCGCCAGATATGTTACCTCCCGCAATACCGGAGCCTCAGCCACTGGGGGATGATGGGTATCGGGGGCGCGGCTAATGAGTATGGTCGTTGTAGTAACAGAAAATGTACCGCCGCGTTTGCGGGGGCGGCTTGCCATCTGGCTACTGGAGATCCGGGCTGGTGTATATGTCGGTGATGTCTCCAAACGCGTGCGGGAGATGATCTGGCAGCAAATCATCCAGTTGGGTGGGGTTGGAAATATCGTTATGGCCTGGGCGACCAACACGGAGTCAGGTTTTGAGTTTCAAACCTGGGGGGAAAACAGACGTATTCCGGTAGATTTGGATGGACTGAGGTTGGTTTCTTTTATTCCTTTTGAAAATCAATAGGTTCCACGCTCTTTAACAATGGGGAAATGTTGAACCATGGTTGGTAGATTGTTAATCGATGAAAATGGCCATTAAAAACAGAAAGATAAGATTAGTGTGTTCCCCGCGCCAGCGGGGATAAACCGAAATCCTAATCACTGGCAATCAGGCCGGGCTGGTGTTCCCCGCGCCAGCGGGGATAAACCGCTGTCAGAATTGCCCACGTCCAGCTTTAACGCGTGTTCCCCGCGCCAGCGGGGATAAACCGCGGAAAAGTTAAGGCGGTAAACGAACCGCAATGTGTTCCCCGCGCCAGCGGGGATAAACCGTATCTGGGAATGAAACCACGGACGGCAGAGGAGTGTTCCCCGCGCCAGCGGGGACAAACCGAGGCATTCAAAAAGATTAGGCAGCACCGGAACGTGTTCCCCGCGCCAGCGGGGATAAACCGCTGTGGGCGTGGACGGAGCGGTGTCCTTCCCTGTGTTCCCCGCGCCAGCGGGGATAAACCGAGGTGCGCCTTCACAACATTAAGCTCCCGGAAGTGTTCCCCGCGCCAGCGGGGATAAACCGCGAACTTATGTTTTCTTTTTACAGTCTGTAAAGTGTTCCCCGCGCCAGCGGGGATAAACCGCTTGCTGGAGTTCGCTATAGGCTTTGATTGCTGTGTTCCCCGCGCCAGCGGGGATAAACCGAAATCAGCGTAGCAGAGGCCAAAAAGCGAGGCGTGTTCCCCGCGCCAGCGGGGATAAACCATCATCAGCGGGAACAGGCACACCAGAATCAGCGTGTTCCCCGCGCCAGCGGGGATAAACCGGGAAATCAGGGCCGTTTTTGTATTTGTGCTCGGTGTTCCCCGCGCCAGCGGGGATAAACCGCTCTCCCGCTCCTGACTGATGCCTGGCAATCGGTGTTCCCCGCGCCAGCGGGGATAAACCGTGACCAGCTCGCAGATTTCCATGAAGGATCTGGTGTTCCCCGCGCCAGCGGGGATAAACCGCGATTTTACTGTGTCATTACGCGGTCGGAGTGGTGTTCCCCGCGCTAGCGGGGATAAACCGTCATCGCCTCTCAGCAATATCAGGCACTGGCAGTGTTCCCCGCGCCAGCGGGGATAAACCGTTTTCAACACGCGCTTTCATTTGTCCGGGCTGGTGTTCCCCGCGCCAGCGGGGATAAATCGCAGAGTATAAAGGTTTAGTCGCACCTGGTGAGGTGTTCCCCGCGCCAGCGGGGATAAACCGCGCACGTACACAAAGGCGGCGGCCAGGGCTTTGTGTTCCCCGCGCCAGCGGGGATAAACCGTTCGCAACAGTGGCGGGGGCTAACCAACTGAGGTGTTCCCCGCGCCAGCGGGGATAAACCGCATGAACGTGGATTACCCAACCGGCGTGGAGCGTGTTCCCCGCGCCAGCGGGGATAAACCGGGAGAACGGTGCTGGGGTTTCTGGGTGATTTTGTGTTCCCCGCGCCAGCGGGGATAAACCGTATTTAGGCATGAAAGCATCCACGGCTGAAAAGTGTTCCCCGCGCCAGCGGGGATAAACCGTCGTAACTACCCGGCAGGTGATCAGCCACCTGGTGTTCCCCGCGCCAGCGGGGATAAACCGGCCTCATTCCTGTTCTGAAGTATCTATTCAGGGTGTTCCCCGCGCCAGCGGGGATAAACCGCAGATTGAGCGCGTACAGCAGGAGAAGGGCAAGTGTTCCCCGCGCCAGCGGGGATAAACCGCTGTGGCGGTTATTTCGGATTTTCGGGTATTAGTGTTCCCCGCGCCAGCGGGGATAAACCGATTACCTAACCCCCGCACAGGCAGATTCAAAAGTGTTCCCCGCGCCAGCGGGGATAAACCGGAAAAGAAATTCGGTTTTGTTCGGAGTTTCAAGTGTTCCCCGCGCCAGCGGGGATAAACCGCAAACGGGCGGCGCTACTGCTTACTGGGTTAGCGTGTTCCCCGCGCCAGCGGGGATAAACCGAATACTGTGCCGACCTGTTTACGGTTGTTTTTGTGTTCCCCGCGCCAGCGGGGATAGACCGTCCAGAGGAGAGGCTGTGTAAGAACCTCAGGGGTGTTCCCCGCACCAACGGGGATAAACCGCCGCCACGCCGTTCCGACGTGTCGGGTGCGTGCATGTTCCCCGCGCTAGCGGGGATAAACCGCAATTAGCTTCGGCGTTTTTTATAATCTAATGTTTAATAAGGAATTTTCCATGCCTGAAAATACCAACAGACCAGTTAAAGCTCTTGAGCTGCAACCCTTTTACTCAGACTTTAATTTTATAGGGATTTTTTCCCCGCTTTCGCCAGCTCTTTCACCAGCGGCAGCATAATACGCACCACATCGCGACTGCGGTGTTCTATGCGCTGCGGCAGGGTTTTATCAATGTACTGCTGATTATCCAGTCTCACGTCATGCCAGCTGGTGCCATCCGGGAACGCTTTCGACTTCGCCCGTTGCTGGTAGCCATCTTTTTTACCCAACGACCAGTTAGTTGCTTCAACATACAGCACCGGGATCCCGGCCTTATCAAACACCTCACCATCGTTGCAGCAACCTGTTCCTTTCGGGTAGGCCGCATTGCCACCGGGGTTGGTGGTGGCGAAAATGCCGTGCGCACGGGCTAACGTCAGCGCGCGGTCCCGGGTGATCTTACGCACCGGGGCCGGGGTGGTTTTGCCGCTATTAAAATAGAGTTTATCGCCCACGATTAAGTTATCGAGATTGATCACCAGCAGCGTATTTTTTTTCTCTTTCTCGCTCATGCGATTCAGTACATTTTCGGCCCCAAGTCGTCCCTCTTCTTCGCCGCTGGTGGCAATAAAGCGCACGCTATACTGGGTCGGAATATCTTTCAGGCGTTCTGCCAGCTCCAGCATCACCCCGACGCCGGCTGCGTTGTCATCAATCCCCTGTAGCGTTAAGCCGCCCAGGTTGTTATCCACATCGTTATCGCTCATCGGCGCGAAAGTATCGAGATGGGCGAGAATAATAATCTGCTGTGCCGTTTCGCCCTCATGCGCTGCAATCACCGTGCTGCCGATGACGTTATGCCAGTTTTGCGTACGATTGCGGGAGGTATAGATATAGCGGCTGTGGAAGGTGCGGATATCACTCTGATACCCCATTCCGGCGAACTGCTGACGCACATAATCGGCGGTAAGCATTTCGGCGGGCGTTCCGGTCATGCGTCCGGGAAACACGGTGGCAATGTGTCGTGCCTGTTCGGCGGCCATTTCACCAAAAGGGTGGGTTTTTGCCTGAACGGGGAAGATACAGCAAACGCCGAACGCCAGGGCAGCGATACGGTGGCGCATTGCGGAAAACATAGGGGAGTCCTTAAAAACAGAGCAAAAAATTTGACGCGCCTAGTATGAAACTGTGATCGGCCTTACACAATTTGATTTGCTCTTAAATACCCGAAAAATCGCGCGTTAAGCACTTTTTGATATTAGCTTTTTCAGGGCGTTATTCCATTGAGTAACTACTCATTCCAATTCGTAATTTCATTCGATCTTAGCCGCCCCCTATAGTCCCACTATTCCTGATTGTTAGTGAGTTGTAGCACTGTGGACTACCTGCCGTTATTTGCTGCCATTAAAGATCGACCCGTACTGGTTGTTGGTACGGGCGAGGTCGCCGATCGTAAAATTGCCTTTTTACATAAGGCAGGTGCGCGCGTGCAGGTCATTACCGGTGCCGAATTCGAGCCCAGCATGCTCGATCACGTGGTACTGGTCATCGCCGCAACGGACGATCGCGAGCTGAACCGCCAGGTCTTTAATGCCGCGAATGCCCGTCACCGTCTGGTGAACGTGGTGGATGACCAGCCGCTGTGCTCGTTTATTTTCCCCTCTATCGTTGACCGCTCGCCCCTGCTGGTTGCCATCTCTTCCGGTGGCAATGCACCGGTGCTGGCGCGTCTGCTGCGTGAAAAAATAGAGGCCCTGCTGCCAGCGAACCTTGGCCGCATGGCCGCGGTAGCGGGTCAGTTTCGTGAACGTCTGAAAACGGTGATTACCACCACCGACGGTCGCCGTCGCTTCTGGGATCGCGCTTTCCGCGGTCGCTTCGCCAGTCTGATGGCGGCGGGTAATCAGGCCGAAGCGGAACAACACCTGGAAAACGCACTCGCCTCCGGGCAGGGGGCAAATGGCGAAATTATTCTGGTCGGCGCCGGGCCGGGAGATGCCGGGTTGCTGACCTTACGCGGTTTACAAGTGATCCAGCAGGCTGACGTGGTGTTTTACGATCACCTGGTTACCGACGGCGTGCGCGAGCTTATTCGTCGCGACGCCGAGCAGATCTGCGTGGGTAAACGGGCGGGAGAGCACTCTATTCCGCAACATGAAACCAACCAGATGCTTATTGCGGCAGCCAAAGCGGGTAAAACCGTGGTGCGCCTGAAAGGGGGCGATCCCTTTATCTTTGGTCGCGGCGGTGAAGAGCTGCAGGCCGCGGCGGAAGCGGGCGTCCCGTTCCAGGTGGTGCCGGGCATCACGGCCGCCTCGGCGGTAACGGCCTATGCCGGTATTCCCCTTACGCATCGTGATTTCGCCCAAAGCGTCACCTTTGTTACCGGGCACTACAAAGCCGACAGCACCCCCTTCGACTGGTCTCACCTGGCGCAAAGTCGTCAGACCCTCGCTATCTACATGGGCACCATGAAAGCGGCGGACATTAGCGAACAACTGATTCAACACGGTCGCGATGCAGCAACGCCCGTTGCCGTGATCTCTCGCGGCACGCGCGCCGATCAGCATGTCGCCATCGGCACATTACACAACCTTGCAACCCTGGCGAAAGACGCCCCTATGCCCGCCCTGATTGTGGTGGGTGAAGTGGTGCAGCTGCATAGCACGCTCGCCTGGTTCCAGCACACAACCGAGACGGAAGGCTTTGGTTCTTCTGTTGTAAATTTGGCTTAAGGAACGGTTATGGACCAAAAACGACTTACTCACCTGCGGCAGCTCGAAGCGGAAAGTATTCATATCATTCGCGAAGTGGCCGCCGAGTTCTCCAACCCGGTGATGATGTACTCCATCGGCAAAGATTCCAGCGTGATGCTGCACCTGGCGCGTAAAGCGTTCTATCCAGGCACGCTGCCGTTCCCGCTGCTGCACGTGGACACTGGCTGGAAATTCCGTGAGATGTATGAATTCCGTGACCGCACCGCCAAAGCCTATGGCTGTGAGCTGCTGGTGCATAAAAACCCGGAAGGGGTGGCGATGGGGATTAACCCGTTCGTGCACGGCAGCGCCAAACATACCGACATCATGAAAACCGAAGGGCTGAAGCAGGCGCTGAATAAATACGGTTTTGACGCAGCCTTCGGCGGCGCGCGCCGTGACGAAGAGAAATCCCGCGCGAAAGAGCGTATCTACTCCTTCCGCGATCGTTTCCACCGCTGGGACCCGAAAAACCAGCGTCCGGAGCTGTGGCACAACTACAACGGCCAGATTAACAAGGGCGAAAGCATTCGCGTCTTCCCGCTCTCCAACTGGACCGAGCTGGATATCTGGCAGTACATCTATCTGGAAAATATTGAAATCGTTCCGCTGTACCTGGCCGCAGAGCGTCCGGTACTGGAGCGCGATGGCATGCTGATGATGATTGATGATGACCGTATCGACCTGCAACCGGGTGAGGTGATCAAAAAACAGATGGTGCGTTTCCGTACCCTCGGCTGCTGGCCGCTGACCGGCGCGGTGGAATCTCACGCGCAGACGCTGCCGGAGATCATCGAAGAGATGCTGGTCTCCACCACCAGCGAGCGACAAGGCCGCGTCATTGACCGCGACCAGGCAGGCTCCATGGAGCTGAAGAAACGTCAGGGTTATTTCTAAGGAGCCGCCATGAACAGCACAATTGCACAACAAATTGCCGACGAAGGCGGGGTTGAAGCCTACCTGCATGCTCAGCAGCATAAAAGCCTGCTGCGCTTTTTGACCTGCGGCAGCGTCGATGACGGGAAAAGCACCCTGATTGGTCGCCTGTTGCACGACACACGCCAGATTTATGAAGATCAGCTCTCGTCGCTGCATAACGATAGCAAGCGTCACGGGACTCAGGGCGAAAAGCTCGACCTGGCGCTGCTGGTGGACGGCCTGCAGGCAGAGCGTGAGCAGGGCATCACCATTGACGTGGCCTATCGCTACTTCTCCACCGAAAAGCGCAAATTTATTATTGCCGATACCCCGGGGCACGAGCAGTACACCCGCAACATGGCCACCGGCGCCTCCACCTGCGACCTGGCCATTCTGCTGATGGATGCGCGTAAAGGGGTGCTGGACCAGACTCGCCGTCATAGCTTTATCTCCACGCTGCTGGGGATCAAACACCTGGTGGTGGCGGTCAATAAAATGGATCTGGTGAACTTCAGCGAAGAGACGTTCAACCGTATTCGTGAAGAGTATCTGACCTTTGCCGAGCAGTTGCCGGGTAGCCTTGATATCCGTTTCGTGCCGCTCTCTGCGCTGGAAGGGGATAACGTCGCCTCCCAGAGCGCAAATATGCCCTGGTATAGCGGCCCGACGCTGCTGGAAGTACTCGAGACCGTAGAGATCCAGCGTGTAGTCGATACCCAGCCAATGCGCTTCCCGGTACAGTATGTCAACCGGCCGAACCTCGACTTCCGCGGCTTCTCTGGCACGCTGGCGTCCGGCTCTGTGCAGGTAGGCCAGCGCGTTAAAGCGCTGCCGTCCGGCGTTGAATCGGCCATCGCCCGCATTGTGACCTTCGATGGCGATCTCCAGGAAGCGGGGGCGGGTGAAGCCGTAACTCTGGTACTAAAAGACGAAATTGATATCAGCCGTGGCGACCTGCTGGTGGATGCCCAGGAAAGGGTAAAAGCGGTGCAGGGCGCTGCCGTGGATGTGGTGTGGATGGCTGAACAGCCGTTGACCGCAGGCCAGAGCTACGACATTAAAATCGCGGGCAAGAAGACCCGTGCCCGCGTGGACGGTATTCAGTTCCAGGTGGATATCAATAATCTGACTCAGCGCGATGTCACTGAACTGCCGCTGAACGGTATTGGCCTGGTCGATCTCACCTTCGACGAACCGCTGGTGCTGGACGCTTATCAGCAGAATCCGGTCACGGGCGGACTGATCTTTATTGATCGTCTGACGAACGTCACGGTAGGCGCCGGTATGGTACGCCAGCCTAATGAAGAGGCTGCCGTCGTCTCTGAATTCAGCGCCTTTGAACTGGAGCTGAACGCGCTGGTGCGTAAGCACTTCCCACACTGGGGTGCACGCGATCTGCTGGGAGGCAAGTAATGGCGCAACATGATGAGAACGTCGTCTGGCATCCTCATCCGGTTACCGTCGCGCAACGCGAACAACTCCACGGTCACCGTGGGGTTGTGCTGTGGTTTACCGGGCTTTCGGGCTCGGGTAAATCGACCGTTGCCGGGGCGCTGGAGGAGGCGCTTCATCAGGCGGGGGTCAGTACGTATCTGCTTGATGGCGACAACGTACGCCACGGCCTGTGTCGCGATCTGGGCTTTAGCGATGATGATCGCAAAGAGAATATTCGCCGGGTCGGTGAGGTGGCCAGCCTGATGGCCGACGCCGGGCTGGTGGTCCTGACGGCCTTTATCTCTCCGCACCGCGCCGAGCGGCAGATGGTACGCGAGCGCGTGGGTAACGACCGTTTTCTGGAGGTCTTTGTCGATACGCCGCTGGCCGTATGTGAGCAGCGCGATCCGAAGGGCCTGTATAAGAAAGCGCGCGCGGGCGAGCTGAAAAACTTCACCGGAATTGATGCCGTTTACGAAGCGCCTGAAACGCCTGAAATTCACCTGCAAGGTCAACAATTGGTAACAAATTTAGTAGGCCAATTATTAGACCTGCTCAGACAGGGCGATATTATCAGATCCTGAGACGGTATCGGGCTTAGGCTTCCCCGATGTGTCATGGTACAGGATTAGCGATGCGTAACAGCGAAAATTACATTATCACCAGGTCGGAAACAGTAGCGACTAACGACGAGACGACCTGGTCTTTCCCTGGGGCGATCGTCGGCTTTATCTCGTGGCTTATGGCGCTGGGCATCCCGTTTCTGATTTACGGCAGTAACACGCTGTTTTTCTTCCTCTATACCTGGCCTTTCTTCCTGGCGCTGATGCCCGTCGCGGTTGTGGTCGGCATTGCGCTGCACTCGTTGCTGGATGGCAGACTGCTTTATAGCGCCCTCATCACCATTGTGACGGTCGTCGTCCTGTTCGGGCTGTTATTTTTGTGGCTCATGGGATAAGTTCAGCCATAATTCAAACCGTAACCAACTATGTGCAATGGTGTGCTGGCGCGAATCTGCGGAAAAAATGTGGTACATTTGCCCGCGATGTTGCGGCATCTCTGTAGCCCCAGAGTAGAGTCGTGGGGAAAGTTATGGGATGATGATGCCGTTTTTCAGGGGGCAGGATGGGTAAACTTACGCTGCTGTTGCTGGCTTTGCTGGTCTGGCTTCAGTATTCGCTGTGGTTCGGTAAGAACGGCCTTCACGACTATAGTCGCGTCAGCGATGACGTGACGGCACAGCAGGCGACAAACGCCAAACTTAAAGCGCGAAACGATCAACTTTTTGCCGAAATTGATGACCTCAATGGCGGGCAAGAGGCGATTGAAGAACGTGCACGCAATGAACTCAGTATGACTAAGCCGGGCGAAACCTTCTATCGTCTGGTTCCGGATGCGTCTAAACGCAACCAGGGCTCTGTACAAAACAATCGATAATTAGCCCGGGATGACGACATGGCAGTAACTTTTACGGACGTATGCGCCGTTGTACCGGCCGCCGGGTTCGGCCGACGCATGCAGACAGAGTGTCCTAAGCAGTATCTCTCAATTGGCGATAAAACCATTCTTGAACACTCCGTGGCGGCGCTGCTGGCGCACCCGCGGGTATCCCGAGTGGTGATCGCCATCAGCCCAGGCGATGCGCGCTTTGCCGCGCTCCCGCTGGCAAACCACCCGCAAATTACGGTCGTTGATGGCGGCGCACAGCGCGCCGACTCGGTGCTGGCCGGTATTCAGGCCGCCGGTGAGGCCGCATGGGTGCTGGTGCACGATGCGGCGCGCCCTTGTCTGCATCAGGACGATCTGGCGCGACTGCTGGCGCTTAGCGAGACCAGCAAGGTCGGAGGCATTCTGGCCGCGCCGGTGCGTGACACCATGAAGCGCGCTGAACCAGGCCTTGCATCCATTGCCCATACCGTAGAGCGCGTTGATTTGTGGCACGCGCTGACCCCGCAATTTTTCCCTCGCGAGCTGCTCCACGCCTGCCTGACGCGCGCCCTGAATGAGGGGGCGACCATTACCGATGAGGCATCGGCGCTGGAGTATTGTGGTTTCCATCCCACTCTGGTTGAAGGACGCGCTGATAATATCAAAGTGACGCGACCGGAAGATTTACAGCTGGCGGAATTTTATCTTACCCGTTCGACCCCTCAGGAGAAGGCATAATGCGAATTGGACATGGTTTTGACGTACACGCCTTTGGCGGTGAAGGCCCAATTATCATTGGCGGCGTACGCATCCCCTACGAAAAAGGACTGTTGGCCCATTCTGATGGCGACGTGGCGCTCCATGCCTTAACAGACGCGCTGCTGGGCGCGGCGGCGCTGGGTGATATCGGCAAACTCTTCCCGGACACCGACCCGGCATTCAAGGGGGCCGACAGCCGCGAGCTACTGCGTGAAGCCTGGCGCCGTATTCAGGCCAAAGGTTTTACCCTTGGCAACGTTGATGTCACCATCATCGCGCAGGCCCCCAAAATGTTGCCGCATATCCCACAGATGCGCGTGTTTATCGCCGAAGATCTCGGCTGTCACATGGATGATGTCAACGTCAAGGCCACCACCACCGAGAAGCTGGGCTTCACCGGCCGTGGTGAAGGCATTGCCTGCGAAGCAGTAGCCCTGCTGGTGAAGGCGGCAAAATGATCGAATTCGACAACCTCACTTATCTGCACGGTAAGCCGCAAAGCACGGGTTTACTAAAAGCCAGCCCGGAAGATTTCGTGGTGGTGGAAGATCTCGGCTTTGAGCCGGATGGGGAAGGCGAGCATATTCTGGTGCGGATCCTGAAAAACGGTTGTAACACCCGTTTTGTGGCCGACGCACTGGCAAAGTTCCTGAAGATTCATGCCCGTGAAGTGAGCTTTGCCGGGCAAAAAGATAAACATGCCGTCACAGAGCAGTGGCTCTGCGCGCGCGTTCCGGGCAATTCGATGCCGGATCTCAGTAAGTTTGAGCTTGAAGGCTGTAAGGTACTGGAGTACGCCCGCCATAAACGCAAACTGCGCCTCGGTGCCCTGCAGGGAAATGCGTTTACGCTGGTGCTGCGTGAAGTCAGCGATCGCGCCGATGTCGAAAAACGTCTGGCGGCCATCAGCGCCCAGGGCGTGCCTAACTACTTTGGTGCGCAGCGTTTCGGCATTGGCGGCAGTAATCTGCAGGGGGCGCTACGCTGGGCGCAGAGTAACGCGCCGGTTCGCGACAGGAATAAACGCAGTTTTTGGTTGTCTGCGGCCCGCAGTGCGTTGTTTAATCAGATTGTGAGTGAAAGGCTGAAAAAACCAGACGCGAATCAAGTTGTTGTCGGCGATGCGCTACAATTAGCGGGGCGCGGCAGCTGGTTCGTGGCCACGGCTGAAGAGATGGACGACCTGCAGACGCGCGTCGGAAACAAAACGCTGATGATTACCGCACCGCTTCCGGGCACCGGAGAGTGGGGAAGTGTGGGCGACGCGCTGAGCGCGGAGCAATCTGCGGTGGCAGATGCGCAGGAATTACAATCTTTGCTGGTGCGGGAAAAAGTGGAAGCGGCACGCCGGGCGATGCTGCTCTATCCGCAACAGTTGAACTGGAACTGGTGGGATGACGTAACCCTTGAGTTACGATTCTGGCTGCCGGCAGGTAGCTTTGCCACCAGTGTTGTCAGGGAACTTATCAACACTTCGGGTGACTATGCGAATATTGCTGAGTAACGATGACGGGATCCACGCCCCAGGCATACAGACACTGGCCAGGCATCTGCGCGAGTTCGCAGAGGTTCAGGTTGTTGCTCCCGATCGTAACCGCAGCGGTGCCTCTAACTCATTAACGCTGGAGTCATCGCTTCGCACCTTTGCTTTCGATAACGGCGACATTGCCGTGCAGATGGGCACACCGACTGATTGCGTCTTCCTTGGGGTGAATTCCCTGATGCGTCCGCGACCGGATGTGGTGGTCTCCGGCATCAACGCCGGGCCAAACCTGGGCGATGATGTCATCTACTCGGGTACCGTTGCCGCCGCAATGGAAGGCCGTCATCTCGGTTTTCCGGCCCTGGCGGTCTCACTCAATGGTCACCAGCATTACGATACGGCCGCTGCCATCACCTGCACGATTTTACGTGCCCTGAGCCGTGAACCACTGCGCACCGGGCGGATCCTGAATATCAACGTGCCCGATTTACCGCTCGACCAGATTAAAGGCATACGCGTTACCCGCTGTGGTAGCCGCCATCCGGCTGACCAGGTCATCCCGCAGCAGGATCCGCGTGGTAATACGCTCTACTGGATTGGGCCGCCGGGCGAGAAGTGCGACGCCGGGCCCGATACCGATTTTGCTGCCGTTGATGAAGGTTATGTCTCGATTACACCACTGCACGTAGATTTAACCGCTTACAGCGCGCAGGATGTGGTGTCAGGCTGGCTGGATCGTGCCGGGGTGAACGAGCAATGGTAAGTCAACGTGTACAAAGCCTTCTGAATCAATTACGTGCTCAGGGCATTACCGATGAGAAGGTGCTTGATGCCCTGGCTCAGGTACCGCGCGAGAAGTTTGTCGATGAGGCGTTTGAGCACAAAGCCTGGGAAAACGTCGCGTTGCCCATCGGGCAGGGGCAGACAATTTCGCAGCCCTATATGGTTGCCCGGATGACCGAACTGCTGGAACTGACACCGGAGTCCCGGGTGCTGGAAATTGGCACCGGTTCTGGCTACCAGACCGCGATCCTGGCGCACCTGGTGCACCATGTCTGTTCAGTGGAGCGCATTAAAGGGTTGCAGTGGCAGGCGCGTCGTCGCCTCAAACAACTTGATTTACATAATGTTTCAACACGTCATGGTGATGGCTGGCAGGGTTGGCAGGCACGCGCCCCGTTCGACGCCATCATTGTCACGGCGGCACCGCCCGAAATCCCGACAGCACTGCTATCGCAGCTGGATGAGGGCGGTATTCTCGTTTTGCCGGTGGGCGATGAACAGCAGCTATTAAAGCGTGTTCGTCGGCGCGGCGACGAATTTATCATCGATACCGTGGAAGCCGTGCGCTTTGTCCCTCTCGTAAAGGGGGAGCTGGCCTGAGACTCAGATTTTTCCAGGGTTATTCAGGCCAATTCAGCGTATCGTGGGGCGCAAAAGATTCGTGCCAACACGGATAATATTAAGTCACTGGTAGTTAACACATTCCTGGGGGATAAATGAGCGCGGGAAGCCCAAAATTCACCATCAGCCGTGTCGCGGCATTATCACTGGTTTCACTCTGGCTGGCAGGTTGTTCTAATTCAAACAATCCCCCTGCGCCGGTGAGCTCAGTTGGCGGCAATAGCGGTTCAGGTAACACATCCAGTGGAATGCTGATTACTCCTCCACCAAAGATGGGTAACTCTACAGCGCAGCAAACTCCGCAGATCCAGCCTGTTCAACGTCCTGTTGTCCAGCCGACGCAGATTCAGCCAGTGGAACAAGCTGTTCAGACCGAAAATGGCCGCATAGTATATAACCGCAAGTATGGGAACATTCCGAAAGGCAGCTATACTGGCGGCAGCACCTATACCGTTAAGCGCGGCGATACTCTGTTCTATATCGCGTGGATCACCGGGAACGATTTCCGCGATCTCGCCCAGCGAAACAACGTACAAGCCCCGTATGGACTGGAAGTAGGCCAAACGCTGCAGGTGGGCAATGCCACCGGTAAACCTCTGACGCCGGGTAACAGCGTTTCTGCGGCCGACGTCACCGCGCAAAATAACAGTGTGACCCCTGCACAAAAATCAAGCACAGTGGTTGCTTCACAACCTGTAATTACGTATTCTGAGGACTCAGGTGAACAGAGTGCTAACAAGATGTTGCCGAATAATAAGGGTACTGCGACCGTTGTCACAGCACCGGTTACGGCACCTGTGGTTAGCTCTACCGAGCCCACTGCCAGCAGTGTAACGTCCAGCTCGCCGATCTCTTCATGGCGCTGGCCGACTGACGGCAAGGTTATCGAGAACTTCTCTTCCTCCGAGGGGGGAAATAAAGGGATCGATATCGCGGGGAGTAAAGGACAGGCTATCATCGCGACCGGAGACGGACGTGTTGTGTATGCCGGTAATGCACTTCGCGGTTACGGTAATCTTATTATCATCAAACACAACGATGATTACCTGAGTGCCTACGCCCATAACGATACGATGCTGGTCCGGGAACAACAAGAAGTTAAGGCGGGGCAAAAAATCGCTACCATGGGTAGCACCGGAACCAGTTCTACACGCTTGCATTTTGAAATTCGTTACAAGGGGAAATCCGTAAACCCGCTGCAGTATTTGCCGCAGCGATAATTTGACGAGACATGCCAGTCAGGATGTTTCGTTCAGGGATCACGGGTAGGAGCCACCTTTATGAGTCAGAATACGCTGAAAGTTCATGATTTAAATGAAGACGCGGAATTTGATGAGAACGGAGCAGAGGCTTTTGATGAAAAAGCCTTAGTAGAAGAGGAACCCAGTGATAACGATTTAGCTGAAGAAGAGCTGTTATCGCAGGGCGCCACACAACGTGTGCTTGACGCGACTCAGCTTTACCTTGGGGAGATTGGTTACTCCCCACTGTTAACAGCCGAAGAAGAAGTTTATTTCGCGCGCCGTGCATTGCGTGGTGACGTAGCCTCACGCCGTCGCATGATTGAGAGTAACTTGCGTCTGGTTGTGAAGATTGCCCGTCGTTATAGCAATCGTGGTCTGGCTCTGCTGGATCTGATTGAAGAGGGTAACCTGGGGCTTATCCGTGCTGTTGAGAAGTTTGACCCAGAACGTGGGTTCCGTTTCTCAACCTACGCAACCTGGTGGATTCGACAGACCATCGAACGGGCAATCATGAACCAAACCCGTACGATTCGCCTGCCGATTCACATCGTGAAAGAGCTGAACGTCTATCTGCGTACTGCACGCGAGTTGTCCCATAAGCTGGACCACGAGCCAAGTGCAGAAGAGATTGCCGAGCAGCTTGATAAACCGGTTGATGACGTAAGCCGTATGCTGCGTCTCAATGAGCGTATTACCTCGGTTGACACCCCACTGGGTGGCGATTCCGAAAAAGCGCTGCTGGACATCCTGGCCGATGAAAAAGACAACGGCCCGGAAGACACTACGCAAGACGATGACATGAAACAGAGCATCGTTAAATGGCTGTTCGAACTGAACGCCAAACAGCGTGAAGTGCTGGCACGTCGTTTCGGTTTACTGGGGTATGAAGCTGCGACACTGGAAGACGTCGGCCGCGAAATTGGCCTGACCCGTGAACGTGTTCGTCAGATTCAGGTAGAAGGTCTGCGTCGCCTGCGTGAAATTCTGCAGGGGCAGGGTCTGAATATCGAAGCGCTGTTCCGCGAATAATTACCCTTTCGTCAAAAAAGGCCCGTCGTGAGACGGGCCTTTTTCTTTTGTGCTACCCCTGCGTCGTTTCGTGCAACAGACGCCAGGTGACTCCAGCACCTTCCTGATTAAGCACCGCGGTTGACCAACGTACGTTGACAGGCTGGTCCGGACGGGTTTGCGTCTCCCGGTAGTGCAGCACCGCGCCACCTTCCCATTCCTGCACCGTAGCGAGCTCATCGATAGCTATTTTCAGGCCGTGGCGACTGCCGCGCTGGTTTTGCAGGAAGCCAGCCAGTGCCGCATGGTCCAGATGAGTGCCGCCCGGTGGAATCATCATAAAATCCGGCCTGAAGCGGGCGAGCAGGGCGGTGATGTCGCCTTCGCCTTCTCCAAGCCACTGCTCGAGCGCAACGTGAAGATCAATAATTTCTTTTTCGTACGGGGTCATGATTTCTCCTGTTGAAGCTGCATCAGCACCTTCGCATTGTTAAGACGAATAACGGTCAGCAGGGGCAGTAAGGTTACGCCAGCGGCAAAAATAAAAGTACTGTGCCACGCCGTAATCGGCGGCAGGTAGTGCTGCGCCAGGCTAAGTAGCGCGGCCAGCACTAACGCCCCCAGAAAAAAACTCAGCTGACGGTTCAGGTTCCACAGCGCGCTGGCATCCGGCATCGCATCATGCGGGATAGTTAAAAACGCGCTGCTTTGCGCCGTGCTGCTGCACAGGCTACCTCCCGCACCCATAAGCGTAAATGCCAGCACCGGCAGTGCGAGCGGGCTCTCCGGGCCGACAGGGACAAGAAGCGCCATTCCCGTGGCCTGCAAAAGAGAGCCGAGGATAATCAGCGGTCGGGGACCCAGACGGTTGAAGTAGCGTCCGGTTGATGCGATCGCCACAAAAGAGGCCAGTGACCAGGGTAGCATCATCGCCCCCGTTTCGGCAGGCGTCAGTCTGGCGACGCTTTGCAGGTAAAACATGCCTATCACGTTCACGCCAATGAACGTGCCGGGAACGCACAGGTAGACCAGCATAGAAAACCGCAGCAGCGGATCTTTCAGCAGCGGGAGGTGAAGCAGTCGTCGCGTCACGATCTGCTGTGGTTTCTCGTCACGAAGCCATAGCCAGGCCAGCGTAAATGCGAGGGCAGCGACGGGCAGAGTCGCAAAAAATATCCATCGCCAGCCGAGCGTCTGCACCAGCACGCCGCCCAGCGCAGGTGAGCATGCCGGTGCCAACAGCGCCACCAGCATAACCGCTGAAGAGAGCCTGGCACGTTCGTGCGGCTTAAACTGCTGCCACGCCAGCGCCTGCCCAACCGGTATCAGCAGCCCGCCGCCAAGCCCCTGCACGACGCGCCAGGCGATGAGGCTGTCGAGTGTGGACGCCAGCCCCGCAGCGGTAGAAGCGGTACTAAACAGTAAAAGCGATAGCAGGATCAGGCGTTTGGGGCCTAGCAGGCGCGCCAGCATGGCGCTGAAGGGAATGACCAGCGTTAGCCCGGCAATATAGCCATTACTCACCCAGGCAAGTGCGGAAGACGTAGCGTCAAACGCCCGGCCCATAGCTGGAAAGGCCACGCTGGCGATGAACATGTTAATCAGGTCGAGAAAAAAGCCGAGCAAAAATACAACAGCAACCCTGGTGCGATAGGTCATGGGAACTCCTCCAGTGAGGCCGTATCGTAGCGGGCGGCAGAGAACAGATAAACGCGACAAAGCGCGATATACTGTCAAAAAAATTTTGACAATGAAAAGGCTGACGATGTTGAATTTGCAGCGCACAGGGATGTTTGTGGCGGTGGTAGAGAGCGGAAGTTTTACCGCTGCCGCAGATGTTATGGGGTTAACAAAAGCGGTTCTCAGTTTCAATATTCGCCAGCTCGAAGATGAGCTGGGCGTTACGCTGCTGCTACGATCCACCCGCCGGCTGCGCTTAACCGAAGCCGGGGAGCTGTTTTACCAACGTAGCGTGGCGCTGCTTCAGAACGCGGAGAAACTCGCGGATGATGTGCGCGCCAACCATGCCGGGCTGACGGGGGAACTGCGTATTACCAGCACTCCCGAATATGGGGCGAAGGTGGTGGTGCCCCTGCTGGCCGAATTTAGCCTTCAGCACCCGGAGCTACGCGTGCGGCTGGTATCATCTTCGCTGCACAGGGATCTTATTTCTGAACGTTTTGATGTCGCCATTCGGCTTGGGACGCTTGCAGATTCGCGCTATCACGCCGCGCTGATTTCGCAGTTTGCCATCTTGCCCGTAGCATCCCCGGCGTGGCTGCAGGCCCATCCTGTGGGATCACCAGAGGCGCTGGCGCAGGCTGACTGGATCATTCATGAACGCGTCGCTTCACCGCTGCGCTGGCAGCTACGCAACGCTGCCGGTGAGAGCGTCATGCTGGAGATAAAAAAAGCACCGCGATTATATGCGGACAGCGCGCAGGCATTAATGGCCTTTGCCCTGGCCGGTAGCGGTGTGGCGCTGTTGCCTGCGTGGCTGGCACAAAGTGCGCTGGAGGCGGGGCAACTGCTCCCCGTTTTACCGGAATACACTTTTGCCCAACAGGGCATCTATGCTGTCTATCCTGATGCCCAGCATGTTTCAGCAAAGGTGCGCACGTTTATTGATTTTATGCGTACCCGGGTTAACGCGTTATGATCCTGGTTTTGTCGGGCACCGCTCAGGTTCTTCTCTGTGAAGGTACCCTTCCAGCGCCCTCATCAAACGCGGATAAAAAAGAAAGCAGTGACGATGGTCGGCATGACCATGCTCGCCATTTTCCAGGCGGCAGGTTCTCTGCGGCTCCGCCGGTTCGCCGGCATCGCTTTGGGCTCATGGTCATGACGGTGAGAGCCAGCGGTTCCTTTCCTGGCTGCCAGAGAGTGATATGTGTTAGTGCTGGTGAGTTGCCGTTGGGCGCGTCGCTACAACTGCCGCTGAAAAACGGTCGTGACAGATGGTCAAAGCACAACGGCAACTCTGGTTGTAATGCCCATTAGTCAGCACGATGGAATCGTTCCGTTCACCTCATGTTCAGCGGAATATGGCATTACACCACTCGTGAACGTGACAAGGGGGACCGGCCGTGTATGAACCGGTCACATGGGGGACACTTTTTGACTCAATCGGCCCGGAGACCGCTGAGCCCTAAACCAGGCTCTTCAACCGGTAGATCCACTCCAGCGCCTGACGCGGTGTCAGTGTATCCGGGTCGAGATTCTCCAGCGCCTCAACGGCAGGCGACGTCTCTTCTGCCGGCGCAAGCAACGACATCTGCGTACCATCTATTTGGGTTGCCGCCGCGTTTGGCGACAGGCTTTCCAGCTCGCGCAGTTTCTGCCGTGCCCGTTTAATCACCTCTTTAGGCACCCCTGCCAGCGCCGCTACCGCAAGGCCGTAGCTCTTGCTGGCCGCGCCATCCTGCACCGTGTGCATAAAGGCGATAGTATCCCCATGCTCCAGCGCATCCAGATGCACATTCGCCACCCCTTCCATCTTTTCGGGCAACTGGGTTAGCTCGAAATAGTGGGTTGCAAAGAGCGTCAGCGCCTTGATTTTGTTTGCCAGGCTTTCAGCGCAGGCCCATGCCAGCGACAGGCCGTCGTAGGTTGAGGTCCCGCGGCCAATTTCATCCATCAGCACCAGGCTGTTTTCCGTCGCATTGTGCAGAATATTGGCGGTTTCGGTCATCTCCACCATAAAGGTGGAGCGGCCGCTGGCCAGGTCATCTGCCGCACCCACGCGGGTGAAAATGCGATCGATGGGGCCGATCTCAACTTTTTGCGCGGGCACGTAGCTGCCGATATAGGCCAGAAGCGCAATCAACGCGGTCTGGCGCATATAGGTACTTTTACCACCCATGTTCGGGCCGGTAATGATCAGCATACGACGCTGAGGCGACAGGTTAAGCGGGTTGGCAATAAAGGGCTCATTGAGCACTTGTTCCACCACCGGGTGGCGACCTTCGGTGATACGAATGCCAGGCTTATCGCTAAAGGTGGGGCAGCTGTAGTTCAGCGTATCGGCACGCTCCGCCAGGTTAACCAGCACGTCCAGCTCTGCCAGCGCGCTTGCGCTGAGCTGCAGATCGCCCAGATGCGGCATCAGCGTATCGAACAGCTCGTCATAAAGCTGTTTTTCCAGCGCCAGCGCTTTCCCTTTGGAGGTCAGCACTTTGTCTTCGTACTCTTTTAGCTCAGGAATAATATAGCGTTCGGCATTTTTGAGCGTCTGGCGGCGGACATAGTGGATAGGCGCCAGGTGGCTCTGCCCACGGCTAATCTGGATGTAGTAACCATGAACGGCGTTATAGCCGACTTTCAGGGTATCCAGGCCCAGGCGTTCGCGTTCGCGGATCTCCAGTTTATCGAGATAATCCGTTGCACCGTCTGCCAGCGCGCGCCACTCATCCAGCTCTTCGTTATAGCCAGGTGCAATAACGCCACCGTCGCGCACCAGCACCGGCGGGGTTTCAACCACAGCACGCTCCAGTAACTCGCGCAGCTCGCTAAATTCACCCATGGTTTCACGCAGCTTTTGTACCGGCGCACTCTCAACCTCAGCCAACTGCGCCCGCAGGGTGGGCAACTGCTGAAAGGCATGGCGCATACGGGCTAAGTCACGTGGGCGAGCGGTGCGCAGCGCAAGACGGGCAAGGATACGTTCGAGGTCGCCTACCTGACGCAAAACCGGCTGCAGTTCGGTAAAACGATCCTGCAAGGCGGCGATAGTCTGCTGACGACCGACCAGCGTTGCGGTATCACGCACCGGCATGTGCAGCCAGCGCTTGAGCATACGGCTCCCCATTGGGGTGACGGTGCTGTCGAGCACCGAGGCCAGGGTGTTTTCAACGCCCCCGGCCAGGTTCTGGGTGATCTCGAGATTGCGACGGGTGGCGGCATCCATGATGATGCTGTCCTGCTGGCGCTCCATGGTAATAGAGCGGATGTGCGGCAGAGCCGTGCGCTGGGTGTCTTTCACGTATTGCAGCAGACATCCCGCCGCGCAAAGGCCACGTGGCGCATTTTCGACACCAAAACCAATGAGATCGCGGGTGCCAAACTGCAGGTTGAGCTGCTGACGGGCGGTATCGATCTCAAACTCCCACAGGGGGCGACGACGCAGCCCGCGACGACCTTCAATCAATGCCAGCTCGGCAAAGTCTTCGGCATACAACAGTTCCGCAGGGTTGGTGCGCTGCAGTTCTGCCGCCATGGTTTCACGGTCAGCCGGTTCACTCAGACGAAAACGCCCGGAGCTAATATCCAGCGTGGCGTAGCCGTAACCTTTGCCGTCCTGCCAGATGGCGGCCAGCAAATTATCTTGTCGCTCCTGCAGCAGGGCTTCATCACTGATGGTGCCTGGGGTGACGATGCGCACCACTTTGCGCTCAACCGGCCCCTTTGAGGTCGCCGGATCGCCAATCTGTTCGCAAATGGCTACCGACTCACCCTGATTAACCAGCTTCGCCAGATAGTTTTCCACCGCGTGGTGGGGAATGCCCGCCATCGGGATCGGCTCGCCTGCAGAGGCGCCGCGTTTGGTCAGCGAGATATCGAGCAGCTGCGATGCGCGTTTCGCATCATCATAAAAAAGCTCGTAAAAGTCGCCCATCCGATAGAACAGCAGGATCTCTGGATGCTGGGCTTTCAGCTTCAGATACTGCTGCATCATCGGGGTGTGAGCGTCTAAGTTGTCGGTAGTGGTCATGGAGTGATGATGTCCATTTCTTTGAAAATAGTACGATTTAAGCGACGCAATGGTCATGAATTAAGGCTATTGTCGCATGAAAAAATGACCTCGCGCAGCAAAATGTGGCCCCTTTAGGCCGAGTTTTCGTTCATCAGCTCAATCACAATTTTGCCCTGCTCAACGCTAAGCTGCACCCGGGAGTGGGTTTTGAAACCCGCCGCTTCCAGCCAGTCGCCTTTCAGGTTCAGCGCGGCGTGCAGACTGTATCCTTTCGGCACTTTAGTCCGACGATCTTCGTGACGTCTGCGATAAGAACTTACGGTTAAATGACGAGACGGTTTTACAGTATTCAGTTCAGTCATTGCGGACTCCTTTCCTGGCCCTGAAGAAGAAAAAACACCTGTATAAAATGCCAGTAAAATCACCCAATGACAAACGCAGAGCTGCGAGACTGCTTCCAAAAACGGGATGCAAAAAATGAAATCAGGCTGAAACGCATAGCATGAAGAGGTATCATAGATGCAACTTATAAACAGGTGTGCTCACATGTCCGGAAAACGCATTACGCGCGAAAAAGAGACCATCCGCAAAATGATTGCGCGCTATGAGGCGCAATGCCCTCAGGCTGTAAGCGAAGAGGGGTATTATCAGGCGCTGAATGCCTATGCGGACAAGCGTCTGGATAAATGTATTTTCGCTGAAGAAAAACCGGCCTGTAAACAGTGCCCTGTGCACTGCTATCAGCCGGCGAAACGGGAAGAGATGAAACAGGTCATGCGCTGGGCCGGGCCGCGCATGCTCTGGCGTCACCCGATTTTGACCGTACGCCACCTCATCGATGACCGCCGTCCTGTCCCGCCGCTGCCCGAAAAGTACCGCCCCAAAAAGTAGCGCTTAGCGTCGCACCGGCCGGCAGATAAATATCATCGCCACGGCGCTGCAGAGTGGGAAACAGGCCAGTTGCAGCCAGGGATAGACCGCCTGGGGCGACGGGGTAAGGGCGTAATCGAGCTGGCTGCCCAGCAATAAGTTCCCTGCCAGCACGGCGCATCCCCCTGCGGTGGCGAGCGCGCCATAGTGCGCCCCCAGCGTCGACTCGCTGGCAAACCACGGAATGATATCTTTAGCAGCAGGCACCAGCAGCATCTGTCCGAAAGTCAGTAGGGTAACGAAACAGGCCGCCGGCAGAAGACGCAGCCAGCCATCGGCCGGGGGATGGCTGGCAAACAGAGCCACACTCACGAAAGAAGCGGCCAGCACGGCAAAGCCGACGGGCAGAATGCGCACCGCACCGGCCCGGCGGGCAACGCGTGCCAGGGGTAGCTGGAATACGATAATGAGCACGGAGGCCAGCATAAACAGCGGACCAAGATCTTTCTCGCTGCCGCCGGCTCGCTGAATCTCCACCGGGAGCGCCAGGTAGAGCTGGTTATAGCTTAAGAGCCAGGCGCTGTAAGCGATGATGAAGCCGACAAAGCGTGGCTGCCGGAAGGTGGTCCACCAGGGTGTGATGTGTAACGGTTTTTTCTGCGCGGAGGTGGGCAGGCAAAAGTGCAGCACCATCAGTGCCACTACAAAGACCCCTGCGCCCGCCAGCGCAATCTGGCGAAAACCGATCCCCGCCAGCAGTGCGCCGGCTACGGGTCCGAGCACAGCACCCAACTCACCGCAAACCGCAAACAGTGCGAACCACTCCGCACGGCTGCGTTTGCCTTCCGCTTCGCTACGCGTGCCCGCTTTGGCCAGCAGGGCTTCAATGGAAGGGGAGAAGAGCGCACCGCCAATGCCCGTCAGACAGGCACCGAGGATTATCGCCCCGAGGGAGTCACCCAGCGCCAGCAGCAAGTAACCCGCCACCCGCACCAGGCAGCCGAAAAGGATAACGCTACGCGCGCCAAAGCGGTCAGAGAGGGCACCGCCTACGATAAACATCCCCTGCTGGGAGAAGGTGCGTAACCCCAGGACAAGACCAATCAGCCCGCCTGAGAGCTGCATGTCATCGCGCAGGAAGATCGCCAGAAAGGGGACAACGGCGTAAAAGCCGATGTTGAACACAAACTGGCTGCCCAGTAAAACCGGTGGCCAGAGTTGTGTTGCCGGGCGCAAAGAGAGCATGGGCTTACCTGGCATCAGACGAGGAAATGGATATGTTTCTTGCCATGAAATGGCGATATTTCAATTTTCGTCTTCACGCGGAACACGTCCCACAGCAGATCTTCGGTGAGGATCGCCTGGGGTGAGCCGGTGGCAACAATCTGCCCTTTCTGCATAACAATCAGCGCATCGCAAAACATCGAGGCGTGATTGAGATCGTGGATCGCCACAATGCTGGTGACCGGCAGTTCACTGATCAACTGCATCAACTGCATTTGATGGTGAATATCCAGGTGATTGGTGGGTTCATCAAGCAGGATCTCGCTGGGGGTTTGCGCCAGCGCCCGGGCAATGTGCACACGCTGCCGTTCACCACCGGAGAGGCTTAACCAGCCCTGGGTGCTTTTTTCCAGCATATCCACCCGCTCAAGCGCCGCGTTCACGGTGGCATCATCGTGGCTGCTCCAGCCGGAAAACGCCGTATGGTGCGGAATACGCCCGAGCTTAACGACGTCACGTACCTGCATGTTGGCGTCGGTCATGCCGTGCTGTTCAACAAAGGCGACGCGCCGCGCCAGCTGCTTTTTATTGATACGTGCAATGTTATTGCCATCCAGAGCGACGGTGCCCGCGTGAGGGCGGCGAAGCCCGGCAAGCACGCGCAGCAGAGAGGATTTGCCCGAGCCATTTGGCCCCAGTAGGCCGACCGTCTGCCCCGGCGTGACCCGGAGCGAGACGTTATTGACGATGACCTTTTTGCCTACCTTCCAGGTAATGTTATCGGCGGTGATACTCATCACTTATTCCTTGAACGGTAGATAATGACGGCGAAGAAGGGTACCCCCACCAGGGCCGTTACGACACCCACCGGCAGGCTTTGCGGCGCAATCAGCATGCGGGAAGCGATATCGGCCAGCACCATCAGAATCGCCCCGGCCAGCGCACTGGCAATCAGAAGCGTACGGTGCAGGGGCCCAAAGAAGTAGCGCATCATATGGGGTACCACCAGCCCAACGAAACCGATCGAGCCTGCCATGCTAACGATGGTGGCGGTAATCAGCGCGGTGACGGTAAACAGGAGCAAACGGACTTGCGGTACGGCGATCCCCAGCGATGCGGCGGCATCGTCGCCAAAGGTAAAGGCATCCAGCGCGCGGGAGTAATAGAGACAAATCGCCAGCCCCAGCAATACCACGACTAATACCAGCTGGAATTCCGGCCAGCGCACGCCACTAAAACTGCCTAACAGCCAGAACATAACATCGCGTGCCTGCTGAGCGCTGGCGGAGGTGCTGATGGTGTATGCCGTGATGGCGTTAAACAACTGAGAGGCTGCGACCCCGGCCAGTATCGTGCGCTCATTGCCGCCACGCGCGCCGTTGGTCAGAAAGGCGACAAACGCAAAAGCTGAAAAGGCGCCGGCAAAGGCGCCCGCCGAGAGGGTGACGGCCCCGGAGCCAATGCCGAGAACCACGACCGATACCGCCCCGGTAGAAGCCCCGGCAGAGACGCCAAGCACGTAGGGCTCAGCGAGGGCGTTTTTCAGCAAGCTTTGCAGCACGGCACCGCAGATAGCCAGCCCTGCACCGCAGCACGCCGCCACCAGAGCGCGGCTAAGACGGAAATCCCAGATCACGCTCTCGTAGATACGGTTCAGGGGAACGTTGGTCAGCCCGGCTTTGTTAGCAATCGCGTAGTAGACGGTTTGCAGGGGGATAGAGAGCTCCCCCACGCTGACGCCCAGCGCAATCACCAGCAATAAAAGCACAACAGCCAGCACGGACGAGGTGGTAAGCAGCAGGCCTTGTCGACGTTGTTGCACCACTACCGTCATCAATTCAGCCCCAGCTTTCTGAGCTGCTCACCCACCTGCTCAGCACCGTAAATCGTGCGGATGGTAGGGTTCATCGCCTGGCCGTCCATAACGACGATATGCCCTTTTTTCACGGCGTCGAGCTGGCTGACGGCCGGATCGCTTTTCAGGAATTTAATCTTCTCTTGGGCACTATCGAGCGCCCAACGGTTGCGATCAAGGCTAGAAACAACAATCACGTCCGGGTTGGCAGCAATAATGCTTTCCCAGCCCACGGTCGGCCATTCCGTTTCAGAAGTGATGGCATTATGGCCACCCAGCACATTGGCGATAAAGCCGGACGCGCTATTTTTACCGCCGACATAGGCATCAGAGGAGGGGGAGGAGCTGGAGAACCAGAAGACGAACGAAAGGTCTTTTTTATTTTTGCTGAACTCAGTGCGCAGATCGGCTTCGCGTTTTTTGAAGTCGGCAATCAGCGCCTGGCCCCGATCTTCCACGTTGAAGATTTTTGCGAAGTCTTCGATCTCTTTATAAAGGAAGGTCATGTCCCAGAGTTTCTGACGGCTGCCGTACATATCACCAATGTCTTTTTTGGTAGCGCACATGCCGGGTGACATATAGCTGTTAACGCCTACTGTCTGCAGGTCTTCACGTTTGGCAACTTTACTCTCTGGCCCCAGCAGCAGCGGAAGCTGTGCCGGTACGAAGTCCGGATTCTGGGCGAGGACAGATTCGAGACCCGGGATTTCGACCGTCAGCGTTTTGATTTTTTCGTTTTTCGCCGCCAGTTCCGGCAGGACTTTGGTTGGCCAGAAAGCGCTGGCTACGACGTGATCTTCTAATCCCAACAACAGCAAAATTTCAACGGTATTCTGGCCCAGGGCGACGACGCGTTCCGGTGCTTTTGTAAACGTCTCTTTATAGCCGCAGTTCTCAATCGTCAGCGGATAAGTGGTCGCAAAGGCGGAGCCCGCAGTGGCGAGGAACAATCCTACTGCGCTGATGATGTTTTTCATGGAACGCTATCCTTCATTAATTTTATGTTGCGCTGCCCTGGTGGTGAGCAAGATGTAAATGAAACTCATTATTATGGCGAAGCTTTATACAATGTAATATATTAGGTGTCAATGAATGACAATAACGCTATGAAATCATTGGGTATTGTAAGGGCGGAAGGGGGCGAGGCGAAACAGCCGGGCGCACAGGTCGCCCGGTCGGGGAGGTTAGTCTAAATCGGCACCGTTGCTGGCGATGACTTTTTTATACCACCAGAACGATTTCTTGCGTTTACGATCGAGCGTGCCGTTGCCGGCGTCGTCGCGATCGACATAGATAAAGCCGTAGCGTTTGCTCATCTCACCGGTAGAGGCCGCCACCAGATCGATACAGCCCCAACTGGTGTAGCCCATCAGCGGAATACCGTCTTCAATGGCATCGCCCATTGCGCGAATATGCTCGCGCAGATAGCTGATGCGATAGTCATCGTTAATCTCGCCGTTGGCGTCAACTTCATCCTTCGCACCGAGGCCGTTTTCCACCAGGAAAAGTGGCTTCTGGTAGCGGTCATACATCATGTTCATGGTAATACGCAGACCCAGCGGGTCGATGCCCCAGCCCCATTCGCTGACTTCGATGTGCGGATTTCGCAGAGATTTAACGATATTGGCCGCGCTGGTGTTATTGGCATTCATGTCAGCGGAAGCACAACGTGAGGCGTAATAACTGAACGAGACGAAATCCACGGTGTTTTTCAGCAGTTCGTCGTCACCAGGGTCTTTAACAATGACCACTCCCTTTTCGCGGAACACGCGGGCGGAGTAGGCCGGGTAGCTGCCGCGCGCCTGTACGTCGATGAAAAAGAGATTTTCACGATCCTTTTCCAGCGCCATCCACACGTCTTCTGGCTTGCACGAGTAGGGGTAGAAGTTACCGCCTGCCAGCATGCAGCCAACCTGGTTTTCCGGGTTTACCTCATGCGCAATTTTGGTTGCCAGCGCGCTCGCCACCAGCTCGTGGTGGGCAGCCTGGTACTTCACCTGATCTTCGTTTTCGCCCTCTTCAAACACCAGTCCTGCGCCGGAGAACGGACTGTGCAGCATGATGTTAATTTCATTGAAGGTGAGCCAGTATTTCACCAGACCGTTAAACTCTTCGAAACAGGTCCGGGCGTAGCGGGCGAAGAACTCGACCATTTTACGGTTACGCCAGGAGCCATATTCCGTTACCAGGTGCATCGGTACATCAAAATGACACAGGGTAACCAGCGGCTCGATGTTGTGCTTTTTGCACTCTTCAAATACCGCACGGTAGAAGGCAATCCCTTCCTGATTGGGTAAAGGTTCATCGCCATTAGGATAGAGGCGGCTCCAGGCAATCGAGGTGCGGAACACCGTAAAGCCCATCTCCGCCATCAGAGCGATATCTTCTTTATAGCGATGGTAAAAATCGATCGCGTTGTGGCTTGGGTAAAATTCATCCTCACGTAGCGCGAAGCGTTTTTCCTTGCCGACTTTCACCGCCAGTCGGTTGGCGCCGTGGGGGATCATGTCAACGGTGGTCAGCCCCTTTCCGCCTTCACGGTAAGCCCCTTCACTCTGGTTGGCGGCCAGTGCGCCGCCCCATAAAAATCCTTTTGGAAAAACTGACATTTTTACCTCGCTATTCACATTATGCTCGTGCTTCTGTTGCCTGCACCGGCGCAGTCTGCAGGGCGCGTGCTTTTTCGGCGTCGTCTTCTACCGGGATATCCTCAAAGCCGAGGAGCAACGTCAGCACAAAAGAGAGTACGACGGCCAGCGCCATCACGCCAAACACCCAGACGATAGTCATTGGGTTGGCGGGGTCAAAGAACTGAACGCTGGTAAACAGCCCCGGAGCGGCCATGGAGTGGCTGGCAAGACCTGCGATACCAGCCACGGCGCCACAGATAAAGCCGCTGATCAGACTGGCGATTAACGGACGTTTCAGTCGCACCGCCACGCCATAGAGCGCCGGCTCAGAAATACCGGCCATGATGGCAGAGGCCGCCGCCGCCAGCGCCGTCTGGCGCAATTCCGGGTTTTTGGTCTTCCAGGCCACCGCCAGCGACGATCCGCCCAGCGACAGGTTGGCGCCAATTTCAGACGGCATTACCATCCCCTCTTTCCCGGTTTCGGCAATGGTTTGAATGATAGTTGGCGTAAAGACGCGGTGCATACCGGTCATAACCAACAGAGGCCACAGCGCACCCATGATGGCCACGGACAGCCAGCCCAGATAGTCATGGATGGTGTACACCAGCGCAGAGATGGCGGTACCGATCCAGATCCCCAGCGGCCCAATCAGCACAATGGCGAGCGGGGCGGCAATCAGCACGATCAGCATCGGTTTCAGGAAGTTTTTCGTTACCGCCGGGGTAATGCGATCTACCCAGCGTTCGATGTACGAGAGACACCAGGTCATGACCAGCGCCGGGATCACCGTATAGGTGTATTTCACCGCCGTCACCGGAATAAAGGCGAACTCGACATGCTCACCCTGGGCGGCTTTGGCCATCAGCTCAATAAAGCTCGGGTGTACCAGCACGCCCGCGATGGCTATCGCCAGCGACATGTTGGTTTTGAATTTCACGGCCGCCGAGGCTGCCACCATTAGCGGCAGGAAGAAGAACGCGCCGTCACCAATCACCGTCAGGATGGTGAGGGTTGGAGCGCCCTTCGGTAACGCGCCGGTCATCTCCAGGATCATTGCCAGCAGCTTAACCATTGAACCACCGATGATCGCCGGGATCAGCGGTGACATCGTGCCGATCAGCGCGTCGAGGATCCCGGCGCCAATGCGGCGTAAGGTCAATTTTTGCGGGCCCTGCGGCGCAGCCGGCTGTAAATCGGTCGGCAGCAGGCTCACCACCTCGCGGTAGGCCTGCGAAACGGTATTGCCGATGATCACCTGGCACTGATTATCGTTACGTACCACACCCAGAACACCGCTGATTGTCTTCAGCGTTGCGCTATCAATGGCACTCTCGTCTTTCACAACGAAGCGCAAACGCGTCATGCAGTGGGTGACGGCGGTGATGTTATCTTTGCCGCCGAGCGCGCTGACTACGGCATTCGCCAACGCAGCATAGTTTTTGGCCATCGGGTTATATCCTGTTTTAACTGTAAGGTACGTCTTCATCGAACAGCGGGATGAGACTTAGATAGGAAACCGGTTCCACAAAATCATGAAGAGTTTCACATGATCAAACAAGATCGCATATTGCTCATTTTTTATATTCGTGATGATGATCACCAATCAGGGTGACAAGTGTGATATTCCCGCTGCGACAATTTAATCGCCGTGAAGTACACTGCCGCTCATTAGATTGAGAGGGAAAAAGCGATGACCACGATGCTGGAAGTGGCGAAGCGGGCAGGGGTTTCGAAGGCGACGGTTTCCCGGGTGCTTTCGGGCAACGGTTACGTAAGCCAGGAGACAAAAGACCGCGTGTTTCAGGCCATTGACGAGAGTGGCTATCGCCCCAATTTACTGGCGCGAAACCTCGCGACCAAACGCACGCAAACCCTGGGGCTGGTGGTAACTAACACCCTCTATCATGGTGTCTACTTCAGCGAGCTGTTGTTCCATGCCGCGCGAATGACCGAGGAGCGCGGGCGGCAGCTCATCCTGGCCGATGGCAAACACAGCGCGGAAGAGGAGCGTGAGGCGATTCAGTATCTGCTGGATATGCGCTGCGACGCGATCATTATTTATCCGCGTTTTCTCAGCGTCGATGAGATGGATGCCATTATTCAGGATCACAGCCAGCCGGTGATGGTGCTTAACCGTCGCCTGCGTAAAAACAGCAGCCATTGCGTTTGGTCCGATCACATTGCCTCCAGCGAGGCCGCGGTGACGCAGCTTATCAAGCTGGGTCATCGCGATATCGCCTTTATCACCGGCTCGCTGGACTCCCCAACCGGGATCGAACGTCTGAGTGGCTACAAAGCGGCGCTGGCCCAGCATCAGATCCCGCTGCGTGAGTCGTTGATTGTAGAGGGGAAATGGAACCCGGCGAGCGGCGCGGCGGGGGTTTCAACGTTGCTGGCTCGCGGTGAGACCTTCAGCGCACTGGTAGCCAGTAATGATGATATGGCGATTGGTGCCATCAAGCAGCTGCACGAGAGTGGGATCGCCACCCCGGCCGCGGTCTCGGTCATTGGTTTCGATGACGTTGCCATCGCCCCTTATATTGTTCCGTCGCTCTCCAGCGTCCGGGTGCCGGTCACGGAAATGATTAAAGAGACCATCAGTAGGCTGATCTTTATGCTCGATGGCGGCGATTTCACCTCACAGCAAAACTTTGACGGCGAGCTGATATTGCGTGACTCGGTGGTGGCCGGACCGCATCGCTAGCCTGCAGGCGGGGGAAGCCAGGCGCGGGTGAAATCGAGCCAGCCCCCTGCGGTTAAGACCATATCCTGCACATTTTCCAGGGCATTGATTTGATAGCGATAGTGGAACAGCGGCGTACAGGTTCCCTCGTCAAAAATCTGTTGAAAGAGGGGCGTCAGTTGGGCGTTAAAGTGGGCTTCGCTGTCGCACATCTGCATAAGCTGCTGCTTCTTTTTCTGCCAGCGCGCCACGCCTAACGCGGTCTGCCAGGCGGGCTCGTAAAGCAACCACTCTCCCAGCGCGAACCCGGCGTTTTCCCTCGCCAGATAGTCCCCCAATAGCAGGTCGGCGCCGGCCAGCACATCCGGCTGATGCCAGCCATCACGGTCTCGCCATTCGATCTGCAACTGGCAACCGTGCCGCATCAAGTGTTGTCGCCATTTTTCTGCCAGCTCCCGCAGTTCGGGCGTGTGATAACACACCAGCTTCAGACTGACTGGCAGCGGGCAGGCTGCCGGTTCCGGCGGTTCTTTCACGTGCAGGCCGGGCAGAATGTCGCTGCGGATCTGCAGGTCGCTGCGGGAGGCAAAGCAGCGCTGGTTAAGGCTTATCGCCTGGTGACGTAAGGCGGCGGCAAGTGCTTTGGGCAGTGCGCTATTGACCATCAGCCAGGCAAAGCCGCTGCTGGTGGAGGTCACCGCTTCCTGGGTTGTATTGCCCTTGCCTACGGTAATCCACGCCGGTTTCTCCAGCATTGAGCCGGTGCGCCAGAACTCTATCGCATGCAGTAGCGGGTGATGGCCAAAGTACCAGGGCTGACGTTCCAGCCGCAAATAATGTGAATGATGGCGGGCAATGGCAAAGGGGCCCGCGCCGATCTCGGGCTGGCGTGGATGGGGTAGCCGGCAGACCGGATGCGCCAGCCGCTGTGGTAACAGCGCATCGGCGCGAGTGAGCTCGATTTCCAGACACCAGGGGGCCACCCGCGTAAGCGAGGCGATATGCTGCAACCCGACATTTCGCGCCGGGTCGGCCAGCAGCTGCCGCATCGCCGTCAGGATATCGTCGTCAGTAATAGGCTGGCCGTTGTGCCAGTGCGCGCCGCTACGCAGATAGAAATGCCAGCGCCGTCCCCCATCAAGAGAAGCACAGTGGTGTGCCAGATCGCCTATAGGGTGCGGTTGACCGGGTTCATTGCGGGTTAAGCCTGCATGTACCGCACAGATAATATGTTGTTCTGCGCGACGGCGTTGCAGTGCCGGATGCAGGGAGGTGAGGGGGCGGTACCAGGGAATACGCAGCGTCGGCTGGTGCTTCAGCCATTTACCGCCCAGAAAGGGGGTAATGATGTGATGCAGGCTGGCGGGATCGCCATCGGCCAGCTGCAGGGCGCTTTGGTAGTCACCCTTTTCCAGGCAAGCGCGCATCAGCGGGGCGCTCAGTTCGCTGGTGGTGCGCAGGCAGTGCAGCGTGGCGCGGTGGCCGCGTCCGGGCTGCGCCTCCCAGCGTAGCCAGCCGTTTTCCGCCAGCTGGCGTAACAGGGTGCGCGCATGCCGTTCACTGCAGACCGCCACCTCCGCGACTTCGGCAAGGGTCGTTTGCCTGGGCGAAGAGCCGTAGTGCAGAGAGAGCCGCTGATACTGACGAATTTTTTGTAACAGGCGCATGGCTTTGATCGGCATCTAATGAGGTGTGTTGAGAGTGTAAGGGCTTTTCAGGAAGAAATAGGGTGGAGTTGATCAACCTGTTCCGCTTTTTGCAATAAAGCCTTTGAAAGCGTCACAACCCGGTTCGGGTCAGGATTTTTTCTCGCCGAGCGGCAGCATAAGCTCGCGTAGCCGTTCCATGCGCTGCGACGGGGTAAGATAGAGCCAGCGCCACAGCACGGGTTCGGCGGGCTGAACCTTCCTGAACCACCGCTCCAGATAAGCCAGATCCTGTTTGAGGTTTGTCATGTCACGCTCTCCCGCCGTTGAATACCGCTTCAGGTTAAGCAGGATAGGCGGCATAAAACAGGGTGAGGTTTTGCGGTTGTTCCGCATTTAGACAGAAAAAAGCCCCGGGACATCGGGGCTGCGGATAAAAGATCCAAAGGTTAAGTAAGAGTGGCAGAGAGGGTTAAGCGGGCAGAGATTTCAGCAGGGCAAAGGCCTCCTTCATGCGATCTTCGCTGACCACGAAGGCGCGTAGCTGTCCCTCGCTGTCAGCGCCTTTGGCCACCATGCCCTGTGGTTCGATGGTGATTTGCCAGTTCAGATCCTGACGCTGGGTTTCGCCTGCAAGGTGCAGGGGCAGTTCAGGCGTTTTCACCTTCACCAGCATCGCGGGTAATTTCAGGGGCGCGCTGCCCCCGAGCAGGTTTTTCGCCAGATACATCGCGCTAAGCTGTATCGGCTGCAGGAAGGGCAGAAGCTGGCCGTTGATCTCAGCGCAGTCGCCCAGCGCATAGATGTCGGGCTGCGTGGTTTGCAGGTAACTGTCGACCTTCACGCCACGGTTTGTCTCCGCTCCCGCGCGGTGCGCCAGCGCCGTTTCCGGACGCAACCCTGTGGCGGCAATCACCACATCAATGTCTACGCTGCGGTTGCGATCGAGGGTGGCACGAATGCCGGTTTCGGTACGGGTCAGGCTTTGCAGCTGAGATTTCAGCAGCAGGTGTACGCCCATATCGGTTAAACGGTGCTGTAAGCGACTGCTTACTTCGGCGGGTATCAGCGCCGACAGAATGCTGGCCGCGTGATCGACCAGCGTGACGGCTTTACCCGCCCGACAAAAGTCCATCGCCAGCTCGGTGCCAATCAGGCCGCCGCCAACAATCATTACGCGCTGCGCGTCGCGAAGCCACGTTTCGCTGGCCTGGTACTCCTGCTGGCTGTTCAGCGTAATCATCAGCTCGCGGCCTTCAACCGGCGGCACAAAAGCGGATGCGCCCGTGGCCAGCACCAGTTTGTCGTACTGCCAGGTATGATCTTTCGCTTTCACGACGTGCGCAGCGGCGTCGATATCGGTGACCCAGGTATAGGGGAACAGGCGCAGGTTGTACTGTTCCGCGAACTCCCCCGCCGTCTGGCGGGTGAGATCTTCGGCACGCTGATTCTGGCTAATGACGTGGCTTAAATCAGGTTTGTTGTACTCGTCCATGCTGTCGGCGGCAATCACCGTCAGCGGAACGCTGGGATCCTGTTTGCGGATATTTTTCACCAGCTGGCGGGCGGCAAAGCCCGAGCCGATGATCACGATTCCGTTATTCATTTTGCCTCCGATGCCAGTTCGTCAAAGACGTCTTTACCAAGGGAACATTCCGGGCAGAGGAAGTTGTCTGGTACGTCACTCCACGGCGTGCCCGGCGCAACATCCTGCAATGGCTCGCCCAGTTCCGGGTCATAAATCCACTGGCAGACGCTGCACTGCATGCGCGGGCCGAGATCGGCAGAAGCGGCGGCACAGCTGCTGGCAGGCTGTGATTCGGCCGGTTTTGCTGTGGCGTCCGGCAGCGGAGCGAGCGCCCACTGACGGGCGATATCGCGACCGTGCTGGCGGCAGATTTCCAGTGCGTCGATGTCCGGGCGCCATTTGGCTTTCAGGCTCATAGACATTTCGAAACCGGCATCCTGCAGGCGGGTAGAGAGACGGTCAACCGCGCCGCCGCTCCAGCCGTGGGAGCCAAAGGCGCTGGCGCGTTTATTACGGAAACGCAGGCCGGTCATCTCCTCCACGAGGCCCGCGATTTTTGGCATCATCACGTTGTTCATGGTGGAGGTGCCCACCAGCACGCCTTTAGAGCGGAAGGTATTGGTCAGGATTTCGTTTTTATCGCTGCGAGCCACGTTGAAAATTTTCACCGCCACGTTCGGATCCACTTCGTTGATCCCCTGGGCAATGGCGTCCGCCATCATGCGGGTATTGTTGGACATGGTGTCGTAGAAGATAGTGATGCGGTCTTCCTGGTAATCCGCCGCCCATTTCAGGTACAGCTCGACAATCTGGGTGGGATTTTCACGCCATACCACGCCGTGGGAGGTGGCAATCATATCCACCGGCAGGTTAAAGCCGAGGATCTCGGTAATTTTTGGCGTCACCAGACGGCTGAATGGCGTAAGGATGTTGGCGTAGTAGCGCTGGCACTGTTCGAACAGCTCGGTCTGGTCCACTTCGTCGTTGAACAGACGTTCATCGCAGTAGTGCTGGCCGAAGGCGTCGTTACTGAACAGTACCGCGTCCCCGGTCATGTAAGTCATCATGCTGTCCGGCCAGTGCAGCATTGGCGTTTCCACGAAGATCAGCTGTTTGCCGTTACCGATATCCATGGTATCGCCGGTTTTCACGGTGTGGAAATTCCACTCCGGATGGTGGTGATGACCGTTAATCGAGTCGATAGCGTTGGTGGTGCAGTAGATTGGCGTGTTCGGAATATGGGACATCAGCTCGGTCAGCGCCCCGGCGTGGTCCTCTTCCGCGTGGTTAATGATGATGTAGTCGATAGCCTCCAGATCAATTTCGCTACGCAGGTTCTGCACGAACTCGCGGCTGAATTTATGATCGACGGTATCAATCAGGACGTTTTTACCTTCACGGATGAGATAGCTGTTATAGCTGCTGCCGCGCAGCGTTTTGTATTCCGTTCCGTGAAAATCACGCACTTCCCAGTCACGTTGACCAACCCAATGAATGTTATTTTTAACCAGAATAGACATAGCAACCTCGATAATTAAATACGGCATGTTTAAGAAAGATGTATTGCCTGTATCAAGATGCGTGCCAGTTTTTTAATTTATTGATTTTAATGGTTTTAGTAAATAACAACCCACAATGGGTAGTCATAATGACTATCTAAAATATTGTCAATATGACATTATGAATTGTCAAAATGACAACGAGGCAGATATGAGCTTTTCTGTAGACGTGCTGGCGAAAATCGCTATCGAGTTGCAAACCGGTATCGGTCATCAGGACCGTTTTCAACGCTTAATTTCGACCCTGCGTCACGTGCTGGCCTGTGATGCTTCGGCGCTGCTACGCTATGAAGGGCGGCAGTTTATACCGTTGGCTATCGATGGACTGGCGCAGGATGTTTTGGGGCGGCGCTTCTCGCTTGAGGGCCACCCGCGGCTTGAAACCATCGCCCGCGCCGGGGATGTGGTGCGCTTTCCCGCAGACAGCGATCTGCCCGATCCCTACGATGGCCTCATCCCGGGGCAGGAGAGCCTGAAGGTGCATGCCTGCATCGGCCTGCCGCTGTTTGCCGGGCAAAATCTGATAGGGGCGCTCACCCTCGACGGTATGTCGCCGGACCAGTTCGATACCTTCAGTGATGAGGAGTTGCGGTTGATTGCCGCGCTGGCCGCCGGGGCGCTGAACAATGCGCTGCTGATTGAACAACTGGAGAGCCAGAATATGTTGCCCGGTAGCCCGGCGGCATTTGAGCCCGTGGCGCATACCGAGATGATTGGCCTCTCGCCGGGGATGATACAGCTCAAAAAAGAGATCGACATCGTGGCGGCGTCAGACCTGAACGTATTGATCTTTGGCGAGACCGGTACCGGCAAAGAGCTGGTCGCGAAGGGGATCCACGAGGCTTCGCCGCGCGCGGTCAACCCGCTGGTCTATCTCAATTGCGCCGCACTGCCAGAAAGCGTGGCGGAGAGTGAACTCTTTGGGCATGTGAAAGGGGCATTTACCGGGGCTATCAGCAACCGTAGCGGTAAGTTTGAAATGGCCGACAACGGCACGCTGTTTCTTGATGAAATTGGTGAGCTATCGTTATCGTTGCAGGCCAAGCTGCTGCGCGTGTTGCAGTATGGCGATATCCAGCGGGTGGGGGATGACCGCAGCCTGCGCGTCAATGTGCGCGTTCTGGCGGCCACCAACCGCGATCTGCGCGAGGAGGTGCTGGCCGGTAATTTCCGCGCCGATCTTTTCCATCGCCTGAGCGTATTTCCACTCTCCGTGCCGCCGTTACGTGAGCGTGGCGAAGATGTGGTGCTGCTGGCGGGCTTTTTCTGCGAGCAGTGTCGTCTGAAAATGGGTCTTGCTCGCGTCGTGCTAAGCCCTGCCGCCCGTTCACATCTGCTGAGTTACGGTTGGCCCGGCAACGTGCGCGAACTGGAACATGCCATTCACCGGGCGGTAGTGCTGGCGCGGGCTGCGCGCCAAGGCGATGAGGTAGTTATTCAGCCCGGCCATTTTGCCCTGCAGGATGACACCCCCCTGGCGGTGACAGCGGATGCCCCGGCACCGGGGAAAGAAAACCTTCGTGAAGCGACAGAAGATTTTCAACGGCAGATGATTACCCGCGCGCTGGAACAGAACAACCGCAGTTGGGCGGCAAGCGCGCGGGCGCTGGAAACCGACGTGGCCAACCTGCACCGGCTGGCGAAACGTCTGGGGCTGAAGGGCTAGATAATTCCGGCCTGATAGAAGTCCTGAAGGTTGATGGCACCGCAGAGCTTGCCGTGCTCATCCACCACCGGGGCGGCGGCGATCTTACGCTTCAGTAGCACCTCTTTGGCCTCAATGGCCCGGCTGTCGGCGTTCAACGTCTGGCCGCCGGGCGTCATTGCCTCGCTGACGATGGCCTGCAGCGTGCCGCCGCCTACCAGCCAGCGGCGCAGATCGCCGTCGGTAAAGACGCCTTTCACCTGCTCGCGCTCATCACATACCGCAACCAGACCCAGCCCGGTACGGCTCAGTTCAAGCATCGCATCCATCACGCTGGTGGTGAGTTTCACCTGCGGGATGGCATCGCCGGTGCGCATCAGATGGTGCACTTTATTAAGCAGACGCGCGCCCAGGGCACCCGCCGGATGGGAGCGCGCAAAGTCTTCCTCATTAAAGCCGCGCGCCTGCATCACTGCCATGGCCAGCGCATCGCCCATCATCAGCGTATTCACGGTGCTGGAGGTGGGGGCCAGGTGCATTGGGCAGGCTTCGCGCTCGACTGAGATATCCAGCACCGCTTTGGCGGCCAGCGCCAGCGGGGAACGGGTTTTGCCGGTCATCGCCAGCAGGTCGACCGATTTTTCCTGCAGGCGTGGGATGATCAGATCCAGCTCTTTGGCCGAGCCAGAGTAAGAGATGAACAGCAGCACGTCACGGCTTTCAATCATGCCTAAATCTCCGTGCAGCGCCTCTGCTGCGTGGACGAAAAAGGCTGGCGTGCCAGTGCTGGCGAGGGTGGCCGCAATCTTCTTGCCGATATGGCCTGATTTACCGATACCCGAGACAATCACTTTGCCTTCGCAGTGGATAAGCGTATTTGCCGCACAGACAAACTCCTCCCCCAGCCTTTCAGGCAGGTGACTGGCCTCCTGTAGCTCCAGCATCAGGGTTTGACGGCCTGCATTTAACAGAAAATCACTCATGTTTCTCTCCGTTTACGATCCTTCCCGCGCCCCTGCCACAGCAGAAGGGGCGGCCTATCATAAAGCATTCACCCTGGGGCATTCATGGATAAAAATGAAAGATTTTGCTGGCGACCACAGAACCGCTTCCTTGTGGTGTCGGGGATGCTTTACCATACTTGCCACTTATCGAATTCGTTCAATGGATGTGCCATGTTTAAGCGTCGTTATGCAGCGCTGTTACCTGCGCTGATTATGCTGGCTGCCTGCAGCAGCAAACCAAAAACAGAGGAAGTTCAGCAGACGGCTGGCGCCCCTTCCGGCGGCTTCTTACTTGAGCCGCAACACAATGTGATGCAAATGGGTGGCGACTTCGCCAACAACCCGGCGGCTCAACAGTTCATCGATAAAATGGTGAGCAAACACGGCTTTAATAAACAGCAGTTGCAGGAGATCCTGTCGCAGGCGAAACGTCTGGATTACGTGCTGCGCCTGATGGACCGACAGGCACCGACAGCGCAGGTGCCGACCGGGCCGAACGGGGCATGGCTGCGTTATCGCAAGCAGTTTATCACCCCAGATAATGTGCAAAATGGCGTTGCCTTCTGGAATCAACATGAAGAGACCCTTAACCGCGCCTGGCAGGTGTATGGCGTGCCGCCGGAAATTATCGTCGGCATTATTGGCGTGGAGACCCGCTGGGGCCGTGTGATGGGGAAAACGCGCATTCTTGATGCGCTGGCAACGCTCTCCTTCAACTATCCGCGTCGCGCCGAGTATTTCTCTTCTGAACTGGAAACCTTCCTGCTGATGGCTCGCGACGAGCAGGACGATCCGCTGGATCTGAAAGGCTCTTTCGCAGGGGCGATGGGCTATGGCCAGTTTATGCCCTCTTCGTATAAGCAATACGCGGTAGATTTCAACGGAGACGGCCATATCAATCTGTGGGATCCGGAAGATGCCATCGGCAGCGTGGCGAACTACTTTAAAGAACACGGTTGGGTGAAGGGCGATCCGGTCGCCGTTCAGGCTAACGGGCAGGCTCCAGGGCTGGAAAATGGGTTTAAAACCAAGTACAGCGTATCCCAGCTGGCCGCCGCCGGTTTAATGCCTATGCAATCGCTGGGTGACCACCAGCAGGCGAGCTTGCTGCGTCTGGATATCGGTACCGGTTATCAATACTGGTATGGTCTGCCAAACTTCTACACCATTACCCGCTATAACCACAGCACCCACTACGCAATGGCCGTGTGGCAACTGGGCCAGGCCGTTGCGCTGGCGCGCGTGCCTGCGGCGTCGCCGTTCAGTCAGTAATCTTTCGTCCCCTCCCCGGCAGGAGAGGGGGCTGTAACATTTATCCACACTCCCATTAGCCGCCCGGTATTTACAATCACGGCACACCCCTTTATTGTTATGTTATAACATAATTTTATCGGGTGACTGATGACGCACTCTCTCTTCTCTCTCTCTTCGTTAACGCGCGTGTTGTATGCGCTGACGCTGGTTTTAGCCATCGTCTTCGCGGTGCGCTGGGCGGTAGCGCTGCCATGATCGAACTACAACGCCTCGTGGTGGGCTACCACCGCCAGCCCATCACGCGTCCGCTGGATGAGGTGATCCTGCGCGGCAGTATGACCGCCATCACCGGCGCTAACGGCTGCGGCAAATCGACGCTCCTGAAAACGCTGGCAGGATTCCTTCCTCCGGTCAGCGGGACGTTCCGCTGGCAGGAAAAGCGGCCTGTTATCGGTTGGCTTGCCCAGCGACACGAGCTGGAGGCGCAATTCCCCCTGACGGTGAAGGATGTCGTAAGCATGGGATGCTGGCCAACCCTCTCGCTGTTTGCCGGAACCGGACGACAGGCGCGTGCGCGTATCGATCATGCGCTGGAGCGGGTAGGGCTGGCGGCGCTGGCAAGCACGGTGATTGACGAACTCTCCGGGGGGCAATTTCAACGCATGCTTTTTGCGCGCGTCATGGTACAGCATGCGCCGCTGGTCATGCTGGATGAACCCTTCACCGGCGTGGATGAAGCGACCAGTCACATATTGATGGAGCTGATACTTGAGATGGCGCAGCAGGGGCGAACCGTGCTGGCGGTGCTTCATGACAGCGAGCGCGTCACGCGCCACTTTTCGCAGGTCCTGCGCCTGGATGCCGCCCCGTCTTTAGAGACCGGCGTTGGGATGAGGGTGGCATGATGTGGCATCTCCTCTTTCAGCCCTTTATTGAATATGGCTTTATGCGCCGGGCGCTGGTCGTCTGCCTTGCGTTGTCGGCCAGTACCACGGCGCTGGGGGTCTTTTTACTGCTACGCCGCATGAGCCTGATGGGGGACGCGCTCTCGCACGCCATTCTGCCGGGGGTGGCGGTGGGCTATCTGCTAAGCGGAATGTCGTTGCTGGCAATGAGCGTCGGCGGGTTTATCGCCGGGATAACCGTTGCGCTGGTGGCGGGGCTGGTGAGCCGACGCACGCCGTTAAAAGAGGATGCCAGTTTCGCCGGGTTTTATCTTGGCTCCCTGGCGCTGGGGGTGACGCTGGTGTCGCTGCGCGGTTCAAATGTGGATCTCCTGCACTTGCTATTTGGTTCCATCCTGGCGGTAGACCGTGATGCGGCGCTGTTCGTGGCGGGGGTCTGCATCTTCACCTTATTAACGCTGGCGCTGTTCTATCGCGGGCTGGTTAGCGAGGCATTCGATACGGCCTGGCTGCAGGTGAACGCCCGCTGGCTGCCTGCGCTACTGCACGGTCTCTTTCTGGCGCTGTTAGTGCTCAATCTGGTCGCCGGTTTTCAGGTGCTCGGTACGCTGATGGCGGTGGGGTTGATGATGCTGCCCGCGGTGGCGGCCCGCTGCTGGGCGAGGACGCTGCCCGGATTGCTCCTTTTTGCCGGAGTGAGCGGCATTTTCTGCGCCTGGCTGGGGCTTAGCCTCTCGTGGGCGGTCAGCCTACCGGCGGGGCCGGCGATTGTACTCACCGCCAGTGGTCTCTTTTTCTTTTCGATTTTATGTGGCACGCGCAGCAGGCTGGCTCACAGCCTGCGAGCGCTTTTTTAATGCAAGGAGAAATGATGAAACGTACAGGGGTTATGATGGCGCTCGCACTGAGCCTGCTGGCTCAGGGGGTGCAGGCGAAGACGCTGAACGTCGTTGCCAGTTTTTCGATTCTGGGGGATATCACCCAACAGGTCGGGGGCGACCACGTCAAGGTAACGACGCTGGTGGGGCCGGATGGCGATCCTCATACTTTCGAACCGTCACCGAAAGATAGCGCAGCGCTGAGTAAAGCCGACGTGGTGGTGGTGAATGGACTCGGGCTGGAGGGCTGGCTCGATCGGCTGGTGAAGGCGTCTGGCTTTAAAGGCACGCTGGTGGTGGCGTCGGCGGGGGTTCCAACGCACACGCTAGTTGAGGACGGAGAGACCATTACCGATCCGCATGCCTGGAATAGCGCCGCCAACGGTGCGTTGTATGCCCGGAATGTGTTGAATGGGCTGATAAAGGCGGATCCCGAAGAAAAGGTCGCGCTGGAGGCGGCGGGGAAATCCTATATTACGCAGTTAACAGAGCTCGATAGCTGGGCAAAAGCACGCTTTCAGCGCATCCCAACGGCGAAGCGAAAAGTGCTGACCAGCCATGACGCTTTCGGCTATTTTGGCCGCGCCTATGGTGTCACGTTTATCGCTCCGCAGGGACTATCATCGGAGAGTGAAGCCAGTGCTGCCCAGGTTGCCGCTATCATCACGCAAATTAAAGCCGACGGCGTAAAGACCTGGTTTATGGAGAATCAGCTGGATCCGCGGCTCGTGAAACAGATTGCATCGGCGACCGGCGCACAGCCTGGCGGCGAGCTCTATCCCGAAGCGCTCTCTGCAAAAGGGGGCGTGGCAGACACCTACGTTAAAGCGTTTCGCCACAACGTGGATACTCTCGTCAACAGCATGAAGTGATTCGCCATTCTGCCGATGCCTCTGCATCGGCATTTTCTGAAGCCCCCTCGTAAAAACATCCGCTCGTCCCCATATCTCTGCTGAAAGTGCTATCTTGTGCTGCACGATTATCTGGAGCCTAAACGATGATGACTGACCATGAACTCATGCAGCTCAGCGAAGAAGTAGGGCGAGCGCTGAAACAGCGCGGCGCAACGCTCACCACGGCAGAATCTTGTACTGGCGGCTGGGTGGCGAAGGTGATTACCGATATCGCCGGTAGCTCCGCCTGGTTTGAACGCGGATTTGTTACCTATAGTAATGAAGCAAAAGCGCAAATGATTGGCGTTCGGGAGCCGACGCTGGAAGAGCATGGCGCAGTGAGCGAACCGGTGGTTATAGAGATGGCAATAGGTGCATTACGTGCCGCCCGCGCCGATTACGCGATCTCCATTAGCGGCATTGCCGGGCCGGATGGCGGCAGCGATCTTAAGCCGGTCGGCACCGTATGGTTTGGCTTTGCGACGGCGCAGGGCGAGGGGATTACCCGACGCGAATGCTTCACCGGCGACCGTGAAAATGTGCGCCGTCAGGCCACCGAATATGCGTTAAAAACACTCTGGCAACAATTTCTACAAAAGACTTGATACTGTATGACTATACAGTATAATTGCGGCAACGAAACAGAAATCCACGGTGAAGCGCAGTTGCTTCTCCCGGCATGACAGGAGTAATAATGGCTATCGACGAAAACAAACAGAAAGCGTTGGCGGCAGCACTGGGCCAGATCGAAAAGCAATTCGGTAAAGGCTCCATCATGCGCCTGGGTGAAGACCGTTCCATGGATGTTGAAACTATCTCCACCGGTTCGCTTTCTCTGGATATTGCTCTGGGCGCAGGTGGCCTGCCGATGGGGCGTATCGTAGAAATTTACGGTCCAGAATCTTCCGGTAAAACAACCCTGACTCTGCAGGTTGTGGCTGCGGCGCAGCGCGAAGGTAAAACCTGTGCGTTTATCGATGCTGAGCACGCGCTGGATCCGGTATATGCCCGCAAGCTGGGTGTTGATATCGACAACCTGCTCTGTTCTCAGCCGGACACCGGTGAACAGGCTCTGGAAATCTGTGACGCGCTGGCGCGCTCTGGCGCAGTTGACGTCATCATCGTCGACTCCGTTGCGGCACTGACGCCGAAAGCAGAAATCGAAGGCGAAATCGGCGACTCTCACATGGGCCTTGCGGCACGTATGATGAGCCAGGCGATGCGTAAGCTGGCGGGTAACCTGAAGCAGTCCAACACGCTGCTGATCTTCATCAACCAGATCCGTATGAAAATCGGTGTGATGTTCGGTAACCCAGAGACCACCACCGGTGGTAACGCGCTGAAATTCTATGCCTCTGTGCGTCTGGATATTCGCCGTATCGGTGCCGTGAAAGAGGGCGATAACGTCGTCGGTAGCGAAACCCGCGTGAAGGTCGTGAAGAACAAAATCGCCGCGCCGTTCAAGCAGGCTGAGTTCCAGATCATGTACGGCGAAGGTATCAACTTCTTCGGTGAACTGGTTGACCTGGGCGTGAAAGAGAAGCTGATCGAGAAGGCTGGCGCCTGGTACAGCTACAACGGTGACAAGATTGGTCAGGGTAAAGCGAATGCTATCTCCTGGCTGAAAGAGAACCCGGCTGCAGCGAAAGAGATCGAGAAGAAAATCCGTGAACTGCTGCTCAGCAATCAGGATTCTAAACCGGACTTCGCGGTCGATGATGCCGACGTTGAAGAAACCAAAGAAGACTTCTAATCACTTCGTGTAAAAAAAGGGCTGCGATTGCGGCCCTTTTTTGCATTTGCTATTCAGCAGGTTCTCTATGAGCGAATCAACCCCACGACGACCGGCCTACAACCGCTTGCTGGATCGCGCGGTACGCATACTCGGCGTGCGCGACCACAGCGAGCAGGAGTTGCGCCGCAAATTAATGGCACCCGTGATGGGCAAAAAGGGGCCGGAAGAGATCGATGCCAGCGCAGAAGATTACGACCGCGTCATTGCCTGGTGCTATGAACACAACTATCTGGACGACAACCGCTTTATCGCCCGCTTTATTGCCAGCCGCAGCCGCAAAGGTTACGGCCCTCAGCGTATACGTCAGGAGTTGAATCAAAAAGGGATCAACCGTGAAGCCACGGAACGGGCAATGCGCGAGTGCGAAATCGACTGGTGTGAACAGGCGCGAGAGCAGGCTGTACGTAAGTACGGTGAGCCGTTGCCAAAAGAGTTTTCAGAAAAAGTAAAAATCCAGCGCTTCTTGCTCTATCGCGGCTACCTGATGGAAGATATTCAGGATATATGGCGTAATTTTGCCGATTGAGCGCATGCGGGATTTTACTTCCCTTAAAAGAAAACTTATCTTATTCCCACTTTTTCCAGTAGCTGGTCTGTCCAACACAGTGTGTGTACAGGCTGGTTATGACATTTCGTTAGCTTGATTTCAGGATAATTATGAGCAAGAGCACCGCTGAGATCCGTCAGGCGTTTCTCGATTTTTTCCATAGTAAGGGACACCAGGTTGTTGCCAGCAGCTCCCTGGTACCAAACAACGATCCAACATTACTGTTTACCAACGCCGGGATGAACCAGTTCAAGGATGTTTTCCTTGGTCTCGACAAGCGTAATTATTCCCGCGCAACCACCTCGCAGCGCTGCGTGCGTGCGGGCGGTAAACACAACGACCTGGAAAACGTCGGTTACACTGCACGTCACCACACCTTCTTTGAAATGCTGGGCAACTTCAGCTTCGGCGACTACTTCAAACACGATGCAATTCAGTACGCATGGGAACTGCTGACCGGTGAAAACTGGTTCAACCTGCCGAAAGAGCGTCTGTGGGTTACTGTTTACGAGACCGACGACGAAGCATACGAAATCTGGGAAAAAGAGGTCGGTATCCCGCGCGAACGTATCATTCGCATCGGTGATAACAAAGGCGCACCTTATGCGTCTGACAACTTCTGGCAGATGGGCGATACCGGCCCTTGCGGTCCGTGCACCGAGATCTTCTACGATCACGGAGACCATATCTGGGGTGGCCCTCCGGGCAGCCCGGAAGAAGATGGCGATCGCTACATTGAGATCTGGAATATCGTCTTCATGCAGTTCAACCGTCAGGCTGACGGTACCATGGAGCCGCTGCCGAAACCGTCCGTCGATACGGGGATGGGTCTGGAGCGTATTGCCGCGGTTCTGCAGCACGTTAACTCCAACTACGATATTGACCTCTTCAGCACGCTGATTAAGTCTGTTGCAGAGGTCACTGGTGCGACCGACCTGAGCAACAAATCTCTGCGCGTCATTGCTGACCATATTCGTTCTTGTGCGTTCCTGATTGCGGACGGCGTGATTCCGTCGAACGAAAACCGTGGCTATGTGTTGCGTCGCATCATTCGTCGCGCCATTCGTCATGGCAACATGCTGGGCGCGAAAGATACCTTCTTCTACAAGCTGGTTGGGCCGTTGGTTAGCGTGATGGGCTCAGCAGGCGATGAGCTGAAACGCCAGCAGGCGCAGGTAGAGCAGGTTCTGAAAACCGAGGAAGAGCAGTTTGCCCGTACGCTGGAGCGTGGGCTGGCGCTGCTGGATGATGAACTGGCGAAACTCAAAGGCGACACGCTGGATGGCGAAACGGCCTTCCGTCTGTATGACACCTACGGCTTCCCGGTTGACCTGACGGCTGACGTTTGTCGTGAGCGTAACATTAAGGTAGACGAAGCGGGCTTTGAAGCCGCAATGGAAGAGCAGCGCCGTCGTGCGCGTGAATCCAGCGGTTTCGGTGCTGACTACAACGCGATGATCCGTGTGGATGGCGCGTCTGAATTCCAGGGTTATGACCATCTGGAACTGAACGGCAAAGTGACGGCGCTGTTTGTTGACGGCAAAGCGGTAGAGAGCATTACCGCGGGTCAGGATGCCGTTGTTGTACTCGATAAAACCGCATTTTATGCCGAGTCCGGCGGTCAGGTGGGCGATAAGGGCGTGCTGAAAGGCAACGGCTTTAGCTTCACCGTAAACGACACGCAAAAATATGGCCAGGCGATTGGTCATGTAGGTTCGCTGGCCTCCGGCTCACTGAAAGTGGGCGAGGGCGTACAAGCTGTCGTTGATGAAGCACGTCGTGCGCGTATTCGTCTGAACCACTCCGCAACTCACCTGATGCACGCAGCCCTGCGTGAAGTATTAGGGACGCACGTTGCGCAGAAAGGCTCGCTGGTTAACGATAAAGTGCTGCGTTTCGACTTCTCTCACTTTGAAGCGATGAAACCGTCTGAAATCCGCGCGGTGGAAGATCTGGTGAACGCCCAAATCCGTCGCAATCTGCCAATCGAAACTCAGATCATGGATCTCGATGCGGCGAAGCAAAAAGGGGCGATGGCACTGTTTGGTGAGAAGTATGACGAGCGTGTTCGTGTGCTGAGCATGGGCGACTTCTCTACTGAACTGTGTGGCGGTACGCATGCTTCTCGCACGGGCGATATTGGCCTGTTCCGTATTCTGTCCGAATCCGGAACGGCGGCGGGCGTTCGTCGTATCGAAGCGGTCACCGGTGAAGGCGCGCTGGCTTACCTGCACGCTGAGAGCGATCAACTGCACGATATCGCACAGCTGCTGAAAGGCGATAGCCAGAATCTGGGCGAGAAAGTGCGTAGCGTTATCGAACGTACTCGCCAGCTGGAAAAAGAGCTGCAGCAGCTGAAAGAGCAGGCGGCAGTACAGGAGAGTGCAAATCTCTCCAGCAAAGCGGTTGAAATTAAAGGTATTAAACTGCTGGTCAGTGAACTGGCTGGTGTTGAGCCTAAGATGCTGCGTACCATGGTCGATGACCTGAAGAACCAACTCGGTTCGGCAGTCATTGTGCTGGCGACCGTTGCTGAAGGTAAGGTTTCTCTGATTGCTGGCGTGTCTAAGGACGTGACCGACCGTGTTAAAGCAGGGGAACTGATTGGTATGGTCGCTCAGCAAGTGGGCGGTAAAGGGGGCGGTCGTCCAGACATGGCGCAAGCCGGTGGTACGGATGCGGCGGCACTTCCTGCAGCGTTAACCAGCGTTGAGAGCTGGGTGAGTTCCAAACTGTAATAACTAAAAAGCGTAAACAGACGCCATAACCTATGTGTTATGGCGTACTTCGCTCTACGCTATCGATAATGATAAAGTCAGGTTGAGTTTGTGTATATCGGCTAAACTTACGTTTAACAGAATGTGATGCCGTGACTGCTTACACTTTACGTGTTTGTCATCGCTTACTTTTTGGCGTTATATGATGGATAATGCCGGGATACAAGAGACCCGACTCTTTTAATCTTTCAAGGAGCAAAGAATGCTGATTCTGACTCGTCGAGTTGGTGAGACCCTCATGATTGGGGATGAGGTCACCGTGACAGTTTTAGGGGTAAAGGGTAACCAGGTTCGTATTGGTGTGAACGCCCCTAAAGAGGTCTCTGTACACCGTGAAGAGATCTACCAGCGTATCCAGGCTGAAAAATCCCAGCAGTCCAGTTACTGATATTATCGCGTCTCGCTTTCAGGCGAGACGCAACCCTCCTGCCATTCTTCCTGCTTAAAGTTACCTTTCTATTTCAATTTCGCTGTTTTTCACCGTCTCTCTTTGCTTATCTTCATCTTTATTCGCCTGGTTGATTGCACTTCATTGCGTAAATGCCCGCAAAATCCGTTTATAAAACACTCTCTTTGCCTCTTTTACATGCGAATTGCCTGCGATTTGTGCAAACAGAAAAAGTGCATGGAAAATTGTTTGACTTATAAGTCCCAGAAAGTAATATATGCGCCACGCAGCGACGAGAAGCTCTTAACGAGTTACTCGAAGCACTCGAAAGAGGCGTTGTGTGGTGAGGTGGCCGAGAGGCTGAAGGCGCTCCCCTGCTAAGGGAGTATGCGGTCAAAAGCTGCATCCGGGGTTCGAATCCCCGCCTCACCGCCATTTTGCATCCGTAGCTCAGCTGGATAGAGTACTCGGCTACGAACCGAGCGGTCGGAGGTTCGAATCCTCCCGGATGCACCATCTTTTACTTCACGTCGTTTTCGAAACGGTGTGTGGTACCAGGCAGTACAGTAGTAAATCCCGATGCATCCGTAGCTCAGCTGGATAGAGTACTCGGCTACGAACCGAGCGGTCGGAGGTTCGAATCCTCCCGGATGCACCATCTTTTACTTCATGTCGTTTCAAAACGGTATGTGGTATCAAGCAGTACAGCAGTAAATCCCGATGCATCCGTAGCTCAGCTGGATAGAGTACTCGGCTACGAACCGAGCGGTCGGAGGTTCGAATCCTCCCGGATGCACCATCTTCTCTGAGATAGCAGCAATACTGTTGTTTCATGGTCTGCGAAAACATCGCAAGCACCAGGGAGGATAACGTTGCTTCAGCAACGGCCCGAAGGGCGAGGCGCAGCCGAGTAATCCTCCCGGATGCACCATCTTTTACTTCATGTCGTTTTCAAAGCGGTATGTAGTATCAAGCAGTACAGCAGTCAATCCCGATGCATCCGTAGCTCAGCTGGATAGAGTACTCGGCTACGAACCGAGCGGTCGGAGGTTCGAATCCTCCCGGATGCACCATCTTCTCTGAGATAGCAGCAATACTATTGTTTCATGGTCTGCGAAAACATCGCAAGCACCAGGGAGGATAACGTTGCTTCAGCAACGGCCCGAAGGGCGAGGCGCAGCCGAGTAATCCTCCCGGATGCACCATCTTCTCTGCGACAGCAGTAACACTGTTGTTTCCTAATTCTAAGTTTCCCCAGAACATCCCCCTTCATTCGTTTATTCCTTCACCATTTCGTCAGCGAACGCTTTGACTATCAGCGACAAAAACAGCTGTTTACGTTAAAGTAATGTTTTGTTAATCGTTTGGCGGAAGCTCGATGTACGCACAGTATGACGGTCTGATCTTCGATATGGATGGCACCATCCTGGATACCGAACCCACTCACCGTAAAGCCTGGGATGATGTTCTTGGCCGCTACGGGATGCGTTTCGATCTACAGGCGATGGTGGCGCTTAACGGTTCGCCAACCTGGCGTATCGCACAGGCGGTTATCGAATTAAATCAGGCGGATCTCGATCCGTATCTACTTGCCCGCGAAAAGAGTAACGCGGTAAAAGCGATGCTGCTGGATACCGTGCGTCCCCTTCCGTTAATTGACGTGGTTAAAGAGTGGTATGGCCGTCGTCCGATGTCTGTTGGCACCGGGAGCGAAAGCGCGATGGCAGAAGCCTTACTAGCACATCTTGACCTGCGTCGCTATTTCACGGCTGTTGTTGCTGCCGATCATGTCCAGAATCACAAACCCGCTCCGGATACCTTCCTGCTTTGCGCAGAACGGATGGGTGTATCACCTGAAAAATGCGTTGTCTTCGAAGATGCTGATTTCGGTCTTCAGGCGGCGCACGCGGCTGGCATGGCGGCAGTGGACGTTCGCAGACTGTGAGTGAACTGCTGTCACTCGCTTCGTTATTCGCCAGCAGTTTTTTAAGCGCTACCCTTCTGCCCGGTAATTCCGAAGTTGTGCTGATCGCGATGTTGTTGTCAGGCGTGAGTCAGCCCTGGTTGCTGGTCTTAATAGCAACAATGGGTAATAGCCTTGGAGGGCTGACTAACGTTATTCTTGGGCGTTTCTTTCCTCTTCGCAAAACGTCGCGCTGGCAGGAAAAGGCAGTTAACTGGCTAAAACGCTATGGCGCTGCCACGCTGTTATTAAGCTGGATGCCTGTAATAGGCGATTTGCTGTGCCTGCTGGCGGGATGGATGCGCATCTCCTGGGGGCCGGTGCTCTTTTTTTTAACGCTTGGTAAAGCGTTACGCTATGTCCTTGTGGCGGTAGCAACCTTACAGGGCATGTCGTGGTGGCACTAATTGGACTGTTTGTGACCCTAAACCATTACAATTATGCTAAATAAAATGATTTTGACAGGCGGGAGGTCGAATTGATCCCGGACGTATCACAGGCGTTGGCCTGGCTGGAAAACCACCCTCAGGCTCTGAAGGGTATTCAGCGTGGTCTTGAACGCGAAACGCTGCGCGTAAACGAAGATGGTTCACTTGCAACAACGGGCCATCCTGAAGTGCTGGGCTCTGCGCTGACCCATAAATGGATCACCACGGATTTCGCCGAAGCGCTGCTTGAGTTCATAACGCCAGTAGATGGCGATATTGACCATATGCTAACGATTATGCGCGACATTCATCGCTACACCGCCCGTCAACTGGGTGATGAGCGGATGTGGCCGCTTAGTATGCCTTGTTACATTGAGCAGGGGCAGGATATTGAACTGGCGCAATATGGCACCTCCAATATCGGCCGCCTGAAGACGCTCTATCGTGAAGGGCTGAAAAATCGCTATGGCGCATTGATGCAGACCATTTCTGGGGTCCATTACAACTTCTCATTGCCGATGGCATTCTGGCAGGCGAAATGTGGTGAAACAGATAAAGAGGCGATCTCCGCGGGCTATTTACGTCTTATCCGTAACTACTATCGCTTTGGCTGGGTCATCCCCTACCTGTTCGGCGCGTCGCCGGCGATCTGTTCGTCATTCCTGCAAGGTAAACCGACCACACTGCCGTTCGAAAAAACCGATTGTGGTATGTATTACCTGCCTTATGCTACCTCGTTGCGTCTCAGCGACCTGGGTTATACCAATAAATCGCAAAGCAATCTCGGAATTACGTTTAACGATCTGACCGAGTATGTGGCAGGATTGAAGCGGGCGATTAAAACCCCGTCTGAAGAGTACGAAGCCATTGGGCTGGAACGCGACGGTAAGCGTCTACAGATTAATAGCAATGTTCTTCAGATTGAGAACGAACTCTACGCGCCAATTCGTCCTAAACGCGTAACGCGCAGTGGTGAGACACCTTCTGACGCGCTGCAGCGTGGCGGTATTGAATATATTGAAGTTCGTTCGCTGGATATTAATCCCTTCTCGCCAATTGGCGTGGATGAGCAGCAAGTCCGCTTCCTCGATCTCTTTATGGTCTGGTGCGTGCTGGCGGATGCGCCAGAGATGAGCGCTGATGAACTGCTCTGTACCCGCACTAACTGGAACCGCGTGATTCTGGAAGGGCGTAAACCGGGCCTGACGCTAGGCATGGGCTGTGAAACGGCGCAGTTCCCGTTACAAAAAGTCGGGAAAGATCTGTTCCGCGATCTGAAACGCGTCGCGCAGACGCTGGACAGCGTCTACGGCGGAGAAGCCTATCAACAGGTTTGCGATGAGCTGGTAGAGAGCTTCGACAATCCTGAACTGACGTTTTCAGCCCGTATTTTGCGTTCTATGATTGATGAAGGCATTGGTGGCACAGGCCGATCGCTATCTGCGCAGTATCGTGAGATGTTGAAAAGCGAACCGCTGGAAGTGATAAGCGAAGCCGACTTTATCGCGGAGCGTGAAGCATCGCAACTGCGTCAGAAAGAGATTGAAGCGGCAGATACTGAGCCATTTGCAGCGTTTCTGGCGAAGAACAGCTGACAGAAAAGAAAAAGGCCACATCGCTGTGGCCAAACTTACATCTCTGAAGAACAGGGATGATGATAACAAATGCGCGTCTTTCATATACTCAGACTCGCGTTGAAACGAAGAGTTCAATTAATTTTAAAAAAATCACTTTCGGAGGTGACGTATGCCGTTATTAGATAGCTTTACTGTCGACCATACCCGTATGGAAGCCCCTGCTGTACGTGTTGCGAAGACCATGAATACCCCGCACGGCGACACAATCACCGTATTTGACCTGCGTTTCTGCGTGCCAAACAAAGAAGTGATGCCGGAGCGCGGTATTCATACCCTGGAGCACCTGTTTGCTGGCTTTATGCGCGATCACCTGAACGGCAACGGCGTTGAGATTATCGATATCTCCCCGATGGGTTGCCGTACCGGTTTCTATATGAGTTTGATCGGCCAACCGGAAGAGAGCCGCGTAGCGGATGCCTGGAAAGCGGCAATGGCCGACGTGTTGAAAGTAAAAGAACAGAACCAAATTCCGGAACTAAATGTTTACCAGTGCGGAACATATCAGATGCACTCGCTGGAAGAAGCGCAAGAGATTGCACGCCACATCATCGAACGTGACGTACGCGTGAACAGCAACGATGAACTTGCCCTGCCGAAAGAAAAACTGCAAGAACTGCATATCTAGCGATCACACCGGCACTTTTTCATGAGGTGCCGGTTCTTATTATTACATCCTGTCATTATTCCCTTTATTAAATCCTAAAAAATTCTTCAGTAATGTGAATTGTGCCCGTAGTGTTTTACTATTGAGGTCGGTTTGCGGCTGACCAATAAAATTCTAACATTAAGTTGTCTTAAACTATCTGTTGTATTAATAATATCGGACCCGATTGTCGCAAATTAATGTTTATTTAGAGGAATTTATGAAAAGTTATGTTTCAGGCTCAGCAGTGCTAATTTCCGCATTTATTTTATCTGCATGCAGCACCGTTAATACCACCCCTATTGCGAAAGAGCCTGAAGCGCGTAAGCAGGAGGTGCAGTGCTACCAGGAGTTCTCCGCACTCCAGAAGCTGGATCCTGCGGCTTATGAAGGCTACCGTAAACAGTTCGAAAACATTAACAAAAACTACAGAATTTATGAAACAAACAAATCTCTGGTTGATGCCAATGCCTCAGAAGTTATGCTGACGGAAATTAATAAGAAGGTCTCGTTAGTTTGCGTCAGAATAAAAAACAGCGTTTATTCCAATATGATGAAACGCGCGAACGAAATGAATAATCTATGAAAAAATACGTGACTGCTACTCTTTATTGTGGATTGCTTTTATCCAGTGGGAGTAGTTATTCAGCTAATACCGACCTGCTCGAACAGTTAAGTAACGAAAAAATCATCGGCAACGATACCACGAGCCCTTTTAGTTCTACTGAGGGCTCGGCTGCAGTTCCTGAATCCCCGCCGATAAAAACCGCCCCTCGTCCAGCGAAGCCACAGGCAAAGCCGTTGCCTGTGGCTTCGCAAGACAGTTCAACCTGGCGTAAAAAAGTGGCCGGGCTGACCGAAGAACTCCGTAAAGCGAACGCCACCATCACAGGATTAGGCCACTCCCTCCAGGAGATTGAGCGTGAAAAATTGACTCTGGAACAGGCGCTGGCTAATGAAAAAAAACGTGTGCAGGCGCATGAGCAGTCACTTACAAAGCTGAAGCAGCAGCCGGTGGGTAATGCACAACAGTTAGCCCTGGACAGTCTTGCAGCCACGCTTCCAAATAGCGCTTCACGAGATAAACAACAGAACCAGCAACTTACTGAACAGCTTAGCCAGGCAAACGCAAAAAGCGATGCGCTGAATAAGGAGCTAATCGCCCTTCGTGAGCAGAAACAGGCGCTGGAAGCAAAACTCTCTGGTCTGGAGACGCGCAGCGGCGAAACAGCGCAAAAGAACACCCAGCAATCAGAACAGCTGGCAGCTGCTATGGCCCAGAGCGTTGCGTTAAACAAAGCACTCGCCGAACTGAAAAGCCAGAACAAGACTCTGGAAGAGCAGTACGCCTCTCTTAAAGCCGCCAGTGGCAACACGCAGCAGAAGAGCGCAGAGCTGGCAGAACAGCTTGCCGCTGAGAAAGCGCGCGTGACTCGCACGTCTGAAGAGTCAGCCGCGCTGAAGGCAAAATTGCAGCGTCAGGAACAGCAGCTTTCAGAACTGAAAGTACAGAAGCAAGCTACGGATACCGAGCTGGCGACCAAAAGCACGGCCCTGATTAAAGAACTCAGTGACCTTAAGCTTCAGAAAGAAGCGCTGGACGGTCAGCTTGCGGCCCTGAAAACTGACAGCAGTGGCGCACAGAAAAAAAGCGCAGCGCTGGTAGAGCAGTTAGCCGCTGAGAAAGCGCGTTCCACCCAAATGGCCGAAGCGTCTGGCGCCCTGAAGTCAAAAGTACAGCTTCTGGAAAAACAGCTCGCCGAACTGAAAAAAGGCAAACAGGCCGCGGATAGCGAACTGGCGACCAAAAGCGCGGCCCTTGTCAAAGAGCTTGCCGAACTCAAACTTCAGAAAGAGGCGCTGGATGCACGCCTTATCGCTCTGAATACGGCCAGTGCTGGTTCGCAGAAAAAAAACACAGAGCTGGCAGAGCAGTTAGCCGCAGAAAAAACGCGTGCTGCAAAGACGACTGAAGAGTCCGCAGCCCTGAAATCAAAAGTGACGCTTCTGGAAAAGCAACTTTCTGAGCTCAAAATAGCGAAACAGGCCGCGGATAATGAGCTGGCGACCCGGACCACGACGTTGATCAAAGATCTTGCCGATCTCAAGCTCCAGAAAAAAAATGTAGACGATCAACTCGCCGCGCTGGTCAGCGCCAGTGGCAATAAAGACCAGAAAAGTGCGCAACTGGCAGAACAGTTTGCTGCAGAAAAAGCGCGCGTTGCACGCACAATGGAAGAGTCTGCCACCCTGAAGTCAAAAGTGCAGATGCTGGAAAAGCAGCTGACCGAACTGAAGGCGCAGAAGCAGAGTGCAGAAACTGTGCTGACCACCAAAGACAGGGCTCAGACTAAAGAACTTGCTGAACTCAAGTCACAAATTACGGCGCTTGAGGGACAGCTTAGTGACCTTAAAACGCAGAAAAAATCGCTGGACGATCAGCTCACCGCCCTGAAAAACAGCAGCAGCGGTTCGCAGCAAAAAAATGCTCAGCTAGTGGAACAGCTAGCCAGCGCGACAGCGAAAACGACGCAGTTGGCTAAAGAGTCAGAAGGGCTAAAAGCCCGGTCTCAGCAGATGGAAAAGGAACTTTCTACGCTCAAAACCCAGAAGCAAAGTGCTGAAAGCGAGATGGCAGCCAGAAGTGCCTCCATGCTCAAAGAGCTCGCCGAGCTTAAGCTGCAGAAAAAAACGCTCGATGAGCAGCTTGCTGCACTGAAAAATACCACTGGCAGCAAAGAGCAGCAGAGCTTGCAGCTGACACAGCAGTTAGCCAGTGCTACGGCGCGCGCCACGCAAATGGATGAAGAGGCAAAAGCGTTAAAAGCAAAATCGCAGCTGCTTGAAAAGCAGCTTGCCGATCTGAAAGCGCAAAAGCAGACGACTGAAACGACCTTTACCACTCAGGGCGAAGCGCTTAATAAAACACTGAACGATCTTAAAGCGCAGAAAAAAACGCTGGAAGATGAGCTGGCCGCGCTTAAAGCCACCCGTCTCACTGCGGATCAAAAAAGCAGCGAGCTGGCTCAAAAGCTGGCGAGCGCGAATACGCTCTCAGCCCATCTTTCCAGACAGGTTGAGGATCTCAAAGCGAAGCTACAGGCGGGTGAACAACAGCTTTCCGGCCTCACCACGCAGAAGCAAACTGTTGCCGCGAAGCTGGCGGAGCAGGAGACCGCATTGAAAAACATGCAGCTGAAATCTGACATCACGCTCAGCCAGCTGGAAGATGCGAAGCGGGTCATCGCATCTCAGGAGTCGCTGATATCCGTACAAAAAAATGTGGTCGGCAACGACAAGGCGGCTGCTGAACTGAGTAAGAAGCTGGAGTCTGTTAACAAAGAAAATGCCGCGCTGAATGAGAAACTGAAAGCGCAGGCCGCTTCTCTTACCGAACTGACGAACCTTAATGAGAAGCTGAAGACGGAACAGGCAGCCAGCGAAAAGGCAGCGAAAGAGACGAAGCCTGTTAGCGGACAGCCGCGCGTTAAAGTTGATACCAGTGCAGCAAAAGATACCCAAACCAGCTATGCCATTGGCAGTTGGTATGGTCAGGCCGCCGATCGTGAAAAAATAAAAATGACCGATCTGGGCAAGAAGTTCGATCTGAAAGCGTTTACCCAGGGGTTCAACGATAAGGTGAATAACCAGCTGCAACTCCCGGTGGCGAAGATCACGAAAGAACTGACCACGCTGGATAAACAGCAGCAGAAACAGCTGGCGTCTACGCTCTCTGAAAACGAAAAACAGAGTAAAGCGATCCTCAGCAAGGCGGCAAAAGAAAAAGGCGCTGTAAAAACGGCAGATGGTTCGATTTACCGTGTCATCAAGCAGGGTGAAGCACCACTGGTTAATGGGCAGAGCAATATTATTACCGAGCTTGATGAAGTACTGGGCACGGGTAAAGTGATGTCCAGTAAAGAGGTGCGCGCCAGCCGCGTGCAAGACCTGCCACCGCTGTTCCGGTTGGTGGTCACCAAACTTGGTCTCGGCGGTGAAGCCAAAATCATCATCCCGGCGAAGCAGGCTTACGGTGAACAGGGCGTGCCAGGGCTTGTACCGCCGGGTACGGTCTCCATCATTACGGTGAAGATCATCGGCATTAAATAAGCATAAAAAAACGGATCTGCATGCAGATCCGTTTTTGTTTTGATGACGCGCTTAGTGGGCGCCTCCGCCACCACCGCCTGCACCAAACGGCGGCTTCGCAAACCATACCAGCCCCAGCAAGACAATAAATACCCCCGCAGACATCCAGAAAATCTCGTTAGCCGAAATAATCAGTCCCTGGTTGGTAATTTGCTGGGCAATCCAGCCGGAGGCCTGCTGATCGGTCATCCCCATACCCTGCAACTGACTATACATCTCTTGCGCGTTCGGGTTATACGGGTTCACCGATTCGGTAAGCTGCGCATGGTGCATCGATTCCCGGTTAGTCCACAGAGTGGTCGTAATCGACGTACCAATGGAGCCAGCCAGCGTACGGGTGAAGTTCGACAGGCTTGATGCCGCAGCCAGGCGCTCGGGCGGCAAGCCGGAGAGCGTAATGGTAGTCAGTGGCATGAAGAAGCACGCAACCGCGAAGCCCTGAATAAACTGTGGCCACGCAGAGGCACCAAAGTCCATTCCTGGTTCGAAGGTATACGCACGCCAGTAGAAACAGACCGCGTACATAATAAAGCTGAACGTCACAAGCCGACGCATATCCAGCTTATGGGCAAAGCGACCAATAATTGGCGATAACAGCACCGGAATGACCCCAACGGGCGCCGAGGCCAGGCCTGCCCAGGTGGCCGTGTAGCCGTACACTTCCTGTAGTAGCTGCGGCAACAGAACGATCGCGCCGAAGTAGAGCATATAGGCCAGGCTGATACATAAGCAGCCGATGGTAAAGTTTCGCGATTTGAATAGCGACAAGTCGACTATCGGGTTTTCATCGGTCAACTCCCAAACAATCAGGAAGCTTAACGCCACCACCGCCACCACGGTCAGGACGATGATCTCCTGAGAGGCAAACCAGTCCAGCTCTTTACCGCGGTCGAGCATGATTTGCAGACTACCAATACCCAGTACCAGTAACGCCAGCCCCACGCCATCAATACGCCGCTGTTCAGTACGGGTTTCCCGACCGCGCAGTGACTGTAACGTTAACAGCACCACAATGGCGCCGATAGGGACGTTGATGAAGAAGATCCAGCCCCAGTGGTAGTTATCACTGATAAAGCCGCCGAGGATAGGGCCGCAAATCGGCGCAACGATCACCGTCATTGACCACAGCGCCAGAGCAACAGATCGCTTCGCTGGCGGATAGTTACTCAGGAGCAAACTTTGCGACAGCGGGATCAGCGGCCCGGCAACAATCCCTTGTAATACGCGGAAGAAGATCAGCATATTCAGGCTGCTTGAGACACCACAGGCCCAGGAGGCAATGACAAACGCGATGGTGGACCAGAGGAACAGCTTCACTTCACCGACGCGCTTTGCCAGCCAGCCAGTAATGGGGATCGAGATAGCGTTCGCTACCCCGAACGAGGTGATGACCCAGGTTCCCTGGCTCAGCGACGAGCCCAGGTTGCCGGCGATGGTGGGGATCGCCACGTTTGCAATGGTGGAGTCCAGCACCTGCATGAACGTCGCCAGCGACAGCGCAATGGTCATAATGACCAGTTGCGCCCCCTCCAGTGGTTTTTGCGGTTTTTGCTGCTGCATAACGCTCACCTTCGGATTAACCGGCGTTCGCCTTCACGATGTCATTAATCAGCTTGTTCACAGGCTCAAGGCTGATTTCACGGGCATTACTTTCATACGCCGGGTTAGTGCGTACCTGGTTTGCCAGCATATGTCCGTCACGATCGGTCGTATCAACGGTCACGAGGGTCGAAAGTCCAATACGCAGGGGATGATCCGCCAGCTGTTTCTCATCCAGCTCGATACGTACCGGCAGACGCTGAACCACTTTGATCCAGTTGCCCGTCGCATTCTGCGCAGGCAGCAAGGAGAACGCACTGCCGGTCCCCATATCCAGACCCACCACCTTACCGGTGTACTTCACCTCGTCGCCGTAGATATCGCTCACCACGGTCGCGGTCTGGCCAATACGCATATGCGCCAGCTGAGTCTCTTTAAAGTTGGCATCGACCCACAGGTGCGTCGCCGGAACCACGGCCATCAGCGGTGTTGTGGTGCTGATCTGCGCGCCGGGTTGAACGGAACGACGAGAAACGTAGCCGGTCATCGGGCTGACGATTTTGGTACGCTCCAGCGCCAGCCAGGCGTTACGCACTTCCGTGGCGGCCTGTTTAACCGCCGGCTGTTGATCCAGCGTGGTATTCAGTATCATCGCCTGATTGGCGTTGTACTGCTGAATAGAGACGTCAAGCTGCGCCTGGGCGCTGGCCACTGCATCACGGGCGTGCTGCAGCTCTTCACGGCCAATCAGGTTGGCGGTGCCAAGCGGAACACGACGCTTGAAGTCACTCTGCGCCTGCGCCAGGGCAGTTTTCTGCACCTCAATGCTGGCCAGAAGTTGCTTACTGTTAATCATCTGCTGGCGCGTTTGACGCACGCTTGAGGCAAGCTCGGTCTGCGCTTTTTCAAATGCCTGCTGTGCATCGGTCGGGTCGAGCGTGACCAGCACGTCGCCTTTCTGCACAAAGTCGGTGTTGTCAGCCCAGACTTTCGTCACGCTGCCTGACACCTGCGCCATAATTTGTACCTGGTTCCCTGCCACGTACGCATCATCCGTCTCCTCAAAATGACGCAGTACTAAAAACCAATAGATCCCATATGCCACGGCAATAATAATAAAGAGCAAGGTCAGCAGAAGAAGGGCACTTTTACGCTTGCCTTTCTTACTGGCTGGTTGCTGCGGGGGGGTATTCTCCGCATTTGCGCTCATTGTTGTTCTCCACGATCTTTTTATTTTCACATCGGCTGTGCCGACCTGTTATCAGAAAGGCCAGCAGTATGACGTGCTGGCCTGTCGGTTTTCTTATAAATCTGGATTGTCGAGCGAGTCGTCGCGTTAGCGCAGTGCCTCAAGAATGACACCGTCTTCATCCATCTGATCCAGACGGGTGAGGAGCTTGCGAGTGATGTGCTCAAGCTGGTCGCGCTCGGAGGTACTAAGAGCAGACCAGAGTTGGTGCAGACAATTGTGCTGAGGCGGTAATACCTCACGCAGGAATGCGTGACCTTTGTCGGTCAATTGCAAATGCAGGCAACGACGATCGTTGTCGCTTTCACGGCGTTCGATCCAGCCGCGTTTTTCCAGCTCATCAGCGATACGGGTTGCATTGGTGCGGGATGAACCCAGCGCGCAACTCAGTTCGGAAGGCTGAATACTGTGATTTTCCTGAGACTCCAGCGTAATCAACGCCATAAATAACGTCTCGTTAATCCCTTGAGCTTTCAGCATCTTATTGCGGTTATCCAGCAATTTGCCCTGCATGTGCATGCAGAGACGGGTCAGCAGAATCTCCTGATACGGGAAATCCTCATGACGACTGGCGCGAAATTTAAGCATTTGTTCAATGGGCGTAAACGAACTATCCATTTGGGCATAACCTCATTAATTACAGCCGATATAGTAACGACAGTGACAAATAATGTAAATGAATTATTTGTGCGGTTAAAATCCGCAAAGCTTATGTCACTGCCATAAAGTGCCGGGTGAATCCGTGTCCCGGTGTTTAAAGAGACGGTCGGGCGGGTGCCCAGAGAAAAGAGGATTGGGTGATCTGAAACAGCGTGAAATGTCGAAGAAGGTGCGATGGGCTGGTTATTCATGCGGTTCGTAAATATATCACCCACATTAAAATTTCAGGGATAAATGTTTCCGCCACCTTAACAGACTGCGGGGCTTCTTGCACCCAGAGAAGCCCCAAAGCAATGTAAAGCTTAAGTAATTGCCTCCTGGCGATGATAGCCGCGCCACCAGACAAGCAGGTTCAGAAGTGCCATCACGCTACCCACCAGGCACACCCCAGCCCAGCCCGCGTGTTGCCACGCCGAGGCAGAGATCAGCGACCCCGCCGCGCCGCCAATGAAGTAGCTGGTCATGTATCCGGCGGTCAGACGGTTACGGGCATCCGGCTTCACGCGATAGATGACCGTCTGGTTGGTGATGTGCACGCCCTGCACGGTGAGATCCAACACCAGAATGCCAACAATCAGCGACAGTACCGAGAGATGCCCATACCAGATGGCTGACCAGGAGAGCAGCAGCAGAACCAAACTGGCTGATGTGGTGAGGTGTGATTTGCCCTTGTCTGCCAGTCCACCTGCAGGTCGCGCGCCCAGCGCTCCCGCCGCGCCTGCCAGACCAAACAGGCCAATTACCCCTTCGGAATAGTTGAACGGGGGAGAGGCCAGCAGGAAGGCCATGGAGGTCCAGAGAATACTGAAATTTGCAAAGGTGAAGCAGCCCAGCAGGGCGCGGGTACGCAGCAGTTTATCCTGCGTGAACAGACTGAATACGGAGCCAAGAAGCTGGAAGTAGTTAAGATGGTTTTCCTGCTTCACTTTTGGCAAGCCGCGCCAGAGGGCGATGGCCATGATCACCATTAATACGCTCGCCACCCAGTACACCGTGCGCCAGCCACCGAGGCTGGCCAGTAATCCCGCCACGGTACGCGCCAGCAAAATGCCCAGCAGCAGGCCACTCATGATGGTACCCACCACTTTGCCGCGTTTTTCCGGGGCTGCGAGGGTAGCGGCCAGCGGGACGAGGATCTGCGCCACGACCGAGAATAACCCGGTCAGGGCGGTGCCGAGGATCATCATGCTCAGCGACTGGCTGCTGGCGGTGATCAGCATTCCGCCTGCAGCGAGCAGGGTCATGAAAACGATCAGGGAGCGGCGTTCAAACATATCTCCAAGTGGAACCAGCAACAGCAGGCCGGCGGCATAGCCGAGTTGGGCGGCGGTCACGATAAAACCCGCAGAGCTCGCCGAAAGGTTAAAGGCGCGGGCGATGGTATCGAGCAGAGGTTGCGCGTAGTAGTTGCTGGCGACAGCCAGACCCGTTGCGACTGACATCAGTAAGATCAGTGCCGGGCTAAGTCCTTGAGAAGTTTTGGTCATTATGGTCTGAAATCATTAGTTAAGTGATTATCGATTCGGAAACCATAATAACGGATGAATGTGAATGTTGGGGAATTGTTACGTGATGGATTGTGCGCTTTGACTTTCCCTGGCCAGGAGGGTGAGGGAATTCAAACACCCTCTCCCGGAGGGAGAGGGTGGGGGAGGGAAGTTACTTCTGCGCGGCCAGTGCCTCTTTCACCCAGCCGTCAAACTGCTGCTGGTGGGCTTTAATCCAGCCATCAACATGGCCCTGAACGTCGGCTTCTGAGGATTTTCCTGCGTGCATCATCGCATTCTGAGCATTGATGTCTGCCAGCGGCAACTTCATGACCGAGAACAGCTTCGCCGCAGCCGGGTTCTTTTCAGCCCAGGCCTTGTTAGCCACGATGTGCATGGTATTCACCGGGAAACCATAGTTCATACCGTTTGGCAGTTTAGTGTCGATATCTTTCTGCTCGCCGGGCAGGGAGGAGAACGGTACCTGCAGCCACACCACGTCTTTACCCGGTTTCATCACATCGCTGACCCAGTACGGGGTCCAGGTGTAATAGATGATAGGCTTGCCCTCTTTGAAGCGGGCGATGGTATCGGCCATCATCGCAGAGTAGTTACCGTGGCTTACCTCAACGGTTTTCTCCAGGTCGAAGGCTTTGTTCTGGTGGTTAATAACCGCTTCGCAGCCCCAGCCCGGTGAGCAGCCCATCATGTCCGCTTTGCCATCACCGTTGGTATCAAACAGTTTGGCGATCTTCGGATCTTTCAGCTGTTCAATATTGGTGATGTGGTACTTATCCGCCGTTTTTTTGTCGATCAGGTAACCTTGCGCTGCACCGGTGACAAACGTCCCTTCACGGTAGAATTTTTTCTCGCCGCCCGCAGCAGCATACATATCATCATGCAGCGGCTGCCAGTTTACGGCGGTAAAGGTTGCATCACCGGAGGCGATTGAGGTGTAGCCCACGTTGTAATCCACTTCGCTCGGCTTATTAACGGTGTAGCCGAGTTTTTCCAGCGCGCGGCTGACGATAAGGGTCTGGAAGCTCTCTTCTGAAATGGTGCTCTGAACCGGTTGAACGGTAATGCCTTTGCCTGGCAGGTCAGCGGCGTATGCGCTGGTAGAGACAAGGGTGGCAAACGCTGTGGCAAATAAAATGTTATGTCGCATCGTTGTTCCTTCGTTTTTGGAGGGGTGCTGCTGGCCCGGCAGAGAGATGCCGCCGGGCAACAACAGTATTACTTCGTGAATGGACGAGTCAGCAGACCCACCGGGCCGGTGGTGTACCAGCGACGGTTTCCGCGACTGCGTGAATCGCGGCCGACTGCCTGAGTCAGGCGATCAAGGATGATGGCGAGGATCACAATGCCCACGCCACCCACGGTAGCCAGTCCCATATCAAGACGGCCAATGCCGCGGAGTACCATCTGGCCCAGACCGCCAACGGCAATCATCGAGGCGATAACCACCATCGACAACGCCAGCATCAGCGTCTGGTTAACCCCGGCCATAATGGTCGGCATCGCCAGTGGTAACTGTACCTTGAACAGCATCTGACGCGGGCTGGCGCCAAAGGAGCGTGAGGCCTCGATCAGATCCGCTGGCACCTGGTTAATGCCCAGTATGGTCAGGCGGATAATTGGCGGCAGGGCGAAGATAATCGTGACCACTACACCTGGCACGTTGCCGATACCGAACAGCATGACGATGGGCACCAGGTAGACGAAAGCCGGTGTGGTCTGCATGGCATCCAGCAGCGGGCGAATGATTTTTGCCGCTCGCGGGCTTCGTGCCAGCCAAATCCCCATCGGCAAACCAATCACCACGCAGAAGAGCAGGGCGGTCAGCACCAGCGCCAGAGTGATCATCGCCTGCGACCAGGCGCCGATGGCACCAATGGCAATCAGGGATATCAGCGTGGCAATCCCCATTCCCGCGCTGCCAAACTGCCAGGCGATGAGCGAGAACAGCACGATAGCTACCGGCGCGGGCATACCCAGCAACATCTGCTGGAATCCATTCAGAATATAATCCACCGGGACGCGGATCCCCTGGAATACAGGGCGGAAGTGGGTCACTACCCAGTCGATCCCCTCGGTCACCCAGCTATCCAGTGGGATCAGGGTTTTATGGAAGGGATCCATAATATTAAAGTGTTCCGGTGCCGGCGCTGGCGCGCTATTCAGCCAGTCTGCCGCGCCGCCATCGGTAGGTGCGGGTGTGGAAGAACCCCACGCGTCCGCAGATTGTGCAGCGCTATCCGCCGCTTCAGTGGTGCCCCACGGGTTTTGTTCAGCCATTGTTTGCCCCCTCGCGATCTAAAGCCTGCAGCAACATGCGTTTTGAGATGATGCCGACGTACTGTTGTTCTTCACCAACGACCGGTACCGCGCAGGGTGCCTGGCCAACGTGAGAGAGCAACTCGCTGAGCGGCGTTTCGGCATCCACGGCGAGCGGAGAGTCGATTAACGCCGCATCGATTCCCTGATTGTCGCCCAGGGCGGTTTTCAAAGAGTCGATGGAGACAACGCCTACAAATTTATTACCACGTTCAATGACGTAACCGAATTCACGATCTTCATCCTGCAGCAGTTTCAACGCCGAGCGCGGGCCAAAACCTGGCGTGCGGCGAATAATGCCGTTTGGCGTACGACGGGCAATATCTTTTGCGCTAAAGACCTGGCTAATGTCCACGCCACGGAAGAAGGTGCGCACATAATCATTGGCCGGATTATTCAGTATTTCATCCGGGGTGCCGACCTGTACCACTTCACCGTTCTGCATAATGGCAATACGATCGCCAATACGCATCGCTTCGTCCAGATCGTGGGAAATAAACACGATGGTGCGCTGATGTTTCGCCTGCAGTTTTACCAGTTCATCCTGCATCTCGGTACGAATTAAGGGATCGAGTGCTGAGAAGGCTTCGTCCATTAATAAAATATCGGGATTAATGGCTAATGCACGGGCTAATCCGACACGCTGTCGCATCCCGCCGGAAAGTTCATCCGGGTAAGCATGCGAATAATTTTCCAGCCCAACCTGACGCAACGCATCGAGCGCTTTTTCCTGGCGCTCTTGTGCGGGTACGTCCGCTAATTCCATGCCAAACGCGGTATTATCCAGCACCGTCATATGCGGCATGAGGGCGAATGACTGAAAGACCATTGCAATCTTTTTTCTGCGCACCTCGCGGAGCTCGGCATCAGATATTTTGGCAATATCTTCACCATCAATCAGCACCTGTCCGCGGGTGGGTTCAATCAGGCGATTGAGAAGGCGAACCATAGTGGATTTACCCGAACCGGATAACCCCATGATGACAAAAATCTCGCCTTCTTCAATGGCCAGACTGGCGTCTTTAACGCCAAGCGATAGCCCTGTTTTTTCCAGAATTTGCTCTTTCGAAAGTCCTTTTTCGATATATTTGAACGCACGCTGTGGATGCTCGCCAAATACTTTATAAAGATTCTTCACTTCTAATTTAATTGCCATGCAATAGAGAGTGTCCTGTTATTTGCTTATGTCGATATGATTACCATGGTAAATAGTTAACTGGCATTACCCTAACATACTCAGAATCTGAGACAACCCTGGGTTCGCTTGTGGTATGAATTTTGCGGTCAGCGAAACGGCGCTATTTCCCATGAATAAAGGGCTGAGCGTGAGTTGAATTTCTCTGATTTTTTTGCGGCTGCCAGCGGAATTTCACCTGAATCAGAGTGATTCAGGTGAATAGGGCATAGAAATTACAGTGTAGAAGGTGTGGAAATATTTGCGGGAAAAGAATGCGATTTATATTAAATTAATAAACGTTAATTCGCAGATCAAAAGTCCCAGTCTGTATCTTCCGTCTCCACCGCTTTACCCATAACGTAAGATGAACCCGACCCGGAAAAGAAGTCATGGTTTTCATCCGCGTTGGGTGACAGCGCCGCCAGAATGGCCGGATTCACTTCCGCCATTTCGGGGGGGAAGAGCGCCTCATAACCGAGGTTCATTAGCGCTTTATTGGCGTTGTAACAGAGGAACGCTTTCACCTCTTCTTCCCAGCCCGTTCCCGCGTATACGCTTTCAGTGTATTGCAGTTCGTTGTCATAGAGATCCATTAACAAATCCAGCGCAAAGCTTTGTAACTCTTCACGCCTGGCGTCGCTGACTTTCTCCAGCCCTTTCTGGAACTTATAGCCGATGTAATAGCCATGCACCGCTTCATCACGAATGATCAGGCGAATCAGATCGGCGGTGTTGGTCAACTTGCCGCGACTCGACCAGTACATCGGCAGCCAGAAGCCGGAATAGAAGAGGAAAGATTCCAGAAACACGCTGGCGATTTTCTTTTTCAACGGTTCATCGGCGCGGTAGTGGTGCAGTATCAGTTCGGCTTTCCGCTGCAACGCGGCGTTCTCTTCGCTCCAGGCATAGGCCGCGTCCACATCTTTGGTCTGGCAAAGCGTCGAGAAAATCGAGCTGTAAGAGCGGGCATGTACCGCCTCCATAAAGCTGATATTCGACATCACCGCCTCTTCGTGCGGGGTGAGCGCATCTGCCATCAACGCCGGTGCGCCCAGGGTGTTCTGAATCGTATCCAGCAGCGTCAGCCCGGTAAAAACGCGAATGGTCAGCTGCTGCTCGGCCTGCGTCAGGGTTTGCCAGGCTGAAATATCATTGGAGAGCGGAACCTTTTCAGGCAGCCAGAAGTTACTGGTGAGGCGATTCCAGACCTCCAGATCCTTATCGTCCTCGATTTTGTTCCAGTTAATGGCGCGAACCAGTGACAGTTTCATCCTCTCTCCTTACAGCGCGCAGGACACGCAACCTTCAATTTCGGTACCTTCCAGCGCAAGCTGGCGCAGGCGAATGTAGTACAGCGTCTTGATCCCTTTCTTCCAGGCATAGATTTGCGCTCTATTAATATCGCGCGTGGTGGCGCTATCCGGGAAAAAGAGCGTTAACGAGAGCCCCTGATCCACATGCCTGGTCGCCTCGGCGTAAGTATCGATAATCTTTTCCGGGCCGATTTCATACGCGTCCTGATACAGCGCCAGGTTGTCATTGGTCATAAAGGGGGCAGGGTAGTAAACGCGGCCGGTTTTGCCCTCTTTGCGAATCTCCACCTTCGACACAATCGGATGGATGCTGGAGGTCGCGTGGTTGATATAGGAGATCGAGCCGGTAGGCGGCACGGCCTGCAGGTTCTGGTTATAGATCCCATACTCCATCACGTCATTACGCAGCTGCTTCCACATTGCGCGGGTCGGCAACACAATCCCTGCGCGAGCAAACAGGTCGCGCACTTTGGCGGTCTTTGGCTGCCAGTCACCTTCCAGATACTGGCTGAAATACTCCCCGCTGGCGTAGCGTGACTGCTCAAACCCGGCAAAGCGTTGACCCCGTTCGCGCGCCAGCATCATTGAGGTGTTCAGCGCATGCCAGGTGATGGTGTAGAAATAGAGGTTGGTAAAATCCAGCCCCTCCGGGCTACCGTAGGCGATACCTTCGCGCGCCAGATAGCCGTGCAAATTCATCTGCCCAAGCCCAATAGCATGCGAGGCGGCATTGCCCGCCTCAATGGACGGCACACTGCGGATATGGCTCATGTCCGATACCGCCGTCAGGCCGCGCACGGCAGTTTCAACGGTGCGGCCAAAATTGGGGGAGTCCATGGTATGGGCAATGTTCAGCGACCCGAGATTACAGGAGATATCCTTGCCGATATCGGCGTAATCTAGATTTTCATCGTAGGTCGAGGCGCTGTTAACCTGCAAAATCTCGGAGCACAGGTTGCTCATATTAATGCGGCCGGCGATGGGGCTGGCGCGGTTTACCGTGTCTTCATACATGATGTACGGATAACCGGACTCAAACTGAATCTCGGCCAGCGTCTGGAAGAAATCACGGGCATTAATGTACTTTTTGCGAATGCGATCGTCAGCAATCAGCTCGTCATACAGTTCGCTTATCGCCACGTCGCCAAAGGGTTTGCCATACAAGCGCTCGATATCGTAAGGCGAAAAGAGGGCCATCTCCGCGTTCTCTTTCGCGAGTTTAAAGGTGATATCCGGGATCACCACACCCAGCGAGAGGGTTTTGATACGGATCTTTTCATCGGCATTTTCACGTTTGGTATCCAGGAAGCGCAAAATATCCGGATGGTGCGCATGCAGATAGACCGCCCCCGCTCCCTGCCGGGCGCCCAGTTGGTTGGCATAAGAGAACGCATCCTCCAGCATTTTCATGACCGGAATAACGCCGGACGACTGATTCTCAATGCGCTTGATAGGTGCGCCCGATTCCCGCAGATTTGAGAGGAGAAACGCGACCCCGCCGCCGCGTTTAGAGAGCTGTAACGCGGAGTTCACCGCCCGGCCAATCGACTCCATATTGTCTTCAATACGCAGCAGGAAGCAGGAGACCAGCTCACCACGCTGTGCTTTTCCGCAGTTCAGGAACGTGGGCGTCGCCGGCTGAAAGCGGCCAGACAACATCTCGTCTGTGAGTTGTTGCGCCAGCGTCTCATTCCCCTGTGCAAGGGTTAACGCCACCATCACGACCCGATCTTCAAAGCGCTCAAGATAGCGTTTCCCATCGAAGGTCTTCAGGGTGTAACTGGTGTAAAACTTCCAGGCGCCAAGGAACGTCTTGAAACGAAAACCGCTGGCGTGAGCGTGCTCGAAAAGCGAAACCAGAAAGCGGGGATCGTAGCGGGCCAGCACGCGCTCTTCGTAATAGCCTTCACTCACCAGGTAGTCGAGTCGGGCCGTTACGCTGGCGAAGGTCATGCTATTAGGGATCACATGGTGCGTGAAAAAGGCGTCCACCGCCTGGTGGTCTTTCTCAAATTGAATACGCCCCTCACGATCGTAGAGGTTAAGCATCGCATTCAGGGCGTGGTAGTCGGTCGTTCCCTGGTTTACGCGTTCTGCGGTTGTCGTTGCCAAAATTCGTTTACTCCTTTACGCACATTCTCTACGTCCTGCTGTGTCCCCATCAGTTCAAAGCGATAGAGATACGGCACGCCGCATTTTTGAGAGATAACATCCCCGGCGCGACAGTAGGCCTCGCCAAAATTGCGATTGCCCGCCGCGATAACCCCGCGGATCAGCGCCCGGTTATGCGGATCGTTAAGAAAGCGGATCGCCTGACGGGGAACAGCCCCCGCGGTGCCGCCGCCGCCATAGCTCGGCACCACCAGAATGTAGGGTTCGTCTACCTGAATGCGCTCCCGCTCGTTGAGGGGGATACGGATTGCCGGCAGCCCGACACGCGTGATAAAGCGGTGCGTGTTTTCCGAGCTGCTGGAGAAGTAGACAAGCAGGCTCATGCGCTGGCGGCCTGCGCCTGAAGACGGTTAATCATGTCCGGGCGGAAGCCAGACCAGCTGGTCTCGCCGGCGATCACCACAGGTAGCTGGCGAAAACCGCGCGCGCGGAGTGTCTCGGCGGCGTCCGGAACCTGATCAACATTCACCATCTCGAAGGACACGCCGCGGTTTTCCATCGCACGCTTCGTTGCGAGGCACTGCACACAGTTGTTACAAGTATAAATAGTAATGCTCATGATTCGTATTTCCATTTAGAATAACAGGACGCCGCGAAAAATCGCGAGCAGTAGTGTCTGTGTTGCTTAAAGGAATACTAGATGTAGTTATCTAAAGTTTCAACCATACAAGATATGGGAAAATTAGATTGATGCGCCTCTGTTGATGAGCACAGCGGGGGAGGGGGTGGTATAGCGGCTTTTCAGCCGAAAAAAGAAAACCCCCGCTAACGGAGGTTAGCAGGGGCAGAGTAATAGCCCGGATCCGTGACTATTTACGCAGGCTCAGCAGCGCACCGACGAAGATCCCGACAGCGGCCACGGTACCGACGGCACACAGCGGTTTTTCGCGGATAAAGGTGGTTGCACACCCCATCGCATCACACGCTGCTTGCTGGGTCCGGGAGCGACCCTGCATACGGGCGCGGGTTTCACGCAGTAACGCTTTCGCTTTGCGTCTGGCAACATCTGCGTCATCTTTCGCATCTGATCCCCAGGACTTCAGAACATCTTCCAGCGTGTCGGCTAATTTGCTGACATCGTTATGAATATCCTGAACGCCGTCATCCACATCATTTCGGTTTGATCTGTTAAACATACATTCCTCCCTTGAATTTGCGGTATTAAAGAGTTTAGTCCAGGTTTTTAATATCTGAAGTCTGTCACGGCATAATTGGCCGTTTATGGAATTTTCTGAAAGCACTGCTATTGCTGATTACGGTAAGGTTGCCGGGCAGGAAAAGATAATGAGGATTAAATATGTATTTACGACCTGATGAGGTTGCGCGCGTTCTTGAAAAAGCCGGATTTACTATGGATGCGGTAACGCAAAAAGCGTACGGCTATCGCCGTGGTGAAAATTATGTCTATGTAAACCGGGAAGCGCGTATGGGACGCACGGCGCTGATCATCCATCCAACGCTTAAAGACAAAAGTTTGTCTTATGCGGAACCTGCCTCTGAGATAAAAACCTGCGATCAGTATCAGCAATTTCCCCTCTATCTAGGCGGGGAAAGGCATGAACATTATGGTATTCCGCACGGGTTCAGTTCCCGGATGGCGCTGGAACGTTTTCTGACAGGTCTGTTTGGCGAACCGCAATAAAAACGCGACTGGCATCAGCCAGTCGCTGCATCCTGCGCTTTTACCGGGCTATACGGGCTGACCCGGAACAGGCGGCGGCAATAATCGAGAAAATAACCGTAAGCCGCACCCATCAGCATTGAAACCACAATATTTGAACTGACAGCGGCAGCAATCTGGTGCCAGTCAGCACCTACCGTGAGCAAAATAGCGACATACACCGGCGACTGAAAGGTCACATAGGCCAGCACATCTGCCAGATTTTTCATCCAGCCCGTTGGGCTTACGCGGCGCGCATAGCGCATAATGGCATCGCGGTAAAAACCGTAAGGCCATGCAATAAGTATATTGACCGGCACCGCCACCAGCCTGGAAGAAAGCGACTGTTCAAAGCTCATCCCGGAGAGAAAGATCTCGATCAGCATGTTCACAACCGAGCAGTAGACAACCATCGCAAAGGTGTCTGCTACCGCATGGCGTAGGCGAGACTGTCGAGAGAACATGTCAGAACTCCTTGGAAAGAGGGCTAAGAAGACGTCAAAGCAATGTTGCACGGTGCTTTAAGTTGCATTATTTTTCGCGTATAGATTATATCTCTGCCTGTTAACTCACAATTAGTGATTAATTTTTATTTGTTACGCTTTTGGCAACAAAATTCTCTAAAATTGGCGATTTTTGAACCTGGTCGTTATTTTGTCTCCTGCTGCTTATTTTATTGTTTTAAAACAATAAGATAAGCTCTGGCTTGCTGCGGGCTGACAATTGGCGTAGGCCCCATTAAACGGGATACGCTTTTCTGGTATGCAGAAGGGGCGCTTCTGCGTGGATTGTTTCTGATAAGTGGAATAATAAGTAGGATATGCTGCCTGTTAGAAATTTATTTTATGCAGATAATCTGAATAGATATTCCCTGGCGTGCTGTTTACTATATTTAACATTAATTAATAGGATATAAACCAGGTCGACAAATAAAGGACTAATGGTGGCGAAATACCCTGCCTATATTTTATTATCGGCAGGGTAGGCGGCATTAATTATAATTTCGTGCGCTATAATCTGGATGTTCAAAAGCAAATAGATTACTATCGGACGGTAAATGATATTTAAACGATTAGAAAAGGTCTTCATATTATATGACTTCGTTGTTACAGAATTTGAATAATATCCGTACGCTGCGCGCGATGGCTCGTGATTTCTCTCTCGAGGTACTGGAAGACATGCAGGAAAAGCTGCGTATTGTTATCGAAGAGAAGCGTGTTGAGCAGCTTGAAGCTGAGCAGCAGCGTGCTGAACAGCAGCAAAAAATAGCTGCTTTGCTGGAGCGTATGAAAGCAGACGGTATTTCCGCCGAAGATCTGCTGGGCTCTGAAGCCGCTATTGGCGTAGCACAGCCGAAAAAACGTAAAGTTCGTGCGCCAAAATACCGTTTTACTGATGCCGATGGTCAGGAAAAAACCTGGACCGGCCAGGGACGTACGCCTAAGCCTATTTCCGTCGCACTGGAGAACGGTAAATCGCTGGATGATTTTCTGATCTAATTCGTGCACACCGGGCGGCACTCACCGCCCGGTAGCGTCTGCTTAGCAGACGCCGAAATCCCCTTCTTCCTGATACGGCGTCAGGTCTGCCGCTTTTACGGTAAAGCGCTCGCCCGCTTCGTTACTGGCTTGCACCACAACCACCTGATCTTCATTCACTTCTAAGACTTTCAGTTTTGGACCGCCCATACGCGGTTGCACAAGATCGCCGACAGAAAACATACTTACCTCCTCATTGTTATCGTGACCCTAACATTAGCCCAGCCGCCGTCAGGGGTACAGTCTAACCTTTGATCTGGCACTACATCGCCAGCCTCAGTCAGTGTAAAGAGGGTAAAGGAGGGTAAAAGCGGGCGTCAAAAATGGCGAGGCGCAGTAAACTCGCTACGCTTAGAGATAAATCTCTTTTTTTTACAATGACCTGATTGCTTGCATGGAGAAATTATGGGTTTCTGGCGTATTGTTATCACCATTCTGTTACCGCCGCTGGGCGTGTTGCTTGGCAAAGGTTTCGGCTGGGCATTTATCATCAACATCGTGCTGACGCTGCTGGGTTACATCCCGGGCCTGATTCACGCCTTCTGGGTGCAGAGCCGCAGCTAGTCCCGCCACAGTAAATCGTTATAAATCCCGGTCAGTACCCCCTGGGGCTTAAACTGCTCTTTAATCCAGCGGGTCACCTGGCCGGTGGCCGCATGTTGCGTGGCCAGCAGCATGCGTGAGTCCTGGCGCGGATTATTAATCTTCCGCGTCACCAACAGGCCATTTCCTACCGCTTCGCGCGCCATGTATTCCGGTAAAAATCCAATCCCTTCACCCAAAATCTGACACTGGCACTTGGTATTGAAATCGGGAACCAGAATGGCTTCCTGCCCGTGCAGCAGCCAGCCGACTTTTTTGTTGATGGTATGGGCGGTGTCTTCCACCATGATGTTGGGATAGAGCCGTAGCTGACTTTCGGCAAGCGGCTCGGGGGCAAAGGCCAGCGGATGCGTGGGGGCGATGGCAAAGACCCAGCGAATCGCGCCGATTTCGGTGTAATCAATGCCACCGCCGTCGAGCAGGGTGTCCGGCGCGCCGATGGCGATATTGGCCTGATTATTAATAATCGAATCCCAGACGCCGTTGTAGACTTCAGTCGTGACCGTAATCTGCGTCGTGGGGAATTGCTTTTTCAAGACCTGGAGAAGGCGAGCCGTGTGCCGTGGGGTATACAGCAGCTGATTAATGCAGATCCGCACCCGGGCTTCAATGCCCTGCGAGATAGTGTCGATGCTGCGCTTGATGGCATGAAAGTCATTTAGCAGATCGGTAGCTTTGCGGTAGAAATAGAAGCCCGATTCCGTCAGTTCAATACTGCGGGTGTTGCGCACAAACAGCACCACGTCCAGCCCGGTCTCCATTCGCTTGATGGTGTAGCTAATGGCAGATGTCGTCACCCCCAGCTCGTCTGCCGCCTTACTGAAGCTGCTAAAACGGGCGGCGGTAGTAAATGCCAGTAAGTTCTCTTCGGTAAAAATAGAATTCATCGCTCACCTTTCGGGCTTTTCGTATCGGTTGAATCTATTTATAAACCGCGTCAGCGGCAACCAGTTTTGAACAATATTTAACACTGCGCTTACAACTCATTTGAAGCAAATCACACTTCTGTGAATTTGTTGCGAGCCCCGCAGTGCAAGGGCTGACGAGATATAAGCAGAATGCTGTTTTAAGGCAGAAAAGGGCAGAAAACATAAGAAAAAGATTGCACAGACGCACATTATCACCGGATTGTTGAACGCTATTTAATAATCACTCTGCTTACGATGAATGCTTTTTAAGCGGATTCTTTTCCGGGATCGCTGTTGCTATTCTCAACGCATCAGAAAGGAAAACCAGGAGTGTGAATATGTCTGCGAATGAACTCGTCACGGAATTTCTCGTTGCCGCTGAACAAGGTGATACCGAGGGGCTTAAAGCCTGTCTGGCGAAAGGGGTAGATATCAATGCCACTAACCGTCAAAAACGCACCGCCATTATCATTGCCAGTCTGAATAAGCATTATCCCTGCGTTGAACTCTTAATTGCTGCCGGTGCGAATATCGACCAGCAGGATCACACCTGCTTCAACCCCTTTTTAATTAGCTGCCTGACAAACGATTTAACCCTGCTGCGAATCGTACTGCCCGCAAACCCGGATCTGGATCGCCTCACCCGCTTTGGCGGCGTGGGCATCACGCCGGCCAGCGAAAAAGGGCATGTGGAGATTGTGCGCGAGCTGCTGGCGAAAACGGATATCAACGTTAACCATACTAATTTCGTGGGCTGGACGCCGTTGCTGGAAGCCATCGTGCTTAACGACGGCGGGGCGAAACAGCAAGAGATCGTCAAACTCCTGCTTGATCATGGCGCGAACCCTCACATGACCGATAAATACGGTAAGTCTCCGCTCGAACTGGCGCGCGAAAAAGGCTTTAACGAAATCGCCGAACTGCTGATCGCCGCAGGCGCGTAATTCAGCGCGGCCAGCTGTCCGGCTGGCCTGAAATAACAGAATCCTTTTTACCATCATGCCAAATGGCAGGATGGCGGCCACCCTTTTGCCCGAATTCGGGAGGAAATCATGCCAACCAAAATCGTTGTGAAAAAGAACAGTTATTTCGACTCTGTCTCGTTGATGTCGGTTTCAACAAAAGCCAATAAATTACCGGGCGTAGAGCAGGCCTTTGTCGCCATGGCGACTGAAATGAATAAAGGGGTATTACGCAATCTCGGCTTACTGACCCCGGAATTAGAGGCGGCCAAAAACGGCGATCTGATGATTGTGATTAAAGGCGATGCCGCCAACGACGACACCCTGGCCGCCATCGAAGCCCTCTTCGTCCGTAAAGAGAGCGCGGGCGCTCACGAAGCGCGCTATGCGACGCTAACCAGCGCCAAAAAACACCGTCCGGAAGCAAACCTTGCCGTGATCTCGGTAAATGGCACCTTTGCCGCCCGCGAAGCGCGCCAGGCCCTGGAAAACGACCTGAACGTAATGCTCTTTTCCGACAATGTGTCGCTCGACGACGAGCTGGCGCTGAAGCAGCTGGCGCACCAGAAAGGGCTGCTGCTGATGGGGCCGGACTGCGGCACCGCCATCATCAACGGCGCGGGGCTCTGCTTCGCCAACGCGGTACGCCGTGGGCCAATCGGTATTGTGGGCGCCTCCGGCACCGGCAGCCAGGAGCTGAGCGTGCGCATCCACGAATTTGGCGGCGGCGTCTCGCAGCTGATTGGCACCGGCGGGCGCGATCTGAGCGAAAAAATTGGCGGCCTGATGATGCTCGATGCCATCAACATGCTGGAGGCGGATGAGGGTACCCAGACGATCGCGCTGATCTCCAAGCCGCCCGCCCCGGCGGTGGCGGAAAAAGTGCTGGCTCGCGCACGCGCCTGCCGTAAGCCGGTGGTGGTCTGTTTCCTCGGGCGCAACGATCCCCCGGCCGATGAAGATGGGCTGCAGTTTGCCCGCGGCACGAAAGAGGCGGCATTAAAAGCGGTACTGCTTACGGGTATTAAAAAAGAGTCTCTGGATCTGCATCCGCTGAACTGGCCGCTGATTGAAGAGGTACGCACCCGCCTGACGCCGCAGCAAAAATACATTCGCGGTCTGTTCTGCGGCGGCACCCTGTGTGATGAAGCGATGTTCGCCGCGCTGGAGAAATTTGATGACGTCTACAGCAACATTCAGCCGGATACGACAAATCGCCTGCGCGACATTAATGTCAGCCAGGCACACACCTTCCTCGACTTTGGTGACGACGACTTCACCAACGGCAAACCCCACCCGATGATCGATCCCACCAACCGTATCAGTCGCCTGCTGCAGGAAGCGCGCGATCCGGAGGTAGGGGTGATCGTGATGGACTTCGTCCTCGGCTTTGGGGCGCATGAGGATCCGGTCGGCGTGATGATCGACGCCATCAAAGAGGCACAGGCGATCGCCAAAGCCGACCATCGCCCACTGGCGATCCTGGGCTATGTACTGGGCACCGATCAGGATCCGCAGTCCCTGGCGCAGCAGTGCCAGTTACTCACGGACGCGGGCGTGATCTGGGCCAGCAGCAGTACCAACACCGGATTACTGGCGCGTGAATTTGTCTGCAAAGGGGAGAACGCATAATGACCACTTTATTCAACCAGCCGCTGAACGTGATCAACGTTGGCATTGCGATGTTTAGCGACGATCTAAAAAAACAGCACATCCCCGTGACCCAGCTCGACTGGACGCCGCCGGGGCAGGGCAACATGCAGGTGGTGGAGGCGCTCGATCAGCTGGCGGATAAACCGCTGGCCGAGAAGATCGCTGCCGCCAATAAAGTGGCCCTTGAGCGCATCATTCAATCTCATCCGGTGCTGGTGGGCTACGACCAGGCCATCAATGTAGTGCCGGGGATGACCCGCACCACCATTCTTCATGCGGGCCCGCCTGTGACCTGGGAAAACATGTGCGGTGCGATGAAGGGGGCGGTGACCGGGGCGCTGGTCTTCGAGGGGCTGGCGAAAGATATTGAGGACGCGGCGCGCGTCGCGGCTTCCGGCGACATCACCTTCTCGCCGTGCCATGAGCACGACTGTGTCGGCTCCATGGCGGGCGTCACCTCTGCCTCAATGTTTATGCACATTGTGGAAAACAAAACCTACGGCAACCGCGCCTTTACCAACCTCAGCGAGCAGATGGCGAAGATCCTGCGCATGGGGGCCAATGACCAGAGCGTGATCGACCGCCTGAACTGGATGCGCGACGTGCTCGGCCCGATGCTGCGAGACGCAATGAACATTCTCGGCGAAATCGATCTGCGTCTGATGCTGGCGCAGGCGCTGCATATGGGCGACGAGTGCCACAACCGCAACAACGCAGGCACCACGCTGCTGATTCAGGCCCTGACGCCGGGGCTGATTCAGGCAGGTTATCCGGTTGAGCAGCAGCGGCAGGTGTTCGAGTTTGTCGCCAGCAGCGACTACTTCTCCGGCCCGACGTGGATGGCGATGTGTAAAGCCGCCATGGATGCCGCCCACGGTATCGAATACAGCACCGTGGTCACCACCATGGCGCGTAACGGCTACGAGTTCGGGCTGCGCATCTCTGGCCTGCCGGGGCAGTGGTTTACCGGCCCGGCACAGCAGGTAATTGGCCCCATGTTCGCCGGGTACAAGCCGGAAGACTCCGGACTGGATATTGGCGACAGCGCCATCACCGAAACCTACGGCATCGGCGGCTTCGCCATGGCCACGGCGCCGGCGATTGTGGCGCTGGTGGGCGGCACGGTGGAGGAGGCGATCGACTTCTCCCGCCAGATGCGCGAAATCACCCTCGGGGAAAACCCCAACGTCACTATTCCGCTGCTGTCGTTTATGGGGATTCCGACCGCCATCGACATTACCAAAGTGGCGGGGAGCGGCATTCTGCCGGTGATCAATACCGCCATTGCCCACAAAGACGCCGGTATCGGCATGATTGGGGCGGGCATCGTTCACCCGCCGTTTAGCTGTTTTGAAAAGGCGCTGTTGACCTTCCGCGATCGCTACATCCTATAAGGTAAGCATCCATGAAAAGCATGAAACTGGAGTGGAAAAGAGGTGACTGGGCGGCATATTTCGGGTTGATGACCAACAACCTGACCAATCTGCTGACCATGATGGGGCTGCTCATTTTTGTCGTCGGCATCCCGAAGGAGATTGTTTATGGACGCATCGCGCCAGCCTTCGGGCTGGCGGTACTGGTAGCGAGCGTCTGCTACACCTGGTTTGGCCTGCAGATGGCGCGCCAGACCGGACGTAACGACGTCACCGCGCTGCCGTCTGGCCCGAGCGCACCGTCGATCTTCACCGTGACCTTTCTGGTGCTGATGCCGGTCTATCAGCAGACCGGCGATGCAGATTTCGCCATCCAGATTGGCCTGGTGTGGTGCTTCGTTGAGGCGCTGATCCTCGCGGGCGGTTCCTTCCTCGGGGAGACTATCCGCAGGATGATCCCGCGCACCGTGCTGCTGTCGTGCTTGTCTGGTCTGGGTCTGCTGCTGCTGGCGATGAACCCGATGCTGCAGGCCTTCGAAGCGCCGACCGTGTCATTCATTGTGCTACTGCTGATCTTCATTAACTGGTTTGGCAAAAAGCCGATCTTTGCCCGTATTCCGACCGGCCTGCTGCTGTTGATCGCCGGTACGGTGCTGGCGTGGATCTCCGGCCTGCAAAGCCCGGAGGCGATCAGGGCCTCGATGTCGTCGTTCGGCTTTAACCCGCCGTCCGTCCATATCGACGGCTTTATGCAGGGCCTGCCGCACGCGCTGCCGTATCTGGCCTCCGCCGTGCCGCTGGGGCTGGCGAACTACATCTTTGACCTGGAGAACATCGAGAGCGCCCATGCGGCGGGAGATGAATACCCGACGCGTAAAGTGATGCTGGCCAACGGCCTGGCGTCGATGCTCGGCTGTCTGATGGGTAACCCTTTCCCGGTGACGGTCTACGTCGGCCACGCGGGCTGGAAGGCGATGGGAGCCAGCATCGGCTACACCCTGGCCTCCGGTGTGACCATGTTCATCGTGCCGCTGTTCGGGCTCGGAGCCTTTATGCTCGCCATCATTCCGATGACCGCCATCGTGCCGATTCTGGTCTTTATTGGCGTGGTCACCGCTAACCAGGTGGTGAGGGAGACGCCGAAAGTGGAGGTGCCCGTGATCTTCATCTGCCTGTTCCCGTGGATCGCCAACTGGGCGCTGACCATGATGAACAGCGTGATGGGGGCGGCGGGGACAAACGCAGCGAAAATTGGCACCGACGTGCTGCACAGCAAAGGGATCTATTACGAAGGTTTAGTCCATCTGGGCAGCGGCGCGCCGCTCGCCAGTATGCTCTGGGGCTGTATCGCTATCTTCGCCATCATCAACAAACCTTTGCGCGGCGCCGTTGCGGCAGCGGGTGGGGCGCTACTGGCACTATTCGGGGTGATCCACGCGCCGGTGGTCGGCTTCGCAGAAGGCAGTTCGCTGCTGTTCGTTACGGCCTACCTGATGATGGGCGGTATGTTCGTGGTGAAGCATGTGCTGGATAGCCGGGAAGCGGCAAGCGCGGCGGCACCGGTTTCTGAGTCCTGATAATGCCTGATGCCCTCACCCTAACCCTCTCCCACGGGGAGAGGGAACGTTAATCCCCCTCTCCCCGTGGGAGAGGGCCGGGGTGAGGGCACCAGACCGCACCTTCTCAAAGGAACAAAAATGAAACAACTCATGGTCGTCGCCATCGGCGGCAACAGCATTATCAAAGATAACGCCAGCCAGTCGATTGAACATCAGGCCCAGGCGGTGAAAGCGGTGGCGGAGTCGGTGCTGGAGATGCTGGCCTCTGACTATGACATCGTCCTCACCCACGGTAACGGCCCGCAGGTGGGGCTGGATCTCCGGCGCGCTGAAATTGCCCACGAGCGGGAAGGGCTGCCGCTCACCCCGCTGGCCAACTGCGTGGCAGATACCCAGGGCGGTATCGGCTACCTCATCCAGCAGGCGCTGAACAACCGCCTGGCGGCGCGCGGCGAGCAAAAAGCGGTCACCGTTGTTACGCAGGTAGAAGTGGATAAAAACGATCCTGGCTTTACGCATCCGACTAAACCGATTGGCGCGTTCTTCAGTGAATCCCAGCGTGATGAACTGCAGCAGGCGCACCCCGACTGGCATTTTGTCGAGGATGCTGGCCGCGGCTATCGCCGGGTGGTGGCGTCTCCCCAGCCAGTTCGTATTGTAGAGGCCGATGCCATCAAGGCGCTGACGCAAAAAGGCTTTGTTGTAATCGGCGCGGGCGGCGGCGGTATCCCGGTGATCCGCACCGAGGAGGGGGATTACCAGAGCGTGGATGCGGTGATAGACAAAGATCTCTCTACCGCGCTGCTGGCCCGTGAGATCCACGCCGACGTACTGGTGATTACCACGGGCGTCGAGAAAGTCTGCATACATTTCGGCAAGCCCAACCAGCAAGCGCTGGAGAGGGTTAACGTGGCGCAGATGATGCGCTATATGGAAGAGGGCCATTTCCCGGCCGGCAGTATGCTCCCCAAAATTGTCGCCAGCCTGGCGTTCCTGCAGCAGGGTGGCAAACGGGTGGTGATCACCTCGCCGGATTCTCTGCCTGCGGCGCTGCGCGGCGAAACCGGTACCCACATCGTGAAAGCGTAAGTAAAAGGAAAAAGACAATGAATGAGAATAAAAGCCGCCGTGAGTTTATTAGCCAGAGCGGCAAAATGGTCACTGCCTGCGCCCTGTTCGGGGCTACCGGCTCCGTCGCGTATGCTGCTGATACCGCCGCGCCCGCCTGTGAGACGGGCAAACCCATGAACATCACCGCCAGCCACTACTACCTGGATAACGTCCTTCTGGAAGCGGGCTTCCAGTTTGACAATAACGTGGCTGTCAGCACCCGTACCGAGCTAAAAACGCTGGAGATCAAAGACGGCAACATAGCCGCACTGCGCGATAACAAAAGCCATGCGGATGCAGCCCTGCCGCACTACGATGCGGGCGGGAAATTGTTGCTGCCCGCGATGCGCGACATGCACATTCATCTGGACAAGACCTTCTATGGCGGCCCGTGGCGTTCGCTGAATCGCCCGGCGGGGACCACCATCCAGGATATGATCCGACTGGAACAAAAAATGTTGCCAGAACTGCAACCTTACACGCAAGAACGTGCTGAAAAGCTTATCGATCTGCTCCAGTCAAAAGGCTCCACCGTCGCCCGCAGCCATTGCAATATTGAACCGACCTCCGGTCTGAAGAATCTGGAAAACCTGCAGGCGGTCCTGGCGCGCCGACGTGCCGGGTTTGATTGCGAGATCGTGGCCTTCCCACAGCACGGTTTATTGTTTTCAAAATCGGAATCATTAATGCGAGAGGCGATGCAGGCCGGGGCGCACTACGTGGGCGGGCTGGATCCCACCAACGTGGACGGCGCTATGGAAAAATCTCTCGATCTGATGTTCCAGATAGCCCTCGATTACGACAAAGGGGTAGATATTCACCTGCATGAAACCAGCCCTGCGGGCATTGCAGCGGTGAACTACATGGTAGAAACCGTGGAGAAAACGCCGGAACTGAAGGGCAAACTGACCATCAGCCACGCCTTTGCGCTGGCGATGATGGATGAAAAACAGGTGGATGCTATTGCTACGCGCATGGCAGCGCAGCAGATAACCATTGCCTCTACCGTGCCCATCGGTACCCTGCATATGCCGCTGAAGCAGCTGCAGGATAAAGGCGTGTTTGTTATGACCGGTACCGACAGCGTGATTGACCACTGGTCGCCGTATGGCCTGGGGGACATGCTGGAAAAAGCCAACCTCTACGCGCAGCTTTATATCCGTCCCAACGAGCAGACGCTCTCCCGGGCACTGGCTATCGCCACTGGCAATGTGCTGCCGCTGAATGATAAAGGCGAGCGGGTATGGCCGAAAGCACAGGACGAGGCCAGCTTTGTGCTGGTGGATGCCTCCTGCTCCGCCGAAGCGGTGGCGCGCATTTCACCGCGTACCGCCACCTTCCACAAGGGCAACCTCGTCTGGGGCACCGTGGGCTGAAGTGCCTCTCTCCCTCTCTTTATGGGAGAGGGCGGGGTGCAGCCTGTCTCCCTCTCCCTGTGGGAGAGGGCCGGGGTGAGGGCAACAGGCCGCACCGTCTGGCTCCCTCTCCCTGTGGGAGAGGGCTGGGGTGAGGGCAACATGCCGCACCGTCTGTCCCCCTCTCCCTGTGGGAGAGGGTTGGGGTGAGGGCAACAGGCCGCACCGTCTGTCTCCCTCTCCCTGTGGGAGAGGGCCGGGGTGAGGGCAACAGGCCGCACCGTCTGGCTCCCTCTCCCTGTGGGAGAGGGCCGGGGAGAGGGCAACAGGCCGCATCGTCTGTCTCCCTCTCCCTGTGGGAGAGGGCCGGGGTGAGGGCAACAGGCCGCACTGACTTCATTAATACCCCACCTGATAGATCCGTCCGCTTTGCACCCCCTCTACGCTGCGGCGATAGGCTTGCGCCACCTTCGCAGCGGGCACGCTTTCAAACCCCGGGAAGAAGCCGTCATAGGCCTCTGCGGATTCAGTGAGCACCGTAGGGCTAATCAGGTTAATGCGAATACCGTGCGGCAGTTCGCAGGCGGCGGCGCGGACAAAGCCCTCCAGCGCCGCATTGACCGTAGTGGCATTCACCCCCTGCGCAATAGGCTCGTGGGCGATAATGCCGCTAATCAACGTAATGGAGCCCCCTTCATTCAGATAGTGCTGGCCGGTCAGCGCCAGGCGCACCTGACCGAGCAGCTTATCCTGCAAGCCCTGATTGAAATCGCTCGCTTTCATGGTGGCGAGCGGGCCAAAGTGCACGCCACCGCTGGCGGAGACAATCGCATCCACCTTACCGATAGTGTCGAACAGGGCCTGGACGCTCTCCTGCGAGGTAATATCCACCTGATACTCCCCCTGCGTGCGCCCCACGCGAATCACCTCATGGCGATCGCTTAACGCCTCAGTTACCGCACGACCCACCGTACCGCTGGCACCAATAATTACGATTTTCATAGCCGACTCCTCTTGTTGTGTGTCTCCATTCTTTAATAAATAAAAAGTCGGATAAACTGGGTTAAAGTTAGATGATTACTAACCAGAGGTTTGCAATATGGATAAGCTTCGCGGCATGGAGACCTTTATCGCGGTGGTGGAGAGCGGCAGTTTTACTGGCGCTGCAACGCGGCTGGAGATGTCGGCGGTAATGGTGGGCAAATACATTGCCCAGCTAGAAGCGCGTCTCGGTACACGTCTGCTGGAGCGAAACACACGTCGCCAGAGTCTCACCGACGCCGGACGCGTTTATTACGACGAGGCGAAACGCGTCATTGAACAACTGGGCATCGCCGAAAGCGCCGTCGAGCGCCTGCGCACCGCGCCGGCGGGCACGCTGCGGGTCAGTGCGCCCACCTCGTTTGGCGGTTGCGTTATTGCCCCGCTGGCGGCCACTTTTCTGCAAAAGTGGCCAGAGGTACGGGTTGAGCTGGATCTGACCAACCGGCTGGTCGATCTGGTGGAGGAGGGGATTGACCTGGCGATCCGCATCGGCGAGATCCATCAGCAGGATCTGGTGGCGCGATACCTCTGCGCCTACCGGATGGTGATCTGCGCCGCGCCGGACTATCTGGCGCGTCATGGCACACCGCAAACCCCGGCCGATCTGGTGGATCATCTCTGCCTGTCGCACACGGTGTGGACTGCCCGCAACGAGTGGCGCTTACCGGGTGTGGAAGGGGAGGTGCGCTGGAAGCGTGACGCCATTTTGCGCTGTAACGACGGATATGGATTACGGATGGCCGCGTGTGCCGGAGCCGGGCTACTGCTACAGCCAGAGGTGCTGGTGGAAGAGGAACTTAAAAACGGTAAGTTGATCAGGGTGCTGGAGTCGTTTACCCCGGCACCCAGGCCGGTTCACCTGCTCTGGCGGCAAGATTTGCGTCCGCTGCCGAAGCTGACGCAATTTATCGCCCATCTCACCGCCCAGGCGGGGGAACCGAATTAGAAGCGGTAACCTACGGTCAGGTTCCAGCCGTTGATGCCGTAGTCGTCGCCGAGGTCTGCATTGGTGCCTTCGTAGCCCACGCCAATCGCCAGCTCCGGCGTTGGGTTAAACTGCACGCCCGCGCCGTAAGCGAAGGAGGTCGATTTTTCAGAGATGCTATCGCGCTGGGTGTAATTATCACCGCCGTTAACCCAGGTGGTATGACCGTCGGCTTTCACACGCGCCACGCCGCCCAGCGCATACAGAGATACGTAGTCGTTAATACGGTAAGCCGGGCCCACCAGCAGAGAGTAATATTTCGCTTCAATATGGTTTTTTACGGAGTCAGAGAACAGATAATAATGTTCATCTTCGTCGCCGCTCATATAGGTGAATGAGCCCATCAGGCTGACCGGAGAGTCCCACTCATAGCGATACTGAACGTTTACGCCGCGGATATTCTTAAAGTCTTCGACTTTACTCTGCGCATAACCGACAGAAACGGTTTGGTTATCTGCCAGAGCCGCGCTACTTGCCAGAGTCGCCGCAACCAATACCGCCAGAGATAGCTTTTTCATTTTCCGTAATCCTTGTTGTCGTTTTTTATGTGTAATGCCATATCTCCCCACCCGTCGGGCTGGAGATATTCCACTGCAAATTAAGGCGGTAGAATTGTTGGTTTTTTTACTGGGGGATAAAATAGGGAATAATCTTAAAGGCCGGAATAGTCCTGGAATTAGCCCCCCCTGTATTGGTAGGGGGGCACGTTTACTCATCATAACCATTGGTCATATTATTCTGGGTGTAATAATGCCGCAGATTAACTAACAGGAGACGTAAAGGGTAACTGGCGAGCAAGGATTTTTTTCGCATCAGCAGGATCGGCATTAACCAATAATTGACCGATTCTGTTGTGCAGCTCGTCTAACTCGCTCAATTATTTATCCTGAGATTTCATGTAGTAGGTGAGTAGTGTCTGCTAATCAGAATATTTAAAATCAATAGTGATTTTGAGCTTTTCAACATCGGCCTTTATTTCACAGGCGTGCCAGAAAGAGGGCCGATGTGATGAGACGTTTTCCACAAAAAATCTCCTCAGCTCAACCAGGAGATCCAGCAAATCTGCATTGGCTTGTGCGCCAGCAGTGAACCAGTTTGTCTCACCTGAGGAGCTGTCCACATAATCAAACTCACATTTGCAGTGGTCGCCTTCAGGCGACAGCTCAGCGCGCGCAATGATTTTTGCGGCACTATCGGGCGCTGCGGCTATTAAGACCGAGCCAATGTCATTATAAATATCCTGGGATTGACGCATCATTTTTCCTGACAGATAAATTAGTTCAAATGAGGCAATTTTTATGCCCGTAATCATCATATACCAGTCAGGCTAAAATTTGATAAAAAGCGTTGTAAATTATGCCATTATGATTTTTCCATCAACGTTGCGTGGCACAGGTGATTATGCTCCGTGTACTGAAGATGTATTGAGTGGTTCCCATATACGTATTTTGACCATCCATTGAGCCAGCCAAGGAGCATGTCGACTTTGCCTTCGCCAGACAAAGTGGGTTTTCCGAGCAATTTTGTAATGACTGTCCTGTCCATCCCGCCTTTAATTCCCGGGATAAAATTGCCTGTAAAAGGTGAATGCCCATCTTCATTGCCAAAGTAAAAATGAATATGACTTAAGCAGTCTTTCCGAAACCCCATATCGATACCAGAGTGGTAAAATTTATAGTACTTCGTTTTCCCATCAGGATCGTTATATTCGTCAGCATCAGCTGATATAACCGGGGATTAACCAATAGCCTGACACAGGTTAATAACTTCAACAGAATCTTCCCTTTTACCAAGGACAGCTATAAAACTAGCCCATTCCACTGTCATTTTATAACTCCCCTCTGGCGTGTATTTCTTAACAATAATATCTTGTTTGTTAAAGCACAAATTCATAGCAAAAAGATTCCGCTAACCGAGTTCCAGGCAATTGTTAATTATCATAATAGGGTGCCCGCCTTATGGCCTGAAGAAACAACCAAACCCTTTCCGTTTCTATACAATACGAGATCGTGTAGAGATCCCATTCCGCCATAGGCTTTTGTCAGGTAATGTCCAGGGTATGAGGCAATATACTAAGACCCTGGCTTACCTTAGTTGCCATCGATCCAGACATCTTTCACCCAAGCGGCTAAATCAGGCCACTGCTCTTCACTATCACCATCGCCACTCCAGTATTGGACACGACCTTGTTGGTCTAAACAATAATAACTACCGTTATCTTCACATATGGGTAGCCACGATTCAGGTACGCCAACTTGTTTTGCATCATTTATAGCCGTTAACAACTCACCATAGAATTTTTTGTCTTCTGTAACAGACAATAGCTCGATTGTTCCATAATAGATATTGCCAACTTCCTTAAGAAGTTTCTTGTAGTCAGATGAAAAAGAAAAGCCTGTCTCTCTTTCATATTTAGAAATAAGATCATCATCCGGTAAAAGAATATTATTTCTCTCGTTCCCGGACACTACCTTTAACTCTTCAATAACATCATTCAGGCTATTAGTCATACCGTTACCTATTTAAAGTCGTTAGCTCGTTGCTTCCAGTAATCAGGGCGCCATCTGTTGAATTGTGCACGATTTATACCAGAAGGTATGCTGTTATCGTTAATGTGAATATACATTTTAACCGCGCAGGCTTCGGCGCTCATCCCGGCGCAGTTTTCGCACTTATAGCGTTCATTTTCGGCCTTCACCTGCTCTTCGGCCACTTGCTTTGTAATTTTACCCTGCGTCAGCATCGCTGCGATGTTGCCCTCAATTATGTATAGAGGCTATCGTCGTAGGGTGCTTCAGCCAGAATTTTTTGAATGTCAACTCGCGCTTCCGACTCCCAGGCTGGGTTCATATTCGCCATTATTTCAATAAATTTTGGAAAAGCGATGCGCCATCCATCCCTGCCTTTAATCCGGTGCTCTAACTCATATTGGTAGGCAATCTGATAGGCGAATTCGGACATTATCCAATAAAGCAGCGTATTCAAAGAGTGAGTGACTTTTCGGGAAAACTCATACCCTCTTTCTGAGTAAATATAATTATATGAATCTTTTTCGAATGAAATATAGGGAGTGCCGTCGCCATAGGGAGCAAAACACAGATTCACTGAATGTTTTGGAAAGCCTGCTCGTAAAATCATCTCATCAGCTTGCCTTTGTATTTCAGCAAGATAATTGTTTCGTTTCATCTCCCGCCAGCAGGGAGGGGAGGTGATTCACATTGCAACCTGTCCAGGTCTTTTACCGGTGATAAAAAAACCAGATGATCAAACCTGCAGGCAGCCCCAGCCAGGTTAACTCAAGACATATCAACACATCTTTGAAAGAGAAGGGGAAATCCTCCTTCACATTCCATACTAATCCCGCACCGACTAAACGGCCAAGGAGCGTCAGGATAAACACGGCCAGACCTATCGCGCAGCACAGGTAAAAAAGGTTAACAAACGATCTACCGCTCTTTTTCATTCTTGAAATTCCCACCTGCGAAAGCAGATTTTTGTTCAGGAAAGAAGGTTAAACAGTTCGCGTCTGAGCTGATCGAATTCATTGTTTACACTCATCAAAACACTTCCGTTTCTGTACAGTACGAGATCATTCAGAGATCCCATGCCACCATAGAAATTTAGAAAAATGTATTTGGTATCATCAGGTGCACGCTCATATTGGTCAGCCAGTTTAAAAATACTGACTGACCATTCGGCATAACCACCTAATTTTAATAGAGTAGCCATACGTTCCATATTCTCTACGATCAACGTTTTTTTATCGATAGCCATTTTAACGTTTAAGGGTAAAGGCTATCTTCAAAAGGGCTATTCATCAGTATTTCATCAAGATGACTCTGGGCTTTCACACCCCAACTCTCATCTATTTTGCCCATAAGTTCTACGATCTTAGGGAAATAGATACGTCGGCTGTCTTTGCCGGGAATTCGGTGTGCCAGTTCATAGTCTACTGCTATGGCGTGTACAAAATCATAGATTATCCAGTAAAGAAGCTCATCTGACGATGCTGTCACTTGTCGCGAAAACTCAAATCCTCTTTCTGAAAAGATATAATTATACTGCCCGTTTTCAAACGAAATGTATGGGGTTCCATCCCCGACAGGTGAAGTATGAAGGACGATCGCATGAGCCGGAAAACCGATTTTCGCTATCCGTGTTTCAACCTGTTTCTGTAGCTCGCTAATATTCATCAACATCTCAGTTCACCTTACGAATGTATTTATTGTCTAATAACCATTGCACATTTACGCGATCCTTCATATTAGGCAGGATCTGAATACCACCGCCAGGTTCCCCAAAAGCAGGTGCTATTTTGCCTTGTATAACGGGCAACGGTTTGATGACCTCATATTGATGATACTGTTCCGCTAACGTTCCCGGCGCTAAAGCACGCTGTTCCTGAGGGGTACCCAGCGGTGATAAGAATGCGCCATTTGTATTACCGTACCTGTCAAGCCTTGTTCCCACAGGAAGCGTTGCCTGAGCTGGCGCCTCGGCAAAACCTAACTTTTCAGGCCAGTTCCAGCCGCTATTTCCATTACGGTATTTATCATACTGAGACCATCCTGCTGCTTCCTCATCAGCAGCAATCCTGTTTGGTTCTGGTGTTCTTCCTGCTGTAGTTTCAGTTGGTTTTACACTGCCCGGCCCGGTTGGTTTTTCCGTCATGCCCTTCAGGCCAGTGAAGCCCGCCAGTGCTGAAGTCAGGGCATGAGCCTGCATGACTGTATCGTATTGTTTAGCTACATTTTCCCAGCTGTCATGCGATTCTTTTGCTATTGCTGTAATTGCCTGGTCGCGGGTAATGCTTCCTGCATCAAGTCCCTGAAGCACGCTTTCTACATTTTTAGCATCCTGCGGGTAGAGGTCTTTATACAACAACGAATAGGTGACGTTTTTGCCATATTTCTTCAGCGCTTCCTCTGCCGGACCAATCAAGGCTCTACAAGCTGCCCCGCCTTTGTTTCCATCGGTACATACTGACTTTATTGCCAGGTCTCGCGCTTTGTCTAACTGCCCGATGGCTGTTAATTCATTTTTTTCGTCCGGTGTGATATTTCCGGCTTGCTCTTTACGCTCCAGGACCCTTTTTCTTTCTGCTTCCTCCACGCTCAAATAGTTATTCTCAACCGTCGTCTTACCCGCCTGCGCTCCCGCCACGGCAGACGCAGAGCTGTCGCCCGCCAGCCCGCCGGACAAGCCTGCCGCCAGCGTCGCCAGCGCAGAGACCGTCTGCTTCTGGGTTTCGTCCAGCTCATCGGCCGGTTTACCGTACATCTCGAGGGCGATCATCCCCACCAGCTCGCCCGTGGCGGCACCGGCGGCACCCGCCAGCGCGTCCTGCCCCTGCGCGGCGGCCAGCGCGGCGTTGACCACCGCGTGGGCGGCCACTTTGCCCGCGTCGTTCAGGCCGCTGTAGTGGCCAATCACCTCCGCCACGTACGGCGCGGCACCACCCGCGAGGGCGGCGCTGAGATCGCTTCCCGCCAGCCCCTGAACCGCCGCCGTCGCCGCCTGAATCGCCTGCTGATACTGACCGCCGGTGCCAAAGCCCGAGGCGCTGAGCGCGTCGTTGTAGGCCGTCTGGTAGATCTGGCCGTTAATATCTTCCAGCGTCGCGGTTTTGCCCGGGTTGGCTTTTTCCCACGCGGCTTTCGCCTCCTGCAGATCCTGTGCGTTGACGTGATTCAGCTTTTCTTTCGCGGCGTTAGTGGCCCGGATGCTGCCCTCGGTGCGGGCAATATCCGCCACCTGATTACCAATCTCGCCGATCAGCTGCGCCTGCTGGAGTCGCTCCTGCTCTTTCTCTTTGTCGAAGATAGGGGAGAGCGTCTGGTTGGCATGTTCCACGTCGCGGCTGAGCTGGTTGATATCCTGCGTCTGACGAGTCGGGTCGCGGACGATCAGCGTACCGTCAGATACCGCCGCGTGCGTGGTGCTGCTGTCATGCCCGTCGCGGTTCGCGCCCACCAGCAGGCCGTTAGCCATGTTGCCAGCAAACTGGCTGCCGATGCTGCCCCCGGTGCTCATGCCCACGCTCTGGTGTTCCACTTCGAAATCTGCGCGGTTTTCAATATCGCTAAAGCCGATGGTGCCGGTATCGAGACGGTTTTTATCGGCGGTCGCCGTCGAGCCAATCACCGCCCCGTTGAGCTGGGTATGCTCGCCCACGGTCACGTCGTAGCCGCCTTTGCCCGCGAAGATCCCGGTCTGTTCCACCACCGAGTCGTAGTTGCTGTGCATCTTGTCGCGGCTGACGTTGACGCTGGCCGAGCCGGTCATGGAGCCGATGCTGAAGCTCCCGCCCGCGCTGGCGTTCTGCTGTTTCGAGTCGTAGCGATCGCTGTCCTGCTCGGAGGTGAGCGTCAGGTTGCGGCCAATGTCCGCTTTCACGGTTTCGCCGCTCACCTGGGCACCGGTCAGGGTGGCGTCGCGTCCGGTCAGGAGATTCACCTGGCGGCCCGCGTCAACGGTAGTCTCGCTGTGAGTGGTGCCGTTGCCGCTCTCATTGCCTTTGCCACGGTTGACGCTGGCGGAGATGTTAAGGCCAAAGCCGCCGGAGCCGACGCCGATCCCAACCCCGACGCTGCCGCCCTTGCTCTCGTTTTTGCCGTCCAGCAGCTGGGTGTTTTGCGCCGAGCGCAGGTACAGATCGCGGTTGGCGGCAAGGGTGATATCGTTGCCCGCCTTCAGCTGGCTGCCTTCCACGGTCAGATCTCCGTCCGCGCCGCGCGTGCCGCTGCCGGTGGCGATCACGCTGAGATCGCGCCCGGCGTTGAGGGTGCTGCCTTGAGCGGTGTTCTGCTCGCTGTACTGGGTCGATTTTGACGACTGGCTGCCGTAAGAGAGGCTAATACCCACCGTGTTGGTGTTAGAGGCATCCGCGCCCATGGCCTGATCCAACCGCCCGGCCTGCGCGGCCTGCACGCCGGAGAGCGCCGCCTTCACGCCCTGCAATGCCTGCAGGCGGCTGCTGCCGGAGGATTTAGCCTGCTGGGAGGCCTCGACGGCGCTGTTCAGCGCGCTGCCGACGGTGCCGGAGAGCGCCAGCGTCAGCCCGGAGGTTTTTTGCTCCACCTCATGGGTCTGCTGGCTGCGGTTGTTCACCGCCGTGATATCGACGTTTTTACCGCTGAGGGCCATATCCTGACCGGCCACCAAATCGGAGCCGCTCACCGTCAGGCGATCCCCGGCGCGCAGGCTGAGGTCGCCATTGACGCTGCCCACCGTGCTGCCCGCCTGGGTGGCGTCCGCGCCGGTGTCGGTGGTTTTGATGCTCTGGGTGCCGACGCTAAAGCCGATCCCGCCCGAGCTTAACAGCCCCGATTTTTTCTCCTGCTTCTGGTGCAGCTCGTTATTACGTTCGGCCTGGGTCTCGACGGTCAGGTTGTTGCCTGCCAGCAAGGCGACATCGCCCGTACCCGCCACGTTGCTGCCGCGCACGGTGAGATCGTTTCCTGCGGTCAGGTTAACGGTGTCGCCGTTCAGCTCGCTGCTCTGCACCGTCTGGCGGTCAATCTGGTCGCGGGTGGTGGTGGTGGTTTTCGACAGGAAGCCGTTACCGCCCACCACTTTATGCCGTTCGTCCAGATCCTGCGTATTCTCGCCCGCCGTCAGGGTCAGGTTATTCCCGGCGCTGACGTTCAGCGCCTCGCCAGCGGAGAGGGCGGCGGCGCGGGCGTTGAGATCGTTCCCGGCGGCCAGAGTGACGTCACCTTTACCCGTCACTTCGCTGCCGATGCTGTTGGTCTGCCCCTGTTTCAGGCTGTTATCGCCATCCCACACCAGATTATCGCGGCTGGCGGTTTCCACCGTATTCAGGGTCATATCCCGCCCGGCCACCAGCTGCGCTTTGCCGTTCTCGCCGCTGGCGATCACCTGCGCCCCGGTCAGGGTGATATCCCGCCCGGACTGCAACGCCAGCCTGCCGTCGTCGCCCTGGACGTAAATGCCGGAGACGCTGTTGATGGTGGTGCGGGCGAAGCTGTTCTCACCGTTCACGCTGGAAGCGCGGGTGGTGGTGCTGGTGAGGGTGATGTCACGTCCGGCGCGGGCCAGCACGCTGCTGTCGCCCACGATGGCGCCGCCAATATTGTTGATATCGGTGCGGGCGTTCAGGTTGACGTCTGCCCCCTGGATGGTGCCGGTCTGGTTGGTGATGTTGTCGGCATCAAGCTGCAACACATTGCGCCCGGCAATCGTCCCGCGGTTAAACAGGTCGCCGTTGAGCTTAATGGAGACGTTGTTCCCGGCAATCAGCGCCCCGGAGCCGTCGATATCTCCCGGTTTCACTTTGGCGTAGACCTGCGGGACCAGTACGTTTTCCATTGAGCCGTTCGGCATCTTCACCTGGGTGTTAACCAGCCAGACGATACCCCCGGTCAGGAGCGCCATCTGCTCCGGCGTCAGCGCCACGCCGAGCTTCAGGTCATACTGCTTGCCGAAGGTAATGCCGCGATCCATGAGCGCTTTGTACTGCTCTTCGTCGTTGTTATAGCCGTCGAGATAGCGCTGGCCGGTAATGCCAATCACCTGCTCGCGGATCAGGCGCTGCTCGTAGTAGCCATCCCCCAGCCGTTTCTGGGTGTTGTCGCCGTTAGCGGTAAAGGCGTCCTGCATATAGTCGCTGCCGAGCCACTGGCGCTCGTTGGTAAAGCGCGGATCGGTCTCCACCAGATACGGCACCTCCGCCGACGGATTCACCTTGAACAGGCTGTTATCCGGCAGGGTGGTATTCGGGCCGATAATGCGGATCGCGCCGTCGGCCGGGGTCACTTCAAACTGCTGCCCGGCAGGTGGAGTCACCGGCTCGCCCGGCGAAACGGTCTGCTGCGGCGTGGGTTTCACGCCCGCAGCCTGCCCAATCGCCACGTCCGTTCCCTGCAACACCAGCGGAGTGATACTGAGATTGCTCCCCTCGACGCTGCCGTTGCTGACCAGTTGGCCCGGTTTCAGGGCGATATCCTGAATGGTGGTTGGCGGGGTGTAGGCCGTGCGATCGCGTCCCTGCTCGTCGTCGCCTTTGTGGCGAATACGGTAGTAGTGGGTGACGGTACCCTCATCGGTGGTAAAGTGCTGGCCGGGCACGTCCTCGTTCTTCACGCTGCCCATCTGGTCAATCCCCAGGGTGCCGCCCGCAATCACCTGGCTCTTGTCGTTAAACAGTTTGTCGCCGGTCAGGAGCAGGTTGCCCCCGGCGAGGATCTTCGCCGGGTCGCTCTCTTTGATCCGGGTTTCGTCGATCGTGCGGGTGTAGTCGTACTGGTTGAAATTATCGTTGCCGTGGCCGGATCGCTCCGGCGTGTTGAGGTTTTTCAGGCCGTCGGCGGAGTTGTCATCCACCCACACGCCTTGCTCAGTCGAACTCCAGCGGTTGGTTGAACCCGTGTGCTGGTAGTCGGTCAGATCGTCCTGCGACACCCGCACCACCTCGGTGGAGAAGTGGTCGTTGATGTTGTTGATCTGTCCGGCGGCAATCGCCATATCCCCGGCGGACTCGATGGTCGAGCTGTGGTTGTTAATGGTTCCCGCGCGGCCGGTGACGACGCCGTTGTCGTCCAGCGCGCCGCCGATGGTCATGCTGCCTGCGCTGTAGATCAGGCCGTGGTCGGCGTTATTCAGCGTCTGCACGCCGAGGTTCACACGCTCGCGCCCGGCCAGCGTCGCCGCGGTGCCGTTTTCGGCGAGGTTGTTGAAGGTATCCACATTGATCCCCACCGCGTCGCCGTAGATCCGCCCGGTGCCGATGTTGGTCAGGGTGTTCGCGTTGATGCGGGTGGCGATCCCGTCGATCAGACCGGTATTGCGTACCGTGCCGGTGGCCGTCAGGGTGGTGCTCCCGGCGTTGATTTCGCCGCTGGCGAGGTTGGTCAGGTTGGCGCTCTGCACATTGAGGGCGCTGCCCGCCATCAGCTGGCCGCTGTTGGTGAGATCCCCGTCGGTGGTGAAGGTCAGGTTGCCGTTGGCGATGGTGGTGCCGGTGTTGTTCACGCCGTTAGCGCTATGGAGATCCATATCCCCCAGCGACAGCAGCTGGCCGCTGGCATCCAGCGACGCCGCGTCTACGTTCAGGGTTTTACCCGCTTTCAGGGTGCCGCCCGCGTTGACCAGATTCAGGCCGCTACCGCTAAGATCCAGGGTGTCACCGGAGGCCAGCGCCCCGGCGCTGTTGTTCAGCACGCCGCTGTTATCGATGCTCAGCGTGTTATTCGCCAGAATGCTGCCGCGCTGGTTATCCAGGGCACCGGTATTGAGCGTCAGGCTCTGGCCCTCCAGCCCCTGGTTTTCACCGAGGGTATCCTGGTTAACAAAGTTCAGGGCGTTGAGGGTCACGCTTTTGCCGCTGCGGATCAGCCCGGAAGCGTTATCCACCACGCCCCGGGCGCCGTCGAGGAGCAGTTCGCCCACCGACTGGATCTGCCCCCCGCCGTTTTGCAGATTCTGGCTGTGCAGGGCGGTATCGGCTTCGCCAATCACCCGCCCACCGCTGCGGTTATCAAGATCCGTGGCTGCAATATCCGCCGCGTCGCTGGCGGCCAGGGTGCCCGCCTGGTTATTGAGGCGGTCTGCCGAGAGGTTCAGCGCCCCCAGGCTGTTAAGGGTACCTGCGCTATTATTGATGGCACTTGAGGTGACGTTCACGTCGTCGCCCTGCAGCACGCCTCTATTATTGATAATCTGCGTGGTACCCAACGACAGGCCCTTTGCCGCCGCCAGCTGTCCGGCGGTATTGTTCAGCGTGCCGCCGTTAAAGGCGAGGCTCTCCCCGGAGAAGGTGGTGCCCTGGCTGTTATCCAGCAGGCCGCCGTTGAGGGTCATGGCCCCGACCGATTTCAGCGCGCCGCCGCTGTTGCTGAGCCTGTCGAAACCGGCGGTCAACGTGTTATTAGCGCCAATCTGGCCCTCGGTGTTGTCGACAGCGCCCGCGCTCAGGCTGAAGTCGCCGTCACTTGCCAGGAAGCCGCTCTGGTTGTTCAGCGCGCCGCTCTCAAGGCTGAGTGAACCGTGAGAGAGCAGGGAGCCGGCACGGTTATCAAACGCGCCGCCATTCAGGGCCAGGGTTGCCCCGTCGGCGATAATCACCCCCTGCTGGTTGTCGAGGCTTCCGGCGCTGATGCGCTGGGTTTTCGCCGCCTCGATACGGCCTCTGGTGTTGTTCACCGCCTGCTGGCTGGTAATTTCGCCGTCGCCTGCAGCGGCAGAGATCAGCCCCTGCTGGTTGTTTACCGTCCCGGCCTCCAGCCGGGTGTTACCCGCTACCGCCACGATCTGCCCGGCGGTGTTGTCGAGGGTGCCAGCCCTGAGCTGTACGCCGTTCGCCGCGCCAATCTGCCCCTGCTGGTTATCGAGGGTGCCCGGCAGATCGACTGTCAGGGTGCCGCTGCCGCTGTGGGCGATTTTGCCTTTCTGGTTGCTGAGATCGTGGGCGCTGACAGTCATCGTCTCCGCGCTCAGCGTGCCCCCGGCGTTATTGAGTAATTTCCCGGTGCGCAGGGTCATTTCGCTGGCGTTGACCTTCGCGCTGGCGGTGTTGAGATCCCCCGCGCCGCCGTCGAGCAGGAGGCGTTTGCCCTGGGTCTGGCTGCCGCTGAGGTCCACCCCCTGGCCGCGGGCGCTGAGGTTGCCGCCTGCCAGATTTTGCCCGTGGGCGCTGAGCTGGCCGCGGGTGCTGAGTTCCAGATCCCCCGCGTCGGCGAGCTTGCCGTCGCTTTTCACCCCGGCGGCCAGCACGCTCTGCTGGCTCCCGGTGAGGCTTGCCGCGCTCACCCGGACGTCTCTGGCGGCGGTGATCGCGCCGCTGTTGTTGAGTTCGCTGGCGGTTTGCAGGCTGGCGTTGTCGCTGGCACGCAGGGTGCCGCTGTTTTCAATGCGTCCGTCGGCGGAAAGGGTCACGCTGCCCGCCTGGGCGCCGATGGCCCCGGCGTTACGCACCCCGACGCCGCTCTCGGTGCCGACCATGCGGATCTTACCGGCATACATGCCGCCGAGGCTGGCGACGTCCACCGCCAGCTGCGGGCGGGTGGCAGGGTCGTCGCTGCCTTTTTCGATCACCTCGTGGGCAGCATCCACCCTGTTGCGCCCGGTGGTGACCTTCAGGTCTTTAGCCCACAGCCCGGCGTTAACCTTCACCGAGCGGGCGATAATGTCGGTGTAATCCGCGCCAGAGGTGTCCATCCCCGTGCCTTCGACCACCACCTCGCCGCGTTCGACGTTAAAGCCGGTCAGCGCGCCGTCTTTCATCTGCGCCTGACCGGTGGTCAGGGTAGCGCGGTTGGCGTTGATAAAGCCGCAGCCACTACAGGTGATGCCCGCCGGGTTGGCAATCACCACCTGCGCTTTTTGCCCGGCGACCTCAATCATGCCTTTCAGCTTGCTCGGATCGCGGGCGCTGACCTCGTTCAGGATCACTTTGGCTTCGCCGCGCGCCAGCCATGGATTGCCCGCCACCATGCCGCCCAGATTGGTCTGCACGTTTTTGTGGGAGTTATTGAGGATGGCCCCTTTTTTATCCACATCAAACTGGGTGTAATTGTTGCGTGAAACGCCTGCTTTCGATGGCGTCTGGATATTGACCTGCGGCGTGCCGTTGGCGCTGTTAATCACCGTCGGCTGTTGATTTTTTGGCGCGCCGGTATTGGCCACGATGTTGGCCTGTGCAGGCTGAATCGCCCCCATCGTCAGCCAGAGCCCAAAGCTGATGGCACTGACTTTGCCAATCAGTCGGCTATGGGTATGACCAATACCGGAAGCGCGGGACGAACCGGCGCGGCCAGAGCGGGCGATATCCGCCACCACCATCAGCATGCCGCGCGCTTTGTTAAAGACAATTCGGTAGAGGTTCTTATTCATGGTTCGTTCCTTTAAACGCTTCCGGCAGGTTAACGGCGAGCGGGTGTTGCTGTTGCCAGACTCTTGCTTGTTCCCGGCTGACGCGATCGCCGTGGAACGTCATCACGCGCTTGCCGCGCTCGGCGCCCCGGTGATAAAGCGCGCGCAAGACGTGATCGGGGAAAATATCGCGGCGGATCAGGGCTGACATCGCGGCGGTGTGCCCAAAGGGGGCAATCCAGTCGCAAAACCAGATTCGGTCGCCGCTATCCCAGTCCTCCTCCGGCATCTCAATGGAAGCGCGCGTCAGATAGCGCGCCTCTGACTCCTCGTTCAGCCACGCCCAACTGAGGAAGAAAACCGGCCGATCCCCTTCGGCGATCAGCACATACTGACGGCGCTTGATAATGGGTAAGAGCAACGTCGGCAGGGCATGCAGCGGGGCATCCCGGTGCATCGGGGAGTGCATCCACAGCCAGACGGTGGCCCCCAGCACTTCGGCTTCACTCTCTTCCCCGCCGAGGATCAGCGGCGCTTTGATCTCCAGGTTTCCGATGCGCATCACCAGCTCCAGTTGAGGTTAAAGCCGAGCGTGAGATCGCTGGTTTCAAAGCCGTCCGGCTTCGAGAACGGCGTACCGGCGAAGAAATCGTAACCGGTGTTAAACGCGCTCCCGCGCAGGCCGACGACGCCGCCCGCCAGATGGCGGCCAACCGGAATATCTGCGCTGTAACCGCCCACTTCGCCGTAGTCTGCGCCAAGATAGAGCTCCTGATTCGGCAGCGGCGTGCGCCAGGCCAGATCGTTACGCACGTACCAGCCGTGGCTGGCGCTCAGGGTGCGCTCACCGTCGAAGCCGCGCACGGTCCAGCGGTTACCGATGGAGAACTGATCCTGCGGCGTCAGCGGGGTATTGCTCATCTGGCGCAGATACTGCACGTTGTAGCGGAAGTTTTGCGTTCCTATCTCAAAGGGCAGATCGAGCTGAGCGTTGAGCTGCGTGATTTTGCTGAGGGCGGTCGCCTCGCCCCAGAACTCTTCCGGCGCTGGCTGGGCACCAAACCAGCGGGTACCGCGTTGATAGCTGATGCCCGCATCCAGCGTCGCCTGGCCGATGTAATGGCGATGATCCAGCCCTACGCGCCATGCCGCCGTCTGGCGGCGCTGGACGCCGACTTCGGTATCGTCGATAAAGTTGCGGGTTTCTCGGGTCATCACATCGTATGTGAAGGTGGTTTTTTGTGAGCCGCTGCGGTGCAGCACGCGGCTGAGCTGTACGTCGAGGTTTTTACTTTTGCCGCTGTAGCGGTAATCGCCATTCAACCCGGCCACGGTCTGGTGGTAGTCATAGTCGCTACCGGTTACGCCCAGCATCCAGTAGCCAAAAGGCACCGAGTAGTGGGCGGTGTAGTTTTTACTGCCTTTGCCGCTCTTGTCATTGAGATCGTGGCTGGCAGAAAAATAGAGCAGGTCGCTAAGGGAGAAGGGGTTGTCCAGCGACAGGGTCACGCCGCCCTGGTAGCGGCCGGTGGTTTCGGTACCGGCATCGTCCAGCGACAGGCCCAGACGCCACATTTTGCGCTGCTTACGGGTAATCACAATATCGCTCTCGCCGGGTTTCTCCCCGGGCAGCAACTCCATATTGGCTTCCACCGTCGGCAAGCGCTGTAAATTTTCCAGCCCCTGCTCAATGTCACGCAGATCCAGCAGATTGCCTTCGTGAGCCGGGAAGGCGCTGTAAAGCTGGATGTAGTCGTCGCTCTCGTCAGTGAGTTTCACGTGTCGCACATAGCCCGGCACGATCGTAAGTTTTAAGGTGCCGCTTTTCAGATCCTGCGAAGGGGCGAGCACGCGGGTCGTTATCCAGCCGTGGTCGACAATGCGGTTTTGCAGGGTACTCATCAGCAGGTTTATCCCTTTGCCGCCAATACAGCGACCTTGCGCCTGGCTGGCGATGCGCTGCAGCGGTAACCAGTGCGGCAGAGCCTCCTGGCCGCTTAGCGCTACGCGTTTAATCTCAAAGCAGGGCGTTTCGATGGGAAAGTCGATGCGGCCAAAGCCCGACGACGGCTCAGACAGGCGAACATCCGGTACCGGCGGCGTTAATTGTTGTTCTAATGCTCTCTGACGTTGCTGCTGAATAATGAATTGGTTTTCGGGGTCTGCCGCATGGGCAGGGAGCATTAAAGACAGGCCAGTGGCTGTCGTTATTATCAACGCGAGACTGTGTCGGGCTATCATGGGAAATCCGTGCCGTGTAAGAAAAAAGGATGCAATGTGAATTTGTGTAAAATTGTTTAAGGAAAGGGCGTTGAATGAAAGAGGGATTAATCCTAAAGCCCGGAATATTCCGAGTTTTAATATCCTTAAATCTGGTAGGTAGAGGGGGGCTAGAATATATTTAGTGGGGATTGGCGGGCATCGGTTAAATACCCGCGTAAGACTTAAGTGAAATTTGGCTTATTTCTGGATGTGGTCCACACGCACCACCGGCGGATTCATTTTTTTATCCAGACTGCCATTAATACTAATCATGTGATCGGGTTTTACCGTGCGTCCATCAAATACGGCTTGCGGAATAATGGTATCAATGGTACCCGTTTTATCGCGGAATTTAAATTTATCGCCGCCAGAGCCATCAATCAAATTACCGCGCAGCGAGATAGTGGCACCATCATGCATCTCTTTGGCCTGCGTAACGGTCATGATGCGGGCATCCTCTGTGCCACGATAGCCTTCGTCCAGCGAGTGGGGCGCCGGGGGAGCAGCATCTTTCTTCAGTCCACCATTATCATCGGCCCAGGCTGCCGGGATTAAAAAACAACACAATAAGGGTGCAACTAATAATTTCATACTGCCTCCTTGGTTTAACCTTGCTTGACTTATTAAGCCTGGTTGCTATTTTTTATTTTGCAAACAAGAACAGTCTTAATCCAAATTATCTTTAAAAATCATCTGGCTGCATAATTTTAATAAACGAGACGGTGAGGTGATAAATGGCGAAAGTAAAAGAAACTTCATCCCCCCTCCCCGGGGTTGATGAGGACCGCTTTGCGCTCCAGTTTGAGTCACTGTGTCACCGCTTCGGTTTAATTTTTTTGTTAATTATCGTTGTCGCCGCACTGGCCGGTTTTTTTTCCAACGGCTATTTTAGCGAAACGATACAAAAATCCCCGAATAATATATTGCAGGTGCACTACGAACGTTTTGGTCGATTGCAAACCCCGGTACAGGTGAAAATTTCCCTGCATCTTCAAACTAGCCAGCGCCTGACCCTCCGGCTGGGGCAGGATTATATGACCCATTTTGAAACCGAAAATATCTGGCCGCAGCCTGACGAAATGCGTAGTGACGGGGCAGATATCGTGCTGGTCTATAACGAAGTCACCCCCCAGCAGCCCTTTACCGTCTGGCTCTACACCACGCCAGACCAGCCAGGAAAAGCCGTTACCACCGTCAGCGTTAATAACGAGCCAGGCATTCGCTTCTGGCAGTTTATCTATCCGTAGGGGGCCGAAATGGAGATGATTCTGAGGGCGGTGGCGATCTATCTGATCTTGCTGGTGGTCTTTAAAATCGCCGGGCGGCGCGCTCTGCTACAAATGACCAGCTTCGATCTCATCTTGCTGTTAATTATCAGCGAAGCCACCCAGCAGGCGCTGCTGGGGAATGATTTCTCCGTCACGGGTGCAATGTTAACCATTGTTACGCTGGTGGTGATCGATATGCTTTTTGGCGTGCTGAAAAAATATATTCATGGTGCGGAATCGATGCTGGATGGCTCACCGGTTATTTTGGTGTCGCACGGGGAATTGCAAAATGACAAATTAAAAAAAGTCGATGTCTCCTGCGACGATATTTTGGTCTCCGCCCGCCAAAACCACGGAATTACTGAACTGAAAGAGATTAAATATGCCATCCTTGAACGTAATGGTCATATTTCTATTATTCCTGAAGAGAGTGCATCATGACAGAAAATATCTGGAACGAAGCGAAAACACTTAAGGAGCTCACCCGGCAGGTTGCGACTGTTTTACCTGACCTGGGCTGGTATCTCACCACGGCAGAGTCCTGTACGGGCGGCAATCTGGCGTCGGCGTTATGCGCCGAAGCGGATACCGCCTCCTTCTTCGACACTGGCGTGGTCACCTTTAGCGATGACGCCAAACATAAAGTGCTGGGGGTGAGTAAAGCGACGCTGGATAAGTACACCGCCGTAAGCGGACAGACGGTGAGTGAAATGGCACAGGGTGCGTTAAAGCTGGCGGCAGCGGATTTAAGCATCGCCATTAGCGGCTACGCCGGGCCCGACGGCGGCGATGACGGCACCCCCGCGGGCACCGTCTGGTTTGCCTGGGGGTTTCGCGGCGAGGTGAGTACGGCGGTGCAGCATTTTACCGGCGAGTGTGAAGACGTTATCGAAAAAGCGGTGCGTTATGCACTGTCGGAACTGTTGCGGCGCATTCCGCACTGGAAAAAGCAGCTGCACTAAGGAGAGCAAGATGGGTGTTGTGGTAATTACTGGCGCGACGGCGGGGTTAGGAAAGGCAACGGCGCTGCGTTTTGCCCGGGCGGGGTTCAATGTGGGGATCATTGCCCGCGATGACCACAGCCTTGCGGTTGCACGTGAAGAGGTGGCGCGTCATGGCGTGAAATGCCATACGGTGAATGCTGATGTCGCGGATGCGCAGGCCATTATGACGGCAGCGCAGGAGATGGAACAGCATCTTGGCAGTATTGATGTGTGGGTCAACAACGCCATGTGTGGCGTCCTGGCGCCGTTTCGCGCCATGGAAGATGACGAGTTTCGTCGGGTCACCGACGTCACCTATCTGGGTTACGTCAATGGCACCCGGGCGGCGCTGGCGGTGATGACGCCCCGTGATTCAGGGATGATTATTCAGGTCGGCTCGGCGATGGCCTATCGTTCCATTCCCCTGCAATCAGCCTACTGCGGCGCCAAAGCGGCCATTCGCGGTTTTACCGACGCGGTGCGGACTGAGCTGATTCACGAGAGGATCAATATCCACCTGGCGATGGTCCAGCTGCCTGGACTCAATACGCCGCAGTTTGCATGGGCGCGGAATAAATTTGCCTTTTCTATGCGCCCGCTGGGCCCGGTGTATGAACCGGAAGTGGCCGCCGAGGCCATCTACAACGTGGTACAACGCCCGGTGCGTGAGCTCTGGGTTGGGCGCAGTACACTGCAGTCGATTGTCGGCCAGTTTCTCTTTCCCGGTCTGCTTGACCGCATGATGGTGAAAAAGGCGTGGGAGGGGCAGATGACCAATGAGCTGAATGCGCCCGATCGGGAAGATTATCTCTCGGGGCCGGTCAGCGGTATGCATCAGGTTCATGGCCGCTTCTCTTCAGAAGCGAATACCCGGGCGACGGCCATCACCTCTGGCGTACCGGGTAAGGTGCTGGTCGGCACGGTGGCAGTGGCCGCCGGTCTGCTGGTCGCCCGGCTGTTTACCGGTCGTAAGCGTTAATTAACGCCGCGGGGGCTGGCGTAACCAGACCCCGCGTTAACCCTTTTCGCCCTGATGAGATAAGAGGGCCGCCCCCACCCTGGCGCAGCTTAGTGATAGCCTTCATTACCGGAGATCTTGCCACGAAACACGTAGTAGCTCCAGGCGGTATAGACGAGGATCACCGGGATAATCAACAGCGTTCCCACCAACATAAACAGCTGGCTTGATGGCGGTGCCGCGGCATCCCACAGGGTAATACTCGGTGGAATGAGATTGGGCCACAGGCTGATACCCAGCCCACTAAAGCCGAGGAAGATCAACCCCAGCGTTAAGATAAAGGGCATCACGTGGCTGTTAGGGTTCAGGCTGAGACGCCATATCCACAGGCTAAATACCCCTACCAGCAGCGGGACCGGCAAGAACCAGAAGAAATTGGGCAGCGAGAACCAGCGGTCGGAGACATACTGCCAGCCGAGAGGTGTCCAGATACTCACCACGGCAATGACTCCCACCAGCGCCAGCAGCACCCGGCGTGTAAGATGGCGCATATGGATCTGTAACGCCCCTTCGCTTTTCATGACCAGCCAGGTGGTGCCCAGCAGGGAATAGGCCACCATCAGACCCAGCCCGCAGAAGAGGTTAAAGGGCGTTAACCAGTCGAGGGAGGAGCCGACAAAACGACGTCCCTCCACCTCAAAGCCGTTGATCATCGCCCCAACCACAATGCCCTGGCTAAAGGTCGCCAGCAGCGAACCGCCTGCAAAGGAGTAGTCCCAGAATTTACGGTGCGACGGGGTGGCCTTGAAGCGAAACTCAAAGGCCACGCCGCGGAAAATAAGACCAATCAGCATGGCGGTGAGCGGTATGGTCAGCGCGTCAATAATCACCGCATAGGCCAGCGGAAATGCGCCAAACAATCCCGCGCCGCCTAACACCAGCCAGGTTTCATTGCCATCCCATACCGGTGCGACGCTGTTTACCATCACGTCTCGCGACTGGGGATCGCGCTCGAAATAAAAGAGCATCCCAATCCCCAGGTCGAAGCCGTCCATAATGATGTACATCAGGGTGGCGAATACGATTATGGCCACCCAGATTACTGAAATATCGACGCCCATCAGGATTTCTCCTCTTCCGGTACCGGTTCCGCCGCAGAGAGCGGACGTGCCGGCCTGCCATCGGTATGCAGCGTCAGCGCTTCGGTCGGCTGCGGCCCTTTTTTAATCAGGCGAATCAGGTAGAGCAAACCCACGCCAAAGACGGAGCAGTAGACAACAATAAAGGCCAGCAGGCTGATGCTCATCTGTAGCGTGCTGTGCAGTGACACGGCGTCGACGGTGCGTAGGTAGCCATAAACGACCCACGGCTGTCGGCCCACCTCGGTGGTGATCCAGCCCGCCAGTACCGCCAGCACACCGGCGGGGCCCATGCAGAGCGCAAACCAGTGGAAGGGGCGGGACTGGTACAGCCGCTTACGGTAGCGCAGCCACAGGCTACCGAGCCCCAGGGCAATCATTAACAGGCCAAGACCGACCATGGCCCGGAACGACCAGAAGACGATGGTGGAGTTGGGGCGATCCTCTTTCGGGAAATCTTTCAGCGCCGGAACTTGCTTATCCAGGCTGTGCGTCAGGATCAGGCTACCCAGCGCCGGGATCTCAAGGCCATATTTGGTCCGCTCTTCCTCCATATCGGGCAGGCCGAAGAGCAGCAGCGGCGTCGCTTCGCCGGGGGGATTTTCCCAGTGTCCTTCAATGGCGGCAATCTTCGCGGGCTGATGCTCCAGCGTATTCAGGCCGTGCATATCGCCGACCAGCGCCTGAACCGGAGCAACCAGCAGCGCCATCCACAGCGCCATCGAGAACATTTTGCGCACCGCCGGGGTGTTGTTGCCCCGCAGCAGATGCCACGCCCCGGAGGCACCCACAAACAGGGCGCTACTCAAAAAGGCGGCGATGGACATATGAATAAGCCGATAGGGGAAGGACGGGTTAAAGATAATGGCAAACCAGTCTTGCGGAATGACCTGACCATTTTCAATGCTGAATCCCTGTGGCGTGTGCATCCAGCTGTTGGAAGCGAGGATCCAGAATGTGGACATCAGCGTGCCCAGCGCCACCATGCAGGTGGCAAAGAAGTGCAGCCCCGGCCCAACCTTGTTCCAGCCAAAGAGCATCACGCCCAGGAAGCCAGCTTCGAGGAAGAAGGCGGTGAGCACCTCATAGGTGAGTAGCGGCCCGGTGATGCTGCCGGCAAACTGGGAAAAACCGCTCCAGTTGGTGCCAAATTGATAGGCCATCACCAGCCCTGAGACCACCCCCATACCGAAGTTGACGGCGAAGATTTTGAGCCAGAAATGGTAGAGCGATCGCCAGACGTCATTTTTGGTGCGCAACCACATCCCTTCAAGTACCACAAGATAGCTGGCGAGGCCGATGGTCAAGGCGGGAAAAATAATGTGAAACGAGACAGTAAAGGCAAACTGCAGCCTGGCAAGATGAAATGCGTCGAGTTCAAACATGTGTTCTCTTCCCCATCAACGAATGCCCCGTGGGGACGGGGCATTTGGGTATGGCATAGTAGAAGGGGTTAAGCTTTTTTCTTACCGGCACCCAGTTCTGCGCCGGTGAGAGGGTCGGCTTTCGGATCCGACTCGGTACGTTTAGCCATCGCTTTAAGCAGGGCGCTTTGCTCTTTTGACAGAGACACAGACGCGCTGCCATCTCCCCCATCAACAGCAGGCTGCGGATTAGCGACGTATTCAAAGTTATTGTCGCTGTTCCAGCTGCCCCGTACTTCACCACCTTCAGACATATTGTAGTAGGTGTTGGCGTATTGCTCGATGGGTGGCAATTTCCCCGGTGGGAAATTATTGCGAATGGACTGCAACGCCTTCTCAAAGGAGAGCTGGTGTGCCGCTTCGCGGGTCATCAGAAAAGCCAGCGCATCTTTCACGCCCGGATCGTCGGTGACGTTAATCAGACGCTCATAAATGATTTTCGCGCGCGCTTCTGCCGCGATGTTGGAGCGCAGATCCGCCGTCGCCTCACCGATGGTGTCGATATAGGCCGCCGTCCAGGGGACGCCTGCGGAGTTAGTCAGCGGAGGACCACCCCCGTACAGGAGCGAGGTGATGTGGCTGTCGTTACCGTTCGCCGTTAGCGAACGATAGAGTTCAGCTTCACTTTCGATCCCTTCTGCCAGTTCACCTTTGGCGCCTTTATTAAGCATGCCAACCAGCGTCCCGATAATCTCCAGGTGGCTAAGCTCTTCGGTGGCGATATCCATCAGCATATCTTTACGCCCTGGATCGTCATCCCCCAGCCCCTGGGTGAAGTAACGGCAGGCGGCAGCCAGTTCACCCTGAGGGCCGCCAAACTGTTCGAGCAGCAGGTTCGCCAGGCCCGGATTGGGCTCGGCGACGCGCACGGTATATTGCAGTTGTTTTACGTGTCGAAACATAGGCTCTCCTGTGATTTATTTTTTCGCTTCCACGCCATCGGCGTCGGAGCGCAGGAGGAACTTTTCCGTGGTATCCGGGATATGACGGATCAGCCAGTCGGCCATTTGCTGCTCTTCGGCAAGAATAGATTCAATCGCAGGTACTGATGCGGTATCGCCAGCCTTCTTCGCTGCCGCCAGCAGAGAGGTATAACAGGCTATCTCGAACTGCTCGAAAACATAGCCGCTGATGGAGCCTTTAACAATCTCATCTGACGGGAACATACCGCCGATGGACTGACCCAGGGCTGCCATTTTACTCATGGAATCTTTTACCAGCGAGCGCGAGATATCATTGCGATCAAGGATCTCTTCCAGCACAGTAATTTGATGTTTGGTTTCGGTGATGTGCTGCTCAATACGCGCGCGTACATCGGGATAGTTGTCTATGCGGCTGGCCATCGATTCGAGCATGGATTCGGCTTGCTTTTCCATCGCGTGAGCATCGCGTAGCCAGTCATGGTAATGTTCTACGTGATTCATAGTCTGTTCCTCAGTGTGTTTGCAACGTTATTATTTACCGGCTTTCTGATTGATGTTGCTTACGGCCAAATCAGTCAGTTTGATATCTGTCGCTTTCTCTTCTTCCAGCGTTTCAGCCAACAGTTTTACCGCCTTGCGATAACCTAACTGTTCGGCGAGGGTCGCCAGGGTGCCGTAGCTGGCAATTTCGTAATGTTCGACTTTCTGCGCCGCAGCGATTAACGCCGCATCGCGGACTTCATTTTTCTCGGTGCTTTCGATGACTTCATTGGCTTCTTCAATTAAGCCTTCCATCGCAACACACTTCATTCGTTTGATTTTCAGGTTTGGTTCAGATTCCACGACCTGATCAATACGTTCGATCTGTCCTTGCGTCTCTTCAAGGTGCGCTTTAAAGGCGGCGCTCAATTTTTCACTTGAAGCCTCACGAGCAAGTTTCGCTAGCGCACGCGTCAGCTGCTTTTCTGCGCTGTAGGTGTCTGATAGCAGATGAATAAAAACATCTTCCATAGATTTCATATTCATAAGATCGCTCCGTTATTGACGACAGTAAAATACTGCGAGCCCGCAAGCCCGCAGCTCTCTCATTTTTCATTTCACTAGTAAGATGAAAAACTAATTAGGAGTTGTCAGATTTCCGTCCGCCACCATGGCTATTCTGACCCCCTTTTTTGCCAGCTTCAGAGGCACGCTGCGGATCGTTTTTAAAGTTACCGCCGCTTTGCTGACCACCTTTTTTCCCTGCTTCAGACGCTTTTTCACGGTCTTGAGAGAAATTACCTGAACCACCACGTTGATCTGCCATATTTCAACCCTCACATGTTGCATTTATGTCAGTTAAGATACGATGTGTTCGTATCAATATGTCGTTCAGGATTAAATTTAGTTTTTATTCGGAAGGAGTCAAATCGATGTTTTTAGATATTTCACTGAGGGTTTTGTTTTTTTAACATATTATCGCTTCGCTTGTTTTTATAATAAACTGCGGCAAGATGATGTATTGCATCGCTCTTCCGCTTAAGCGCAGCGCTAAATTACTTTTACGTTGCGGTTCAGCATTGAGTGCCAGACGTGGCGGGGTTCTTTACGTAAGTTTACATAACTGCTTTAAGGGCTTATAGCCTATAAAAAAATAAAATTGCTGAGACAATTCTTAATTATTCTGAAGGGGGTTGCAGTCCGGTTAATGGCATCACTGTTGGAGTGTTGAGAATTGCTTAAATAATCTACTGCTGTAAGGGGTCGACCATAGTATAAAAATAAAAAAACTGATTGTTTATTATTGGTGAGTCACGTTGGATTCATTTTGAAATATATTCTATATAAATTTCCAGATCACTATTAATTATTCCATAAAAATGTGTTGGCAATGATGAAGAAAATAAGTGAGATTTTGCATCCATAGTATGAGGCGAAAGCGGCAAGAACAGGCTAATGTGCCATCGACCCGGCGAGTGTGGCTCAGTTTGCCGGGTCGTTCTCACTATAAATCAACGACGTGGAGGGCGCTCAACCTGTAGACATTCGCCAGTGAAACGCCCATTCGTAAAGGCTATTTCTCCTGATTTGAGTTTATTACGAATATCACGGCATGCTGCCAGCCGTAGCCTTTTACTCATTTCTATAAAAAGAAGCTCAGGTGTGGTGACATGGGGCTCAGTAACGATCTGTGGTAACGACATATTCCCTTCCTCCTGATGCGCAGTTGCTATATGCCTGCCATCCGTTAAACAACGTTTTGAACAATCGACTTTTCGGATAGCCAGTCAGACCTAAAATCCGACTGTAAAGATCTACCAGGTCGTCCTTGCGTAAACCGAGAGGGTCAGTGGCCGCAGAAAAAACATAGGCACCAGCCCTCGCAGCAGAGTAATGCTCAAAAATTATACGTGCAACTTTAAACAATACGCGTCCACCCGAAAGGCCAGAATGCGGAATATGCCTGAACCCTTTGAAATCCAGGGCTTCATGATCTATTTCGTCGAAAATAACAGCCCACAGATTATTGAAGGAGCGCGAAGCAGAGGCAGTAAATTTCAGAATACTGCCCCCTTTATGTGTAAAATCTTGCAGGACGTCTACTTTCTCAAATCCGACAGCATAGAGCCTGCCGCCAAGGGTAAAGGTTCGGTACACCATCCCATGACCGCAGTCTTCACAAAAGGGTGCTTGCCAGCCCGCCTGTTCATCCATTTTGCCCTCCCTGAGCAATATCTATCCTTAGACTAAGTTTTAATCAGTCGTGACGGCTCGGGAAGCGGTTCGGCTCTAAAGAAGGGTGAAAATATAAATTTTGCGAGGCGGCTTCAGACCTGACGGGAAGAAGGGCCCTCCTGGAGGCGAGGGCCTTCGAAAAAATTACCGCTCTCTCAGCGCCTCTTTTGCGCGGTTGAACGGCTTGATCATATAGTCGAGCACCGACTTTTCACCGGTCTTAATATCCACAGTCGCAATCATTCCGGGCACAATCGAAAAGTGCCTTCCTGCCTTGTTCACCAGGTAATCCTGATTGGTGCGGATAAAGACCCGGTAGTAGAAGACTTCGGGTTTGGCTTCGTCCTGAATCGTATCCGGTGAGATGGTCTCGACCACGCCTTCCAGCCCACCGTAGATGGCGTAATCATAGGCGGAGATCTTCACCAGCGCCTTCTGGTCAGGGTGGATAAAAGCGATATCACGCGGCGAAAGACGCGTTTCGATCAGCAGATGATCGTCCACCGGTACAATCTCCATCAGCTCACCGTTGGGCGGAATAACGCCACCGATAGTTGTCACTTTGATGTTTTTCACAATCCCCCGTACCGGGGATTTGACCGTCAGCCGCGTCACTGAGTCCTCACGCCCCTTCAGAACCGCCGATACCATATCCACCTCGGCATTGGCTTTCGAGAGCGCTTCGCGGGCCTGCACATAATATTGCGAACGCACATCGGTAAGCTTCAGCTCCAGGTCGCTCTTCTGACGCTGTAAACGCAGCTCTTCCACATGGCTTGCAGCACCGGTTTTCACCAGCCGCTGGGTAATGGCGAGCTCTTTATTGGCCAGCGCCAGGGCCTGTCGCAACTCGCGCTGGGTATCTTCCAGCTGAGCGCGGCGGGAGTTATACAGCCGGGTTTCGCTGGCGGTGAGATCGGTCCACTTTGCCAGCGAAGGGGGGAACTTCAGCGGCAGGTCGTTCACCTCGGCATAGAGGCGGGCGCTGGAGGCCAGAGAGGCGCGATAACGCGCTGCGCTCTCCCCCACGTTGGATTCAGAGCGGGTAGGGTCCATCCGCGCCAGGACCTGGCCGGCCTGCACCTGATCCCCCTCATGCACCATCAGTTCAGCAAGGATCCCCCCGTCGAGCGACTGCAGCTTTTGCTCACGCGAGCTGGGGATCACTTTCCCGGTACCGGTGGAGACCTCGTCGAGGATCCCCCACCAGGCCCAGGCGCCCAGCACCACAAACAGCGCCAGCGTAAAGAGAATAATATTGCGCGCCCCGGTATAGCCGCTCTCGCTGCCGAGCGCGTTATCAAGGTCATCCATCGCCGCGGCGTCACGCTGACTGATTTTCATTTTTCCACTCCCGTCCGTTTGCCTGCTGCTGCATGCGGCTATTGCTTAATGCCTGTGCTTTCGGCGCGTCCATCACCAGCATCCCCTCTTTTAGCACCACCACCCTGTCTACCAGCTCCAGCACCGGCACCCGGTGGGTGGCGACGATCAGCGTGCGGTTGCCCAGCCAGGCCTGCAAATGTTGAATGAATTCTCGCTCGGTATGTTCATCCAGCGAGGCGGTCGGCTCGTCGAGCAGCACGATATTGGGGTCACGCAGGAACATACGTGCCAACAGAATCGACTGGCGCTGGCCGCCCGAGAGGCCCACGCCGTTCTCCATGATCGGGTGATCCAGCCCTTTCGGCAGTTTCTGGACAAAGGTCGCGGCACCGCACATGGTCAGCACCTGGAAGATCTCCTCGTCGGTAGCGCGCGGCGTGCCGAGGGTAATGTTTTCACGCAGGGTGCCGTAAAAGAGGCGGGCATTCTGGGTCATTAGCCCCACGTTACGCCGGAGATCGGCCACGTCGAGATGCGGCAGGCTGATGTTATCTATTCGCGATTCGCCGTCGATCAGATCCATGCCGCCGATCATCGCCTGCAGCAGCGTCGATTTTCCCGCGCCGTTGCGCCCGAGGATCGCCACTTTTTCGCCAGGTTTGATCTCCAGGCGGTTGATGCGCAGCGCCACACGCTGCTCCTCGCCGCCATAGCGGAACTGGGCCTGCTCAAACAGGTAGTGACCGCGCAACACATCCTGGCGGATAGGAGTCTCTTCACGCTGGTTCTCGGTGGGCAACTGCATAATGCTGTCCAGCCCCTCTTTGGCGGCTTTCACCTGCTGCCAGCGGGCCAGCACGCCACACAGCGTGGCCATGGGCGCCACCATGCGAGAGGCAAGCATCGAGGCGGCCACCACGGCACCGGTGGTCATCTCCCCTTCGATCACCATCGGGGCACCCACCACAATCACGGCGGCGTACACCAGGCTCTGAATGGTCATTCCCCAGCTGATCAGGTTCTGGGTCAACTCGCGGGTGCGCAGACCGGACTCGGCGGTAATCTGGATGTAGCTGTTCCACTGCTGTAAAAACCGGTTCTCCGCCTGCATCAGCTTGATATCTTCCAGCCCCTGCACGCTCTCCACCAGTACCGCGTTACGCAGGGTTGACTCGTGGGCCGCCTGCTTCGCCAGCGCCGCCAGCTTTTTTTGTAACAGCAGCCCGGGCAGCACCATCAGCACCGCCGCCACCGGGGCAATCCATGCAAGCTGTGGGGCGATAATCGCCAGCACCACCACAAACAACAGGAAGAAGGGGAGATCGACAATCGTCGAGATCGTGGAGGAGGTGACCATCTCACGGATCTGCTCCAGCTCGCGCAGCTGCGAGATAAAGCTGCCGGTAGAGCGGGGAATGGCGCTATTGCGCAGGCGCAGGGCGTGCCCAAAGACGCGGTCAGAGACGCGTAAATCCGCGCGTTTACCCAGCAGATCCATGATGTGGCTGCGGGCCATTCGCAGTAAAAAACCAAACAGCGTGGCGATGAGCACCCCGATGGTCAGCACATACAGGGTGGGATAGGACTGCGCCGGAATGACCCGGTCGTAGACCTGCATCGAGAAGAGAATACCCGCCAGCGACAGGACGTTAACGAAAAGTGCCGCCAGCATCACGTAGGCATAGGGGCGCATGTCGCGCATGACTAGCCGATAGAGCCAGTCAGGACGATATTGCGAAATATAGGCATCCACGCGGCTGTCTTTCAGCGCCGACAGCGGACGTAAGGCTACCACGTGGCGGATTTTGGGCAGCAGGGCGCTCATCGAGAGGCGATTGACGTGCGTTTTATCGTCGAAGAAGCAGACGTCGAGGGTATCTTCTCCGTCAAAATGTTCGATTACGCCGATATTGCCATCGTCCAGCTCCGCCACCACCGGCAAGCGCCAGCTGTTAATAGATGCCTGTTCGTTGCTCAAGAGCTTAAAGCTTAATCCTGCGTCGCGCGCCAGCCCGGTCAACGCCGGGATTTTGGGCTTATCTTTTAGCCAGGGGGCGCTGGCGACCAGCGCGCCGGGGGAGCAGGTGACCCGGTAGCGCGTCGCCACGTAGCCAAACGCCTGCGCCCACAGCTCCAGCGACTGCTGGCTGAGGGGCGCCTGTTGATCTGAATCGTTTTGCGTCATGGCTGGATCTCCACGGACTGAATAGTGCGGTTATCAAGGCTGAACGCGTTGCGCAGGCGCCCGGTGTTGTAGAGACAATTCAGCTGAAGCTGGTGCAGTTGTCCGGCGGTTTGCTGTTGGGTAAAGCGTGCCTGATAAACCTCCTGCTCGGCGTTCAACACATCCAGTAGCGGACGGGAGCCGAGGTCGAGGTACTGCTGTTGATAGAGTTCACGGGTGCGCTGGCTGAGTGTTTCCTGACGGGCCTGGATCTGCAGGGTGCTCATCAGGCTCAGCACCTGGCTGCGGGACTCCTGCAGATCTCTTCGCACTTCCAGACGCGTGCGCTGGATCGTTGACTGGGCCGCCTCCACCGCGTGGCCGGCGGCGTTACGACGAGCGGTCAGGCCGCCCCCCTGATAGAGCGGCATCTGGACTTTCACCCAGGCCGAATACTGGGTGCGGTCGCGCACATCGTTGCCCGAGTAGCGATCGTTAAGATAGTGACGCACCTCCGGTTCCAGTGAAAGGGTCGGTGTCATCTGGGCATTAGCATAATCCAGGTTGGCCTGGGCGACGTTGGCCTGCGCCCAGGCGGCCAGCACGGCCGGAACCAGGCGGTCATCCGGCTCTGCCAGATCGCAACTCTTTCCCAGCTTTTGCGGGAAGTCATTGCTCACCGTATTGAGGTTATCCCAGCCGAGGTAGCTCATTAGCGTGGCGCGGGAGCTGTCCAGGCTTGCCTGATACTGCATCAGTTGGGCGCGCGCCGCCTCGATGCGCGCTTCGGTCTGCACCACATCCGACAGCGAGCTGGCCCCTTCGTCATTACGCTGGCGTGCCAGCGTGCCGATGGAGGAGAGGGCATCGAGCTGCTCTTTCGCGGTCTCGACCATCTGCTGCCAGGTTTGCACCTGCACCAGCGCCAGGGCGGTGTCGTGGGCGATGGTATCGATGCTGACCAGGACGTTGGCTTGCTGCTGGGCTACGCCGGCGCTTTCCGCCCGTACCTGGCTTGCTACCTTGCCAAAATCGTACAGCATCTGCGAAAGCGAGAGCACCAGCGAGGGGGTAAAACCGTTGTCGTAGCCGTCATGGGTATAGCCGTTTTCCATCCCGGCATTGACCTGGGGATAGTATTTCGATTTCGCGACATCCACCTGCTCTGTCTGTTCATAGAGCTTGCCCACCGCCTCGCGAATAGTCGGATGCCAGGTGACGGCGCGGGTGACGGCGTCCTGTACCGTTAGCGTTCCGGATGGGGGTTTGGTGGCTGGCAGAGCGACGCGGCCATTTAAGGCGGGGAGTTCCTGTTGTTCGCTTAAAAGCGCAGGATTAATAACGGTAGGCGATATCTCCGCGAAAAGCGGGGTGGAAAAAAGGCAGCACGACAGCCACCAGCAAGACACTTTATCCATGCTTTTATCCCTAAAAAATCAATATATACCCGTCATCATTCAGGCTGGCTTTATTACCCGATTCATTCCAGGGCCTTGTCCTGCGGGGCCGCTGCAGGGCACCTCAAAACGCATAAGGCGTTTTGTCATGCAGCTCGAATGATGAAGGGTATAGCTCTATTGTGTTCAGCCCGGGCGGCACGCGCCCGGGTCTGTTTTTAGCGTCATTAGGTAATGATGTGATTCTGGGACACCAGCTCCTCATAGGTGGTTTGCACATTATTCAGCGTGACAAGCGTCGATTTAGCGTAGGCGGTTCCTGTGCCATCGCGGTCAATGGAGATCACCGTATTGTTGCCGCTGGTGCTCACCTGAATGTAATTACCCAGCGTCGAGCTCTGTCCGTTCCAGCCCACCAGCAGATCGCCGATATCAATCTTATCGCCCTGCGTGAGCGAGAAGTTGGTCCAGTGATCGCCGCTGCTGTTGCCCCCGGTGGCATTGCCCGCCGTGTTGTTCAACACCTGATAAATCAGGGTGTCGCCATACACGGTGCCGGTAATCTGATCATTGTGTTCGGAGCTGATAAATTTCGGCGCCATGTTAATGGTCAGAGAGGCTGTGTCGGTTTTTCCACCCTCAGTCAGAGTGTAGTTGAAGACTTCCTTGGTCGTGATGCTGGAGAGCGCAACACCGCTTTTAAGGGTATAGGTGTAATCCCCATCGGCTTCGATCGACAGGGTGCCGTAACGCCCCTGTACGGTCACCGTGGCGCTGCTGGTCTCGTACGGATCGATCGTTGAGGTCACACCGTTAAAGCCGGTTATGCTCAGACGCGTATCTACCGAGTGCAGCTGATCCATGGCCCCCTGAGAGTCAGTACCGTCAAAGATATTGCCGTTAACGGTATGGCCGCTGGTGGAGTCGAACTGGGACAACGAGAAGCTGGTGCCGGTTACGCTCGGGGTAATGGTGATATTCCCCACGCTCAGCGCACCTACCCGGCCGGTGTAGCTGAGTGTGTAGGTGCCCGCGTCCAGATCCAGGCCGGTCAGGTTAATAGAAGCGTTGCCTCCCAGCAGAATACCGCCGCCGAAGGAGCCGGTACGAATGGTGGTCCCGCCCTGAGAGAGGGTCCAGTTCACCGTCAGCCCGCCCAGGTTAAGCAGCGAGGCGACGTTGAAGTTCAGCACCACGTTGTGCAGCGCGGTATTGGCATCAACGACAAAGGTACCGCTGCCGCTGCCCTGGGTGGCGCCCAGCAGTGCCGATGTCCAGCTGGCAGAACCGACCGTGGTGTCTGAGTAAGCCGCGGTATGGTGGACCGAGGCCACGTCCACCGCCTGGCTCACATCATTCACCGCATCCAGCGGACGCGCCGTCGGGGTGATATTCAGTGAAGCGGTATCGGTCACACCGGTCGGCGTACGCACGGTATAGACGAAGGTGTCAGGGGTGTTAATCCCGTTGGATCCTACGCCGCTGCGCAGGGTATAGGTGTATTCCCCCTGAGCGTTAATACGTAAGGTACCGTACTCCCCTTCGATGGTGGTGACGCCAGTGGCGCTCACCGCCACGCCGTTCACCTGGCTGACCACCGTGCCGTTCGGCACGATGTCATCCGACAGCACATCACCCTGGGTGGTGGCCGACACGCTCTCTACGCTGTAGACATGATCCTGCAGCACGTTGAGGGTATAACCGGTCAGGGCAGTGATCCCCGCCGCCGTGTTAAGCAGGAACAGATACTCCCCGGCCGGCAGTTGCAGGGTTAACTGCGGCGAGGTGCCGCCGAGCAGCGGGGCACGCAGCCAGTTAGCCACGGTGCGATACTGCTCGAAGGTCTGCGTCGCTTCGTTGAACTTATAGACGTACAGATCAAAGGTGGAGGCCAGCGCCACACCCCCAACCGAGGCCTGAATGGTCATGGTGCGGGTGGTGCCTTCTTCCACGTTGTAGATGATCGGATTGCTCAGATCGTCCAGCAGGTTCAGCCCCAGCGTAGAGCCAAGATTGATACCCACCACGGTGAAGCCGCCCTGCGAAGACGGGCCGTTATCTACCGCGCTGACGGTGGTATCGAAGGTCAGGGAGGCGGTGTTGTCCGTCGCCACCACGCCGTTACTGACGGTGCCCTGGCCAAGCGAAATCACCAGCTTCGCGGAGTCGGTAGTGCCGCCACCGGTAAGGGTATAGGTGAAGCTCTCCGTGCGACCCAGAACTGATGGACCGGCATTGCTGTTCAGGGTGTAGGTATAAGTACCATCGCTGCGGATAGTTAAGGTGCCGTACTGCCCCTGAACAACGGTATCGCCGGTGGCGTTAACCGCGACGCTCTGGCCAAGTGCGTTAGTTATGCTGGTGACCAGCGTCCCGATCGGGGCGGTGTCGCTGCCCGTGGTCGGATCCACGTCATCAATCACGTTCCCGCTCTGGGCCGTTTCTCCGGTCAAGGTGCCCGCGCTGGTTTCGGTGATATTCACGTTCAGGCTGGTATACGAGCCTGTCGCCAGCAGGTTGGTGTTATAGCTCAGTACCCGGTACTGCCCGCCCGTCAGATCGTTGAGGTTAAGCGTTACCCCGCTCGCCCCCAGCGTCAGCAGGTTGGCAAACTGCGGCAGGCCGGTATCCACTACCGTAGTCCAGGTGTTATTGACCGCATCCCAGCGCTGCACCACCAGCTCAAGGGTATTGAGCAGCGAGAGCACCACCCCAGTGGCGTTAGCGTCGATGGTCATGTTGGCGCTGCCGCCCGCTCCGACGGTGAAGTCCACCTGAGCGGTGTCGTTGCCAAGCAGCGTCAGCACGTTACCCACTGCGCCCACCAGCAGGAAGCCATAATCGCTGTACTGGGTATTGGTCACCGTAGCGGTCGTTCCCAGCTCCAGCTCAATCGCGTTATCGCTGGCAGAGAGCGGCAGAACCGGCGCCGTAATGGGGAACGTAGTGGAGACGTTGCCCGCAGCATCGGTCGCCGTAAGGGTAATCTGCTCCCCGTCGACCTGTTTTTGCTGGAAGGTGTAGCTGAAGGTTCCGTTAGCATTGGCGACCGTAGTGAACGAACCATTCGGCGTGTTGATGGTGACCGTACTGCCCGCTTCGGCGGTGCCGCTCAATACGCTGCCATCGGCGTTGAAGGTACCCTGCGGTGCATTCGGCGCCAGGGTGTCCACGATCACCGAGGTAGACGTCGACGCCGGGCCGGTACCGGTGGCGTTACTCGCCGTGGCGGTGAAGGCGTGTGAGCCCTCCGTCAGCCCTGTCGTCGGTGTGAAGGTCCACGCGCCGCTGCCGTTAGCTTGTGCGGTACCGATAGAGACGCCGTTATCATAGATGGTGACCGTAGAGTTCGGCTGCGCGGTACCGGCCAGCGTCGGGGTTGCGTCGTTGGTGGCCTGACCGTTGGTCAGGGTGCCCGTCACCGGTGACTCACCATCGGTAACGGTGGTAATGACCGGCGCATTCGGCAGCGTCGTGAACGGTGCCGTCACGGCGGAGGTCGTGCCCGCGTTACCCGCCCGGTCGGTGGCGAAGACCTGCAGTGCTTCGCCGTTGGTCTGTGCCGGGGAGATGGTTGCGGTAAAGGTGCCGTCACCGTTCGCCGTGGCGGTACCCAGAACGGTACCGTTGGCGCTGGTGATCGTCACGGTGCTGCCCACCTCGGCAAGACCGGTGACGCGGGTGCCGTTATTAACCACCGCCAGGCTGGTTGGCTGCAGCGGCGCAACGGTATCCACCACAATGGAGGTGATGGGCGAGGCGGCGCTGCTGTTACCCGCTGCATCGGTGGCGGTAACGGTAAAGTTATGCTGGCCTTCGCTCAGGGCCACGTTGGTTTGTGGCAGGCTCCAGTTGCCGTTCGCATCCGCGACGGCCTGGCCCACAACGGTGGTGCCGTCATAGATGGTCACCGTCGCGCCCGCTTCCGCGGTGCCGTTGAGGGTTGGCCGGTTGTCGTTAGTCGGTGTCGCGCTGGTGACCGGGCCGGTAATTGACCCGACGTCATCCACGATGGTGGTGATCACTGGCACCGCAGGTGCGGTGGCATCCACCACGATGGTAAAGCCACCGGTTGCCGTGCTGCTGTTACCCGCCGCGTCGGTGGCGGTGACGGTCAGGTTATGGCTGCCATCCGCCAGCGGTGTCGTTGGCGTGAAGGTCCAGTTACCGTTTGTGGCCACAACGGTGCCCAACAGGGTCGTACCGTCGTAGATACTTACCGTTGAGCCCGCCTCGGCCGTCCCTGCCAGGGTTGGTCGGTTGTCGTTAGTGGTCTGGCCGTTGGTCAATGGCCCGGTACCTGCCGGAACGTCGTCGGTCACGCTGGCCAGCACCGGCGTGGCAGGTGGCTGGGTGTCAATGTTGAGGGTAAAGGCTGGCGATGGCGGGCTCACGTTGCCTGCCGCGTCGACGGCTCTTGCGGTCAGCACGTGCTGGCCGTCCAGGAACGCCGTTTCGACAGGCAGCGACCAGCTGCCGTCCGCGTTAGCCTGAGTCTGGCCGATGAGCGTGTCGCCTTCAAAGACGCGCACCACGGCGTTCGGTTCGCTGGTGCCGTTCAGCACCGGCTGCGCATCGTTAGTTGGCTGACCGCTGCCGACAGGGCCGGTGATGCTGCCCTGGTCATCGATAGCCTGGCTGATGAGCGGTGCCTGCGGGGGCACGTTATCAACCACCACCACGAAGCCCTGCGTCGGTGTACTGACGTTACCCGCCGCATCGGTCGCCGTGATGGTCAGCGTATGGCTGCCGTTGCTCAGCGCGGAATCAGGGGAGAATGTCCAGCGACCGTCCGACCCGGCCGTCGTCTCACCAATCTGCACGCCGTTGTCGAGGATACGCACGATCGCACCGGCCTCCGCCGTACCTGCCAGCGTTGGCTGCTGATCGTTGGTGGCCTGTCCGCTGGTCAGGGTTCCGGTGTTCGGGCCCTGATCGTCGGTGACGCTGAGAAGCGTTGGGGTATTCGGCGCGGCGGTGTCCACCGTCAGGTTATAGAGCGTGGAGGTGAAGCTGGTGTTGCCTGCCGCGTCGACGGCGGAGAGGCTGAATACATGCGGCCCATCGGTCAGTGCGGTCGTCGGCGTAAAGGTCCAGGTGCCGGCAGCGCTGACCACAGCGGTGCCGATCAGCGCATCGTTGTCAAAGATCCGAATGGTGGCGCCCACTTCGCCAGTACCGTTGAAGGTAGGCAGGTTGTCGTTGGTCGAGGCCCCGCTGGCGAGGGTACCGGTCGCCGGACCGACATCATCCACCACGCTGGTAATGACAGGCGCGGCCGGCGGAGTGATATCTACCGTGATAGTAAAGACCGGTGAGTTCGCGCTCACGTTACCGGCCGGATCGATAGCGTTGACGCGCAGGCTATGCGGCCCGTTTGTCAGCGCCGGTTCTGGCGTGAAGGACCAGGTACCTCCCTCACCGACCACCACACTGCCAATCACCGTGTTGCCATCGAGAATACGAACGGTGCTTCCCTCTTCACCCGTACCGGTGAGGGTAGGGGTGGCGTCGTTGGTGAGCTGTCCGTTGGTCAGATTGCCGGTGCCCCCCTCCACGTTGTCGCTCACGCTGGTGATAACGGGCAGGGTTGGCGCAGTGGTATCGACCACCACCGTCCATGGCGTTGAGGCGTCGCTGACGTTGCCCTGCGGATCGGTGGCGATGACGGTGAAGTTATGTGTGCCTTCCGCCAGGGTTGGGGTGAAGGTCCAGGTGCCGCTTGCGTTGGCAATGGCGGTACCCAACACCGTGTTGCCATCGGAGATGGTGACCACGCTGTTAGGCTCTGCGGTGCCGGTCAGGGTCGGCGTGTTGTCATTGGTCACACCATTGGTAGGGATGGTTCCCTGAACGGGATCGACGTTATCCGATACGTTGGTGATGGTCGGCGTGAGGGAGACGGTGTCTACCACCAGGGTAAAGGCTGCGGACGGATCGCTCTCGTTGCCCGCCGGATCGGTGGCGGTAATGGTCAGGGAGTGGTTGCCCTCGCCGAGCGCCTCGGTAGGGGTAAAGGTCCAGCTACCGGTGGCACCGACCAGTGCGGTGCCGATCGGGGTGTCATTGTCGTAGACGGTGATGGTCTCACCCGGCGTGCCACGCCCGGAGAGGGTCGGTTGCGCGTCATTGGTCGTCTGGCCCGAGGTCAGCGGCCCGGTGCCCGGCGCGACATCGTCAGTTACCGCGCCAATCACCGGCGCGTTCGGCGCGGTCACGTCGATCGTCACGCTTGCCGCAGGTGAAAGGCCACTGGTGACGCCGTTCTCCGTCGCGCTGACCGCAAAGCTATGAGCCCCTTCGGTGAGTGCCGGGGTGACTGGCCATGTCCAGGTGCCATCCGGGCCAGCTGTCACCGTCGCCACCGCCACAGGGTTGCCGTCCAGGAAGATGTTCACCGTGCTGTTTGCCGGTGCGGTGCCGTTCAGCGTCGGGGTAGGGTCGTCAGAGGTTTTCCCTTTCACATCCCCCGTTACCGCGCCCTCGCCATCAATAATGGTGGTAATGACCGGGACGTCCGGCAGATCTACGCCGGAGTCGGTCACTGTGTATTCGGTGGCGGCGCCCAGATTACCGGCCGCGTCGGTGGCGGTTAGGGTCAGAGTGGTCTGGCTGGTTTGCGCCGGTGACAGGGCGATGCTGAAATTGCCCTGCGCATCGGCCACGCCGCGGCCCAGTTCGACATTGTCATCGTCGGTAACGATCACCGTGGAGCCGGCCTCGGCGGTACCGGTAAGCGGCGTGCCTTCAGGGGCCAGGGCGGTCACCTCCGGTGCATCTGGCGGCGCGGTGTCGACCGTCAGGGAGATCGGCTCGCCGGTAGCCGTGTTCCCGGCGGGATCGGTAGCAACAATGGTAATAGTGTGGGTCGCATCGCCCAGGATATTTTCCTCAGGCACGGAAACCGACCAGGTGCCGTCTTGCAGCACGACGGCTTCGCCTACGATGTTGTCATCGACAGAGAGTCGGATGATGCTGCCCGGTTCACCGGTGCCGGTGATGGTAGGTGTGCTGTCGCGGCTATAGAGTATGTCACCCACCAGGGTGGCGCCTTCTACCGCGTCAATCTGCGGCACGGACGGGGCCAGCGTATCGATGGTGACGGTCATGGCCGGGCTGGTGGCGCTCAGGTTACCCGCCGCATCCACCGCGGCGGCGGTAAGGTTCAGCGGCCCATCGGGCAGCGGGGTCGTTGGGGTAAAGGTCCAGGCGCCGTCGGTAATCGGCACGCGGCCGATTTCGACCCCATTGTTATAGATGATGACCTCGGTGGCATCACCGTCTCCGTTCTCCAGGGTGCCGGTGATCGCAGGCGTGGTATCTCCTGTGGCACCGCCGTTACCGGCTCCGCCCACGGCCGTAATCAGCGGAATTTCCGGCGCGCTGATATCCACGGTGACCGTGATGCCGCCAGATGGAGAAGAGGCGTTCCCCGCCGGATCGGTGGCGGTGGTGGTAAAGGTGTGATCCCCTTCGGTGAGGTTGCCCTCAGGTCTCCAGCTCCAGTTGCCGTTAGCATCGACCGTAACGGTGCCAACCACGTTACCAGGATTGGCGGAGGCGCTGTCGTAAATGGTGATGACATCGTTCGCCACCCCGGTACCGCTCAGGACCGGACGCGGATCGTTGGTGCTGCCATTGTCCGCCACCGGGCCAGTGCCCTGGGCCACGTTGTCGGTCACCACCGGGACATCCGGCACCGCCGGTGGATCGGTATCGATAGTGATAGAGACCGCCTGCGACGGCGCACTGCTGTTGCCGGCGCCATCCTGGGCGGTCACCGTCAGGGTGAGATCGTAGGTGCCATCATCCAGCGGCTCTGTCGGTGTCCAGGTCCAGACGCCACCGGCCGGAATGGTCACCGTATCAAGGACTTCGTCACCGTTGTAGATGGTGATGATATCCCCTTCCGTACCGCTGCCGCTCAGGGTTGGCGTAGTGTCGCGCGTGGTACTGCCCGAGCTCAGATCCGTTGGCGTGGTCCCGTCCGGGTTGGCGGTGACCGCTGGCGCAGCCGGGGTCTCCGGCGCGGTGGTATCAATCACCAGGTTGACCGGGGTAGAAGTCGTGGCGGTGCCTGCCGGATTGGTCGCCACCACGGTGAGGGTATGTGGCCCTTCCGTCAACGGAACCTGCGGAGTAAAGCTCCAGTCGCCGTTAGGCTGAACCGTGGCGGTGCCGATCGGGTTGTCACCATCATAAATGGTCACGGTCGTGCCCGGATCGGTGGTGCCGGTAAGCGTTGGCGTGGTGTCGTCGGTGGCCGCGCCGTTGGCAATCGGCCCGGTGTTAGGACCCACATTGTCGGTAATGGTGCCGATTGTCGGTTCTCCCGGCACCCGGGTATCGATGCTCAGGGTGAAATCAGGCGATGCCTCGCTGACGTTCCCCGCCGCGTCAGTGGCGACGGTGGTCAGCGTGTAATCCCCATCATCGATCGGCGTTGTCGGGGTATATGTCCAGGTCCCGTCCGGCAGGACGGTCACGCTGGCGAGCTCCTCGCCGTCCAGACGAATGCTGATGGTCGCACCAGGTTCGCCGGTACCGTTAATCGTAGGGGTGCCGTCGTTGGTGGGCTGACCGCTGGTGACGGTGCCGGCACCACCCTCTACGTTATCGATAATGGTGCCGATCGTCGGGGCATCAGGCAGGGCGGTATCAACGGTGATGCTCCAGCTGTTTGATATCCCGCTGACGTTGCCCGCCGCGTCCTTAGAGGTTGCCGTGAACAGGTGCCCGCCTTCGGTAAGGGCGGCAGGCGTATAGCTCCAGCTGCCATTCTCCAGCACGGTGACGGTCGCCAGGAAGACGCCATTATTCAGCAGGGTGATGGTCGAGCCCGGCTCGCCGGTACCGCTAATCAGCGGCGTATTGTCATTGGTGGTGGCACCGTTATCCAGATTTCCGGTGTTGGCCTCCACGTTATCATTGACGCTCAGGATCACCGGCGCTTCCGGTGCCGTTGTGTCCGGCGCGTTCACCGATGCAGCCGGCCCAGGGTTGCCGGTCGGGTCGGTGGCGCTGACATCCAGGCTTTCACCGTTGCGTTGCGGAGGAGTAATCGTGACAGAGAAATTACCACTATCATCTGCCTTGCCGGTGCCGATGGTGGTGTCGCCATCCTTCACGGTGACGGTGCTGCCCGGCTCGGTGGTGCCGGTGACGGTGGTCCCGTCAGGGCTTACCGCCAGGTCACCCGGTGCGGCTGGTGGGGTAGTATCCGGCGCGTCGACCTGCGCCGGCACGCTGGTATTGTCATTTCCGTCACTGGCCGTGACGTCCAGCAGCTGGCCGTTAGTTTGCGGTGGATCCAGCGTCAGCTCGAATTTACCGTCGTTGTTGGCCTGGCCCTGGCCCACCACATTGTCTTCCTGATCGCGAACGATGACGGTGCTGTTCGGTTCCGCATCACCGGTAATGCTGGCGCCATCGGGTGCCACCACCACATTTTGCGGGATCTCTGGTGCGGTGATATCTGGCGCGTTGGCATTGGTCACGGTGCTCGGGTTGCCCGCAACGTCTGTTGCCGTCACGGTAATGGCTTCGCCATTGATCTGAGCCGGTGAAATCGGGACGGTAAAGCGGCCATCCGGGCCCGCCGTCGCGGTGCCAATGGTATCGCCATCGGCATCTTTCACCGTGACGGTGCTGCCCGCTTCGGCCATACCGGTCACCTGCGTGCCGTTTCCGGAGACTTCAACGTCATCGGGAGCGGTCGGCGGGGCGGTATCAATGGTGAAATTCCAGGTCAGCGACGGTCCGCTGGTGCCGGCTGGGGTTGTCGCGGTGGCGGTAATCACGTAGTCGGCATCGGGCAGGGCAGGAGGCGAGAAGCTCCACTCACCGTTTCCGTTTGCCGCGATCGGGCCGTATGCGGTCCCGTTGATCAGCAGGTTAATCGTGGCGTTGGCTGCCGCAGTACCGCTGATAAGCGGCGTCGTGTCATTGGTCGGCTGGCCGTTACCAATCGCCACCGGATCCGCGCCGTTATTATTTTCCACACGAACAATCAGCGGGGAGTCCGGGAAGCCGGAGTCGGTGGCATCGAAGTTTACTGGGGTGCTACGGTTGCCCGCGGTATCTTGTACCACCACGTTCAGCTGTTGGCCGTCGGTCTGTGCCGGGGTCAGGCGCACGCTAAAGGTGCCGTCTGCACCCGCCGAGGCCTGACCCAGCAAGGTCGTTCCGCTGTAGATAAATACGGTGCTGTTTACCTCGGCCTTGCCGGTAACGAAAATGCCTTCTGGCGCCATCGGATCTAACGTTGGCGCTTCGGGTGGCGTGGTATCAACGATAAAGGTAATAGGGGCGGAAGGCTGGCTGATATTGCCTGCGGCATCGCTCTCCCGCACGGTAATGGTGTGGGAACCTTCGTTCAGGGGGGCCGTCGGTTTGAAGCTCCAGGTGCCGTTTTGCTGCACCGTGGCGGTGCCAACGACGACGTTATTATCGTAGATCGTAAGTTTGCTGCCCGGCACGCCGGTCCCGGTCAGGATGGGCTGAGTCTCATCGGTACTCTGTCCGTTTTGCACTGCCCCCACTACGCTGCCGCTCTGGTCATTGACGATGGCCGCGGTAGGCGCGGCAGGAGGGGTAATATCGACAATCACCGTAAAACCTGCGGAGGCCGGGCTGGTATTGCCCGCCGCGTCGGTCGCTTTCACAGTAATATTATGGATCCCTTCGCTCAGATTACTGCCTGGCGTAAAGCTCCAGCTACCGTCCGCGCTCACTTTAGTGGTGCCTATCTGCTTGCCGTTATCGAAGAGGGTGATGGTGGCCCCGGCTTCACCCTGCCCGCTGAAGGTTGGACGGGTATCATCCGTGCTCTGACCGCTGGTCAATGGCCCTTTGATGCTGCCCACATCGTCGTTTACCAGAACTATCGTTGGCGCGTCGGGTGCGACGGTGTCTGTCACCCCAAGCTGAGTCTCTTTACTGACGTTGCCCGAGCTGTCTGTGGCTGTGGCGGTAAGGGTCTCGCCAGCGTTAACGGGAGCGCCCAGGTCGATAGTGAATTTACCGTCGCTCCCCGCCTGGCCTTTGCCGATAATATTCCCGTTCGCATCGCGAATGGTTACCGTGCTGCCAGGCTCCGCAGAGCCGGTGATGGTGGTGCCGTCAGTGGAGAGTTGCAGGTTGGTTGGCGCCTCTGGCGCAACGGTGTCGGTTACCGCAAGCTGGGTCTCCTTACTGACGTTGCCCGCGCTGTCTGTGGCCGTGGCGGTAAGGGTGTCGCCCGCATTAACGGGGCCGTCCAGACCAATGGAGAATTTGCCGTCGCTCCCGGCCTGGCCTCTGCCGATGATATTCCCGTTGGCATCGCGAATGGTTACCGTGCTGCCCGGCTCGGCAGAGCCCGTAACTGTGGTGCCGTCTGTGGAGAGCTGCAGGTTGGTTGGCGCATTGGGTGCTGTCGTATCCGGATCGCCCGGATTCGGAGGGAGGGGATTATTATCATCATCATCACCACCGCCGCCGCCACCACCGCTTGCGGCGATGGCAATCCCACCGGCAACCGCCAGACCACCCAGTACCCAGGGCCATACTGCCCCTTCACCTGCCGAACCGGTGGCACCACCGGCCAGCAGCGCCTCGGTTGAGGCAATTGACTCGTACTGTTCAGCTGCCAGCGGATCTTGAATCCACCACAGCGCACCGTCTGCCTCCTCCAGCACCAGCTGGCTGCCGTTGCCCGCCGCGTAGAAATTTTTCAGCGTAATGGTTTCACCTGACGTCAGGCGAACAACGAGATCGTCGTTGCTGCGGCTGTAACCTGCAATATCGGCGCGGCCCACGTGGAGCGTGACGATAGAGGGGTTATTCAGAATGACCTGAGTCCCCTCCATAGTGGTTTCTGATTTCGTCAATGTGGAGAGGACAGTGATCTTGCTCATTCGAAATACTCCCGTCAGAGTGCGTAGAAATGGCGCGCAGGTTGGGGCCATTCCTTCCCATAGATAAAAGGTATCCGCAGCGGCAAAACTATTATTTAAAATAGTTCAGCACTGAAATTGGTTAATAAGGCAATCAATACGTCTCAGGAAAAATAAGAGGTATTGCAATGTTGCACATGAGGTGCGAGTCGATATTAGTGTGCGTTTTTGGGCGTTTTTATTCCCTATAAACTATGGTGATATCAAATTATTGCGTATGAATTTGATATAGCGCTTAAGCGAGGAAAGCGCAAATTAAGGAAGCGTAAATAAAAGGTAAGTGAAGCTAATTAAAAGTGCCTAATAACGCGTTTAATTCTATTTACCCTGCGTTCCACCGCTGTAGGCCTTGCCTGGCCTGCGATGGCGCGCTCGGTGCGGGCTGTAATACGTAGGCCTGAAAGTGCGAGAAATTCGATCGTAATCACAAAATTTCATTTAAGTAATTGTGGGTTACTGTTTTAGTATTAGTTAAGTTAAGAGTGAATATATTATATTTAAGGGCGATTATTTTTATATATAAGTTTATTTGCCTGTATTACCAAAGACTGCTACTGACGCGGTGGTAAATAAAGTAAGGGATTTTGGCTTAATTTTCGCTGTTAATTAATGGCTGGCCAGAGATATAGTTCCCAATACGTTGATATTTATCCGAAGTGCAGAGCACTTTTACGAAGGCATAGCGCACCGGCAAAAGTCATGTAGCGTAAAAATTATTGTTAAGCTTTTTGAGTAGCGGGCTCGCACAAAGCAACAAAAACGCAGGGCGTAACAAGATGAAAAGGGTATAGTTTATGGGTGCACACGTTTTTGATGAGCCGGAAATTATGTCACCTTCAACACCTCCCATAAGCCAGACTGAGCCAAAACCTGACCTCACCATTGGTTTTTTGCTGATGAAGCAATTTACCCTGGCCTCCGTGGCCGGGTTGGTTGAATCTCTGCGTTTTGCCGCTGATGAATCCTTTTCCAGTCGGCAAATCTTTTGCCGCTGGGAGTGGATGACCTGCGATGATAAGCCCGTTACCGCCAGTTGCGGGTTGCCGGTCTCACCCACCGCCGCGTTAGATTTCAGCAAACCCTGGGATTACTTCGTGGTGGCGGGCGGTCTGCTGGAGGAGACGCGCCAGCCGCCCGGCTGGTTGTTAACGGCTCTGCGGGATCTGCATGCGCGTAATATCCCTATTATCACGCTCTGTAGCGGCGCGTTTGTGGCGGGTAACGCCGGGCTGCTCGACGGGCGTCACTGCGCCATCCACTTCACCACCCGGGATGAGTTCCGCCTGCGTTTTCCGAAAGCCATCCCTGTTATTGATAAAACCTACATCAAAGATGGCGGGATCATTACGTGTCCGGGCGGTACGGCCATCGACCTGGCGGCAGATCTGATTCGTCAGCATTGCGGACTGGTACGTTCGCAAAAGGTCCTGAAATATTTGCTGGTGGAAGAGGCTCCGACACGCCAGGCGAAACGTAAAGCCCCGCTCAGCGAACCGGATGGTTACGATAACGAGCTGGTCAATAAAGTCATTGAGTTTATGCAGCATCATCTGGACTCTCCGGTGCCGCTGGCAGAGGTGGCAGATTTTGCTGGCGTCACATTCCGCCAGCTTAATCTTATCTTTACGAAGTGTACCGGCCACTCGGCGGCGGTGTACTGGCGACGTATGCGTCTGGAGCGGGCGCGTAAACTGATGGCCGACTCCAGCAACAGCATCGGCGCTATTGCTATAGCGACCGGTTTTGCCGATGCGACCCATCTCATCTCGTGGTTTCGTAAGCAGTATGGCGAAACGCCGGGCTCGTTCAGAAAACGGCGGCGGGAAGTGGAAAAGCTGGTAAAAGAGTAAGGGCTGCGATGCAGCCCTTTTTATTAGAGTGTGTTACGTCGGGTGAGCGGCGCGTTGAGGGTCACCTTTTGCCGGGGGGCATCATCCAGCGACGCGGCATCCTCCAGGCTCCGGGCGTTGGTCTCTGGTGCCAGGAACCAGGAGACAATCAGCCCGAAGAAGGTGATGGCCGCCGCAATGTACATGGTGTTGCCAATCCCCAGGGTTTGCAGGGAAACCGGCACCAGCCAGGTGCCCACCGCCGCGCCAACGCGTGACAGCGAGGTTCCCACCCCAACCGCACCTGCACGAATTTCAGTCGGGAAAATCTCGTTTGGATAGACCAGCTGCAGTACCTGCGCACCCCCGATAAAGAGCGCGTACAGGCCAAACATCAGCAGAATGACAGGCGAGGGGCCATCACGCAGCAGGCCTAACAGCAGAAGCGCCAGGCCGGACCAGAGGAAGCTTTGCAGCAGCAACTTACGGCGGCCCAGAATATTCACCAGGCGGGTGGCAACGATACAGCCCACCACGAACAGCAAGGTAATGGCTACCGATCCCCAGGAGGCCCAGGCGCCGCTCAGGTGCAGGGCATCCAGTACTTTTGGCGCAAAGGCATAGACTGCAAATACCGGGATCACCGAGCAGGTCCAGAAGATGGTCACAAACGCCATGCGTTTGCCGTAACCCGAGTGCAGCAGGCTGGCGAACGACAGGTTTTTGCTTTCGGCCTGCACAGGCAGGTTATCGAGGCTAAAGTCCGGCCCGTAAACCTGACGAATGATCGCTTCGGCTTCCGCGTGGCGTCCTTTACTCATCAGCCAGCGTGGTGATTCCGGCGTACCCAGACGCACAATGAACAGCAGGGCACCAATCAGCGCGGTGCTGGCCAGCGCCAGACGCCAGGCCTCCGGGCCGCCCAGGTGCAGGATCGCTTCCCCGGCCAGGTAGGCGGTCGCCGCACCGGCAAACCAGAGAATGGTGAGGGTGGCGAGACAGGGGCCACGGTTTTTCTTCGGCAGAAACTCGACCAGGAAAGCGGTGGCAACCGGATACTCAATGCCGACCGCCACGCCGTTCAGAAAGCGCAGGGCGAAGAGCATCTCGCCGCTCTGCACCCAATACTGTGCCAGCGAGCAGACCACAAACAGGGTCGGCCCCACAAAATAGAGCACGCGTCTGCCCAGACGGTCGGTCAGGGCGCCGCCAATAAAGCCGCCAAAAAAGATGCCTATCAGCGCCGAAGCGGCAATAAGCCCTTCCCAGAAGGCGCTCAGACCGAGAGCAGGGGAGACCTTCATCATGGCGATGCCGATAATACTCAGCACATAGCCATCGACAAAGGAGCCGCCGCCGGAACGAACGGTCAGTAACCGATGAAAACGATTAAGCGGTACGTCTTCAACTGAAAGGATATTTGACATGATAACTCCTGTCTTTTCCCGACGTCGTTGAATAATCAGTAATAAGAGGACGTAATAAATAGCAGAGGCGATGACTATTTATTTAGACCGAGCGAAGCTCATACCGTTAATCAAACGAATACGGAATAAATGTAGGTCAGGTAAGATCGATAAAGTGTTATCCAGAGCAGATATAGCGATCTTAATAAAACAATGAATGAATTTATCGGTTATTGAGGCTGATTCATGACAGGTACTCCTCCGGTGCAGGATGGTCGGATAAGATGTTATTTATATCTATTATGGTCTTACTTCGCTTTACGTCTTGCGGGAGACGTATCCCCCGCAGACGGAAATCAAGAACGTTCGTCAGATAACTTTGCCACCGGGACGGTGCGCGTCGACCACCAGCAGATAAGCGAGCCGAGACTTACCATGGCGGTACCCTGCCAGAAGGCCATCGTCAGCTGTGAACTGAGGATAAACGCGGCCAGCACGGCAGAGATGATCGGAATAAAATAGGAAGCGGCGGCCAGTATCGTCACGTTGCCATGCAGGATGCCGACGTTCCAGGCGGCATAACCGAAGCCCATAGCGATGGCCGCGAGCAATAAACTTATCCACGCTTTCCACGATAAAATAAAGTCCGGCTGAGGCGAGGTGAGAAATTTCACCCACAACGTCAGGGCCGTCAAAATAAAGAACAGGGTAATACCATTATTGCCTTTAGCGATTAATTTCGTGACCACGCAATATATTGCCCAAATCACCGCGCCGCTAAATGCCAGGCCATAACTTAGAGGATTGTCCATTACGTTGCGGGTCATTTCGTTTACGGAGAATCCCTGGTCCCCGCCCAGCACCCGGCCAATGCCAATGATGGCGATGATTACCCCGGGTATAATTAACGGGCTGGTTTTCTGGCGGGTAACGATCACCGTTAACAGAATGGTCAGACTCGGCCAGAGGTAATTGACCATCCCCACTTCGATGGCCTGCCGTCCGTTATGGGTAAAGCCCAGCGATAACGACAGGCACAGCTCGTAGCAGACAAACAGAATGCTGCCGAGGATCAGATAGCTCGGTGGGAACTGGCGAATTTTCGGCAACCCAACGGTAAAGATCAGCAGTATCGCGCTGCAGGTGTAGATCAGCGCCGCGCCTCCTACCGGGCCAAAGCCCTCGCTCACGCTTTTAATCAATCCCACAATCGCACTCCACAACAGGATCGCTATCAACCCGATGAGTGTCGCTTTCTTCTGGGGCATACCCTACCTCTGTTTACAATTTGGTCACAACCAGGCGCTGTGCAGTCGCTTTCTGTTAAATCCCGGTTAAATTCAGTCTTAAAATTATGCCTCTCAACTCTCTCTGTAAATACGCCTTCATCCGCAATAATCCCGGAATGTGATCGTTATCGGAAATCATATAGAAAATTACTACGCTTGATATCACAATTTAAATTGCTGTAATTAAAAGAGATTTATTTTTGCTCGTGTAAAAATATACGGTAATTTCGTATTTATATTGTATTTTCTGTGTATACAAAAAATATTCACCCATTGACCTTTTTTACCCCCTTGTGCAAATTTTTAACAAACGCACGCCATCACGGTTGCGTAGCTGACTGTTACGGTCATGAATTTCCCTGGAGGTTATCGTGTTTACATTTGAAGGTATCTACACCCCGGCCATTACTCCTTACGCAGCCGATGGCAGCATTGATTTCGCGCGCTTTGCCGAGGTGCTGGAGTCGCTGATCGAGGCGCGCGTACACGGCATTATCATTGGCGGATCTACCGGCGAGTATTACGCCCAGAGTCCGGAGGAGCGTAAAGCGCTGGTGGAGCACGCGCGCAGCGTGATAGGTACCCGTCTGCCGCTGGTCGTGGGCACCGGCGCCATCCGCACTGAAGATGCGGTGGACTACGCAAAACATGCCCGCGAAGCGAAAGCCGATGCCATCCTCGTGACCTCTCCGCCCTATGCCCTGCCGACCGAGCGGGAAAATGCCCATCATGCGCTGACGGTCGACAAAGCCGCACAGCTGCCCATCATGCTCTATAACTATCCGGGCCGCATGGGTATCACCATGGGCGAGACCTATTTCACCGAAGTGAGCCGCTCGGCGAACGTGGTGGCGATTAAAGAGAGCTCAGGCGATTTCAATAACCTGCATTTGCTGGCCTGCAAATTCCCCAACATTGCGCTCTCCTGCGGCTGGGACGATCAGGCGCTGGAATTTTTCGCCTGGGGCGCGCGCAGCTGGGTCTGTGCAGGTTCCAACTTTATCCCCCGCGAACACGTGGCGCTGTATGAAGCCTGCGTGGTGGAGAAAGATTTCGACAAGGGGCGCAAGATCATGGCTGCCATGATGCCGCTGATGAACTTCCTCGACGGCGGAAAGTTTGTGCAATCGATCCGCTACGGTTGCGAACTGAACGGCCTGACTTCGGGGGCGGTACGTGCGCCACTGCAGGGACTGGACGAAGAAGAGAAAGCTCAACTGAAAGCCGTCATTGCCGATGTGAAACGCAACGTGGCTGCGGCGACAGCGGCATAAGGGGGCAGAATGAGTCAGTTGCAAACAGTGGATGACGTTACTGCCATCGCCCGGGCGTTGCCCCTGGCCAATAACGCCTTTATAAACGGCCGCTTCGTGGCGGCCAGCGCCGGGAAGAGACTGCCCACCCACAACCCGGCGACCGGCGAGCACATTACTGATATTGCCGCCTGCGACGTTGACGATGTCAACGCGGCGGTGAGCGCCGCGCGCGCTGCCTTCGAGGCCGGAAGCTGGAGCAAGCGGGCTCCGGGCGAGCGCAAAGCAGTGCTGCTGAAGCTGGCAGAGCTGATGGAACAGGAGGTTACGCAGTTAGCGGTGCTGGAGAGCCTCGACAGCGGCAAGCCCGTGAGTGAATGCCTGACGGTGGACGTGCCGGAAACCATTCATGTCATCCGATGGCACGCCGAAGCCATCGATAAGCTATACGACCACACCGCCCCGGTGGGCGAAGGGGCGATGGCGTTGGTGGTGCGTGAAGCCATTGGCGTGGTGGGCTGCGTTCTGCCGTGGAACTTTCCGCTGCTGATGCTGGCCTGGAAGCTTGGCCCGGCGCTGGCGGCGGGCTGCTCGGTGATCGTCAAACCGGCGGAACAGACCTCTTTAACCGCGCTGCGGATTGCCGAACTGGCACATCAGGCGGGCGTTCCGGCGGGGGTACTGAATATCGTGACCGGTACCGGAAAAGCAGTGGGCGAGCCGATTGGCCTGCATCCGGATATCGATATGGTGAGCTTTACCGGCTCTACCGCCACCGGACGGCGTTTCCTGCACTACGCCGCAGAGTCAAATCTGAAGAAAGTGGTGCTGGAGTGTGGTGGCAAAAATCCAGCGCTGGTGTTTGCCGATGCCGAAGATCTGGCGAGCGTGGCCGGGCATGTGCTCAACGGTGCTTTCTGGAACATGGGCGAGAACTGCTCTGCCACCTCGCGCCTGCTGGTTCAGGACGAGATAAAGGAAGCGCTGCTGGCAGAGATGGCAAAACAGATGGGCGACTGGCCGATGGGCAATCCGCTCGATCCGCAGAACCGCCTCGGCAGCCTGGTTTCAGAGGAGCATTTCAGTAAGGTCAGCGGCTATCTGGAGACGGCGCGCCAGGAGGGGCTGCGCATTATTCACGGCGGGGACACGGAGCAGGGGGTTTATGTGCAGCCCACGGTTATCGACGGCGTAACGCCGGCGAGTGCGCTGTTCCGCGAGGAGATTTTCGGCCCGGTGCTCTGCGTGACCTCCTTTAAAACCGAAGCTGAAGCCGTCGCCCTGGCAAATGACACCCCCTATGGACTGGCCGCATCGGTCTATACCGGCAAGCTCAACCGGGCGATCCGCGTTTCGCGCGCCATCCGCGCAGGCACGGTCACCGTCAACTGCTTCGGTGAAGGGGATGCCACCACCCCGTTTGGCGGCTATAAACAGTCGGGCTTTGGCGGACGTGATAAGTCGGTCTTTGCGCTCGACCAGTACACTGAACTTAAGACCATCTGGATTGATGTTCCCACAGACGATGCCTGACACGCACAGGAGAGGGCTGCCCGCCGCCGTTATCGGCAGGCAGCCTGCGCGTTCAGCCTGAGCTGACGGAGATGAAAAACCATCTGTTTGCCGCCATGCCTGACGGCCTGGAAAAGCGAGTCCACTTCTACTTCTGTATTCTGGTCGCGATGGGTCTTTCCAGACGGCATGGGCGTATTCGGACGAACCGGCAGAAAAATGCCTTTCTGATGAAATGGTTAAAAAATGCGAGCGACGGGATGAGCTTTCGCCAGTTCGCTACTAGCGAAATTGCCTGGCTGCGTAGTGAGATCTTGCGCCATCCCCCGGATCGGGATCCTGAACCGATGTTGCAGTTGATCTGGCAAACCGCTAATGAGCTGAAAAATCATCGTTAATCGTTGAAAAACTGGGGCTATTCGAGGGGTGAGAAGAGGTGATTTATTTTTGCTGTATACCGCCTTTTTCTGTAGGTTAACCGCAGACACTGGCCACTCACCCGGTTTTTCAGGAGGCGACAATGAGGACGGGAAAAGCAGCGCTATATGAGGATCTGAAGCGTCTTATTTTAACCATGGAGCTGGATCCGGATGAACTGCTGGATGAAGCCAGCCTGACGGCGCAATACGGCTTGTCCCGCACGCCGGTCCGCGAAGTGTTTCAGCGCCTGGCGGGTGAAGGCTATCTCGAAATTGTTGAAAAACGGGGCGTACGCGTCATCCCCATGAGCCACTCGACGCTGCGTAACTTTTTCCTTGTCGCACCGATGATCTATGCAGCGACCGGGCGACTGGCGGTGCAACACTTTAAACCGGAGCAGCTTAAAGCGCTGAAAGAGACGCAAAAGCGGTTTCGCAAGGCAGCACAAACCCATGACGCTCAGGCGCTGGCGCTGGAGAACAATCGTTTTCATGAAATTATGGGCGAGATGGCGGCTAACCCCTATCTGCAGCCGAGCCTCGGAAGGCTGCTGATTGACCACTGTCGTATCGGACATACCTTTTTCCGCCCGCAAAACGACGATATGGCGCGGCGGTTGCAGCTGGCGGCAGACCATCATGACGCCTTTATTGCCGCCATCGAGGCGCGCGATGAGCAGGCGGTGGTTGACCTGGTGTTCGAGCACTGGGAGCTGTCGCGTGAAAACATGGAGATCTTTATTGCCCCCCAGGGGCTGAAGGCCGATGTAGTTTCGCCACCTGAAGGCGATAAGCGCTAACCCCACGCGTTGCGCCTGTCGGCCTCCGCTGGCAGGCCTGTCTCTCTGCATCCTCTCTATTTCACGGCTTTATTGCTGCGGTTTTCCCCTGGGCGTTGCACAACATTTTTTTAACCTGGTTACTATTTTTATACTTTATGTATACATGAGATATACATCACGTATTCATTTTAGCAGCATGGCTAACATTATTTCAGCATCACCTGACCTGAGCGCCCCGCAGCGTGCGGCAGGTGAATTTGAAAAGAACCCAGCGTACCGGAGTAATAAACGTGCAAAAGATCACCTCGCTGCCGGCGGATGACGCCCTGCCGGGCTGGTATCACACCAGCCAGGCGCGTACCCCTCGTCCTGCCCATGTTGGACAAAAACATGCCCGCTGGGCGATTGTCGGCGCAGGCCTTACTGGCCTGGCCGCTGCCCGACAGCTGGCGCTCAACTTTCCTGACGATGAAGTGGTGCTGATTGAGGCCCAGGAAGTGGGCTATGGTCCGTCCGGGCGCAACGCCGGATTTGCCATCGACGTGCCGCACGATATCGGGGCAAAGGATTACATTGGTGATGTGAAAACCGCTAAGTTGATCCTGAAACTTAACACCCTGGGGCAGAACATCCTGCGCGCGATTGTGAAAGAGCAGGGCATTGACTGCCAGATGTCCGACTCGGGTAAGTATCAGGCTGCAGTGGGGGAGCAGGGCGTTGCCATTCTGGAGGCGTATCGCCGTGGGCTGGAGAAGATTGGCCGTGACACCGAGATGATCGCCGGCAAGGATCTGCCGGACCACATTGGTACCTCCTATTATAAGCAGGCGCTGTTTATTCCTGGCACCATGCTGCTGCAGCCATCCGCGCTGGTGAAGGGGCTGGCAGATAGCCTGCCCGCGAACGTAACGCTGTATGAATACACCCCGATTACCGCCATCAACTATGGCGATAAGGTGACTCTGATACATGATAAGGGCTGCATCACTGCCGATAAGCTGATTCTGGCCAACAACGCTTTTGCCTCACACTTTGGCTTCCTGCGTGGCCGCCTGCTGCCTACGTTTCTCTATGGCAGCCTGACCCGTCCGCTGACGCCAGAGGAGCAGGCGGGGCTGGGCGGCAAACCGGTATGGGGCGTGATCCCGGCGCATCCGTTTGGCAGTACCGTGCGCCGGACGGTAGATAACCGCATCCTGGTGCGGAACAGTTTTAGCTTCCACCCGGATGGCCGTCCGCGTGAACAACATCTGAATAACTTTATCGCCAATCACCGTAAGTCGTTCGAGCGCCGGTTCCCGACCCTTGATAAGGTGGATTTTGAGTACTCCTGGAGCGGGGCGATCTGCCTGTCGGAAAACCATGAAGGGTTCTTCGGCCAGCTGGCGCCGAATGTCTATGGCGCGCTGTGTTGCAACGGACTGGGGATTACGCGCGGCACCGCCACCGGCACGCTGCTGGCCGATATGATTGCCGGCGAGCGTAATGAGCTGATTGACTTCCTGGCGGCCTCGCCGGGGCCGAATAAAACCCCGCCGGAGCCCTTCCTGTCGATTGGGGTGAACTCGGTGCTGAAGTGGGGGCAGTTCAGAGCGGGGCTTGAGGTGTAGGATAAGCGGCCGGTGCCTAAGCCCCGGCCTTTCTTATTTATGCTTGCGGCACACTCTCGATGCGGGCGCCTGCCCGACGGGCGGTTACCGGCATAATATCCACCTTGCTGACGTAGCCGTCAGGATCAAGACCGCGGTTGTGCGTTTTGGCCTCACGCAGGATCGCCTCATCCCAGTAGACACGCTTACGTTGGTCACCCTCGGTGGTCAGGATAAATTCGACATCATCCCCCACGGCACGATAGCGCCGCCAGCTATTGGCCGGCACAGAAACCACGGAGCGCTCTGGCGCAATGATGGTGACCTCTTCGCCCTGCGGGTTCCAGGTGATCTCGAGCGTGCCTTTGAACACCATGATGACCTGGATATCCGGGCACAGGTGACGCCCGACCTGATGCTCTGCCTGCAGGCGCAGCCATTCGACGGAAAAACCGTGCGGCTGGGTAATGGGCGGCGCCGCGTGCTTATCCTGAGAGATACCGTAACCTATGACCGGGGCAATCTCGCCGCCGTGACCGGGCAGAATGCTATCCAGCAGCCCCGTAGAGGACCAGCGGCGCGCCTCACCGGTGACCGCACGCTGGCGCATCTCTTCCACAGAGTAGTCGCGCAGGGCGGCAATCTCTTCAGGGGGAAGCGGGGCGAGCAGATCGGCCTGATCGGGCAGGGTATCCCCCGCGTTGACGTCGATCAGCATATTGTCTTTGCTTAAATAGAGGCCGTACTCGCTGGCGGCCTTCAGAATCGATGGGTGCCAGATAATCCCTCCGGTATTGTTACCGCCAAGCACGGTATAGACCATACCGGAGGTCTCTTCTGGGCTCACATTGGTGAAGCCCCGGAAAATCCAGGTCGGAATGGTGAGGATCGCCGGGGCGCTGAACTCTGCCTCATGCTCGCCGTTGGCCCCCCAGCGAAAACGCCAGGTTCCTTCGTGGATAAGAAAGACCTCCGCGGTGAAATGCAGATGCAGGTTATTGGTCACCCCTTTGGGCATCGCCGCTGCGCCGATGTTAAAACCGTGCGGTTCGGGGATATTAACCACCTGGGCCGAAGACTGGGTCACGCCGGGGCCAATAAAGGAGTAGTTCTGCTTCAGATGCGAGCCCGGCAGCTTACAGTCGATAAACGCCAGGTTGCACGAGACCATATCTTCCGGGGCCACCAGGCGGCTGCGGGCCTGGGCTGGGGTTAAGGTTATTGCTTTCATATTCACTCCTGTTAATAGCCGGACGCGCCGGTAGTCGGGATCTGCTGGCCGCGAGCCAGGGCAATGGCTTCACGCGAGGCGCGGCCAAGCTGCATGACATCATTTGCTGGCGTAACGAACTGGAAGCCCTGTGCGATGCGGTTTGCCGCCGCCGCGCCAGAGGTGCAAAAAATGCCGGCAATTTTCTGTTTTTGCCGACAGCGGCTCACCACGCGCTCAATCGCATCGAGCATCTCCGGGTGGGTCGACTCGGCGCTGGCGGCCCCGGTAAGGGTGAGCGAGAGATCGTTCGGGCCGATAAAGACCCCGTCCAGCCCGTCGGTATCAAGGATGGCATCGATATTGGCCAGCCCTTCGCGGGTCTCGATCATCGCCAGGGTCAAAATTTCGCGGTTGGCGTGCTGCGGATAGTCTGCGCCGCCGTAGAGCAGGCCACGCGCCGGGCCAAAGGAGCGGATCCCCTCTGGCGGATAGCGGCATGCCGAAACAAAGTGCCGCGCCTGCTCTGGCGTGGAGATCATTGGAAAGATCACCCCGTAGGCTCCTGCATCCAGCACGCGCATAATTTGCGCGGGCGTGCTGTCGGCCACGCGCACCAGCGGTACGGCAGGGGTGGCAGAGAGCGCCTGCAGCATGGCGAGAGCGCTGGCAAAGTCGATCATCCCGTGCTGCAGATCAACGGTGACGGCGTCGTAGCCCTGATGACCCATAATTTCGGCGCTGTAGCTGGAGGGGATCGCCAGCCAGCCGTTAATAACCGGGCGGTTCTCTGCCGCCGCGACTTTCAGTTTATTGATGCGCATTGAGGGACTCCATAATCCAGTGGCGAAGCGGGGCGGCGGCGCGTTCTGCCGCTTCCAGCACAAAGAAGTGCCCCGCAGAGTGAAGGCTTAATCGGGTGGCGCCGGGGGCGCTTTCGGCGGCCTGGCGATGGTGCTCCGGGTTACAGACAGGATCCTCATCGCCTCCCAGAATCACGACCGGGCAGGTAAGGGCATTGAGCGCGCGGCGGTTATCGCGGCGGCTAATGGCAATCTCGCTCTGTCGGGCAAAGGTCGCGCTGTCGGTCTCGTCGGCCATCTGACAGATCAAGTCGCGCAGCGCCGGGTTGTTGAGGTTGTCGCGGGCCACGTACTTATGCCAGAGGGCGTCGGCGATCCAACGGGCGTGGCCTTGCTCCCGTGCGGCCTGCACTGCGGCACGCCGTACAGGGGCGTTTTCCGGGCGATCGGCCAGCGGGTTCACCGATAGCAGCGCCAGGCCTGCGAGCCGTGTCGGGGCGTCTGCCGCCATCTGTAGCGCGACGATGGCTCCCAGCGAAAACCCTGCCAGCAGAAAGCGCGGCGGCAGCAAGCTGAGAAGTCTGCGGGAGGCCTGCTCTGCCGAATCATCTCTGGTTAACGTCAGGCAGGTCACCGCCGATACGTTGAGCTGCGCCACCAGCGGTTGCCACAGGCGGGTGTTACACAGGGTGCCGCCAATCAGCACCAGCGGCAGGTCGCTGTTATCGATAGGGGTCATGTTGCAGTCCAGCCTCCGTCGACCATCAGTGCACTACCGGTGATCATCCCTGCGGCATCGGAGGCGAGAAACACCACCGGCCCCATCACATCCTCCACCCGGCCCAGCCGCGGCAGCTTAATATTGCCCCGCACGTAGCGATGGAATTCCGGGTCGCTAAGTGACTGACGCGACAGTTCGGTTTCGATAAAGGTCGGGCAGAGCGTATTTACCCGAATGCTCGCCTCTCCCAGCTCCAGCGCCATGGTGCGCGTCAGCCCTTCAAGGGCGAATTTTGACGCGCAATAAACGCTGCGCTGTGGGCCACCGACGTGGCCCATCTGCGATGAGATATGAATAATCGATCCCGCAATGCCGTGGCGCTGCATCCGGCGCGCCACCTGCTGACTAATAAAGAAGGTGGCGCGCAGGTTGAGCGCCATCACGTCATCGAAGTTGGCTTCGCTCACCTCCAGAAAGGGCTGGTGGCGAGCCAGCCCGGCGCTGTTTACCAGGATATCCAGCGCCGGAAGTTGAGCCAGTGTCTCCTGCACCCGTCCGGTGTCGGTGATATCCAGCGCCAGCGGGTGTAGCGTCAGATGCTCTTCGGCTGCAAGCGCCACGGCGTGTTGTAACGCCTCCCGGCTGCGGGCGGCGATCCACACTTCAGCCCCCGCGGCGGCCAGCGCGACCGCACAGGCGAAGCCCAGTCCTTTCGATCCGCCGGTGACCAGCGCCCGCTTGCCGTGGAGAGCGAACGAAGGCGTATGGGGAAGCGTCATGGCTATGCCTTCTCTCTGACCGGGGCCGGGGTGGCGTAAGGCACATCGGTATTGCCATAACGACGCACGCGGACGTTGGCCTGTTCCGCGTGTCCGGCAAAGCCTTCCAGCAGTGACAGGCGCGAGCAGTAGCTGCCGATTTCGGCGGTGGCCTCGTCGCTCAGCACCTTCTGCCAGGTGCAGGTTTTCATAAATTTGCCCACCCACAGACCGCCGGTGTAACGCGCGGCTTTCTGCGTTGGCAGGGTATGGTTGGTTCCGATGACCTTATCGCCGTAGGCGACGTTGGTGCGCGGGCCGAGGAACAGCGCGCCGTAGTTGGTCATTCTGGCCAGGAACCAGTCGTCGCGATCGGTCATCACCTGTACGTGCTCCGAGGCGATGCGATCGGCCTCTTGCAGCATCTCTTCGTAGCCGTCGCAGACGATCACCTCGCCATAATCTTCCCAGGCGCGGCGGGCGATATCGGCAGTAGGGAGTTTCGCCAGCAGGCGTTCGACTTCCGCCATTGTCTCTCTGGCCAGTTTCTCCGAATTGGTGAGCAGAATGGCGGGCGTGGTGACGCCGTGCTCCGCCTGGCCGAGCAGGTCGGTGGCGCAGATTTCGGCATCGACGCTCTCATCGGCAATCACCAGCGTCTCGGTTGGGCCGGCGAAGAGGTCGATCCCCACCCGGCCAAAGAGCTGGCGCTTGGCTTCGGCAACGAAAGCATTGCCTGGCCCCACCAGCATATCCACCGGGGCGAGGGTGTCGGTACCCAGCGCCATGGCGCCGATCGCCTGAATGCCGCCCAGGGCATAGATTTCCGTTGCCCCCGCCATTTTTTGCGCGGCGACAATGGCGGGAGCGGGCTGGCCGTTAAACGGCGGCGCACAGCTGATAATGCGTGAGCAGCCCGCCACGTTGGCGGTGATGATCGACATATGCGCCGAGGCCAGCAGCGGATATTTACCGCCCGGCACGTAGCAGCCGACGGCGTTAATCGGGATATTTTTATGGCCGAGGATCACGCCGGGACGGGTTTCCACTTCCAGATCCAACAGGCAGGCTTTTTGCTGACGCGCAAAATTAAAGACCTGCTGCTGGGCAAATTCGATATCGGCAATATCCTGACGGCTGAGCTGACGCATGCAGCTATTTATTTCGGCATCGCTCAGGCGATAATCCTGACGGTCGTAATTATCGAATTTAATGGCTAATTCACGGATGGCTTTATTCCCGCGCTGTTCAATATCCGCAAGAATTAACTCCACAGTTTCTCTTATTTGCAGCTGAGCTTGTTGGCGCTCCTGCACCGGTTTACTGACTTTTAAATGACAGGCCACAATAAACTCCTTACAACTTGAGGATGAGTAAATCCCTCCCGGGCATCCAGGATGGAAGATAAATAAGCTATTTACTGGTCGCGAGCGGAGGCGAATTGTCCGTTCGGCGCTATTTCAGTTTCGGGTTTTAGCTGGCGGTTATTTACCCAGCGCACAGAAAGCGGCGTAATAATGACGGCAACAACCGACAGGGCGGCAATAACGAGATATCCCGACGCCAGATTAATATGTTGCAGCATCACGCCCATTATTACCGGGCCGATAAACATGCCCAGGGAATAGATGGTCTGGAAAAGCCCCATGCGGGTTGACTGCTCATCCGGGGTGGTATTGACCACGCTCAGTGACATAAACGCGGCAAAGGCCATACCAAACGAGAATCCCGCCAGTGCCTGCAGAGAGTAGATAAGATACCAGTTGTCGGTAAACGGAATACCGAGCGTAGAGAGGATCTGCAGCACAATCCCGATTACCGCCGTTTTCATTACGCCCAGACGTTTATAGAAGACGGCGCTGCAGAGGGCGATAGCCAGGGCATAGAAGATAAGGTGGATATTGCTCAGCAGGGAAAGGATACCTGCCCGGCCACCGAGCTGTTCGGCATAGATGGGGGTTAGTGTATCGCGCGTGGCGAACGGCACCAGAATCACGATGGTGGCCAATATGCCTATCAGCCATACCGACCGGTCACTCAGCTGTTTACGTGCTCCGGCGATACAGGCCTTCAGCGTCGGAGCTTGTACGGCATCGTGCACGTCCTGGATGCGGGTTGTCAGGATCAGCGCCAGCAGCCCGGAGACGCAGGAGAGGAAAAAGGCGATGTTGTTCTCAAAATAATGAGTCAGTAATCCGCCAATGCAGTTGCCGATAAAAACACCCACCGGCCCGGCCAGCGCCAGCAGTGCCACCGCGGCAGGGGCCTCTTTACGATCAAAGTAGCGAATAAACAGGATGTTATACAGAACCCAGGTCGCCGCCGTCACGCCATCTGCTGCCTTCGCCAGATAGAGAGTGACCGCGTTAGGTTCAAGCCAGGCCAGCGGCCAGGTAAACACGGGCAGCAACAAGCTGATCTGAATGAAGATTTTACGGCTTTTCACCACATCGGAGATGATCCCCAGCGGGAAGCGAATCAGCAGGGTTGCCAGGCCACTGGCGCCCATGATGATGCCCATCACCTGCGGTTCGATACCCTGTTCCAGCATCATCGGGGCCAGGAAGGCATCAATACTGTGAATACAGATAAAAAACAGGATGCTAATGATAAAAAAGAGCCGGGCTTCCGGTCTGCGCAATAGTGCTCGAAACATGATTGTGAGCCTCTGATAAGTAATGGTTTTAAACCAATCAAGAACGGCTTTTACCGGCTCCTTCCCTCTGGTTGTTTCTCCGTTTGCCCGGTATCGTTGACGGCATGAATTGTCATGAATACGTATTCAAGAATTGAAGTTACGAAAAGGTTTCAATTTTGTAAAGTGACCTAGTTAACATTGTGAGAATTTTGATTTTGCCTGTTGCATACGCATGCAAAGATGGTGTAAGTATAAAAAACACCCTCTTTTTTAACGTCGGTAAATTCGCGTTAAGAAGAGTTCAGGAGGAGGACCGGGGTAATGAAACGTAAGAGTTTTGCGGCGGTCACGTCGCAACAGGTGGCGCAGCTGGCAGGCGTATCACAATCGGCGGTATCACGGAGCTTTACGCCCGGGGCGAGTATCTCCCCCGCAACCCGTGAGAAGGTGCTGAAAGCGGCCCGGGAGCTGGGGTATCGCCCCAACGCGATTGCCCGCTCTCTGAACACCGCCCGGTCGCGCATTATTGGCGTGGTTATCTCCTATTTCGATAACCAGTTCTATCCCCAGGTACTGGAGGCGTTGGCACAAAAGCTGGATACCCTGAATTATCACCTGTTGCTGTTTGTGGGGGATAGGGATGGCAACGTGGACCGGATTTTTGACCAGATCATGCAGTACCGGGTCGACGGCATCGTACTGGCGTCGGTAACGCTGTCGCTGGATCTCTCAGAAGAGTGTCTTGCCGCGGGGATCCCGGTGGTGCTGTTTAACCGCAGCGAAGAGAGCGGCATGGCCTCGAGCGTTAACAGTAATAACGAGGCGGCGGCGCGGCAAATCGCCGAGTTCCTGCTGGCGGGTGACCATCAGCGCTACGCTTACGTGGGCGGAGTGGCTGACTCGTCGGTGAACATCGCCCGCCAGCGCGGCTACCTGACGGCGCTGCAAGAGCAGGGCATCGATGATGTGCAGGTGGTGAATGGCAACTATGACACCAAACAGACCATTCGCGCGGCCTACAGTCTCTTTTCAACCCCCCCGGTACCGGATGCCATCTTTGTGGCAAACGATCATATGGCCATCACAGTGATGGACGTTGCTCGCTATGAGTTTGGCCTGCAGGTACCGGAAGAACTCTCGGTGATTGGCTATGACGATACCGGCCCCTCCGGCTGGCCCTCATATGCGCTAACCTCGGTTTCGCAGCCAGTGCAGGAGATGGTGGAAGCCGCGGTGGACCTGCTCATGAAGCAAATTGAGAGTGACACCATTGAGCCAGAGCAAATTACCGTGCCGGGCCAACTGGTCGTGCGGCACTCTGCCCGCCGTCCACGCAGCGGCGTTGTCGAAAAAGAGGGTGTGTCCCTGTTTCAGCCTCAGGAGGTTAAATGAGCAGATTGCCCGGCTTCAGCCCCCAGTTTGATTCTATTCAACAGTTTATTACCACCCTGACGCACGTTGTCTGGGAGCAGAAAGACATTGGTCAACTGGCCGATTTTTACGCCACGCCGGTGGTGTTTATCACCCCAGAAAAGCAGCTGACCGACCTGTCGCAGTTTATGCGTCATACCCTGGAGGCGATGTACAGCTTTCCGCAACGCAGCGTGCTGACAGAAGATATTCTCTGTACCGAAGCCCCGGACGGAGAGTACTACACCTCTCAGCGTACCGTGGCCGCCATTCGCCATCAGGGGGAGGGCTTTTTCGGCCCGCCAACCGGTAAGAGCGTGTGGGTGCGTACCTGGGCGGATCGCATCTGCGCCGACGGGGCGATTCGCCAGGAGTGGTTGTTGCAAGACCGCGCGGCCATTGTTGCCCAACTCGGGCTGGACGTGCGTGAGTTCGCCTGCAGTATGGTCAACGCCCGGGCGCAGCTTGGGCTGGAAAACACGCCGGCAGAGGTACTGGATGCGCGCTGGGCGGGCGGCCCGGACGGGGATGATGTGGAAGGGCCCATCGCCGGAGTGATTGAGCGTTACCTCACCATGTGGGCGGGCGGTAACAGCGGCACGGTTCCCGGCTTGTATCACCCGGCGGCGACGTTATATGCCCCAGGCCACTGCATGGGCACCGGCGAGGCGGAAATTAGCGCGCTACTCTCTGGTTACCGCGCCTCGTTTGCCGACAGCGAAACCCAGTTGCATCATTTAATTGTGCGCAAAGATGCCAACGAGCCGGTACGTATTTCGCTGCGCTGGTCATTATTAACCTGGCATGACGGTTACGGTAAATTTGGCGCACCGACGCGAAAACCGGTTTCAATTACCGGAATTAGCCAGCTGGAATTACGCGACGGTTTAATTATTCGCGAATATCTCGGCATTGATGAATTAGCTATCTGGTCTCAGATTGTTAGTCAGTAATTTATTTTTATAAAGATATTTTAATAACTACATTGCCGCAATAACCATTGCGGCATTCAAATCCTCCATTTATTTGGAGGCGGAAATCTTATTGTCTGAAAAACACTGAACATCTACGCAGGAGGTCCTATGTCTTCAACTGAAGTAACAAATAAAGCTCCAGCAGTACCCGAAAAAAATAATGGTAAAACGCAGCGCGATGAGCCGGTATTACAAGTCGAGCGCCGCGACTTTATTGATCTGGTGCCCGAAAAGCGCCCGCGGGTGCAATCATTGAGAGGCTTTGATGATTGCTATACAGATATTGTCGATTATATCGTGCGTTGTACCCATAAAATTTGGGACGAACGCGACGTGGGATTAATTTATACCCACTACACCCATAACTGCGTGCTTTATAACGCGCTGGGCACGCTTTACAACCGTGAAGAGGTGGTGCAAGACACCCTGAAACGACTGGTGGCTTTCCCGGAGCGCCGCGGCATGGCCACCCAGGTGATCTGGAACGGCAATGACGTGGACGGCTTCTACACCTCGCATCTGGTGACCGGCTCCGGGCGCCATACTCAGTTCAGCCATCTGGGCCAGCCGACCAACCGCACCTTTGTGACCCGCACCGTCGCCGACTGCATGATCCATGAGAATAAGATCTACCGCGAATGGGTTGTGAGCGACAACATGTCCATGATGAAGCAACTGGGGCTGAATACCGATGAGATCGCCTGGAATATGGCGAAGGAGCAGTTTGATAAAGGTTTCCGCGTAGTGGATATCGGTGAGAATGGCCGCATGCTGGGCCAGTATCCGCCAGAGATGGAGTGCGATATCTCCATCGCCCATACCGACACCGAAGAGCAGTGCCTGCGCTGGATGCACGAAATTTATAACCGCCGGATGCTGGGCAAAATTAAAGAGGTGTATGCCCCGAACGTGCAGTATCACGGCCCACTGATGAAAGAGCTGTATGGTGTGGCGTCCGTCACACACCAGACGCTGGCGCTGATCGGTATGATCCCGGACGGCGCCTGGTTGCCCCAGCATATCTGTTCTAACCCGTGCGATGAGGGCGGCGTGAAAGTGGCGATCCGCTGGATCCTAGAGGGCCATCACCTGGGCTATGGCGCGCTGGGTAAACCGACCGGGGAGCGTCTGTTCGTGATGGGCATGTCCCATTACCACATTAAGAACGGCAAAATCGTCGACGAGTGGGTGGTGTACGACCATCTGGCTCTGCTGGCACAAATCAAGCTTGGCCAGATGGAGGAGGCATAATGTCTGTACAGTCGATCGTCAACCAGGTTCGCTGGATCAAGCGCCCGCAAGGGCAGGATGCGCAGGCCGATCGCTCCCTGACGGAGACCGTAAGCGGCGTTATTGCACGCGTGAAGCAGGAAGGTGACGCGGCATTACGCGACTTCTCGCAGCAGTTTGATAAGGTTGTGCCGGAGCAGTTTGAGGTTTCCGGGGAGGAGATTGCACAGGCGCTGGCGGAGATGGATCCGCAGACCCGCCGCGACAGTGAGTTCGCCATTGCTCAGGTGCGCCGTTTCGCCCAGGCACAATTCGCCACCATGTTGCCGCTGGAGGTGGAAACCCTGCCGGGGGTGCACCTCGGGCATCGTATTATTCCGGTGCAGACCGTGGGCTGTTACGTGCCGGGCGGCCGCTACCCGATTCTGTCGGCGCCGGTGATGTCGATCGTTCCCGCGACCGTGGCAGGCTGCGAGCAGATTATTGCCTGTCTGCCGCCGGGAGCGCATCCGGCGATGATCGCCGTCTGCCATCTGGCAGGGGCGCATCGCATCTTTAAGGTGGGTGGCGCGCAGGCGATTGCGGCGATGGCATGGGGCACCGACAGTATTCCGGCGGTGGATAAAATTGTCGGTCCTGGCAACGCGTATGTGAATGAGGCCAAGCGCCAGGTGTTTGGTAAAGTAGGCATTGATGCGCTGGCCGGGCCGAGCGAGATCTTCACCGTGGCGGATGACAGCGCCGATCCGCGCATCCTCGCCGCCGACCTGCTGGCGCAGGCCGAACATGATATTCATACCCGCGTCGGGCTGGCGACCACCAGCGCGGCGATCGCCGAACGCACGCTTGTGGAGATTGAACGCCAGTTGGGGAACCTGCCTACCGCCGCCACGGCGGGAGAAGCCTGGCGCCGGCAGGGGGAGATTGTGGTTTGCGACACCGAAGCGCAGCTGATCGCCTTCGCTGATTATATGGCCACCGAACATCTGCAGGTGCATACGCGCGACCCGCATGCTACTGCCGCGAAGATCCGCAATTATGGCTCGCTGTTTATCGGCCAGAATGCCAGCGTGGTCTTCTCGGATAAATGCTGTGGCACCAACCACACGTTGCCAACTATGGCCGCGGCGCGCTATACCGGCGGATTGTGGGTGGGGGCCTATGTGAAGATCTGCACCCATCAGTGGATTGATGAGGAGGGTATTGCCGCCATTGCGGAGCCGGCAATTCGCCAGAGCCGCACGGAGGGGATGCAGGGCCATCGCCGCGCGGCAGAGATCCGCCTGCGTCCGCAGGAGATTGACGCCATTACCGCCGGTACGCGGGATTAAGGCGTTAAACAAGGCAGGCTGCGGCCTGCCTCTTTTTATTGAGGTGAGCGGCTTATGCCAACCCTGCGTTTGATTCCGCCGCAGGACTGCCGGGAGGAGGTAGCCCGGCGCCTGCAGGTTATAGAGCAACACCAGCATCTTAACGCCATTCTCGGCGTGAACCCCGACGCGCAGTCAGAGGCCGAGCGTCTGTGGCAGCGGCGGCGCAGCGGTGCCGCCACCGGGCCGCTGGACGGTGTGCCGCTTATCATTAAAGACAATATCGCCTGCGCCGGAATGCCGCTGACGCTCGGCTGCACGGGGCTTTCATCGCTCAGGGCAGAGACGGATGCCGTGGTGGTTCAGCGCCTGCGTGCAGCGGGGGGGATTATCTTGGCCCGGGCCAATATGTCAGAGTTTGCTTTTGACGTTCGCTCCCGCAGTTCGCTGGGCGGGGATGTGCTTAATGCCTTACAACCTGGCGTAACGGCCGGCGGCTCGAGCGGGGGCAGCGCCACCGCCGTGGCTATCGGCATGGCAGAGGGAGCGCTGGGTACCGATACCGGGGGATCCATTCGCATTCCCTGTAGTTATGCCGGGCTGGTGGGGCTGCGACCCGCTTTTCGCCGTGCGCAGCTATCGGGCGTGGCGCCGCTCTCCGTCAGCAAAGACACCGTGGGGCCGATGGTGCATACCGTGCGGGATGCGGCATTGCTGCACGCCATCATCCATGGTGAACCGCTGAGTCCGCTGTCTGCAACTTCCCTGAAGGGCGCGCGGTTTGGGGTTATCAGCGCGCTGGAAGGGGATGACCCGGCGCAACACCTTGTCTGGCAGCAGGCGCTGGAGAAGCTACAGCAGGCGGGCGCAATGCTCGTTGAGACAGAGTTGCCGGTTCTGGCAGAGATTGAAACCTCGCTTTGCCTGAGCCTGTATGAGTTTCGGGTGGCGTTCGACGGCTGGCTTGCGTTGCAGCAGCACGCGCCCACCAGCCTGCGGGGGCTCGTCTCATCAGGAGCATGTCTGCCGGAATTTATTCCATTGCTGGAAAAAATGCTCACGTATGAAAAGCTGAAAACAGCCGAGTGGCTGGCCGGACGTCGTTTTCAACGGCGTGTGCGCCAGGCGCTGGGCATTGCCGCTGAAAGCCAGCGCCTGGATGCGTTTCTTTATCCTACCGTGCAGCGCCAGCCTGTGAGTCTGGAGAAAATGCCGCCGGGCTGTGCGCCGGAGCTGGCGGCAATCAGTGGCTTGCCCGCGATTACGCTGCCGTGCGGCAGGGCGGAGACGGGGTTGCCGGTGGGGATGGAGTTGCTGGGAACCGTGCGGGAGGAGCGCGCGTTACTGGGGCTGGCGCTGGGGGTGGAGCAGGTTTTTGGAAATGGAGCGTTTCAATAGGGGCGTTGCGGCAGGTATATTGCCATGCCTGCTACCCCAGTTATGCTTTTTGGAAGAGAGAATGCTTTCTAAATTACTGAAATACTTCTTTAAGCCCAGCCATAGTAGCCCGCTTGATTATGACAAGCTGCATCTGCTGGATGCCGAAAACCTTGCGGAAGAAGGGAGCGGCGATGCCTATAAGCGGCTCTTACCCGAACTGAACAAGTATCTTGATAACCCGGCTGCGCTTAGCGAGCAGCGCGATCCCGATATTCCGTTTTATAAAGTGCAGTGTAATGGCGATGAATTTCTTATCTACTCTGGCGATCTGGCGGAGAGTGAAGCCGAAAGCTGGATTCGGGCGACGTTTTGTCTTTTTTCGGTTATCAACAAACAGCTTGCCCATAGGGGAACACGGTTTTATGCGATTGATTCAGGCAATGATCCAGGCGGGATGTTTTTGACAGAGGAAGAGGTTATGCGTGCGCAAAAAAGGCTGCGCCGTAAAAGTGATTGGCTTTATATTCCGATGGCGGAGGTGCCGTGGGAGAGGTGTGCTAAGTGAAGTGAATCGGGCACAAAAAAGCCCGCAGGGCTTGCGCCGTGCGGGCTCTTAGGACTTCATCGGATGACTCTGGTAATCACCGATGGAGAATTTTGGTGGAGCTGGCGGGAGTTGAACCCGCGTCCGAAATTTCTACATCCTCGGTACTACATGCTTAGTTTGTCTTTACATTCGCACGCCAGCTGCGGACAGACACGCCACTAACGAACTAGCCTGATTAGTTTTAGCACTTCAACCCCAGGCAGGGCATCCGCGCGATCTCTTTTGGGTTTGACCTCTCTTGATCCCCGTCTTAAGAGCGGAAGCTAGGGAGAGAGGGCTCAGAGCAGGTTATTAAGCTGCTAAAGCGTAGTTTTCGTCGTTTGCGACTATTTTTTTGCGGCTTTTTACGAGGCAAACCGCCCCTCGGCATGCACCTTGGGTTTCGCAAATCCCGTCGAATCCAGAATCAGCCCCAATAGTGTTGAACGCAGTATACCAGATTTGTCGTCCGGGATACCAGCTCATAACCTAACTTATTGAATTGACCAATAAGTGCGCAGGATTTATCGGCCTGCGTTTTTCATGATACGTGCTTTGTCGACCTGCCACTCGCGCTCTTTCACATCAGAGCGTTTGTCGTGCTGTTTCTTACCTTTCGCCACGCCAATTTTGACTTTGCACCAGGCGTTTTTCCAGTACAGCGACAGGGCAACCACGGTATAGCCTTCGCGATTGATGCGCCCGTAAAGGGACTCCAGTTCGCGCATGTTCAGCAGCAGCTTACGGGTGCGGGTCGGGTCGCAAACGTAATGCGTCGAGGCGACCGTCAGCGGCGTAAAGTTGGCGCCGAACAGAAACGCTTCGCCGTCTTTAAGAATGACATAGCTATCGCCGATGTTAGCTTTACCGGCGCGCAACGATTTTACTTCCCAGCCCTGCAGCGCAAGGCCGGCTTCGAATTCTTCTTCAATGAAGTATTCATGGCGGGCACGCTTATTGAGCGCAATGGTTGCCGAGCCGAGTTTATGTACTTTTTTCTTCGTCATAAGTGTCGTGAAGCCATAAGTAATCTGATGTCAAAAGTCACCTCATTGCGTCCTGTGAGGCCTAACGCGCTATCTTAGCACGAGATGAGGCTTAGCGTTTTTTTAACAAGCGATAAATGTTATTATTTAGTGGTTGTGTGATCATGGAAAACGCTATGCCTCAGATTAGTCGTACTGCGCTTGTTCCGTTCAGTGCGGAACAAATGTATCAGTTAGTGAACGATGTGGATGCTTATCCAGAGTTCCTTCCGGGATGTACCGGAAGCCGGGTGCTGGAATCTGGCCCGACGCAAATGACCGCCGCGGTTGATGTCTCGAAAGCGGGCATTAGCAAGACGTTCACGACCCGTAATACGTTGACCAACAATCAGAGTATTTTGATGCAGCTGGTGGATGGCCCCTTCAAGAAGTTGATGGGTGGCTGGAAATTTACTCCGCTTAGTGCTGATGCCTGTCGTATCGAGTTTCATCTCGACTTCGAATTCACCAATAAGCTGATTGAGCTGGCGTTTGGTCGCATCTTTAAAGAGCTGGCGGCGAACATGGTGCAGGCGTTTACCTCGCGCGCAAAAGAGGTTTACAGTGCCAGCTAAAATCGCTGTGGAGGTGGCCTACGCGCTGCCGGAAAAACAGTATCTCCAGCGCGTTTCCCTGGAAGAGGGGGCGACGGTGGAAGAGGCTATCCGCTGCTCCGGTATTCTGGAACTGCGCAGCGACATCGATTTAGCGAAGAACAAAGTCGGTATCTACAGCCGTCCGGTCAAACTGGGCGATACGCTACACGATGGCGACAGGGTAGAGATTTACCGCCCGCTGATTGCCGACCCGAAAGAGCTGCGACGCCAGCGCGCTGAAAAAGCTGCAAAATAAGGTCGTCATGCCATAAAAAAAGGTGCTCACTGAGCACCTTTTTTGCATTCCAGACAGCCTTACTCTTTGGTGAGTGCAGGCTTGTTATCGATATTGGTCAGCACACCGCTGCTGTTAAAGGTCAACGTCAGAGTTTGCTGGGTCACGCTCTCGTGGCCAGGCTGCTGACGGAAGACGTAGAACCAGGTCTGGGTGCCGAACGGATCGGACATCATCGGCGTACCCAGGGCATAAGCAACCTGCTGCTGCGTCATACCAACACGAATTTTAGACACATCATTGGGTGCCAGGTAGTTCCCCTGGTTGATGTCAGGGCGATAAACCACACGTTCCAGGGTGGAGCAGCCAGCGGTCAACATCAGGAGAACCGCTGCGGCAGCGGTCAGCGTTTTACAGCGCATAGTGATTTGATTCCTTTTCGGGCCCGAGCAATACGCGACGGCTCATATGTAATATGCCGATGATAATAGACCTTTCACCACTTTAAAACCTTTGGTGCCAGGTCTGGCGGCGTTTTTATTGTTCTGTATGACTCTGAGATCCCGAAAAAGTTTAGGCAGCCAGCAGTTCTTTCGCGTTCGCGAGCGTATTACGTGTTACCTCGCTACCGCCCAGAAGGCGCGCCAGCTCTTGCAGGCGGGCACGTTTGTCCAGCGGCTGCATATGCGTTTCGGTCATTTCACCATCGGTCTCTTTACTGACGTAGAAATGGTGATGTCCGCATCCTGCTACCTGCGGCAGGTGTGTCACGCACATGACCTGGGTGGATTCACCCAGTTGGCGAAGCAGTTTGCCGACCACGGCTGCCGTCGGGCCGCTGATGCCCACATCCACTTCATCAAAGATAAGCGCCGGGGTTTCCATCTTCTGCGCGGTAATGACCTGAATTGCCAGCGCAATGCGCGACAGTTCCCCCCCCGAAGCCACTTTAGAGATGGCCTGCAGCGGCTGCCCCGGGTTGGTAGTCACGCGGAACTCGATGCGGTCTGCGCCCTCTGCGGTGAGATGGTTGGCTTCGAACTTCACCTCGATGGTGAAGACACCGTGCGGCATGGAGAGGGCGTGCATACTCTCGGTAATATGCTGGCTCAGCTCCTGGGCATAGCGCTGGCGAACCTCATGCAGCTGCTGCGCCGTCTCCAGCGCCTGCTGGTGATGAACGCTCACCGCCAGGGAGAGCGTCTCCTGGGAATCGGCCTGATCGTCAAGGAGCTGCTGCTCATCAAGAAGTGACTGGTGGTAAACCGGTAACTCTTCCGGCACCACGTGATGTTTACGAGCCAGAGAAATCTGGCGCGAAATACGCTGCTCAAGTTCAAATAGACGATTCGGGTCGAGATCCAGCCGATCGCAATAATGGCGCAGTTCATCCCCCGCTTCGGAGAGCTGAATGGCTGCTTCTTCCAGCATATCCAGCACGCCAGAGAGTTTGCTGTCCATTCCCGTCAGCTCGGTTACCAACTGACGTACCGTATAGAGCTGGCTTTGCAGGTTAACATCTTCGCCATCGGCGAGCAGACTCAATGCCTGCTGGCTAACCGAGAGCAGCTGTCCGCTGTTGGCCAGACGTTTGTACTCTTCGTCGATTTGCTCGAATTCGCCCGCCTGCGGGTTAAATTCATTCAGCTCTTTCAGCTGATAGGCCAGCAGTTCAGCACGGGCTGCACGCTCCTGGCTCTGTTGTTGATGGTGGGCCAGCTCGCGGCAACTATGGTGCCACTGGCGATAGTGCTCAGCCATCAGCTGAGTGAGTGCATACTCACCAGCGTAACCATCAAGCAGCGATTTTTGATGTTCAGGCTTCACAAGCTGTTGATGCGCATGCTGACCGTGGATCTGAATCAGTAGCTGACCCAGCTCGCGCAGCTGCGACAGGGGAACGGCTGTGCCGTTGATAAAACCACGGGAACGTCCGTCGCTGCTGATGACGCGGCGGAGTAAGCACTCACGGCCATCTTCGAGCTGGTTCTCTTCAAGCCAGCGCTGGGCGGCAGGGGTATCTTTGAGCGCGAAGCGGGCGCAGAGGTCGGCACGGCTCGCGCCTGCGCGCACCATGTCGCCTTCAGCACGGCCGCCCAGGCACAAGCCGAGCGCATCAATGGCAATAGATTTACCGGCACCGGTTTCACCGGTTATGGCGGTCATGCCACTGTGAAAATCGATTTCGAGTTCACGAACGATGGCGAAGTTGCTGATGGTCAGTTGTGCCAGCATAAACGTTTTCCTGTATGAAAAACCATGACTGTTTTTTCATACAGTATAATCTGGTTTTTTATACAGTAAAGTGCTGGATGCAAAATCAGAACAATTTTTTCGACCAGCCGAGCTTAGAGCTTAATGTATTGAAATAGCTGTAATCTTTAGGGTGAATCAGATTGAGGTGGTAATCGCAGCGGCGGATCAACACATCTTCGCCTTCCTGAATCGGCAGCGCGATCTGGCTGTCACAACTGATCTCCAGGTCGCTGCGGCGGTGCGAGAAGCGCAGCCGAATAGTACTGCTGCTGTTGATCACCAGCGGGCGTGCCGAGAGGGTGTGCGGGAACATGGGGACCAGCGTAATGGCGTCCAGAGAGGGGGTCAGAATCGGGCCGCCAGCAGAGAGCGAATAGGCCGTTGACCCGGTCGGGGTTGAAATAATCAGGCCATCGGAACGCTGCGAAAAGGCAAAGGTTTCATCGATATAGACTTCGAATTCAATCATGTGGGCAACTTTACCCGGGTGCAGTACCACTTCGTTAATGGCGGTACTGATGCGTTTCTGGCAATCCTGTGCGCAGACCTGCGCCTCCAGTAAAAAACGCTTTTCGCTGATGTAATGGCCTTCCAGCACATCGGCCAGTTGTTGCTGAGCATTGTCGGGATCGAGGTCTGTTAAAAAGCCCAGGTTGCCGCGGTTAATACCAATCACTTTGATGTCGTAGCGCGCCAGCGTGCGCGCCGCCCCCAGCATATTTCCATCACCCCCAACCACTACCGCGAGGTCGGCCTGCTGACCAATTTCTGCCAGCGTGCCCGTTTTCACCTTGGTCAGCTGTAGCTCCTGGGCGATTTGTTGCTCTACCATCACTTCATACCCTTTGGCACACAGCCAGCGATACAACATTTCATGTGTCGTCAGCGCGGTGGGGTGACGTGGATGACCAACAATCCCAATACACTTGAAATGATTATTCATTTTCTGGAGGTCCTTGTGCGAATGAATGATGACAATGTGGCTTGTTCCCTTGAATCCCGGAAACTGATCCCCATAATAAGCGAAGTTAGCGAGTTGAATGCAGAAAAACGCGGAGAAATTCATGAGTAGTAAAGAACAGAAAACGCCTGAGGGGCAAGCCCCGGAAGAAATTATCATGGAACAGCACGAGGAAGTTGAGGCGGTTGAGCCGGACGCTTCTGCTGAGCAGGTGGATCCGCGCGATGAAAAAATTGCGAATCTGGAAGCTCAGTTAGCTGAAGCCCAGGGCCGTGAGCGCGACAGCGTCCTGCGCGTGAAGGCGGAGATGGACAACCTGCGTCGTCGTACCGAACTGGACGTCGAAAAGGCGCATAAATTCGCGCTGGAGAAGTTCGTCAACGAACTGCTGCCGGTGATTGATAGCCTGGATCGCGCGCTGGAAGTGGCTGATAAAGCCAATCCGGACAACGCGGCGATGATCGAAGGTATCGAACTGACGCTGAAATCTATGCTCGATGTGGTACGTAAGTTCGGCGTGGAAGTCGTGGCCGATACCAATGTGGCGCTGGATCCGAACGTCCATCAGGCAATCGCGATGGTGGAGTCGGAAGAGGTTGCCGCAGGTAACGTGCTGGCGGTCATGCAGAAGGGTTATACCCTGAACGGCCGTACCATTCGCGCAGCGATGGTGACCGTGGCGAAAGCGAAAGCGTAATGGGTACCTGCAGGCCGGGTAGCCACTTCGCTTACCCGGCCTGTAACATCATGACTCTGCCACACTCTCCCGCAGCGGTTTCACCGGCAACACCTTCACCTGTTTGATCATATTGTCCTGCACATCCAGGATATCAATATCGTACTGCCCGATACGCACCCGCGTACCTGCCGCCGGGATCTCTTCCAGCGCTTCCAGAATCATGCCGTTTATCGTCCGCGCTTCATCCTCTGGCAGATGCCAGTTAAAGGCTTTATTCAGCTCGCGCACGCTGGCGCTGCCGTCTATCAGTACAGAGCCATCATTCTGCGGGGTCACCTCTTCAGCAAGGGACGGCGACATGGAGGTAGTAAAATCGCCGACGATCTCTTCAAGAATATCCTCGACCGTGACCAGTCCCTGAATGTCACCGTATTCATCTACCACCAGACCGACTTTTTTCTTATTGCGCTGGAATTTGACCAACTGGGTACTAAGCGGCGTGCCTTCCGGAATGTAGTAGATCTCGTCTGCGGCGCGCAGCATGACCTCTTTGGTAAACTCATTTTTCTCAGTCATCAGGCGATACGCTTCACGCACGCGCAGCATGCTGATGGTATCGTCCAGTGAATCGCGATAGAGCACGATGCGACCGTGCGGGGAGTGGGTGAGCTGACGAACAATGGCTTTCCAGTCGTCGTTGATATCGATGCCGACGATCTCGTTACGGGGCACCATGATGTCGTCGACGCTGATTTTTTCCAGGTCCAGCACCGACAGCAGCATATCCTGATTACGGCGCGAGATTTGCGAGCGGGATTCGTTAACGATAGTGCGCAGCTCATCCTTGCTCAGCGCGCTGCTGATCGTGACATCGGCTTTAATACCCACCATCCGCATCAGCAGGCGCGTCACCATATTCAGCAACCACACCAGCGGCATCATCAGAATAAGCAGCGGCGCCAGCAGGAAGCTGCTGGGGTAGGCGACCTTCTCTGGATAGAGTGCCGCGACAGTTTTGGGCAGGACTTCGGCAAACACCAGCACCACAAAGGTGAGCACCCCGGTGGCGATGGCGACGCCTGCATTACCATACAGGCGCATCCCGACAATGGTGCCAAGCGCAGAGGCAAGAATATTGACCAGGTTATTGCCGATCAGCACCAGGCTAATCAGGCGGTCAGGCTTACGCAGCAGCTTTTCTACCCGGCGGGCGGCGCGGTTACCTTGTTTGGCGCGATGACGTAACCGGTAACGGTTCAGGGTCATCATGCCGGTTTCCGAGCCGGAGAAATAGGCGGAAATAACCACCATGATGATCAGCGTAACGATCAGCGCGGTGGTGGAGATGTGTTCCAGGGGGAACTCCTTGGTTGCTAACTAACAAATTGCTGTATAACGCGGCTACCGAAGTAGGCCAGCGTCAGGATGCCAGCGCCCGCTACGTTGAACCAGACCACGCGGCGGCCACGCCAGCCCTGATGATAATGGCCCCATAACAGGACAATATAGACAAACCACGCCACGATAGAGAGGACGGCTTTGTCGATATTCTCAGTGCTGAACAGATTGTTCATGTAAAACAGGCCGGTACAGAGCGTGAGTGTTAGCAGGACGACGCCAACCTGAGTGATGTGAAACATTTTACGCTCGATTACCATCAGCGGCGGCATTTCATGACTAAAGGCCAGCTTTTTGTTCTTGAGCTGATAATCGATCCATGCCAGCTGCATGGCATACAGCGCAGCAATAATCAGCGTGGCATAGGAGAAGAGCGACAGACCGATATGCACCATCATCCCGGGCGTCGTCTCCAGATGGGTGATGTATTCGTTAGGGACGAAGGTGGCAAAGGCGAGGTTGATCAGCGCAAACGCGTAAACAATAGGCAGCAACAGCCAGCCGCGGTTCTTGGAGGCGACGACAGTCATCACCGTACAGATCATCAAGCTAACCAGCGAACCGACGTTCAACACGCTCAGATTTTGCACGCTGCCGTCGCCAGGAATGATGCGCGACTCCAGCGCAAAGGCGTGACTCACCAGCGCTATCACCGCCGACAAAATAGCCATGCGCCGCCAGCCGCTGTTTTTTTGCAGCAGGCCAGGAATAATCAGCGCAAGGCTGATGGAGTAGGCAACAAGGGCGATCAGTGCGAAAACAGGCATATAGGTGTCGACAGTTGTCTTAATAAGAAAGAGAAGCAGTATAACGTTACGTGACGCCTGCTCCAACCGTTGCATAACAACAAAGCCGCCTTCATGTTATACTCCGGCAAAATTCTGTGTATGTGTCGCATGAGCGACCCAACGTTTCTACCCCAGGCGAGAGACAATGTTTGATAATTTAACCGATCGTTTGTCGCGCACGCTGCGCAACATCAGCGGCCGCGGACGCCTTACCGAAGAGAATATTAAAGAGACGCTGCGCGAAGTCCGCATGGCGCTGCTCGAAGCCGACGTGGCGCTGCCGGTCGTGCGTGAATTCATCAACCGTGTGAAAGAGAAAGCGGTTGGTCATGAAGTTAACAAGAGCCTGACCCCAGGGCAGGAGTTCGTCAAAATCGTTCGTAATGAACTGGTTTCGGCGATGGGCGAAGAGAACCAGGTGCTGAACCTGGCGGCTCAGCCACCTGCGGTCGTGCTGATGGCGGGCCTGCAGGGTGCAGGTAAAACCACCAGCGTTGGTAAGCTGGGTAAATTCTTGCGCGAGAAGCACAAGAAAAAAGTGCTGGTTGTTTCTGCGGACGTCTATCGCCCGGCGGCGATCAAGCAGCTCGAAACCCTGGCCGAGCAGGTTGGCGTGGATTTCTTCCCGTCCGACGTTGCCCAGAAGCCAGTCGATATCGTTAACGCGGCGCTGAAAGAAGCGAAGCTGAAATTCTACGACGTGCTGCTGGTGGATACCGCCGGTCGTCTGCACGTTGACGAAGCGATGATGGACGAGATCAAGCAGGTGCATGCCTCTATCAATCCGGTAGAGACCCTGTTTGTTGTTGACGCCATGACCGGTCAGGATGCGGCCAATACCGCCAAAGCGTTTAACGAAGCGCTGCCGTTAACCGGCGTGGTACTGACCAAAGTGGACGGTGACGCCCGCGGTGGTGCGGCGCTCTCTATTCGACATATCACCGGTAAGCCGATTAAGTTCCTCGGCGTGGGTGAGAAAACCGAAGCGCTGGAGCCGTTCCATCCGGATCGTATCGCCTCGCGTATCCTCGGCATGGGCGATGTCCTGTCCCTGATCGAAGATATCGAAAGCAAAGTTGACCGCGCTCAGGCTGAGAAGCTGGCGAATAAACTGAAGAAAGGCGATGGCTTCGACCTGACCGACTTCCTTGAGCAGCTGCGCCAGATGAAAAACATGGGCGGCATGGCAAGCCTGATGGGCAAACTGCCGGGCATGGGCCAGATCCCGGACAACGTTAAATCGCAGATGGATGACAAGGTGCTGGTACGTATGGAGGCGATTATCAATTCGATGACGCTGAAAGAACGTGCGAAGCCAGAAATCATCAAAGGTTCGCGTAAACGTCGTATCGCAGCCGGCTGCGGTATGCAGGTGCAGGACGTAAACCGTCTTCTGAAACAGTTCGACGACATGCAGCGCATGATGAAGAAGATGAAGAAGGGCGGTATGGCGAAGATGATGCGCGGGATGAAGGGGATGATGCCTCCAGGATTCCCAGGCCGCTAAAACAAGGGATATAAGGCTATCTTGTTTGCCATTTTAGCTCCGGGGTGTGCTCGAAATGCTCACGTACTACGTGTACGCTCCGCTTTCTGCGCGCACGCCGAAACTAAACTGGCTGCACCGATATACGCCTTATAACCCTTGTTTGGCATATGTGAAGCATATGCTGATTGCATTTTCCCCAGAAATCAGTAAAATTTTCGGGCTTTTAATATGACACCCGGGCTCCGTTCCTCGATGGGGCCCGGTTGTTTTATTCACACAAGAGGATGTTATGGTAACTATTCGTTTAGCACGTCACGGCGCTAAAAAGCGTCCGTTCTACCAGGTTGTTGTTACTGACAGCCGTAATGCACGCAACGGTCGCTTCATCGAGCGCGTTGGTTTCTTCAACCCACTGGCCGCTGGCGCAGAAGAAGAAACCCGTCTGGATCTGGATCGTATCGCTCACTGGGTTGGCCAGGGCGCTACTGTTTCCGATCGCGTTGCTACGCTGATCAAAGCAGCAAACAAAGCAGCTTAATCTGTCACGGTGGTCATGATGAGCAATAAAGCACCTGTTGAACCGATTGTATTGGGCAAAATGGGTTCTTGCTACGGTATCCGTGGTTGGCTCAGAGTGTTTTCCTCCACTGAAGACGCTGATAGCATTTTTAATTACCAGCCCTGGTTTATCCAGAAAGCCGGTAAGTGGGTCGAAGTCGAGCTGGAAAGCTGGCGTCACCACAATCAGGACATCATCATCAAGCTGAAAGGCGTAGATGATCGTGATGCCGCGAATGCACTGACTAATTGTGAAATTGTCGTGGATTCGTCGCAGTTGCCACAGCTGGAAGAGGGCGACTACTACTGGAAAGACCTTATGGGTTGCCAGGTGGTCACTACCGAAGGCTACAGCCTGGGGAAAGTCATCGATATGATGGAAACCGGGTCAAATGACGTTCTCGTTATTAAGGCAAACCTGAAAGATGCATTTGGCATCAAGGAGCGGTTGGTTCCGTTCCTCGATGGACAGGTTATCAAGAAAGTCGATCTCACTACTCAAACGATTGAAGTAGATTGGGATCCTGGTTTTTAAATTCTCCTGAAAACGGTAAAAGACGGCGCTATGTGGATTGGCATAATCAGCCTGTTTCCTGAAATGTTCCGCGCGATTACCGATTACGGGGTAACTGGCCGGGCAGTAAAAAATGGCCTGCTGAGCATCGAAAGCTGGAGTCCTCGTGATTTCACGCATGACCGGCACCGTACCGTGGACGATCGTCCTTACGGCGGCGGACCGGGGATGCTCATGATGGTTCAACCTTTACGGGATGCCATCGCAGCAGCTAAAGCCGCGGCAGGTGAAGGCGCGAAGGTGATTTATCTGTCACCTCAGGGACGCAAGCTTGATCAAGCGGGCGTAAGCGAACTGGCGACGAATCAAAAGCTGATTCTGGTCTGTGGGCGCTACGAAGGTGTAGATGAGCGCGTAATTCAAACCGAGATTGACGAAGAATGGTCTATCGGCGATTACGTTCTCAGCGGTGGTGAGTTACCGGCAATGACGCTGATTGACTCCGTAGCCCGGTTTGTTCCGGGTGTACTGGGACATGAAGCATCAGCAACGGAAGATTCCTTTGCTGATGGGTTGCTGGATTGCCCCCACTATACTCGTCCTGAAGTGTTAGAAGGGATGGAGGTTCCGGCAGTATTACTGTCTGGAAACCATGCCGAGATACGTCGCTGGCGCCTGAAGCAGTCGCTGGGCCGAACCTGGCTTAGAAGACCTGAACTTCTGGAAAACCTGGCTCTGACTGAAGAGCAAGCAAAGTTGCTGGCCGAGTTCAAAAGAGAACACGCGCACCAGCAGCATGAACATGATGGGAATGCGTAATACGCTCCCGAATATCAGTTTACCCAGGATAAGAGATTAAATTATGAGCAACATTATTAAGCAACTTGAACAAGAGCAGATGAAGCAGGACGTACCTTCCTTCCGTCCGGGTGATACCGTGGAAGTGAAAGTATGGGTTGTTGAAGGTTCCAAAAAACGTCTGCAGGCATTCGAGGGCGTGGTTATCGCTATTCGTAACCGCGGTCTGCACTCTGCATTCACTGTTCGCAAAATTTCCAACGGCGAAGGCGTTGAGCGTGTCTTCCAGACTCACTCTCCGGTAGTTGACAGCATTGCTGTTAAACGTCGTGGTGCTGTACGTAAAGCTAAACTGTACTACCTGCGTGAGCGTACTGGTAAGTCTGCTCGTATTAAAGAGCGTCTGAACTAAGATTCGCTTAAGCGACATCCTGTTAAAAAGGGCTGACCGAAAGGTTGGCCCTTTTTTTATCTCATCCTCTCTCTCGCGTTAACCCTTTCGACATAAATCGTTTACAATACCCGCGCTTTACTGGAGGGATAATGACGTTAAATCGGCAACTAAAAAGATGGCAACGCGCAGCGGCATGGTCCGCGCTGTTTGCGATCCTGCTGATCGTTGTCGCGCCGTTAATTTCAGTATCGCTCAATAAAGATCCCATGAGCGCCATGCCGGGGATGCACCATGAAATGAGCATGGCAGAGCATCATGCGATGCCCCATGACATGTCTCACAATACCCCAGAAAGCCTGCCTATCGATCACGCTGAAGCCTGTGGCTACTGCGTGCTCCTGGCGCATGTTCCAGGGCTACTCCTGGCGCTGGTTGTGCTGCTTGCCGGAATGTTGTTAAGACAGCGGGTCACCCCAGCGCGGCCGGTTGTTAAACACTGGTACTTCTTCCCCTGGCTTTACCCTGATACGCGTGCACCGCCGCGCCGGTCTGCTTTTTCCCTTTAAAAATACAATCGATAACTTTTTGCCTTAAAAGGAAAAGTATGACTACCTGCACTCCGCGCGCGGCATGGGGCAACCTATTACGTCGCTTACACTTTTACGTTGGTCTGTTTGTCGGGCCCTTTATCTTTATTGCCGCGCTCTCCGGCACGCTGTATGTCGCCACCCCACAGCTGGAAGAGGCGCTTTATCACCATGCCCTGCATACCGATTCACAGGGGCCTGCGCGGCCGCTGGCAGAGCAAATTGCTGCAGCAGACAAGGTGACGGGCGGTGAGTTGCGTCTGCATGCTGTACGTCCGGGTTTGGTTGCGGGCGAAACCACCCGGGTCATGTATACCGACCCTGAACTGTCTGCCTCTGAAAACCGGGCGATTTTTATCGATCCCGTGAGCCTTGCCGTCCGGGGCGACATGACCGTTTACGGTACCAGTGGGATCCTGCCACTGCGTCAGAAAATTGATTACCTGCATCGCTCGCTGCTGCTGGGAGATGTTGGCCGCCTGTATAGCGAGCTGGCCGCCTCATGGATGTGGATTGCTGCCCTTGGCGGAATCGCATTGTGGTTTATCACCCGGCCGAAACGTCGCATTAATAATCGCTTCCAGAATCGTCGTCGGCTACATGTCACCCTCGGCTGGACGTTGCTGGTCGGTATGCTGCTCTTTTCTGCTACCGGACTTACCTGGTCACAGTGGGCAGGCGGCAACGTAGATAAATTGCGCGCGCAGATGGGATGGATGACGCCGCAGGTGAATACCCAATTGCAGGGGCCGGCGATGGCTGCCGATCCGCATGCTGAACATCATGGGCACGGAATGAGTATGCCGATGCCTGCGGTTAAACCGGATTTGACGCTATTCGACGGTGTGCTGCATGCGGCTAAAGCGGAAGGTATTGATGCGTCTCGCCTTGAAATTCGACCGGCTAAAAGCGACACCCAGGCCTGGACGGTGACGGAAATCGATCGTGGCTGGCCAACTCAGGTGGATGCCGTGGCGGTAGATCCGCACACTCTGAGAGTACTCGACCATGCTCGTTTCGCCGATTATACGCTAATGGCAAAGTTAACTCGCTGGGGTGTGGATCTGCATATGGGTGTGCTGTTTGGCTTGCCTAATCAGTTGCTCCTCATCGCCTTTGGCGTTGGCCTGTGCGTGATGATTGTCTGGGGTTATCGCATGTGGTGGATGCGCAGGCCGGCACATAATGTGATGAATCCGGCCCAGATGCTCTTTCAGAGCTGGAAAGATTTACCGATCTGGGGGCGAATGGTCACGCTGTTAATTAGCGTGCTGCTGGGTTTGATGATGCCAGTGATGGGATGCAGTCTGGTGCTGTTTGTCATGATTGACTGGCTGCGCTGGCGCAAAGCCACCGCGCTTTCACTGGCAGAATCGATGAAATGACGCCTCAGGGCGTGCTGATAACGACCGCGACGCGGCGGTTTTCGGCACGTCCCTGGGCTGTTTTGTTATCTGCCACCGGGAATTTCTTGCCTAACCCGTTAGTGGTGAAATTGTTGCGAGACACCTGGGCACCCTGTGCCCACGCATCCGCGACCACATTTGCCCGTTTCAACGAAAGACTTTCGTTGTAACTATCCTCACCGTAGTTATCCGTATGACCATCCATGCGCGCATGGGTCAGCCCGGTTGCGGCAAGACGCGATGCCATGGTTTTGATCTGCTGCTCGCTTTCGGGGCGTAGCTGATATTCGTTTTTGCCGAACAGGATCTTTGCCGACAGCCCAAGTGACCAGTCGCCATTCTCTTCACTAAAGCCGTATGACTTCATAGCGGAAATCTGCTCCGGTGTAAATTTCCCCTGCGGTGCCTGACATCCGGTAAGCATTGCTGAAGCTAATACTAGCGGTGCGATATAACGCCTGAACATAGTGTCATCCTTTTTACGATATTGTTTTTGCGCGCCGGTGTTTTACCCGGTACATATTTCTGTCGGCCTGCTCCAGTAAATGTTCAACCGAACTGTGTTCCCACGTTAGAGCAGAACCAATACTCAAAGACATTGTTGTTGTGTTGCCGTTATGCAGATCGAATGGAGGAGTAAACCGTTGCGCAATGTCGGCGCAGAGATCCTGAACTTCGTATTCCGAGTGGATGTCGTACAGGATCACCGCAAATTCATCCCCGCCCAGGCGGAAGGACTGATGGCGATTGCTGCTAAACTCCACCAGACGGCGGGCCACTTCTATCAATACACAATCCCCGGCCGCATGCCCCCAGGTATCGTTAATCCGTTTGAAATCGTCGCCATCCAGAAAGAGCAGGGCAGAGCGGGTGCTTGCGGCGGCGTCATTCATCAGCGAATGGATGCTGGTACGAAACGCTGCACGGTTGGCAAGCCCAGTGAGGGGATCGTGCATCGCTGTGCGAAGTAATTGCGCATTCTTTGCCTGCAACTTCAACTGCCACTCTTCCATCTCATCCAGCAGGCTATTGAAATCCTGACCGAAGCGATGAAATTCGTCGATGCGTTCCTGTTGCACGCGACGAGAGAAATTACGGTTCGAGCGCACATCATGCACCACATCGGTAATGTTCTGTAGCGCATCCACCACACCGTTATGCAGGCGGCGGGTGATGGTTAACGCGATAAACGAGGCGAAGAGAATACAGCCGGTGAGTACGGCAAAAGAGGTCCACAGGAAATGGCCGATCAGGCTATCGCGTGCGGTAAGACGTAATTCGCCAATGGTCTGGCCGTTATGCTGAACGGGCTGAGAGACCGGCAACGGGAAGAGCCAACGGCTGACCAGGGCACCCAGTTTGTCAGTATTATCATTTGGTCCCATTGACCAGGCAGCAAAGCGCTTGTTGTGGTGGTCTACCACCACGGCGGCGGAAAATTGTCCCTGCTTACCCAGGGTCGCGAGCGTTTCGTTGGCGGCGGTGGCATCGTTGAATACCATCGCGGCCTCCAGGCTGCGGCTCATTGTGGCCCCGGTTAAAGCCAGATTTTTTTGTGCATACTGTTTCAGCGTGACCACAGAAGCAATGCTAAGGAGTAGCCAGACCAGGGTCATGGTAATGACGACGCTAATTAGGCTGATACGGCGTAACGTACGTTTAAACGTTGGACGTGGAGTCGAATAATTTTCCTTATTCATGCTTTGGATTCCGTGCAAGCATTAATACATCCGGATTAACTCTGACGCCGCTGCGAGAAAGTGCATCCAGATTGACGGCGAACCGCACCCGGGCGCTGTCAAATATCAAACAGAACGCACTGCCAATTTGGCATTGTGAGTTTTGTTCGGAGATTAATAATAAGGGGCGGGAATGAAAGGCGTTGATTAATTCTTGCTGGGATTCCGGTGATTCGTTGCCAAAATAGAGGGCATTGCAGCCAGCTCCCAGTGCTTCCTGGTCGTTGTGGACAATAATCGGTATGTAAGAAAGAGGTACGTTATCACTCCCGCTCAGCACTTGCGTAAAACGGGAGGTGGAAAAGATACAGAGCGTGGGCTGGCTTTGCAGCCCAGGCCAGCGGGTATAACTGACGATGCCAGAGACAATCGCACGGACCGACGTATCGGTCTGAGTCCAGGTAGCACTGGCTGCAAATCCGAACGGAATAAACAGAAACAGTGCCGCTGCGACCCAGCGCCAGGAGATAGTTAATGAGTGTCTCACCAGATTCTGCTACCCCGCCCAGGGATTATATGTCCTGAAAATTCTCAGAAAGAATATCATCGTTTATCTGGCAGTCATTACGGCCCTAAATCTCTTTAGGGACTTAAGTAAAATCTAAGCATTCTATTCTGGGCGAAAGTCATAATTAATTCAGACGACTCGATTGCGTCCCTTCATCCATACCTTGCTGCCAGGCTTGTCGAAGTTCCTTATTGTTTTCTACGGTATCACAGCTGGCCGGGAATATTTTTCCCGACATACCCCAGGCAAATAAAAGGTCTTCCCGACATATTTTCTCTTGCCCCGCCTTATAGCCCTTTAGATAGCGACTCCGATCGACTTCGGGATCGTGATAGGTATCGGCCAGCGTTTCGTTGGATTTGATCGCCGCACCGCTCAGCGCATCTTCTTTTCCGGCATCGAACCAGTCGGTGCCCGTCCAGTCAGGTTGATGGGTATAGGGATCGACCTGACAGGCAGCCAGTAGCAGGCAAAGCAGTGAAATCGCAATCGGGCGCATCAATGTTCTCCGTTTTATTTCAGCATAGCCTGGCGAAGAGGAATATGAGCTGTAATTTATTCTTTACGAATTTTTGGGCTGTTTTTTCATTAAAATAGCCTTTCGTAAACTTTTATGTACGTATTTTGGATTGAAATCTTTACTTGTTATGGTATGGTTAGGTCTCCTCACTGAGGAAAACAACTATCGCAAACGAGCTTCCAGGATCGCCATCATGCAAAAAGACGCGCTGAACAATGTACATATTTCCGATGAACATGTTTTGATCACCCCGGATCAACTGAAAGCGGAATTCCCGCTGAGCATCGAGCAGGAAGCGCAAATCGCGCACTCCCGCCAGACCATCTCTAACATCATTGCTGGCCGCGATCCGCGCCTGCTGGTGGTGTGCGGTCCATGCTCAATTCACGATCCTGAAACTGCCATTGAATATGCTCACCGATTTAAAGCCCTTGCCGCAGAGGTCAGCGATAGCCTCTATCTGGTGATGCGCGTCTATTTTGAAAAACCCCGTACCACCGTTGGCTGGAAGGGGCTGATTAACGATCCTCATATGGATGGCTCGTTTGATGTGGAAGCAGGCCTGAAGATTGCGCGTAATCTTCTGGTGGAGCTGGTCAGTATGGGGCTGCCACTGGCGACCGAAGCACTGGATCCGAACAGCCCGCAGTACCTTGGGGACCTGTTCAGCTGGTCAGCCATTGGCGCGCGTACCACTGAATCACAAACTCACCGTGAAATGGCCTCTGGCCTTTCAATGCCGGTTGGATTTAAAAATGGTACCGACGGAAGCCTGGCTACGGCGATTAACGCCATGCGTGCCGCCGCGATGCCTCACCGTTTTGTGGGCATCAACCAGGCCGGGCAGGTGTGCCTGCTGCAGACCCAGGGTAACCCGGACGGGCATGTGATTTTGCGCGGTGGCAAAGCCCCTAATTACAGCCCGGCGGACGTCGCGCAGTGTGAAAAAGAGATGGAACAGGCGGGACTGCGCCCGGCGCTGATGGTAGATTGCAGTCATGGTAATTCAAACAAAGATTACCGCCGTCAGCCAGCGGTGGCCGAATCGGTGGTAGCGCAGATTAAAGATGGCAACCGCTCAATCATTGGTTTGATGATCGAGAGCAATATCCATGAAGGAAATCAGTCATCTGAACAGCCTCGCAGCGCCATGAAACACGGTGTTTCCGTGACCGATGCCTGCATTAGCTGGGAAACCACCGATGCGCTGCTGCGTGAGATCCACAAAGATTTAAATGGCCAGCTGGCGAAGCGTCTGGCTTAAGAGGGTAGTTATGGTTGCTGAATTGACCGCGTTACGCGATCAAATTGATGAGGTGGACAAGGCGCTGCTGGATTTGCTGGCGCGCCGGATGTCGCTGGTTGCCGAAGTGGGCGAGGTTAAAAGTCATTACGGCCTGCCGATTTATGTACCTGAACGTGAAGCCTCCATGCTGGCATCCCGCCGAAAAGAGGCCGAGGCGCTGGGCGTCTCACCGGACTTAATTGAAGATGTCTTACGCCGTGTAATGCGTGAATCTTACTCCAGCGAAAACGATAAGGGTTTCAAAACTCTGTGTCCTTCGCTGCGCCCGGTAGTCATAGTTGGCGGTGGCGGCCAGATGGGGCGTCTGTTTGAAAAGATGCTTACCCTTTCTGGCTATCAGGTGCGTATTCTGGAAAAAGAGGACTGGGCACAGGCCGAAGCAATGGTATCGGACGCCGGTATGGTTATTGTCAGCGTGCCAATCCACGTGACGGAAGAGATCATTGCTAAACTGCCTCCATTACCCAAAGACTGTATTCTGATCGATCTGGCGTCCGTGAAAAATGGTCCGCTACAGGCGATGCTGGCTGCCCATCAGGGGCCGGTGCTAGGTCTGCACCCGATGTTCGGCCCGGACAGCGGCAGTCTGGCGAAGCAGGTGGTGGTCTATTGTGATGGCCGCCAGCCGGAGGCGTATCAGTGGTTCCTGGAGCAAATTCAGGTCTGGGGCGCGCGTTTGCACCGCATCAGCGCAGTTGAGCATGACCAGAATATGGCATTCATTCAGGCGCTGCGCCACTTTGCCACCTTTGCCTATGGCCTGCACCTGGCGGAAGAGAACGTACAGCTTGAGCAACTACTGTCGTTGTCTTCACCTATCTATCGTCTGGAACTGGCTATGGTCGGGCGTCTGTTCGCCCAGGATCCGCAGCTTTATGCCGACATTATTATGTCGTCAACGAACAACCTGGCGCTGATCAAACGTTATTACCAACGCTTTGGCGAGGCCATAACGCTGCTGGAGCAGGGTGATAAACAGGCCTTTATCGACAGTTTCCGCAAGGTTGAACACTGGTTTGGCGATTACGCTCAGCGCTTCCAGAGTGAGAGCCGAATACTGTTACGACAGGCAAATGACAGTCGTCAGTAATCCAGCGATGTATATACTAAAAGCCAGCAATGCTGGCTTTTTTCATTATGGGGAACGGTTATGGCTGAATTACAGCGCCTGTTTAACTACACCGGGCACTTACCGGAATGTCCAACCTGGAGCGAGGAAGAACATGCCCTCTACTGGGCAGATATTCTTGAGGGCGAGATCCACCGTTATCATCCGGTCAACGGTGAACATTCTGTACTGGCTTTTCACGAAGAGGTGGGCTGTTTCGCGCTGCGTGAGCGGGGCGGATTTATTGTCGCCATGCGTAATGCCATCTGGCTAACGGATAAAAACGGCACCCTGCAGCGTAAAGTCTGTGATAACCCCTCTAACCCGCAGCTTGCCCGTTTCAACGATGGCGGAACTGACCCTCTCGGACGTTTCTACGCGGGTACGTTCTGGGCGCCGGGGGATTATAACGGGGCTATGCTGATGCGTATTGATAACGATCTTACGCCCCGGGTTATCCAGTGTGATATCCAGGGACATAATGGGGTGGCTTTCAGCCCGGATAGCAAGTGGATGTATACCTCAGATACGCCAAATGCGGTGATTTATCGCACTCCGCTCGATGAACAGGCCGAGCCCGGCCAACGTGAAGTGTTCTGTCAATTCGTAGAGGGCGAAGGCATTCCGGATGGCGCGGCCATGGATGCGGAAGGGTGTTACTGGAGCGCCATGTATGATGGCTGGCGTATCGCCCGGTTTTCACCCATGGGCGAGCAGCTCGAGGAGTATAAACTGCCGGTACGTTGCCCCACCATGGTCTGCTTTGGCGGTGCGGATATGAAAACGCTCTTTATTACCACCACGCGGGAAAACATGAGCGCGGAAGAAGTGAAGCAATACCCTCTATCCGGCGCAATCTTCACCCTGCCAGTGAATGTGGCAGGGGTGAAGAAAAGCCTCTTTATCGAGCGTTAAGCAGGATCGACGGGCACGACATTTTCGCCAGGATAGCAGCCCAGCACTTTCATTGAACGGGTGATGTCACTTAGCTCACGCAGGGCACTCTGCATGGATGCAGATTCAAGGTTGGCCTGGATATCAAGGTAAAACATCTCTTCCCACGGGTTGCCATTAATGGGACGGGACTCCAGTTTGGTCATGATCAGGTTGTGGTTGCGTAATACCAGCAGCGCTTCAACCAGCGCGCCCGCCTGCTGCCCTGTCGCCATCAACAGCGTGGTTTTGGCTGGAACCTGGTCAGAGACATTAATTGCTTTACGTGCCAGCACAATAAAACGGGTGATATTTTGCGTCTGGTTTGCCAGGTTACGTTCCAGCACCTGTAAATGATAGAGCGCACCACCGGCTTCGCTGCCCAGTGCCGCCACGGTAGGGGAGTTAGCCTGCGCAACTTTCTCCATCGCAGCGGAGGTGCTCTCGGTGTACTCAATTTTCCAGTCCGGATAGCGATTCAAAAACTGGCTGCATTGCTGGAAAGGTTGCGGGTGGCTGTAAACGGTCTTGATTTGGCTCAGGTCCGTCGAGCCGGAGACCAGCACGCAGTGGTCAATGGGGATGGTCAGTTCGCCAACCAGCGACAGACTGGTGTGTTGCAGCAGGTCATAAACGTCGTTGATTGCCCCGGAACTGGTGTTCTCGATTGGCACCACTGCGTAATCGGCTTGTCCGGTCTCTACCTGGTTAAAGATATCGGCAAACTTCGCGCATCCGCTCTCAATAAACTCGTCGAAATGACGAGCAGCATACTGGCGTGCCGCCAGGTGCGAGTAAGATCCTTTCGGACCAAGGAAAGCAATACGGGCAGAGTGGGGATTGGTTTTATTCAGATGTTGCTGGAGCAGAGCTTGTTGGGTAAGCACCGAGTCTTCGATGATCAACTGGAACAGGCGGGTAATATAATGCGCATCCAGATGATGAGCTTTACCCAGCTGAATTAACCGCTCCATCAGGTCGCGTTCGCGGTCAATGTCACGTACCGGACGATGAGTGGCGAGCTTGGCTTTACCCACTTCAACCGCCAGGGTACGGCGTTCAGCCAGCAGTGAAAGCAATCTCTCATCCAGTGCGCTGATCTTATCGCGCAGTTCCAGTAACGGGTTTTCCTGTGTCATCGCTTTGCCTTAATCATATTATCGTTATCAATAAAAAAGGCCCCCCGGTGTGGGAGGCCTTGTTGTTCGTCTTCGCATTCTTTATCACACGACGAAACGCCTCCCAATCAGGGGAAGGTAAAAAAGAATGCGAAGAAAAACGGTTTAAGCATCAGGGAAGATTCCTTGTAAAGACAGACTTAAAGTACCTGTACTGTTTTCACCCTGTCAATAAAAAACGCGCCCGAAGGCGCGTTGGCGATAGACTCAATGTAAAGGATTACTCATCTTCAACTTCTTCAGCGAAGCTGGCGTCTTTCACCGATGTTGTGGCGCGACGGGCTTCACCTTTGTGTTGCACTTTATTGAGCTGCCGTTCCAGCTTGTTGATCAAATCGTTAATAGCGGTGTACATATCCTCGTGTTTTGCGCTGGCGACCAGATGGCCGTTAGGAGTATTGATAGTTGCATCAGCGATGAAGCCCTGCGGCTCCTTGGACAGAATGATATGTGGATTAATCAGGTGTGTTTGCCATTTATCCAGTTTGGCGAGACGGTCTGCGACGTGCTGGCGGATTGCCGGAGTAATTTCCATTTGTTTACTGGTAATGTTCATTGTCATAAATTTTACCTCTTGTCTTTCCGTCTTGGTGATTCCAGCATACCGTCTCTAATGTCAAAATGTGTGATGTAAATCACGTTATTTTGTCACTTTTTGTCAGTTCATTCTTTTTGTGAGCCAGGACAGGAAGACGTAAGTTTAACCTTGTCGAAGAGCTGATTAGGGGCCATAGTTGACTAGATTGGTAGCGGCTAAACCGCTTCAGCGAAATCACTAAACGCATAAAAAAACGGCAGCCCGAGGGCTGCCGTTTCTCTTGAGAGCGATAAATCAGGTGTTGCTGCTGTTGGCAGCAATGATTTTTGCCACTTTCTCTGCCTGGGCATTCATCTGCAGCTGGCGATAGGCGTTTTCCATCAGCTTCAAGCCATTACGCGTAGCCTGCGTATCCGGATAATCACGCAGCATTCCTTCAACGCGGTTCACCACGGCGACCCACGCGCCACGACGCGTATAGTATTCGGCAACGGAGTACTCGTATTTAGCCAGACGATCTTTCAGGAATACCAGACGTTTGCCGGCATCGGTCACGTACTGGCTGTTCGGATAACCACGAACCAGCTTGGAGAAATCGTTGAACGCATCACGAGCGTGCTGCGGGTCGCGGTCAGAGCGATCCACGCCGAAGAAGCCTTGCAGCGCACTGTCATCCAGCGCCATGTTAGTCAGGCCGCGCATATACATCACGTAATCGATGTTAGGATGAGTCGGGTTCAGACGGATGAAACGATCGATAGTCGCCTGAGCCAGCGGGAGATCGGCGTTTTTATAGTAGGCGTAGATGAGATCCAGCTGCACTTGCTGCGAATACGGACCAAATGGATAACGATTATCCAACGCTTCCAGTTGCGTTATCGCCTGTTTCCAGTTACCGTCCTGCAGCTTTTGCTGAGCAGTCGCATAGATTTCATTCGGCGGATTGTCAGGGACCTGTTCATTTGAACCGGAGCAGCCCACCAAAGCCAGGCTCAACGTGGCCGCTGCCACCAGATATTTCATGCGCGTCATGACGTTTTGACTTTCCTCAAATGTTTGTCCGGGAGAATCTCTTTCCTGCTCCCGATTAAGACCAGCTACAATAGCACACTATATTAAACGGCAAAGCCGTAAAACCCAACGTTAAACGAAGAAGCAGTCCATGGCACAACGAGTAGAACTCACCGCAACAGTCTCCGAAAATCAGCTCGGTCAACGCTTAGATCAAGCTTTGGCCGAAATGTTCCCTGATTATTCGCGTTCACGCATAAAAGAATGGATCCTTGACCAGCGCGTGCTGGTAAATGGCAAAGTCTGGGACAAGCCGAAAGAGAAAGTGTTAGGCGGGGAGGTTGTCGCCATTGATGTTGAGATCGAAGAAGAAGTTCGCTTTGAGCCTCAAGATATCCCGCTGAATATCGTCTACGAAGATGATGACATCCTTGTTATTAATAAGCCGCGCGACCTGGTTGTCCACCCAGGAGCAGGTAATCCTGACGGGACGGTGCTGAATGCACTCCTGCACTATTATCCGCCCATTGCTGATGTGCCGCGTGCGGGTATTGTTCACCGTCTGGATAAAGACACCACCGGCCTGATGGTGGTAGCGAAAACTATTCCGGCGCAGACGCGCCTGGTTGAGTCCCTGCAGCTGCGTGAAATCACCCGTGAATATGAAGCCGTTGCAATCGGGCATATGACCGCCGGGGGCACGGTGGAGCAGCCGATCAGCCGCCACCCGACCAAACGAACGCATATGTCAGTGCATCCGATGGGTAAACCTGCGGTGACGCACTATCGCATCATGGAGCACTTCCGTATCCACACGCGCTTGCGCCTGCGTCTGGAAACCGGGCGTACGCACCAGATCCGTGTGCATATGTCGCATATCACTCACCCGCTGGTGGGCGATCAGCTGTACGGTGGCCGTCCGCGTCCGCCGAAAGGTGCGTCGGAGGCGTTCATCGCCGAACTGCGTAAATTTGACCGCCAGGCGCTGCATGCGACCATGTTGCGTCTGTACCATCCGATCTCCGGTATTGAGATGGAATGGCATGCGCCTATTCCGCAGGATATGGTGGACCTTATTGACGCCATGCGCGCCGATTTCGAAGAACATAAGGACGATGTGGACTGGTTATGACTAAAGTGATTATCCCGCAATGGCCACTGCCTGAAGGTGTGGCCGCCTGTAGTTCTACGCGTATTGGCGGCGTCAGCGAAGGGGATTGGCACTCACTCAACCTCGGGGCGCACTGCGGTGATAATCCAGAATATGTCGAAGAGAACCGCCGCCGTATGTTTACGGCTGGCCGGTTGCCGTCCAAACCGGTCTGGCTTGAACAGGTTCATGGCACTCAGGTGCTCAAACTCACTGGCGAACCTTACGTTTCAAAACGTGCTGACGCTTCCTGGAGCAATACGCCGGGTACCGTTTGTGCCGTGATGACCGCCGACTGTTTACCTGTGCTTTTCTGTAATCGCGCAGGTACGGAAGTGGGGGCTGCCCATGCAGGCTGGCGAGGCCTGTGTGCCGGCGTGCTGGAAGAGAGCATCGCCTGTTTTAACGATACGCCAGATAACATCCTCGCCTGGCTTGGGCCCGCAATCGGCCCTCAGGCCTTTGAAGTAGGCCCCGAAGTACGAGAGGCCTTTATGCACGCCGACCCACAGGCGGCCAGCGCATTCACGCCAGCCGGTGAGAAGTATATGGCCGATATTTACCAGCTTGCGCGTCAGCGCTTAGCCGCGCTGGGTGTGACGCAAATTTACGGCGGCGATCGGTGCACCTTCACAGAACGGGACGAATTCTTCTCATATCGTCGCGACAAGACTACCGGTCGTATGGCAAGTTTCATTTGGCTGATATAACCTATAGAATCAAGACGATCCGGTACGTGTAGTTTTCTTTTCGCATAATTCAGGTCATTCACCTTGAATAATTGAGGGATGACCTCATTTAATCTCCAGTAGCAAATTTGACCTGTTATGGGAGGAGTTATGCGTCTGGATCGTCTTACTAATAAATTCCAGCTTGCTCTCGCTGATGCCCAGTCACTCGCACTGGGGCACGACAACCAATTTATTGAACCTCTTCATTTAATGAGCGCCTTGCTGAATCAGGAAGGGGGATCAGTACGTCCTTTATTGACCTCTGCTGGCGTCAACGCCGGGCAGCTTCGTACGGCCATCGATCAGGCATTAAGCCGTTTACCGCAGGTAGAAGGTACCGGCGGCGATGTGCAGCCATCTCAGGATCTGGTGCGGGCGCTGAACCTGTGCGACAAATTGGCGCAGAAGCGTGGGGATAATTTTATTTCGTCGGAACTCTTTGTTCTGGCTGTGCTTGATTCACGTGGCACGCTGACCGACCTGCTGAAATCTGCCGGAGCGACAACTGCTAATGTGACTCAGGCGATCGATCAAATGCGTGGAGGTGAAGGCGTGAACGATCAGGGAGCCGAAGACCAACGTCAGGCGTTGAAAAAATTTACTGTCGATCTGACCGAGCGTGCCGAGCAGGGCAAACTTGACCCGGTGATTGGCCGTGACGAAGAGATACGTCGTACTATCCAGGTACTGCAACGCCGTACTAAAAATAACCCGGTACTCATCGGTGAACCCGGGGTCGGTAAAACGGCCATCGTTGAGGGGCTGGCTCAGCGTATCGTCAACGGCGAAGTACCGGAAGGGCTGAAAGGCCGCCGCGTACTGGCGCTGGACATGGGTGCGCTGGTGGCCGGGGCGAAATACCGCGGTGAGTTCGAAGAGCGTCTGAAAGGGGTGCTGAACGATCTGGCTAAACAGGAGGGTAATGTCATCCTGTTTATTGACGAATTGCACACTATGGTGGGCGCGGGTAAAGCCGATGGGGCGATGGACGCCGGCAACATGCTGAAACCTGCACTGGCACGTGGTGAACTGCACTGCGTAGGGGCCACTACACTCGATGAATATCGTCAATACATAGAAAAAGATGCCGCGCTGGAACGTCGATTCCAGAAGGTGTTTGTTGCAGAACCGACGGTCGAAGACACCATTGCCATTCTGCGTGGTTTAAAAGAACGTTATGAACTGCACCACCATGTGCAGATCACTGACCCGGCGATTGTGGCTGCGGCAACCTTATCGCATCGCTACATTTCCGATCGTCAGCTGCCAGACAAAGCCATCGACCTTATCGATGAAGCCGCCTCCAGCATTCGTATGCAGATTGACTCGAAGCCGGAAGAGCTCGACAGGCTCGATCGCCGCATCATCCAGCTCAAGCTGGAACAGCAGGCATTGATGAAAGAGTCAGACGACGCCAGTAAGAGACGTCTCGACATGCTCAATGAAGAGCTGGACGACAAAGAGCGTCAGTATTCGGTATTAGAAGAAGAGTGGAAAGCAGAAAAAGCCTCTCTTTCCGGTACTCAGACTATTAAAGCCGAGCTCGAGCAGGCAAAAATTGCGATTGAGCAGGCGCGTCGTGTGGGCGATTTAGCGCGCATGTCTGAACTGCAGTACGGCAAAATACCGGAGCTCGAAAAACAGCTGGAAGCTGCAACCCAGTCTGAAGGCAAAACAATGCGCTTGCTGCGTAACAAAGTGACGGATGCAGAGATTGCGGAAGTGCTGGCGCGTTGGACCGGCATCCCCGTGGCGCGCATGATGGAGAGCGAACGCGAAAAACTGCTGCGCATGGAGCAGGATTTGCACCATCGGGTTATCGGCCAGGATGAAGCGGTTGAGGCGGTGTCGAATGCCATCCGCCGTAGTCGTGCAGGGTTATCCGATCCTAATCGTCCCATCGGTTCGTTCTTGTTCCTGGGGCCAACTGGGGTCGGTAAGACGGAACTTTGTAAAGCGTTGGCGAACTTCATGTTCGATAGTGATGACGCGATGATTCGTATCGACATGTCCGAATTTATGGAAAAACACTCGGTGTCTCGTCTGGTCGGGGCGCCTCCGGGATATGTCGGCTACGAAGAGGGCGGTTATCTGACCGAAGCGGTACGTCGTCGTCCTTACTCTGTCATCCTGTTGGATGAAGTAGAGAAAGCGCACCCGGATGTGTTTAACATTCTTCTGCAGGTACTGGATGATGGCCGTCTGACCGACGGGCAGGGGCGAACGGTTGATTTCCGTAACACCGTGGTCATTATGACCTCTAACCTGGGTTCCGATTTGATTCAGGAACGTTTTGGTGAACTGGACTATAGCCATATGAAAGATCTGGTTCTGGGTGTCGTCAGCCAAAACTTCCGTCCGGAATTCATTAACCGTATCGACGAAGTCGTAGTATTCCACCCGCTGGGTGAGAAACACATCGCGTCGATTGCCCAGATCCAGTTGCAGCGTCTGTATAAACGGCTGGAAGAGCGCGGTTATGAAATTCATATTTCCGACGAAGCGCTGAAGCTGCTGAGTGCAAATGGTTATGATCCTGTTTATGGTGCTCGTCCATTGAAACGAGCAATCCAGCAACAGATAGAAAACCCGCTGGCACAGCAGATTCTTTCCGGGGAGTTGATCCCGGGCAAGGTTATCCGTCTGGAAGCCAACAACGATCGCATTGTGGCAGTGCAGTAAGTCACAAAACAGTAAAAACGAGCCGCTTGCGGCTCGTTTTTGTTTAAAAACCAGGCAATAATGCGTCTCTGACGTATAAATCGACCAAATAGTGAGCGGTTGGTAAATATTTTTAACTTTGTACTTGCGGGTTCGGAATAACTCCCTATAATGCGCCACCACTGACACGGAACAACGGCAAGCAAGCCGCCGGGTCAGAAGGGTTCTCCCGCTGAGGCGGTTGAAGAACCCCGGAGAAAATCAAAAATAATTGCTTGACTCTGAAGCGGGAAGGCGTAATATGCACACCCCGCGCCGCAGCGAAAAAAGAAGCGGCACTGCTCTTTAAC
>NZ_DBUS01000009.1:0-428089 GCF_002308415.1 Leclercia sp. UBA1284
GGAACTGCCAGGCATCAAATTTAGCGTGCTGATATGGCTCAGTTGGTAGAGCGCACCCTTGGTAAGGGTGAGGTCCCCAGTTCGACTCTGGGTATCAGCACCACTTTATTCGGATAAAGTTCGGCACATTGTAAAGAATTTGTCTGGCGGCTTTAGCGCGGTGGTCCCACCTGACCCCATGCCGAACTCAGAAGTGAAACGCCGTAGCGCCGATGGTAGTGTGGGGTCTCCCCATGCGAGAGTAGGGAACTGCCAGACATCAAATAAAACAAAAGGCCCCGTCTAACGACGGGGCCTTTTGTTTATGCATTATTGAATCAGCCATGAATAAGAGAGGCCATCCTGACGGATGGCCTCTCTTATATTGGTATAAAGCGTTAATGGATTACTTGCGACAAGAAGGCGCGGGTACGTTCTGATTTCGGATGCGCAAAGAACTCATCCGGTGGCGCCTGCTCAACAATTTCACCACGATCCATAAAAATCACTCGGTCTGCTACCGTTCTGGCAAAACCCATCTCATGTGTAACGCATAACATCGTCATGCCGGATTGCGCCAGGCCAATCATGGTGTCCAGCACCTCTTTAACCATCTCCGGGTCCAGAGCAGATGTGGGTTCATCAAAAAGCATGATTTTCGGTTTCATACAGAGCGAGCGCGCAATTGCCACGCGCTGCTGCTGCCCGCCGGAGATCTGGCCCGGAAATTTGTGGGCATGCTCGGCGATACGTACACGTTCCAGATAGTGCATCGCCAACGCCTCGGCCTCCTTTTTCGGCATTTTGCGTACCCAGATGGGGGCCAGCGTGCAGTTCTGCAGAACAGTCAAATGGGGGAAAAGGTTAAAGTGCTGAAACACCATGCCTACTTCCTGACGGACACGTTCGACATTGCGAATATCTTCATTCAGCTCAATTCCATCCACCACAATCCGGCCCTGTTGATGCTCCTCCAGGTGATTAATGCAGCGAATCGTTGTTGATTTACCAGAGCCGGATGGCCCGCAAAGTACAATACGTTCCCCCTGTTTAACCTTCAGGTTAATATCCTTTAGCACGTGAAACTGCCCATACCATTTGTTCACATTTTCCAGCGTAATCATCGCGTCAGCGGGTGACATAGTAATCGGGTTCATAATTTCCTCAGTGCGGTGTACGCCCGGTGTTAAAGCGCTTTTCCAGATGCTGGCTATAGCGCGACATGCTAAAACAGAAGATCCAATATATAAGTGCTGCGAAAACATAGCCTTCGGTCGACATTCCCAGCCATGCGGGGTCAACCGTAGCCTGCTGCACGCTGCTGAAAAGATCGAACAACCCGATGATGATCACCAGGCTCGTATCTTTAAAAAGCGCGATGATGGTGTTAACCAGCCCAGGTATTACCAGCTTGAGCGCCTGGGGCAGAATGACTAAGCCCTGTGTTTTCCAGTACCCCAGGGCAAGTGACTCCGCTGCTTCATACTGGCCTTTTGGTAGAGCCTGCAACCCACCGCGGACCACTTCGGCAACATAGGCTGACTGGAACAGAACGACCCCCACCAGGGCGCGGATCAATTTGTCGATGGTCGTTCCTTCTGCCATAAACAGCGGCAACATGACCGAAGACATAAACAAAACGGTAATGAGCGGTACACCACGCCAAAACTCGATGAAGATAACGGAGAGGATACGCACCACTGGCATGGTTGAACGACGGCCCAGCGCCAGTAAAATACCGAGCGGTAGCGCGCCGGCGATCCCGACAGAGGCGATGATTAATGTTAACGTCAGCCCGCCCCACTGGCGTGTTTCCACGCGGTCCAGCCCCAGCCATCCGCCATACAGCAACCACCAGACTAAAATGGGATATACCACTGCCCAGCATGCGATGTACCGTCCCCGACGGGGGAGCTGTTTTATGAACATCGGCACAATGGAACACAGCCCAATGATTAAGGCGATGTTGATCCGCCAGCGCTGGTCGTGCGGATAGAGCCCGTACATAAACTGGCCGAAACGTTGATGAATAAATACCCAACATGCTCCCTCTTTAGTGCAATCTGCGCGAGTGGTGCCCAGCCAGTTAGCCTGTAAGAAAGCCCAGTTCAGCAAGGGGGGGATCAACGTCCACATTAGCCATAAACAGAAGAGAGTGAGCAGGCTGTTACTCCACGAGGAGAACAGATTCTTTCGTGCCCAGGCGATAAAACGCCAGCTTCCGATGCTGGACGAACGCGGGGCGTGAGACAGTACGGCTTTAGTCATCATGGCTCCTTAGCGCTCAACCAGCGCGATGCGGCGGTTATAGAGGTTCATCAACAGTGAAATTGTCAGACTGATAATCAGATAGACAGACATGGTGATGGCGATAGTCTCGATAGCCTGGCCAGTCTGGTTCAACACGGTTCCGGCGAACAGTGACACCATATCGGGATAGCCGATAGCGGCAGCCAGCGAGGAGTTTTTAACAATGTTGAGATACTGGCTAGTCAGCGGGGGAATAATCACTCGCATCGCCTGGGGGATGATGACCTGGCGTAGCGTTACCGGGTTAGGTATACCCAGAGAGCGGGCGGCTTCGTGCTGACCATAAGGAACGGCCTGAATTCCGGCGCGAATAATCTCGGCAATAAAGGCAGAGGTATAAATGGATAATGCCAGCGTCAGTGCCGCCAGTTCAGGAATTAACACCATTCCACCGCGGAAATTGAACCCGCGTAGTGCTGGGACGTCCCAGTGTAACGCTGGGCCAAATATCCAGTGCGTCAGAATCGGCAGAACAATAAGCAGTCCCAGAGTGACAGGCCAGGTGCGTCGTAACTGACCGGTTTTTATCTGACACGCGCGGTTATAGCGAAACAACCCAATGGAAATGGCAGCCACAATAACCAGCGCGGCGATAAATGGCAGTAAACCTTCGGCCATCTGCGGTGAGGGGATATACAACCCGCGGTTGCTTAAGAAGGCGAGCTCGAACGCATTAACAGCCTGCCGGGGGCCGGGCAGATTACGTAGTACAGCAAAGTACCAGAAAAAGATCTGCAACAGAGGGGGAATATTACGGAACGTCTCAATATAGATCGTCGAGATTTTACGCAGGAGCCAGTTATCGGACAGACGCGCCAGGCCCAGAAAAAAACCCAGGATGGAAGCAAACACAATACAAAGCGCTGAGACCAGCAGCGTATTGAGCAGGCCTACAAGGAAAACGCGGCCGTAAGTGTCGCCCTCATCGTAATCAATCAAATGTTGGACAATACCGAACCCCGCACCACGGTCCAGAAAGGCGAAGCCCGAAGTAATACCCCGATTGCTCAGGTTAGTAACGGTGTTATGAATCAGATAGATCGCGATGGCCAGTACAGCAAGAATGGCAAGGATTTGAAACAGCCATGCGCGAACTGCAGGATGAGAAAAAGAGAGCGCGCCTTTGACGGCTGAGCGGCGATGAAACATAGAAACCTCGGTAACCATGACTCTGGGCTGGGCACTGCCGCAGCAGTGCCCGTTACAGCAAAATGCTTAACGTACCGGCGGTGCGTATTGAATGCCGCCATTGTTCCAGAGGTTGTTCTGGCCACGCTTGATCTTCAGCGCGCTCTCCGATCCTACGTTGCGCTCGAAGATCTCCGAGTAGTTGCCCACCTTTTTAATGATGTTGTAGGCCCACTTGTTATCAAGCTTCAAATCTTTGCCGTAATCACCCTCTTTACCCAGCAGGTGAGCCATATCGGGAGTAGAAGGATTCGCGGCTTTTTCATCGACGTTTTTCGAGTTAATGCCCATCTCTTCTGCATTAAGCATGGCAAACAGCGTCCAGCGCACAATAGCGTTCCACTCATCATCACCTCGACGTACGACCGGACCCAGCGGCTCTTTTGAGATCACCTCCGGCAGAACAATCCATTCAGCCGGGTTGCTCAGTTTAATACGCAGGGCATACAGCTGAGATTGGTCAGAGGCCAGGGTATCGCAACGGCCAGACTCGAGCGCTTTAGCAGATTCGTCGGAGCGGTCAAACGTGACGGGGGTATAGTTCATCTTATTAGACTTGAAGTAATCGGCCACGTTCAGCTCAGTATCTGTACCTGCCTGAATACAGACTGTGGCACCATCCAGCTCTTTCGCGCTCTTCAGCCCCGCTTTATTGTGAGTCAGAAAGCCGATACCGTCGTAATAGGTTACGCCAGTAAATGTCATACCCATTCCTGCATCACGGGAGGAGGTCCAGGTGGTATTACGTGAAAGCAGATCCACTTCGCCGGATTGCAATGCGGTAAAACGCTCTTTCGCCGTCAGCGGGGTATATTTCACTTTTGTATCATCGCCAAACACAGCCGCGGCGACCCCACGGCAAACATCCACATCAATACCTGAGAATTTACCGCTGGCATCGGCATAAGAGAAGCCAGGTAACCCGTCACTGATCCCACACTGAACGAACCCTTTTTTCTTCACGGCATCCAGAGTTGCCCCCGCGTGAGCCTGGTTAGCGACTACGAGCATGACCGCAACGGCGGCCAGACTGGCTATCATCGTTTTTTTCATATTGCATCCTGTGTGGCGAGAATTATCGTTATAGTGAAGCGCTTATATACGCTTTAACCTGTCTGTGGCTATGGCCAACGTTTTCTAAGCAAACGCAATGCCAGTTTTCGCATTCAACGCAATTAACGAATACGCGATGCGTAATGCTGAGTGTAGACAGCAATAATTATTTCGAGCGCCCTGAAATGGTGCGAAATGACAACCTGCGCCACAATTTAGAGCAAAAGTTTGAATAAAACGTGATGAGGAAATAAAGTGATTTCTAAGGTGAATATTGGCAGGCGAGTTAATTTAAATAACTTGTGAATAGCATCACGCGGTTATTCTGATAAAAGATAAATAAGGCAAAAAAGATGTGAGCAAGAACTAAATATTAATTAACGCAAATGCGTAGCGGAAATTAGACGGGAAAAGCTAAAGCGCGGACAGCTGTCCGCGCTTCAGGATTATTTCGTCAGAGCAACGATACCCAGCGTCAGCCCGGCGAGAGCCGCGGCACCACCTGCGATCGCGCCAGCCGTTTCCCAGTTATCCTGAGTGGTTCCTTTCATGCAGGTGTTGGTGTGAACCAATCTGCCCTGGTCGTCATAGACCGGAACGCAGGGTGAATCATGTGCACAACCCGCGAGGAGTGCAGTAAGCAGGGCAACTGAAATGAATCTTTTCATGATCTTACCTCAAAATTAATTCTTACTTTACGATGCCATCAGCAAGTATTCCGCAAAGCAGGAGGCCATTTTACCATCGGTTTAAAGGGGCCATACAGGATGATTAATCTCAAATTATTTGGATTGTAAACTTCGTGGAGAAAAAGGGACTGCGGGGGCTTAATAATGGAGAGATTAGGGAGACACAATATCTGCTCTGGGCGAGCCTGATTTATTAACTGGCTAATCTATTAATTAATCTAAACAATGTTCTGTGACATTAAAGAGGTCCGCGACATGCTCGCAAAGGTAAATTTTGACGTGTCAGCAATCTGTCGCAAAGCACACTATCACCGGGACTGAGTTAAATACGGGTCGCATTAAGGCGCCTTAGCGTGGCGCCTGTCGTTTAATGCTACGTAGAGAGCAGGGCTTGGGGATCGTGGCATAGCGAGGCAATGGTCTGCGGCGAGACAGGCCGTCCAAGCAGATAACCCTGCAATGTATTGCACCCCAGTTCGGTTAAGAACTCTTGCTGCTGGGGAGTCTCTACGCCTTCTGCCACCACCTTCAGATTAAGCGTTTTGGCCAACGCAACGATGGCCGAAACGATAGTTGCATCGTTACTCTCACCGCTGAGCTCTTTTACAAAGGCGCGGTCGATTTTGAGTTCACAGGCGGGCAAACGTTTTAAATAAAGCAGGCTGGAGTAGCCGGTGCCAAAATCGTCAATCGAGGCTTTTACCCCCGCCTGCGTCAGCTCGGTGAGTACCCTTACGCTCTCCTCCGGATTATTCATCGCCGTGGTTTCTGTCACTTCCAGAATCAGGGTATGCGGTGGAATATGATGCCGCGCAAGGCTGTTCATCACCGTCTCTACCAGCTGCGGTTGTTCAAATTGCAGCGTAGAAAGATTAACGGCCACCGACCACGTCTCGTGGCCTTGCAAATGCCACTCACGGAGCTGGCGGCAGGCCTCATCGATAACCCAGTTGCCGATAGGAATGATAAGCCCGCTCTTTTCGGCGAGCGGCAGGAACAGGTCAGGTGAAAGCAGCCCGTCTACAGGATGATGCCAGCGCAGCAGGGCTTCAAAGCCGACCACGGGCCCCACTGGAGCCTTGAACTTAGGCTGATATACCAGTTTTAGCTCGTCACGTTCCAGCGCCATCCAGAGATCGTTCATCAGCTGGAGCTGTTTTTGCGCCAGGGTATTCATCGATGGCTGGAAGAAGTGATAGCCGTTACGACCCATATGCTTGGTGTGATACATCGCGGCATCGGCATTGAACATCAATTCACGGGAGTTTTTACCATCGTGAGGGTAAAGGGCAATCCCGATACTGAGGGTCACATTCAGCTCATGAAGATCCAGGCTAAAGGGTTTATCGATAACATGAACCAGCGAGCTGGCCAGCGTCGCGGCATCGTCCGGGGCTTCGATCTCCGCGAGCAGGACAAACTCATCGCCACCAATACGCGCCAGTGTATATTGGCCTTTCAGCGGTTGCTTCATCCGCTCAGTGGCTGCGATCAGCAGTTTATCCCCGGCATCATGTCCCCAGGCATCGTTGACGGCTTTAAAGCCATCCAGATCCATAAACAGCAGGGCAAATGTCCGCCCTTCGCGATCGGCTTTGCTGATTGCCTGATCGAGACGGTCTTCAAGTAATACGCGATTAGGTAAACGGGTCAGGGTATCGTGTAACGCCAGCTGGGCCAGCTCACGGTTAGCCTCCGCCAGCGATGACGCCAACAGAGCGGTGCGAGCCTGTAATCTGGCATCAAACATCGATACCAGCAGAGTAATACCGAGAATAGAAAGCGCCACAACGCTCACCAGCACGGCCAGCCAGCTGCCGTTCACCCCCTGGTGCTGCATATGCATCTGAACAGGGAACTGCGCGGCCATCATGCCAGTAAAGTGCATGCCGGCGATGGCGAGTCCCATCAGGATCGCCGCGCCAGCGCGCATGAGTGCAACCTGTGCGGCATCATGACGTAATCGGAAAGTGAGCCACAACGCCGCCAGCGAAGCGAGCATTGCAATCGCGACCGAGAGCACCACCCAGCGTATATTCCAGACGATTGCCGGTTCGACCTGAAGCGCCGCCATACCGGTATAGTGCATCGCTACAATCCCGGTACCCAGAATGAGCGCCCCCAGGAACAGTCGACGTAAGCGCAGTTGCTGCCGGCTGACGAACCAAAGGGCAAAGATCGATGCGCCAATAGCAATCAGCATTGAAACCAGCGTCACGAGCAGGTCATAGTTCATGCGCATCGAGACATCCATCGCCAGCATGCCGATAAAGTGCATGGCCCAGATCCCAATGCCCATAGCAACGCCGCCACCGGTCAGCCAGACGCGGGCTGCGGTTCCGGTACTGCCAGCCACCCGGCCGGCCATGTTCAGCGCAGTGTAAGATGCGAGGATGGCAACAACAAAAGAGATAACCACAAGGACTTGGTCGTAATGACTAACCAGCATGATCACTTCTACTCATACATAGTGAGGTATTAGGTTATACCGGGTAAGAAGGGGGGGAGACATTATCATCCAATGGATACGCCTGAAAGGGTTTTAAGTCCGTACTTTTTTAGCGGGAATGCCGTGAGTTCGTCTCTTTTCACTGCATTTGGATGATTATTCCAAATCTGAACAGTTAATCAATTTAAGTGGATTAACGGAATCCATATTGCGGCACTTGTCAGTTTCCGTAGACATCATCTCGATCCACTGCATTAAAAGTGCATCAAAAAGAAAAATGGTGATTGCGAAGACAACGAGCCACCCATACTTACGGATCATGCGGATTTTTCCGGGAATAATTGACAAGAGTGCAGGAAATATACACGAAAAATAGCGGCTGAGAAGAGGGGAAGTCAGGCTTTACGTTTCTGCAGAGAAGAGGGGGATTGTCCGTCATATTTTGCGTGCGCGAGGCATAAAAAAGGCGCTTCCCCATGCCGAGTAGCGCCTTTTTAAACAAGCATTTAGCTAATCGAAATTAGTTCATGCCGTATTTTTTCAGTTTCTTACGCAGAGTACCACGGTTGATACCCATCATCAGCGCAGCGCGGGTTTGGTTACCGCGGGTGTATTGCATCACCATGTCCAACAGTGGCTGTTCAACTTCAGCCAGTACCAGCTCATACAGGTCATTAACATCCTGACCGTTCAGTTGAGCAAAATAGTTCTTCAGTGCCTGTTTAACCGAGTCACGCAGGGGCTTTTGGGTTACCTGGTCCTGAGAGTTAACGGTAGAAACGGTCAGTACGTCAGAATTTACGCGTTGTTCGAACATAGTTCTGTCAGCTCTTTATTTCATTACGCAAGATTTTCGAAGTATGCCTCCAACGCCTCCAGCTGTTCGCTGGCATCCTCTATGGCGTTGAATGTGCGCCGAAACTGGTCATCTGGAGCGTGCTCCTGGAGATACCAGGAGACGTGTTTACGCGCAATTCGGTACCCTTTTGCCTGACCATAATGGTCGTGCAGTTCCCGAATGTGCGAACAAAGCAAGCGCTTAACCTCTGCCAGAGGCAGCGGGGCAAGCAGCTCCCCAGTGTCCAGATAATGCTGGATTTCCCGAAAGATCCAGGGTCTTCCCTGAGCGGCACGTCCTATCATCAGAGCATCAGCTCCCGTATAGTCGAGCACAGCTCTGGCTTTAAGCGGGTCAGTAATGTCGCCATTCGCGATAATCGGAATGGAAACCTTCTGCTTGACTGCCCGAATACTGCTGTATTCAGCTTCACCATTGAACAAACAGGCGCGTGTGCGTCCATGAATTGTCAGGGCCTGAATGCCACAGTCTTCGGCCAGTTGGGCAATCTCTACACAGTTACGGTGTTCCGGCGACCAACCCGTGCGAATCTTCAACGTAACAGGAACGTCCACCGCGCTGACAACCGCCGTCAGGATGGACTTCACCTGGTCGGGGTATTGCAGAAGGGCTGAACCTGCAAGCTTGCGATTCACTTTCTTGGCCGGGCAACCCATATTGATATCAATAATCTGGGCGCCACTTTCCACGTTGATACGCGCGGCATCTGCCATCTCTTCAGGCACGCTTCCGGCAATTTGCACGGTGCGGATACCTGGTTCATCAATGTGCACCATCCGAAGACGAGACTTATCGCTTTCCCAAACCTGCGGGTTAGACGACATCATCTCGGATACGGTTAAACCGGCTCCCATCTCGTAACACAGCGTCCTGAACGGCCGGTCGGTAATACCTGCCATAGGGGCTGCAATCAGGCGATTTCTGAGCTGGTGGTGTCCGATGCGCATGAGTTAAGAAATGACCATACTGTGACTGCAAGGCGGCGTATATTACGCATTTTTTGCACGAGATGAAAGGCCAAACTTTGAACAATCACCTGTTGCAGATCATGGAATCCGGAGCGAAGCATAACGAAAAGAATTATATGCGATATAAATCATTAGCTTAACAGAATAAGGTGATTTTATAGCCGCTTACAATTTCCCAAAACTTCTCGTTTTTTCTTAATCAATGAAACCCAAAACCGAATAATCTGCTGTTTTTAGCAGCAGATTTTTCCAGTTCTTTGCGATCTGAGTCGCATTTTAGAACATGATCGCAGTCGGGGAGTTGCCTGTTTTTTGACCGACCTAACAGTTTGAAAAACAGGCGCTCGCATCGTTTTTACTTTTTGCGACCCGTGATACGACACCACTCTTCTTTCTCGACCACAGGATCAAGCGCGAACAGCTCGGTGTAGGCTTCGCAAACACTCTCCGCCTGGCTGGCAAGGATACCTGAAAGTCCCAGCAGACCGCCCTCAAGCGGCAGCACGCTGATTAACGGAGCCAGCTCGCGTAACGGGCCCGCCAGGATGTTAGCCACCACGACATCGGCTTTCATGGAAGCTGGCTGGTCTTGCGGCAGATAGAGCTCAAGGCGATCGGAGACGCCGTTACGCTCAGCATTATCGCGGCTGGCCTGGATAGCCTGGGGATCGATGTCGATCCCGATCGCTTTGGCTGCACCCAGCTTCAGCGCTGCGATGGCCAGGATCCCCGAGCCGCAGCCAAAGTCGATCACGGTCTTGCCTTCCAGATCCAGCCCGTCCAGCCACTGCAGGCACAGCGACGTGGTAGGGTGTGTGCCTGTACCAAATGCCAGACCCGGATCGAGCATCACGTTCACCGCGTTTTCATCGGGAACGTCACGCCAGCTCGGGCAGATCCACAGGCGTTTACCGAACTGCATTGGATGGAAGTTATCCATCCACTCGCGTTCCCAGTCTTTGTCTTCGATCTGCTCGATCTTATGTACAAAACCTGCACCCAGAAGCGGGTGGTTTTCCAGAATCGCGACAACCTCGTTCATGTCGGTTTCGGCATCGAACAGGCCGATAACGTCGGTGTCGCCCCACAGGCGGGTTTCACCCGGAAGCGGCTCGAAAACCGGCGTATCATGCGTGTCCTGGAAGGTGATGGAAACCGAGCCGGCCTCCATCAGCGCATCGCTCAGCTCTTCGGCATTCGCGCCGGTTGTATTCAGTTTCAGTTGGATCCACGGCATGGCAAAACTCTTTATTTATCAGTAGAAATCATAGCGGGCTGTGGGACGGGTTGACCAAAACGGTTCCCCACCACAAACGCCAGTAAGCTTAACAGTAACGAAGGCACAATCGGATGGAAGCCCAGGTACTGAATATTAAACGTCGCAAGAACGGCGTACAGCACGCCGCCGACAATCATAGCGCTCAGTGCGCCTGCGGCATTGGCTCGCTCCCAGTAAAGCCCCAGCACCAGCGGCCACAGAAAGACCGCCTCAAGCCCGCCGAACGCGAGCAGGTTGAGCCAGATGATCATCTCCGGCGGACGCCAGGCGGCCAGCAGCAGCAATGCCCCTAACAGCAGCGTAATCACGGCTGACATCCGCTTCAGGCGTCGCTCGTTTTCGACCTGCTCCGGGCGCAGGTTCAGATAGAGGTCTTTAATGATCGTAGCGGAACTTTGCAGGAGCTGAGCATTGATCGTCGACATAATGGCGGCCATAGGCGCGGCGAGGAATATCCCGGCGGCAAAAGGTGGAAGCACTTTGACCATCAGCGTTGGGATCACCAAATCGGGGACCGTCAGGTCCGGGATCACCGCGCGGCCTAACGCGCCTGCCAGGTGCATACCAAACATCAGGATCGCCACAACGATGGTGCCGATGATGATGCCTCTGTGCACCGCTTTGCTGTCTTTATAAGAGATGCATCGCACCGCGGTATGCGGCAGGCCAATCACCCCAAAGCACACCAGCACCCAGAACGAGGTCATAAACGTTGGGGAGAGGATATCGTCCGCGCCCTGCGGCGAGACCAGTTTCGGGTCGATCGCTTCCAGGGTTTCCACGGCATGGCTCAGTCCGCCTGCCGCATGAACAATGCCCACCAGTAGAACGATAGTGCCAATAAGCATCACCATCCCCTGCATCGTATCGTTCAGCACGCTGGCACGGAACCCGCCAAAGGCGGTGTACAGCGCAATACTCACCCCGAAGATGATAAGGCCCGTCTCATAGGGGATCCCCGCTGCCGTCTCCAGCAAACGCGCACCGCCGATAAACTGTACCGTCATCGCACCAATAAAGGCGACCAGCAGGCTCAGGCTTGCGAGCCACACCAGCAGACGGCTCTGATAGCGCGCAAACAGCATATCGTTGAGCGTCACGGCGTTATAGCGGCGAGCCAGAATGGCAAATTTTTTGCCAAGAATACCTAAAGAGAGCCAGACGGCAGGCAGCTGGATCATCGCCAGTAGCACCCAGCCTAACCCGTATTTATAGGCGGCACCGGGACCACCGATAAACGAGCTGGCGCTGATATAGGTGGCGGTAAGCGTCATGGCCAGCACAACGCCGCCCATCGAGCGGCTACCGAGAAAATACTCATTCAGGAAGGTGCCGGTGGTCCTTTTACGCATCGCATAAACGGACAAACCAAACACCACTAACAGGTAAGCGATAAGCGGCAGAATGACTTCAGGCTGCATCATCGTCCTCCAGCGGAATATCGCGATAAATGAATTTCACCATTGCCCAGCACAGCAGGATAAAGACCAGCGGCACCAGCAGACACGCCATCTCAAACCAGTGAGGCAGGCCGGTAATGCCAATGGCTGAGTCAGGTAAGTAAGCGGTTACTAACCAGGCGGCGAGATAGAGAAGGGTTAGCCACAATGCCCAACGGGCTTCTTTATGGGCCTGAACAAAACGCTTGTCCATTTTTTGTCCCTTGTGGATGAAGAAAGCGGGGATTGTACATGATGGGGCATAGCTCCCCCCAGAAATAAAAAAAGGCCGGATTAACCGGCCTTTTCGCGTTGCTGCAAACTTACTTCTCGTTCAGACCGAGTTTCTTCTCCAGATAGTGGATGTTAGTTCCACCATTCTGGAAGTGCTCGTCGCTCATGATGCGCATCTGCAGATCAACGTTGGTTTTGATACCATCGATAATCAGCTCCTGCAGGGCGTTCTTCATGCGGGCAATCGCCACGTCACGGTTCTCGCCGTAGCAGATGAGTTTACCGATCATTGAGTCATAGTACGGCGGTACGGTGTAACCGGCGTAAATATGAGACTCCCAGCGCACACCAAAGCCACCCGGCGCGTGGAAACGCGTGATTTTACCCGGGCTTGGCAGGAAGGTGTTCGGGTCTTCGGCGTTGATACGGCATTCTACCGCATGGCCTTTGACCACAACTTCGTCCTGTTTGATGGACAGAGGCTGGCCGGCAGCGATACGCAGCTGCTCTTTGATCAGGTCAACGCCGGTGATCATTTCGGTAACCGGGTGTTCAACCTGAATACGGGTGTTCATCTCAATGAAGTAGAACTCGCCGTTTTCGAACAGGAACTCGAAAGTACCCGCGCCGCGATAGCCGATATCCACACAGGCCTTGGAGCAACGCTCGCCGATGTAGCGACGCAGTTCCGGGGTAATGCCCGGCGCTGGCGCTTCTTCGACCACTTTCTGGTGACGACGCTGCATGGAGCAGTCGCGTTCTGCCAGATAGATGGCGTTACCCTGACCGTCAGCCAACACCTGAATTTCGATGTGGCGTGGGTTTTCCAGGTACTTTTCCATGTAAACCATGTCATTGCTGAAAGCCGCTTTCGCTTCCGCTTTTGTCATGGCAATGGACTGGGCCAGTTCTGCATCGCTGCGCACAACGCGCATACCACGACCGCCGCCGCCGCCGGACGCCTTGATGATCACCGGGTAGCCAATGCGTTTTGCATGGGCACGGTTAACATCCATATCGTCACCCAGCGGGCCGTCGGAGCCTGGTACAGTTGGAACACCGGCTTTCTTCATTGCGGTGATCGCAGACACTTTGTCGCCCATCAGACGAATGGTGTCGGCTTTCGGGCCGATGAAGATAAAGCCAGAGCGTTCAACCTGCTCGGCAAAGTTGGCGTTCTCAGAGAGGAAGCCGTAACCCGGATGAATTGCCACCGCGCCGGTGATTTCAGCGGCGCTGATGATAGCCGGGATGTTCAGATAGCTTTTTACGGACGGAGCCGGGCCAATACAGACCGTCTCATCCGCCAGCAATACGTGTTTTAAATCGCGATCCGCGCTTGAGTGCACGGCCACGGTCTTGATGCCCAGTTCTTTACAGGCACGAAGAATACGCAGTGCAATCTCGCCACGGTTGGCGATAACAATTTTATCCAGCATGTTCGCCTCGTTACTCGATGACGACCAGCGGCTCGTCAAATTCTACCGGCTGACCACTTTCGACCAGAATCGCTTTCACAGTACCTGACTTGTCTGCTTCGATCTGGTTCATCATTTTCATGGCTTCGACGATGCACAGGGTATCGCCAGCATTGACTTTCTGACCCACTTCGATGAACGCTTTCGCGTCCGGGCTCGGGGTGCGGTAGAAAGTACCAACCATTGGGGAACGTACGATGTGACCACTGATTTCTGCGGCTGCGGCAGGTGCAGCTTCTGCTGCTGGCGCAACGGCTGAGGCAAGCGCAGGCTGCTGCTGCATCATTGGTGCTGCATAAGCTTGCTGCATTACCGGGAAGCTAGCGGCTGGGGCTGCACGGCTGATGCGTACAGACTCTTCGCCTTCAGAAATTTCCAGTTCGGAGATGCCTGATTCTTCAACCAGCTCGATCAGTTTTTTAATCTTACGAATATCCATGAGTGGGTTCCGTACTCTTGTTTAGTGTGATTGTGACAGGCGTTTTACCGCTGTCTGTAAAGCGTATGAATAACCGTCTGCACCCAGTCCACAGATAACGCCTGCGGCGATATCCGACAGGTAGGAATGGTGGCGGAACGGTTCTCGGGCATGCACGTTACTCAGATGGATCTCGATAAACGGGATACTCACCGCAAGCAGTGCGTCGCGGATAGCAACACTGGTGTGCGTAAACGCGGCCGGATTGATCAGGATATAGTCCACATTGTCTTTAGCCTGATGAATACGGTCGATGATTGCGTACTCCGCATTTGACTGAAAATGATCCAAATCCACATCTAATGACGCTGCTTCCGTACCCAGACGGTTAACAATTTCATTCAATGTTAGCGTGCCATACTTCTCTGGCTCACGGGTTCCGAGCATGTTCAGGTTCGGTCCGTTAAGAACTAAGATTTGAAATTTACCAGCCATTATGCCGCTATCTCCTGCGAATCTCGGGTAAAAAACAAAATATACCTTCGATGCGCGATTGTCACCCTTTCAGAGGTCCAAAACCTCTGTCAGGAAAACCAAAGTCGCACATTATAACGATTTCGTAGCATTTGGCAGCTAAATACTGGTCTTATCAGGGAAGATTATCAACCGCAAACCCAAAAAGATTCACGGATGATAAGTATTCTGCGGGAAAACGCACAGTTTCGCGAACTATCGCAACCACTGGCGGAACTTCTTATAACGCCACGCCAGCAGGCCCAACGCCAGCAACGCATAGATGATGGGCTGCGGCGAGAGAATTTTCACCGACCACAGGTAATGAATGGGGGCGAGGATCGCAACAAGATAGACGAAGTTGTGCAAATACTGCCACCGTCGGCCCAGTTTTCGCTGGGCATACTGCGTCGAGGTGAGCGTCAGCGCCAGCAGAATCAGCCAGCTTACAATGCCCAGCGTCAGGTAAGGGCGTGTTACCAGTTCGCGGCCCAGTAGCGACAAATTGTTAATCCCCAGCTCAAGCAGCGCATAGCTAGTGAGATGGATTGTCGCCCAGGCAAAACACCATAGCCCTAACAGACGACGGGTGCGTATCAATAATGGCTGTTTAGCGTAACGCGCCAGCGGTGAGACCAGCAAGGTTGCCAGTAAAAATTTCAGAGCCATCCTACCCGTAAAATGCTGGATATCTTTCGCCGGGTCGGCGCTGAACGCGCCAGCATTCACTGCCCAGAACAGCCATATAAAAGGAAGCGCTCCGGCAAGATGCAGGGCGACCTTCAGCCAGGTAATCTGTTTTGCCGTCAGCCGCACTAGAAATTCTCCCGGAGATCGAGGCCGCGATAGAGCGATGCCACCTGATCGGCATAGCCATTGAAGAGCAGTGTAGGCTGGCGTTTCACATCCAGCGCACCGCCGGAGCCGATAAAACGTTCAGTAGCCTGCGACCAGCGAGGGTGGTCCACATGCGGGTTCACGTTGGCATAAAAACCATATTCATCGGACGCGGCGAGGTTCCAGGTGGTCGGCGGACGTTCACGGGTCAGCTTAATGCTGACGATAGATTTAATCCCTTTAAATCCATACTTCCACGGCACGGTCAGGCGAACAGGGGCACCATTTTGCGGGGGCAGCGCTTTGCCATATACCCCAACGGTCAATAGCGTGAGAGGATGCATCGCTTCGTCAAGACGCAGGCCCTCTACATAGGGATATTGCAGCCCGCCGCCGATAAAACGATCTTTTTGGCCAGGCATCTGCTCAGGGGAGTAAAGCGTCTGGAAGGCGACATATTTTGCATTGCTGGTCGGCTCTACCATCGCCAGCAGTTTGTGAAGCGGAAAACCGATCCACGGCACCACCATCGACCAGGCTTCTACGCAACGCATACGATAGATGCGCTCCTCCAGCGGAAAGCGGGTGGTGAGGTCATGGTGATCCAGCGTTAAAGGTTTCGCGACTTCACCGTCAATAGTTAACGTCCAGGGATCGGTCTTCATACTGCCGGCATTGGCCGCAGGATCGGCCTTATCCAGGCCAAACTCATAGAAGTTGTTATAGCCGGTGACCTTATCTTCCGGCGTCAGGGCCAGTTTGCTCTGCCATTGATCGGGTCTGGAGAACGTTAGTGGCTTACCGGCAAGGGCTTTCGGACGATCATTGCCTTTGAACCAGTCGAGCAGATCGGCGTGAGCCGAGGGGGTAAGGGTGAGTGCAGTGGCGCTGATGCCAAGCATTTTCAGGATCTGGCGGCGCTGGAGCATAAAAGCCGATTCAGCAGTTACATCGGCTTCCGTCAGTTTTTTCATTTTCATGGCATCCTCCGTCATGCGATGAAGTAAGCATGACGGAGGAGTGAGGTTAATGCGAATATGTCACGAAAAATTGAAGATTAGGCGATTTTAACCAGCGTACGACCCTGGGCCTGGTTGGCGATAATCTTCGCGGCATATTCTGCCGCCTGCTCAAGGCCAATCTGGGTTGCACTCTGGGCAAAGAACGCTTCCGGCAAATCGCGAACCAGCCGCGCCCATGCTTCGGTACGGCGAGCGGCGGGCGTCATAACGGAATCTACCCCCTGCAAACGCACGTTGCGCAGAATAAATGGCATCACCGTGGTGGGCAGTGCAAAGCCGCCCGCCAGACCGCAGGCCGCCACGCAGCCGCCGTAGTTCATCTGAGCCAGCACTTTCGCCAGCACTTTATCGCCGACGGTATCCACCGCACCGGCCCAGAGCTGTTTTTCCAGCGGACGGGTTTCAGCGAATTCGTCGCGGCCCAGAATGCGGCTCGCCCCCAGCTTGCGCAGATAATCATGGGTGCTTTCGCGACCAGAGACCGCCGCGACCTGATAGCCGAGCTTATGTAACAGTGCGACCGCGGTGCTTCCTACGCCGCCGCTGGCGCCGGTCACCACGATTTCGCCCGATTGCGGCGTAACACCCGCCTCTTCGAGCGCCATAACGCAGAGCATGGCGGTGAAGCCGGCGGTGCCGATGATCATGGCTTTACGGCCATCAAGGCCTTTCGGCATAGGAACCAGCCAGTCGCCCTTCACGCGAGCCTGAGCGGCGAGGCCACCCCAGTGATTTTCGCCAACGCCCCAGCCGGTCAGCAGCACCTGCTGCCCGGCATGGAAGCGAGGATCTTCACTGGTATGAACGCGACCCGCAAAGTCGATACCCGGAACCATGGGGAAGTTTCGGATAATTTTACCCGCGCCAGTAATGGCGAGCGCGTCTTTGTAGTTCAGGCTCGACCAGTCAATATCAACGGTCACGTCGCCTTCAGGCAGTCGGCTCTCTTCGATGGCTTGCACTGTGGCAAGCGTTTTGCCGTCCTGCTGTTCTAAGATCAAAGCCTGCATACAGGTTCCTTACTAAGCATGATGATGGGAAAATAATTTCTGAAGACTATACTCGCACAGTGAAACGCGATGCCGATTTAACGCAATAAATTGCCAGAAACACCAGGTTTGGTAGTATGCCGCTGTTTAAAGCGAGTTAGCGCTCACTCGCTATCCTCATTCACTCACGGAGTAATCTCAAGGATGCGATTATCGACGAAGTTCTCCGCTTTTATCACCTTGCTGACCGGCATGACCATTTTCGTCATACTGATTGGCTGTTCACTGAGCTTCTATAACGCCGTTCAGGACAAACTGGTCAACCGCGTGCAGGCCGTGGCCTCGGTCATTGATACACGACTTGTCAGCACGTCGTTTTCCCAGCTCTCCGGCCAGCTTGACGAACTGATGGCACCAACGGACATCGTCAGCATTGAGATAAAGCAGGGCAGAGAGACGGTCTTTCGCCATCAGCGCACCGGGGTATACCACTCTGCAGGCATACAGATGCAGTATCGCGAACAGGATATCCATTCGCTGAAAAATCCGGGTATGACCCTCAGACTGGTATATCAGGATCCGATGAACAACTACCTCCACTCGCTGATGACTACCGCGCCACTCACCCTCGCCGTTGCCTTTATCGCGTTGTTACTCCTGTTGGCCGTGCGCTGGCTGCGCCGCCAGCTCAACGGGCAGGAGTTACTTGAATCGCGTTCGGCGCGTATTCTGAACGGAGAGCGGGGGGCACAGGTTCGCGGGTCAGTCTATGAGTGGCCATCCCGTACCAGCAGCGCGCTCGATGTCCTGCTCTCTGAAATCCAGTTTGCCAGCGATCAGCGCAGCCGCATGGACACCCTGATTCGCTCTTATGCCGCGCAGGACAACAAAACCGGTCTCAATAATCGTCTCTTCTTTGACAACCAGTTGGCCACGCTGCTGGAAGACCAGGAGAAGGTGGGCTCCCACGGCGTGGTTATGTTAGTTCGCCTGCCAGACTTTGATCTGATGAAAGATAACTGGGGGCGTACGGTCGCAGAAGAGCATCTGTTTACCCTTATTAATCTGCTCTCAACATTTATTATGCGTTACCCGGGCGCGTTACTGGCCCGCTATCATCGCAGTGATTATGCAGTGTTGCTTCCCCATCGCACGTTGAAAGAATCCGAAAGTATTGCCAGCCTGCTGCTTAAAACCGTGGATGCCCTGCCGCCTACGAAAATGCTCGATCGCGATGATATGGTGCATATTGGCATCTGCGCCTGGCGTGGCGGGCAGACGACGGAGCAAGTAATGGAACACGCTGAAGCCGCTACCCGTAACGCGGTGCTGCAGGGCGCCAACGGTTGGGCCGTGTACGACGACTCCCTGCCGGAGAAGGGGCGCGGCAACGTGCGCTGGCGTACCCTGATTGAGCAGACTCTGAACCGCGGTGGGCCGCGTATTTATCAGAAACCGGCGGTTACAAAAGATGGCATGGTCCATCATCGTGAACTGCTGTGCCGTATTTTTGATGGCAACGAAGAGGTGGTCTCGGCGGAGTACCTGCCGATGATCCTCCAGTTTGGTCTGTCGGAAGAGTATGACCGCCAGCAAATTACGCGCCTGATGCCTTTTTTATCTTTCTGGCCGGAAGAAAATCTGGCGATCCAGATAACTGTTGAATCGCTGATTCGCCCGCGTTTTCAGCGCTGGCTGCGTGATGTTTTGATGCAGTGTGAAAAATCACAGCGAAAACGGATTATTTTTGAACTTGCAGAGGCAGATGTCTGTCAACATATCAGCCGGTTACAAGCGATAGTACGTTTGATCACTGCGCTTGGCGCTCGCGTGGCGGTAACCCAGGCGGGTTTAACGCTGGTCAGTACCAGCTGGATCAAGACCCTTGAAGTGGCACTGTTAAAGCTCCATCCGGGTCTGGTTCGGAACATTGAAAAGCGCACGGAAAACCAGCTGCTGGTGCAGAGTCTGGTGGAAGCGTGCAAAGGGACACAGACGCAAGTATTTGCCACTGGCGTGCGCAGCAGAAGTGAATGGCAGACGTTGACAGAGCGCGGCGTGTCAGGCGGTCAGGGGGATTTTTTTGCTGCCTCTCAGCCGCTTGACAGCAATGTGAAAAAATATTCGCAAAGATACTCTGTTTAACCTGCCGTTTAATTTGTTTTCACGTAGAATATCGCGCCTGTAGCTTGAGTATGACGAGCAAAAAAGACAGTGAACGACCTTTGACTGGTTACAAATGAAAGTGTGAGGAACACTGCTGTTGATTCAGCCCTGAGGGAGTCAGGTGTCGATTTGTAACAAAGGAAACGTACTGCACTAATTTTCACCGTAGCAGATGATTTTTGCGCCTTGTCGCTGCTGCGCGTGGTTGGTAAAGTAAGCGGATTTTGTTTTCCGCCCCAGCTTTCAGGATTATCCCTTAGTATGTTGAAAAAATTTCGTGGCATGTTTTCCAATGACCTGTCCATTGACCTGGGTACCGCGAATACCCTTATCTATGTAAAAGGACAAGGCATCGTACTGAATGAGCCTTCCGTTGTGGCCATTCGTCAGGATCGTGCTGGTTCACCGAAAAGCGTGGCGGCCGTTGGTCATGACGCTAAGCAGATGCTTGGTCGTACCCCAGGTAACATCGCAGCTATTCGCCCGATGAAAGACGGCGTTATCGCTGACTTCTTCGTGACCGAAAAAATGCTTCAGCACTTCATTAAGCAGGTGCATAGCAATAGCTTCATGCGTCCAAGCCCGCGCGTTCTGGTGTGCGTGCCGGTAGGTGCTACCCAGGTAGAACGTCGTGCTATTCGTGAATCCGCTCAGGGCGCCGGTGCGCGTGAAGTCTTCCTGATTGAAGAGCCGATGGCAGCCGCAATCGGCGCGGGTCTGCCGGTTTCCGAAGCTACCGGTTCCATGGTTGTAGATATCGGTGGTGGTACCACTGAAGTCGCCGTTATCTCCCTGAACGGCGTGGTCTACTCCTCCTCCGTACGTATCGGCGGTGACCGTTTCGACGAAGCCATCATTAATTATGTGCGCCGTAACTACGGCTCTCTGATCGGTGAAGCGACCGCAGAGCGTATCAAGCACGAAATCGGTTCTGCCTATCCGGGCGACGAAGTGCGTGAAATCGAAGTTCGCGGACGTAACCTGGCTGAAGGCGTTCCACGCGGCTTTACCCTGAACTCCAACGAAATCCTCGAAGCGCTGCAGGAGCCATTGACCGGTATCGTGAGCGCCGTGATGGTTGCCCTGGAACAGTGCCCGCCGGAACTGGCTTCCGATATCTCCGAGCGCGGTATGGTTCTGACTGGTGGTGGTGCGCTGCTGCGTAACCTCGACCGCCTGTTGATGGAAGAGACAGGTATTCCTGTCGTAGTTGCAGAAGATCCACTGACTTGCGTAGCCCGTGGCGGCGGCAAGGCGCTGGAGATGATCGACATGCACGGCGGCGACTTGTTCAGCGAAGAGTAGTCGGAAGTGAAAGGGTAGCGGATGCTACCCTTTCTCTCTGACGCGAGAGTACGCATAGCCTATGAAGCCAATTTTTAGCCGTGGCCCGTCGCTACAGTTTCGCCTGATTTTGGCGTTGCTGGTGGCGCTCGGCGTCATTATCGCCGATAGCCGCCTCGGTACGTTCAGCCAGATCCGAACGTACATGGATACCGCCGTCAGTCCTTTCTACTTTATATCAAATGGTCCCCGTGAATTGCTGGATAGCGTCTCCCAGACGTTGTCATCGCGCGACCAGCTCGAACTTGAAAACCGTGCATTACGCCAGGAGTTGCTGCTGAAAAACAGCGAACTGCTGATGCTGGGCCAGTATCGTCAGGAAAATGCCCGTCTGCGTGAGCTGTTAGGATCGCCGCTGCGTCAGGATGAGCAGAAAATGGTTACCCAGGTCATTTCGACCGTTAACGATCCCTATAGCGATCAGGTGGTCATCGACAAAGGCAGCGTAAACGGTGTTTACGAAGGCCAGCCGGTTATCAGCGACAAAGGCGTTGTAGGGCAGGTGGTCGCCGTTGCTAAGCTGACCAGCCGCGTTTTATTGATTTGTGATGCAACGCATGCATTGCCGATTCAGGTATTACGTAACGATATACGCGTGATTGCTGCCGGCAACGGTTGTACTGATGATCTGCAGCTGGAGCATCTGCCTGCTAACACCGACATTCGGGTGGGTGATGTACTGGTGACATCGGGTCTGGGGGGGCGTTTCCCGGAAGGTTATCCTGTGGGTGTGGTCTCCTCTGTGAGGCTGGATACTCAGCGCGCCTATACCGTGATTCAGGCTCGTCCAACGGCCGGTCTGCAGCGTCTGCGTTATCTGTTATTGCTCTGGGGCGCAGATCGCAACGGCAGTAACCCAATGACGCCGGAAGATGTGCACCGTGTAGCAAATGAACGTCTGATGCAGATGATGCCGCAGGTGTTACCATCACCGGACGCGATGGGGCCACCGGCGCCCGTTCCGGCGCCAGCGACGGGGCTAACCCAGCCTCAGCCTGCTACGCCGCCACCGCAGCGCTCCCCGGGAGGGCAATAGTGGCAAGTTATCGTAGCCAGGGACGCTGGGTTATCTGGCTCTCGTTTTTAGTCGCACTGCTACTGCAAGTTATGCCCTGGCCGGACGACATTCTTGTCTTCCGGCCAAATTGGGTACTGCTTATTCTGTTGTACTGGATTCTGGCGCTCCCGCACCGCGTAAATGTGGGCACGGGATTCGTGATGGGTGCCATACTGGATCTCATCAGTGGCTCTACGCTTGGCGTGCGCGCTTTGTCCATGAGCATCATTGCTTACCTGGTCGCACTGAAATTCCAGCTTTTTCGCAATCTGGCGCTCTGGCAACAGGCGCTGGTGGTGATGTTGTTATCTCTTGCTGCGGATATCATTGTTTTCTGGGCAGAGTTTTTAGTGATCAACGTCTCTTTCCGACCTGAAGTGTTCTGGAGTAGTGTAGTAAACGGTGTCCTCTGGCCATGGTTATTCCTGCTGATGCGTAAAATTCGCCAGCAGTTTGCCGTGCAATAAAAAGGTTTCTATGACGTCTTTGTATCTCGCTTCCGGCTCACCTCGCCGTCAGGAATTGCTGACCCAGTTGGGCGTAACGTTTGAACGCATCGTCACCGGCATTGAAGAAGTCCGGGCCAGTGGCGAAAGCGCTCAACAGTATGTTTCCCGCCTGGCGCGAGAGAAGGCACAGGCAGGCGTGGCGCAAACGCCGCGTGATTTACCCGTACTGGGCGCAGATACCATCGTTATCCTTAATGGTGAAGTCCTTGAGAAACCGCGCGATGGCGCTCACGCGGCGACCATGCTGCGCAAATTGTCCGGGCATACGCATCAGGTCATGACCGCCGTTGCCATCGCTGACAGCCAGCACGTACTGGATTGCCTGGTCGTTACCGATGTTACGTTCAGAGTGCTCACCGAAGAAGACATTACCGCTTACATCGACAGCGGTGAACCTATGGATAAAGCAGGTGCATACGGTATTCAAGGGTTGGGTGGCTGTTTTGTCAGGAAGATAAATGGCAGCTATCACGCCGTAGTCGGCTTACCGCTGGTGGAAACGTATGAGTTGCTGAGCAATTTTAACTCACTGCGTGAGAGAAGGGATAATTATGACGGCTGAATTGTTGGTAAACGTAACGCCATCGGAAACGCGTGTCGCTTATATTGATGGCGGCATTCTGCAGGAAATCCATATTGAGCGTGAAGCGCGACGCGGAATCGTAGGCAATATCTACAAAGGTCGTGTGAGTCGTGTGCTACCGGGTATGCAGGCGGCATTTGTAGATATTGGTCTGGATAAGGCCGCATTCCTTCATGCTTCTGACATCATGCCGCACACCGAATGCGTGGCGGGTGAAGAGCAAAAACAGTTTACTGTACGCGATATCTCGGAGCTGGTACGTCAGGGGCAGGATCTGATGGTGCAGGTGGTGAAAGATCCCCTCGGTACCAAAGGCGCGCGTTTAACGACCGACATTACGCTGCCTTCCCGTTATCTGGTCTTTATGCCCGGTGCGTCTCACGTGGGGGTTTCCCAGCGCATTGAGAGCGAAACCGAACGCGAACGCCTGAAAAAGGTCGTCAGTGCCTATTGCGACGAGCAGGGCGGTTTTATCATTCGTACCGCCGCAGAAGGGATTAGCGAAGATGATCTGGCCTCGGACGCGGCCTACCTGAAACGCGTCTGGACCAAGGTGATGGAACGTAAAAAACGCAACCAGACGCGCTATCAACTGTATGGCGAGCTGGCGCTGGCTCAGCGCGTTCTGCGCGACTTCGCTGACGCTCAGCTTGACCGCATCCGCGTCGACTCCCGTCTGACCTATGAAGCCTTGCTGGAATTTACCAGCGAGTACATTCCTGAAATGCCGGGTCTGCTGGAACACTATGTCGGCAAGCAGCCGATCTTCGATCTGTTCGACGTGGAGAACGAGATCCAGCGCGCGCTGGAGCGTAAAGTGGAACTGAAGTCCGGCGGTTATTTGATTATTGACCAGACCGAAGCCATGACGACGGTGGATATCAATACCGGTGCCTTTGTAGGCCACCGTAATCTTGATGACACCATCTTCAATACCAATATAGAAGCAACCCAGGCTATCGCCCGTCAGCTGCGTCTGCGTAATCTTGGCGGCATTATCATCATCGATTTTATCGATATGAGTAATGAAGACCACCGTCGCCGCGTGCTGCATTCACTGGAGCAGGCGCTCAGTAAAGATCGCGTTAAAACCAGTATTAACGGCTTCTCTCAGCTGGGGCTGGTGGAGATGACCCGCAAACGCACCCGCGAAAGCGTGGAGCACGTGCTCTGTAATGAGTGTCCGACGTGCCACGGCCGTGGCACGGTGAAGACCACCGAGACTGTCTGCTATGAAATCATGCGTGAAATTGTTCGCGTGCATCATGCCTACGACTCCGACCGTTTCCTGGTCTATGCTTCTCCTTCGGTGGCAGAAGCCCTGAAAGGGGAAGAGTCCCACGCATTGGCAGAAGTGGAAATTTTTGTCGGCAAACAGGTGAAAGTACAAATCGAACCGCTCTATAACCCGGAGCAATTCGATGTGGTAATGATGTAATACGCAGGCTGCTGCGATACGAGAACGGCTGACAAGGAGCGACGCGTGAGGCGACTGCCGGGGATTTTATTGCTTACAGGGGCAACGCTGATTGTGATTGTCGCGCTGCTGGTAAGCGGGCTGCGTCTCGTATTGCCGCATCTGGATAGCTGGCGCCCGCAGGTGCTGGCCAAACTGGGATCTGCGACCGGTATGCCGATTGAGGCCAGTAAGCTCAACGCCAGCTGGCAAAACTTCGGCCCCACCCTCGACGTTCACGACATCAATGCCGGCCTCAAGGATGGCGGCTATCTGAAAATAAGCCGCGTCACCCTCGCTCTGGATGTCTGGCAAAGCTTGTTGCACCTGCGCTGGCAGTTTCGCGATCTCACCTTTTATCAGCTGAAGTTTGTAACCAATACGCCGTTACGTAATGACAAAAAGAGCGGTGGATTTGAAGCCAACCGTATTAGCGATCTCTTTTTACGCCAGTTCGATCATTTCGATCTGCGCGACAGTGAAGTGAGTTTTATTACCCTCTCTGGCCAGCGCGCCGAACTGGCGATCCCGCAACTGACCTGGCTTAACGGCAAAGATCGTCATCGCGCCGAGGGGCAGGTCAGCCTCTCCAGCCTGAACGGTCAGCACGGGATCGTGCAGGTACGTATGGACCTGCGTGATGATGACAGCGGTCTGCTAAACAATGGCAAAGTGTGGATGCAGGCTGACGACGTAGATGTTAAACCCTGGTTGGGTGAATGGCTGCAGAAAGATATGCAGCTGCAGACGGCGCGGTTCAGCATTGAAGGCTGGATGACCCTCAGTAAAGGCGAGATCGCCGGCGGAGATATCTGGCTGAAGCAGGGCGGCGCGACCTGGCCGGGTGAAGATCGTCAGCATCGACTTATGGTGGATAACCTCACCGCGCATATTACCCGCGCTGGCGAAGGCTGGCAGTTTGCTATTCCTGATACCCGCATCACGCTGGATGATAAACCCTGGCCGCGTGGCGCGCTGGCGCTGGCGTGGATCCCGGAACAAGAAGTCGGCGGCAAAAATAGCAAGCGCAGCGATGAGTTGCGTATTCGCGCCAGTAACCTCGAGCTGGAAGGGCTTGAAGGATTGCGTTCAATGGCGTCTAAACTCTCACCGGCCCTGGGGGAAGTGTGGCAGGCGACACAGCCGGTCGGGGCCATTAACTCGCTGGCGCTGGATATTCCTCTGCAGGCTACCGAGAAAACCCGTTTCGACATCGCCTGGACCGACCTCGCCTGGAAACAGTGGAAGCTGCTGCCAGGGGCAGAACATTTCAGCGGAACCCTGGAAGGGAGCGTTGAAGATGGCCGTCTTACCGGCCAGATGAATAATGCCGTCATGCCTTATGAAACGGTCTTCCGCGCCCCGCTGGAGATTGAGAAAGGAACCGCAACGCTCAACTGGTTAAAGAACGAAAAAGGGTTCCAGCTGGATGGCCGCCATATTGATGTGAAAGCGAAAGCGGTACATGCCCGGGGCGACTTCCGTTATATGCAGCCTCAGGGCGAAGAACCCTGGCTGGGCATTCTGGCGGGTATTAGCACGGATGATGGGTCGCAGGCCTGGCGCTATTTTCCCGAAAACCTGATGGGCAAGGATCTGGTGGATTACCTGAGCGGTGCGATTCAGGGGGGCCAGGCGGACAACGCTACCCTGGTCTATGGCGGTAACCCGCACCTGTTCCCATACAAACATAATGAAGGCCAGTTCCAGGTGCTGGTCCCGCTGCATAACGCGACCTTTGCCTTCCAGCCGGACTGGCCGGCGCTAAAGAATCTCGATATCGAACTCAACTTCATCAACGACGGCCTGTGGATGAAGAGCGACAGCGTGGCGCTGGGCGGCGTGACTGCCAGCAACCTGAAGGCGGTTATCCCCGATTACTCAAAAGAAAAATTGCTGATTGATGCCGATATCAACGGGCCGGGTAAGGCCGTTGGGCCCTATTTTGCAGAGACTCCGTTGAAGGATTCCCTGGCTACGACCCTGGATGAGCTCCAGCTTGATGGTGATGTGAATGCTCGCTTACATCTGGATATTCCGCTCGACGGTGAAATGACCACCGCTGAAGGCGATGTGCATCTGCACGACAACGATCTGTTTATTAAACCCCTCAATAGCACCATCAATAACCTGAGTGGCCAGTTCAGCTTTGTGAATGGCAATCTAAAGAGTGAACCCCTGACGGCAAGCTGGTTTAAGCAGCCGGTCACTATCGACTTTTCGACCACCGAGGGGGAAAAAGCGTATCAGGTCGCGGTAAATCTGGATGCCAACTGGCAGCCAGCCCGTATGGATGTGCTGCCAAAACCGGTCAGTGAAGCGGTGAGCGGCTCGTTGCCATGGCAGGGGAAAGTGGCAATTGATCTGCCGTACCGTGGCAGCGCGAAATATAAGGTAGATATCACCAGCGATCTGAAGAATGTAAGCAGTCACTTACCTTCTCCGCTGAACAAGAGCGCAGGTGAAGCATTACCGGTCAAAATCAATGTCGATGGCAACCTTAACAGTTTTACCCTGACGGGCAATGCCGGTGCCAATAACCACTTCAACAGCCGCTGGCTGCTGAATCGCAAGCTAACGCTGGATCGGGCAACCTGGACCTCCGATAGCCGCACCCTCCCGCCGCTACCGGATCAGCCTGGCGTTGAACTGAATTTGCCAGCGATGGATGGCGCCGAGTGGCTTGGATTGTTACAAAAAGGGGTGGGGAAAAACGTGGATGATGCCGCGCAATTCCCGGAGCAGATCACCGTTCGGACCCCTTCGCTGGCGCTGGGCGGACAGCAGTGGAACAACCTGAGCATTGTCTCCCGACCGACGGCGACGGGATCGACGGTCGAGGCGCATGGTCGTGAAATCAACGCGACGCTGACGATGCGAGATGCCGCCCCATGGCTGGCTGATATCCGCTACCTCTATTTCAACCCGGCCTCACCGACGGGCAGTAACGACACTAACGCAATCTCCTTCGCGGCGAATAAACGCATCGATTTTACCGGCCTGCCAGACCTTCAACTGCGCTGCGCTGAATGCTGGTTGTGGGGGCAAAAATATGGTCGCATCGACGGCGATTTTGCCATTAAGGGCAATACCCTGTCCCTGACGGACGGGCTGCTGGATACTGGCTTTGGCCGTTTGACAGTGAACGGTGAATGGGTAAACAGTGCGAGCGAGCAACGTACCTCGCTGAAAGGGCAGGTGAAAGGCAATAAGCTGGATGCCGCAGCAGGCTTCTTTGGGGTCACCACACCGGTTCGCGATTCGAATTTTGATGTCGATTATGACCTGCACTGGCGCAATCCGCCGTGGCAGCCGGATGAGGCCTCGCTGAACGGAATCATCAAAGCGCGGCTTGGAAAGGGCCATATTGCCGACGTAAGCACCGGCCATGCCGGGCAAATTTTGCGTCTGCTGAGTTTTGATGCCCTGCTGCGTAAGCTGCGCTTCGACTTTAGCGATACCTTTAATGAAGGCTTCTACTACGATGCCATCCGTAGCACCGCCTGGATCAAGGACGGGGTACTGCATACGGACGACACCCTGGTTGATGGGCTGGAAGCTGACATCGCTATGAAAGGCTCCGTCAACCTGGTGCGTCGCGAACTGGATATGGAAGCGGTTGTCGCGCCGGAGATCTCCGCTACCGTCGGCGTGGCGGCGGCCTTTGCGGTTAACCCGATTGTGGGCGCTGCGGTGTTTGCTGCCAGTAGGGTGTTAGGACCACTGTGGAACAAGGTCTCGATTCTGCGCTATCGCATCACTGGCCCGGTAGATAAACCGCAGATCAATGAAGTCCTGCGCCAGCCGCGCAAAGATGCACAGCAATGATTTGACGCGGGCAATTAATTGCCTCACTCTCAATAGATAAGATCTTAATTACCGCCTCGTAGGCGGCAACGAACAACGAGTAGCAAAACGATGAGTCTGAACCTGGTAAGTGAACATTTGCTGGCAGCGAACGGCCTGAGTCATCAGGATCTGTTCTCTATTCTTGGTCAACTGACCGAACGCCGTCTCGACTACGGCGATCTCTATTTCCAGTCGAGCTATCACGAGTCCTGGGTGTTAGAAGACAGCATCATCAAAGATGGTTCCTGGAACATCGACCAGGGCGTGGGAGTCCGCGCGGTCAGCGGTGAGAAGACCGGTTTTGCCTATGCTGACCAGATTAGCCTGGCGTCGCTGACTCAGAGCGCACAGGCCGCTCGTACCATCGTGCGTGAGACGGGCAACGGACAAGCAAAAACCCTTGGCGAAGTATCACATACGGCGCTTTATACCAGTATCGATCCGCTGCAGAGCATGAGCCGCGAAGAGAAACTGGACATCCTGCGTCGCGTAGACAAAGTCGCTCGTGCGGCGGATAAGCGCGTACAGGAAGTGAGCGCTAGCCTGAGCGGTGTTTATGAATTGATCCTGGTAGCCGCCACCGATGGCACCCTGGCTGCCGATGTTCGTCCGCTGGTGCGTCTGTCGGTCAGCGTACAGGTTGAAGAGGATGGTAAACGCGAGCGCGGCTCAAGCGGCGGCGGCGGTCGTTTCGGTTATGAGTGGTTCCTTGCCGATGCGGATGGCGAAGTGCGTGCCGACGCGTGGGCGAAAGAGGCCGTGCGCATGGCGCTGGTAAATCTCTCCGCCGTTGCAGCACCCGCGGGCACTCTGCCGGTCGTGTTGGGCGCAGGCTGGCCGGGCGTGCTGCTGCACGAAGCGGTCGGTCACGGTCTGGAAGGTGACTTCAACCGTCGCGGTACTTCAGTCTTCAGCGGCCAGATGGGTCAGCTGGTGGCATCTGAACTTTGTACCGTTGTCGATGATGGCACCATGGCCGATCGCCGTGGTTCTATCTCAATCGATGACGAAGGGACGCCGGGCCAGTACAACGTCTTGATTGAAAATGGTGTGCTGAAAGGCTACATGCAGGACAAACTCAACGCGCGTCTGATGGGCGTGGCACCTACCGGTAACGGTCGCCGTGAGTCTTATGCCCATCTGCCGATGCCGCGTATGACGAACACCTACATGCTGGGTGGAAAATCCACGCCGCAAGAGATCATCGAGTCGGTCGATTACGGTATCTATGCCCCGAACTTTGGCGGTGGCCAGGTGGACATCACCTCCGGTAAATTTGTCTTCTCAACTTCAGAAGCCTATCTGATTGAGAAAGGCAAAGTCACCAAAGCGGTAAAAGGGGCGACGCTGATTGGTTCGGGTATTGAAGCGATGCAGCAAATCTCTATGGTCGGCAACGATCTCAAGCTGGATAACGGCGTGGGCGTGTGCGGCAAAGAGGGGCAAAGTTTGCCGGTTGGCGTAGGCCAGCCGACGCTGAAAGTAGATAACCTGACGGTGGGCGGCACGGCCTGATCCAACTCTGCTCCTCTTCCTGCGGGAAGAGGAGCCTGCTACTCCTTCCTTTTTTCCCGCATTGCCCGATACAGCTCCGCCACGTCCACAAAGTAATCTGTCAGATAGTTAATACAGACCTGCACCTTCAGCGGCAATTTATCCTTTTCAGTATAAAGCGCATAGACCGGACGCGGATCGGATTGATAGCGCGGGAAGAGGATCTCCAGCTCGCCGCTGTTGATCTCATTGATCACCCACATTAGCGGTACATAAGCGATCCCGACGCCGGCCACCAGCCAGCGCGTTAAGGTCATGGGATCGTTGGTCACAAACCGTCCCTGCGGGATCAACTTTGTCGATAACCCCTCTGGCGCCACCAGTTCAAACGCGTTGTCCGGACGCACGCTGTACTCAAGCCAGGAGTGGTTACTGAGATCGGCAGGTTTATCCGGTATCCCGGCCTGCACAAGGTACTTTTTGGCGGCACAAACCACCATCGGCATGCTACCCAGTCGCCGGGAGAAGAGGCTGGAATCCTGGAGCGCGCCTACGCGGATCACCACGTCCAGGCCGTCGGCAATCAGGTCCGGTGCCGGGATGCCGGTCACCAGATCAACTGACAGGCCAGGGTACTCTTTCAACATTTCTGCCGTCATACCGGCGAGGACATTTTGTGCCATAGTGGAAGAGCAACCGATACGCAGGGTGCCAATGGGGGTGTTATTAAAGGCGTAGAGCTGCTCGTGCACCTCCTGCGCTTCATGCAGCATACGGCGGCAACCCTGATAGTAAATTTTACCGGCTTCGGTCAGGCCGATACTGCGGGTACTGCGATTAAGAAGTTTTACCTGAAGGTCATCTTCCAGTTTAGAGACGGTCTGACTGATCGACGAGACGCTCATCTGTAGTTGCCGGGCAGCGGAAGTAAATGAGCCCAGTTCAACGACTTTGGCAAAAACGGACATGCGTTTTAAACGTTCCATTATTCACTCTGGCTTAAAAGTGATTTAGATCACATATTATAGATAACAGCATAACAGTTACGCTAATATACTATTAATAACCCGGCAGCTACGCCACTCTCGCCCGGCTTTTCTTGCCCTTAATGCGGTGGCGCAGCTCAATAAATCTTTCGCCTGCTCGCTCTCTAACCAAGGTCAACATGAGTCTGTTTCCCGTTATCGTGGTGTTCGGTTTGTCGTTCCCACCGATATTTTTTGAACTGCTTTTATCACTGGCGATTTTTTGGCTGGTGCGTAAGGTGCTGACGCCGACCGGCATTTATGATTTCGTCTGGCACCCTGCATTGTTCAATACCGCGCTGTACTGCTGCCTGTTTTATCTGATATCGCGTTTGTTTGTTTGAGGTAGATGTGAAAACACTAACAAGAAAAATCTCTCGTACCGCTATCACCCTGGCGCTGGTCGTACTGGCGTTCATCGCGATTTTCCGTGCATGGGTCTACTACACCGAGTCACCCTGGACGCGTGATGCGCGTTTTAGCGCCGATATCGTGGCGATTGCGCCTGACGTCGCAGGGCTGATTACCTCAGTGAATATTAAAGACAACCAGCTGGTGAAGAAAGACCAGGTGCTGTTTACCATCGATCAGCCACGTTATCAGAAAGCGCTGGAAGAGGCCGAAGCAGATGTTGCCTACTACAAAGCGCTGGCCGCGGAGAAACGTCGTGAAGCCGGACGCCGTAACAAGTTAGGCGTACAGGCCATGTCCCGTGAAGAGATTGACCAATCTAACAACGTGCTGCAAACCGTCCTGCATCAGCAGGCAAAAGCTGAAGCGACCCGCGATCTGGCGAAACTGGATCTGGAACGCACCGTGATTCGCGCCCCGGCTGATGGCTGGGTGACGAACCTGAACGTCTATACCGGCGAATTTATTACCCGCGGCTCGACCGCAGTGGCGCTGGTTAAGCAACGCTCTTTCTACGTGCTGGCCTATATGGAAGAGACCAAGCTGGAGGGGGTACGCCCGGGTTATCGGGCAGAGATTACGCCGCTAGGCAGCAACCGCGTACTGAAAGGTACAGTGGATAGCGTGGCGGCAGGCGTGACCAACGCCAGCGCAACCCGTGACAGCAAAGGGATGGCCACCGTTGACTCTAATCTGGAGTGGGTGCGTCTGGCCCAGCGTGTACCGGTACGTATCCGTCTGGATGAAGAGCAAGGTAACCTGTGGCCGGCAGGCACGACAGCAACGGTGGTGATCACCGGCGAGAAAGATCGTGATGCCAGCCAGGATTCATGGTTCCGTAAAATGGCGCATCGCCTGCGTGAGTTCGGTTAATCATTATGGGCATCTTCTCCATCGCCAACCAGCATTTACGCTTCGCCATTAAGTTGGCCTGCGCCATTGTGCTGGCGCTGTTTGTTGGCTTTCACTTCAATCTGGAAACCCCGCGCTGGGCGGTATTGACGGCGGCAATCGTCGCGGCCGGCCCGGCGTTCGCGGCCGGGGGCGAACCCTATTCAGGCGCTATCCGCTATCGCGGGATGTTACGTATTGTCGGTACCTTCATTGGCTGTATCGCCGCGCTGACCATCATCATTCTGATGATCCGCACCCCGCTGCTAATGATTATGGTGTGCTGTATCTGGGCCGGTTTTTGTACCTGGGTCTCCTCATTGATCCGTGTCGAAAACTCCTACGCCTGGGGGCTTTCTGGCTATACGGCGCTGATCATTGTTATCACTATTCAGACCGAGCCGTTGCTCACGCCGCAGTTTGCGGTTGAGCGCTGTAGTGAAATTGTGCTTGGTATCGTCTGTGCGATCGTCGCGGATCTGCTCTTCTCGCCGCGATCCATCAAACAGGAAGTCGACCGGGAGCTGGATGCGCTGATCGTTGCTCAGTATCAGCTGATGCAGCTCTGTATCAAACATGGCGACAGCGAAGCGGTGGATAATGCCTGGGGGGCGCTGGTGCGCCGTACCACCGCGCTGGAGGGGATGCGCAGCAACCTCAATATGGAATCTTCTCGCTGGTCGCGAGCTAACCGACGCCTGAAAGCGCTTAACACCGTCTCCTTAACGCTGATCACCCAGGCTTGCGAAACCTATCTTATTCAAAATAGCCGCCCGGAAGCCATCACCGACACCTTCCGCGAACTGTTTGAAGAGCCGGTAGAGACGGCGCAGGATGTGCACCGACAGTTAAAACGCATGCGTCGGGTCATCGCCTGGACTGGCGAACGTGATACGCCCATCACCATCTATAGTTGGGTAGGCGCGGCGACACGCTATTTGCTTCTCAAGCGGGGCGTCATCGGTAACACCAAAATCAGCGCCACGGAAGAAGAGGTGCTGGCAGGCGAAGTGGTCGTAAAAGCCGAATCGGCGGAACGCCACCACGCCATGGTCAACTTCTGGCGTACAACGCTTGCCTGTATGCTCGGTACCCTGTTCTGGCTCTGGACCGGCTGGACCTCCGGCAGCGGGGCGATGGTAATGATTGCGGTGGTGACTTCGCTGGCAATGCGACTTCCCAATCCACGCATGGTGGCGCTGGATTTCCTGTATGGCACCATTGCGGCGCTGCCGCTGGGGGCATTCTATTTCCTGGTGGTGATCCCCTCGACTCAACAAAGTATGTTCCTGCTCTGCCTCAGTCTGGCAGTGATGGCCTTCTTTATTGGTATCGAGGTGCAAAAGCGCCGACTGGGATCGCTGGGGGCGCTGGCCAGTACCATTAACATCATCGTGCTGGATAATCCCATGACCTTTCACTTCAGCCAGTTTCTGGATAGTGCGCTTGGGCAGATTGTGGGTTGTTTCCTGGCGATGATGGTGATTCTGCTGGTGCGCGATAACTCGCAGGCCCGCACCGGGCGCGTTTTGCTGAATCAATTTGTTTCGGCCGCCGTCTCGGCGATGACCACCAATACCGCCCGGCGTAAAGAGAACCATCTGCCTGCGCTCTATCAGCAGCTCTTTTTACTGCTGACGAAGTTCCCGGGAGATATCGCCAAGTTCCGTCTGGCGCTGACGTTAATCATTGCCCATCAGCGACTGCGCAATGCGCCGGTACCGGTGAATGACGATCTCTCTGCGTTTCACCGCCAACTGCGTCGCACTGCGGATCACGTGATTGCGGCCTCCAGCGACGACAAACGCCGCCGCTACTTTGGCCAACTCCTGGAAGAGCTGGATGTCTATCAGGAAAAACTGCGTATCTGGGAAGCGCCGCCGCAGGTGACCGAGCCGGTAAACCGGCTGGTCAGCATGCTGCATCGGTATCAAAATGCCCTTACCGATAGCTAATCCTCCCACAAAAACCGACGCCCAAAGCGTCGGTTTTTTTGTGGCTATACTTAGTCTGGCAAGTTTTTAAATCCAGAAAGGGAGGACACCATGACAACGCAGACTCTCCAGGACAGTGCGCTTTTTCAAACCGGGTATCTGGTTGATGGCGTCTGGAAAACGCTCGACACCACCTTCGATGTGCTCAATCCGGCTACCGGCGAGGTGATCGCCAAAGTGGCGAAAGCGGGCACCAAAGAGACCGAAGAGGCTATCGCTGCGGCCAGTAAGGCGTTTCCTGCATGGCGGGCGAAAACCGCTAAAGAGCGCTCGACGATACTTTATCGCTGGTATGAACTCATCATCGAAAACAAAAGCTGGCTTGGTCAGTTGATGACCACGGAACAGGGCAAACCCCTGAAAGAGGCCGAAGGCGAGGTAGAATACGCGGCGAGCTTTATCCAGTGGTTTGCCGAGCAGGCCAAGCGTGCAAACGGTGAAATTATCCCACCCATTAAACCCGGCTCCCGGATCCTTGCTACTCGCGAACCCGTTGGCGTGGTGGCGGCCATCACGCCGTGGAACTTCCCCATGGCCATGCTGACCCGCAAGCTCGGTCCGGCGCTGGCTGCCGGCTGTACAGGGGTGATCAAACCGGCGAATAACACTCCCCTTAGTGCCTTTGCACTGTTGACGCTGGCGAAAAAAGCGGGCGTGCCGGATGGTGTGCTGAATGCCGTTGCGGGCAATACGCATGAGATAAGCGACGCCATTATGGCCAGCCATGAGGTGCGAAAAATCTCCTTCACCGGCTCTACTGAGGTTGGAAAAACCCTGGTGCGCAACGCCGCAGAGACCATGAAAAAAGTCTCCATGGAGTTGGGGGGGAACGCGCCGTACATCGTCTTCGACGATGCCGATATTGACGCTGCCGTAAAAGGAGCCATCGCTAACAAATTCCGTAACGCAGGCCAGGTCTGCGTGAGTGTTAACCGTTTCTATATTCAGGAATCGGTGTACGACGAGTTTGTTAACAAGCTTGCTGAGGCGGTCAATGCGCTGAAAGTGGGTAATGGACTGGAGGAGGGCATCGTAGTCGGGCCGCTTATTGAATCCTCTGCCGTGGAAAAGGTACGCGAGCATGTGGAAGACGCAGTCGCAAAAGGGGCAACCGTGCTGGCAGGCGGTAAACCGCACAGCCTGGGCGGCAATTTCTGGCAGCCTACGGTGCTGGGTGATTGTCATGAAGGTATGAAGCTGGCCAGCGAAGAGACCTTCGGGCCGGTGGCAGCATGCTTCCGCTTTACTACAGAAGATGAGGTGATCCAGCGAGCCAATAACACGCCGTTTGGTCTGGCTGCCTACTTTTACACCCAGAATCTGTCGCGCGTATTCCGGGTGTCTCAGGCCATTGAAAGCGGCATGATCGGTATTAATGAGTGCGCGGTCTCAACTGAGCTTGGACCATTTGGTGGGGTGAAGGAGTCAGGGCTGGGTCGTGAGGGCTCGGTACTGGGGCTGGAAGAGTTTCTTGAAGTCAAAACCCTGCATATCGGGGGATTATAATCGTCGGGGCGGCTATGCCGCCCACCTTTACGGGGTGGCGGACAATGAATATCTACACGTTTGATTTTGATGAAATCTACAGTCAGGAAGACTTCTATCGCGAGTTCTCGCGGGTGTTCGGCATTGAAAAAGGGAAGGTCGCCAACCTGGATTCCTTGTGGGATGTGGTAACGACTCATCCGCTCCCTGTACCGCTGGAGATTGAGTTCATTCATCTCCCCGAGAAGCTACGCAGGCGTTTTGGGGCGTTGATTTTGCTGTTTGATGAGGCAGAAGAGGAGCTGGAAGGACAAATTCGGTTCAATGTCCGGCCGTAGACATAAAAAAGCCCCTGACAGGCAGGGGCAAGTCGTACGCGGAGTACGACGAGGGTTTATTTATACAGTTCTGCGGTGGCGTGCCAGTGATCGCCCTGAGTGAGTTCAGTGACGCGATAGCTGCCGGCACCTGCTTTTTCAGCTTTTGCCGCCAGTTTGTGGCGAATATCCATTGGCGAGCCAGAAACCTGTGATACGGATACGCTACCCAAAGATTGCAGGTTTTGTGCCTGATCGGCATTCACTTGTTGCACAGCCGCGCTGGCACCAAAGGAAATAACAGAGGCTAAACCCAGTGTGGCGATGAGAGATTTCATTTTCATAGTCATTACTCCAGAAGTTGTTTTGCTCAACGGCATGAAGGATTAAACCGCTTTTTTTATATCTGACGCCGTTGAGTGAATTATCAGTGCTTATTACCAGAACTTATTTATACAGCTCTGCGGTTGCGTGCCAGTGGTCACCACTGCGCGCTTCGATCACACGGTAAGAAGAGGCACCCTGTTCTTCCGCTTTTTTGTTCAACATCTGACGCATATCCATCGGTGACGTACCAATTGCACCAACAGAAACAGTGCCGATAGCCTGGCGAGACTGTGCCTGTTCAGCGTTGATGGAATCAGCCGCAAAGGCACCGAAAGAGAGAACGGACAGGACGCTAAGCGCTGCTACAGTTGTTTTGATTTTCATGATTTTTTCCTCGTCGTATTTTTTATAGGGCCTTTCATTTCGTGACCCTCATCACAAAATCAAGTATACACTAATAACGGCAAAAATTAATACCATGCTAATTGTTTCCCCTGAAATTACGTATTAAGCACGGCGTTTTTTATAACTAAAATGAATTAAAATGGTCACTTATTCGTCACATTGGTGGTATATAGCTTTAAAAATCATTGGGATAGGGTACTTTGATTTTTTGTGCGATTTTACGGTTTATCATTCACCACATGAATGTCAAATGGCAGGAAATCGCACTAAATGTGAAAGCAATAAGCAACAGAATGTAGGGAGAAGGGCGTTTGTGGCAGTAGGTTCCCCGCTGCCAGGAGCAGCAGGGAAGGGGGATCAGAGTTCTTGTTCGAACAGCACCAGGATGGCTTCATAAAGGTCTTTGACCGAGAAACCATTGGCCGGGGTGGTGAAGATAGTGTCATCCCCGGCAATAGTGCCAAGAATGCCTTCTGCTTTACCCAGCGAGTCCAGCAGGCGCGCGATAAGCTGTGCAGCCCCCGGGCTTGTGTGAATGACGACAACCGCGTCGTTATAATCGATATCCAGTACCAGATTTTTCAGCGGGCTGGAGGTGGTCGGAACGCCAAGCTCGGCTGGCAGGCAATAAACCATCTCCATTTTGGCATTGCGAGTCCGCACCGCGCCAAACTTCGTTAACATGCGCGAGACTTTCGACTGATTGATGTTATCGAAGCCCTCTTCCTGCAAGGCCTGGACGATTTCACCCTGAGAACTGAATTTTTCTTCTTTAAGTAGCGCTTTAAACGCCTTCACTAATTCTTCTTGTTTTGAAGAGGTTCGCATAAGTCACCCGAAATATGGCGGTAGAAACAACATTATTATGCACATAGATGAATTTTTATGCAAACTATCTGCCCAAACTTAGGCTGAAATAATGTTATGAAAGAGCGGGATTTTATCAAATTTTGTTATCCAGGAACATGCCTGCGTCACGCCTTATAAATAACCTTAAAAGTAAATTAAATGTTATCAAATTGATGTTGTTTTGGTGGCGCGCAGAGGTGTATTGTAACCCCCTCTTGATTCGTTGCTTAGTTCTCGCCAGGCACCTGATAGCCTTCAGGCCGCAGCGAAAAGTGAGTGACCCCTGATTCTGCAGCAACGACGATTGTAATTATTTATCTGCTGAATTAAGGTCGCCGCGACGGAGCAACAGATATTTAGCTCACCATAATAAGGAGTTTAGGATGAAAGTCGCAGTCCTCGGCGCTGCTGGCGGTATCGGCCAGGCGCTTGCCCTACTACTGAAAACCCAGCTGCCTTCAGGCTCAGAACTCTCCCTGTACGATATTGCCCCGGTTACCCCAGGCGTGGCGGTTGACCTGAGCCACATCCCAACGGCTGTTAAAATCAAAGGCTTCTCCGGTGAAGATGCGCGTCCTGCGCTGCAAGGTGCGGACGTGGTTCTCATCTCTGCAGGCGTAGCGCGTAAACCGGGTATGGATCGTTCCGACCTGTTTAACGTTAATGCGGGCATCGTGAAGAACCTGGTTCAGCAGATCGCTGAAACCTGCCCGAAAGCGTGCATCGGTATCATCACTAACCCGGTCAACACCACTGTGGCGATTGCTGCAGAAGTGCTGAAAAAAGCGGGCGTGTATGACAAAAACAAACTGTTTGGCGTGACCACGCTGGACATCATCCGCTCCAACACCTTTGTGGCGGAATTGAAAGGCAAGCAGCCAACCGAGCTGGAAGTGCCGGTTATCGGTGGCCACTCTGGCGTGACTATTCTGCCGCTGCTTTCCCAGATCCCAGGCGTGACTTTCTCTGAGCAGGAAGTGGCTGACCTGACCAAACGTATCCAGAACGCGGGCACCGAAGTGGTGGAAGCGAAGGCGGGTGGCGGTTCTGCGACGCTCTCTATGGGCCAGGCAGCAGCGCGCTTCGGCCTGTCTCTGGTTCGCGCCCTGCAGGGTGAGAAAGGCGTTGTGGAATGTGCTTACGTTGAAGGTGACGGTGAACACGCCCGCTTCTTCTCTCAGCCACTGCTGCTGGGTAAAAACGGTATCGAAGAACGTCAATCTATCGGCACGCTGAGCGCGTTTGAACAACAAGCGATGACAGGCATGCTGGATACGCTGAAAGGCGATATCAAACTGGGCGAAGAGTTTGTAAACAAGTAATCTCCTCCCAGTGAACAAAAACCGGAGCCCAGGCTCCGGTTTTTTTATTGCTGTCAGTTGGTGGCGGGATATTCCTGAATGGTCACCTGCAGCGTGAGCTTTTTGTCCTCGCGCATCACTTCGACAGGGATGATGGAGCCAGGCCTGATTTCGGCCACCTGATCCATAGTTTCCAGTGCGGAAATCGCCGGTTTGCCATTCACCGAGACAATAACGTCGTTAACCTGCAGACCCGCTGCAGCCGCCGGCCCGCCCGGAGAGACCTCGTTAACCACAATTCCCTGAATCTGATCGATACCGCCGCCGCCCTGTGCGTGCAGTGGCGCGATTTCACGCCCGCCAATACCGATATAGCCACGGATCACCCGGCCATCGCGAATCAGCTTATCCATGATTTTGGTTGCCAGCTGGAAGGGAATCGCAAATCCCAGCCCTTCCGGCGTTTCACCATCGTTGCTCTTATCGAAGGAGAGCGTATTGATGCCTATCAGCTCCCCCAGGGAGTTGACCAGCGCCCCGCCGGAGTTACCGTGGTTAATGGAAGCATCCGTTTGCAGGAAGTTTTGACGGCCCGAGGGGTTCAGGCCAATTCGGCCGGTGGCGCTAATAATGCCCTGAGTAATGGTCTGCCCAAGGTTATAAGGGTTACCGATGGCCAGCACCACATCGCCAATATGCGGGCTACGTTTGCGGTTGATGGGGATCACCGGCAGGCCGCCGGTGGCCGTGATTTTCAGTACCGCAAGGTCGGTCAGGCTGTCTGAACCGACTAACAGCGCTTCGAACACGCGCCCATCCTGCAAGGCGACAATAATCTGATCGGCGTCGTTGATAACGTGCTTATTGGTAATGATATAGCCGCGTTCATCCATGATCACCCCGGAGCCCAGGGTACGGATCTCCAGCTGATTATGGCTGGTACTGTTCAGACCGCGGTTATAGACATTCACCACCGCAGGCGCGGCGCGGCGTACCGCCTGGTTATAGCTGGCAGGTGTTTCATCTGCGCTGTCAAACTGCGGCGCAGCCAGCTTATTAAACTGGCGCAAAGAGGGCATGGCGACCAGTAACAGGCCACCAACAGCCAGGCCAATGGCGACCGAACGAATGATCTTCAGAAACATGATGCGGGCGTCGTTAAAGTGAAAACTGCTGCAGCATAACATGACTTTTCCGGACATCACATGCCGTGATGCCCGGAGCAGAAATGCTTATCGCAGAAGAATATAGAGCGTATCGTTACCCCGCACGATCTGCAGGGCGATCACCGCCGGTTTGTTCTCCAGCACTTTGCGCATTTCGGCAATAGACTGGACGCGCGTGCGGTTGACCGCAATGATCACGTCATCTTCATGCAGACCCGCTTGTGCCGCCGGGCTGCTCTTTTCTACGCTCTCAAGCGTGATCCCTTTGGTACCATCTTTCAGTTGGCCATCGCTCAGAGTCGCCCCCTGCAGCGCAGGTGCAATCATCTCGGCGCTGGCAGAGGAGGAGGTGCTTTTATCAAGCGTTACCTCTACGGTCATTGGTTTGCCCTCTCGCAGCAGCCCCAGCTTCACTTTGGTGCCAGGCTCGGTGGTGGCGATGCGTGAACGTAGCTCCGCAAAACTGCTCAGCGGCTTGTCGTTAAGGCTAACAATGACATCACCCGACTTAATGCCCGCTTTCGCTGAGCCAGAGTTCGGTAAGACTTCACTGACAAACGCACCGCGCTGGACGTTCAGATTGAACGCTTTGGCGATATCCGCGCTCATCTCCATCCCTTTAATGCCCAGCAGGCCACGTTTCACTTCACCAAAGTCAATAAGCTGTTGGGCCAGCGTCCGGGCCATATTGCTCGGAATGGCAAAGCCGATGCCGACGCTGCCGCCACCCGGCGCGAGAATAGCGGTATTGATACCAATAAGCTCACCGTTCAGGTTCAACAATGCGCCGCCCGAGTTTCCGCGGTTGATGGAAGCATCGGTCTGAATAAAGTTTTCCAGCCCTTCGAGATTCAGGCCGCTGCGCCCCAGCGCAGAGATGATGCCCGACGTCGCAGTCTGCCCAAGGCCAAATGGGTTACCGACCGCAACGGCAAAATCTCCTACGCGCAGCTTGTCAGAGTCGGCAACCGCGATTTGCGTCAGGTTAGTGGCATTCTGGAGCTGTAACAGGGCGATGTCGCTTTGATCATCCCCGCCAATCAGTTTGGCCTCGAATTCACGACCATCGTTCATCTGGACGCTGATTTTGTCAGCCTCGCTGATAACGTGGTTATTGGTCAGTACATAGCCTTTAGCGGCATCGATGACCACACCGGATCCCAGCCCCTCAAAAGGTTGCGCCTGATCGGTGCCATCCTCGCCGAAATATTTTTTCAGCTCTTCAGGAATGCGCTGGCTTTGTTGCGCCGTGCCTTCCACCTTCACGCTCACCACCGCCGGCAACACTTTCTCCAGCATTGGGGCGAGCGTCGGAAGGGGCGCCTGGCCAGGAACCTGTGAAGGCATGGCTGCATAAACAGGGAAAGATGCCGGAAGAGCGAATCCGACACACAATGCTAACGCGCTTAACAGCTGATTTTTTTTGTTCATTGACGCTGGCTCTCGCAACCTGGGGTAAAGGAATTTCGGCCCAAAAACAGTCTGATGTTATTGAATTTTAAAACGCTGAACAATGAGGTGTTTGACTAAATAATAGCTGGGGTAATGAAGAAAGGACGGGCGCAAAGGCTGCGCCCGTGAAATATATTTGCGCTGTGCGGTTAGTCGCGTTTTACGCCACCGCGCAGCAGACCAGATGCACCGTCAGAGTAATCGCGCGGCATCTGCACCGGAGCTTGATCGTTACTGGCTTCGGATTCAGCCAGGCGATTACGGAATGGATTCGTTTCTGCGGTCATTTCCGGCAGCAGGCTGCTGGAGCTTTTTGCCATATGCTGATAGAGCTGACGGTAATCGTCCGCCATGTTGTCCAGCAGCTCTGCGCTACGCGCAAAGTGGCTAACCAGCTCTTCACGATACTCTTCCAGTTCAGCTTTGTTCTTTTCCAGTTCGTACTGCAAAGCCTGTTGTTGACGCAATTTGCGATTACCAAAACGCATGGCCACGGCGCCGATAACGATGCCGACGACTAAACCAATTAGCGCATATTCCCAGGTCATGAACTTCTCCCGTTGTCTTGTGGTTCCGTAGGGTATTGGCTCGGCTCCATGCCTGTGCCTGATTATGCCACTATAACCGCTATTTCCGTAGAAGTGGAATCCCGCGGTATCATCGCGTAGTGTAGAACGGCCTTTTTTTCGTCAACAGTGCAGGTTGGCGCGTCTTAATTGAAGGAATAACAACGAGATTATGCAAAGCCTCTCCCCGACAATGCGTTATCAGCAGGCCCTGCAGGAGGGCTCGCATCAGCCGGACGATGTTCAACGCGATGCGGTAAATCGTCTGGAAAAAATCTTTCAGGCGCTGACATCTCGTCCCACCGAGGCCGCACCCGCAGGTGGACTGAAAGCCGCCTTTGGTCGTCTGTTAGGAAAAAAAGAGCCGCAGGCGATCACACCTGTGCGTGGCTTATATATGTGGGGTGGCGTAGGGCGCGGTAAAACCTGGCTAATGGACCTCTTTTATCAGAGCCTGCCGGGCACGCGTAAACAGCGTTTGCACTTTCACCGCTTCATGCTGCGCGTGCATGAAGAGCTCACCGCGCTTCAGGGGCAGAGCGATCCGCTGGATATTGTCGCCGAACGTTTCAAAGCCGAAACCGATGTGCTCTGTTTTGATGAATTCTTTGTTTCCGATATTACCGACGCCATGCTGCTGGGCGGGCTAATGAAAGCGCTTTTTGCCCGGGGCATCACCCTGGTGGCAACCTCGAACATCCCGCCGGATGAACTCTATCGCAACGGGTTACAGCGGGCGCGTTTCTTACCCGCGATTGATGCGATTAAACAGCATTGTGACATCATGAACGTGGACGCGGGCGTTGACTATCGGCTGCGCACGCTGACGCAGGCACATCTCTGGTTGTCCCCCCTCAATGATGATACCCGCCAGCAGATGGATAAACTCTGGCTGGCACTGGCTGGGGCGAAGCGTGAAAACGCCACTGAACTTGAGATTAACCACCGTCCGTTGCCAACGTTGGGCATGGCCAACCAGACGCTGGCCGTCTCCTTCGCGACGCTGTGCGTCGATGCCCGTAGCCAGCATGATTACATTGCACTGTCGCGCCTGTTTCATACTGTCATGCTCTTTGATGTGCCGGTGATGACCACGCTGATGGAGAGTGAGGCTCGTCGCTTTATAGCGCTGGTTGATGAGTTTTACGAGCGTCACGTTAAGCTGGTGGTAAGCGCCGCGGTGCCGCTCTATGAAGTCTATCAGGGCGAGCGGTTAAAGTTTGAGTTCCAGCGCTGTCTGTCGCGTTTGCAGGAGATGCAGAGCGAAGAGTACCTGAAACGCGAGCATATGCCCTGAATGGCTCTTTTCGTTCCGGAAAAGTCGGGCAGTGGGCGGTGCACTTCGCACCGCTGAAAAACCCTCGTCAAATCACATTTAGGGGTCGATCTTTGACCTCGACTTCTCTATAATCTTGCGACCCCACGTTACAAGAAGGTTTTTTTCCCAAAACTTTCTATGTGTCGGCATTTGCTATTCGAAGGGGTAGGTTTGCCGGACTCTGTCGTGTGAACCTCAACTGATTAAACGTTTGGGTGAACACCTACGTGTAACTTATTTATTTGGGTAAGCTTTTAATGAAAACTTTTACAGCTAAACCAGAAACCGTAAAACGCGACTGGTATGTTGTTGACGCGACCGGTAAAACTCTGGGCCGTCTGGCTACTGAACTGGCTCGTCGCCTGCGCGGTAAGCACAAAGCGGAATACACTCCGCACGTTGATACTGGTGACTACATCATCGTTCTGAACGCAGACAAAGTTGCAGTAACTGGCAACAAGCGTACTGACAAAATGTACTACCATCACACTGGCCACATCGGTGGTATCAAAGAAGCGACCTTTGAAGAGATGATTGCTCGCCGTCCTGAGCGTGTGATTGAAATCGCGGTTAAAGGCATGTTGCCAAAAGGCCCGCTGGGTCGTGCTATGTTCCGTAAACTGAAAGTTTACGCAGGCAACGAGCACAACCACGCGGCACAGCAACCGCAAGTTCTTGACATCTAATCGGGATTATAGGCAATGGCTGAAAATCAATACTACGGCACTGGTCGCCGCAAAAGTTCCGCAGCTCGCGTGTTCATCAAACCGGGCAGTGGTAAAATCGTAATCAACCAGCGTTCTCTGGAACAGTACTTCGGTCGCGAAACTGCCCGCATGGTAGTTCGCCAGCCGCTGGAACTGGTTGATATGGTAGAAAAACTGGATCTGTACATCACTGTTAAAGGTGGTGGTATCTCTGGTCAGGCAGGTGCGATCCGTCACGGTATCACCCGCGCTCTGATGGAGTACGACGAATCCCTGCGTTCTGAACTGCGTAAAGCTGGCTTCGTTACTCGTGACGCTCGTCAGGTTGAACGTAAGAAAGTGGGTCTGCGTAAAGCACGTCGTCGTCCACAGTTCTCCAAGCGTTAATTGCTTTCTGCTTTGGCAGACAACAATTGGCCAAAAACCCGCTTCGGCGGGTTTTTTTATGACCGCTGCTGCGGTTACCCACAGGATAAGCTTGTTTATCTCCTCTTTTTCGGCATTTCCAGAATCGCCTCACCACAAAGCCATCAAAATCTGGTAAACTATCATCCAATTTTATGCCCAAATATCGGTGAATACTCGATTTTTGTTCGCTTTTTGAGCAATGATTTAGGCTCTCCGGGATGGGTGACAAATCATCTGGCTGGCCACGTGGCCGGTAGCAGTAAAAATTCTGAATATACCTGGAGGTTTTCATGGCTGTCGCTGCCAACAAACGTTCGGTAATGACGCTGTTTTCTGGTCCTACTGACATTTATAGCCATCAGGTTCGTATCGTGCTGGCCGAGAAGGGTGTCAGTTTTGAGATCGAGCATGTGGAAAAGGATAACCCGCCTCAGGATCTTATCGATCTCAACCCGAGCCAAAGCGTGCCGACGCTGGTTGATCGTGAGCTGACCCTGTGGGAATCCCGTATCATTATGGAATACCTTGATGAACGTTTCCCTCATCCGCCGCTGATGCCAGTTTATCCGGTTGCGCGTGGTGAAAGCCGCCTGTACATGCAGCGTATCGAGAAAGACTGGTATACGCTGATGAACGTTATCGTGAATGGTACATCTTCCGAAGCCGATGCCGCGCGCAAACAGCTGCGCGAAGAGCTGTTGGCTATTGCACCGGTGTTTGGTCAGAAGCCTTTCTTCCTGAGCGATGAGTTCAGCCTGGTCGATTGCTACCTGGCGCCGTTGTTGTGGCGTCTGCCGGTAATGGGCGTTGAGTTCAGTGGCCCGGGTGCGAAAGAGCTGAAAGGCTATATGACACGTGTCTTCGAGCGCGACTCTTTCCTGGCTTCTCTGACAGAAGCCGAACGTGAAATGCGTCTCGGCCGGGGTTAATCATTGTGGAAATGTCACAGTTATCTCCACGCCGTCCTTATCTGCTGCGCGCCTTCTATGAATGGCTGCTGGATAACCAGCTCACGCCGCACCTGGTTGTGGATGTGACGCTGCCTGGCGTACTGGTCCCGATGGAGTATGCGCGCGACGGGCAGATCGTTCTCAATATCGCTCCGCGTGCCGTAGGTAATCTGGAGCTGGCAAACGACGAAGTGCGCTTTAATGCGCGTTTTGGCGGCGTGCCACGTCAGGTTTCCGTGCCGCTGGCTGCGGTGCTGGCAATTTATGCTCGTGAAAACGGTGCCGGTACCATGTTTGAGCCTGAAGCGGCTTATGATGAAGATGTGACAAGCCTGAACGATGACGGAGAGACCGCGACTGGCGAGAACGAAACCGTCATGTCGGTTATCGACGGTGATAAGCCTGACCATGACCACGACAACGATCCGGATGACGATCCGCCGCCGCGCGGTGGTCGACCTGCGTTACGCGTTGTGAAGTAATGTGCGAATGATAAAAAGCCCAAATTTCTATTTGGGCTTTTTTTATCGGTAAGAAACCTTTAAAGATAAACGAGCGTAATGGTGGCTAATCCATCTAACCCGATAGTGTTGCCGGAAGTGAGGCCACTGGCGATGCTCGCGGATACGCGCAGAGGCACAACTACCGTTGTCACAGGCTGCAGCGTGGTACTGTTTTTACGGGCAAAGGATAAATATCCGTTCATACCCGATGAGAACGCGGCAGGAGAGGCGATGGACCAGGGGCCGGCCGTGGTGCTGGCACTGACAATGCTTACCGGCACAGCCGAGCCCGCATCCTGCGCCTGCACACTCTCCTGGTCGATGACAATGGCATAGCTACCAATATTTTTGCCTTCGCTGGTTTTGCCCAGCCCGAACAGACGCTCCGGATTACTGATATTGCCCTGACCCTGGAAAGGGACGTCAGGGCCGGTATTGCCGTTTCCATCCTGACCGTAAGCGACAGAGTCGGGTCGCGAATCTCTGGCGGTGATGGCCACGGCCGTGGAGGCTTCGCAGACGATATTCAGCGTGATGTCGCGACTGCCCCACTGTGTGAAATGGGTGGCAGAAAGCAACGCGGCAGAACGTTTCCCGAAGTCCACGATGCCGTTATTACTGAGCGTGGGCGTGCAGGCTGCGGCATCTGTGGTGACAGACACATCAATATTCACGGTGTCCGATGCCCAGGCCAGAGAGGTTGACACAACCAGCCCGACGAGCGTTTTGAGCAGTGTATTCATTGTGCTTCCACCCTGACTCTGATGTTACCGGCATAGCGGGTTGTATCGGTAATGGCTTCGTTTTCAAACTGCGGCGTAACCGTCAGCGTGACGCTCGCCTGGCTTGCCGTCCGTTCTCCGCTGTCGATAAACGCTAACCCGTCGTTGACGTTGAGAGACAAGGAGGATTGGCCCGCGTCGGTAATGGCCTCGTCGCCAGCGCTCACTTTACTGAGCCGCACGCTACGGTCATCCAGCATTGCCTGGCTCGCCATGACTTTCATTGCTCCGCGACTGCCGAATCCAAACTGGTTGCCGTTGGCCAAACCAGAAGAGACAAACAGACGGATTCGGGAAGGTGTATCGCACACGGCGCGTACCACCACCTGCTTTTCCGTCAGGGTAATCTTTTGGCTACCCTGAAGCTGGCGTTCTGCCGGGCTCATCCGGCCGTAAGAAAGCGAAGACTGACTGGCGGTAATCTGACAATCCGCAAGGGCCAGACTGGACGTGAATAACATCAGGCAGAGTGAATAACGGAGTTCACTTCTCATTTGCATACCCCCTCTGCGGTATCGTAAAAAGTGTTAGGGTCGCTGTTTTCAGGCAATGACGTTTCGATACGGCAAACGCCATTTTCGAGTCTTGCCGCCAGGATCTGTCTCGGCAGAATGTTATTAATGAAAACGATACCGTCTTCGACCACGGTGGTGATGTATTTCCCGTCAGTATCTTCAATGGCAATGCCTCTCGGCAGCTTGCTACCATCAGGAAGGGTGACGTAGAGGAGTGCCCGACGCTGTTCCAGTAATTTGAAATTGACGTTTCCGACAGCACCGCGGCCCTGTTTCATGCGCTTACTTCCGTTACTGACGTCCACATTGCGCGGCAGGGTTTCTGTATCAATTTGCACTAACGCATTACGGTAGGGGGGCAGCGCCGGAATGATGGCCTGACCCCATCTGTCAGTCCAGACCGGGCCTTGTGGCGTCTCAATTCTGACCCCGGAAATATTGCTATCCAGGCGAGCAACGGCGAAGGTGTCGTTGATCTGCCACGGAGAGAAGGTCACACCGTTGCCGTGGGCCACAATTCCCCCCTGCATCGATGCGCTGTAGGTCCGATTTCGATCGTTGTCTGCGCTGGCGTTCAGGTTCAACTGGGTATAATGCAGATTGGCGTTAATACCGCCGTTGACGGCGTTAACGTTATCTTTGGTGCCTCTTTCCGCGCCGACCGAGTAGTTCAGCTCGTCAGAGACATTGGCGTTCATCGTGGCGCCAAAATGGGTGTTGTTGCTGTCATGGCGGCTATACAGGTTGGTCGACTTCTCTCCCAGCGGTATGCTGAGATTCACGTAGACCAGATCCTTATCGTTTCCTGCCGTGTTATTTTTGCCATTGCCGCTGTCATAGTGGAGCTGGCCGTTGGTCCCTAACTGGTGCTGCCAGCTCACGGATAACATGGCGCGACGGAAGGCTTTCGACCAGCTCAGCGCGAGATAGCGAGTATCATTATCGCGCTGGTAACTGTCCGTCTGATAGTAGCTCAGGCCCAGGCTGCCGATTGCCTCGGTCGCCAGGCTTATCCCAGCAGAGTATTCATTTTTGTTTTGCGCCACAAAATCGTTGTCGAGCGTGTCCGACAAGGTGCGGTAATCACGCGTCGCGTGCGCAGCACTGGCCCGCAGGCTGATGTTTGGCGTAAGCGCATAGTTTGCCGAAACCGAGGCTTTTTGCCCCTGAAGGGTGTATTCCCGATCGTTTGATACCGCCAACTGCGTCGTCGTGCTCAGGCGTGTAAGCAGCCAGTCGACGTTAATCGCGGCGTTTTGATAATCCCGTGCGCCGATCAGGCCGCCGCTCAGGTTAAGGTTATGGGTTAAACGAGTGCCCATCGACACGCTACCCACCCAGGGCTTTTTCTTGTAATCATCATCGACGCGCCCAAATGCTACGTGGATGCCCGTCGGCGTGCCGCTCCCCCGGTTATATTGTGTTGCCGGTACGATAAAGCGCTGCTGTGAACCGTCCGATTCCACCACCGTCACCGACAGATCGCTGCTGCGATCGAGCAGTTGAAGATCCGTGAGCGTAAAGGGTCCCTGAGGAACAAGGTTGGAGGCGATGAGCTTATTACCCTGACGAATCTCCACGCGAGCCTGGGAAGAGTTGGCGATACCGCTTACCTGGACACCAGCATCATTGGGAGACAATGCGCTATCCGGTGAGAACGATACGCCGTAAATGGATGCTCCATCCAGTAAGCTATTATTGAGACTGACCTCACCCGCTTTCATGGTGCTGCCAAGCCCAACAAAGGTATGCTGTATCCATGTTGAGGAGCTTGTGGTGCTGTATCTGCCGTCGTTATAGCTCAGCATTTGGTGCGAGCGCACCATCCAGTCGAGGATGTTGAAACCGCCGTCAATCGTCGCCTGTGAATAGTCGGATTGCGAATCAGCAAACTGGTTTCGGGTCGTGAAAAGGGAATAATTTAACATTCCCGCCGCGCCACCCGTTACGTAATCACCCAGATCGTCCGCCTGACTGTCCAGCGCGTCAGTCGGTACGATGATTTCCAGTTCTTCCTTTTCAGGATGCTGTTTGATGATCGTATTGGGCCAGGTTTTGCGAAAGTCATAGCAAGGTGTGTCGTTAATATCGCTGGGTATTTTCAGCGCCGCCTGCTTGAGTAACGCTTCATCAAAGCAGAGTTCGCCTTTCTCAGAAAAACGAGCGATAAAAGCACCTTTCGAAGTGCCATTCACTTTCAATGCCAGAGGGACTTCACCGGGCGCAAAGCGAGCTTCTTTTTCAAAATATTTGGAGATGGCAGGGTCCATGCCCAACGCTTTGAGCGTCTCGCGATCAAAATCTACCGCCTGACTGTCATCCGCAGAAGCAACGGTCGGATAAATGACTACAGGCAGCGTACCAAGCGTAATAACAATTAATTTTTTTAAGAACGATCCATGTAACCACATTCTATTCCCTTTTATTGTAATGCGGTGGTATAACTTTCTCCTGTATAGCCATAGCGGCTGGCCGGGAAGAATTTAATTTTAGAGTCTGTTGTCTGAGGTAATTTCACTGTGACGTGAGTGCCGGGTAGAATATAGGTTGCAGGGAGATTACCCTCTTTCCCTGAAGGCATGGAAATAAACCTTGGTGACATCCGAACGACATATTTTCCGGGATTGACTATATCAATATCACTGCCTTTTTTTTGCCATTGCAGATGCTTCCAGGGTTGTAAGTCTTCTGGCAGAGAGGTTGGTTGAATAATTACGGGTAGATCCTGGCGTACCGTGACGGCGAGACGGTTTCCATCCTTCGTTTTTGCGGGGATCCCTTCAAAGCTTACACGTTTCATTTCCTGCTGCTGTAACGGGCCGGATGTTTGCAACATAAAGCGCACACGCTGTACCTGGCCTGCTTCTACGCGAACCACTGGCTGAGTAGCCACCAGACGGGTAGTGCTCTTGCTGCCCGGTAGCTCTGTGACGCGGGTATATAAAAGCGCAGGGGTGCTGTCCGTATTGGTAATATTAATACTGGCTTCGCCTTTGCTTTCATCGACCAGAAGCATTGTGGTTTCAGGAACCATTCCTGACGCCAGACTTTGCGCCGAGTAAAGAATAAGCAGGGTGGGTAGGAAATGTTTTTTCATAAACACATCAGCTAAAAAAAAAGTAAAAAGGCCTGCGAACGTTCCGTTCGCAGGCCGACGTATTACAGGTAGATAATGCCGATAGTCGCATTACCACTCAGAGTAATGCCTTCACTTGCGCTGCTAAAGGCAGACATCGGTTGTACAGCGGCAGTGATGGTCAGCGGTACGCTCGCGGTTTTGATAGCGACCGGTGCCAGGGTACCAGTACGCGCAAAGGTGATGATATTTGCAGTAGTACCGTTCAGTGGGTTCATCATGCCGGTATTGGCTTTGCTCCAGGTGGTAACGCCCTGACGGACGGAGAGCATATCTACAGGCAGGTTGGCATCAGCGCCATCGGTCGCGGTGATGTCATTCATTTTCATGGCAATGGTGTATGCACCGATCTTCGTTGTGCCCACGGTACCCAGACCAAACGCCTGAGCACTGCTGCTTACGGAGTAGTTGGTCTGGTTAGGGCTGGCGTTAGCAATAAAAGCATCAGCGCTCAGCGGAACGACAGATTCGAGGCGGTTGTCGTTAGCGGCAAATGCCACTCCCGTTGCGCCAGTGCAGGCAATTGAAAGAGTAATATCACGTGAACCCAGTTGGTTCAGTGCAGGCGCTACTGCGGTCAGGGTAGAAGCAGTGATGGTGCCGAAGTCAATCTCAGCTGCGCTCAGGGTTGGCGTGCAGGAACCCGGGGTAATAGAGCCTTTTACGCCCATGGTCACGCTGCTTGACGCTGCGGCATTAAAAGTTGCAAATGACAGTGCAGAGCACAGCGCGACTGCAGAAATTTTCCATTTCATGTTCATAGTATCAAATATCCTTACTGATAAAATTACGGTGTGTTAATAAAAGCGTTGTAGTGAATTAAGATTCGTTACAACAATGCCATTCAGGGATTAACGATCATCCTGTTAAGATGATTATTAACGCTTAATTGGCATGGGTTTGAGTGTGTTGCTTTAGCTATTCCTATATTAAATACTCTTTAGGCTAATGTGAATTAGCAACTCGAGTATTAAGAATTCATCTGGTTCGTATTGATTTGTTGAATGTATTTATACTAAACCATCTGTTTTTAAAGCTTTTAATAACCAATTAAAATTATCTGGGCGTTATTATTTAATGTCTCTATCGAGGCCATTTAAGGGTTTTTATTATAAGCGTGATTTTATTTAAAGCCGTAAAAGCGGCAATTACGCTGCTGGATAATTTTATGCAAAAATCATCTTGCAAAATTTAAATGGTTATTACTGGAGTAAGAGGGCTATTTTTAGGTGGGAAAATCATTAACTGATGGATGTGACAGGCCATCTTTAATAGACGAGATGGCCTGTCTTTACGCGTTTTATACTTCCAGGTAGTTCATAATGCCGTCAGCCGCTTTGCGCCCTTCGGCAATCGCCGTGACCACCAGGTCAGAACCGCGAACGATATCGCCACCGGCGAAGATTTTCGGGTTGCTGGTCTGGAAGGCGTTGTCGCTGCCTTCCGGGGCAATCACGCGACCCTGCGAATCCAGCTCAACGCTATGCTTCGCCAGCCACTCCATGCTGTGGGGACGGAAACCAAACGCCATCACCACCGCATCTGCCGGGATCACATGCTCGGAGCCGGCCACGATTTCTGCACGACGACGACCTTTCGCATCCGGCGCCCCCATCTCGGTACGCGCCATCTTCACGCCGCTCACCTTGCCGTTTGCATTCACTTCAATACCCAGCGGCTGGATGTTGAACTGGAACTCGACACCCTCTTCACGCGCGTTTTTCACTTCGCGTCTTGAGCCTGGCATGTTCTCTTCATCACGACGGTAGGCGCAGATAACGTGCGCCGCATTCTGACGAATAGAGGTTCGCACGCAGTCCATCGCGGTATCGCCGCCGCCCAGCACCACGACGCGTTTACCTTCCATGCTCACGAAGGGTTCGTTGGTCGTTTCACCGTAGCCCATCAGCTGTTTGGTGTTGGCAATGAGGAACGGCAGAGCGTCGTAGACGCCTGGCGCATCTTCATTCTCCAGACCACCGCGCATGGACTGATAGGTACCCACGCCCAGGAATACGGCGTCGTAATCCTTCAGCAGGTCGTCGAGCTGCACGTCGCGGCCCACTTCCACATTCAGTTTGAACTCAATGCCCATGCCGGTGAAGATTTCGCGGCGGCGTGTCATGACCTCTTTTTCCAGCTTGAAGGCCGGGATGCCGAAGGTCAGTAGGCCGCCGATTTCCGGATGACGGTCGAAGACCACCGCTTTGACGCCGTTACGGGTCAACACGTCCGCACAGGCCAGGCCCGCCGGGCCTGCACCAATGATGGCTACGCGTTTGTCGGTTTGACGCACGCCGGTCATATCCGGACGCCAGCCCATCTCGAACGCTTTATCGTTGATATAACGCTCAATGTTACCGATGGTCACCGCACCAAACTCGTCGTTCAGCGTACAGGAGCCTTCACACAGACGATCCTGTGGACAGACGCGACCGCACACTTCCGGCAGGGTGTTGGTCTGGTGAGACAGTTCGGCGGCTTCAAAAATACGTCCTTCATTGGCCAGCTTCAGCCAGTTCGGGATGTAGTTATGGACCGGGCATTTCCATTCGCAGTAAGGGTTACCGCAGGACAGGCAGCGGTCTGCCTGCGCTTTGGCCTGGCCTTCTGAAAACGGCTCATAGATTTCTACAAATTCAATTTTACGGATCTTCAGCGGTTTCTTTGGCGGATCAACACGCTGCAGGTCGATAAACTGGTATACGTTCTGGCTCATTGCTACCCCTTACTGCGCCTGCACGCGCAGCTCTGCTGCGCTACGACTACGGTGACCCAACAGGGCTTTAACATCGCTGGACTTCGGTTTAACCAGCGCGAATTTCGAGGAGAAGGCTGGCCAGTTCGCCAGAATCTCTTCGCCGCGTGAAGAACCGGTATGCTGCACGTGCTCGGTGATAAGACCGCGCAGATGCTCTTCGTGGATCGCCAGGGATTCAACATCCAGCACTTCAACCAGCTCCGGGTTTACACGTTTACGGAAATCACCGCTTTCGTCCAGCACGTAGGCGAAGCCGCCCGTCATACCGGCACCGAAGTTCACACCGGTTTTGCCCAGAACACAGACGATCCCGCCGGTCATATACTCACAACCGTTGTCGCCAATACCTTCTACCACGGTGATAGCACCGGAGTTACGCACTGCAAAACGCTCACCCGCACGACCGGCTGCAAACAGACGACCACCGGTCGCGCCGTACAGGCAGGTGTTACCGATAATGCTGGCTTCGTGGCTACGGAAGGCAGAACCGACCGGCGGACGTACCGCCAGCAGACCACCCGCCATGCCTTTACCCACGTAGTCGTTGGCATCGCCGGTCAGGTACAGCTCAACGCCGCCCGCGTTCCATACGCCGAAGCTCTGACCCGCCGTGCCGCTGAAGTGCGCGGTAATCGGATCGGACGCCAGGCCCTGGTCGCCGTGCGTTTGCGCGATGTAGCCGGAGAGCGATGCGCCGACGGAGCGGTCAGTATTGCGGATATCAAACCAGAAGGTTTTACTCTGCTTATCATCCACATACGGCTTCGCCTGCTGCAGCAGCTGTGCATTCAGCACACCGTTGTCAAACGGCGGGTTTTTCTCGGTGCAGTAGACCGCTTTGCCAGGGTGCGGCTGCGCGGTTTCCAGCAGCTTGCTCAGCTCCAGTTTCTGCTGTTTGGCGGTAAATCCTTCCAGCTCTTTCAGCAGGTCGGTACGGCCAATCAGATCCACCAGTCGCTTCACGCCCAGCTGCGCCATCAGCTCGCGCGTTTCGCGGGCAATAAATTCAAAGTAGTTGGTCACTTTGAAGGGAAGACCGTGGTAATGGTTCTTACGCAGCTTCTCGTCCTGGGTTGCCACACCGGTTGCGCAGTTGTTGAGGTGGCAAATACGCAGGTATTTACAGCCCAGCGCCACCATCGGGCCGGTGCCGAAGCCAAAGCTTTCAGCACCCAGGATCGCTGCCTTGATGATGTCGAGGCCGGTTTTCAGACCCCCGTCCACCTGCAGGCGGATCTTGTGGCGCAGGCCGTTCGCCACCAGCGCCTGCTGGGTTTCCACCAGGCCCAGTTCCCACGGACAGCCCGCGTATTTCACGGAGGAGAGCGGGCTTGCGCCGGTACCACCGTCGTAGCCGGCAATGGTGATCAAATCTGCGTAGGCTTTTGCCACGCCGGTAGCGATGGTGCCGACGCCCGGTTCGGAAACCAGCTTCACGGAGATCATCGCCTGCGGGTTAACCTGTTTCAGGTCGAAAATCAGCTGCGCTAAGTCCTCGATAGAGTAGATATCGTGGTGCGGCGGCGGGGAGATCAGCGTCACACCGGGCACCGAGTAGCGCAATTTAGCGATGTACGGCGTGACTTTATCACCCGGCAACTGACCGCCTTCGCCCGGTTTTGCCCCCTGAGCGACTTTAATCTGAATCACGTCGGCGTTGACCAGGTACGCAGGCGTTACGCCAAAGCGACCGGATGCCACCTGCTTAATGCGCGACACTTTATTGGTGCCGTAGCGGGCAGGATCTTCGCCGCCTTCGCCGGAGTTCGAATTGCCGCCGATGCTGTTCATGGCTTCTGCCAGCGCTTCATGAGCTTCCGGGCTGAGCGCGCCGATAGACATCGCCGCGGTATCGAAGCGTTTGAACAGCTCGGACGCCGGTTCAACGTCATCGATGCTGACCGCTTCATCACCCGGATTCAGGGCAATCAGGTCGCGCAGCGTTGCCGCCGGACGGTTATTGACCAGTTCAGCGTACTGCTGATAGTCGCTGTACTCGCCGCTCTGCACTGCCTGCTGCAGCGTGCGCACAACGTCCGGGTTATAGGCGTGGTATTCGCCCCCGTGAACGTATTTCAGTAGACCACCTTGTTCCAGTGGTTTACGCGCCAGCCATGCACGTTTGGAAAGGTTGAGCAGGTCTTGCTGGAAATCAGCAAAGCCCGCGCCGCTGATGCGGCTGATCACGCCCTGGAAGCAGAGTTCTGCCACATCGTCATGCAGACCCACGGCTTCAAACAGCTTCGAACAGCGGTAAGAGGCAATAGTCGAGATGCCCATCTTGGACATGATCTTGTACAGACCTTTGTTGATACCGTTGCGGTAGTTCAACATGACAGTGCGGTAATCTTTGTCGATGGCCCGGCTATCGACCAGCTTCGCCAGCGTTTCGTAGGCCAGGTACGGGTAGATGGCCGTCGCACCAAAGCCTAACAGCACGGCGAAGTGGTGCGGATCGCGGGCGCTGGCGGTTTCAACAATGATGTTGGCGTCGCAGCGCAGGCTCTTATCCACCAGACGCGTCTGGATCGCCCCCACCGCCATCGGCGCAGGCACCGGCAGACGGTTTTTGGCGATGTTGCGGTCAGAGAGCACCAGCAGCACGGTACCGTTACGTACCATCTGCTCCGCTTTGTCGCACAGCGCTTTTACCGTCTCTTCGAGGGTCGCTTCGGTCACGTCGAAGGTAATATCAAGCGTGTCGGCGCGATAGTGATCCTCTTGCAGCGTCGTTAGCTGTTTGAAATCGGAATAGAGCAGAATCGGCGATTTAAAGGTCAGACGGTGTGCCTGGCCTTCGGCTTCGCAGAAGACGTTCATCTCGCGACCGATGCTGGTGGCAAGCGACATGACGTGCGCTTCACGCAGCGGATCGATTGGCGGGTTGGTTACCTGCGCAAACTGTTGGCGGAAGTAGTCATAAATAATACGCGGCTGGCTGGAGAGGACGGCAAATGGGGTATCGTCGCCCATTGATCCGACCGCTTCCTGGCCATTTTCGCCCAGTACGCGGATAACCGAGTCCAGCTCTTCTGCGCTGTAGTTAAACTGTTTCTGGAAGCTCGCGAGCGCATCGTCATCCATCTCACGGCTACCCACTTCTTCGTCCGGCAGCTCTTCAAAAGGCACCAGACGACGAACGTTTTTCACCATCCACTCTTTGTACGGGTGGCGGCTTTTCAGATCGTTATCGGTTTCAGTGGAGTGCAGAATACGCCCGCCACGGGTATCGATAACCATCAGCTCGCCCGGGCCGACGCGGCCTTTCTCGACCACTTCGTCAGGCTGGTAATCCCAGATGCCGACTTCAGACGCGCAGGTGATGAGCTTATCTTTGGTGATGACGTAGCGCGCCGGACGCAGGCCGTTACGGTCCAGGTTACAGGCGGCAAAGCGGCCATCAGACATAACAATGCCCGCCGGGCCGTCCCACGGTTCCATGTGCATGGAGTTAAAGTCGAAGAACGCGCGCAGCTCAGGATCCATGTCCGGGTTGTTCTGCCAGGCCGGTGGCACAAGCAGACGCATGGCACGGACGATATCCATCCCGCCAGCCAACAGCAGCTCAAGCATGTTATCCATGGAGCTGGAGTCCGAGCCGGTTTCGTTCACGAACGGTGCGGCATCGTGTAGATCGGGGATCAGCGGCGTCTGGAACTTATAGGTACGGGCGCGCGCCCACTGGCGGTTACCGGTGATGGTGTTGATCTCGCCGTTGTGCGCCAGATAGCGGAACGGCTGAGCCAGCGGCCAGCGTGGAACGGTGTTGGTGGAGAAGCGCTGGTGGAACAGGCAGATGGCCGATTCCAGACGCAGGTCCGCCAGGTCCAGGTAGAAGCGCGGCAGGTCAGCCGGCATACACAGACCTTTATAGATGTTCACCAGGTTGGAGAGGCTACAGACGTAGAACTCTTTGTCTTCCTGAAGACGTTTTTCAATGCGGCGACGCGCAATGAACAGACGGCGTTCCATATCGCGTGGACGCCAGCCCGCAGGCGCGTTGACAAAAATCTGTTCAATACGAGGCAGCGAGGAGAGGGCGATTTCACCGAGCACCCCTTCGTTGGTAGGCACATCGCGCCAGCCGACAATCGACAGAGTTTCTCGTTGAAGTTCTTCTTCGACGATGCGGCGTGAGGCGGCAGCTTTTTCAGGATCCTGATTCAGGAACAGCATGCCGACAGCGTAGTTTTTGGCTAAACGCCAGCCGCGCTCTTCCGCTACGATTCGGAAGAAACGATCCGGTTTTTGCAGCAGCAGACCGCAACCGTCGCCGGTTTTACCATCGGCAAGGATGGCACCACGGTGCTGCATGCGGGCCAGTGCGTGAATGGCAGTACGCACTACCTTGTGGCTAGGTTCGCCTTCTATGTGGGCGATCAGGCCGAAACCACAGTTATCCTTCTCAAGGGATTTATCGTACAACATATCAGTGAACCTCCCCAGGCTCGTCGGGCTTCCCACTGAACTTAACCGTGGCGCACAGGCACAGAAAGAGCATGGCGACGGGGTTTGCGTTTCATACGCGTACCTCGCATTCGCCCTCTTTTTCATCCTTTCGCGCAGGTAAACAAGTTTGAGGACTTGCTTCAGAGGGAATCTCAATTACTGCATAAATATGATGAGCAGACTGCTCATCCAGAAAGCTTCCAGCGGATTTCCAACTTATCGGGAATCGGTTATCAGGTCAAATGGCAATCTTATTTATACGAAAATGTGCTAAAGCATGTTTAATTGATTGAAATAAAAAGGTATTTAACGAATTTTACAACCACAAAAGGCCAAGGGAGGGAGCGGGGTAGTGTGATCTGACTCACTATCTGAAAGCGGTATTATCCACGTGGGATGCTGAAAAGCTTGTTTTTGGCAGGATATTACTCTGGGGTGGCGATCAAACCCGCATAATCACACTGTTTTTCAGCAGTGACGCTATAAATGAAAAAAAGCGGCTGAACATAAGGAAAAGTAATTGGCGAATGCTTGAATGAAATTGCAGTAATCTTGATTTTTTATTCAAATGAATAATAGCCGTCCAGGGCGATTGATCCAGGTCATCGCCGACTGTGGCTAAAAATGGCAGGCTAGGCCCCTTTCAGCGGGGCGGTCTATCAGATTATGCAGTTACAGAAATTAGTCAATATGTTTGGTGGGGATCTTTTACGTCGTTATGGCGAAAAGGTCCATAAGCTGACGCTGCACGGTGGTTTCAGCTGCCCCAACCGCGATGGAACTATTGGCCGTGGCGGCTGTACCTTCTGCAACGTGGCCTCTTTCGCCGATGAAACACAACAGCAGCACTCCATCGCTGAACAGTTGGCGCATCAGGCGAGCCGGGTCAATCGCGCCAGACATTATCTGGCCTACTTCCAGGCTTATACCAGCACCTGGGCAGAGGTGCAGGTACTGCGCGCCATGTATCAGCAGGCCGTAAGCCAGGCAAATATCGTCGGGCTCTGTGTCGGCACGCGTCCGGATTGTGTCCCCGATGCCGTATTAGACCTGCTGAGCGAATACCACGCGCAGGGCTATGAAGTCTGGCTGGAGCTGGGGTTACAGAGCGCGCACGACAAAACGCTGCACCGTATTAATCGCGGCCATGACTTTGCCTGCTACCAGCGCACTACGCGGCTGGCGCGTGAACGGGGGCTTAAAGTGTGTTCGCACCTGATTGTAGGCTTGCCCGGAGAGGGGCTCCAGCAGGGACTCGAGACGCTGGAAAACGTGGTCGAAACCGGCGTGGATGGCATCAAGCTGCATCCGCTACATATCGTGACCGGCAGTATTATGGCAAAGGCCTGGGAAGCGGGAAGGGTAAACGGAATTACACTCGAAGAGTACACCGTGACGGCGGGGGAGATGATCCGCCATACGCCGCCAGAAGTGGTTTACCACCGTATATCCGCCAGCGCCCGCCGTCCAACGCTGCTGGCACCGCTCTGGTGCGAGAACCGCTGGACGGGGATGGTGGAAATCGATAAATACCTCAATGAGCACGGGGTCCAGGGGAGTGCCCTGGGGCGCCCGTGGGTATCACCTTTAGCGTCTACGTCCGCCTAACAAGCTGCCCAGCATGCCGCGTACGATCTGATTGGTGACCTGGCGTGCTGCGCTTTTCGCCATAGTTTGTACCACGCCGTCGCGCTTACCCCCGCGCGGCCCGGTGCTGCCAAACAGAATATCTTTGAGCCCGCCCAGAATGCCATCGTCCGTGGCCGCTGCATCGCCTTTCGCAGTGGGAGCACTCTGCTGCTGCGGGCTCGCCTCTATCCCCGCCTGTAACTTTTCAAAAGCCGATTCCCGATCGATCTCGTCTTCGTATTTGCCGTAAACCGGAGAGTGGTTAATTAGCCCGTTACGTTCATCGTCAGTGACGGGCCCCATACGTGAGTTGGGTGCGATCACCATTGCGCGCTCTACCACTGAGGGGCTGCCTTTGACATCCAGGAAGGAGATCAAGGCTTCACCGGTGCCCAGCGCCTGAATTGCCTCTTCCGTACTGAACGCTGGATTGGCGCGCATGGTCTCTGCGGCCGCTTTAACTGCCTTTTGATCTTTTGGCGTGAAGGCGCGCAGGGCGTGCTGTACGCGGTTACCTAACTGACCCAGTACGTTGTCAGGGATATCGGACGGATTTTGCGAAACAAACCAGACGCCGACCCCTTTCGAGCGGATCAAACGGATCACTTGTTCAATCTTGTCGAGTAAGACCTGCGGGGCATCGCTGAACAGCAGATGTGCTTCGTCAAAGAAGAACACCAGTTTGGGTTTTTCCAAATCGCCCGCTTCAGGGAGTTGTTCATATATTTCAGAGAGCATCCATAGCAGACTGGCGGCGTACAGTTTGGGCATCTGATAGAGCTTTTCCGCGCTCAGAATGTTAATGATGCCCTTACCGTTACTGTCGGTGCGCATCCAGTCCTTAATATCCAGCATCGGTTCGCCGAAGAAGTGCCCGGCGCCTTGCTGCTCAAGCGTGAGCAATCCACGCTGAATAGCGCCAATCGAGGCGGAACTGATGTTGCCATACTGGGTCTGGAAAGATTTGGCGTTATCGCCAATATAGTGGGTGATAGCGCGAAGATCTTTGAAATCCAGCAGCAGTAATCCCTGTTCGTCGGCAATACTAAAGATGATATTCAGCACGCCAGACTGCACCTCGTTCAGATTGAGCAGCCGCGCCAGCAGCAGCGGGCCCAGATCGGAAACGGTGGCACGTACCGGGTGGCCTTTTTCGCCGAAGATATCCCACAAGACGACCGGGTTACCCTGCGGTTGCCAGTCGGTCACACCGATGTTTTTCAGTCTGGCGAGCAGCTTCTCTGAGCCAACGCCCTCCTGCGCAATGCCGGTCAAATCGCCCTTCACATCGGCCATAAATACCGGTACGCCACAGCTTGAGAATGATTCAGCCAGCTTTTGTAGGGTGACGGTTTTGCCCGTGCCGGTGGCACCGGTAATGAGCCCGTGTCGGTTTGCCATTGCAGGAAGGAGAAACAGCTCGTGATCCAGCGTACGAGCAATTAGCAGAGGAGTACTCATGATCCAATTCCTTTTCTGGGCACTGGGTGGAGTATAGGCAACCTTATGCGCAAATTCCTTTGTTTACTGCGCATTACCCAGTGCGGACTATGCTTTTCCATACGGTTATCAACTTTTTGGGAAATTATGTCCAGATTCTTTTTTAACGACCGCGAACAGCTGGTCAACGACGCCATTGAAGGCATGCTGATTTCTACACCACACGCTAATCTCGCCAGGCTTGATATCGACCCGGCTATTCGCGTTGTCGCCCGTGCTGACTGGGATAAAAGCCGCGTGGCGGTTATTTCCGGCGGTGGTTCGGGTCATGAACCCGCCCATGCCGGGTTTGTGGGCAAGGGGATGCTCACCGCAGCGGTGTGCGGCGATCTTTTTGCTTCGCCGAGCGTTGACGCGGTGTTAAATGCGATCGTGGCGGTAACGGGCGAGCATGGCTGCCTGTTGATCGTCAAAAACTATACCGGCGATCGTCTGAACTTTGGCCTCGCGGCGGAAAAGGCCAAGGGCTACGGGCTGAACGTCGAAATGGTGATCGTGGCCGACGACATTGCTCTGCCTGATAACAAGCAGCCGCGAGGCATTGCGGGTACGGTACTGGTGCATAAGATAGCCGGTTACGCTGCCGAGCAGGGGAAATCGCTCCGTGAGGTTCGGGATCTCGCCCAGCAGGCCTGCGATAACCTCTGGAGCCTCGGTGTGGCGATGCGCACATGCAGTCTGCCCGGCAGCGATGAAGAGGAGGGACGTATCCAGCAGGGGCAAGTCGAGCTGGGTCTCGGGATCCACGGTGAGCCGGGTGCGTCGATTGTCGATACCCAGAACAGTAAAACAATCATCGACACCCTGGTGAAACCGCTGCAGGAGCAGGCTGGCGCCGGGCGGCTGGCGGTTCTGATCAATAACCTCGGCGGCGTATCTGCGCTGGAGATGGCGCAGCTTACCAAAGAGCTGGCGCACTCAGCGGTAAAAGACCAGATTGACTGGCTCATCGGCCCGGCGACGCTGGTCAGTTCGCTGGATATGAAAGGCTTTTCGCTCTCGTGTTTGAAGCTGAACGACACCTTTGAGCAGGCACTCAATGCGCCGGTGGAGACCCTGGGCTGGCAAAAAACCGTCGCCTTTGCGCCAATGCGTACGGTATCGCACGAGGTTGTGCGCGACAAAGTGGAATTTACCCCCTCCGATAATGCGCAAATTGCCGCGTGGGTGGGCGCAGCGACGCAGACGCTGCTGGATCTGGAAAACCGGCTCAACGCGCTGGATGCGAAAGTAGGCGATGGCGATACCGGATCTACCTTTGCGCAAGGTGCGAAGGAGATAGCCCAACGCCTTGCGCAAAAGCAGTTGCCGCTAAATGATCCCGCGAAGTTGTTATTGCTGGTGGGTGAAAGACTGGCGACGGTGATGGGCGGCTCGAGCGGCGTATTGATGTCGATCTTCTTTACCGCCGCCGGGCAGTCGTTGCTGGAGGGTAAAACCGTGCCAGAGTCGTTGTTGAGCGGGTTGGCGCAAATGAAGCATTACGGTGGGGCCGCGCCTGGGGATCGCACCCTGATCGATGCGCTCCAGCCCGCGCTGGAAGCTTTGCAGCAAGGGGATATTCAGGCTGCTGCACAGGCCGCTCAGCAGGGTGCAGAGGCGACGGCCAGCATGCACAAAGCCGGTGCGGGGCGTTCATCCTATGTCAATAAAGAGAATCTTCAAGGGGTGACCGATCCGGGTGCGGTGGCGGTGGCGGAGGTGTTTAAAGCGCTGGCGAAGTAGCGAAGAAAAGCCGGGTGGGGCGATGCCGCCACCCGGCGTAGTCACATCAGAAATCGGCTTTTAACACCACGCGGTAACGGGCCTTGCCGTCGCGCACGTGCTGGATAGCCTCATTGATTTTCGACATCGGATACAGTTCGGTGGTTGGGGACACTTTGGTGCGTCCGGCAAACTTCATCAGTTTGCGCAACTCAAACGGTGTGCCGGTTGCAGAGCCAGATACGCTGCGATCGCCACCAATCAGGGTAAATGCCGGAACCGGCAGCGGCTTCAGCACTGCCCCAACGGTATGGAAGTTACCGCCGTAGGCCAGCGCTTCAAAGTACGGCTGCCAGTCGAGATCGACGTTCACGGTGTTGATGATCAGATCGAACTGACCCGCCAGCGCTTTCAGGGCTTCCGGATCGCGGCTGTTCACCACTTTATCGGCGCCCATCGCCAGCACTTCCTGCTCTTTCGCCGGGTTAGAGCTGAACGCCGTCACTTCGCAGCCCATGGCGTGTAGTAACTTAATGGCGATGTGGCCCAGTCCGCCAATACCAATTATGCCCACGCGGCTGGTGGCGGTGATATGGTGCATCAGCAGCGGTTTAAATACCGTAATACCGCCGCACAGCAGCGGGCCTGCAGATTCGATATCAATGCTATCCGGTAGCGGGATCACCCACTGCCAGTCGGCGCGCAGTTTGTCGGCAAACCCGCCCTTATTGAGAATGGTAGGTACCGTGCCTTCCAGACAGTTAATCTGGTTGCCGCTGATACAGGCATCACAATGTCCACAGCTGCGTGCCGTCCAGCCAATGCCCACGCGCTGGCCAACTTTCAGCCCTTTGTCCTGCGCGGCAGTGCCCAGCGCAACCACACGGCCGATTACCTCATGCCCGGCAACCAGGGGATAATTTGAAAAGCCCCATTCGTTGTCGATCATCGACAGATCCGAGTGGCAAATGCCGCAATAATCTACCTGAACTTCGACGTCTTCTGCTTTTAGCTCACCCGCATCGTACTCGTACAGCTCAAGTTCTGCACCCGCCTGCGGCGCGGCATAGCTTTTTATCATCGACATCTTTATTCCCCCTTTATGGTGTTGAACTGAGAGTGTAGAGCATTCAGTTTACAGCCGCTTAACAGAATGGGGGCAGTATCAGAGGGTCTTTAGCATCCGCACTTCGCAGTCGACGTGGCCAGTGCAGCCCAGCGGCGCGTCGATATGTTCGAAGCCCAGGTGTTCATACAGGCCAATGGCCTCTTTGAGGAACGCGGTGGTTTCGAGATAACAGCGGGTGAAGCCCTCAGCGCGCGCGTGTTCAAGCGCTACCAGCGCCAGCTTTTTCGCCAGCCCCTGGCCGCGAATGGCGGGCAGAAAGTACATCTTCTGCAGTTCACAGATATCGGGCTCGCTGCAGGTCAAAGGCGCCACGCCGCCACCGCCCACAACCTTGCCTGCCTGCTCAATGATCCAGTAGGCGTGGCCCGGCTGGCTGTATAGCTGGAACAGCTCATCGAGGTTTGGATCGGCTACGGTGTAGCCTTTATCGGCCGTGAGGCCATATTCGGCGGAAACGGTGCGGATAACGGCGGCGATAGCCGGGTTGTCCTGTTCAGTGATACGACGCATCGTCGTCGCGACGGGGGCAATCACGCTCATAGCATTACTCATGACAAAAATTGACACACAGCTGCTGTTAATAGCACTGGAGCAAAGGGAGTGCAAGCGAGGAGTTTTCAGGGAGGAAACCCCTTACGCCCTGAAGCGTAAGGGGTAAAAGCATTACAGGGCTGCGATAACCGCCTGCTGCTCAATCAGTTTGGTTTTTGCATCGGCGAAAGCAACCAGACGCTCGCGCTCTTTGGCGATGACCGCTTCCGGCGCGCGGGCGACAAAGCCTTCGTTCGCCAGTTTGCTTTCGATTTTGCCAATTTCCAGGTCGACTTTCGCCACTTCCTTCGCCAGACGCGCCAGCTCGGCATCTTTGTCGATCAGACCCGCCATTGGGATCAGCAGCTCGGCGCCGTCGATGATTTTGGTCACAGAAACCGGACCTTTGTCATCGGCAGGCAGCACGGTGATGCTCTCCAGACGCGCCATGGTTTTCAGGAAGGTGCTGTTCTCATTCACACGACGAACGGCAGCCTCGCTGCAACCGCGCAGCAGCAGTTCCAGCGGCTTGCTCGGGGCGATGTTCATTTCTGCACGAACGTTACGCACAGCAACAATCGCCTGTTTCAGCCATTCGGTATCAGCTGATGCGGCTTCATCTACTTTAGCGGCATCAAACTCCGGGAACGGCTGCAGCATGATGGTGTCGGCGTTGATACCGGCAATCACCTTCACGCGCTGCCAGATGGTTTCAGTAATGAACGGAATGACCGGGTGCGCCAGGCGCAGCAGACCTTCCAGCACGGTGATCAGCGTATTACGCGTACCGCGCAGCTCGGCTTCAGAACCACCGTTCATCACCGGCTTCGCCAGCTCCAGATACCAGTCGCAGAACTGGTTCCAGGTGAATTCGTACAGGATGCCTGCCGCGATGTCGAAGCGGAAGCTGTCCAGTGCGTCACGGAAGGCTTTCACCGTCTGGTTGAATTCCGCCAGGATCCAGCGGTCTGCCAGCGACAGCGTCATCTCGCCGCCGTTGAAGCCACAATCCTGGTCTTCGGTATTCATCAGCACGAAACGGCTGGCGTTCCACAGCTTGTTACAGAAGTTACGGTAACCTTCCAGACGCTTCATGTCCCAGTTGATGTCGCGGCCGGTAGAGGCCAGCGCCGCCAGGGTGAAGCGCAGGGCGTCGGTACCGTGAGACTCAATCCCGTTCGGGAACTGCTTCTCGGTACGCTTGCGGATTTTCTCGGCCAGCTGCGGCTGCATCATGTTGCCGGTACGTTTTTCCAGCAGCTCTTCCAGCGAAATACCGTCGACCATATCCAGCGGGTCAATAACGTTACCCTTGGATTTAGACATCTTCTGACCTTCGTCGTCGCGGATAAGGCCAGTCATGTAGATCGTCTTAAACGGGATCTGCGGTTTGCCGTCTTCATCTTTAATAAAGTGCATGGTCATCATGATCATGCGGGCGATCCAGAAGAAGATGATGTCGAAGCCGGAAACCATCACGCTGGTTGGGTGGAACTGACGCAGGGCATCTGTATTTTCCGGCCAGCCGAGGGTAGAGAAGGTCCAGAGTGCGGAGGAGAACCAGGTATCCAGCACGTCTTCGTCCTGACGCAGGGCAACGTCAGCGCCCAGGTTGTTTTCCTGACGCACTTCGTCTTCGGTGCGGCCAACGTAGACGTTGCCTTCGTTGTCATACCACGCCGGAATACGGTGGCCCCACCACAGCTGACGGGAGATACACCAGTCCTGAATGTCACGCATCCAGGAGAAGTACATGTTTTCATACTGCTTCGGCACGAACTGGATGCTGCCGTTTTCAACCGCTTCAACAGCAGGTTTAGCCAGCACGTCGGCACGCACATACCACTGGTCGGTTAACATTGGCTCGATAACCACACCGCCACGGTCGCCGTATGGCACGGTCAGATCGTGAGGCTTGATCTCTTCCAGCAGGCCCAGCGCATCTACGGCAGCGACGATCGCTTTACGCGCGGCGAAGCGTTCCAGCTTCTGGAACTCGGCCGGGATGTCGCTTGCGTAAACATCAGACTCGTTGCCTTTCGTGTCGTACACTTCTGCGCTTTCACGGATATCGCCGTCGAAGGTCAGAATGTTGATCATCGGCAACTGATGACGACGACCGACTTCGTAGTCGTTGAAGTCGTGGGCCGGGGTGATTTTCACGCAGCCGGTGCCTTTTTCCATGTCGGCGTGTTCGTCGCCCACAATCGGAATACGGCGGTTAACCAGCGGCAGGACCACAAATTTGCCGATCAGATCTTTGTAGCGTGGATCTTCCGGGTTAACGGCCACACCGGTATCGCCCAGCAGGGTTTCCGGACGGGTGGTAGCAACCACCAGGTAATCTTTACCGTCTGCGGTTTTTGCGCCGTCGGCCAGCGGATAGCGGATGTGCCACATCGAGCCTTTTGACTCGCGGTTTTCCACTTCCAGGTCAGAGATGGCGGTGCGCAGTTTCGGATCCCAGTTTACCAGGCGCTTGCCACGGTAAATCAGGTCCTCTTTATACAGACGGACAAACACTTCTTTCACCGCGTTGGAAAGGCCTTCGTCCATGGTGAAGCGCTCGCGCTCCCAGTCCACGGAGTTGCCAAGACGACGCATCTGGCGGGTAATGGTGCCGCCAGATTCTGCCTTCCACTGCCAGATTTTGTCGATGAACGCGTCGCGACCGTAGTCGTGGCGGGTTTTACCCTCTTCAGCGGCAATTTTACGCTCAACGACCATCTGGGTCGCGATACCCGCGTGGTCAGTCCCCGCCTGCCACAGGGTGTTTTTACCCTGCATGCGCTGGTAGCGGATCATGGTGTCCATGATGGTCTGCTGGAAAGCATGACCCATATGCAAACTGCCGGTGACGTTCGGCGGCGGGATCATGATGCAGAAGGACTCTTTGCTTTCATCGCCGTTAGGCTTGAAATAGCCCTGCTGTTCCCAGTGCTCGTAAAGCGGCTGTTCGATATCGCGTGGGTTATATGTCTTTTCCATTATTTCCAGGTTGCCGTATTCAGGTTAAAACCAGCCAGGCGGTACGCTTTATAGCGTTCGCGCGCCAGTTGTTTCAGGGAATCTTCGTAGGGGACAAAGTCTACCACTTCTGTGAAAGCGGTGGCAAAATCTGCAAAGCCAGTACGCAGGCTTATCAGGATATCGCGCGCGCTGCTGTTACGTTTTTGTGGCCAGGCTATCTCCACCGGGGCACCGCCACGCGGCCCTTCACCCGACAGATTGTGCGGGACAAAACTCTCGGCAGGTCGCGCCCATAGCGCCTCATCAAGACGAATGGCTTGCTGCTCATCTTCACAGGCGATGAGCACGCGCTTGCCGCTGCGCCAACGTTCTGCGGCAATGTCACACACCAGTTGTTCAACGGCGCTCAGGCCATCCTGTTGTGTATCGTTGTCCAGAATATAGAACGTTGCGTTTTTCATGATATGGGGCTTCTTGTGATGATTTTAAATGCGAAACCGGGTGGCATCTGCCACCCGGCTTTCGGGTTTACTCTTCGCCGTTAAAGCCGGCGCGGTTGAGCAGGAACTGCGACAGCAGCGCAACCGGACGACCGGTGGCGCCTTTGGCTTTGCCGGAGCGCCATGCGGTACCCGCGATGTCGAGGTGTGCCCAGTTGTACTTACGGGTGAAACGCGACAGGAAACAGCCCGCGGTGATGGCACCCCCCGGACGGCCGCCGATATTCGCCATATCCGCGAAATTCGACTCCAGCTGATCCTGGAACTCGTCGGCCAGCGGCAGTCGCCATGCGCGGTCGCCAGCCTGCTCGGACGCGCCAATCAACTCATGCGCCAGCGGATTGTGGTTCGACATCAGGCCGGTGATGTGGTGGCCCAGCGCAATGACGCAGGCCCCGGTCAGGGTTGCCACATCGATAACCGCTTCAGGTTCGAAGCGCTCAACGTAGGTCAGGACGTCGCACAGCACCAGGCGGCCTTCGGCATCGGTGTTCAGCACTTCAACGGTCTGACCGGACATGGTGGTCAGCACGTCGCCTGGGCGGTATGCGCGGCCACCCGGCATGTTTTCACAGCCGGCCAGTACGCCGATGACGTTAAGCGGCAGTTGCAGCTCCGCCACCATACGCATGACACCGTACACGGCCGCCGCACCGCACATGTCGTACTTCATCTCATCCATGCCTTCGGCAGGTTTGATGGAGATACCGCCGGAGTCAAAGGTCAGGCCTTTACCCACCAGCACGATAGGGCGTGCGTCTTCCGATGGATTGCCCTTGTATTCAATGACCGACATCAGGGATTCGTTCTGGGAACCATTTCCCACCGCGAGGTAGGAGTGCATGCCCAGCTCTTTCATCTGCTGCTCGCCAATCACGCGGGTGATGACGTTTTTGCTATAAGAGTCGGCCAACTGACGCGCCTGCGAGGCCAGATAGCCGGCGTTACAGATGTTTGGTGGCATATTACCCAGATCTTTCGCGGCTTTGATACCGGCCGCGATGGCCAGGCCATGCTGAATCGCACGTTCACCGCTGGTCAGTTCGCGGCGGGTAGGCACGTTAAAGACCATTTTACGCAGCGGACGACGGGGTTCGCTTTTATTGGTTTTCAGCTGATCAAAGCTGTACAGCGACTCTTTTGCCGTCTCAACGGCCTGACGTACTTTCCAGTAAGTGTTACGGCCTTTAACGTGCAGCTCGGTGAGGAAGCAGACCGCTTCCATTGAGCCAGTATCATTCAGCGTATTGATAGTTTTCTGAATAACCTGTTTGTACTGGCGCTCATCCAGCTCACGTTCTTTGCCGCAGCCGATCAGAAGAATACGCTCGGACAGCACGTTCGGAACATGATGCAGTAATAAGGTCTGTCCCGGTTTGCCTTCCAGTTCGCCACGGCGCAGCAGGGCACTAATATAGCCGTCGCTGATTTTGTCGAGTTGCTCGGCGATGGGGGAGAGGCGGCGGGGCTCAAAGACACCCACAACGATACAGGCGCTCCGCTGTTTCTCCGGGCTGCCGCTTTTTACACTGAACTCCATGCACTACGCTCCTGAATCTTAAAGACAACAGCGGCCGCTACGGATAGAATTGAAACCTTTCGTAACTCATGCCCGCTGTTGCGGTGACTTCGTGTTAATCTTACGTTATTACGGTTTCGACACATCATTACATCTTCTGAAGCGCGAATCCGTCGGGTGTTCTAATCTTAGCGATGATTTCGACGACTCAAGAGAATAAATGACGTTTAAGCCATGAAACAAGCGATTTTCCAGCAAAAAGACGGGTTTTTACGGGCGTATTTAATGTGATAATCATAAGATATCTGGTGCGGGAGACGCTCAAAAGCCAGCTGGCAATACTCTTCATCCTGCTTCTGATTTTTTTCTGTCAGAAACTGGTGAGGATCCTCGGTGCAGCGGTCGATGGCGAAATTCCTACAAATCTGGTGCTTTCCCTCCTCGGGTTAGGCGTGCCTGAAATGGCGCAGCTGATCCTGCCGTTGAGCCTTTTCCTCGGATTGCTGATGACGCTCGGTAAACTCTATACCGAAAGTGAAATTACCGTCATGCACGCCTGTGGACTGAGCAAAGCGGTACTGGTAAAAGCCGCCATGGTACTGGCGTTGTTTACCGGTATCGTTGCCGCCGTCAACGTGATGTGGGCAGGCCCCTGGTCATCGCGCCATCAGGATGAAGTGCTGGCTGAAGCGAAAGCCAACCCCGGCATGGCTGCCCTGGCCCAGGGACAGTTCCAGCAAGCCAGCGACGGCAACTCGGTCCTGTTTATCGAAAGCGTTGACGGTAGCCGGTTCAACGACGTTTTCCTCGCGCAAATTCGACCGAAAGGCAATGCCCGTCCCTCCGTGGTGGTGGCTGATTCAGGTCAGCTTTCTCAGACTAAAGATGGGTCTCAGGTCGTCACGCTGAACAAAGGCACCCGCTTTGAAGGCACTGCCATGTTGCGCGATTTCCGTATTACCGACTTCCAGAACTACCAGGCGATCATTGGTCACCAGGCGGTCGCGCTGGACCCGAGCGATACGGATCAGATGAACATGCGTACGCTCTTCAGCACCGATACCGATCGCGCCCGGGCAGAGTTGCACTGGCGTATTACGCTGGTATTCACCGTGTTTATGATGGCACTGATGGTGGTTCCGCTGAGCGTGGTCAACCCGCGTCAGGGACGTGTGCTGTCAATGCTGCCGGCGATGCTGCTCTATCTGGTGTTCTTCCTGCTGCAGACCTCCATAAAATCGAACGGTGGGAAAGGCAAAATCGACCCGGTTATCTGGACCTGGGCGGTTAACGTGCTGTATCTGTTGCTGGCCATCGCGCTTAACCTTTGGGATACCGTGCCGATGCGCCGTTTCAGATCCCGTTTTATGCGTAAAGGAGCGGTGTAATGCAGGCTTTTCGCGTCTTAGACCGCTATATCGGTAAAACCATTTTTACCACCATCATGATGACGTTATTCATGCTGGTCTCCCTCTCCGGCATCATCAAGTTTGTTGATCAGCTGAAAAAGGCCGGGCAGGGGAGTTACGATGCTCTGGGTGCAGGTATGTATACCCTGCTCAGCATGCCAAAAGATGTGCAGATCTTCTTCCCGATGGCGGCGTTGTTAGGTGCCCTGCTGGGGCTGGGGATGTTGGCACAGCGCAGTGAACTGGTTGTCATGCAGGCCTCTGGCTTCACCCGTATGCAGGTGGCGCTGTCGGTCATGAAAACCGCCATTCCACTGGTGCTGCTGACCATGGCCATCGGCGAATGGGTGGCACCGCAGGGCGAGCAGATGGCGCGTAACTACCGTGCGCAGGCCATGTACGGCGGCTCGCTGCTCTCAACCCAGCAGGGGCTGTGGGCGAAAGACGGAAATAACTTTGTCTATATCGAACGCGTGAAGGGCGACAACTCCCTTGGCGGCGTAAGCATTTATAGCTTTAACGATCAGCGCCGCCTGCAGGCGGTACGTTATGCGGCATCGGCGACCTTTGATGCAGACAATAAACTTTGGCGTCTGTCGCAGGTTGACGAGTCTAACCTGCAGGATCCAAAACAGATCACGGGCTCGCAAACCGTCAGTGGCACCTGGAAAACCAACCTGACGCCGGACAAGCTCGGCGTGGTGGCGCTGGATCCGGACGCGCTCTCTATCAGTGGCCTTCACAACTATGTGAAGTATCTGAAGTCGAGTGGCCAGGATGCCGGTCGTTATCAGCTCAATATGTGGAGCAAAATCTTCCAGCCTCTCTCCGTGGCGGTCATGATGTTGATGGCTCTCTCCTTTATCTTCGGGCCGCTGCGTAGCGTAGCCATGGGCGTGCGCGTCGTCACCGGGATTAGCTTCGGCTTTGTCTTCTACGTGCTGGACCAGATCTTCGGTCCGCTGACCCTGGTGTATGGCATACCGCCGGTGATAGGTGCCCTGCTGCCAAGCGCATCTTTCTTCGTTATCAGCCTCTGGCTGATGCTAAAACGCTCCTGACCTGCTTTACCCCTCTCTCCCGGTTATGGGAGCGAGGGGTATCTCCCGCTCTACCCCGCACTTTTTCGCACAACCTTCAACGTCTTGCCTGAAATTTGAGTATGATTGTGCGATGAAGCCGTGAAGGAATCCTCTATGAAGCAAATTCGAATGCTGGCGCAGTACTACGTCGATCTCATGATGAAGCTTGGCCTGGTACGCTTCTCCATGTTGCTCGCCCTGGCGCTGGTAGTGCTGGCGATTGTGGTACAGATGGCGGTGACCATGGTGCTGCATGGGCAGGTCGAAAGTATCGACGTCATCCGCTCTATTTTCTTCGGTCTGTTGATTACCCCCTGGGCGGTCTACTTCCTGTCGGTGGTGGTCGAGCAGCTCGAGGAGTCGCGTCAGCGCCTCTCCCGGCTGGTGGAGAAACTGGAGGAGATGCGCGAGCGCGATCTGAAGCTCAATGTTCAGTTGAAGGACAACATTGCACAGCTTAATCAGGAAATTTCAGATCGTGAAAAAGCCGAAGCAGAGCGCCGCGTAACGCTGGAGCAACTGAAGGTCGAGATGAAAGAGCGTGAAGAGACGCAGATCCAGCTCGAACAGCAATCCTCTTTCCTGCGTTCGTTTCTTGATGCTTCACCGGATCTGGTCTTCTACCGTAATGAGGATAAAGAGTTCTCCGGCTGCAACCGGGCAATGGAACTGCTGACCGGCAAAAGTGAAAAACAGCTGGTTAGCCTCAAACCGCAGGACGTCTATTCCGAAGAGGCGGCGGCAAAAGTCATTGAAACGGATGAAAAAGTCTTCCGTCACAACGTCTCTCTCACCTACGAACAGTGGCTGGATTATCCGGATGGGCGCAAAGCCTGCTTTGAGATCCGCAAAGTTCCCTATTACGACCGCGTGGGTAAACGCCATGGCCTGATGGGCTTTGGCCGTGATATTACCGAACGTAAGCGCTATCAGGATGCGCTGGAGCGCGCCAGCCGGGATAAGACCACCTTTATCTCGACCATCAGCCATGAGCTGCGTACGCCTCTAAACGGTATCGTCGGGCTAAGCCGTATTCTGCTTGATACCGAGCTGTCTGCCGAGCAGGAGAAATACCTTAAGACTATCCATGTTTCAGCCGTGACGTTGGGGAATATTTTCAACGATATTATCGACATGGATAAGATGGAGCGGCGTAAAGTTCAGCTGGATAACCAGCCGGTAGACTTCACCAGCTTCCTGGCCGACCTGGAAAATCTGTCAGGCCTGCAAGCGCAGCAGAAAGGTCTACGCTTTGTGCTGGAGCCCACCTTGCCGTTGCCCCATAAAGTGGTCACCGATGGTACACGTCTGCGCCAGATTCTGTGGAATCTGATCAGTAACGCCGTCAAGTTTACGCAGGCCGGGCAGGTGTCGGTGCGGGTTCGCTACGGCGAAGGGGAGATGCTGCATTTCGAGGTTGAAGACTCAGGGATCGGCATTCCACAGGAAGAGCAGGATAAGATCTTTGCCATGTACTATCAGGTGAAAGATAGCCAGGGCGGTAAGCCTGCCACCGGCACCGGTATAGGTCTGGCAGTATCGCGTCGTCTGGCGAAAAGCATGGGCGGCGATATCACCGTCTCCAGCAACCCGGGTAAGGGCTCGCTGTTTGCTCTGAGCGTGCATGCTCCGGCGGTGGCAGAAGAGGTGGAAGATACCTTCGCTCACGATGATTTACCGCTGCCCGCGCTGCACGTCTTGCTGGTAGAAGATATTGAACTTAACGTCATTGTGGCGCGCTCGGTGCTGGAAAAGCTGGGCAGTAGCGTGGATGTCGCCATGACCGGGACTGCCGCGCTGGAAATGTTCACGCCAGGCGAATATGACCTGCTGTTGCTTGATATCCAGTTGCCGGATATGACCGGGCTGGATATTTCGCGTGAGCTCACGCGTCGCTACAGCCGTGACGAGCTGCCGCCGCTGGTGGCGCTGACCGCGAACGTGCTGAAGGATAAAAAAGAGTATCTGGAGGCCGGGATGGACGATGTGCTGAGCAAGCCGCTGTCCGTACCTGCTCTCACTGCCATGATTAAGAAGTACTGGGATACCTGTGACGAAGAGGAGAGCACCATGACGAAGGTTGATACCGATAAAGCGCATACCTTGCTGGATATCGCCATGCTTGAACAATACATCGAACTGGTTGGCCCGAAGCTGATTACCGATGGGCTGGCGGTCTTCGAGAAGATGATGCCTGGCTATTTAGCGGTGCTGGAGTCGAACCTGACCGCGCGCGATCAGAAAGGCATCGTGGAAGAGGGGCATAAAATTAAAGGCGCAGCGGGATCGGTAGGTTTGCGTCATCTGCAACAGCTTGGTCAGCAGATCCAGAGCCCCGATCTTCCTGCCTGGTCCGATAATGTCGGTGAATGGGTCGAAGAGATGAAGCAAGAGTGGCAGAACGATGTGGCGGTATTGAAAGCGTGGGTAGAAAGCAGAAAAAAATGACCCCGGCTAAACCGGGGTGCGCGAATACTGCGCCAACACCAGGGAAATCTTGGCTGCGCCTGTAGAGAACATTGTTATCATTTTGGAACCAGACGCCGCCTCAAAATTTAGGCCGCACGCAGTTAAGATAGCAAATCTTAAATACTTTGTTACATGAATCAGTGAAATATGTGAAGCATAGCGTTTTAATCAGAATTATTAATAAGCTTCAGTCACTTGCTATAAGGAATCGGCATGATGAAAAAAGTTGGCGTAGTGCTTAGCGGTTGTGGTGTTTATGACGGGGCTGAAATTACCGAGTCCGTCCTTACGCTCCTGGCGTTGTCCCGGGGAGGTGCGCAGGCAATCTGTTTTGCCCCCGATAAAGTCCAGTCCGACGTCATTAATCATCTGACTGGCGAAGCGATGGCCGACAGCCGTAACGTGCTGATCGAAGCGGCGCGCATCGCCCGTGGAGATATCCATCCGCTCAATATGGCGAAGGCAGAGGCGCTGGATGCGCTGATCGTACCGGGCGGATTCGGTGCGGCAAAAAACCTGAGCAACTTTGCTGCGCAGGGAAGCCAGTGTGAAGTTGATGACGATCTGAAAGCGCTGGCGCAGCAGATGCACCAGCAGGGCAAACCCCTGGGTTTTATCTGCATTGCACCGGCCTTGCTGCCAAAGATTTTTGATTTCCCGCTGCGCCTGACCATCGGCACCGATATCGATACTGCCGAGGTGATCGAGGAGATGGGCGGTGAACATGTTCCCTGCCCGGTGGAAGATATCGTTGTCGATGAAGATAACAAAATCGTCACCACACCTGCGTATATGTTGGCACAGACTATCGCCGAAGCCGCTGCGGGCATTGATAAACTGGTCGCACGCGTACTGGTGCTGACGGAATGATTGTGAAGATGTTCAAGCGCTGGCTGCTGCGGATTGTGTTGGTGCTGGCGGTATTCTGGGGCGGCGGCATTGCGCTGTTCAATATTCTACCGGTGCCATTTTCTGCGGTAATGATAGAGCGTCAGCTTAGTGCCTGGTTCGCGGGAAACTTCAGCTATGTGGCGCATTCCGACTGGGTGAGCATGGATGAGATCTCCCCCTGGATGGGGCTGGCAGTGATAGCCGCTGAAGATCAGAAATTCCCGGAGCACTGGGGGTTTGACATGGGCGCCATTGAAAAAGCGTTGGCGCATAACGAACGCAATGAGAACCGGATTCGTGGTGCATCGACGCTTTCCCAGCAAACGGTCAAAAACCTCTTTTTGTGGGATGGACGTAGCTGGGTGAGAAAAGGGCTGGAAGCCGGGCTGACGTTAGGTATGGAGACCGTCTGGAGTAAGAAGCGGATCCTGACGGTGTATCTCAACATCGCCGAGTTTGGTGAGGGGGTATTTGGTGTGGAGGCTGCGTCTCAACGCTATTTCCATAAACCTGCCAGTAAGCTAAGCCCCGCTGAAGCCGCGCTTCTCGCAGCCGTTCTGCCAAACCCAATTCGCTTTAAGGCCAGCGCACCGACGGGTTACATGCGTAGCCGCCAGGCGTGGATCCTGCGGCAGATGCGGCAGTTAGGCGGCGAAGGCTTTATGCAGGCGCACAAGCTCTACTAATCTTCGTCGAACCCGGCGTTAAACAGCGCAATGACCGCGGCCAGCGCCTCTTCTTCCTGAGGCCCCGTCGCTTCAATTTCAATCTGGCGGCCCTTAGCGGAATCGAGCATCAGCAGTGCAATCACGCTGTTCGCTTCCGCTTCAGTACCTTCGTCGTTACGTAGCAGAACCTCTGCGTCGAAGCCCTGCATCAGCTCAAATAGCTTCATGGCCGGGCGGGCGTGCATTCCCAGCTTATTGGTGACTTCCACGGTCTGCTTTACGGTCATGTTTTACGTTTTTCCAGCGTGCGATGACGCGACTGAACGTTTTTACCGCGAGAGCGGAAATAGTCAGCCAGTTGCTCGGCAATGTAGACCGAACGGTGTTTACCGCCCGTACAGCCAATCGCCACAGTCAGATAGCTGCGGTTATTGGTCTCCAGCATAGGTAACCATAGCTCAAGATAGCTACGAGTCTGGTAGATAAAGTTATGGACTTCAGTATGCCGATCAAGGAAGGCCGCTACCGGCTTATCCAGACCCGTCATTGGGCGCAGTTTAGGATCCCAGTGTGGGTTTGGCAGGAAGCGTACGTCAAAGACGTAGTCGGCATCGATAGGGATACCGTGCTTGAAGCCAAAGGACTCAAACACCATGGTCAGCTCACGTTCGCGTTTACCCAGTAGGCGGGTACGCAGCATCTCGGCCAGCTCATGCACTGACATCTCAGAGGTATCTACGATCAGATCCGCGCGGGAACGCAGCGGCTCCAGTAGATCGCTCTCTTCATCAATAGCGCTTTCCAGCGACAGATTCTTACTGGAAAGGGGGTGCAGACGACGGGTGTCGCTATAACGACGGATTAACGTATTGCGGTCGGCATCAAGGAAGAGCAGCTGCGGGGAAAACGCTTCCGGCAGGCTGCTCATCGCCTGTTCGAAGATCTCCGGGGATTCCGGCATATTTCGTACGTCGATACTGACGGCCGCCGAGATTTGTCTGTCTGCCAGCGTTCGTGCCAGGTCGGGCAACAGCACCACCGGCAGGTTATCTACGCAGTAAAAGCCCATATCTTCCAGCGCACGCAGGGCGACGGATTTACCCGACCCGGAACGTCCGCTGACGATCATCAGCACCATGAAACTTTTCTCCTCAGGACAGCAAATGTCATAGCCATTACCCGATTACGCATCATCCTGGTTGCCTTCCGCTTCCGTGATAATTTGATAAAGCTCTTCGTCACTCTGCGCAGCGCGCAGGCGGCGACAAATGGTTTTGTCTGCCAGGCGTCTGGCGACCAGCGACAGCGTATGCAGATGGGTTTTCGTTTGATCGGCAGGAACCAGCAGCGCAAACAGCAGGTCGACAGGCTGATTGTCGATGGCATCAAAGGCGATCGGCGTTTCCAGCTGCACAAAGACGCCCACGGCGCGCAGGGTGTCCTCTTCCAGCTTGCCATGCGGAATGGCGATGCCGTTACCGATACCGGTACTGCCCATTTTCTCACGGGTCAGGATGGCTTCAAACACCACTTGCGGCGCTAAGCCCAGCTGTTTAGCCGCCAGTTCGCTGATGATCTCCAGCGCACGTTTTTTGCTCTGGCAATGAACGGCACTGCGGGTACATTCCTGGTTAAGGACATTGCTCAGTTGAAGAGCGGAATCGTTATTTATCATAATTTCACCTAAGCGCTAACGATACAAAGGGCCTGATGTGTTTCACAACAGGCCGGCCTGCATCCGTTAACTGCCCGGACAATTAGTGTTGTTTCAGTTTATCTTTATGTTTATTTAGCTGTCGGGCCAGCTTATCAATCAAGCCGTCGATAGCCGCATACATGTCCTGCCCTTCCGCACTGGCATGGAGCTCGCCACCGTTAACATGCAGGGTGGCGTCCGAGATATGAGTCACTTTCTCCACTTTCAACACAATGTAGACCTGGTTGATCCTCTCGAAATACTGTTCAAGTTTGGCAAATTTTGTATTCAAAAATTCGCGCAGCGCCTCGGTAATTTCGACGTTATGTCCAGTGATGTTGAGCTGCATAGTGTCTTCCTTATCGGTTGTGTCAGACCAGCTGTTTACGCTGGTTAGACGGCGGAATGGATAAAGACTCTCGATACTTCGCAACAGTGCGGCGAGCCACCATGATACCTTGATCCGACAGCATGGTGGTTAACTTACTGTCACTCAGTGGTTTCGCGGGGTTTTCCGCGGCGATCAATTTCTTCACCAGCGCACGGATGGCTGTCGACGATGCTTCGCCGCCGCCTTCGGTATTAACATGGCTAGAGAAGAAATACTTAAGCTCAAAAATACCGCGTGGGCTATGCAGATATTTCTGCGTAGTGACGCGGGAAATCGTGGATTCGTGCATTTCGACGGCCTGGGCGATATCCGCCAGCACCATCGGTTTCATGTACTCTTCGCCCCGTTCGAAAAAGGCCTGCTGTTGCTCGACGATACAGCGGCTGACGCGCAGCAGGGTATCGTTACGGCTCTCAAGGCTTTTAATCAGCCAGCGCGCTTCCTGCAGATTACTGCGAATAAACTGGTTATCGGAGTCGTTGCGCGAGCTGGTGCACATTGAGGCGTATTGCTGGTTAATTTGCAGGCGGGGAATGCTGTCGGAGTTAAGTTCTACGGTCCACAGACCGTTATGTTTTCGCACCAGCACGTCGGGGATAACATACTCGGGCTCGCTGGTCTGGATCGACTGACCCGGACGGGGATCCAGTGACTGAATCAGATTCACGGCGGCCTTGAGCACATCTTCTTTTAGCCGCGTCACCCGCATTAAGGCCCGGAAGTCATGATTTGCCAGCAGATCCAGATGATCGCTGACGATCAGTCTGGCCTCTTCGATCCAGGGCGTCTCTTTCACAAACTGCGACAGCTGTATAAGCAGGCAGTCACGTAAATCTCTCGCCGCTACGCCAATGGGATCAAAGCGCTGAACTCGCTTCAGAACCGCTTCGACCTCTTCCAGATCGATATCGGCATCGCCAATGCTTTCAAGAATATCTTCCAGCGTTACGGTGAGATAACCGGTGTCATCAACAGCATCGACGATAGAGGTGGCGATGGCGCGATCGGTATCGGAGAACGGGGTCAGCTCCACCTGCCACATTAGATAATCCTGCAGTGACTGGGTTGTCTCCCCCTGATAAACCGGCAGTTCATCGTCCTGGTAATCCACGCGGTTACCGGAAGGGGTGCCGGCGGTGTAGATCTCATCCCAGCTGGCATCCAGCGGCAGCTCGTCGGGCATCTCTTTCTGCTCAAGGGCATCGGCGGTATCAAGTGCCTCGGTGTCCTGGGACTGCTGGGTTTCTACCTCATCGTGAAGATCGGTTTGCTCAAGCAGAGGATTGCTCTCCAGCGCTTGCTGGAGCTCCTGCTGCAGTTCAAGCGTAGACAATTGCAACAGGCGGATTGCCTGCTGTAATTGTGGCGTCATTGCCAGCTGCTGGCTGAGCCTTAATTGCAAACCTTGCTTCATATTCAGAGCATTTTTCTCCGGTTACGCGTTGTTGTACCTCTTACCCTATCAGAGTCTGAAGTCTTCCCCAAGATACACGCGCTTAACATGCTCGTCTTCCAGGATCGCCTGCGGCGTGCCATGAGCAATCAGATGCCCCTGGCTCACAATGTATGCGCGTTCGCAGACGGCCAGCGTTTCACGCACGTTATGGTCCGTGATCAATACACCGAGGCCGCTGTCGCGCAGATGCTCGATAATGCGTTTGATATCAATTACGGAAATGGGGTCAACGCCCGCAAAGGGTTCATCAAGAAGAATGAATTTTGGGTTGGCAGCCAGCGCTCGGGCAATCTCAACGCGACGACGTTCGCCGCCCGAGAGCGCCTGACCGAGGCTGTCACGCAGATGTTCAATGTGGAACTCTTCCATCAGCTCGTTAGCGCGATCTTCACGCTGCTCGGCGGTAAGATCGTCACGGATCTGCAAGACGGCCATCAGGTTGTCGAAGACGCTCAGGCGACGGAAGATGGACGCTTCCTGCGGCAGATAGCCGATACCACGACGGGCACGAGCGTGCAGTGGCAGCAGACTGATGTCTTCATCATCGATAATGATGTTGCCCGCATCGCGCGGCACAATACCGACCACCATGTAGAACGTGGTAGTTTTACCCGCACCGTTCGGCCCCAGAAGCCCGACGATCTCACCAGAGTTTACGGTCAGACTGACATCTTCCACGACGCGGCGGCCCTTATAGGCCTTCGCAAGATTCTTTGCAGTTAATGTTGCCATAACGAATTAGTTACTCTTTTTCTGTGCCGGAGCCTGATTGCTGTTTTTGTCCTGCAGCTGCGACGGAACAAGTACGGTGGTGACGCGTTTGCCTTTTTCACTGAAGGCCTGCATTTTCTGCTCTTTCACCAGGTAGGTGATCTTGTCGCCGGTGATATTACTGTCCAGCTGCTCCAGGAACGCGTTGCCAGTGAGCACGACAAAATCTTTTGCCAGCTCATAGTGCATGTGCGACGCGTGGCCTTTTACCGGTTTGCCATTGTCCTGCATCTGGTAGAAGGTGGCCGGATTGCCGTAACCATCGATAATCTCTTTACCATCTTCGCCACCCGGACGGGTCACGACGACTTTGTCTGCATTGATTTTGATGGTGCCCTGAGTCACCACCACATTGCCAGTGAACGTCACCACATTGCCCTGCATATCAAGAGACTGGGTGTCTGACTCGATATGAATCGGCTGCTCGGTATCACCTGTCACAGCAAGCGCAGGCAGACTGGCGGCCAGCAGTGCGCTGGCGATGACGAAATTAAGGCTGAGTTTGTTTGTTTTGAATTTCATAGGAGGTTCTAACCTTTTCAATCAGCTCTGCGTTCTTGCTGCGTAAGTTCCCGCGCATTCTGAGGCCGCTGGAATTAAATGTTGTGCCGTATAAAGTGACCAGATCCTGGGATGTGACATCCTGGGTGACCAGGTTGATCTGTGCGTTGTCAGTGGTGATTTTGCGCAATTGCGCATCAGGAGTCAGCGCATTCACTTCCACATGGCCATAAAGATAAAGCATACGGTCATTCGTCAGTTTTGCCCGATCTGATTTGATGGACCATGTCTGAACTTTATCTTTGTCAAACGTGGTCAGCACCGGCTGGGTAAACCACGAATCACCCTGCTCAGAGAAATATTCAACGTGCTGGGCGATAAGGCGATAATTCAGTGCGCCTTCCGGGCTATAAACCACGGTATTGCTTTGATCGCTTTTATAGGTTGGATCGCTCGTGTTTACCGTCGGCGCCTCGGTGTCATCCCGATCGGCAAGATTCACGCCAATCAGTACCAGTGCCAACAGCGAAAGCAGAATAATAACCCAACGTCTGGTTTTACTCATATCGATTGCCCTTTGGCCTCATCAAGCTTGCCTTGCGCCAGTAACAGGAGATCGCACACCTCACGAACCGCGCCCCGGCCACCGTTGATCCGGGTGACATAGTCAGCGCGGGGGAGTAAAAGCGGATGCGCATCGGCAACGGCAATGCTCAGCCCCACTTCAGCCATTACTGGCCAGTCAATCAGATCGTCGCCTACATAGGCTACGTTTTCTGGGGCAATAGCCAGTTTATCCAGCAAATCCCTGAAAGCGACCCTCTTATCGGATTGTCCCTGATAAAGATGGGTGATGCCCAGCGTGTCGCAACGGTCTTCTACTAGTTTAGCCTTCCGGCCGGTGATAATGGCAACTTCTATGCCAGAAGTCAGTGCGCAGCGAATGCCGTAGCCATCACGCACATTAAAGGCCTTAAGCTCCTCGCCGTTATTGCCCATATAGATCAGGCCGTCGGAGAGGACGCCGTCCACGTCCAGAATCAGCAAACGAATCTTTTCCGCTTGCGCCATCATTTGTGAACTGACCGGGCCGTAACAGGTTGCAAGCGAAGCACCCGCATTACTCATTGTCTTATCCTTCATTACACTACGCCTGCGCGCAGAAGATCATGCATATGTACCACACCCAGCAACTGGTCGCCATCGGCAACCATGACCGCGGTAATATGGCGGGACTGCATCAGGTTGAGCGCATCTACCGCCAGCGTCCCCGGACGCACGCGAATTCCGCCGCTGGTCATCACATCGGCGATACCCAGCGTACGTACATCGACGCCCATATCAAATACCCGGCGCAGGTCCCCGTCGGTGAAGATACCTTCGATCTTCATCGTCTCATCACAGATGACCGTCATGCCCAGGTTTTTACGGGTGATTTCCAGTAACGCATCACGTAAGGGAGCGTCTTTACTGACGTGCGGAATTTCCTCGCCAGTATGCATGATGTCGTTGACGCGTAACAGCAATTTGCGTCCAAGCGCACCGCCAGGGTGGGAGAGGGCGAAATCTTCTGCCGTAAAACCGCGGGCCTCAAGCAGCGCGACGGCAAGGGCGTCGCCCATCACCAGTACCGCGGTGGTGCTGGATGTGGGAGCCAGACCCAGCGGGCAGGCCTCTTTAGGGACTTTCACGCACAGGTGCACATCTGCGGCGCGCGCCATGCTGCTCTCGGGGCGGCTGGTAACGCAGATAAGCTTAACCTGCAGCCGCTTTAGGACCGGGATCAGCGCCAGAATTTCGTTAGATTCACCTGAGTTGGATAAGGCAATAACCACATCCTGCGGTGTGACCATACCGAGATCGCCGTGAGCGGCTTCGCCTGGGTGGACGAAAAAGGCCGTTGTCCCGGTGCTGGCAAAGGTTGCCGCCATCTTGCGGCCGATATGACCTGATTTACCCATCCCCATTACCACGACTTTGCCGCTACAGCGAAACAGCATTTCGCACGCCAGCGTAAAATCCTGATTAATGTATTGGTCTAACTGCGCCAGACCTTCACGTTCAATCTCCAGAACCGCTTTTCCTGCTTTCTGAAAGTCAAAGTCCGGCTGCAATTCTATGTGCGACATAATCCGTATCCGTTTACCCAGAGAGAAGAGGCGAGAGCCAGTACAGCATCGCCATCCATACGATAAAACCCGCGGTCAGTAGCGCACCTGCGCCTTTACCAATCTGCCGTTTGCGGCGCCAGCAGAGTAGGGCAAAGATGGCGCTGACCAGCACCATCACCCCGTAATCTCGCGAGAACGCCAGCGGGTTGAATACGCCAGGTGAGAGCAACGCTGGCAGGCCGAGCACAATCGCGATATTAAAAATGTTCGAACCGATAATGTTACCAATGGCGATATCGTCCTCGCCTTTACGCGCTCCCGCGATGGCGGTTGCCAGCTCGGGCAGACTGGTACCAATGGCGATAACCGTCAGGCCGATGGTGAGCTCGCTCATGGCAAAGTAGTTTGCCAATACCGTGGCGTTATCGACGATCATCCGCGTCGCCATGGGCATGATGATCAAAGCGATCCCCAGCCAGAGTAGCGCCACGGGCAGCGTGCCTTCGCGCGGCAGCTCCGCCATCTGTTCTCGGGTCAGGCTATCATTGCCCTGTTTTTCTGCGGCGCGGGCGAGCTTAACAATGTAAAGCAGCCAGACCGTCGCCAGCGCCAGCAGGAATATGCCATCGCTTATCGTCAACTGCCCGTCGTACAATACGCAGCCTGCCAACAGACTTACGATCAACATTAGCGGCAATTCGCGGCGCAGAACATCAGAATGCACGCGAAATGGGTGCAACAGTGCGGCAAGCCCTAATATCAATAATATATTGACGATATTGGAGCCAATGGCGGTACCGACGGCGAGATCCAACTGGTCGTGCATCGAAGCGGCGACCGACACGATGATCTCAGGAAGGGAGGTGCCAACGCTGACCACCGTCATGCCAATAATCAAAGGGGGAATGCCAAAGAGACGACAGAGTATTGATGCTGAAAACACCAGACGATCGGCACTGTAGACGACCAAAAGTAAACCAATTATTAACAGTGCTGTTGCGAGAAGCATCAAAAGTCCTTTCTTCAGGTATACTCGCCGGTCCACTGAGAGAAAATCTCTGGCTGCATACAGTCTGTAGACGTAACGAATTCTTAATTTTGACTTTATGCGCCGTAAAAGTAAAACAAATGCCAGCTTTCGCTTACCTCAGTGTGAAATATTCTGTAAAAATGCTGGGTTTGGAGCTGAATCAAGCATCATGCTTATCCTGAGCCGGCAATAGAAAGGAAATATACATGAGCCTGAACGGGGCGAATTTAGTCGATGTTCGCGGCGTAAGTTTTACGCGCAGCGACCGGGTCATTTTTGACAATATTTCTCTGACCGTGCCGCGCGGCAAGATCACCGCCATCATGGGGCCTTCTGGCATTGGTAAAACCACGCTGCTGCGCCTGATCGGCGGCCAGATCCCCCCAGACAGCGGCGAGATCCTTTTCGATGGCGAAAACGTTTCAGCCATGTCACGTTCACGCCTCTATACCGTGCGTAAACGCATGAGCATGCTTTTCCAGTCGGGGGCGCTTTTTACCGATCTTAACGTCTTCGATAACGTGGCTTATCCGCTGCGTGAACACACACGTCTGCCCGCGCCGCTGCTGAAAAGCACGGTAATGATGAAACTCGAGGCCGTGGGGCTACGTGGGGCGGCAAAGTTAATGCCTTCTGAGCTCTCTGGCGGGATGGCGCGCAGGGCAGCGCTTGCCCGTGCCATTGCCCTTGAACCGGATCTGATTATGTTCGACGAACCTTTTGTCGGGCAGGATCCCATCACCATGGGAGTGCTGGTTAAACTGATCTCGGAACTGAACAGTGCGCTCGGCGTGACCTGTATTGTGGTGTCGCACGATGTTCCGGAAGTACTGAGCATCGCTGACTATGCCTATATCGTGGCCGATAAAAAGATCGTCGCTCACGGCAGTGCGCAGTCCCTGAAGGAGAACGACGACGCGCGCGTGCGCCAGTTCCTCTACGGTATTGCTGATGGGCCGGTTCCGTTCCGTTATCCGGCGGATGATTATCATCAAGATTTATTAGGAATAGGGAGTTAAGCCGCTCATGCTGTTAAATGCGTTGGCCGCTTTAGGACACCACGGCATAAAAACCGTCAGGACGTTCGGGCGTGCCGGATTGATGTTATTCAATGCGCTGGTCGGCAAACCGGAGTTCCGTAAACACACCCCGCTACTGATACGTCAGCTCTATAATGTTGGCGTACTGTCGATGGTTATCATCATCGTTTCGGGAGTGTTCATCGGAATGGTGCTGGGGTTGCAGGGATATCTGGTCCTGACCACCTATAGTGCAGAAACCAGCCTCGGTATGCTGGTGTCGCTTTCATTGCTGCGTGAACTTGGGCCAGTAGTGGCCGCGCTGCTCTTTGCGGGGCGGGCGGGTTCTGCGCTCACGGCGGAGATTGGTTTGATGCGCGCGACCGAGCAGCTTTCCAGTATGGAGATGATGGCGGTCGACCCTCTGCGTCGGGTGATTTCACCGCGCTTCTGGGCTGGGGTGATCTCTCTGCCGCTGCTGACCATTCTCTTCGTCGCGGTGGGCATTTGGGGTGGTTCGCTGGTGGGCGTGCAGTGGAAGGGCATCGATGCCGGCTTCTTCTGGTCTGCTATGCAGGATGCTATCGATCTGCGAATGGATTTGGTGAACTGCCTGATAAAAAGCATTGTGTTTGCCATCACCGTTACCTGGATTGCCTTATTTAACGGTTACGATGCTATCCCGACGTCTGCAGGGATCAGCCGCGCAACAACACGTACTGTCGTGCATTCGTCGCTGGCCGTATTGGGTCTGGATTTTGTGCTCACCGCACTGATGTTTGGGAATTGAGTTCATGCAAACGAGAAAAAGTGAAATTTGGGTTGGTATCTTTGTTTTGCTGGCGCTGCTGGCGGCCTTGTTTATCTGCCTGAGAGCGGCAGATATCACCTCTGTTCGTACCGAGCCTACGTACCGAATTTATGCCACCTTCGATAATATTGGCGGCCTGAAAGCACGTTCGCCGGTGCGCATCGGCGGCGTGGTGATTGGGCGGGTAGCGGATATCTCGCTGGACGAGAAAACCTATCTGCCTCGCGTGGCGCTGGATATCGAAGAGCGCTATAACCACATTCCGGATACCAGCTCGCTCTCTATTCGTACCTCTGGCCTGCTCGGCGAGCAATATCTGGCGCTGAATGTCGGTTTTGAAGACCCTGAACTGGGAACGACTATTCTTAAAGATGGCGGCGTTATTCAGGATACCAAGTCAGCCATGGTACTTGAGGATATGATTGGTCAGTTCCTTTACAACAGTAAGGGAGGTGACGAGAACAAATCTGCTGAAGCGCCCGCAGAATCAGATGTCACGCCACCTGCTGGCACGACGAATTCATCTCAGGAGAAGTAATTCATGATTAAACGACTGTTAATGGTTGCCATGCTGATGATTGCCCCACTCACAGCGGCAAATGCGGCCGGTCAGGCTAACCCTTACCAACAGATGAATGAGGCGGCCAAGAAAACCTTCGATCGCCTTAAAAACGAACAACCTAAAATTCGCTCTAACCCGGATTATCTGCGTGATATCGTCGATCAAGAACTGCTGCCATACGTACAGATTAAGTATGCCGGTGCGCTGGTTCTGGGCCGCTACTACAAAGACGCCACCCCAGCGCAGCGTGACGCCTACTTTGCTGCGTTTCGTGAATATCTGAAGCAGGCATACGGTCAGGCATTGGCGATGTATCACGGCCAGACTTATCAGATCGCCCCTGAGCAGCCGCTGGGTGATGCCACTATCGTGCCGATTCGCGTAACCATTATCGATCCGAACGGCCGTCCGCCGGTACGCCTGGATTTCCAGTGGCGTAAAAATAGCCAGACGGGCAACTGGCAGGCCTATGACATGATCGCTGAAGGCGTTAGCATGATTACCACCAAGCAGAACGAGTGGAGCGACCTGCTGCGTACCAAAGGTATTGACGGCCTGACCGCTCAGCTGCAATCCATCTCTCGCCAGAAAATTACCCTGGACGAGAAAAAATAATGACGCAGCCACTCAGCTGGATCCGTGATGGCGAAAAGCTGTTGCTATCAGGCGAGCTGGATCAGGATTATCTGAATCCTCTGTGGGATGCGCGCGACCAGGCGATGCAAGGGGTGACCTGCATCGATCTTGGCGGGATCTCTCGCGTGGATACGGCCGGCGTCGCACTGCTGGCACATCTTGTCGCTGCCGGTAAGAAGCAGGGGCTACAGGTCTCTCTGGCAGGCATCAGCGATAACGTCATCACGTTGGCTCAGCTCTATAATCTGCCGCAAGACGTTTTGCCTCGCTAATTTTTTCAGTACGTTACTATCAAAAGCCTCGACAGTTTCATTGTCGGGGCTTTTTGCTTGTTTAAGACAGCGCCACTTTGCTCTAAGATGTTGGGCTTGTTTTCACTACCAGATGATATAGAACCCATGGAAAATAATGAAATCCAGGCAGTGCTGATGAATGCACTCTCCCTTCAGGAAGCCCACGTCTCCGGCGATGGCAGTCACTTCCAGGTTATTGCTGTGGGTGAGATTTTTGACGGCATGAGCCGCGTGAAGAAACAGCAGGCTGTTTATGCGCCGCTGATGGAATATATCGCGGATAATCGTATCCATGCCCTGTCGATTAAGGCGTTTACCCCACAAGAGTGGGCTCGCGATCGCAAACTAAACGGTTTTTGAGCTGAGGGCGATTAGCCAGCAGCACGGTTGAATTCATACAGAGAGCAAATAATGGACAAATTTCGTGTACAGGGGCCGACGCGTCTCCAGGGCGAAGTGACAATCTCCGGCGCCAAAAACGCCGCGCTGCCAATCCTCTTCGCCGCACTGCTTGCGGAAGAGCCGGTAGAGATCCAGAACGTACCAAAATTGAAAGACATCGATACCACCATGAAGCTGCTGACTCAGCTCGGTACGAAGGTGGAGCGCAACGGATCCGTGTGGATCGATGCCAGCAACGTGAACAACTTCTCTGCGCCTTACGATCTGGTGAAAACCATGCGTGCCTCTATCTGGGCCCTGGGTCCACTGGTGGCGCGTTTTGGTCAGGGGCAGGTCTCACTGCCTGGCGGCTGTGCTATCGGCGCGCGTCCGGTTGATCTGCACATCTACGGCCTGGAAAAACTGGGCGCGGATATCAAACTGGAAGAGGGTTACGTAAAAGCCTCTGTTAATGGCCGTCTGAAAGGCGCGCACATTGTCATGGACAAAGTGAGCGTTGGCGCCACGGTAACCATTATGTCTGCCGCCACGCTGGCAGAAGGCACCACGGTTATCGAGAACGCCGCACGCGAGCCGGAAATTGTGGATACCGCAAACTTCCTGGTCGCGCTTGGCGCGAAGATCACCGGCCAGGGTACCGATCGTATCACCATCGAAGGCGTTGAGCGTCTGGGTGGCGGCGTCTACCGCGTACTGCCTGACCGTATCGAAACCGGTACTTTCCTGATTGCTGCCGCGATTTCAGGCGGCAAAATTGTCTGCCGCAATGCACAGCCTGATACCCTGGATGCCGTACTGGCTAAACTGCGTGACGCAGGGGCCGATATCGAGATCGGTGAAGACTGGATCAGCCTGGATATGCACGGCAACCGTCCAAAAGCGGTAAACGTCCGTACCGCGCCTCATCCGGCATTCCCGACCGATATGCAGGCACAGTTCACTCTGCTGAACCTCGTGGCGGAAGGAACCGGCTTTATCACTGAAACCATCTTTGAGAACCGCTTCATGCACGTACCGGAACTTATCCGTATGGGCGCACACGCGGAGATTGAGAGCAATACCGTTATTTGCCATGGCGTTGAAACACTGTCTGGCGCACAGGTGATGGCGACCGATCTGCGCGCGTCAGCGAGCCTTGTGCTGGCGGGTTGTATTGCCGAAGGTACAACGATTGTCGATCGTATTTATCACATCGATCGCGGTTACGAACGTATCGAAGATAAACTGCGCGCGCTGGGTGCCAATATCGAGCGTGTGAAGGGCGAGTAATCGTGCCTGGCAGCCCCCTGCCTTTAAGACCGGGGGGTTGCTATTCCTGCTAAAAAAGCGTCACTCCTGGCGCTTTCTCTCTTCTCTTTTCCGCCGCATCAACCGCGTTCTGTCAACAAATTCGTGGGTTATGGGATCGTGATAACGCGATGGCCATATCACCCAGGGATCGGTGCCCAGTGCAGTGGCAATGATCAACTCACCTTTCGGCCATGAGCGCGTTAACGCGTTAGCTAAAGTGGATGAGCTAAGACCATTACGGCGAGACTCCGCAGCCAGTGAAGTTCCTTTTTTACGCAGCGCGGCAATAATATCGGCCGGATGCCAGTCGATAAATTTCTTATCCATGTTGCTGTCCCTCTGTTCAGGTGCGTCCACGTCATTTCGAGTTAAATGACGTTGTTACTATACCTTCTTCGAACAGCGGTTCTAAAAAGTTCGCGGCATGCGGAGTGACATTCAGATTATGCCAATCCTTTATTCATGCGGGTTGTAAGCGAATTCATTAACAACGTTATGGATAAAATTGGAGCTTATAAGAACTCTCTTTTTCCGAATCGAGAGTTCTTATTCAGATCAACGATCGCGTTGTACCGCAATGTGCGCCAGGCCAATAAGCGCCTCACGCCAAGGGCTTTCAGGCAGAACCTGAAGGGCAGCGATCGCTTTGTCCGCTTCCTCTTCGGCGCGCTGACGCGTCCATTCCAGAGAGCCGCAAGCTGCCATTGTTTCCAGCACGGGTTCCAGAAGGTGTCGGCCATTACCCTGTTCGATCGCATCACGGATCTGCTTCGCTTGTTCAGGCGTACCGTTACGCATGGCATGCAGCAAGGGTAGTGTCGGTTTGCCTTCGTTCAGATCATCACCCACGTTTTTACCCAGCGTTTCGCCATCGGCGCTGTAGTCGAGCAGATCGTCAATCAGCTGGAAAGCCGTACCCAGGTAACGCCCGTAGTCTTGCAGACCCTTTTCTTGCGCCTCAGAGCAGCCGCCAAGAATACCCGAGCACTGAGCCGCCGCTTCGAACAGACGCGCCGTCTTGCTGTAGATGACGCGCATGTAGTTCTCTTCGGTGATGTCCGGATCGTTGACGTTCATCAGCTGCAACACTTCACCTTCGGCGATGACGTTAACGGCTTTAGACATCACCTCCAGGATCTTTAAGGATCCCAGGCTCGTCATCATCTGGAACGCACGTGTGTAAATAAAATCGCCGACCAGAACGCTGGCGGCATTGCCAAACGCGGCGTTCGCGGTGGCTTTACCCCGGCGCATGTCCGATTCATCTACCACATCGTCGTGGAGCAACGTTGCGGTATGGATAAATTCGATCAGGGCTGCAATCGTAACGTGCGCATTTTCCTGATAGCCCACCGCGCGCGCGGCAAGCACAGCGATCATTGGACGGATGCGTTTCCCGCCTCCGCTGACGATGTAGTAACCCAACTGATTGATAAGCTGAACATCAGAGTTGAGCTGTTCCAGGATTGCTGCATTCACACCCGCCATATCCTGCGCGGTTAACTCATTGATTTTTTCTAAATTCATCGTAAAAGCCGGGCTTTTAGTCCTGTAGGCCCCATTTTAAATGGGTTAACAAAGGGTTCGGTTAATCAATAGTAGCGCCGATTGTACTGAAAAAACGCCTCAGATAAACGTTGCCGTACGTGTTGTGTTTTTTTTCTTCATGTATTGACGGTAGCACTTGTCAAAGGCTCGCGTTTTGCGTAATATTCGCGCCCTATTGTGAATATTTATAGCGCACTCTGAATCATACGAGGATGTGCGCGGAAGCGGAGTTTATATGTACGCGGTTTTCCAAAGTGGTGGTAAACAACACCGAGTAAGCGAAGGTCAGACCGTTCGCCTGGAAAAGCTGGACATCGCAACTGGCGAATCTGTTGAGTTCGCAGAAGTTCTGATGATCGCAAACGGTGAAGAAGTCAAAATCGGCGTTCCTTTCGTTGATGGCGGCGTTATCAAAGCTGAAGTTGTTGCACACGGTCGTGGCGAGAAAGTTAAAATCGTTAAGTTTCGTCGTCGTAAACACTACCGTAAGCAGCAGGGCCACCGTCAGTGGTTCACTGATGTGAAAATTACTGGCATCAGCGCCTAAGACCTGAGGAGAGATTTAAATGGCACATAAAAAGGCTGGCGGCTCCACACGTAACGGTCGCGATTCAGAAGCTAAACGCCTGGGCGTTAAGCGTTTCGGTGGCGAAACTGTACTGGCGGGTAGCATCATCGTTCGTCAGCGTGGCACCAAATTCCACGCTGGTAACAACGTAGGTTGCGGTCGTGACCACACTCTGTTTGCTAAAGCAGACGGTAAAGTGAAATTTGAAGTTAAAGGCCCGAACAACCGTAAATACATCAGCATCGTTGCTGAGTAAGGTTTTCTCGGTCCGGTAACGGATTAAAGCCCCGCAACCTGTTGCGGGGCTTTTTACATTGGAAACCCGGCAATTTTTTCTGTAGGGAAAACGGGCATGAAGCAGCAGGCCGGCATTGGTATTCTTTTGGCGCTCACTACCGCAATGTGCTGGGGTGCACTGCCAATCGCAATGAAGCAGGTTCTGGAGGTGATGGAGCCGCCCACCGTGGTGTTTTATCGCTTCCTGATGGCAAGTATTGGCCTTGGTGCGATCCTCGCGATAAGAGGCAAGCTCCCACCACTACGGCTCTTCCGTAGCCCGCGCTGGCTGGTGTTACTGGCTATCGCGACGGGGGGGTTATTCGGTAACTTCATCCTGTTCAGCTCTTCCCTGCAATATTTAAGCCCTACGGCATCGCAGGTGATTGGTCAGCTTTCCCCTGTGGGCATGATGGTAGCCAGCGTGTTTATTCTCAAAGAGAAGATGCGTGGCACCCAAATTATTGGGGCATGTATGCTGTTGTGTGGGCTGGTGATGTTCTTTAACACCAGTCTGGTTGAGATTTTCACCCGCCTGACGGATTACACCTGGGGTGTGATTTTTGGGGTAGGTGCAGCGATGGTCTGGGTGAGTTATGGCGTCGCGCAAAAGGTGTTATTGCGGCGTCTGGCGTCACAGCAGATCCTCTTTTTGCTGTACACTTTATGTACTATTGCATTGCTGCCACTTGCGAAGCCGGGCGTCATTGCTCAGTTGAGCGACTGGCAACTGGCGTGTCTGATCTTTTGTGGTCTGAACACGTTAGTGGGTTATGGTGCGCTCGCTGAGGCGATGGCGCGCTGGCAAGCAGCACAGGTGAGCGCTTTAATCACGCTTACCCCGCTGTTTACGCTATTATTTTCAGATTTGTTATCAGTGGCCTGGCCCGATTTCTTCGTCAAACCGATGTTAAACCTTCTGGGGTATCTCGGTGCGTTTGTCGTGGTTGCGGGCGCGATGTATTCCGCCATTGGTCATCGTCTTTGGGGACGTTGGCGCAAAAATGAAGCGGTTGTAGTCATGCCCCGCTCAGGCGAATGAGTTACGGAGAGTAAAATGAAGTTTGTTGATGAAGCAACGATCCTGGTTGTTGCAGGTGATGGCGGTAATGGTTGCGTAAGCTTCCGCCGTGAAAAATACATTCCACGCGGCGGCCCGGACGGCGGCGATGGCGGGGATGGCGGCGATGTGTGGCTGGAGGCGGATGAAAACCTCAACACGCTGATCGACTACCGTTTCGAGAAATCTTTCCGCGCGGAACGTGGCCAGAATGGCCAGAGCCGTGATTGCACCGGTAAACGCGGTAAAGACGTAAGCATTAAAGTGCCGGTAGGGACGCGCGTCATCGATCAGGGCACCGGCGAAACCATGGGCGACATGACGAAGCATGGTCAGCGCCTGATGGTCGCTAAAGGTGGCTGGCACGGCCTGGGCAACACCCGCTTCAAATCCTCTGTGAACCGTACACCTCGTCAGAAAACGATGGGGACGCCAGGCGATAAGCGCGATCTACAGCTGGAGCTGATGCTGCTGGCCGACGTGGGGATGCTGGGTATGCCGAACGCCGGTAAATCGACCTTTATCCGCGCCGTCTCTGCTGCCAAGCCGAAAGTAGCTGATTATCCGTTTACCACGCTGGTGCCAAGCCTGGGTGTGGTTCGTATGGATAACGAAAAGAGCTTCGTTGTGGCTGATATTCCTGGCCTGATCGAAGGTGCTGCCGAAGGTGCGGGTCTGGGTATTCGCTTCCTGAAGCATCTCGAGCGTTGCCGTGTCCTGCTGCACCTGATCGATATCGATCCTATCGACGGTTCTGATCCGGTTGAAAACGCCCGTATCATTATCGGTGAGCTGGAAAAATACAGCGACAAGCTGGCGGCGAAACCGCGCTGGCTGGTCTTTAACAAGATCGACCTGATGGACAAAGCCGAGGCCGAAGCGAAGGCGAAAGCGATTGCCGACGCGATGGGCTGGGAAGATAAATACTATCTGATTTCTGCGGCAAGCCAGGTTGGTGTTAAGGATCTCTGCTGGGATGTGATGACCTTTATCATCGAGAACCCGATCGCTCAGGCAGAAGAGGCGAAACAGCCAGAGAAAGTCGAGTTCATGTGGGACGATTATCATCGTCAGCAGCTCGAAGAGCAGCAAGAAGATATCGAAGATGACGAAGACTGGGATGACGACTGGGATGAAGATGATGAAGAAGGCGTCGAATTCATCTACAAACGTTAAGACCGTCTGTGACCCCCTTATCAAGGGGGTTTTTTTTATCTTAGTTTTGCAGGGAGCCAGCAGCTCACTATTAGCCCGCCTTCAGGACGATTCTCCAGATGCAGGGTGCCGCGATGCAGTTGCAGGATACGTTGAACGATACTCAGCCCCAGACCACTGCCGCCATAACGTTGATCAATACGGCGGAACGGCTCAGTAATAGACTGTCGATGTGCCTCATCTATACCCGGCCCCTGATCAAGTACGCTGACTTTCGTCCCGTCCTCCGTCTCTTCTAATTTCACCTCGATTACGGTGCCTTTAGGGCTGTAACGAACGGCGTTCTCCAGCAGATTACGCAGCATCAGGCGCAGCAGGATGGCATCGCCCTCGGCCACGAGAGAACTTTGCGGAGGCCAGATAAGCCTGTGCTCTTTAGCGTCATGTTCCAGCGCCAGAGGCGCGAATATCGTGTCGCTCCAGTTCAGCGTCTGATAGTGACCACTCGCCATCGCCTGTCCCGCACGGGCCAGCATTAAAAGCTGCTCTACCGTGTGCATCAACTGGTCAATACGTGTAATCAATGGCTCCGCCTGAGGCGTGCCAGACTTCGCCATTAACTCCAGATGCAGACGAATGCCAGCCAGCGGCGTTCGCAGCTCGTGTGCGGCGTCAGCGGTGAATAAGCGCTCCTGCTGCAGAGTATGGTCAAGACGGGCCAGCAGCTGGTTTAGCGTGCGGGTTACGGCACTGATCTCCAGCATGTCGGAATAGACTGGCAGCGGCGTGAGATTGTCGGCAGAACGGTTTGCCAGGCTGGTACGCAACTGATTGAGTGGACGGGTAATCCAGGTGATTGCCCAGAACGAGAAAAGCAGGGTAAAGCCAATCATCACCAGCGAGGGAACCAGCAAAGAAGCGATCGCTTCATGGATCTCCTTCTCAACGTGCTGGTTTCGCGATTTCGCTGACAAGGTTTCATTGACTAAAAAGCCGATCTGCTCCCGGCTTTCATGCCAGAGCCAGACGACGCTAATGAGTTGAAAAAAGAGTAAAATAATAGCAAGCAACACCATCAGCCGACGGCGCATACTGTTCATTTTTGGCTTTCCAGTCGATAGCCGACGCCGCGGACGGTTTTAATACGATCTTTACCGAGTTTGCGTCGCAAATTATGGATATGAACTTCAAGAGTGTTAGATCCGGGATCATCCTGCCAGGAGTAGATATCCTGCTGGAGGGTTTCTCGGTGCACGGTTTGCCCGCTGCGCATAATGAGGCGAGTGAGCAGGGCAAACTCCTTCGGCGTCACCTCAACCGGTAGCGTCTGCTGCAATACCTGCTGCGTTTGCAAATTGAGGGTGAGATCGCCATCGCTCAGCAAATTATCGCTGTGTCCCTGATAGCGACGAATCAGCGCCCGAACGCGAGCTTGCAGCTCTGCCAGGGCAAAAGGCTTAACCAGGTAGTCATCAGCGCCTGAATCAAGCCCATTGATGCGATCCGCCAGCGCATCGCGTGCGGTGAGGATCAGTACGGGATTAGAGATGCCCCGACGACGCCACTGGCTAAGTAGCGTTGCCCCGTCTTTATCCGGCAGACCAAGGTCAAGGATCACCAGGCTGTACTCACCACTCTGGATCAAGCCATCCGCTTCTGCCGCTGTAGCCGCGCAGTCAAGAGTATAGCCCTCAGCAGTAAGGGCTAGCGCCAGCCCTTCCTGTAACAACATATCATCTTCAACAATAAGCAGTTTCATCGTTAATTATTCTGATAGATGTCTTTATAAAGGCGGCTTTCGAAGCGCACCAGTGGAATACGGCGATTACGTTGATCCGCGGGCTCGACAGCATAACCTGACAGATATTGTACAAACGCCATGCGTTGGCCGCTGGCGGTGGTAATAAACCCGGCAAGGTTATATACCCCCTGCAGCGAACCGGTCTTGGCGGAGACTTTGCCATCGACACCAGCCGCGTGCAGGCCAGCGCGATATTGCAGTGAACCGTCATAACCTGCCAGCGGCAGCATTGAAATGAAGTTTAGCTCAGTGTCGTGCTGGGCAATGTATTGAAGCACCTGCATCATCGTGGCGGGGGAGATGAGGTTATGGCGTGACAGGCCTGAGCCATCCACCGCAATGGTATTACCCAGATCGATACCCGCCTGCTGACGCAAAATCTGACGTACCGCATCGGAGCCCGCGCGCCAGGTGCCGGGCACGCCGAAGCGGGCATGGCCAATCATGCGGAATACGGTATCGGCAATCATGTTGTCTGACTTTTTCAGCATAATCTTCAGCAGATCATGCAGGGGCGCCGACTGTTTGCTGGCCAGGACGGTTCCCGGTTCGTTAGTCAGCGTCTGGCGCAGCAGTGTTCCGGAATAGCTTATGTTCGCTTGTTTCAGCTCATCTTTCAGAATGGCCCCGGCGTAGCTGGCGCCGTCCTGAATGGCAAACGCCAGCGGCAGCGGATCGGCGCGCTGAGTTAGACACCCTGTAAGCGTAAAGCGATTTAAATCACCGGGCACCACGTCCAGTTCGCAATACTGGGCTTCTGAGGAGCCTTTCGCTAAGGTGCGCACCTGGCTGAACATATTGACTGGGTAATAAGAGGCGACGCGTATAAACGCGAGGTCATTGGCTTTAGGCGCGCTATACAGCGAGACAGAGAAACAGTTGCGATCAACAATCGCGGCGGCAGGAGGGGCGCTGAAGCACTGAGTCATGTCATTCCAGGGCCAACCCGGGGCTTTATCATGACTGGCAAAAATCGAGGTATCTATCAGTACATTGCCTTCGATTCGCTGGACCCCGGCTTTTTTCATCACCGCAACCATATTGCGAATATCCTGACGCTTTAACGTAGGATCGCCGCCAAATCGCGCCGTAAGGTCACCTTTTAGTACACCGCCATCAATGTTACCCTTGCTTTCCAGCGTAGTGGTAAAGCGAAAATCAGGGCCAAGTTGCAGTAGCGCCGCTAGCCCGGTGATGACCTTTTGGGTACTGGCGGGCAACGCCATCTGTTGGCTGTGATACTCTATCTCAGGAGTCTGGGCACCGACCTTCTGCACCATAAGGGCAAGGTTGGCGCCGGCAGGGAGCTGGTTAACGTACTCATCGACATTAGCAGCCTGGGCAGTAAACGCTATACTGGTGGTCAATCCGATGACAAATCTGGAAAATCGCATAATCTCGCGCTAACAAGCTGGAAAGAAGCCGTCATACTAAGGCGCAACGCCCTGCAAAGTAAACGATGACCCATAGTGAACTTCAGGGTAAAATACGTATCAAACTGAAAAATTGCCGCTGACCTGGAACTTCGTTTCCGGGTCAGTTTTCTTTTGCTTCTGCCCCGCTGAACGTCAGGGTGGCAGGGGCCGGAGCAGGTGACGCTGCCCCCAACAGGAATGTTTAAGAGGTATAACAAATGCAAGCTATTCCGATGACCTTACGTGGTGCCGAAAAACTGCGTGAAGAACTGGATTTCCTGAAATCTGTTCGCCGCCCTGAAATCATCGCTGCCATCGCGGATGCCCGCGAGCACGGCGACCTGAAAGAGAATGCTGAGTATCATGCCGCGCGTGAACAGCAGGGCTTCTGTGAAGGTCGCATCAAGGATATCGAAGCAAAACTGTCTAACGCGCAGGTGATTGATATCACAAAAATGCCTAATAACGGCCGCGTGATTTTCGGTTCAACCGTGACAGTGATTAATCTCGATACGGACGAAGAGCAGACTTATCGCATCGTGGGCGATGACGAAGCTGATTTTAAGCAAAATCTGATCTCCGTGAATTCGCCGATTGCGCGTGGACTGGTCGGTAAAGAGCAGGACGATGTGGTCACCATCCGTACCCCGGGTGGCGAAGTGGAGTATGAAATTACGAAGGTTGATTACCTGTAATTCGCATCTCCCGCAAGATGTTGATACATTGTAAAGAAAGGAAAAAGGCCGCATAGCGGCCTTTTATCAACTCAAGGAGCATGGCATTTTGCTCACCTGCTAAAGGAAAACCCCTCGTTTTACACAGAAACTGTGTTCAATTCAGGATAATCTTAGCGTGGCAGCGAGATTTTACGCTCTTTAGATGGGCGGTAGAGCACCAGCGTTTTACCGATGACCTGTACATTACAGGCGCCGGTTTCGCGCACGATGGCTTCCACGATCAAGTTTTTGGTCTCTCTGTCTTCAGAGGCGATTTTCACCTTGATCAGCTCGTGGTGCTCCAGCGCTTGTTCAATCTCGGCCAGTACCCCTTCGGTCAAACCATTATTGCCAAGCATAACTACAGGCTTGAGCGGATGTGCCAGACCTTTAAGGTGCTGTTTTTGTTTAGTACTCAGATTCATCGTATATTTTTGCTTACGTTGGGATTGAAAACGGTTCATTCTACCGCCATCTCCCATATATCGCCAAATTGCTATGTGGAAATTTACACCACTGGCGACGATGAACCAGGACGGAATGTTAAATGACAGGTAAAAAGCGTTCTGCTAGCTCGAGCCGCTGGCTCCAGGAACACTTTAGCGATAAATATGTTCAACAGGCACAGAAAAAGGGGTTACGTTCCCGTGCCTGGTTTAAACTTGATGAAATACAGCAAAGTGACAAACTTTTTAAACCGGGAATGACGATTGTCGATCTCGGTGCAGCACCAGGCGGATGGTCTCAGTATGCGGTGACGCAAATCGGCGGAACGGGCCGAATCATTGCATGCGATCTTTTACCAATGGATCCTATCGTTGGTGTTGACTTCCTTCAGGGCGACTTTCGTGATGAATTAGTGCTGAAAGCGTTACTTGAGCGTGTAGGTGACAGTAAAGTACAGGTTGTCATGTCTGATATGGCGCCAAATATGTGCGGAACACCGGCGGTGGATATTCCTCGCTCCATGTATCTGGTAGAACTGGCGTTAGAAATGTGTCGTGATGTATTGGCGCCAGGTGGTAGTTTTTTAGTGAAGGTGTTCCAGGGCGAAGGTTTCGAGGAGTATCTAAAGGAAATTCGCTCCCTGTTTACGAAGGTCAAAGTTCGTAAGCCGGACTCTTCTCGTGCGCGTTCACGTGAAGTGTATATTGTAGCGACCGGGCGAAAATGATAGTCGGTGAGTTTCAGACGAAAGTTTGAAATAAATCGGATACAGAGTATCCTGACGCTGTTTTTAACACAGTTGTAATAAGAGGTTAATCCCTTGAGTGACATGGCGAAAAACCTAATACTCTGGCTGGTCATTGCCGTTGTGCTGATGTCAGTATTCCAGAGCTTTGGGCCCAGCGAGTCTAATGGCCGCAAGGTGGATTATTCTACCTTCCTGCAAGAGGTCAACCAGGATCAGGTTCGCGAAGCGCGTATCAACGGACGTGAGATCAACGTTACCAAGAAAGATAGTAACCGTTACACGACTTACATCCCGGTGAACGATCCTAAGCTGCTTGATAACCTTCTGACTAAAAACGTCAAGGTGGTCGGTGAGCCGCCGGAAGAACCAAGCCTGCTGGCTTCTATCTTCATTTCGTGGTTCCCGATGCTGCTGCTTATCGGCGTCTGGATCTTCTTTATGCGCCAGATGCAGGGCGGCGGTGGCAAAGGCGCCATGTCGTTCGGTAAGAGTAAGGCGCGCATGCTGACGGAAGACCAGATCAAAACCACTTTTGCCGACGTCGCAGGTTGTGACGAAGCAAAAGAAGAGGTGGGTGAGCTGGTTGAATATCTGCGTGAGCCGAGCCGTTTCCAGAAACTGGGCGGTAAGATCCCGAAAGGCGTTCTGATGGTCGGCCCTCCAGGTACCGGTAAAACCCTGCTGGCGAAAGCCATTGCGGGTGAAGCGAAGGTGCCGTTCTTTACCATTTCTGGTTCCGACTTCGTGGAAATGTTCGTGGGTGTGGGTGCATCTCGTGTGCGCGACATGTTCGAACAGGCCAAGAAAGCGGCACCGTGCATCATCTTCATCGATGAAATCGACGCCGTAGGCCGCCAGCGTGGCGCAGGCCTGGGCGGTGGTCACGATGAACGTGAACAGACCCTTAACCAGATGCTGGTTGAGATGGATGGCTTCGAAGGTAACGAAGGTATTATCGTTATCGCGGCGACTAACCGTCCGGACGTACTTGACCCAGCACTGCTGCGTCCAGGCCGTTTCGACCGTCAGGTTGTGGTCGGTCTGCCGGATGTGCGTGGTCGTGAACAGATTCTGAAAGTACACATGCGTCGCGTTCCGCTGGCGCCAGATATCGATGCGGCAATCATTGCGCGCGGTACGCCGGGCTTCTCCGGTGCTGATCTGGCTAACCTGGTGAACGAAGCGGCTCTGTTTGCGGCTCGTGGTAACAAGCGCGTGGTTTCCATGGTGGAGTTCGAGAAAGCGAAAGACAAAATCATGATGGGTGCGGAACGTCGCTCCATGGTGATGACGGAAGCGCAGAAAGAGTCCACCGCTTATCACGAAGCGGGCCACGCCATTATTGGTCGTCTGGTACCGGAACATGATCCGGTACACAAAGTGACGATTATTCCGCGCGGTCGTGCGCTGGGTGTGACCTTCTTCCTGCCAGAGGGCGACGCGATCAGCGCCAGCCGTCAGAAGCTGGAAAGTCAGATTTCGACCCTCTACGGTGGTCGTCTGGCAGAAGAGATCATCTACGGTGCGGAACATGTTTCTACCGGTGCGTCCAACGACATTAAAGTTGCGACTAACCTGGCGCGTAACATGGTGACCCAATGGGGCTTCTCTGACAAACTCGGTCCTCTGCTGTATGCGGAAGAAGAGGGTGAGGTTTTCCTGGGCCGTTCTGTAGCGAAAGCCAAACATATGTCCGATGAAACAGCACGTATCATCGATCAGGAAGTGAAATCGCTTATCGAGCGTAACTATGCTCGTGCTCGTCAAATCCTGAATGACAATATGGACATCCTGCATGCGATGAAAGATGCGCTCATGAAATATGAAACCATCGATGCGCCGCAGATCGACGACCTGATGGCTCGCCGTGATGTGCGTCCGCCAGCAGGCTGGGAAGACCCAGGCGCTTCCAACAATTCTGACAACAATGGCACTCCGCGTGCACCGCGTCCGGTCGATGAACCGCGTACGCCAAACCCGGGTAACACCATGTCAGAACAGTTGGGCGACAAATAAGTCACTGCTGTTGATGCGTTTGTCTTAACTTCAAAACCCTGGAGCTTGCTCCGGGGTTTTTCTTTTCCGCTAAACCATATAGTTACCAGGGATTTTTGCCATGAAACTTTTCGCCCAGGATTCGCATCTTGAACTCTCACATCCTCATGTGATGGGTATCCTGAACGTTACCCCTGACTCCTTCTCCGACGGCGGGACGCACAACACGCTTATCGAGGCGGTGAGACACGCGAATTTGATGATCAACGCGGGTGCCACCATTATTGATGTCGGCGGGGAGTCCACGCGCCCGGGGGCGGCGGATGTTTCGGTAGACGAAGAGTTAGCGCGCGTCGTTCCGGTGGTAGAGGCGATTGCTCAACGTTTTGAAGTGTGGATTTCCGTCGACACCTCTAAGCCTGAAGTGATTCGCGAAGTGGCGAGAGTAGGTGCTCACATTATCAATGACATTCGCTCACTGACCGAGCCGGGCGCGCTTGAGGCGGCAGCAGAAACCGGGCTACCGGTGTGCCTGATGCACATGCAGGGGCAGCCGAAAACGATGCAGGAAGCGCCTAAGTATGCAGATGTCTTTGCCGATGTTAATCGCTTCTTTATTGAGCATATCGCACGCTGTGAGCGTGCAGGCATCCCAAAAGAGAAATTGCTACTCGACCCGGGATTCGGTTTCGGTAAGAATCTCTCCCATAACTACGAACTTCTTGCGCGCTTATCTGAGTTTCACCATTTTGGCCTGCCGCTGCTGGTTGGGATGTCGAGAAAATCAATGATAGGACAGTTGCTGAACGTGGGCCCTTCCGAGCGCCTGAGCGGCAGCCTGGCTTGCGCCGTTATTGCAGCGATGCAGGGAGCTCATATTATTCGCGTCCATGACGTAAAAGAGACTGTTGAAGCCATGCGTGTAGTGGAAGCTACACTGGCAGCGAAGGAAAACAAACGCTATGAGTGAACGTAAATATTTTGGTACCGATGGCATCCGTGGACGCGTAGGCGATGCACCAATCACCCCTGATTTTGTCCTGAAGCTGGGCTGGGCAGCTGGTAAAGTGCTGGCGCGTCACGGCTCACGCAAAATCATCATTGGCAAAGATACGCGTATCTCCGGTTATATGCTGGAATCGGCATTAGAGGCTGGGCTGGCCGCTGCGGGGCTTTCTGCCTCCTTTACAGGACCGATGCCGACCCCTGCAGTGGCTTATCTCACCCGCACCTTCCGCGCGGAAGCGGGTATTGTTATCTCTGCTTCCCATAACCCGTTTTATGACAACGGCATCAAATTCTTCTCCATCGACGGTACCAAACTGCCAGATGAAGTAGAGGAAGCCATTGAAGCGGAGATGGAAAAAGAGATTACCTGCGTAGATTCTGCTGAGCTGGGTAAAGCGAGCCGCATTGTGGATGCTGCGGGCCGCTACATTGAATTCTGCAAAGGTACCTTCCCTAACGAGCTGAGCCTTAGCCATCTCAAAATTGTTGTCGACTGTGCGAACGGCGCGACCTACCACATTGCACCGAATGTGTTCCGCGAACTGGGCGCGAAAGTGATTACTATCGGCTGTGAACCGGATGGCGTGAACATCAACGAAGGCGTTGGGGCAACCGACGTCCGGGCACTGCAGGCCCGTGTGCTGGCAGAAAAAGCCGATCTGGGGATTGCGCTGGACGGCGACGGCGACCGCGTCATCATGGTCGACCATGAGGGTCACAAGGTCGATGGCGACCAGATCTTGTATATCATTGCGCGTGAAGGGCTGCGCCAGGGACAACTGCGCGGCGGTGCTGTTGGTACGCTGATGAGTAACATGGGTCTGGAACTGGCGCTGAAACAGCTCGGCATTCCGTTTGTCCGCGCAAAAGTGGGCGACCGCTATGTACTGGAAAAACTGCAGGAGAAAGGGTGGCGCATTGGGGCTGAAAACTCCGGTCACGTTATTCTGCTGGATAAAACCACCACGGGCGATGGCATCGTGGCGGGCCTGCAGGTTGTGGCGGCGATGGTACGTAATCATATGTCCCTGCACGACCTCTGCAGCGGCATGAAAATGTTCCCGCAGATTTTGGTCAACGTACGTTTCTCTGCAGGTAGCGGCGATCCGCTGGAAAATGAGAACGTGAAAGCCGTCATGGCTGAGGTTGAAGCCGCGCTGGGCTCACGTGGCCGTGTATTGCTGCGTAAATCTGGTACTGAACCGCTGATCCGCGTGATGGTAGAGGGTGAAGACGAAGCTCAGGTGACTGAATTTGCTCACCGTATCGCCGATGCGGTAAAAGCGGCATAATCATTCAGGTTAAGTGTTTAAAAAGGCGGCGATTGCCGCCTTTAAATTGCGCAGATGTGCGGCTTTTGCTGTTTTTTTCCGCACTTGATACAATGCGCTGAAATTGCCCTTGCGAAGGTCATTCGCTTTGGTTAGTATTCACACCCGCTTCAGTGGGAAAGAGAAATTCCTGCTTATTGGTCGAAGCATTGGTATGCGGCAAATCCGCAAGGAACAGGTTGATTATGTACGAAGCTCTTTTGGTTGTTTTCCTTATTGTGGCCATCGCACTCGTTGCGCTGATTATGCTGCAGCAAGGTAAAGGCGCTGACATGGGAGCCTCCTTCGGAGCAGGCGCTTCCGGTACGCTGTTCGGTTCAAGTGGTTCTGGTAACTTCATGACCCGCGCAACGGCGATTCTGGCGACGCTGTTTTTCATCATCAGCCTGGCGCTTGGCAATATCAACAGCAACAAGACCAGTAAGGGAAGTGAGTGGGAAAACCTGAGCGCGCCGGCGAAATCCGAGCAGACTCAGCCAGCTGCACCGGCTAAGCCGACCAGCGATATCCCGCAGTAAGTATTCCGTACCGAGGTGGTGGAATTGGTAGACACGCTACCTTGAGGTGGTAGTGCCCTAACGGGCTTGTGGGTTCGAGTCCCATCCTCGGTACCAATATTCCGAAAGAAAGACGCTGAAAAGCGTCTTTTTTTTCGTCTGTCCTTTATCACCTGACAGTGACGATAATGGGTTAGATACTATCGACACGCCCCGTTAAAGGGCAAAAAAAAGCGCCTGGCAGGCGCTTTTTGTCTTTCGGATTAACGATTACGGCTTATCGTTATGATCCTGATCCTGATTCTCAACCTGCGGCAAACCATTTCCACCGGATACCGAGAGCAGACCGTTCTCAGTATAGGTGAACAGCTTGGCACGGGTATCGGTGATATCCAGATTACGCATAGTCAGCTGGCCGATACGATCGTCCGGAGAGAAGACTGAATCGCCTTTCTCCATGGTCAGACGTTCTGCCTGGTAGGTCAGGTTGTCAGAGACCGTGTTAAGGATGGAGTAGTCATTACCGCGACGCAGCTCCAGCGTCACTTCGCCCGTGATGGCGCTTGCCACCCAGCGCTGCAACGCATCACGCAACATCAGTGCCTGCGGGTCGAACCAGCGGCCCTGATACAGAAGTTTACCTAACTGACGACCATGAGAGTGATACTGCTCGATGGTATCTTCGTTGTGAATACCGGTCAGCAGACGTTCATAGGCAATGTGCAGCAGCGCCATCCCCGGAGCTTCATAGATGCCACGGCTTTTCGCTTCGATAATACGGTTCTCAATCTGGTCGCTCATGCCCAGACCGTGACGTCCGCCGATACGGTTCGCTTCCATCATCAGCTCGACATCGTCAGAGAAGGTTTTGCCGTTCAGGGCAACCGGATGGCCGCGCTCGAAACGTACTGTCACTTCTTCGGCCTGGATTTTGACGTTTTCGTCCCAGAACTTAACGCCCATGATCGGGTTAACGATCTTCACGCTGGAGTTCAGGTACTCCAGGTCTTTCGCTTCGTGCGTCGCACCCAGCATGTTGGAGTCAGTTGAGTAAGCTTTCTCGACGGACATCTTATAATCGAAGCCGCAGGCAATCATAAATTCAGACATTTCATGACGACCACCCAGCTCATCGATGAAATCGGTATCCAGCCAGGGTTTGTAGATCTGCAGTTCAGCGTTGGTCAGCAGGCCATAGCGATAGAAACGCTCAATGTCGTTGCCTTTATAGGTGCTGCCGTCACCCCAGATGTTCACACCATCTTCTTTCATCGCAGCAACCAGCATAGTACCGGTCACGGCGCGACCCAGAGGCGTGGTATTGAAGTAAGTCAGACCGCCGGTAGTGTTATGAAACGCGCCACACTGAATGGCTGCGATACCTTCAGCAACCAGTTGCTTACGGCAGTCAATCAGACGGGCGTTCTCTGCACCATACTCCATGGCGCGACGCGGGATGGCTTCATAATCGTCCTCATCCGGCTGACCCAGGTTCGCAGTATATGCATAAGGAACCGCTCCCTTTTGGCGCATCCACAGCAGTGCAGCGCTGGTATCCAGGCCGCCCGAAAAAGCGATGCCAATACGTTGTCCTTGCGGAAGATGCTTGAGAATCGTCGTCATAAAATAAAACCCTGCTTGATTGACTGATGAGTTATCCTTTTCACCTAAATTGCATTTTTATGCAAAATAAGTGAGTTTTCATTTAATCATCTTTTGACGATGACCGGAAGACATTCGTGTACTTTTTGTAAAAATATCTTAGCCTTTCCACTGTCGGTTACAGGGTTGACAGCCAACCCATACTATCAATATACTAAACGCCGATTTTACGTCCCGTCCTCGGTACCAAATCCCAGCATTATTTGCATTTTTTACCCAAAACGAGTAGAATTTGCCACGTTTCAGGCGCGGGGTGGAGCAGCCTGGTAGCTCGTCGGGCTCATAACCCGAAGGTCGTCGGTTCAAATCCGGCCCCCGCAACCACTTTCCCATTAAGTTCTTTTTCAAATATACTGTGAAGACTCAGAGCCTTCGTAGCTGGATTTGAAAGAATTCTTTCGGAGAGTGCTCCAGGCCGCAGTTGCGGCTATAGGGTTCAGTTATCTAAAGCCCCGATTTATCGGGGTTTTTTGTTATCTGACTACAGAATAACTGGGCTTTATGCCCTTTTTTTATGTCTTGGGGGTGGGCTTGTCCACATTAGAGCAAAAATTAACAGAGATGATTACAGCACCGGTCGAAGCACTGGGCTACGAACTGGTCGGCATCGAATTCGTTCGCGGCCGTACATCGACGCTGCGCATCTATATTGATAGTGAAGATGGCATCAATGTTGACGATTGTGCTGATGTCAGCCACCAGGTGAGTGCGGTTCTTGACGTTGAAGACCCGATTACTGTTGCATACAACCTGGAAGTTTCCTCACCTGGCCTCGATCGTCCAATGTTCACGGCCGAGCACTATGTGCGTTTTACCGGTGAAGAAGTGGCTCTCGTTCTGCGTATGGCTGTACAGAACCGCCGTAAATGGCAGGGCGTTATCAAAGCCGTTGATGGTGAAATGATCACGGTGACAGTCGAAGGCAAAGATGAAGTGTTCGCGCTGAGTAATATCCAGAAGGCGAACCTGGTTCCCCACTTTTAACAGTCTGGATTGAGGTGAAAAGCCCGCGATGAACAAAGAAATTTTGGCTGTTGTTGAAGCCGTTTCCAATGAGAAAGCGCTGCCGCGTGAGAAGATTTTCGAAGCGCTGGAAAGTGCACTGGCTACAGCAACCAAGAAAAAATACGAGCAAGAGATCGATGTTCGCGTTGAAATCGATCGCAGAAGCGGTGACTTCGACACGTTCCGCCGTTGGGTGATCGTGGAAGAAGTGACTCAGCCGACTAAAGAGATCACGCTGGAAGCAGCACGTTTTGAAGACGAAAGCCTGAATGTTGGCGAGTATGTTGAAGATCAGATTGAATCTGTGACCTTCGACCGTATCACCACCCAGACGGCGAAGCAGGTTATCGTGCAGAAAGTACGTGAAGCCGAGCGCGCTATGGTGGTTGATCAGTTCCGCGATCAGGAAGGTGAAATCGTTACTGGCGTGGTGAAGAAAGTTAACCGCGACAACATTTCCCTGGAAATCAAATCTGAAGGCATGGCGGGTAACGCTGAAGCCGTCATCCTGCGTGAAGACATGCTCCCGCGTGAAAACTTCCGTCCGGGTGACCGTATCCGTGGCGTACTTTACGCTGTGCGTCCAGAAGCACGCGGTGCCCAGCTGTTCGTGACACGTTCTAAACCAGAAATGCTGGTTGAACTGTTCCGCATTGAAGTGCCGGAAATCGGCGAAGAAGTTATCGAAATCAAAGCGGCCGCTCGCGATCCTGGTTCCCGTGCGAAAATCGCGGTAAAAACCAACGACAAGCGTATCGATCCGGTTGGCGCATGCGTAGGTATGCGTGGTGCTCGCGTGCAGGCGGTCTCGACCGAACTGGGCGGCGAACGTATCGATATCGTTCTGTGGGACGACAACCCGGCGCAATTCGTGATCAACGCGATGGCGCCGGCTGACGTAGCTTCCATTGTTGTGGACGAAGATAAGCACACCATGGATATCGCTGTTGAAGCGGGTAACCTGGCGCAGGCGATTGGCCGTAACGGTCAAAACGTGCGTCTGGCGTCTCAGCTGAGCGGCTGGGAACTCAACGTAATGACCGTTGATGACCTGCAGGCTAAGCATCAGGCTGAAGCCCACGCGGCGATCGATACCTTCACTAAGTACCTGGACATTGACGAAGATTTCGCCACTGTACTGGTTGAAGAAGGCTTCTCTACGCTGGAAGAACTGGCCTATGTGCCAATGAAAGAGCTGCTGGAAATTGACGGTCTGGATGAGCCAACCGTTGAAGCCCTGCGTGAACGCGCTAAAAACGCACTGACCACCCTGGCACTGGCTCAGGAAGAAAGCCTTGGTGATAAGAAGCCGGCTGATGACCTGCTGAATCTGGAAGGTCTTGATCGTGCGATTGCGTTCAAGCTGGCTGCCCGTGGTGTTTGTACGCTGGAAGATCTCGCTGAACAAGGCGTTGATGACCTGGCCGATATCGAAGGTTTAACCGACGAGAAAGCCGGCGAACTCATCATGGCCGCACGTAATATTTGCTGGTTTGGCGACGAAGCGTAATAAACTGTAGCAGGAAGGAACAGCATGACTGATGTAACTGTAAAAACGCTGGCTGCCGAGATTCAGACCTCCGTGGATCGCCTGGTACAGCAATTTGCTGATGCAGGGATCCCGAAGTCCGCTGATGATTCGGTAACCGCGCAAGAGAAACAAACCTTGTTAGCGCACCTGAACCGTGAACATGGTTCTACGCCTGACAAGTTAACGTTGCAGCGCAAAACGCGCAGTACGTTGAATATCCCTGGTACCGGTGGTAAAAGCAAATCGGTACAAATCGAAGTCCGCAAGACGCGCACCTTTGTAAAACGTGATCCGCAAGAGGCAGAGCGCCTTGCTGCGGAAGAGCAGGCACAGCGTGAAGCGGAAGAACAAGCTCAGCGTGAGGCAGAAGCAACTGCCAAACGTGAAGCAGAATTAAAAGCTGAACGTGAGGCCGCAGAAAAAGCGAAACGCGACGCCAGTGATAAAGCGAAGCGTGAAGCTGCGGAAAAAGACAAAGTGAGCAATCAACAGACTGACGAAATGACCAAAACAGCCCAGACGGAAAAAGCCCGTCGTGAAAATGAAGCAGCTGAACTGAAGCGTAAAGCGGAAGAAGAAGCTCGCCGTAAGCTGGAAGAAGACGCACGTCGTGTTGCTGAAGAAGCGCGCCGTATGGCAGAAGAAAACGAGAAAAACGGCGTGAATACCGCTGAACAGACTGAAGACACCAGCGATTACCACGTAACCACTTCCCAGCATGCACGCCAGGCAGAAGACGAAAACGACCGTGAAGTTGAAGGTGGTCGTGGCCGTACCCGCACTGCGTCTAAGACTGCCCGTCCTCAGAAGAAAGGCAACAAGCACGCTGAATCCAAAGCCGATCGCGAAGAAGCGCGTGCAGCGGGTCGCGGTGGGAAAGGCGGTAAGCGTAAAGGTTCCGCTCTGCAGCAGGGCTTCCAGAAGCCAGCGCAGGCCGTTAACCGTGACGTTATCATTGGCGAAACCATCACCGTTGGCGATCTGGCGAACAAGATGGCCGTGAAAGGCTCTCAGGTCATCAAAGCGATGATGAAGCTGGGCGCGATGGCGACCATCAACCAGGTTATCGATCAGGAAACCGCACAGCTGGTTGCCGAAGAGATGGGCCACAAAGTTATCCTGCGTCGTGAAAACGAGCTGGAAGAAGCAGTAATGAGCGACCGTGACACTGGCGCTGCGGCTGAACCGCGTGCACCGGTTGTGACCATCATGGGTCACGTTGACCACGGTAAAACCTCTCTGCTCGACTACATTCGTTCTACTAAGGTTGCCTCCGGCGAAGCGGGTGGTATTACCCAGCACATCGGTGCTTACCACGTAGAAACCGATAACGGCATGATCACCTTCCTGGATACCCCGGGCCACGCCGCCTTTACCTCAATGCGTGCTCGTGGTGCGCAGGCAACGGATATCGTGGTACTGGTTGTTGCAGCCGACGACGGCGTGATGCCACAGACCATCGAAGCTATCCAGCACGCGAAAGCGGCGCAGGTGCCACTGGTTGTTGCAGTCAACAAAATCGACAAACCAGAAGCTGACATGGACCGTGTTAAAAACGAACTCTCTCAGTACGGCGTTATGCCGGAAGAGTGGGGCGGTGAAGCACAGTTCATCCCAGTATCTGCAAAAGCGGGTACCGGTATCGACGACCTGCTGAACGCTATCCTGCTGCAGGCTGAAGTTCTGGAGCTGAAAGCGGTTCGTAAAGGTATGGCGAGCGGCGCGGTTATCGAGTCCTTCCTGGATAAAGGTCGTGGCCCGGTTGCAACCGTACTGGTACGCGAAGGTACCCTGAATAAAGGTGACATCGTACTGTGTGGCTTCGAGTATGGCCGTGTTCGTGCAATGCGTGACGAACTGGGCCAGGAAGTGATGGAAGCAGGTCCGTCCATTCCGGTGGAAATCCTGGGTCTGTCCGGCGTGCCGGCTGCGGGTGACGAAGTGACCGTAGTGCGTGACGAGAAGAAAGCACGTGAAGTTGCGCTGTATCGTCAGGGCAAATTCCGTGAAGTTAAACTGGCTCGTCAGCAGAAATCTAAACTCGAGAACATGTTCGCCAACATGACCGAAGGCGAAGTTCACGAAGTGAACATCGTACTGAAAGCCGACGTTCAGGGTTCTGTGGAAGCGATCTCCGACTCCTTGCTGAAACTGTCTACCGACGAAGTGAAAGTGAAGATCATCGGTTCTGGCGTAGGTGGTATCACCGAAACCGACGCGACCCTGGCTGCTGCTTCCAACGCTATCCTGGTTGGCTTCAACGTTCGTGCTGATGCGTCCGCGCGTAAAGTTATCGATGCTGAAAGCCTGGATCTGCGTTACTACTCCGTCATCTATCATCTGATCGACGAAGTGAAAGCAGCGATGAGCGGTATGCTCTCTCCTGAGCTGAAACAGCAGATCATCGGTCTGGCTGAAGTCCGTGACGTGTTCAAATCACCGAAGTTTGGTGCTATCGCGGGCTGTATGGTTACTGAAGGTACCATCAAACGTCACAACCCAATCCGCGTACTGCGTGACAACGTGGTTATCTACGAAGGCGAGCTGGAATCTCTGCGCCGCTTCAAAGATGACGTTAACGAAGTCCGTAACGGTATGGAATGTGGTATCGGCGTGAAGAACTACAACGATGTTCGCGTTGGCGACATGATCGAAGTGTTCGAGATCATCGAAATTCAGCGTACCATCGCGTAATCGTCGTCGACTTTTGGGCCGCCACTGTGTTGGCGGCAAACCAAAATCCGTAGATGATTAATTCGCGTAGGCCGGGTAAGCGAAGCGCCACCCGGCAATAATTTCAAAAGGGGCTTTTAGCCCCTTTTTTGTCTGGAGAATTTATTATGGCGAAAGAATTTGGTCGCCCTCAGCGCGTAGCGCAGGAAATGCAGAAAGAGATCGCGCTCATTCTGCAACGCGAAATTAAAGACCCACGCGTGGGTATGATGACCACCGTGTCCGGCGTTGAAATGTCCCGTGACCTGGCCTATGCCAAAGTGTTCGTGACCTTCCTGAACGATCAGGACGAAGCGGCAGTAAAAAACGGCATTAAAGCGCTGCAGGAAGCTTCGGGTTTCATCCGTTCCCTGCTTGGCAAAGCAATGCGCCTGCGTATCGTGCCTGAGCTGACCTTCTTCTATGACAACTCGCTGGTAGAAGGTATGCGCATGTCCAACCTGGTGACCAGCGTGGTTAAGCACGACGACGAACGTCGTGTAAACCCGGACGACAATAAGGAGGACTGATGAGTCGTCCTCGTCGTCGCGGTCGCGACGTGCATGGCGTGCTGTTACTGGATAAACCGCAAGGGGCATCCAGCAACGACGTTCTGCAAAAGGTAAAGCGTCTATATAACGCCAACCGAGCCGGCCATACCGGTGCGCTGGACCCCCTGGCGACCGGCATGCTGCCAGTCTGTCTTGGTGAAGCGACAAAGTTTTCTCAGTATCTGCTGGATTCTGATAAGCGCTATCGCGTCATCGCAAAGCTGGGTCAGCGTACCGATACCTCTGATGCTGATGGTCAGGTCGTGGAAGAACGTCCTGTCACTTTTAGCGCAGATCAGCTTGCTGATGCGCTGGAGAGCTTCCGTGGCGAGACTCAGCAGGTGCCCTCTATGTATTCGGCGCTGAAATACCAGGGCAAGAAACTCTACGAGTATGCGCGTCAGGGTATCGAGGTGCCGCGTGAGGCTCGCCCGATCACCGTTTACGAGCTGCTGTTTATCCGCCACGAAGGCGACGAGCTGGAGCTGGAAGTGCACTGTTCAAAGGGCACTTACATCCGCACCATTATCGACGACCTGGGCGAAAAACTGGGTTGCGGCGCGCACGTCATCTACCTGCGTCGCCTTGCCGTCAGCAACTATCCCGCTGAGCGGATGGTGACGCTTGAGCAGCTTGGTGCGCTGGTGGAGCAGGCGGAACAGCAGGGTCTCTCTGCCGCCGAGCTGCTGGACCCGCTTTTGATGCCTATGGACAGTCCGGCCGCGGACTATCCGGTCGTGAATTTGCCGTTAACATCGTCCGTTTACTTTAAAAACGGCAACCCTGTTCGCACCTCAGGCGCACCGGCCGATGGCCTGGTTCGCGTCACGGAAGGTGACGAAGGTAAGTTCATCGGTATGGGTGAAATGGATGACGAAGGGCGTGTCGCACCCCGTCGTCTGGTGGTCGAATATCCCGCATAACCTCACGCCTCAACTTGCGATAAGCAGGGGAGGCGGGTAGAATATTGCGGCTTAACGTCTCGCAAATTGTTTAACAATAGGCTGGCGTTATACTCGGGATAGCTGAATTAGAGATCGGCATCCTTTCATTCTTTATACTTTGGAGTTGTAAAATGTCTCTAAGCGTTGAAGCTAAAGCTAAAATCGTTTCTGAGTTTGGTCGTGATGCTAACGACAGCGGTTCTACCGAAGTTCAGGTTGCACTGCTGACTGCACAGATTAACCACCTGCAGGGTCACTTTGCAGAGCACAAAAAAGATCACCACAGCCGTCGTGGTCTGCTGCGTATGGTTTCTCAGCGTCGTAAACTGCTCGACTACCTGAAACGTAAAGATGTTGCACGCTACACCGCGCTGATCGAGCGTCTGGGTCTGCGTCGCTAAGTCTTGCGAGTTTCAGAAAAGGGGGCCTTATGGCCCCTTTTTTCAATCAGACGCAGCAATTCACTGGAAACTAATGTATTGTTGCTTTAAATGATCTGCATTGCAGAGGTTCGCGCGGCTAATGAGAGGCTTCACCCATAAGGGCGTCGGTTGTCATTAGTCGCGAGGATGCAGAGTAGATCCGGTTAAATCGTCAGCACGCCAGGGGTGTGCGGACACTTATTTAAGAAAGGACAGAATCTTGCTGAATCCGATCGTTCGTAAATTCCAGTACGGTCAACACACCGTTACGCTGGAAACCGGCATGATGGCGCGTCAGGCGACTGCTGCCGTAATGGTAAGCATGGATGACACCGCTGTATTCGTGACCGTTGTCGGCCAGAAAAAAGCTAAACCAGGTCAGGACTTTTTCCCGCTGACCGTTAACTACCAGGAGCGTACCTACGCTGCCGGTAAAATCCCGGGTGGTTTCTTCCGTCGTGAAGGCCGTCCAAGCGAAGGCGAAACCCTGATCGCGCGTCTGATTGACCGCCCGGTTCGCCCGCTGTTCCCGGAAGGCTTCGTTAACGAAGTACAGGTTATTGCCACCGTTGTTTCTGTTAACCCACAGGTTAACCCGGACATCGTTGCGATGATCGGCGCATCTGCTGCGCTCTCCCTGTCTGGTATTCCGTTCAATGGCCCAATCGGTGCTGCACGTGTTGGTTATATCAATGACCAGTATGTACTGAACCCAACTCAGGAAGAGCTGAAAGAGAGTAAGCTGGACCTGGTAGTTGCGGGTACTGAAGCGGCTGTGCTGATGGTTGAATCCGAAGCTGAACTGCTGAGCGAAGACCAGATGCTGGGTGCTGTGGTATATGGCCACGACCAGCAGCAGATCGTTATCCAGAACATCAACGACCTGGTGAAAGAAGCCGGTAAACCACGTTGGGACTGGCAGCCAGAAGCGGCAAACGACGCGCTGAACGCACGCGTAGCGGCTCTGGCAGAATCTCGCCTGAGCGATGCTTACCGTATCACTGACAAACAAGAGCGTTATGCTCAGGTTGACGTGATCAAGTCTGAAACCGTTGCGACGCTGGTGGCTGAAGACGAAACGCTGGATGCTAACGAGCTGAGCGAAATCCTGCACGCTATTGAGAAAAACGTTGTTCGTAGCCGTGTACTGGCAGGCGAGCCGCGCATCGATGGCCGTGAGAAAGACATGATCCGTGGTCTGGATGTACGTACTGGCGTTCTGCCACGTACTCACGGTTCCGCACTGTTCACCCGTGGCGAAACTCAGGCGCTGGTTACCGCGACCCTGGGTACCGCACGTGACGCGCAGAACATCGACGAACTGATGGGCGAGCGTACTGACAGCTTCCTGTTCCACTACAACTTCCCTCCGTACTCCGTTGGTGAGACCGGTATGGTAGGTTCGCCGAAGCGTCGTGAAATTGGTCACGGTCGTCTGGCGAAACGTGGCGTGCTGGCGGTTATGCCAGAAGCTGACAAATTCCCGTACACCGTGCGTGTGGTTTCTGAAATCACCGAATCCAACGGTTCTTCCTCCATGGCTTCCGTATGTGGCGCATCCCTGGCGCTGATGGACGCAGGTGTGCCAATCAAAGCCGCCGTTGCGGGTATTGCGATGGGTCTGGTGAAAGAAGGCGACAACTTCGTTGTTCTGTCTGACATCCTGGGCGACGAAGACCACCTGGGCGATATGGACTTCAAAGTGGCGGGTTCCCGCGACGGTATCTCTGCACTGCAGATGGATATCAAAATTGAAGGTATCACCAAAGAGATCATGCAGGTTGCGCTGAACCAGGCTAAAGGTGCGCGTCTGCACATCCTGGGCGTGATGGAACAGGCGATCAACGCGCCGCGCGGCGACATCTCTCAGTTCGCTCCGCGTATCCACACGATTAAGATCAGCCCGGACAAGATCAAAGACGTTATCGGTAAAGGCGGTTCTGTTATCCGTGCTCTGACCGAAGAGACTGGCACCACTATCGAAATCGAAGATGACGGTACTGTGAAGATCGCAGCAACCGACGGCGAGAAAGCAAAATACGCAATCCGTCGCATCGAAGAAATTACTGCGGAAATCGAAGTGGGCCGCATCTACAATGGTAAAGTGACCCGTATCGTTGACTTTGGCGCATTTGTTGCCATCGGTGGCGGTAAAGAAGGTCTGGTTCACATCTCTCAGATCGCCGACAAGCGCGTTGAGAAAGTGACCGATTACCTGCAGATGGGTCAGGAAGTACCGGTTAAGGTTCTGGAAGTTGACCGTCAGGGCCGTATCCGTCTGAGCATTAAAGAAGCGACCGAGCAGTCACAGCCTGCCGCCGCGCCGGAAGCTCCGGCAGCGGAACAAGGCGAGTAAGGTTGCCATTTGCCCTCCGCTCAGGCGGAGGGCTTATTATCAGGCAGGACGCCTTGTTGAGCCGCCGGGGGACAGGACGTTCATCCAATTGTTGTCTTCGGGAGTGGGAAATGAAGCCTTTTCTGCGCTGGTGTTTCGTTGCGACAGCTTTAACGCTGGCAGGATGCAGCAACTCTGCCTGGCGTAAAAGTGAAGTCCTCGCGGTACCATTGCAACCGACTTTGCAGCAAGAAGTGATTCTGGCTCGCATGGAACAAATTCTTGCCAGTCGGGCTTTAACCGATGACGAACGCGCACAGCTTTTATATGAGCGCGGAGTGTTGTATGATAGTCTCGGTCTGAGGGCACTGGCGCGAAATGATTTTTCACAAGCGTTAGCCATCCGACCCGATATGCCTGAAGTATTCAATTACTTAGGCATTTATTTAACGCAGGCAGGCAATTTTGATGCTGCCTATGAAGCGTTTGATTCTGTACTTGAGCTTGATCCAACTTACAACTACGCGCACTTGAATCGCGGTATCGCCCTGTATTACGGCGGTCGTGACAAGTTAGCGCAAGATGATCTGCTGGCGTTTTATCAAGACGATCCGAACGATCCTTTCCGTAGCCTGTGGCTTTACATCGTTGAGCAGAAGCTTGATGCGAAGCAGGCCAAAGAAGCACTGAAACAGCGCTTCGACAAATCGGACAAGGAACAATGGGGATGGAATATTGTCGAGTTCTACCTGGGCAACATTAGCGAAGCAACGCTAATGGAACGGCTCAAGGCGGACGCAACGGATAACACCTCGCTCGCTGAACATCTCAGTGAAACCAACTTCTATTTAGGTAAGTACTACCTAAGTCTGGGGGATATGGACAGCGCTACGGCACTGTTCAAATTAGCGGTTGCTAACAACGTACACAACTATGTTGAGCACCGTTATGCATTGTTGGAATTATCGCTCTTGGGCCAGGAGCATGACGACCTGGCAGAATCGGACCAGCAATAGCTGACGACATAAACATCAGCCCGTAATCTTTTGATTGCCATCACCTTCACTGGTGAGGGCGTTGTTGTTCGTCAATACACCTACTTTGAGCCGGTTCACACTTTTCAATGAAAATTGCTAATCATTTTCACGATGAGCTAAGTAGACTGGCCGCCATTAATATCGAGGCACTTGTACTACATGGCTGAATTCGAAACCACTTTTGCAGATCTGGGCCTGAAGGCTCCTATCCTTGAAGCCCTTAACGATCTGGGTTACGAAAAACCATCTCCGATCCAGGCAGAGTGTATCCCACATCTGCTCTCTGGTCGTGACGTGCTGGGCATGGCCCAGACGGGTAGCGGTAAAACTGCGGCGTTCTCGCTGCCGCTGCTGAACAACATCGATCCGGACCTGCGTGCACCGCAGATCCTCGTTCTTGCTCCAACCCGTGAACTGGCTGTTCAGGTTGCAGAAGCAATGACTGAATTCTCTAAACATATGCGCGGCGTAAACGTGGTAGCTCTGTACGGCGGCCAGCGTTATGACGTGCAGTTACGCGCCCTGCGCCAGGGCCCACAGATTGTCGTCGGTACGCCGGGCCGTCTGCTGGATCACCTGAAGCGCGGTACCCTTGATCTCTCTAAACTGAGCGGTCTGGTACTGGATGAAGCAGATGAAATGCTGCGTATGGGCTTCATCGAAGACGTAGAAACCATTATGGCGCAGATCCCGGAAGGTCATCAGACCGCTCTGTTCTCTGCAACCATGCCAGAAGCTATCCGTCGTATTACCCGCCGCTTCATGAAAGAGCCGCAGGAAGTACGTATTCAGTCCAGCGTGACCACGCGTCCAGACATCAGCCAGAGCTACTGGTCTGTGTACGGCATGCGTAAAAATGAAGCGCTGGTACGCTTCCTGGAAGCGGAAGATTTTGATGCGGCGATTATCTTCGTGCGTACCAAAAACGCGACCCTGGAAGTGGCTGAAGCGCTGGAGCGTAACGGCTATAACAGCGCAGCGCTGAATGGTGATATGAACCAGGCTCTGCGTGAGCAGACGCTGGAACGTCTGAAAGACGGTCGTCTGGATATCCTGATTGCAACCGACGTGGCAGCACGTGGTCTGGACGTTGAGCGTATCAGCCTGGTTGTTAACTACGACATTCCAATGGACTCCGAGTCTTACGTTCACCGTATCGGTCGTACCGGTCGTGCGGGTCGTGCTGGCCGTGCGCTGCTGTTCGTTGAGAACCGCGAGCGTCGTCTGCTGCGCAACATCGAACGCACCATGAAACTGACCATTCCAGAAGCAGACCTGCCAAACGCAGAGCTGCTGGGCAAACGCCGTCTGGAAAAATTCGCCGCCAAAGTTCAGCAGCAGCTGGAAAGCAGCGATCTGGATCAGTACCGTGGTCTGCTGGCGAAGATTCAGCCAGTGGAAGAAGGCGAAGAGCTGGATATGGAAGCTCTGGCTGCGGCACTGCTGAAAATGGCTCAGGGCGAACGTACCCTGATCGTTCCGCCAGATGCGCCAATGCGTCCTAAGCGTGAGTTCCGTGACCGTGACGACCGTTTCGAGCGTCGTGGTGATCGTAACGACCGTGGCCCACGTGGCGATCGTCCAGAGCGTGGTGGTGAAGACCGTCCACGTCGTGAGCGTCGTGACGCTGGCGATATGGAACTGTACCGTATTGAAGTTGGCCGTGATGATGGTGTTGAAGTTCGTCATATCGTTGGCGCTATCGCTAACGAAGGCGACATCAGCAGCCGTTACATCGGTAACATCAAGCTGTTCGGTACCCACTCTACTATCGAACTGCCGAAAGGTATGCCGGGCGAAGTTCTGCAGCACTTTACTCGCACCCGCATTCTGAACAAACCGATGAACATGCAGTTGCTGGGCGATGCTCAGCCGCGTCCTGACCGTGGCGGCGAACGTCGTGGCGGTGGTGAGCGTCGTGAAGGTGGTCGTAGCTTCGGCGGCGGTGAGCGTCGTGAAGGCGGTCGTGGTCCTCGTCGTGAAGGCGCTGCGCCAGGCGCGGGTCGCTTCAGCGGTGAACGTCGCGAAAACCGTGGTCCACGTCGTGACGAAGGCACCAGCCGTCGCCGTTTCGGTGGCGATGCGTAACCCCTGCGTTAACTAGCGTAAAGTAATCTATACAGCCCCGGTAATCACTATCGGGGCTTTTTTTATTCCTTTTGTACTCTTGTACTGGTACAGTGCAGCGCATTGATATGCTGTACCAAATTTATGACTGGAGATCTGGCTGTATGGCGACACTAACCACCACCCAAACGTCACCTTCGCTGCTCGGCGGCGTGGTGATCATCGGCGGCACCATTATCGGCGCGGGGATGTTCTCCTTGCCGGTGGTCATGTCCGGGGCGTGGTTCTTCTGGTCACTGGCAGCGCTGGTCTTCACCTGGTTTTGTATGTTGCATTCCGGGCTGATGATCCTGGAAGCGAACCTGAACTACCGCATAGGTTCCAGCTTCGACACCATTACGAAAGACTTGCTGGGCAAAGGCTGGAATCTGGTAAACGGTCTCTCCATCGCCTTCGTGCTTTATATCCTGACGTACGCCTACATTTCTGCGAGCGGTTCGATTCTGCATCACACCTTTTCGGAAATGTCATTAGACGTGCCGGCGCGTCTGGCGGGGTTGTGCTTTGCGCTGGCGGTGGCCTTTATCGTCTGGCTGAGCACAAAGGCCGTCAGCCGCATGACGGCCATTGTACTGGGCGCCAAAGTCATCACTTTCTTCCTCACTTTTGGCAGCCTGCTGGGGCATGTGACGCCAGCAACGCTGTTTAACGTGGCGGAAAGTCATGCCAGCTACACGCCGTACCTGCTGATGACCTTACCGTTCTGTCTGGCGTCGTTCGGTTATCACGGCAACGTGCCGAGCCTGATGAAGTATTACGGCAAAGATCCGCGCACCATCGTGAAGTGCCTGGTGTACGGCACGCTGCTGGCGCTGGGGCTGTATGTCATCTGGCTGCTGGGGACGATGGGTAACATCCCGCGTCCGGAATTTATCGGCATTGCGCAGAAGGGCGGAAACATCGATGTGCTGGTGCAGGCGTTAAGCGGTGTACTGAACAGCCGCAGTCTGGATCTGCTGCTGGTTATCTTCTCGAACTTCGCGGTGGCAAGTTCCTTCCTCGGCGTGACGCTGGGCCTGTTTGATTACCTGGCGGATCTGTTTGGCTTTGATGATTCCGCGCCGGGGCGCTTCAAAACCGCGCTGCTGACCTTCCTGCCCCCGATTGTGGGTGGTCTGATGTGGCCGAATGGTTTCCTGTATGCTATCGGCTATGCGGGGCTGGCGGCCACCATCTGGGCGGCAATTGTTCCTGCGCTGCTCGCGCGTAAATCACGTCAACGCTTCGGCAGTCCAACATTCCGCGTCTGGGGTGGCAAGCCGATGATTGCCCTGATTCTGGTCTTCGGGGTGGGCAACGCCCTGGTGCACATCCTGTCGAGCTTTAATCTGTTGCCGGTATATCCGTAAATCGGGTTCCCTTGCCCTCTCCCCACGGGAGAGGGCAGAATCACAACTAACCCACCAATTCCTCTTTCACCTGCATCGCCAGATCAAACGAGTGTAAACGAGCCTGATGATCGAAAATCTGGCCGTTGACCATAATCTCGTCGGCCTGGGTTTCACGCAGAACCGCTTCCAGCCCGTGGCGTACTTTCGCTTTATCGCCCACCAGCGACATACTCAGCGCCTGCTGAACCCCGTACTGCTCGGAGGCCGACCACAGCTGATGGATATTATCGACCGGCGGCGGTAACTGCCCGCTTTCGCCGCGACGCAACTTCATAAACGCCTGCTGCATAGAGGTAAAGAGGAACTCTGCATCGCGGTTGCTATCGGCAGCAACAATGTTAATGCAGACCATCGCATACGGCTTCTCAAGGCGCGCAGACGGCTTGAACTGGGTACGATAGAGATGCAGCGCCTGGTGCAGCATATCTGGCGCGAAGTGCGACGCGAAGGCAAAAGGCAGGCCAAGCTGGGCTGCGAGCTGGGCGCTATAAAGGCTAGAGCCCAGCAGCCAGACGGGGATCTTCTCGCCATAGCCCGGCACCGGGCGGACATGAGGATTCGGGTCGCGAGCGTCGAACCACTCGACGAGCTCAAGCACATCGCGGGGGAAATTGTCCACATCGCCGCTCATATGGCGGCGCAGCGCGCGCATCGTGGGCTGATCGCTACCAGGCGCACGGCCCAGACCTAAATCGATGCGCCCCGGGTAGAGGGTATTTAAGGTCCCGAACTGCTCGGCGATGACCAGCGGTGAGTGGTTCGGCAGCATGACGCCACCTGAGCCCAGGTGCAGCGTGGTGGTATTCGCGGCCAGATAGCCCAGCAGCACGGAGGTTGCCGCACTGGCGATGCCCACCATATTGTGATGTTCCGCCAGCCAGTAGCGATGATAGCCACGCTGTTCAGCCTGACGCGCGAGATCCAGGGAGTGTGAAAAAGCCTCTCGGGCAGAGGAGCCTTCAGGGATCGGTGCCAGATCCAGCACCGAAAACGGAATGGTTTTATCAGTCATAAGAACTCACTTTGTTCCGGTTAATCTTTCCATACTGCATTAAAGATTAGCTAAAGTTGTTAACAAAGTGAGCTATTACGTCAGCCCTGCAGCTCCAGCCCGGCAAGGCGTTTCCAGTAGCCGTTGCAGTCACTGTTGGCAGTCAGCGGCAGGGGAGCTTCGCCGTGTTGATTGGCGCGAAACGCATCGAGCATGGCGAAAACGTTAGTATCCAGTGGGGACAAGCGCACCATATCCACCAGCCCGTCCATCGACGTCAGCTCGTTACCGAGATTGTAGACATAGCCGCTCATGGTCTGAATACCGTTGAGGACGAAAACCTGCTGATTTTCCTGCGACAGCATGCTGCGCCCGTTCGGGTACTTGATGCAGCAGGTTTCGCATTCGTCCTTCGGACGGTCTTCCGAGCGGGCGGTAAAGCAGCGGGCGGAGTAAGCCAGCGGCAGATGACCATAGCTCAGCACCTCCACTTCAAACTGATTGCGGATCCCCAGCGTTTCGCACTGGTCTAGCAAATTGACCAGCCAGTCACGCGACAGCTCAACCGGCATACACCAGCGGGTCATCCCCTGTTTAAGCAGCAGACGCAAGGTTACGGCGTTATAGCAGTTCAGCGCATGGCCTGCGACAAACGGCAGTTTGCGCTCGGCGCACAGGTTCACCACCCCCAGGTCGCTGGCCTCGAGTAAAAACTCACCGTTATCGACGTATCGTTTTATTTCGCCCAGCTCAGAGGAGGCTTGCACCAGCGCAAGCGTTGAAAGCACCACCTGTTTGCCGCTGCCCGCCAGATTTTTTGCCATCTCCAGCCAGTCACCCACTTTTGTGGCGCGGCGTTTACTGCACACCGCTTCGCCGAGATAGATCACATCGGCGCTGCTGGTGGCCGCCTGCTGATAGAACGCTTCCAGCGTCTCTTTCGGCCAGTAGTAAAGTACCGGCCCTAAGGAATATTTCATGGTTATCTCACTGCCATTTACGGTGATACGCGCCAAGCGTAGTTTGGGTGCCTTCGGACATGGCGCCGAGCGTCTCCATCCAGGCGGGCTGTGGCGCATAGTTTTGTGGATCGGCCATACAGCGATCTATCGCCTGACGCCACACTTTTGCCACCTGGCTAACGTAGGCCGGGCTACGCTGGCGGCCTTCAATTTTCACCGAGGCGATATTCGCAGCCAGCAGCTCTGGTAATAGCGACAGCGTGTTAAGGCTGGTGGGCTCTTCAAGAGCGTGATAGCGCTCGCCGTCCACCAGGTAGCGCCCTTTACACAGCGTTGGGTAGCCTGCGTTTTCCCCCTCCTGGTAGCGGTCGATCAACACATCGTTCAGGCGAGACTCCAGCCCTTGCGGTGTCTGCTGCCAGCGCACAAAGCGGGCAGGGGAACATGCGCCAACGGTATTGGGCGATTCCCCGGTTAAATACGAGGAGAGGTAGCAGCGCCCTTCGGCCATGATGCACAGGCTGCCGAACGCAAAAACTTCCAGCGGAACTGGCGTGACGCGCGCCAGTTGCTTAACCTGATGAATAGAGAGCACCCGCGGCAATACGACGCGGGCAACATCGAAGTGACGATGATAAAAACGGATCGCTTCTTCATTGGTCGCCGAGGCCTGTACCGAGACATGGCGCTCAATATGAGGATAGCGTTCTGCGGCATACTCCAGCATAGCGAGATCGGCCAGGATCAGCGCATCGGCACCTGACTGAGCTGCCATATCCACCGCGCGCTCCCAGCGGGAATAGCCATCCGGGTGGGCGAAGGTGTTAATCGCAATATGCAGTTTACGGCGATGCTGGTGCACAAAACGGGCGGCTTCCTGCAGCTTTTTCTCGGTAAAATTGAGGCCTGCGAAGTGGCGGGCGTTAGTGTCATCTTTCAAACCGATGTAAACCGCATCGGCGCCATTTTCGATAGCCGCCTTAAGCGCCGGAAGATTTCCGGCAGGACAGAGCAGTTCCATAATGTATCCTGACGTTCGCAGCCCAGGGGATGCAAAAATGTTATAAAACAGGGATTTTAATGAACCCCCTGGGGACAAATTTTGATTTGAGGCAGTTAATCGCGTATTGATGGGACCAATAATGGCTGATGAAGGTCGCTGGTTTGTTGATTTACGCCGCTATACCGGCGACTGGATATGGCAATATATCGGGACTATAGATATCAGGGAGAAAAGTTCGTGCTGGAAAAACTGCGTTCACGACTCGTACAGGCAGGCCCGTCACTGTTAAGTTTGCCGGTGAAGCTCACCCCCTTTGCACTGAAGCGCCAGGTGCTGGAACAACTGCTAAGCTGGCAATTCCGCCAGGCGCTGGAAGAGGGCGAGCTGGAATTTCTGGAAGGGCGCTGGTTAAGCATCACCGTTCGTGATATCGGTCTTTGCTGGTTTACCTCTGTTGAAAAGGGTCGGCTGGTCGTTCGTGAATATGCCGAAGCCGATGTCAGTTTCAGCGCAGATGCCAGCGATCTCTTGATGATCGCAGCGCGTAAACAGGATCCGGACACGCTCTTTTTCCAACGCCGTCTGGTGATTGAAGGGGATACCGAGTTAGGTCTGTATGTGAAAAACCTGATGGATGCCATTGAGCTGGAGCAGATGCCAAAAGCGTTACGCATGGCCTTGCTGCAAATGGCCGATTTTGTCGAGGCAGGTCTGAAAAGCCCGCCGGAAAGTAAACACACTTCAGTAGGTGAGCCATGCTGATTCGAGTTGAAATTGGGATTGATGCCCCCGGCATCGATGCCTTATTACGTCGTGCTTTCGAAGGTGAGGGTGAAGCGCAGCTGGTACATAATCTTCGTGAAGATGGCCTGATCACCCTTGGGCTGGTGGCGACCGATGATGAGGGGCAGGTCGTTGGTTACGTCGCGTTCAGCCCGGTTTCCGTACAGGGTGAAGAGCTGCAGTGGGTCGGTATGGCTCCGCTGGCGGTGGACGAAAGTTATCGTGGCCAGGGGCTGGCACGCCAGCTGGTTTATGAAGGGCTGGACTCCCTGAACGAGTTTGGCTATGCCGCCGTGGTCACTCTGGGCGACCCTGCCTTTTACAGCAAGCTAGGCTTTGAAAAGGCAGCCCATTACGATCTGCATTGCCGCTGGCCGGGTACGGAATCTGCGTTCCAGGTGCATCGTCTGGCTGATGACGCGCTGCAGGGGGTAAGCGGCCTGGTTGAGTATCACGACCACTTTAACCGTTTTTAACTCACGGCGTTAGCAGGCTCTCGCGTAGCGCCTCGAACGATCCATCCCCGGCGACGAGGCGCTCTTTCTGGCGCTTCGTAAGCTGCTTGATCCTGTATTCCAGCCGCAGCGCCAGCGAGCGCTCACCCACCGGTGCGGCAAACGCCAGCTGCAGCTCACCTTTTCCCCGCAAGGCTTTTGCCCCTTTTCCGGTTTGATGTTGCAAGAAACGCCGCGCCACATCGGTGGTGATCCCCGTGTAGAGTGCATTATCAGCGGTACGGATAAGATAGAGAAACCAGCACACGGCTATCAATTCGTTATGTTAAGGTGAACGCACCTTAGCAAGAGAGACGCAAAATGGAAACACTGCCCACCATTAACCGCTGGCTGGCAAAGCAGCACGTCGTGACCTGGTGCGTACATCACGAGGGCGAAATGTGGTGTGCGAATGCCTTCTATTATTACGATCCACAGGCTGTGGCTTTCTATGTCTTAAGCGAAGATAAGACGCGTCACGCACAAATGACCGGGCAACAGGCGAAAGTAGCAGGCACTGTCAATGGCCAGCCAAAAAGCGTGGCGCTGATCCGCGGTGTGCAGTTTAAAGGGGAGATTCGCCGCCTGGAGGGAGAGGAAAGCGACGCGATGCGTAAGCATTACATCCGCCGCTTCCCAATTGCCGCAGCGATGTTAGCGCCGGTATGGGAGATCCGGCTCGATGAACTGAAGTTCACCGATAACACGCTGGGCTTTGGTAAAAAACTGCACTGGTTACGCGCCGAGCAGGCGTAGCGCTTCCCGGTTGAAGGCAGGCAGATCGTCTGGCGTACGGCTGGTGACCAACTGGTCTTTATCGACCACCACTTCCTGGTCGTAAAAATCTGCCCCGGCATTTTTCAGATCAATGACGATCGGTTTAACCGCGGTCAGCTTACGTCCGCGCACCACATCCGCGCTGATCAGCAGTTGGGGGCCATGGCAAATGGCGAACACCGGTTTCCCGCTGGCAACGAAATCGCGCGTAAAGGTAACGAAACGGTCATCTCCGCGCAGCGAGTCAGGGGAGTGGCCACCCGGCAACAGCAGGGCGTCGAAATCTGACGGGCTGACCTCATCAATGTTTTTATCGATGGTCACTTTCGCCTCGCCTTTATGCCCCGTGACGGTTTTGCCGGTCTCTTTCTCAATGGTGATGACCTCATGTCCCGCTTTGCGGAACGCCTCAGCGGGTGAGGTGAATTCTGAATCTTCAAACTCGTCGGTAATCAGGACCGCAATTTTCTTGCTCATGTTTCCTCCGTTGTTTTGGCTTCAGACAGATTTTTCTACGTTTGTGGTAAATACTTACCTCACAGACTTTTAAGTGTGGTCGAGCAGGGCAAAATCGCCTACGGACTATTCTGCAAAGGGGAAAAAAATGAGTCAGGTGCTAATTACCGGCGCCACCGGACTGGTGGGCGGGCATCTACTGCGAATGTTAATTCAGGATCGGCGGGTAAATTATATCGCCGCCCCCACGCGTCGTCCGCTGGCGGATATTTCGGGCGTTTTTAACCCTCACGATCCGCAGTTGAGCGATGCGCTGGCGCAGGTCCAGGACCCGATTGATATCGCTTTTTGCTGTCTGGGAACCACCCGGCGCGAAGCGGGCAGCAAAGAGGCTTTTATCCATGCGGACTACACCCTGGTCGTGGATACCGCCCTGACGGCGAAAAAGCTGGGCGCTAAACACTTCCTGGTGGTCAGCGCAATGGGGGCCAGCGCCCGCTCTCCCTTCTTTTACAACAAAGTGAAGGGGAAGATGGAGGAGGCGCTAATCGCGCAGAAGTGGGAACGGCTGACCATCGTTCGCCCTTCCATGCTCCTGGGTGAGCGTGAAAAGCACCGTTTTAGCGAGTCCCTGTTTGCCCCTCTCTTCTCACTGCTACCGGGCAACTGGAAATCAATCGACGGACGCGAAGTGGCCAGAGCGATGCTGAGCGAGGGACTTTCCCCCTCCAGAGAGGGGGTAAATATTATCCCTTCAGCAAAACTGCATGAAATTTCAAAAGGCGAGGCGTAATATCCCCGGGCAAAATTAAAAACACTCCCCGGGGAATGCTATGACTGGTCAGTCTTCATCTCAGGCGGCAACACCACTGCAGTGGTGGAAGCCCGCTCTCTTTTTTCTCGTTGTTATTATTGGGCTCTGGTATGTGAAGTGGCAGCCCTATTACGGCAAAGCCTTTACTGCCGCCGATACCCACTCGATCGGTAAATCAATTCTCGCTAACGCCAACAGCAGCCCGCTGCAGGCGGCGTGGGACTATGCGCTGGTCTACTTCCTGGCCGTATGGAAAGCTGCGGTGCTAGGGGTATTACTTGGCTCGCTGATCCAGGTGCTGATCCCACGTAACTGGCTGCTGCGAACCTTAGGGAAACCCCGTTTTCAGGGGACGCTGCTGGGTACGCTCTTCTCATTGCCGGGCATGATGTGCACGTGCTGTGCCGCGCCGGTGGCCGCCGGGATGCGTCGCCAGCAAGTGTCGATGGGCGGGGCGCTGGCATTCTGGATGGGCAACCCGCTGCTCAACCCCGCCACGCTGGTGTTTATGGGCTTCGTGCTTGGCTGGCATTTTGCCATTATTCGTCTGGTCGCGGGTCTGTTGACCGTGCTGGTGGTGGCAACCCTCGTGCAGAGACTGGTGAAAGAGACCGCCGTGACCCCTGCGCCGCTGCAGGTCGAACTCCCGGAGCCGCAGGGCAGTTTCCTGTCGCGCTGGGGTAAAGCGCTCTGGCAGCTCTTCTGGAGCACGATCCCGGTCTATATCCTTGCGGTGCTAGTCCTTGGCGCAGCCCGCGTCTGGCTCTTCCCGCATGCGGACGGTGCCGTTGAAAACTCGCTGCTGTGGGTGATCGCGTTGGCCGTGGCCGGTATGTTATTTGTAATTCCTACTGCCGCCGAGATCCCGATTGTGCAAACCATGATGCTGGCGGGTATGGGCGTCGCCCCGGCGCTGGCACTACTCATCACGCTTCCGGCGGTTAGCCTGCCATCGCTTATCATGCTGCGTAAATCATTCCCGGCAAAAGCGCTGTGGCTGACAGGGATGCTGGTTGCGCTGAGTGGAATCATTGTGGGAAGCATTGCGCTGGTATAAAAAAAGCCGGATGGCGTTAAGCGCATCCGGCCTGTTGTAAGACCTTCTTGAGGGCAAGAAGGTTATTTGATGAAGGTAAAGGCGGTAGTGACGTGCTTCACGCCGCTCACCCGGCTGGCGATATCCGCTGCCGCTTTGCCTTCACGATCGGTAACCAGACCGAGCAGGAAGACTTCACCGTTCTCGGTGGTCACTTTTACGTTGGAAGATTTCACCTGATCGCTACCCAACAGCTGCGAACGCACTTTGGTGGTGATCCAGGTATCCGATGACGCAGTGGTCAGACCGATTGGCTGCCCCTGACGTACTTCGTTGAACACCTCTGTCGCACCTTCAACGCCCATGGCGATCTGCTTCGCACGGGATGCCAGTTCGGTGGTGGGCGCCTGGCCTGCCAGCAGAACTTTGCCCTGATAAGCGGTAACGTTGATGCGCGCTTCTTTCTTAATCTGTTCGTCTTTGGACAACGCGCTGTTTACACGCAACTCAAGGGTGCCGTCATCTACCTGCGTGCCCACGGAGCGTGGGTCGGTTGCGGCTTTGGTGCTCACTGCGGCAGTACCCACGACCGCTGCGGCGACACATCCCTGAAGCAGCAGCGCAGAAATAAGGACTGCGAGGGGCGAAAATGCCTTCATGTTGACTCCTTAATCATCCTGGTGAGGGAAAAGCGTGTTATCGATCAGATCGCATAAACAGTTCACCGTCAGCATGTGCATCTCCTGGATGCGTGCACTGCGGTGAGAGGGAATGCGAATTTCCACATCCTGCGGACCCAAAAGCCCGGCCAGCTCGCCACCGTCGTATCCCGTCAGCGCTACGATAGTCATATCGCGGGTGACGGCCGCTTCTACGGCTTTGACGATGTCGCGGCTGTTACCGCGCGTAGAGATAGCCAGCAGCACATCACCGGCATGCCCTAACGCACGGACTTGCTTGGCATAGATTTCATCGTGAAGACGATCGTTAGCAATCGCTGTTAAGACCACGTTATCGGTATTAAGTGCAATGGCGGGTAAACTCGGACGCTCCGTTTCGAACCGGTTGATCATGCTGGCGGCGAAATGTTGGGCGTTGGCGGCCGAGGTACCATTACCGCAGCACAGAATTTTGTTGCCATTGAGCAGGGACTGCACCAGCGTCATCGCGGCGCGTGAGATGGCATCCGGCAGCGCTTCTGCCGCGGCTATCTGAGTCTGAATGCTTTCTGTGAAGCACACCTTAATTCTATCGAGCACAATATCCCTTAACGATCTGGTTTACGCGTCTTCGCCGAAGGCGTTTTTAAGCCATTCGATGGCGTTTCCGGTGAAGGCTACCACATCGAACCGGCAATCCACAGTATCAAAACTCCCATTATGGCGGGCAAGCCACACGCGGGCGGTCTGTAATAATTTTTGTTGCTTGGCCCGGGTCACGCTGGCGGCGGCACCGCCAAAGTGGGATGTTTGTCGATAGCGAACCTCGACAAACACCGTCACCTGGCCCTCTTTCATGATGAGGTCAATTTCACCGCCGCGCGCGCGGACGTTCGCGGCGATAAAGCGCAGTCCCTTGCTTTCCAGCCAGCGACGCGCCTGTAATTCCCATGCGTCGCCGGTCTGTTTACGGCTTAACTGGCCGGGACGATCTGCCCCTGCTGGTATTTGAGCCATGATAACTTCCTGTTAATCACGCAGTCCTGAGTCGCGGTCAGATCGCCAGTGTTGCCGCTAATTTCAAAGCCGGGTACCTGACGCATCTGAGTGAAGTGGTTTGCCAGCGCCCAGGCATCAACGCCCATGGCGTACAGGCGGGCCAGCGAGTAGTCGTTACGTACGCTGCCGAGCGCTTGCTGCATCAGCGCCGGGTTACTGCCGGCGAGCATGGGGATCTCACTGTACTGCAGACCTTCCATCTCCAGACGGAAGTCAGGGCCAGAGGTGCCCTGCGCGCTGCGGGAGCTGGCATACAGCGTCACGCCGCTCTGGCTACCATTGCGCATGGCAATCATCGGTTTGATGAAGGCGATCTCCTCCGGCGTGGCCACAATGTACGCTGAATCGACCTTACCGCCACCCGAGATTTGCGCATCCGTTGGCGGAGCCGGTATGTTCAGGCCGCCGATGGTCACACCCTGCTGCTGCGGCAGACTGGCGGTGACCGGGCTGCCACTCAGCGCGATACCTGCGCCGCCGTTAATCCCGGCGCGCAGCTCTGAGCTTGAGCCGAATTTCTGCTGCAGCACGATGCCGCCACCCAGCTGTTGCCACTCCTGGGCAAAGGCATTCGCGACGCGATCGCCCAGCGTAGAGCGTGGGGTCAGCAACAGGGGCGCCTGCTTACCTTGCTCATGGATATGACGCGCGGCGTCGCGGGCTTCGTCTTCCGGAGAGAGGGCGAAATAGCAGATATTGGCGCGGTTCTGTACCTGCTCTGGCTGATTAAGCGCCAGCACGTTTAACGTGGTGTTGCTCTTCATCAGCTCCTCTACGTTGTTTTTCAACAGCGGCCCGACCACGATGCTGGCGCCATCCTGTTGAACCTGAGCCAGCACCTGATCCAAAGGTTGTGCGCTGGTGTCATAAATCTTCAGCTCAGCGCCCGGGTTCGCCGTGGTCGCTGCTACGGCCTGCGGTTGCGCAGCCGGTTGTTGTGGCTCAGTAATCTGCGGTTGTGCCGCCTGTTGTTGTGGCTCCGTGGTCTGCGGCTGCTCCGTGGCTGCCGCATTCGTCGCCGGGGTGGCCTGCGATTGCGGAGCTTGCTGGGTCGCCGGGGCTGCGGATGGGGTGGTAGGGGCGGTAACCGGGTTCTGCATCGTGCCCTGCGGCTGGGTCGCCGTCAGATCGCTGGTCTCTGCCGCAGAAGGGCTAACAACGTCATTCACGTTTGCAGCCTGAGCTGTCTGCGCCGGTACTGCGCTCCCCGTCACCGCCGTGGTGCCGTTTTTCGCGGCTTCAAAGCCTTGCTGGATGGTGCGTCCAAATACGGCTGCCTGGCCATTTAAAGGCAGCAGCAGCGCAATTTTGCTGGTGGAGGCAGGTTTGAAATTCTGCACGTTCACCAGCTGCGTTGGCAGCATTTTAGCACCAGGGTTGTTGGGATAACGGGTCTGCCAGTCGGTAATACCCGCTTTCAACATCGTGGGATCATTGCGGTTATCAAACCAGACGCGCTGGAGATCCAGCCAGCCCTGCAGAATGTTTTCATCGGCGTTGATCACCAGCTTACTAGCTTGATCCTGCGTCATGGACGACAGCGCCTGCCAGGTGGCATCAATATTCTTTTGCTTCAGATCTCCTGCCAGCAAAGGCTCTTGCGCAATCAGAGCACGGAGAAGCGTCAGGGAAGGGCGGCCTTGCTCGGTGGTAATGACGGCCTGCCAGTAACGTGCCTGCTGGTTGTTTTCCAGTGCATTGACGTCAATATCGGCAAGGATCTTTTTCGCGCCAGCAGCGTCGTTCTGTGCCACTTTCAGCTCAGCGGCAAGAAGCTGCTGCTCGCGACGCTGGCTGTCGGTGAGATCCTGCGGCAACTGGTTAAACAGTTCGCTTGCCCGCTGGGTTTGGCCTTCTTTCAGCAGTGCACGAATGGCAAGTAATTGCCAGTTGATCCTGGTATCATTCGAGCTCTGCTCCATCTGGTGCAGATAATAGCCGGAATCAGCCTGAGCAGTGCCCTCCATGTGAGGAGTCGTCTGATCGGGCGCCTGGGTGCCACAGCCTGCAAAAATCAGCGCGGCAACCACAAGGGGAAGGCTGCGCGTGACTTTGTTACGAAGAAACGTTAAGGGTACCATACTGTATCCAGTGATATTTTTTTACGCATGCTCAATATTAAATCGGCAATACGGATGAAACAATGAAACAACACGAAACGGCAGATAATTCTCAGGGTCAACTGTATATTGTACCTACTCCCATCGGGAATTTGTCTGATATTACCCAACGTGCACTCACCGTATTGCAAAGCGTTGATTTAATTGCCGCTGAAGACACTCGCCATACGGGATTACTGCTACAGCATTTCGCTATCAGCGCGCGGTTGTTCGCGCTGCACGACCATAATGAGCAGCAAAAGGCAGAGACGCTGGTCGCGAAGCTGAAAGAGGGGCAGAACATTGCCCTGGTATCAGATGCCGGCACGCCGCTCATCAACGATCCTGGATACCACCTGGTGCGTACCTGCCGGGAAGCGGGCATCCGCGTCGTGCCACTACCTGGCCCCTGTGCCGCCATCGCGGCCTTAAGCGCTGCGGGTCTGCCTTCCGATCGTTTCTGCTATGAAGGTTTCTTACCGGCAAAATCCAAAGGCCGCCGCGACGTACTTAAAGCGCTGGAAGCCGAGCCGCGCACGCTTATTTTCTATGAATCCACCCACCGCCTGCTGGAGAGCTTAGAAGATATGGTCGCCGTCTGGGGAACGTCGCGCTACGTGGTGCTGGCACGTGAGCTCACCAAAACCTGGGAGACGATCCATGGCTTGCCCGTCGGCGATCTGCTGGCGTGGGTTAAAGCGGACGAGAACCGTCGTAAGGGCGAGATGGTGCTGATTGTGGAAGGCCACAAAGCCGAAGAGGACGCGCTGCCTGCCGATGCGCTGCGCACCCTGGCGCTGTTGCAGGCCGAGCTTCCTCTGAAGAAAGCCGCCGCGCTGGCAGCCGAAATCCACGGTGTGAAAAAGAATGCGCTGTATAAATACGCCCTGGAGCAGCAAGGGGAGTAAGCGGTGAGCCGGTATCACACCGGCCAGCCTCAATCTGGCCGTTGAGATCGCTTAACGGCAGACACCTTCGGCCGGCATCCTGCGCTGAATGCAGAATAAAAAAAGCATGGCCGAAGCCATGCTAAGCAAGGTTTACTGCCAACTCAGGTAACCGGCGCCGGGTTAAACACCGCCAGTTGATTGTGCAAGCCCCACTGGTCAGAGAAGGTTTTCTTACGGCCGCTCGCCACATCAAGAATAAAGTGGAACAGCTTCCAGCCCACATCCTCAATGCTCTCTTCTCCGGTGGCGATGGTGCCAGCGTTGATATCCATTAAGTCAAACCAGCGGTTTGCTAACTCGGTGCGGGTGGCCATCTTGATCACCGGAACCGCCATCAGGCCGTACGGGGTGCCGCGTCCGGTGGTGAACACCTGTACGGTGATACCGGAGGCCACCTGCTGGGTGCCGCAGACGAAGTCGCTCGCCGGGGTCGCCGCGTAGATCAGACCGCGTTTGGTTGGGCGCTGACCCGGGGACAACACTTCCACGATGGCGCTCTGGCCAGATTTGGCAATCGAGCCGAGGGCTTTCTCCACCACGTTTGCCAGGCCGCCTTTTTTGTTGCCCGGAGAGGGGTTAGCGCTGCGGTCGGTTTTACCCATATCAAGATAGTTGTCGTACCAGGCCATCTCTTCCAGCAGACGTTTACCCACCTCTTCATTGACGGCGCGCGGGGTCAGCAGATGGATTGCGTCACGCACTTCCGTGACCTCAGAGAACATTACCGTGGCGCCGCAGCGTACAAACAGGTCCGAGGCGTAGCCGACCGCCGGGTTCGCGGTCACGCCTGAAAACGCATCGCTGCCGCCGCACTGGGTACCCACAACCAGCTCGGAAGCCGGACAGGTTTCACGCTGGCGTTGATTAAGTTTCGCCAGATGGCGTTCGGCCACCTGTAAAATGTCGTCGACCATCGAACGGAAGCCTACGTGCTGCTCGTCCTGCAGACGCACGATACTGGCGTCATCCACCGGAATAGCCTGTACATCTTCGGTGCCCATCAGCAGTTTTTCTGGCTGCAGTTTTTCACAGCCGAGCCCGATGACCATCACCTCGCCGCCGAAGTTGGGGTTCAGAGCGATGTTATGAATCGTCCGGATGGGGACGATGGCCGCCGGGGCGTTGATCGCCACGCCGCAGCCGTACAGGTGGTTAAGTCCTACCACGCCGTCGACGTTCGGGTATTTAGGCAGGAGATCACGCTCAATGATTTTCACCACATAATCCACCACGCCTGCCACGCAGTGTACGCTGGTGCTAATGCCGAGCAGATTTTTTGTACCTACGCTGCCGTCTGCGTTGCGGTAGCCTTCAAAGGTGTAGCCTTCGAGCGGCGGCAGCGGCTCCGGCACGCGGGTCGCCAGCGGCAGGGTATTCAGCGGTGGAGCTTTTGGCAGTTCGACCAGTGATTCATCGATCCAGCTGCCCTGTGGAATAGCACGCACCGCGTAGCCAATAACTTCACCGTAACGAACAATTTCGCCTTTCGCCGGGATATCCACCAGCGCCACCTTATGTCCCTGCGGGATATGCTCAATCAGCTCCAGTCCGTCCGGGAAGCGGGTTCCTGCTTTTAACCCATAATCGTTAACAATAATCGCCACGTTATCGGTGTCATGCACCTTTATATAAAACGCCGTCGGCGACTCTTGACGAATTTCGATGTCGGCCATTGTTCAGTATTCTCCAGCGAAGTTTTAGATATTAAAAGTCGATAAGAGGATGCTTATTTTCTTATTGTCAGAAATAAAGTCTCGGTCTTGTTGAATAAAGAATGTCAGGACTCCGGGAATAAAAATGTGATCATGATCACTCATCGGGGAGAGAGGGCACCGCGACTGGCGGCTTATGCGTAAATCTGTGCATCAGCGCCCAGGATGTTGTGCATATGCTCAAGATATTATTCGTTATTGGCGTGATAATTGAGCTTTAACACAATGTGCAGGTTGAGTCTGATGTTTATACTTATTCTCGATTTCATTGTATCTGGTTAATTAATTGATATTACCTGCTGTCTAAAATAACCAGGGAAACTTCTTCTTAAAATAATAAAAAGTATAGCGATGTGCCCGAGGAATTATATATGAGCCTGGATACTGCTGTAGAAACGAAAAAGGGTATTCATACCCGTCATTTAATATTGCTGATTATTTTTATTGTGACTGCGGTTAACTACGCTGACCGCGCGACCTTATCGATTGCCGGGACGGAAGTGGCAAAGGAGCTGCAGTTAAGTGCTGTGTCGATGGGATACATCTTCTCCGCATTCGGCTGGGCTTATCTGCTGATGCAGATCCCGGGCGGCTGGCTGCTGGATAAGTTTGGCTCCAAAAAAGTCTATACCTACAGTCTGTTCTTCTGGTCCCTGTTTACCTTCCTGCAGGGCTTTGTCGATATGTTCCCGCTGGCCTGGGCCGGTGTGTCGATGTTCTTCATGCGCTTTATGCTCGGCTTCTCGGAAGCGCCCTCCTTCCCGGCAAACGCCCGTATCGTGGCTGCCTGGTTCCCGACCAAAGAGCGTGGCACCGCATCGGCGATCTTTAACTCTGCACAGTACTTCTCGCTGGCGCTGTTCTCGCCGCTGCTGGGCTGGTTGACCTTTGCCTGGGGCTGGGAACATGTCTTTACCGTTATGGGTGTCATTGGCTTTGTGCTGACCGGCATGTGGGTGAAGTTCATTCACAACCCGACCGACCATCCGCGCATGTCTGCTGAAGAGCTGAAATTCATCTCTGAGAATGGCGCTGTGGTCGATATGGATCACAAAAAGCCCGGCGACAAAGCAGCGAATGGTCCAAAGCTGCATTATATCAAACAGTTATTGACTAACCGCATGATGCTGGGCGTCTTTTTTGGTCAATACTTTATCAACACCATTACCTGGTTCTTCCTCACCTGGTTCCCTATCTACCTGGTGCAGGAGAAGGGGATGTCGATTCTGAAGGTGGGCCTGGTCGCCTCCATCCCCGCGCTGTGTGGTTTTGCCGGTGGTGTGCTGGGCGGTGTGTTCTCGGATCACCTGATTAAACGCGGTATGTCACTGACGCTGGCACGTAAATTACCTATCGTGCTCGGGATGCTGCTGGCCTCGACCATCATTCTGTGTAACTACACCAATAACACCACGCTGGTGGTGATGCTGATGGCGCTGGCATTCTTTGGAAAAGGCTTTGGCGCGCTGGGCTGGCCCGTTATCTCCGATACCGCGCCGAAAGAGATTGTTGGCCTGTGCGGTGGGGTATTCAACGTATTCGGTAACGTAGCGTCAATCGTCACTCCGCTGGTGATTGGCTATCTGGTAAGTGAGCTGCATTCGTTTAACGCGGCGCTGGTCTTCGTAGGCTGTTCGGCGCTGATGGCGATGGTCTGCTACCTGTTCGTGGTAGGCGACATCAAACGTATGGAATTGCAGAAATAAGCAAAGGTATAAGCGATGAGTAACGATATCTTCCCGAACAAATTCAAAGCTGCGCTGGCGGCAAAAGAGATCCAAATCGGCTGCTGGTCTGCTCTGGCGAGCCCCATCAGCACCGAAGTGCTGGGCCTGGCAGGTTTCGACTGGCTGGTACTGGACGGCGAACATGCCCCGAACGATGTCACCACCTTTATTCCTCAGCTGATGGCGCTGAAGGGGAGCCACAGTGCACCGGTCGTGCGCGTGCCGACCAACGAGCCTGTGATCATCAAGCGCCTACTGGATATCGGGTTTTACAACTTCCTGATTCCGTTTGTGGAGAGCGAAGAAGAGGCGGTGCAGGCGGTGGCCTCTACCCGTTACCCGCCGGAAGGGATCCGTGGCGTATCGGTTTCTCATCGCGCCAACATGTTTGGCACCGTGCCGGACTACTTAGCGCAGTCCAACAAAAACATCACCATCCTGGTACAGATTGAAAGCCAGCAGGGGGTGGATAACCTGGACGCTATCGCCGCCACCGACGGTGTAGACGGTATCTTTGTCGGGCCAAGCGATCTGGCTGCCGCTTTTGGTCACCTGGGTAATGCCAACCACCCGGACGTACAGCGTGCTATTCAGCATATTTTTGCCCGCGCCAAGGCACACGGTAAGCCGTGCGGCATTTTGGCGCCGGTTGAGGCTGATGCCCGTCGTTATCTGGAGTGGGGCGCAACCTTCGTCGCCGTAGGCAGTGACCTGGGCGTATTCCGTTCCGCCACGCAGAAATTAGCGGATTCCTTTAAAAAATAATCACCACTGAGAGAAAGAGAGAGACGCAATTATGACGATGAAAGTTGGTTTTATTGGCCTGGGTATCATGGGTAAACCAATGAGTAAAAACCTCATCAAAGCAGGTTACTCACTGGTGGTTGCTGACCGTAATCCCGACGCTATTGCGGATGTGATTGCCGCCGGGGCAGAAACAGCCGCCTCTGCGAAAGCCATTGCAGAGCAGTGCGATGTGATTATCACGATGCTGCCAAACTCCCCGCACGTAAAAGAGGTGGCGCTGGGTGAAGGCGGCATTATTGAAGGGGCGAAGCCGGGCCTGGTGGTCATTGATATGAGTTCTATCGCCCCGCTGGCGAGCCGCGAAATCAGCGAAGCGCTGAAGGCGAAAGGCGTAGATATGCTGGATGCGCCGGTCAGCGGCGGTGAACCGAAAGCGATCGACGGCACCCTGTCCGTGATGGTAGGCGGCGATAAAGCGATTTTTGACAAATATTATGACCTGATGAAAGCGATGGCAGGCTCCGTGGTTCATACCGGCGAAATCGGTGCCGGTAACGTGACCAAGCTGGCGAACCAGGTGATCGTCGCGCTGAACATCGCCGCGATGTCCGAAGCGCTGAGCCTGGCAACCAAAGCAGGAGTTAACCCGGACCTAGTGTATCAGGCTATTCGTGGCGGCCTGGCGGGCAGTACCGTGCTGGATGCGAAGGCACCTATGGTGATGGATCGTAACTTCAAGCCTGGCTTCCGTATCGATCTGCATATCAAAGATCTGGCGAACGCGCTGGATACCTCTCACGGCGTAGGGGCGCAGCTGCCGCTCACCGCAGCGGTTATGGAGATGATGCAGGCGCTGCGTGCAGATGGACTGGGCACGGCGGATCACAGCGCAATCGCATGCTATTACGAAAAACTGGCGAAAGTGGAAATCACGCGCTAACGAAGAAGGGCGTGGGGACGCGCCCGGTATTTCTGCCTCGAGCGGTAACAGGCTATAACTATGAAAATCGTAATTGCCCCTGACTCTTACAAAGAAAGTCTCTCCGCTACCGAGGTAGCGCAGGCAATAGAAAAAGGATTTCGGGAAATTTTCCCCGACGCAGAATATGTCTCTGTTCCGGTCGCCGACGGCGGCGAAGGCACGGTCGAAGCGATGATCGCCGCCACAAACGGCGCGCTACAGCACGCTGCCGTCACCGGGCCACTGGGTGAAACGGTGAATGCCTGCTGGGGTATCTCTGGCGATGGCACCACGGCTTTTATCGAAATGGCGGCGGCCAGCGGCCTGGCGCTGGTGCCTCCGGCACAACGTAACCCCTTAACCACCACCTCTCGCGGCACCGGGGAGCTGATCCTCGCTGCGCTGGATAAAGGGGCGCGTAATATCATTATTGGCATCGGTGGCAGCGCCACTAACGACGGCGGCGCGGGCATGGTCCAGGCACTGGGGGCCCGGCTGGTGGATGCTAATGGCACCGATATTGGTTATGGCGGCGGAAGCCTGGTGGCGCTGAATCATATTGATACCAGCGGCCTCGACCCGCGCCTTAAGCATTGCGCTATTCGCGTGGCCTGTGACGTGACCAACCCGCTGGTGGGGGAGACGGGCGCCTCGAGGATTTTCGGCCCACAGAAAGGGGCGACGGAGGCGATGATTGTCGAGCTGGATACCAATCTTGGGCACTTCGCCGACGTGATTAAAGCATCGCTGCGTATCGACGTGAAAAATATGCCGGGTGCCGGCGCGGCAGGCGGTATGGGCGCGGCGCTGACCGCCTTCCTTGGTGCGGAACTGCGTAGCGGTATCGAAATTGTCACCCAGGCCCTGCATCTGGAAGAACATATCCACGATTGTACGCTGGTAGTCACAGGGGAAGGACGCCTCGACAGCCAGAGTATTCACGGCAAAGTGCCGGTGGGCGTGGCAAGCGTAGCCAAAAAATATCATAAACCGGTGATTGGTATCGCCGGCAGTCTGACCCGCGACGTCGCGGTGGTGCATCAGTATGGTATCGATGCCGTATTCAGCGTGCTGAACAGTATTGGGACGCTGGAAGAGGCCTTCCGTAACGCATCGGATAATATTTATCGCGCTTCGCGCAATGTTGCCGCCACCTTAAGGGTGGGGATGCACACGCGAGGGTGACAGCGGGGCGCAAACCCTCTATACTTCGCGCCGAAGCTGACCAGACAGTCGCCGCTTCGTCGTCGTCCCTTTCGGGGGAGACGGGCGGAGGGGAGGAAAGTCCGGGCTCCATAGGGCAGGGTGCCAGGTAACGCCTGGGGGGGAAACCCACGACCAGTGCAACAGAGAGCAAACCGCCGATGGCCCGCGCAAGTGGGATCAGGTAAGGGTGAAAGGGTGCGGTAAGAGCGCACCGCGCGGCTGGTAACAGTCCGTGGCACGGTAAACTCCACCCGGAGCAAGGCCAAATAGGGGTTCACATGGTACGGCCCGTACTGAACCCGGGTAGGCTGCTTGAGCCAGTGAGCGATTGCTGGCCTAGATGAATGACTGTCCAACGACAGAACCCGGCTTATCGGTCAGCTTCAACTCTTCAATAAAACCCCGCCTCGGCGGGGTTTTTGCTTATGGCCACCCGTAATGATGGCGATGAATGACTGTCCAACGACGCTATACCCAAAAGAAAGCGGCTTATCGGTCAGCTTCAACTTCTTAAAGAAAACCCCGCTACGGCGGGGTTTTTTGCTTTTTACTTCAAGAAAACCCCGCCTCGGCGGGGTTTTTGCTTTGGCATGTTTTTTAACGTGCAACGCTAATACCAAGAAAATCATTCCTTTAGGCACACAATTAGGAGCAATTTTTGCTCTAATTTTCGAAAAGCCTTATTAATATTGTGACTTTTTTCTCTTCACCTGCGGGTATGATTTTCCCCATTCCAATAATTCGCGCCTGCACATCTCTGGCTCATTATCGCTGATGAGCACAGACCCAAAAATGAGAACTCTATACCCTACACAATAAGCGAGAGCCTTATGGATACGGCGAAAAATAGCAGCGTGATGGTCACGGATTCCCCTGCGGCAATGCGAGCGGGAATGCGTGAAAGTGAATGGCAAGAAGCCATTAAATTCGACAGTACCGATACCGGTTGGATCATTATGAGTATCGGCATGGCGATAGGTGCGGGAATTGTTTTTCTCCCGGTCCAGGTGGGATTAATGGGCCTGTGGGTATTCCTGCTCTCCTCGATAATCGGTTATCCGGCGATGTATCTCTTCCAGCGTCTCTTTATAAATACGCTGGCGGAATCACCAGAATGCAAAGATTATCCGAGCGTTATTAGCGGCTACCTGGGCAAGAACTGGGGGATTTTATTGGGCGCGCTCTATTTCGTGATGCTGGTGATCTGGATGTTTGTCTACTCCACCGCGATCACCAATGACAGCGCCTCTTATTTACACACCTTTGGCATTACCGATGGCCTGCTTTCGGAAAATCCCTTCTACGGCTTGCTGCTGATCTGTATTTTGGTGGCGATCTCATCGCGCGGTGAAAAGCTCTTATTTAAGGTTTCAAGCCTGATGGTGCTTACAAAGCTGTTTGTCGTCGCGGCGCTGGGGCTGTCGATGATTGGGCTCTGGCACTTAGCCAACGTGGGTATGCTGCCGCCCGTCGGACTGCTGATTAAAAACGCCATTATTACGCTGCCCTTTACGCTCACTTCGATTCTTTTTATTCAGACGTTAAGCCCGATGGTGATCTCTTATCGCTCGCGAGAAAAGTCGGTAGAAGTCGCGCGCTATAAAGCGCTGCGGGCGATGAATATCGCCTTCGGCATTCTGTTTGTCACGGTCTTCTTTTACGCGGTCTCTTTCACGCTGGCGATGGGGCATGACGATGCGGTAAAAGCGTATGAACAGAATATTTCCGCACTGGCGATTGCGGCACAATTTATTAGCGGCGAAGGGGCGGGCTGGGTCAAAATTGTCAGCGTAATCCTCAATATTTTTGCCGTTATGACCGCGTTCTTCGGTGTGTATCTCGGCTTTCGCGAAGCCACACAGGGCATCGTGATGAATATTCTGCGCCGCAGGATGCCGGCAGAAAAAATCAATGAATCCCTGGTACAGCGCGGCATCATGCTTTTCGCCATTTTACTGGCCTGGAGCGCCATTGTCTTGAATGCGCCGGTACTGAGCTTCACCTCTATTTGCAGTCCTATCTTTGGCATGGTGGGGTGCTTAATTCCCGCCTGGCTGGTCTATAAAGTCCCCGCACTGCATAAATACAAAGGCGTATCGCTGATGATCATTATTATCACCGGCGTGCTGCTTTGCGTTTCTCCTTTCCTCGCCTTCTCCTGAGGATCATTTAGGTGGTTAAGATGTCTGAGTTCACGAATCCTTTATGGAACCCTTTTATTCGCGCTGTCCGGGCGGAAGTAAAACCTGCCCTTGGATGTACCGAACCCATCTCTCTGGCGCTGGCCTGTGCGATTGCCGCCGGGCAACTCGCGAAGCCGGTAACGCACATTGAAGCGTGGGTATCGCCAAATCTGATGAAAAACGGGCTGGGGGTAACGGTACCAGGAACCGGGATGGTCGGGCTGCCTGTTGCCGCGGCGCTGGGGGCGCTGGGGGGCAATCCGCAGGGCGGGCTGGAAGTGCTCAAAGAGGCCTCAGCCGAGGCGCTCACCAGGGCTAAAGCGTTGCTGGATGCCGGTAAAGTGCAGATAAACTTGCAGGTGCCGTGCGATGAGATCCTCTATTCCCGCGCCTGCGTCTATGCAGAGGATGAGTCAGCCTCGGTGACCATTGCCGGTGAACATACGCGTGTGATCGAGATTACCTGCGGCGGAAAAACATGTTTTCATCGCAATGAGAAGGTAGAGCACAACGACGATGATCCCCTGGCTGTACTTTCCACGGCTACGCTGTCGCAGATCTTTGAGTTTGCCGGGCACGTTCCCTTTGCGGATATCCGCTTCATCCTGGAGGCCGCCCGGCTCAACGATGCGCTTTCCCGCGAGGGGCTGAGCGGGAAATGGGGTCTCCATATCGGCGCTACGCTGCAAAAACAGCGCGAGCGTGGCTGGATGGCGCAGGATCTTGCGTCGGAGATTGTTATTCGCACCAGCGCCGCCTCGGACGCACGCATGGGCGGAGCGACACTGCCGGCGATGAGTAACTCAGGCTCTGGCAACCAGGGGATCGCTGCCACTATGCCGGTCGTGGTCGTTGCAGAGTATGTGCAGGCCGACGAGAACATGCTGGCACGGGCGTTAATGCTGTCTCACCTGGTGGCCATCTACATCCATAACCAGCTTCCGCGATTGTCGGCACTGTGTGCCGCCACGACGGCAGCAATGGGGGCAGCAGCAGGCATGGCCTGGCTAATGGGCGGTAACTACCAGACGATGGCGATGGCGATCGGCAGTATGATCGGGGATGTCAGTGGCATCATCTGTGACGGGGCGGCAAACAGCTGCGCCATGAAGGTCTCTACCAGCGTATCCAGTGCCTGGAAAGCGGTGATGATGGCACTGGAGGAGTCTGCCGTGACGGGCAATGAAGGGATAGTTGCGCAGGATGTGGAACAGTCGATCGCAAATCTGTGCGCACTGGCATGCCGCTCAATGCAGGCCACGGATAAGCAGATCATTGAGATTATGATGAGCAAAGTGTAACGCCTTTCCCCTGACCCTCTCTTTCTGAGAGGGTCAGCAGGGATTATCGTCACACCGGCAAATCAATCAGCAATGCCCGCAGCGGTGAATCGGCGACCAGGGTAATATTCGCTTCATCACGAATAAACGCCCCGTCACCACAGGTTAGCGCTTCTTTCCCTTGCGCATGCGTGACGGCATGTACCGTGCCGTGAATCGACTGCAGATAGGCGCGCGGGCCATGCAGCTGGAAGCTAAGCTCCTCGCCTTTCTTCAGCTCAATATGATGCAGCCAAATCTGCTGGCGCAGTTGCAGGCTACCCTGGCTGCCGTCCGGCGAAGCGAGCAGTTGCTGCTTACCGTCCTGCAATATCATCTTCTGAACCGGTGCATTTTCACGCTCCGGGCATGCGTCCAGCCACAGCTGCAGGCGGGTCAGCGTTTTGTCTTTGCTGAGATTATGCTCGCTATAACTTGTGCCTGGTTGGGTGGCAATCAACAGCGCTTCACCGGCCTTCGCCTGGACATGATTGCCTTCGCTGTCGCGGTACTCGGCTTCGCCTTCCAGAATCACATTAAGGATATCCACTTTAGGATAGGTACGTGGCTGGAAGGAGGCGCCTGGTGCAAGCACTTCCTGATTCAGCACGCGCAGTGAGGCGTAGCCCAACAGTTTCGGGTCAAAGTAGTGTCCAAAGGAAAAGGTATAGCGGGCCTGTAACCAACCGAAGTCGGCTTGTCCACACTGCTTTGCAGTTCTTGTAGTAATCATAATGCTTGACCTCTCTTTACACTAAAACAATGGTAAAGGTATGGACGCTGCATTGTTAGCCAGATATTCTGCCCACTATGTTCAAATTTCCTGAATGATAACGTTATGGCTAAAGAGAGAGCACTGACGCTTGAAGCGCTGCGCGTCATGGACGCGATTGACAGACGTGGCAGCTTTGCTGCGGCTGCAGACGAGCTGGGGCGCGTGCCGTCAGCCCTGAGTTACACCATGCAGAAGCTGGAAGAAGAGCTGGATGTGGTGTTATTTGACCGCTCCGGTCATCGAACAAAATTCACCAATGTTGGCCGCATGTTGCTTGAGCGCGGGCGTGTACTGCTGGAGGCGGCTGATAAACTCACTACCGATGCAGAGGCTCTGGCCCGCGGCTGGGAGACCCATCTCACTCTGGTAACAGAAGCGCTTGTCCCGACGCACGCGCTCTTCCCGCTGGTAGAAAGACTGGCGGATAAAGCCAATACGCAGCTGTCGATCATCACCGAGGTGCTGGCAGGGGCGTGGGAGCGTCTTGAAACGGGCAGGGCGGATATTGTCATTGCGCCGGATATGCACTTCCGATCCTCGTCTGAGATCAACTCCCGTAAGCTCTATAGCGTAATGAATGTCTATGTTGCTGCCCCGGATCATCCGATTCATGACGAGCCCGAGCCGCTCTCTGAAGTTACCCGCGTGAAGTACCGGGGTGTGGCGGTGGCCGATACCGCCCGCGAACGTCCGGTACTGACCGTGCAGCTGCTGGATAAGCAGCCGCGTCTCACCGTCAGTACGCTGGAAGATAAACGCCAGGCGCTGTTGGCCGGGCTGGGCGTCGCCACTATGCCTTATCCGTTTGTGGAAAAAGATATTGCTGAAGGGCGCCTGCGCGTGGTCAGCCCGGAGTACACTAGCGAAGTGGATATCATTATGGCGTGGCGTCGGGACAGCATGGGCGAGGCCAAATCCTGGTGCCTGCGCGAGATCCAGAAGCTGTTTACCGTCAAATAAGTGCATGCCCGGTGGCGCAATGCCGCCGGGCAAGGTATCAGGCTTGCCGTTTAGGATCCGGCCCGAAGCGGTTTTCACCCGGCGTGCCAGCCTGGCAGTTGAAGATCAGAATAATTAGCCAGCCGACGATGGGAATAAGCACCAGCAACAGCCACCACGCCGAACGGTCAGTGTCGTGCAGGCGCCGGAACAGAACAGCCCAGGACGGCAGCAGAACCAGCAGACCATAAATCGTCGTCAGCACCCCTTCGCCCCCGGCGCGCTCCCAGCCGAGCATTTTATCGAGGATGCCCAGCACGAGGATAAGGATGAAGTTCACCAGAACAAACATCCAGTACTCTTTGCGGCGGGCGCGGCCACCAAATCCAATGTAGTTGCGCAGTACTTTGAGATACCAGTCCATATATCTTGCCTCAATAATCAGTCAATCACTTGTTTTCTAAGCGATCGAGGTAAGAATAGACGGAGATTGTGAATAAAAAAAGGGCATCAATTGATGCCCTGAATATTTAGCCGAAACGGACGTCACGGCCATGCGGTTCGTTCAGATCCTGCCATGGACCAATGGAGATAATACCCGTTGGGTTGATGGTTTTATGGCTGCGGTAATAGTGGGTGCGGATGTGGTCAAAATCGACCGTTTCGGCAATCCCCGGCATCTGGTAGATGTCGCGCAGGAAACCATACAGGTTCATATAATCGCTGATGCGATGCTTATCGCATTTAAAGTGGGTGACATAGACCGGATCGAAACGTACCAGCGTTGTCCACAGACGAATATCGGCTTCTGTCAGTCGATCGCCGGTGAGGTAGCGATGCTGGCCAAGGATCTGCTCAATGCGCTCCAGCGACTCAAAGACTTTCTCGACCGCCTCGTCGTAAGCTTCCTGGCTGGTGGCAAACCCGGCCTTGTAAACACCGTTATTGACGTTGTCGTAAATCCAGCTATTCAGCTCATCAATTTTTTCCCGCAGTTCAGTGGGATAATAATCGCCCGCCCGCGCGCCGTGAGCATCAAAAGCGGTATTGAACATGCGGATAATTTCAGCCGATTCATTGCTGACGATGGTCTGGTTTTTCTTATCCCACAGTACCGGAACGGTGACGCGTCCAGTGTAATGTGGATCGGCACGCAGATAGAGCTGATAGAGAAAATCGTGGTGATAGAGGTCATCGCCCGTGGCGGCCGGGAAATCCTTGTCGAAGGTCCAGCCGTTTTCCAGCATCAGCGGGTTAACGACCGAAACGGGGATCAGCGATTCCAGCCCTTTCAGCGTGCGGACAATCAGTGTGCGATGCGCCCACGGACAGGCGAGTGAAACGTAGAGATGATAACGGTCTTTCTCCGCCGCGAAGCCGCCTTCACCGCTCGGGCCGGCGGAGCCGTCGGCGGTGAGCCAGTTGCGGAAGGCAGAAACAGAACGCTTAAAACGTCCTCCGGTAGATTTGGTGTCGTACCAGGTATCCTGCCAGACGCCGTCAACAAGTTGTCCCATTTTTTCCTCCTTCAGATAGCCAAAGCGAGGAGATATCTCCTCGCTTCAAGTTTACTCGGGTAATCGGCTTACCACTTTTTATTCAGCACACGGTCGATGCTGAATGCGCCTGGACCGGTGATACCCAGCAGCAGGAAACCGCCTGCGATAGTCAGGTTTTTCATGAACATCAGAGAGTTCACGCCTTCTGCAAAATTACTGTGGAAGATGAATGCCGTCAGCAGAGTAAAGCCTGCGGTGAACAGCGCGGTGGTACGGGTCAGGAAACCGAACAGAATTGCCAGACCGCCGCCAAACTCAAGCAGGATGGTCAGAGGCAGCAGGAACCCCGGTACGCCCATGGCTTCCATATACTGTTGCGTTCCTGCGTAACCAGTGATTTTGCCCCAGCCTGCTGTAATAAACAGAATCGGCATCAAAATACGCGCAACCAGTACACCAACATCTTCTAATTTTTTCATTTTACTCTCCACGAAACCACAAGGGCTGCTGATTTTTATTTTTCCGCAAATCCGGGCACCTGCCGCGCATTTGCTGTCGATGGAGAGGATATTAAACGGGGCGATTGGCAATTGTTAGCAAGGAAAACTGTCAATCTTAATCAAAGATATTGAGCAATCAGAAAGGGGTGCGCAGGCCGGAAGAGGACTAACCCGGCCTGCGGAGTGGGGCTAATTACCCAGCTGTTGCTGGCGAAGGGTCGACTTAACCAGTCGCCATGCGGTCCATGCGCCAAAACCGCGACGTGCCCAGCGAACCAGAAGATTGGGATGGCGTACCGTCCAGATAGCCATCACGCTGCTGCCAACCAGCGCCCATGAGCGTAAGCTCAGAAAGGTATTCCAGCCGCGATCGTACGAACGCGTTACGGCTAGCCAGTCGCGACGGCTGGCGGACAGATCCAACCGCTGCTGTTGGATCTGGCTCAGCAGAAACGCCTTTCGCTGTTGACGATCTGATTTGTCACTCACGACTTGTCATCCTCCAGCAGAGACCGGTCGTTGGCCAGTTCATGACGAGTATGACGGAGCAGGCTTGACTGACGCGCTTTGCGCATCGTCCAAATCCCGCCAATCAGGGCTGCCACCAGCAATACTACGGTAGTCGCGATCATGGCGTTCAGACGATACTGCGGATCAATCGCCCAGATAATCAGCACCATCAGGCTCATCAGGCCAAAGGCGGCGAAGAGCATGGTCAGCCCCAGCATAAGCAGCATCTGGAAGAGGTTGGCCTTCTCCTCTTCAAGTTCAACCACAGCCAGCCTGACGCGTGTCTCCACGATGCCAACCAGAGTGGTTAAAATACGCTGCCCAATGCCGAGGACGTTTTTTGCAGGGCCTTGTGCTTGACGAGGATCTTCCATAATCAACGACGCGTCAGCAGGACACCCAGAACGACACCGATAGCGGCGCCAATGCCCACTCCGGTCCACGGGTTGTCACGTACATATTCATCCGCGCGAGCGGCTGCTTCACGGGTCTGTTTGGCCAGCGCGTCACCTGTCTCACCCAGGCGATAACGGCTGTCTTTCAGGGCGCTTTCGGCTTTACTGCGCAGTTTGCTCAGCTCTTCCTTTGATTTGTCTGAAGAGGTATTCAGCACCTCTTCCAGGGTATCCGCCAGGGATTTCAGTTCAGCGCGCAGATGTTCCGATGTGGTATCTTTGGACATGATTCTCTCCTGTTAAGACTTCCGTTGGCTTAATAATCGCGAGACTCCAGCGCATGCAGCTCTTCCTGCGCTTCTTTCAGTTTCTTTTCACGCTTTTCGATCTTATCCGCATCGCCTTTCGCTTTTGCTTCCACCAGATCCTGACGGCGTTCGGCAATCTCTTCTTTCTGCTCAGCAATATCTTTCTGGTGTTCAGCACGCAGCTTACTGTCCGTACAGTTCGCCTGTACTTCACTCAGCGCTTTTTTCAGACCACTGATGCGGCTCTGATTGTTATGCTTTTCGGCGTAACTGATCTCACGCTTGATATCCTGTTCCTTCTCCTGACACAGGGAAGTGGCGAAAGACGCTGTGCTAATTGAAAAAAGGGCAAGACCCAGAACGATGCGGTAATTCATGATTGAAACCTTCCATTGTTAACGGCAAATCCTAACGAAATGCCGATTTTCCAGAGTGCTGCGGAGTACATCGAGAGGTGCTCCGCGTACTTAAGCATAGTAAGTAAACGGCGATATCACCAAAGTGGGTGAAAAGATTCAGAATCCTGGAAGTTTAGCCCGCCAGGCGAGAGGTATCACGCAGGCGAGTTAGCCAGAGTGCAGCCTGGTTAGGATCATCCTGTTGCGCGATGATATAACCCTGCGGCAGCGTACGGTCGAGCACCTTTTTCGCTTCAGCGCTTTGGGCGCTGGAGTCAAAGGTGATTAACAGCACGTCATTCTGAGGCGTAATGCTTTTAAAGCGAATGCCATTAGCATCCAGATGGTGCCAGATGGAAAAGCCATCTGGCACGCTCGAACCCTGAATCACCGGGCGAATCGCCAGCGTAGACTCGTGGGTCTGGAGCGCTTTCCAGACCAGCAGCATGGCGCTGAGCATACACAGCGCCACCATGGCGTAAGTAAACTGTCGCATTGAGAGGCGCACGTTAACCTCGACTCCCATGTTTTTTCTTCCACAAAACAACCAGCGAGCCAATCAGGCCAAACACCAGCAGCACCACCGGAAGCAACATCAGGCACGACATTAGCGCGTCTTCATATTTAAGGAACACCGGCGTCTTGCCCAGCGCGTAGCCCAGGGTGGTCAGAATCAGTACCCACAGCAGGCCGCTCATCCAGTTGAAGAACTGAAAACGGGCGCTGTTCAGGCCGGAGAGGCCGGCTATGGTAGGTAAAAGGGTACGGACGAACGCGATGAAACGGCCAAGCAGCAGGGCGGAAAGACCATGCTTATGGAACAGATGGTGCGCACGCTGATGGTAGTGCGCCGGAAGATGCGAAAGCCAGTTCTGCACAATACGCGTATTGCCCAGCCATCGCCCCTGAATGTAGCTCACCCAACAGCCCAGGCTGGCGGCAATGGTCAGTAACACTACCGTTTGCGGGAAGGCCATCGCCCCCTTTGCGCAGAGCACCCCTACCAGCACCAGCAAGCTATCGCCCGGCAAAAACGCGGCGGGCAGCAGGCCGTTTTCAAGAAACAGAATCATAAACAGGACAAAATAGAGCATGCCAATCATGGAAGGATTGGCCAGGGTTTCGAAATCCTGGGCCCATAAGGCATTAAGTAATTGGGTAAAAAGTTCCATTCAGTGTTCCTGGAAATCGGTTAACGTCATGCCCGTCAACCGGGTCAAAACAGCACGGCGATAGTTTTTATAAAGACATTATGATCGCTCGCGGACACATTGTGTGGCCAGAACTGTTCCCTGTTAAATGGCTGGGTAAGCAAGCACTAACTTACAGAAATGCAAATTGCATCTAATTGTAACAAACCCCGCGGTTCTGCGTCACAGAATTTCACGAGGATAATGATGTGATTTTGGCTTAACCCAGGGAGGGGACGCGAGGGTATTTACAAAGGCTGACACTATAGAGGTTTGCTTACCCACAGACGCCAGAAGGCGCAATGATGCGCCCGCCAGCAGAGAAGAAAACTATTTTGTGCCGCTTGCGGCAGTATCAAGGTGAACAACCGGATTTTCGGCAAAAAGGTAACGGTCAGCGTTAAATTCGAAGTCATCACTCGTTTCGTTAAACAGCATTTGTTTAGTGTTCTCCAGGTGCTGCCACATGGCCAGCTTCGCCGCATGCGGATCTTTTCGAATCAATGCTTTAAGGATCTGGTCATGATCGTCACACCAGTTATCGACGGTGCGTAAATCGATATGATCGTGCAGTTTTTTCCAGTACGGGTTATGAACGCGCTGAGTCCACATTTTTTCAACAATCGCCGCCAGTGCCGTGTTTTGCGTTGCGAGCGCCACCTGGACATGGAATTGCAAATCCCATTCGGAATCGCGGAAACATTTTTCCTGTCGCGCTTTATCCTGGATCTCCATCAGCTTCATGATGTCCTGTTTGGTCACCTGGGTGGCGGCAAACTCGGCGATATTACTTTCAATAAGCTGACGCGCCTGCAGAAGCTCAAAGGGGCCGTAACTGGCAAATTCCAGACTTTCGTCCGGTGCCGGGGAGTGTTTTGCCTGGCTGGAGATAACATGAATGCCGGAACCTTTACGCACTTCGACGTAACCTTCGACCTCCAGCATAATGATAGCTTCACGAACCACGGTGCGGCTGACGCTCTTCTCATCGGCAATGAAACGCTCCGCAGGCAGTTTATCGCCCACCAGATAGACGCCTTGCTCGATGCGATCTTTCAGCTCGGCAGCAAGTTGCTGATAAAGACGACGGGGTTCGTTGATTTCCATATGCGCTCCAGGCAGGGTACGGCAGATGATATTTGTTATACCACTTTTGCTAAACCCCCACCAGATTTCGCCATCAAAAAAGCCGCCCTGACAGGCGGCTTTAGTTCACACTTTTCTTCGCTAACTCTGGGCGGCGGGGCCGCCTATGGTGCTCTTTGCCAGCTCCTCGGCTGACTGGTTTTTCAGTACCGTCCAGATAACAATGGCTCCCAGCACGTCGAACACCGCCAGTACCGCGAACAGCGGGCTAAAGCCGATAGTATCTGCCAGTGCGCCCACAACCAGTGCAAACAGGGTGCTGGCGGTCCAGGCTGCCATACCGGTCAGGCCGTTGGCGGTTGCCACTTCGTTACGCCCAAAGACGTCGGAAGAGAGGGTAATCAGCGCGCCAGACAGAGACTGGTGAGCAAAACCACCGATGCACAGCAGGCCAATCGCCACGTACGGGCTGGTGAAGAGGCCGATCATGCCTGGGCCAATCATCAGCAGTGCGCCCATGGTCACAACCATCTTACGTGACACAATCAGGTTAACACCAAACCAGCGCTGGAACAGTGGCGGCAGGTAACCCCCCACGATGCAGCCCAGGTCAGCAAACAGCATTGGCATCCAGGCAAACATGGCGATCTCTTTCAGGTTAAAGCCGTAAACTTTAAACATGAACAGCGGGATCCAGGCGTTGAAGGTACCCCAGGCCGGTTCTGCCAGGAAGCGTGGCAGGGCGATACCCCAGAATTGACGGGTACCCAGAATCTGCCAGACAGACATCTTTTTACCGTTGTTGGTCTGGTGCTGTGCTTCCTGACCACCAATGATGTATTCACGTTCTTCTTCAGAAAGTTTTTTCTGATCGCGCGGGTGTTTATAGAAGACCAGCCACGCCATTGCCCATGCAAAACTCAGCACGCCAGAGATGATGAATGCCATCTGCCAGCTGTGCATCACGATAGCCCATACCACCAGCGGCGGGGCAATCATCGCACCAATAGAAGAACCCACGTTGAAATAGCCAACGGCGATGGAGCGCTCTTTCGCCGGGAACCATTCAGAGCTGGCTTTCAGGCCGGCCGGGATCATAGCGGCTTCTGCAGCACCTACTGCGCCACGTGCCAGTGCCAGTCCACCCCAGCTGCCCGCCAGCGCGGTCGCGCCGCAGAATACTGCCCAGGTGACGGCGAAGAAGGCGTAGCCAATTTTGGTGCCGAGAATATCCAGCACATAGCCGGCAACGGGCTGCATGATGGTGTATGCCGCAGAGTAAGCGGCGATGATGTAAGAGTATTGCTGGGTCGAAATGTGCAGCTCTTCCATTAACGTTGGCGCCGCAGCCGCCACAGTGTTACGCGTCAGGTAGCCCAGCACGGTGCCAAGCGTCACCAGTGCGATCATGTACCAACGTAACCCTTTAATTTTACGCATGTAAAACCTCATCGTTATGTTATATCTGCGCTCTGGCGCAGCGCCTCTCTCGGTAAACCTGAGCGGCTTCTTTAACGGGAGGGCGTAACCGGGAGTGTCTCCCGGAACGGCCCGAACCTTGCCATAAGTGAATCGTGCATAAGTCGGTATCCGTACCGTGTATTCCGGTTGTGATAGAAACCGGTAAATCATTCCGTCGGCTTATAAATTGCGACGGCGAGAAGATAACTTGTCATACAACTTTAAAAGGTGAGTGACATCACAAAAGTGTGAATCTTTGTAAGGTCATTATTTGCGGCGAGCTAAGCCAGTGCTGGCGCGGCTTCCAGCGGCCTCTGCCCCTTTGGAGGTAATTTTTTTGTGGGCGTTTATTGATCTAACTCACGAAAAAATCTTCTGGCTCTGGAAATTGGTGTGATAACTTTGCAGCATCTGAACATAAGCTTTCTGACGCACTCGTAATGAGGATGACGATATGACCGCGTTTATGACCGACGATTTCCTGTTAGATACTGAATTTGCCCGCCGCCTGTATCATGACTATGCAAAAGACCAGCCGATTTTTGACTACCACTGCCATCTGCCGCCGCAGCAGGTTGCCGAAAATTATCGCTTTAAAAACCTGTATGACATCTGGCTGAAAGGTGACCATTACAAGTGGCGTGCCATGCGCACCAACGGTGTGGCCGAGCGCCTCTGCACCGGTGATGCGTCAGACCGCGAGAAATTTGATGCCTGGGCGGCAACCGTGCCGCACACCATCGGTAACCCGCTGTACCACTGGACGCACCTGGAATTGCGTCGTCCGTTTGGTATCACGGGCAAACTGCTGTCCCCGACCACGGCAGACGAGATCTGGGATGAGTGCAACGCGCTGCTGGCGCAGGACAAATTCTCTGCCCGCGGCATCATGAAGCAGATGAACGTGAAGATGGTCGGCACCACCGACGATCCGATTGACTCACTGGAGCACCACGCCATCGTTGCACAAGACAGCAGCTTTGATGTGAAAGTGCTGCCAAGCTGGCGCCCAGATAAAGCCTTCAATATTGAACTGGCCACCTTTAACGATTACATGGCGAAGCTTGGCGACGTCTCTGATACCGAGATTCGTCGCTTTACCGACCTGCAAACAGCTCTGACAAAACGTCTGGATCACTTCGCGGCGCACGGCTGTAAAGTGTCTGACCATGCGCTGGACGTGGTGCTGTTTGCCGATTCCAGTGAAGCCGAGCTGGACAGCATTCTGGCCCGTCGCCTGGCAGGTGAAACCTTAAGCGAACACGAAGTGGCGCAGTTTAAAACCGCCGTACTGGTCTGGCTGGGCGCGGAATATGCGCGTCGCGGCTGGGTTCAGCAGTACCACATTGGCGCGCTGCGTAATAACAACCTGCGTCAGTTCAAACTGCTGGGGCCGGACGTGGGCTTTGACTCCATTAACGACCGCCCGCTGGCGGAAGAGCTCTCTAAACTGCTGAGCAAGCAAAACGAAGAGAACCTGCTGCCAAAAACCATCCTCTACTGCCTGAACCCGCGCGATAACGAAGTGCTGGGCACCATGATCGGTAACTTCCAGGGCGAAGGGATGCCAGGCAAGATGCAGTTTGGCTCCGGCTGGTGGTTCAACGATCAGAAAGACGGCATGGAGCGTCAGATGACGCAGCTGGCGCAGCTGGGTCTGTTAAGCCGCTTCGTCGGGATGCTGACCGATAGCCGTAGCTTCCTGTCTTATACACGCCATGAATATTTCCGCCGCATTCTCTGCCAGATGATCGGCCGCTGGGTCGCCGCGGGCGAAGCACCGGCAGATATCCAGCTGCTGGGCGAAATGGTGAAAAATATCTGCTTTAACAATGCGCGTGACTACTTCGCCATTGAACTGAACTAAGGCCGTTAGGGGTTGATATGCAATACATCAAGATCCATTCGCTGGATAACGTTGCGGTAGCGCTGGCGGATCTGGCCGAAGGCACGGAAGTGACTTTTGATAACCAGAGCGTCACGCTTCGTCAGGCTGTTTCGCGCGGGCATAAGTTTGCCCTGCGCCTGATTGCCAAAGGGGAGAATGTCGTCAAATACGGCCTGCCTATCGGCCATGCGCTGGCAGACATTGCGCCGGGTGAATTCATTCACTCCCACAATACCCGCACCAATCTGAGCGATCTGGACGAGTACAGCTATCAACCCGATTTCCAGGCCGGGGAGCAGCAGGCCGCGGATCGCGACGTGGAGATCTACCGCCGCGCCAGCGGTGAGGTGGGGATCCGCAACGAGCTGTGGATCCTGCCGACCGTCGGCTGCGTGAACGCCATGGCCCGTCAGATGCAGAACCGTTTCCTGAAAGAGACGAACAACGCCGAAGGTATCGACGGCGTTCACCTGTTTAGCCATACCTACGGCTGCTCGCAGCTGGGCGACGACCACATTAATACCCGTACCATGCTGCAAAATATGGTGCGTCACCCGAATGCCGGTGCAGTGCTGGTGGTGGGGCTCGGTTGTGAAAACAATCAGGTGGATGCCTTCCGCGAGACCCTGGGGGAGTATGATCCCGATCGCGTGCACTTTATGGTCTGTCAGCATCAGGACGATGAAGTGGAAGCGGGGCTTGAGCAGCTGCACCAGCTGTATGAGGCGATGCGCCACGATAAACGCGAGCCAGGTAAGCTGAGCGAGCTAAAATTCGGCCTCGAGTGCGGCGGTTCTGACGGTCTGTCCGGCATCACCGCTAACCCGATGCTGGGACGTTTCTCTGATTACGTGATTGGCAACGGCGGCACCACCGTGCTGACTGAAGTGCCGGAGATGTTCGGCGCAGAGCGTATTCTGATGAGCCACTGCCGCGATGAAGCGACCTTTGAAAAGACCGTGACCATGGTCAACGACTTCAAACAGTACTTTATCGCCCACAACCAGCCCATCTATGAAAACCCGTCGCCGGGCAACAAAGCGGGCGGGATCACCACTCTGGAGGAGAAATCCCTCGGCTGTACGCAGAAAGCGGGGGCCAGCCAGGTGGTTGATGTGCTGCGCTACGGCGAACGCCTGAAGACGCACGGCCTGAACTTGCTGAGCGCGCCGGGCAACGACGCGGTCGCCACCAGCGCCCTGGCGGGAGCAGGCTGTCATATGGTGCTGTTCAGTACCGGGCGCGGTACGCCGTACGGCGGCTTTGTCCCTACGGTGAAAATTGCCACCAACAGCGAGCTGGCGGCGAAGAAGAAGCACTGGATCGATTTCGACGCAGGCCAGTTGATCCACGGCAAAGGGATGCCTCAGGTGCTGGATGAGTTTGTTGATCTGATTGTTGATATTGCAAACGGCAAATCTACCTGTAACGAGAAAAACGACTTCCGTGAGCTGGCGATCTTCAAAAGCGGCGTGACGTTGTAAGTCACAGGGATCGAATTAAAGCGGCGTTTCTTAAGGAAGCGCCGTTTCTTTTTGCCTGACCACAGGAAACTTTCATGACCGCGTATTGGCTTGCCCAGGGCGTTGGTGTCTTCGCCTTTCTGATCGGCATTACCACCTTCCTCAACCGCGACGAGCGGAAATTCAAAATCCAGCTCTCCCTCTACAGCGCCGTTATTGGCATCCATTTCTTTCTGATGGGAGCCTTTCCGGCTGGCTCCAGCGCCATGCTCAATACCGTGCGCACGCTTATTACCCTGCGCACCCGCAGTCTGTGGGTGATGACGGTGTTTATTGTCCTGACGGGCGGCATCGGGCTGGCTAAATTCCATCACCCCATGGAGTTGCTGCCGGTTGCCAGTACCATCGTTAGCACCTGGGCGCTGTTTCGCAGCAAAGGGCTGACGATGCGCTGCATTATCTGGTGCTCCACGCTCTGTTGGGTGATTCATAACTTCTGGTTGGGATCGATTGGCGGGACCTTAATCGAAGGGAGTTTTCTGGTCATGAACGGGCTGAACATCATCCGTTTCTGGCGCATGCAGCGCAGGGGGATCGATCCGTTTAAAGTAGAGAAAGACTTGCGGGAAGAGCGCCCCTCCGTCCGTTGACGGAAGGGCTTGAGTGTTAACTACGCAGGGCGTTTTTCGCCAGACGCGCATCTTCTGCCTGGCACACGGCTGCGGTAAACATCACGTCCGTAGAGGAGTTGATGGCCGTTTCGCAGGAGTCCTGCAATACGCCGATAATGAAGCCCACCGCCACCACCTGCATGGCAATCTCGTTCGGGATGCCGAACATGTTGCACGCCAGCGGGATCAGCAGCAGAGACCCGCCCGCCACGCCGGATGCGCCACAGGCGCAGAGTGCGGCCACCACGCTCAGCAGCAGCGCCGTTGGCAGATCCACCGGGATACCCAAAGTATGTACCGCCGCCAGGGTTAGCACGGTGATGGTGATCGCCGCACCCGCCATATTGACGGTTGCGCCCAATGGAATGGAGACCGAATAGGTATCACGATCCAGATTCAGCTTCTCGCAAAGCGACATGTTAACCGGAATGTTGGCGGCCGAACTGCGGGTGAAGAAGGCGGTGACTCCGCTTTCACGCAGGCACATCAACACCAGCGGATACGGATTGCGGCGGGTCTGGATGAAAACCAGCAGCGGGTTAATCACTAGCGCCACAATTGCCATACAGCCAATCAATACAAGTAGCAACTGGGCATAACCCCACAGGGCGCCAAAACCGGTGGTGGCCAATGTTGAGGCTACCAGACCAAAAATACCGATCGGTGCAAAGCGGATCACCACGGTAACGATGAAGGTCACGGCATTAGAAACGTCAGTAATCAGATTTTTGGTAGTGTCTTTGCTGTGACGGAGGGCAAAGCCAAGACCTACCGCCCATACCAGAATGCCAATGTAGTTTGCGTTAATCAGAGCGTGGATCGGGTTGGCGACAATACTCATCAGCAGTCCGTGCATGACCTCAACAATACCCGCAGGCGGGGTGATATCGGTTGCGCCAGTGGTCAGCTGTAATGTGGAGGGGAAGATAAAACTTACCACTACCGCCGTCAGGGCGGCGGTGAAGGTACCAATCAGGTACATCCAGAGAATAGGGCGGATATTGGTTTTTTGCCCCTGCTGATGGTTGGCAATCGATGCCATCACCAGCGTCAGCACCAGGACCGGTGCCACGGCTTTCAGAGCGCCGACGAACAGCGTGCCGAGCAGCCCTGTCGCTTCAGCGGCGGGTTTAGAGATAAGGGCCAGCGCCACGCCCAGCACCAGACCGACCAGTATTTGCTTAACAAGACTGCCGCCGGATATGCGCCGGAACAAGCCAGAAGATTGCATCGTCATGAGGATTCCTTAAGTGAAACTGTGTTCCATCCGTGATGTGCTCTGTGTCACATTATGACTGGATGTAAGTAAATGTTTGCCTAAATGAGTATAAGGAAAGCGTGGCGCGTGGGAAGCGTAAAATGCTGGGTTTTACGTACTGCGTCATGTTTTTTAACTGTATATTTACATTTTTGCGGAGCAGAGCAATATCCAAAAAAACGGCAACTCGGAGGTTACCGTTTTCAGTGGAATTTAACGCGTCAGGAGGTGATATCCGACCTTACTGCGTCTGCTGCTTTTTATCGTTCTGATGGTTCACCCAGGCGTTGATAATTAAGGTCAGCGCCAGAATGCCAAATACTATGCCCAGCGAGATGGCGATCGGAATATGATAGAAGTCGACAATCAGCATCTTAATACCGATAAAGACCAGGATAACCGACAGGCCATACTTCAGCATTGAGAAGCGCTCCGCGACGCCCGCCAGCAGGAAGTACATGGCACGCAGGCCCAGAATCGCAAACAGGTTTGAGGTCAGGACGATGAACGGGTCGGTGGTCACCGCGAAGATCGCCGGAATGCTGTCCACCGCGAAGATCACATCACTTAGCTCAACCAGAATCAGCACCAGAAGCAGCGGCGTGGCAAACAGCAGGCCATTTTTGCGCACAAAGAAGTGCTCGCTCTCGATGGTATCGGTCATGCGCAGATGGCCGCGAAGCCACTTGACCATCGGCTTTTCGCCGATGCCGGTTTCGTCCTCTTTCGCCAGCGCCATTTTGACCCCGGTGAAGAGCAGGAACGCGCCAAAGACATACAGCAGCCATTCGAACTGCGTAATCAGCCAGCTACCGGCGAAGATCATGATGGTACGCAGGACAATGGCACCCAGTACCCCATAAACCAGCACCCGGCGCTGCAACGCCGCCGGTACCGCGAAGTAACTGAACAGCATCAGCCAGACGAAGACGTTATCCACCGCCAGCGCTTTTTCAATCAGATAGCCGGTGAGGAAGGCGAGCGCCTGCGGATCGGCGACAGCGCGGCCCTGGGTCGTCGCCAGGTACCACCAGAAAGCGGCGCAGAAGAGCAGAGAGAGGGTGACCCACACCAGGGACCAGGCGGCGGCTTGCTTCATGGTCATGCCGTGTTCGCCGCGACGACCCTGCAAAAAGAGGTCTATCGCCAGCATGATGAGCACGACAACCGCGAATCCGCCCCACAACATTGGAGTGCCGACAGAGTGCATAATTTTTTTCCTCGCACATAAAAAACAAAAACGGCTATGGTCGAAAGACGATAGCCGTTAGCTTTTTATGCATAGACCTCGCCTTTCGGCAAGGTCTCACTTACAACCATGAAGGTTGCCCGGCGACCGGATGCGGTTTTACACACATCGTAATGACGATCCACCGGCAAGGAAGTTACTCCCCTTTGCACGTAACAAAATATGTCAGGTCAATGATTTCGTCAATCTCCTGCCAGACTTTATTACATAGCTTTACGCGGTGACTTCAGCGCTCAGACCGTCAGCGGGGAAGACCACACCGGTCTGACGGCGGATTTCCGTCTGCAGTTTCGCCGTGGTGCGGCTGACCGCGAGGCCCGGGTGATTCACTTCGTTGTCTTCAACCAGTCGCGCGAATACCTCTGCCTCATAAAGCATAGTGTTAATATGCTGAGGCTGCGTCAGCTCCTGCGCTTTGCCGCCGCGCGGCACGAAGCTCAGTTTCTGGCACTCAGAGATTTTTTCAATCACCAGCGAGCCGTTTTCGCCCTGAATTTCGCTTGGCAGCACCGAATCACTCACTTTGGAGTGTTGCAGCGTGACGCTGAAATCACCGTAATCCAGTACTACTAGCCCGTGGGCATCCACGCCGCTCTCCAGCAGACTGGCGGTGGCGGTTACACCGTGCGGTTCGCCCCATAGCGCCACGGCACTGGCGAGGCAGTAGAACCCAATATCCATAATCGAGCCGTTAGAGAAAGCCGGATTAAAGGTGTTTGGGTTTTCGCCGTCAAGATAGCGCTGATAGCGCGACGAATACTGGCAGTAGTTGATAAAGGCTTTACGCACCTTGCCAATTTTCGGCAGGGACTGCTGCAACAGCAGGAAGTTTGGCAGGCTGGCGGTTTTGAAGGCTTCGAACAGCACCACCTGGTTTTCGCGGGCAAGCGCAATGGCGGCTTCTACTTCCTGAATATTTGAGGCCAGCGGCTTTTCGCAAATCACATGTTTTTTATGGCTGAGGAACAGTGCAGTTTGCGTAAAGTGCAGAGAGTTTGGGCTGGCGATATAGACAGCATCAATGGCATCGCTTTGAGCCATCTCTTCCAGAGAGGTAAACAGGTTTTCGACGAGATAATCACCGGCAAAAGTCTGGGCCTGTTCAAGGCTACGGGAAAAGACTGCGGTGAGTTTGAATTTGCCGGTCTCGTGGGCGGCGTCAACGAACTGGCGGGTGATCCAGTTCGTTCCAATGACTGCGAAACGTATCATAAACGTTTACGTACTCCGTAGCTGGGAACCTTTAGCCACTGTAGCACGGCCGCGTGACAAAATGAGTGCGCTATTCCGCATTACCTTTTAACGATAAATGCGTAAGCCATAACCGGGTATCAAACTCCAGCTGGTGGTATTGCGGTTCCATATGGCAGCACAGGGAGTAGAACGCTTTGTCGTGCTCTTTCTCTTTCAGGTGCGCCAGCTCATGCACCACGATCATTCGCAAAAACGCCTCGGGGGCGTTGCGAAACACCGTCGCTACGCGGATCTCGGCTTTGGCTTTTAGCTTGCCGCCCTGCACGCGGGAGATGGCGGTATGCAGGCCGAGAGCATTTTTCAGTACGTGGATCTTGTTGTCGTACATCACCTTATTGATCGGCGGCGCGCTCTTCAGATACCGGTTTTTCAGATCCTGCGTATACTGCCAGAGCGCCTTATCGGTCGCGAAATCGTGCGTGCCGGGGTAGCGTTTTTCCAGCACCGCGCCCAGCTTTTGCTCGGCAATCAGGCTGCGAACCTGAGTCAGTAAGTTCTCCGGGTAGCCCTGGAGATAAGTAAGTTGGTTCATCAACGCCCCAAATCGACAATAAAACGGGTATACTCACGCACCCTTTTCAGGGATACGCCAAATTTTACCATTCAGGAGGGCCGATGAGCCACTTAGACAACGGTTTCCGTTCACTCAACCTTAAACGTTTCCCGGAAACGGATGACGTTAACCCGCTTCAGGCGTGGGAAGCGGCGGATGACTATCTGCTGCAGCAGTTGGATGACACTGAAATCAGCGGCCCGGTTCTGATCCTGAATGACGCCTTTGGCGCGCTGGCCTGCGCGCTGGCAGAGCACACGCCCTACAGCATCGGCGACTCTTACCTGAGCGAGCTGGCAACGCGTGAGAACCTGCGCCATAACGATATCGATGAAGGCAGCGTGAAGTTCCTCGACAGCACCGCGGACTACCCGCAGGCGCCGGGCGTGGTGCTGATTAAAGTGCCAAAAACCATGGCGCTGCTGGAGCAGCAACTGCGCGCGCTGCGTAAGGTGGTTACCCCGCAAACGCGTATCATCGCCGGTGCCAAGGCGCGCGATATCCACACCTCGACGCTGGAACTGTTCGAGAAAGTGCTCGGCCCCACCACCACCACGCTGGCCTGGAAAAAAGCGCGCCTGATCAACTGTACCTTCAGCGCACCGGAACTGGCTGACGCACCCGAAACCCTGAGCTGGAAGCTGGAGGGTACCGACTGGACCATCCACAACCATGCGAACGTCTTCTCCCGCACCGGGCTGGATATTGGGGCGCGTTTCTTTATGGAGCATCTGCCGGAGAACCTCGAAGGGGAGATTGTAGACCTGGGCTGTGGTAACGGCGTGATTGGCCTGAAGCTGTTGGCGAAGAACCCGGACGCCAGCGTGGTGTTTAGCGATGAGTCGCCAATGGCGGTGGCATCAAGCCGTCTGAACGTCGAAACCAACATGCCGGACGCGCTGGATCGCTGCGAGTTTATGATCAACAACGCGCTGTCGGGCGTGGAGCCTTTCCGCTTCAACGCCGTCTTCTGTAACCCGCCGTTCCACCAGAAGCACGCCCTGACGGATAACGTTGCATGGGAGATGTTCCACCATGCCCGCCGCTGCCTGAAAATTAACGGCGAGCTGTACATCGTGGCGAACCGCCACCTGGACTACTTCCACAAGCTGAAGAAGATTTTCGGTAACTGCGTCACCATCGCGACGAACAATAAGTTTGTGGTGCTGAAAGCGGTTAAGCTGGGACGTCGTCGGTAAGAGGATTACCCCCTCCCCCCACGGGGGAGAGGGGACGAATACAACCTCGCCCCTGTGGGGAGAGGGCCGGGGTGAGGGGAAAAATTAAATGCTTAATGCCAGCATCGTCCCCTGCGCAATCGCCCGTCGGGCATCCAGCTCCATCGCCACATCACACCCACCAATCAGATGCACCGTTTTGCCGGCATCGCGCAGCGGATCTGCCAGATCGCGTTTCGGCTCCTGCCCGGCACATAAAATCACCTGATCCACCGCCAGCAGCTGCGACTCTCCGCCGATCGTCACATGCAGACCGTCGTCGTCGATCTTCTGGTAGCTCACCGCCGGGATCATCTTCACCCCCCGTGAGAGCAGGGTGGCGCGGTGGATCCAGCCCGTGGTTTTACCCAGCCCTTCGCCCGGTTTGCTGGCTTTACGCTGCAGCATCACAATCTGGCGCGGGCTGGCCGGCAGTTGCGGCCCTTCGGGGCGTAACCCACCGGACTGGTTCAGGCTGGTATCGATTCCCCATTCCACACAAAATTCGGCAATGTTCTGGCTGGTGGCCTCTCCTGGCTGGCTCAGGTACATGGCGGTATCAAAGCCGATTCCGCCGCAGCCGATAATCGCCACCTTTTCGCCCACCGGCACTTTATCGCGTAGCACGTCGAGATAGCTCAGCACCTTCGGATGATCGATACCCGCGATCGCCGGGGTACGCGGGGCAATCCCGCTGGCGAGGATCACCTCGTCGAAACCGATCAGATCGGGCGCATTCACTCTCTGGTTGAGCTGCAGATCGACGCCCGTGACCTCGATCATCCGGCGGTAGTAGCGCAGCGTCTCGTAAAACTCCTCTTTGCCGGGGATCTGTTTGGCGATATTAAACTGCCCGCCAATCTCGGCAGCCGCGTCAAACAGCGTGACGCTGTGCCCTCGAGCGGCGGCATTTACCGCAAATGCTAACCCTGCCGGGCCTGCACCGACCACGGCGAGACGCTTTTTAACGATCGCTGGGATCACCGGCAGTTTGGTTTCGTGGCAGGCGCGTGGGTTGACCAGGCAGGAGGTGACTTTGCCGACAAAGATCTGATCCAGACAGGCCTGGTTACAGCCGATGCAGGTGTTGATCTCATCTGCGCGCCCGCTCTGCGCTTTAGAAAGGATCTCCGCATCGGCGAGGAACGGGCGCGCCATGGAGACCATATCGGCATCATCGCGTGAAAGCACATCGTCCGCCACCTGCGGATCGTTAATACGGTTGGTGGTCACCAGCGGAATAGAGACTTTGCCTTTCAGCTTACGCGTCACCCAACTGAACGCGGCGCGCGGTACCGGGGTAGCGATGGTCGGGATGCGCGCCTCGTGCCAGCCGATGCCGGTGTTGATGATCGTGGCTCCGGCGGCTTCTATTGCCTGGGCCAGTTGGACGGTTTCGTCGAAGGTGCCGCCGCCCTCCACCAGGTCGAGCATCGAGAGACGGTAGACGATGATAAAATCCGCACCCGCCCGTTCCCGTACGGCGCGCACCACCTCGACGGCAAAACGCATGCGGCGGGCATAATCGCCGCCCCATTCGTCGTCGCGCTGGTTGGTGCGGGCGGCGAGAAACTCGTTAATCAGGTAGCCTTCCGACCCCATGACCTCTACGCCATCATATCCTGCTTCCCGCGCCAGTGCGGCGCAACGGGCGAAGTCGTCAATTAGCGCCAGGATCTGGTCGTGGCTGAGCGCCTGCGGTTTGAAGCGGTTAATCGGTGCCTGAATGGCAGAGGGCGCCACCAGATGCGGCTGATAGCTGTAACGGCCGGTATGCAGGATCTGCAGCGCGATTTTGCCCCCCTCACGATGGACGGCGTCGGTCACGAGGCGGTGATGGGGAAGCTGGCTGGCGTCATTCAGTACCGCGCCGCCCTCCATCGTAACGCCAGAAAGGGCGGGGGCCACGCCGCCGGTCACAATCAGCGCCACGCCATGGCGGGCGCGCTCGGCGTAGAAAGCCGCCAGGCGCTCAGCGCCGTCCGGACGCTCCTCCAGACCGGTGTGCATCGATCCCATCAGTACACGGTTTTTGAGGGTGGTGAACCCCAGGTCGAGCGGGGCGAATAACGACGGGTAGCGGCTCATACTCTCTTCCAGTGTTAATTTATTGTTATGTGGTCGGATGAGTTACTAATTTAGCCAGCGGAGAGTAAAAGGGAAAAGGGGAATGCGGTGATTGTGATGGGATTCAAATATTGTGCGGCCTGATGCCCTCACCCTAACCCTCTCCCACGGGGAGAGGGGACTTACACACCCAGTGCGGGGGACTTTTACTCCCTCTCCCTCAGGGAGAGGGCCGGGGTGAGGGGGATACCCGCACCAGCCCAGGCGCCTGCCACATTGACGTGGTCAACCCGCTATCCACCAGCCCAAGCTGATCGGCGTACACCGCCTGCCATTTCTGCATCATGCCGTCGTACAGCTCCCGGTGTTCCGGGTTCGGCGTAAATTCGCGGCTCCATTTCACCAGCCGCTCCCCCGTTGAGGCCATATCCGCAAACAGCCCGGCACCAGTACCCGCCGCAATTGCACAGCCGAGCGCCGTCGCCTCTTTTACCTCGGGCACGCGCACCGGCAGGCCAGTGACGTCACTTAAAATCTGGCTCCATAAGGCGCCTTTCGCCCCGCCGCCCGCAAAGACCAGGCTCTCAAACGTCACCCCGGAAAAGTGCGAAATTTGCGTCAGGTTGCAGGCGGAGACAATCGCCGCGTTCTCTTCCAGCGCGCGGAATAGCGTGGCTTTGTTGCACTTTTCCGGGTCGATGGAGAGATTGATAAACGACGGTGCTGCGTGATACCACTGCTTAAAGTGCATCGCATCAGAAAATATCGGCATCACACCGTGGGATCCCGCCGGCACGCGGCTCGCCATCTCTTCCAGCAGGCTGTAGGTATCTACCCCCATCCGCTCGGCAATGAGCTTCTCTTCCGCGCAAAAGGCATCGCGGAACCAGCGCATGGTCAGCCCGGTAAAGAAGCTGATCGACTCCGCCTGGGCCATACTGGGGATGACGTGCGGGTTAACGCGAATATTCATATCAGGATCGGTTCGCACTTGCGGCAGGTTTACCACCTGCTGCCAGAAGGTGCCGCCTAATACCGCCGTTTGCCCGGCGCGCACCACCCCTAATCCCAGGCAACCCAGCTGTACGTCGCCGCCGCCCATCACTACCGGCGTGCCTTCGCGCAGGCCGCTCTGTTGCGCGGCTTCGCGGGTGATGGCCCCCAGCACGGTCCCCGTCTCTTTCACCGGAGAGAGAATATCGGCGCGCAGCCCGGCCATGTCGAGCAGCGCCGGACGCCAGTCGCGGGAGAAGAGATCTAACATGCCCGTGGTCCCCGCGTTGGACGGATCGACCGCCAGCTCGCCGGAGAGTTTTGCCGCCAGCCAGTCGCTGATCATGGTGATGGTGGCGGCTTTGCGATAGATATCCGGGCGATGGTGCGCCAGCCACAGCAGGCGCGGCATGGCGCTGAGGGCCAGGGTCTGGCCGGAAACGTCATACACCTCGGATTCGAAACGGTAATCGTGGATCTCTTTGAGTTCGGCTACCTCGCGGCTGGCGCGGGCATCGACGTTGGCACAGGCCCAGATGGCCTCGCCGTTGCGGTCATACAGCACAATCCCTTCGCGCATCGAGCAGCAGGCGACGGACTGAATATCCGCCGCGTTCAGGTGCGCGCGCGTCAGCGCCTGCTGAATGCACTGGCAGGCCAGCCGCCAGTTGGTATCGAGGTCAAACTCCATCGACCCAGGCACATTCTCCACGCTCAGGTGTTTCCACTCGGCCTGGCCGACGGCAATCTGGTTGCCTTGTAGATCGAAAATCACGGCGCGAACGCTGCCTGTCCCTGCATCTAACGCTAAAAGGTAACTCATGAGCATGCCTCGTGGTTTGCACGAGCTACGCCCTTATTTTGCCAGGGCCAGCACCGCGCGGGCTGTGGTCTCTTCCGTCACCAGGCCATTGATACGGCGACCTTTCAGTGCGGCATAAATCGCATCGGCTTTCTCTTCGCCACCGGCCACACCAACGATAGTGGGCAGTTGCGCCAGCTCTTCGAGGGTCACGCCGAGTAACTCCTGATGAATCTCCAGATCCTCAACCCGCTCGCCGCCGGCGTTAAGGAAGTAACCGAGAATGTCCCCCACGGCGCCCTTACGGGCGAACATCAACTGTTCTCCCTCGCTGATGTAGCCGGAGCGTAAAATCGTGGCATCGCGACGCTGGTTCACCGATCCGATACCGACTACGGCTGCATCGGCGGCCGTGGCGGCGAGGATCACATCCCTTACGCTGGCTTCACGCTTTAAGATCCCGGCAACGGATGCTGACGACACGCGCAGCGGGGCGGGGATCATACTTACGCTACAGGCCGCATCCAGCTGGCTAATACCGGTCATATAGGGCCCGACGCCGCCCGAAAGGGTCACCAGCCGCACCTGCTGTGAACCAATAAAACCGCTTAAGTGCTGGATGCAGCTCATGGTGGTTTCACCAAATCCCACTGCCAGCAGCTGCCCGGGTTCCAGTACGCCCATTAACGACTGGGCGGCACCAATGCCCAGGCGTATGCTCATCGCTGGGGTATTCAGGGCCGGTAACACGCGGGCCAGCTTCAGGCCAAAACGCTGTTGCAGCTCGGTTTCCAGAGCCAGGCACCCCTCGTAGCGCGAGTTAATCTGTACGCGGATCACCCCCGACTGACGCCCCTTCTCCAGCAGGCGGGAGATCTTCAGGCGCGGCAGGCCTAACCGTTCGCCTATGTCGTTCTGGGTCAGGCCGTCGTGGTAGTAACACCAGGCCACGCGAGCCACCAGCTCTTCCTCTGACAGCGCCAGTCCGGCAAACCGGCTCTCTTCGACAATGCGTTTCTCGCTCATAGATGAACTCTTATAAAAATTTAGATCATATGTTCGTGATGTTGCGCCGCGAAAATGTGAGCCACGCGACAAAACGGATCTTTTAATGTGTTTGGGTAATCTCTGGATCTCAAACCATAAAACTGTGATCCCTGCACGGTTGTAAATATAGTTCAGGGTCTACGCTTTTGAACATTATTAAATCTAAAAATCTTTTGTTCAATGGCGGCGTGAAGATGAAAACACTCTTAGAGGCACGCGATATCCATAAGCAGTTCTCTGGCGTTCCGGTGTTGAAAGGCATTGATTTCACACTGCTGTCAGGCCAGGTGCATGCGTTAATGGGCGGTAATGGCGCGGGAAAATCGACGCTAATGAAGATCATTGCCGGGGTTGAGACGCCCGATCGCGGTGAACTCTCTGTGGCCGGTCACGCATTTGCGCGCCTTAAGCCTGGCCAGGCGCACGGGCTTGGCATCTATCTGGTGCCGCAGGAGCCGATGCTGTTTCCCAATCTCACGGTGCGCGAAAACATTCTTTTCCGCCTGCCGCGCGGCAACAACCTTAATACGCGCCTGACCGATAAGCTCCAGCAGTTGCAGTGCCAGCTAAATCTCGACGCGGCCGCCAGCACTTTGGAAGTGGCAGATCAGCAGATGGTGGAGATCCTGCGCGGGTTAATGCGCGAGGCGCAGATCCTGATCCTTGATGAACCTACCGCATCGCTCACGCCCGGAGAAACCGAGCGCCTGTTCCGCCAGATCCGCGCGCTCCAGGCGCTGGGGGTCGGCATTGTTTTTATCTCTCATAAACTGCCGGAGATCCGCGCGCTCGCCAGCCACGTGTCGGTGATGCGTGACGGCGCGGTGGTACTCAGCGGCGAAACCGCGCAGCTGGATGACAATGCGCTGATCGCTGCCATGACCCCGGTCAGCCGGGATCGCAGCTTAAGCGATACACAAAAACTGTGGCTGGCCCTGCCGGGAAACCGCCGTACCCAGGCGCAGGATTTCCCGGTCCTGCGGGTGGACGATCTCACCGGGGAGGGGTTTATCGATCTCAGCCTGGAAATTTACGCCGGCGAGATTGTCGGCCTCGCCGGGCTGGTGGGATCCGGGCGCACGGAGTTTGCGGAAACCCTCTATGGCCTGCGTCCGGCACGCGGAGGGCGCGTCTGGCTGGAGAATCAGGAGATCGGCCACGATACCGTTTCGGCCCGCCTCGGGAAGGGGCTGGTCTACCTGCCGGAAGACAGGCAGGTATCGGGTCTGTTCCTGGATGCGCCGATCCGCTGGAACACCGTGGCGCTGAACGAGCCCTCTGTCTGGCAACAGCGCAAGCGGGAATCTGCGGTGGTGGAGCGTTATCACCGGGCGCTGGGGATCAAACTCAACCATGCGGATCAAACCGTGCGCACCCTCTCCGGCGGTAATCAACAGAAGGTCCTGCTGGCACGCTGTCTGGAGGCCAACCCACTGCTGTTGATCGTCGATGAACCGACGCGCGGTGTGGACGTCTCGGCGCGCGCCGATATCTATCAGCTGCTTAAGAGCGTGGCGGCGCAAAACGTGGCGGTGCTAATGATCTCAAGCGATCTTGATGAATTTCCCGGTCTGGCGGATCGCGTGCTGGTGATGCACCAGGGGAGGCTCAGCGGCGAGTTGCCCCGCCAGGCGGTCAGCCTCGATCGCATGATGGCATTGGCGTTCGGAGGCCAGGCATGAAGACCTTATTAAAGAACCGTGAGCTGAGCGCTTTACTGGCGATCCTCGCTCTGTTTGCCGTGCTGGTGGCGCTGAATCCAGGCTATTTGAGCCTACAGACGCTGGGAATGATCTTCGCCAGCGCGCAGATCCTGATCCTGCTGGCGATCGGCGCGGCGCTGGTGATGCTGACCCGTAATATTGATGTTTCAGTGGGATCGACCGTCGGCCTCTGCGCCATTGCCGTAGGCGTGGCGCTTAATAACGGCTATAGCCTGCCGGTCTCTATGCTCTTTGCACTGATGATAGGCGCGCTGGCCGGTGCGTTTAATGGCCTGCTGGTGGTGGGACTGCGTATCCCGGCGATTGTGGCCACCCTCGGCACGCTGGGGCTCTATCGCGGTGGCATGCTGCTCTGGACCGGTGGAAAGTGGATAGAAGGGCTGCCACCAGCCCTGAAAGGCCTCTCAGCGCCGGTCGCCCTCGGGATTTCACCGTTGGGCTTTGTGGTGCTGTTTATCGCCGCCGTGGGGGCGTGGATCCTGTCGCGCACCGCTTTCGGGCGTGATTTTTATGCGGTGGGCGACAACCTCGCCGCCGCACGCCAGCTGGGCGTGGCGGTAAACCGCACCCGCATGCTCGCTTTTACTCTGAACGGCATGCTGGCGGCCTGTGCGGGCATTATCTTTGCCGCGCAGATCGGCTTTGTGCCAAACCAGACCGGCAGCGGACTGGAGATGAAAGCGATCGCCGCCTGCGTACTTGGCGGAATTTCGCTGCTGGGCGGGACGGGCACGCTGATTGGTGCGCTGCTCGGCGCCTTCTTCCTGACCCAAATCGACACCGTGCTGGTGCTGTTCAGGCTCCCGGCCTGGTGGAACGACTTTATCGCCGGGCTGGTGCTGCTGGGGGTGCTGGTGCTCGACGGGCGCTTGCGTCAGGCGCTGGCACGACATCAGCGGGCGCTGAAATACAGCCGTTTCCAGCCGGGCAACAAAGGGGGAAAACACGTCACCCCCTTTTCAAAACGCAAAAAAGAGGTGGCGTAAATGAAGCTTAACTGGGAAAGCGCGCTGCTGATCTTGCTGGTGCTGGAGATCCTGCTCTTTGGCGCCATTAACCCGCGGATGCTCGATATCAACATGCTGCTGTTCAGCACCAGCGACTTTATCTGCATCGGCATTGTGGCGCTGCCGCTGACGCTGGTGATCATCAGCGGTGGGATTGATATTTCGCTGGGGTCGACCATCGGTCTGTGCGCCATTGCGCTGGGGGTGATGACGCAGGCGGGGTGGCCGATGGCCGTGGCCATTCCGTTGACGCTGCTGCTCGGTCTGCTGTGCGGATTGCTCAACGCCGCGCTGATTCACTACACCGGTATCAGCCCGCTGGTCATTACCCTCGGCACGCTCTACCTCTACGGCGGCGGGGCGCTGCTGCTCTCTGGCATGGCGGGGGCGACCGGCTATGAGGGGATTGGCGGCTTCCCGGAGAGCTTTACCGCCTTCGCTAACCTGACGCTCTTCGGCCTGCCGATCCCGCTGGTGCTCTTCGCCGTCGTAACTCTTTTCTTCTGGCTGATTACCCATCGCGGACGCTTTGGCCGGCATCTGTTCCTGATCGGCCAGAACCCCCGTGCGGCACGCTATGCGGCGCTGTCGGTAAACGGCATGCCTTACGCGCTGTATGGCCTGGTGGGCGTGGCTGCGGCGATTGCCGCCCTGGTGATGGTCTCTTATTTCGGTTCGGCGCGTTCGGATCTCGGGCGCGATTTACTGATGCCGGCCCTCACCGCCGCCGTGCTCGGCGGGGCGAATATCTACGGCGGGTCAGGTTCGATTGTGGGTACGGCGCTGGCGGCGTTGCTGGTGGGCTACCTGCAACAGGGGTTACAGATGGTCGGCATCCCCAACCAGGTGTCGAGCGCGCTATCAGGGGCGCTACTGGTTGTGGTGGTGATGGGACGTTCGCTGAGTCTGCACCGTGAATGGGTGCGCAATATCTTCCTGAAAACTACCCGGAGCGTACGATGAAAACAAAACTGATAGTGCTGGCGATGGCCCTCAGCTTCGCCTCGGCGCAGGCGGCAGACCGCATCGCCTTTATCCCGAAACTGGTGGGTGTCGGCTTCTTTACCAGCGGCGGCAACGGCGCGAAAGAGGCGGGTAAAGATCTCGGCGTAGATGTGACCTACGACGGCCCGACCGAACCGAGCGTCTCCGGCCAGGTGCAGTTGATCAACAACTTCGTCAACCAGGGCTACAACGCCATTATCGTCTCTGCCGTGTCGCCGGACGGTCTCTGCCCGGCGCTGAAGCGCGCGATGCAGCGCGGCGTGAAGGTGCTGACCTGGGATTCCGACACCAAGCCGGAGTGCCGCAGCATTTACATCAACCAGGGCACACCGGAACAGCTGGGCGGCCTGCTGGTAGAAATGGCCGGCAAGCAGGTCACCAAACCGAATGCCAAAGTCGCCTTCTTCTACTCCAGCCCGACCGTCACCGACCAGAACCAGTGGGTCAAAGAGGCGAAAGCCAAAATCGAGAAAGATCATCCCCAGTGGCAGGTCGTCACCACCCAGTTTGGCTATAACGATGCCACCAAATCCCTGCAAACCGCCGAAGGGATTTTAAAAGCCTATCCGGATCTGGATGCGATCATCGCTCCGGACGCTAACGCCCTGCCGGCGGCAGCGCAGGCGGCAGAAAACCTGAAGCGGGAAGGGGTCGCGATCGTCGGGTTCAGTACGCCGAACGTAATGCGCCCCTACGTTGAGCGCGGCACGGTAAAAGCCTTTGGCCTGTGGGATGTGGTGCAGCAGGGCAAAATTGCGGTCAACGTCGCCGATCATATGTTGAAAAAGGGCGATGTTAACGTTGGCGACAGCGTAGAGATTAAAGACATTGGGACGCTGAAGGTTGAGCCGAACAGCGTGCAGGGCTACCAGTATGAGGCGAAGGGCAATGGCATCGTGCTGCTGCCGGAGCGGGTGGTGTTCACCAAAGAGAACATTGATAAGTACGACTTCTGACGGGGGAGAACATGGCTGATTTAGACGACATCAAAGACGGCAAGGATTTTGGTATCGGTACGCCGCAGGTCAACGTACCTTACACCCTGAAGGGCTGCGGTTCGCTGGACTGGGGCATGCAGTCCCGGCTTTCACGCATCTTCAACCCGCAAAGCAACCGCACGGTAATGCTGGCTTTTGACCACGGCTACTTCCAGGGGCCAACCACCTGCCTTGAACGTATCGATCTCTCCATTGCCCCGCTGTTTGGCGAGACCGACGTGCTGATGTGCACTCGCGGCATTTTGCGAAGCCAGGTGCCCGCGGCTACCAACAAACCGGTGGTGCTGCGCGCCTCCGGGGGAAATTCGATTCTGGGCGAGCTTTCCAACGAGTGCGTGGCGGTCGCGATGGAGGACGCGCTGCGCCTGAACGTCTGCGCGGTAGCGGCGCAGGTCTATATCGGCAGTGAATTTGAGCACCAGTCCATCAACAACATCATCAAGCTGGTGGACGCGGGCGCGCGCTATGGCATGCCGACGCTGGCGGTAACGGGGGTGGGCAAAGAGATGACGCGCGACGCCCGCTATTTCTCGCTCGCCAGCCGCATCGCCGCCGAGATGGGGGCGCAGTTCGTTAAGACCTATTATGTCGACGAGGGCTTTGAGAAAGTGACCGCCAGTTGCCCGGTGCCGATTGTCATCGCCGGGGGCAAGAAGCTACCGGAAAACGAGGCGCTGGAGATGTGCTGGCGCGCCATCGACCAGGGGGCATCCGGCGTGGACATGGGGCGCAATATCTTCCAGTCCAGTGCGCCGCTCGCCATGCTGAAGGCGGTGAAAAAAGTGGTCCACGAGAACATGCGCGCGCGGGACGCGTTCCAGTTCTGGCAGGAAGAGAAACAGGGAGAAGCAAAATGAATGTGACGCTGGTAGAGATCAATATCAAACCCGAACGGGTAGATGAGTTTCTGGAGGTGTTTCGCGCCAATCATGAAGGGGCGATTCAGGAGCCGGGCAATCTGCGCTTTGATGTACTGCAGGACCCGCGGGTGAAAACCCGGTTCTTTATCTATGAAGCCTATAAAGACGAAGAGGCAGTATTAGCGCACAAGCAGACGCCGCACTATCTGGCCTGCGTGGATAAGCTCGAGGAACTGATGTCGGAGCCGCGTAAAAAACGCTGTTTTGTCGGGTTGTTGCCGGAATAACGGCCTTGCCCGGTGGCGCAACGCGGACCGGGCCTGTGGAGTGCTAATCCCGCTTGCCGGGTACGCGGAGCGCCAGCGGGTGGTTCAGGCCAGCTCAAGGCTGACAATCAGTCTCGCCAGCGCTTCACGCGGCTCGCCCTGGATCGCCTGCAGGGGAAACGGCAGTGCAGGCACCGTGACTTTTCCCATCATCTCGGCTGCGGCCGCCATGACGCGCAGGCTGCCATAACGGCGGAACAGCGCCCACAGCGGCTCAAGCCGTTCAGATTGCGCCGTCTCTTTTGAACGCGCAATCGCCAGCGCGGTCTGCGGGAACACGCCTGCGATAACCGAGTACCAGACGTCGAACCCGGCCCGCAGGGCTGGCGCTGCCTGCCAGTCACCGCTGATGCCCATGGTAACGTTGTCCGGAAGGCGCGAGCGTACCTGCGCGATATCCTCCGGCACGCGGCCAAATTTCACGGAGCCGATGTTCGGTAGCGCCGCCACGGCAAACATCAGCTCATCGCTAAATGTAAAGCCGGTGGTGGCCGGGTTATCGTAAACGCACAGCGGAACGGAGAGCTGGCGGGTAACCCGCTCATACAGCGAATAGACCTCCTCCGCCGTCAGCCGCTGGTACGAGACCGGAGCCATTAGCACGCCGGCCGCCCCGGCCGCCTGCGCATCGTCGGCCAGACGCAGAATATCGTCCAGCCGAAGTGCGCCGATGCTCACCATCACAGGGATACCGCCCGCATGCTCAACCGCACAGCGTGCTACCTGAGCTCGTTCTGCAACGGTGAGGTACGCGTAGCTGCCCGTCGAACCAAGAATACCCAGCGAATCTACGCCCGCATCCACCAGTGGGCGCAGAAGGGTTGTGAAAGCCTGCTCGTCGATCTTTCCCTCTTTCAGGGGGGTCAACGGAAATGCACTTAATCCGTGAAACATCGTCTCTCCTCTTAAAGCGCCAGCGGTGAACCTGAGCCGTCGTCATCGCGTTAACAAAAAATAAAGCAAGGGCCATCACGGCAAGATGCGAGGCTACTGACGGCGTAACCTCTGTTGACGGTTTTATACCATGGTTGTGACCCAACAAGGATAAAGACAAGGTATGGACCTGGCCGGAAGCGAATATCGTTCCGGTAGCCAGGCGTTGGCAAAAACAGAGCGGGGCCAGTAAAGGGGAAATGTGCGGCGGTTTACCGTTAAAAAGGTTCGGACGTAGCGGAAAAAAAAACGGCCGGGCAGGCGCAGGGCCGCCCGGCCGTTTTTTTACGCCTCTTCGACGCTCACTCTCAGCGCCGCCAGCGCTTTACGCGCAGCTTTCAGCACCTGCTCACACTGCTCAATGGTGAGCGTGAGCGGCGGTTCAATGCGGATGGTTTTGGCGTTGTTCAACGTGCCGGCTACCAGCACCCGCTGGCGGAACATCTCGCTCGCGAAGTTGTAGCCGATTACGTTATCAACAAACTCGATAGCCATCAGCATACCTTTGCCGCGTGCGTCCTGCACCAGGTCCGGGTATTCACGCCCTAGCTGGCGGAAACCATCGAGCAGCATGTCGCCTTTCTGCTCGGCCTGCGCAGGCAGGTTCTCCTCCAGTAATACGTTGATGGTCGCCAGCGCAGCAGCACAGGCCAGCGGATTACCGCCGAAGGTGGTGGTGTGCAGGAACGGGTTTTCAAACAGCACCGAGAATACCTCTTCGGTCGCCACCGTGGCGCCAATCGGCATTACGCCGCCGCCCAGCGCCTTCGCCAGGCAGAGAATGTCTGGCTGCACGTTCTCATGCTCGCAGGCAAACATCTTGCCTGTACGACCCATACCGGTCTGCACTTCGTCGAAGATCAGCAGCGCGCCAAACTCATCGCACAGCTGACGCACGGCAGGCAGATAGCCTTGCGGAGGCAGGATCACGCCCCCTTCACCCTGAATAGGTTCCAGAATCACCGCCGCCACGTCATCGCCGGTTTTACGGCACTCGCTGAGCTGCAGGCGCAGCGCAGCAATATCGCCGAACGGCACATGGCGGAAGCCCGGCAGCAGCGGCATAAACGGTTTACGGAAGGTCGATTTTGCCGTCGCGGAGAGGGCGCCCAGCGATTTGCCGTGGAAGGCACCGCTGGTGGCGATAAAGGTGAATTTTCCGCGCGGCGACTGGTACGCTTTGGCGAGCTTAAGCGCCGCTTCGACCGACTCCGTGCCGCTGTTGCTAAAGAAGCTGTATTTCAGTTTGCCGGGGGTCAGGGCCGCCAGCGTTTTTGCCAGCATCGCCCGCAGGGGGTCGATGAGTTCCTGACTGTGAAGAGGTTGTTTAGCGAGTTGATTCTGTACGGCGGAAACGACAACTGGATTACGGTGCCCCACGTTGAAAATCCCAAAACCACCCAGGCAATCAATAAACTCCTGTCCCTGGGTGTCGACAAGCGTATTCAAACTCCCCGCCTGCCACTCTACGGCTCCGTAATCCCCGCCAGCGGTCACAGATTTTCGATACTCTAAAAACCCCGGATTCACATGCTCTTTGAAGTAATCAATCACCTCGCGGTTAAGTTGTTTCATCTCCTCATGATCAAGCGTTTGCTTTTCAATGAGATTCAGTGCGTGCGCGGTACAGGCAAGAGCCGAGGCGCTGGAGGGTAACCTGTTCAAGATGTGCTCCCGGGGATCGCGTATCACATGATACTGAGTTAATTATTGCAGGGATTGCGCCACTTCCGATGACCCGACGAAAATCGGGATAAACGCCAGGTTAAAGTAATGTTGCACAATATTTAATCATGTGAGACGCAGCGGAGGCGGTTTTGGCGTGGGGTCGCGGGCCATTGCGTTGCACTCATTTTCGTCAATTGCACTGACGTGGTGCGGCGTACGCTACTTAAGTAGGCCTTAACGGGTAAGGCTTTGTGAGTAATTTCACCATGAAAGTATTTTGAATCAATAGATTAGAAAAGCGTACTAAAAGTGCGGTTTAGAGATGATTTGCGATCTCGATCGAATTTAACAACTAAAGATAAATTCCCTACCGCCGAAAAGAGATTAACCCCCGAAATTAACATTCAAATAACCTGCAAGGGATGCTCACATGTCTTCTCAATCGTATGTCACCCAGAATGCGTATCCTCTGGACGATGACACCACTCTGATGTCCACCACTGACCTCAACAGCTACATGACCCACACTAACGATACTTTCGTGAAGGTCAGCGGCTACCAACTGAATGAGTTGCTGGGCCAGCCGCACAATGTGGTACGCCATCCGGATATGCCAAAAGCCGCGTTTGCCGATATGTGGTACACGCTGAAGCAGGGCGAGCCGTGGAGCGGCATTGTGAAAAACCGCCGCAAAAATGGCGACCATTACTGGGTGCGCGCCAACGCCGTGCCGATGGTGCGTAACGGGCAGGTGACGGGTTATATGTCGATTCGCGCGAAGGCCACGCCGGAAGAGATTGCCGCGGTAGAGCCGCTCTACAAAGCGCTGAACGAAGGACGCAGTAACAAACGTCTGCATAAAGGGCTAGTGTTGCGTAAAGGCTGGTCTGGCAAGCTGCCCACTCTGCCGCTGCGCTGGCGGGTGCGTAGCGTGATGGCCGGTTTGTTTGTGGTGCTTGCCGCGGTGCTGCTGGCCACCTCTGCAGGCTGGGCGCCGCTGGCGGCCAGTGCCCTCATCATGCTGACAGGCACCCTGCTGTTTGAGCAGCAGATTGTACGCCCGATCGAGAACGTTGCGCGCCAGGCGCTGAACGTGGCGACCGGGGCACGCAATAGCGTAGAGCACCTCAACCGCAGCGACGAACTGGGGCTGACCCTGCGTGCGGTGGGGCAGTTAGGGTTGATGTGCCGCTGGCTGATCAATGACGTATCAAGCCAGGTGGTGAGCGTGCGCGACGGAAGTGACCAACTGGCGAAGGGCAACGAAGATCTGAACGATCGCACCCGTCAGACCGTGGCCAACGTGCAGCAGACGGTGACCACCATGAACCAGATGGCGGCATCGGTGCAGAGCAACTCAGAGACGGCCGCCGCCGCCGATAAGCTCTCTATGGCGGCCAGCGGCGCGGCCACCGAAGGGGGCAGCGCGATGCAGACGGTAGTCAGGACGATGGATGAGATCGCCGACAGTACCCAGCGCATCGGCTCAATCACTAAACTGATTAATGACATTGCTTTCCAGACCAACATCTTGGCGCTGAACGCTGCGGTTGAGGCGGCCCGTGCGGGTGAGCAGGGGAAAGGTTTTGCGGTGGTGGCTGGCGAAGTGCGCCATCTGGCGAGCCGCAGCGCCAGCGCGGCCAATGATATCCGTAAGCTGATTGATGCCAGTTCCAGTAAGGTGCAGTCAGGTTCGGAGCAGGTGCATGCCGCCGGCCAGACCATGGATGATATCGTTGAGCAGGTTCAGAACGTCACCCGCCTGATTGCCCAGATTAGCCACTCGACATCGGAACAGGCCACCGGTTTATCCGAGCTGACACGTGCCGTGGCAGAACTGGATGGCATCACCCAGAAAAACGCCGCGCTGGTGGAAGAGAGCGCGCATGTCTCCGCCATGGTGAAGCACCGGGCGAAACGCCTGGAGGATGCGGTCACCGTTTTACACTAAAGGTCCCGCAGAAGAAAAAGCCGCTTATTTATTTTAAGTAAGCGGCTTTTTTTATTCCGCGGTAAAGCCGCAGGGAATGTTAATTTTATATTAAATAATTAAAGTTCCCGATGAAATAATAACCAGAAATAATGCGCGCTTATTCTTGCGCAGAAGTCAATTCACTTAAATACAGGCGCTAAAACGATCGATTACCCGCATTTAATAGGCGATACCTATTCTTTGATAGTGGTTTCTAAGAAAAAAGCGATCAAAGTCATAAAGTTAGCTAAAAACCGACCGATAACCCCCTCGTCAAAGAAATAATCACATCGATGGAGTTAATATGTCTTTAAATAACGTAAGGATCGGCACAAAATTATTTCTGGCGTTTGGGTTCATTATTTTACTCATGATAGTGAGCTCCGGTCTCTCCTTACTGAGCCTGAGTCGGGCTAATAGCGGTATGCAGACCATCATTTCTGAGGATTATCCCACCACGGTAAAAGCCAATCAGTTAATCGAACAGTTCCAGGAATTTGTCAGTACCCAGCAGCTCATGTTGCTGGATGACCAGGGCACCTACACCGCCACGTCGGAGCAGCATCTGAAGGCGATAAGTGAAAATATCACGCGCATTTCTACTGACCTGACCAACAGGCTCAACGACGAAGAATCGCAAAAAATCCTCTCCGACTTCAGCCAGATACGCCAGCAATATCTTGAGTCCCGCTTCCGTATCCTGAAAGCCATACAAAATAATGACCGCCCGGGCGCGGTGGCCGAGATGATGACCACGACCCTGACGCTGCAGCAAGCTTATAAAGTGAAAGTGCAGGAGCTGATTGCGGTGCAGAACCGCGAGATGCAGAAGGGTGGTGACGACGTTGAGCGCGACTTCAAATCGAACCGTATGATCCTGGTCCTGCTGGCGCTGGGAAGCGTGCTGGCGGCGTCGGTGATCGGCTGGTTTATCGCCCGCTCAATCACCCATCCGCTGGGCCAGGCCGTCTCGCTGGCGGAATCTATCGCCGAGGGCGATCTCACCCGAACGGTGGTCAGCCGCTCCCGTGACGAGACCGGCGTTCTGCTGAACGCGCTGATGACCATGAAAACCCGTCTGCAGGAGATTGTGCAGGAGGTGCAGTCCGGCTCCGAGAGCATCTCCAGCGCGGCGGCGCAGATTGTGGCAGGCAACCAGGATCTGGCAGCCCGGACTGAAGAGCAGGCCAGTTCCGTCGAGCAGACGGCGGCGTCGATGGAGCAGATCACCGTGACGGTGAAGAACACCGCAGCCCACACGGGCGATGCCACTCACCTCTCTGCCGATGCGGCATTGGTGGTGAAAAATAACGGTGAAATGATGAAGCAGGTGACGCAGAAAATGCGTCTGATTAACGACACCTCTAACCGCATGTCTGACATTATCAACCTGATCGATGCCATCGCCTTCCAGACCAATATTCTGGCGCTGAATGCCGCCGTAGAAGCGGCACGCGCGGGCGAGCACGGGCGCGGATTCGCGGTGGTGGCCGGGGAAGTACGTCAGCTGGCGCAGAAAAGCGCCTCGTCATCCCGTGAGATCCGCCAGCTCATTGAGAGTTCCACCAGCCAGACGCAGGAAGGCATGGAACTGGTTGAGAAAGCCAGCGCTCTGATCAACGGGATGGTGGGGAACGTGGAAGAGATGGATGCCATTCTGCGCGAGATTGGCCAGGCGAGCCGCGAACAGACGGAAGGCATTTCCCAGATCAACAGCGCCATCGGCCTGATTGACTCCACTACCCAGCAGAACTCTGCGCTGGTAGAGGAGTCCGTTGCGGCGGCATCGGCACTGAACGATCAGGCCCGACACCTGAAAGAGATGGTGAAAATCTTCCGCCTGCGTGATGAAGCCGTGGCTTAATCCAGCTGGGAGATCTCCAGCGCCGCGCGGTCGATCACGCCGATAATCTGCTTAAGCTGCGCGTCGCTGAGCGGGGCCTGGTTAACACGTAAATCCAGCACCGCTTTAAAATTATCCAGAGCCCGCTTCATCTGCGGGTTTTTACGTAACTGGGCACCCACGCAGCGCGCTTTGATACGCGTCTGAATCTGCTCCAGCTGTTCCAGATTTTCATCCAGCCACAGCTGCCCGGCCACGGTGATGGCCAGCTTTTTGCGGCCGTTCTCTTCTTCCGTAATGGTAATAAACTGCTGCTCCTGCAAGAAATCCAGCGTCGGATAGATCACGCCCGGGCTTGGAGTGTAATTGCCCTGGGTCAGGCTCTCGATCGCTTTAATCAACTCATAACCATGGCTGGCATTGCGGGTCAAAATGTCGAGGATGACCAGCCGTAACTCGCCGTGTCCGAAGAATCGCTGTCGACGTCCGCCGCCGCCGTGGGGGTGATGATCGTGGTCGCGTTCAGGATGTGCGTGTCGCATAGAGTTGGCTCCTTATTTTGATATATCTAATTTATATCTAAAGTGTTCTTATTTGCAAATGTTCACGCCAATTTGTTCCTAACTCAATGATTAAAATGATTTATTTTATGGGTGTGGATTCGTATCAGGGAGAATTAAAAGGCTATCAAAAAAAACTTGCAATCCTGGTTATTAGCAATCATTATCATTTAAAATTAATTTAGATATATCGTAAATCATCACGAAGGCAGAAAAATGACATCGACCCGATACCCACAACGCGTGCGCAATGCGCTGCGTTTTCGCGAACTGGACGTGCTGCGCGTGGAGCGCATCAGCGGCGGATTTCAGCGCATTGTTTTAGGCGGCGAGGCGCTGGAAGGCTTTAGCTCTCGCGGTTTTGACGACCATACCAAAGTCTTTTTCCCTGAGCCGGGGACGACCTTTGTGCCGCCGGTCGTCACGGAAGAGGGGATCGACTGGGGCGAGGGCGTGCGCCCGCAGGCGCGCGATTACACCCCCCTGTACGATGCGGCGCGCCATGAACTGGCGCTCGATTTCTTCATCCACGAACGCGGTCTCGCCAGCGACTGGGCGGCGCAGGCCAAAGTGGGCGATAAGCTGACCATCGGCGGCCCGCGCGGTTCGTTGGTTGTGCCGGAAGATTATGCCTGGCAGCTGTACGTGTGCGATGAATCGGGCATGCCGGCCCTTCGTCGTCGTCTTGAAGCCATTGCGGCGCTGCCGGTACGCCCGGAGATCCACGCGGTGGTGACGGTGGGTGACGAAGCATATAAAGAGTATCTGGCACATCTGAGCGTGTTTAACATTCACTGGGTTGTGGGGCATAACGAGCAGGCGGTTGCCGACACGCTGGCGACCTTAAGCGTGCCCGCGGCGGATTACTTTATCTGGCTGACCGGGGAAGGGAAGATGGTGAAAAACCTGAGCCGCCAGTTTGAAACGGATGCCATTGATCAACAGCTGGTGCGTGCCAGCGCATACTGGCACGCAAAATAGTCAGGCCGCTGAATCCAACTGCGCTTCGTTCACCTGATGTTCGAGCGAGGCGCGGACGTCGTTCAGCGCTTTCTCCTGCTGGGCGAAGTAGGCCTCCATATTGCTCAGGGAAGAGACCAGCAGCCAGGACTCCTCTTTTTCCAGCTCTGCCAGCTCGTTCACCAGCGTGTCGATTTGCTCGCGCACCTGGTTCATCTTTTTGCGGATACGTTCCAGATCGTTCAGTCTGTCGCTGGCCATCAGTGGCTCAAAGCCCTGCTGCAGGCGCGCCACCAGCGAACGGATGGCCTTCACGTCACCCCGCTGTTTAGCCTGATTGAGCTGCACCATCATGGCATTCGCCTCTTCTTTCAGATCGTCCGCCACCAGATCCGGATGGCAGAGCTTACTGGCCTGACGCCAGAGGCGTTTTAACTCGTTCTTATCCTCTTCTGATAAGTCCTTACCTTTACGCAGCCGCACTTCGGCTTCGTGATGCTGCTCGCGGTATTTTTCATACTCGTCGTTGGCCTCATCCCGAGCCTGCCGGGCAGGCTCCTCTTCGCGGGTTAAACCGATCTCCAGCTCCTGCGCTTCGGCCAGCAGATTGGCAATCAGGTTACTCTGCTGCTGCAGCTGTTTACGCGCCTCGGCGGCCTGCAGCGAGTCTGCCGGCAGGTCGCGCCAGCGCTGGGTCAGGGTGGCCAGCACTTCCACCGCCTGAGCCATATAGTGCTGACAGCGGCGATAATCCTCTTCACGCCGACGCGCCTCCGCCTGCTGACGGCGCAGATTCAGCTCCGCCAGAGTTTTACGCAGGGCGAGGATCTGGGTCATCAGGGGGCCGAGGCGAGAGAAATAGCTGTCGTTAAACTCATCCAGCTGCTGGACGCGGGCGTTACGACGGTCAATCAGATCGCGCAGGCGCTCTTCCAGCGCTTTCAATTCCAGCTTACTGGCCGCCAGCTGGGGATCGCGCCACGGGGTGACGGCGCGCTGGCTCTGCAGCCAGGCGGTGATGGCGGCCATCGCGGCGGTATAATTTTTCTGCTCAAGCGCCACGACGATTGCCTGTAGCTCATCGTCAAACGCTTCACTTTTCAGCCTGGCGAGCTGGCTCAGGATGATGTCGTCGTCTTCCAGTTCAATGGCATTTTTGATGATTTCTAGCCGTTTTATCGGAGTGCTCATGATGCCTTTCGCTTTGGCGCTTAAGTATTTGAGTTAAGGGTAATTGTGGTAAGAGCTACAGGAAATAATACACACGGATGATGATCGGCGCGATGGGGGATTTCTTTAGTTTTTACGGTTTTTTCGCCTGAATGATGAATCCGTTACATTCATTACGGAAGAGGGCTCGCAGAAGGGAAACATGGCGGTGGATTTCGCTTTTTACAGGGGAAAGGCGGGAGTAGGGTGAAGGCGTTGCAGAGAATCTGTAACCGGGCGTAGGAACCCGAACTACTCAACGGTGGTACATGTTTATGTATCGGGCCAGCGTACACCTCTGTAAAATCTTTGGTGGCGCTGGCAGGGCAGCCGAAAGGCTGGCCGGTTTTCGTTGAGTTCCGGTTCCTAACCCTGTCAGCGCTGCCACTCTCCTGTGCTTAGGAACTCAGGTTGTGGCTCTTAATACTCAACGGAGACAACAAAATGACAACCATCCCCAATCTGCTTTACACCCCTTGCCGCGACAGCTTTACCGTTCAGTTGCTCGCGACGCCGTTACCTGCTTCGGCCAATTTGTTCGAGGTCACCGACTTCTGTACCGGCTTTGTGAATGTGTTGCTTGAAACTAATGACCCCGCCGAGCGTATAGCGATCCTGGGCCGCTTATCCCAGGCGTTCACCCGAATGGCACAACTCTGCGACGATGACCTGCCGCCCGAACTGCTTATCCGTCTCACCACCGATGAATTGCTTCCCAGCAGCATGCCGGATCTGTGGCATGACACCTGTCTGACGGTGGGATATCTCCAGTCATTAACGCAGGCATTGCTGGGTAACACGCTGGCAAAACCGGTGGCGGATGACCTTGCCGGGCTGCTACATGACATGGTTTATATTGTCAGGGATTATGTGCAGGAGCCGTATTTAGTGCATTAGTGCAGGAGCTGTCTGATCTGACTTGCCAGATAAAACGTCGCAGGGGGTTCTTTACCGTTAATCTTGAGCCAGGCAACAAAAAAGCCACTCAATAGAGTGGCTTAATACTTTGATTCTCAAACAAAATTTGGTGGCCCCTGCTGGACTTTAACCAGCGACCAGGCGATTATGTAGTTCCTACAAGAACAACCGAAAATCAATGATTTGCATTATTTATCAATGATATAGATTGCCACTATTTGCCAAGAATTACCCATCTTTCGCCATTTCTACCGCCACTTTATCGCCATTAACTATTTTTACAAAGCTGGCTCTTGCGTGTAAGTACACATGGCCTTATAAAAGCAATACGTCCTGGTTTTTAACCTTTATCCGACAGGACTATTTTACAGTGGTTTTGGTGGCTTCTCATATCCTTGTATCCATGTTTTGGGGTATGACATGAAGCTAAAAAGAAAATCAAAATCCTGCGCTAAAAACGCATGTCCTAAGTGTCGTAAATGTTCTCGTTTTAAAGGTAATGAAAACAATAGGTTGATTAAATTTTTGACTGTGTTTTCGCATGTTTTAAGTATTTACAGATCCTTTAAAGCGCTCGGATGGTTCGATTGCTTAGCCATGTTTAAGGAGCCAATAAGCGCAGCAGCAAAGTTTGTAAGTCATCTCCTTTATAAAATTATGTAATTCAGGAGGTTATATGAAACCAGATAACAAAATAAAATTGCATTTAATAGCATAGTAACCACTTAAAATGGAGGGGTCATCACCTCCAGTGCAGCCAGTCAAATGAGGGGTAGCTCTTTTGATTTGGAAGGATAAACGAAACGGGAGAAGAGATTGCAGGACCTTCTAGGCGGAGTACTCATAAAGCATAATGGACGCAAAATCGCGATAGATTCCAAAAGAATCCAAGAAGCGATTGAGCGTGCCGCTGCTGCTCTTGGCTTAGGGGTTAACGACTATTTTCTCAAAGAGGAAAAGCAAAGAGTAGTTTATGTTTCACCGAAGGCTGGTGTTTCCATCATATCTATTCTTTCAATCATACAGACTGCCTTTACGATCCCGCTCAGTGAAGCAATCTGTTCTGTTTCGATTACTCAACTACTCAAAGCATCGGGTAGGTCAGCTCGCTCTCCTCCTCACCATGAGATTAGATTAACGCTCTTCATTCCAATCCAGCGGATTAAGCCTTACTATGTCTTCTAAGTGATCCGTAGCAAAGTGCGCAGATCGCATTGTCATTTCGATGACGGTGTGGCCGAGTACACGCTGTAAGACCAGAATATTACCACCATTCATCATAAAGTGACTGGCGAAGGTATGGCGTAAAACGTGGATAAGTTGTCCTGCTGGTAAAGCGATGTCTGTTCTTTCCAAAGCTGACCGAAACGCGCCTTAACAATCACTAAATAACCGGCCTTTTTTATCCTCAGGCAGAGAGTCGTAGAGCTCTTTACTGATTGGAACGGTGCGGTTTTTTCTACCTTTCTGAAGACTCAACCCATCATTGATGGCTTTTTTGCGCAGATTCACTGCCTGCCATGCGTGCCGGTTAATGAACTGGTTAAATGCCGCAGTATGCGCGGCGCTGACAGAATCAAACCCGCCTCAACACCCAAAACAGATCGTGAGCACAGCGAGCCGCTGAGCGCGTCACAGCCTGACAAAATAAATGTGTCGCAGACAAAAACGGCACTACACCGCACCCGCCTGCGGGTTTTGGATCATAAAAATTTTTCAGTTTTATTTTTCTACAAACCAGACCGCCAGCCCGCGCCGCTGCTGGCGGTCTGCCGCAAAGCCAGAACTGAAAAGATTGAAAAGAATTTCAGTGTTTTTCAGTTTTCGAGTTTAAGGTAAGGTTGGGGCATGGTTGTATCCAATTGATTATATTTATTTTTATTGTTTTTTTGTTGGCGAGTGCGATCCCCTTAAGGATCTGAAAGGCTGCAGGATGAAATGCGACAAACGCAAGCGGTGTTTGGCACACTAAGAGATTTGGACGGTTGAAGAGACTGAAAATGACTATAATTAACATTATGTAAATGGATCCAGTTCTGATGTTTAGGATAGAAGTATTAGCCAGTGGAAGCACTTACGAATTCGTTCAAATGGCATTAAATTTATACACGCGCCCGTTAGCAGATCTTGCATTTCACGAATAATCGTGTTCGTGACAATTCATTACCTTTGAGGTAAATTGAATGACAGAGTTAGGTATCATTGTTTGATGCACCAGCTTCGTCATGAAGCTCTTCGATTACTGTCGTGAGACTAGAAAGGGGAAACATTATGGAAGCGAGGACGGTAAGATCTGTACTTGATTCCTATTGGGATGGGGTACTTCCCGTTAATCCTGACATCATAGCGCAACAAATGGGAATCAATGTACTTCCGCTTAATTCAGAACGAAATCCAAACGTTAGTGGTATGGCTGAGATTTTGTCTGATGGTAAAAAGATGATTGGTTACAACAAGTTCGACAGTCACTCTCGTATACGCTTTACTGTTGCGCATGAACTCGCGCATCACGTATTAGGCCATACTGCACTTTACAACCGCTGTCTGCGTGATTACTCAACAAACAGTAATCCGGACAATCCGAGGGTTGAGACTGAAGCAAACCGTTTTGCTGCAGAACTGCTTATGCCTGGCGATGCAGTGAACATGCTCGTTAAGCGAGAGGGCGTAACTGACATCAATAAGCTTGCTTATTATTTTGATGTTTCAGAAAAGGCGATGTATTGGCGTCTTAAAAACTTAGGTTATCCTATTTGAGTTCAAAAAGTTAACTAGCTGAACTAATATAAAGCCACCTAAAATTATGGTGGCTTTTTTCATGCAAAACTCACAGCAAACAGATTCAGCTACACAAAATGGTCTTCCTACTGACGACGTACCTCAAGGTGTCGACTACGATGAACCTGCTACAAATGATGGCAGCGCTCCCAGAAATACTCCTCCAAGAACAAAAGCATATCTAGATCGAATTAGTAAAGACTTCAATGATCGACGCTTGATGAGGGGCTTTCTATTCGCTTTTACGTTGATTTTAGCTGGTTGGTTTTTATGTACCGGTCTTTCACTGAGCCAACAGGTTGCAACAGGACTTCTGAGTTACAAAGGTACAATTTCAACCGCAGTTTCCGGTGCTTTGAATACAATAAAAGAGCCTGCTGTAGAGCACCTGGAAGCCTTAAAATTACTTTCGCCTCCTGAGAGCATAGCGCATGCTGAAGGAAAATTTGTCGCAAATAATTCCATTCGAAGTGATGTTGCTCGTGACCTTGTCGAGTCGACAAATTGGTTATCAGCAAGCCCTCTGATCACGTTAGTCGCATTCATTTTGGGGGTTGGTTTAACGCTTCTGCTTGCCCTTATGAAAGCATTATTTAAATCAGAGGTCGATCCAACAGAAAAAGAAGACGGAGATAGCGTGCTTTCTTCCGTTGCCACACCAACCAGCAAAGTAGTGGAAGATTTTGTTGAATGGGTTAAAGGGCTTATCAAAAGAAAATAGCCTCAAAGCAATCATATAAGCCTTACATTACTTGGTGAAATACGTTTAGCCAGTAAACGGAAACTGCTATAACGTCTTCAAAACCTACCGCAATCAAAGGCTGAACCACTAGTTGTCGGTTCCCTCGTGATATTTGGGGGGACAAAAAGGGGACGTTGATAGCCAAGGAAACAAAAAAGCCACTCGATAGAGTGGCTTAATTATATGATTTTAAAGCTAAAATTTGGTGGCCCCTGCTGGACTTGAACCAGCGACCAAGCGATTATGAGTCGCCTGCTCTAACCACTGAGCTAAGGGGCCGTGGCGAAGGATTATAATGTAACTCCCCGCTGCAATCCAGCCATACGCGCCTGCCTGCTGTTTTTATAAACAACGTATTTTCAATCTTTTATACTTCTATAGTGATTCATCTATCGGGAGTAATAATGATTAACGACATTCTTGCGCCAGGCCTGCGCGTTGTGTTCTGCGGTATCAATCCGGGTAAGTCGTCGGCCCACACCGGATTCCACTTCGCCCATCCGGGAAACCGCTTCTGGAAGGTCATACACCAGGCAGGCTTTACCGATACGCAACTCAAACCGGAAGAGGAACAACGGCTGCTGGATACACGCTGCGGCATTACCATGCTGGTAGAGCGGCCCACGGTGCAGGCCAGCGAGGTCAATTTGCATGAACTGCGCAGTGGGGGCCGCGAGCTGATTAAGAAAATGGAAGACTACCAGCCCGCCGCGCTGGCAATTCTGGGCAAGCAGGCGTACGAGCAGGCTTTTAGCCAGCGTGGGGTGCAGTGGGGTAAGCAGAGCGTGATGATTGGCGTGACGCAGGTCTGGGTGCTGCCAAACCCGAGTGGACTAAACCGTGCGACGCTGGATAAGCTGGTCGAGGCGTATCGGGAGCTGGATGAGGCGCTGGTGGTGCGGGGGCTGTGAGCCCCCTGCGTTCAGAGCCCCTCCAGGAGCGAGGAAAAAACAAAAAAAAGCTCCCGTTTGGGAGCTTTTTGCTGTGTGCCTGGATTAGTCGTCCAGGAAGCTACGCAGCACTTCAGAGCGGCTCGGATGGCGCAGTTTACGCAGCGCTTTCGCTTCGATCTGACGGATACGTTCGCGGGTTACGTCGAACTGTTTACCCACTTCTTCCAGCGTATGGTCGGTGTTCATATCGATACCGAAGCGCATACGCAGCACTTTCGCTTCACGGGCGGTCAGGCCAGCCAGTACGTCGTGCGTTGCGGCACGCAGGCTCTCGGTGGTGGCAGAGTCCAGCGGCAGCTCGAGGGTGGTATCCTCGATGAAATCACCCAGATGCGAATCTTCATCATCACCGATCGGTGTTTCCATGGAGATAGGCTCTTTGGCGATCTTCAGCACTTTACGGATCTTATCTTCCGGCATCAGCATGCGCTCGGCCAGCTCTTCTGGCGTCGGCTCGCGACCCATCTCCTGCAGCATCTGGCGAGAAATACGGTTGAGCTTGTTAATGGTCTCAATCATATGCACCGGAATACGGATGGTGCGCGCCTGATCCGCGATAGAGCGGGTAATTGCCTGACGGATCCACCAGGTTGCGTAGGTGGAGAACTTGTAACCACGACGGTATTCAAACTTATCTACCGCTTTCATCAGACCGATGTTGCCTTCCTGAATCAGATCCAGGAACTGCAGACCACGGTTGGTGTACTTCTTGGCGATAGAGATAACCAGACGCAAGTTTGCTTCAACCATCTCTTTCTTCGCACGGCGGGCTTTCGCTTCACCGATGGACATACGACGGTTGATATCTTTCACCTGTTCGATGGTCAGGCCGGTCTCTTCTTCAATCTGCTGCAGTTTCATCAGGCCGCGATGCACGTCTTCTTTCACGTCGTGCAGTTTTTCAGACCACGGCTTGTTCATCGCGATAGCGGCGTTGAACCAGGTTTCGCTGGTTTCGTTACCGGTGAAGAGGGTGATGAAGTTCTTCTTCGGCATTTTGCACTGCTCAACGCACAGCTTCATGATGATGCGTTCCTGGGTGCGTACGCGATCCATCATCACGCGCATGCTGTTAACCAGGTAGTCGAACTGTTTAGGCACCAGACGGAACTGTTTGAACACTTCAGACAGCTTCAGGATCTGTTCCTGAGCGGCAGCATGGCTGCGGCCTTTGGCTTTGATCGTGTCGCGAGCCAGTTCGTACTGGGTACGCAATTCACCAAACTTCTCGCGCGCCAGCTCAGGGTCGATGCTGTTGTCGTCATCGCTGCTGTCGTCGTCGTCTTCTTCATCTTCGTCTTCGTCGTCATCCATCTCTTCCTGAGACAGTTCAGATCCAACGTGGGTGGCGGTCGGCGCCATATCTTCTTCAGCGTTTGGATCGACGAAGCCGGTGATGAGATCGGACAGACGCGCTTCTTCCGCTTCAACGCGATCGTACTGCTCAAGCAGATAGGTGATGGCTTCCGGGTATTCGGCAACGGAGCACTGAACCTGGTTGATCCCGTCTTCAATGCGTTTTGCGATGTCGATTTCGCCTTCGCGGGTCAACAGTTCAACGGTACCCATTTCACGCATGTACATGCGAACCGGGTCGGTCGTGCGTCCGATTTCAGATTCTACGCTGGACAGTACCTGTGCAGCGGCTTCTTCAGCATCTTCATCAGTGTTGTTGGAGTTTTCAGCCAGCAACAGATCATCGGCATCCGGTGCTTCTTCCATCACCTGAATACCCATGTCATTGATCATTTGGATGATGTCTTCGATCTGATCTGAATCGACGATATCTTCCGGCAGATGGTCATTGACCTCGGCATAGGTCAGATAGCCTTGCTCCTTACCGCGTTGGACAAGAAGTTTCAGCTGTGACTGCGGGTTTTGCTCCATAAGACGGTATCCACACTTATTCGTTTGATTGGTGTCGGCAATACGGCTGCCAACATTTAAAGCGAGGGCGTACTTATATTTTTGCCGCTGCCTCTCAGTGCGGCTGTCGGGGGCTTCCCGATCGATATTCGGCACTTAAGCCGTTAAATACTTTTGTCTTTCTCTTATTTCTTCGCCAGTTCCTGGTTCAACATCCAGAGTTCCCGGCGCTCTTCGCTGCTTAAACCGTGTGTGCGCTCGCGAGCAATTAACTCTTCCTGGCGCAGTTCAAGCATCGAATCAAACATATGGTTGAGCGAATCGGTGAAGGTCTCTTCAGCGATATCCTTATCTGCTATATCGTCCCACATCGACAATTTTTCAAGGGTTGCAGCCGCTTTTGTGCCGCGATAGTGCTCTAAAAGTTGCCCGGTGGTCAGACCTGGCTGTGACAGACAAGTGTTGACCAATTCTGAAAATAAGCCAAGTCCAGGCAACTTATCGTGGTCCAGACCCGCCAGCGACGGCACTTTGGGCGCCAGCTCAGGGTTCTGTACCAGCAGTCCTATCAGTATACGCATGGTTGTGCGTTTTAGCTGCGGAGCGGGACGTGCCGTGCCGTTATCGGCCTGTTTTGGCATTAAACGTTCAAGCTGGCTGTCATCCAGTATGCCCAGCTTTTTGCCCAGCTCCTGACGCAGATAGATGCGCAACGTTTCGCCCGGTACCTGAGTAATCAGCGGCAGGGCCAGCGTACTCAACTGCGCACGGCCATCCGGCGTGCTCAAATCTACCTGCGGCATCAGGCTGTTAAAGAGAAACGTGGAGAGCGGCTGTGCCTGCTCCATCCGCGCTTCAAATGCCGCTTTACCCTCTTTACGCACCAGCGTATCCGGGTCTTCACCGTCGGGCAGGAACATAAAGCGTAGCTGCCGCCCGTCGGTCATATACGGCAGCGCGGTTTCCAGTGCGCGCCAGGCGGCATCGCGTCCCGCGCGATCGCCGTCGTAACAGCAGATGACGTTATTAGTCACCCGGAACAACAGCTGAATATGGTCAGCCGTAGTGGAGGTGCCCAGCGACGCGACGGCATAGTTGATGTCGTATTGCGCCAGGGCGACCACGTCCATATAGCCTTCGACCACCAGCAGGCGCGGCGGTTCAGCGTTATCTTGCTGCGCTTCATAAAGGCCATACAGCTGGCGGCCCTTATGGAAAATGTCAGTTTCCGGGGAGTTCAGGTACTTTGGCAGGGCATCGCCCAGTACGCGGCCACCAAAACCAATGACCCGGCCACGCTTGTCGCGAATGGGGAACATCACCCGCTCGCGGAAGCGGTCGTAGCTGCGTCCCTGGTCATTCGTGACCAGCATGCCCGCATCGATAAGCGATTTACGATCTTCGCTATTGCCGCCAAAACGCTTTAAAACGTTATCCCAGCCGGGCGGGGCGAAACCAATAGCGAAACGCGCAATGACATCGTCGCTCAGACCGCGCTTGTTCAGATACTGACGCGCAGGCTCAGCGGCAGGTTGCTTCAGAGACTGTTGGTAAAACGAATTCAGACCTTCCAGCAGTTGATAGAGACTTTGCCGTTGATGGCGCTCTATCTGGCTTGGGCCAGAGCCTGCTTCATAAGGCACTTCAAGGTTGTGCATGGCGGCCAGCTCTTCGACGGTTTCAACAAACTCGAGCTTGTCGTAGTTCATCAAAAAGTCGACGGCATTGCCGTGTGCGCCGCAACCGAAGCAGTGGTAAAACTGTTTCTCACCGTTTACGGTGAAAGAGGGGGTTTTTTCGTTATGGAACGGACAGCACGCATGGTAGTTCTTGCCCTGCTTTTTGAGCTTTACCCGCGCGTCGATGAGATCGACGATGTCGGTTCTTGCCAGCAGGTCATTGATGAAAACGCGTGGGATTCGTCCAGCCATATGCCCCGTGAATTTTTAGCTACTCATAAACGAAAACAAGCCGCGCATTCCTTACGGAAGCACGGCCTTACGACTATTACTCTGTCTGTCAATTGAGGGCCGTTACCCTCAACAGATTAGTACAGACGAGTACGGCGTGCGTTTTCGCGAGCCAGTTTCTTCGCGTGACGTTTCACAGCAGAAGCTTTAGCGCGCTTACGTTCGGTCGTTGGTTTTTCATAGAACTCACGACGACGAACTTCAGCCAGAACACCTGCTTTCTCGCATGAACGCTTGAAGCGACGCAGTGCTACGTCGAACGGCTCGTTTTCACGTACTTTAATTACCGGCATGTAACTCTCACCTTTAATAAATTCGGTTTGCCGCTGGCATCAACGCCAGCTTATTTCAAAATGGTGCGGAATTTTACTGCAATTGCTGCTGCTTTGTAAAGCACCGATGCGATTTTGAAATGGGACTTTTATAAGGGTGGGGAGTATACACGAACTCAACGCCAGGGGTGAGGAAAGTTTTACATCAACCCGCATTGGCCCTACACTGCGCGGTATTGAAACGAGGTAAAACAAGTCATGCGTGTACTCGGTATTGAAACATCCTGCGATGAAACCGGCATCGCCATTTACGACGACGAAAAAGGGCTGCTTGCCAACCAACTGTATAGTCAGGTGAAATTACACGCTGACTACGGCGGTGTGGTACCTGAACTGGCCTCCCGCGACCATGTGCGCAAAACGGTGCCCCTGATCCAGGCGGCGCTGAAAGAGGCCGGCTTAACGGCGAAAGAGATCGACGCCGTCGGTTACACCGCAGGGCCTGGCCTGGTGGGTGCGCTGCTGGTCGGTGCCACCGTTGGGCGCGCGCTGGCGTTCGCCTGGGACGTGCCTGCCATTCCTGTTCACCATATGGAAGGTCATCTGCTGGCGCCGATGCTGGAAGATAACCCGCCGGAATTCCCCTTCGTGGCGCTGCTGGTCTCCGGCGGGCATACCCAGCTGATTAGCGTGACGGGCATTGGTGAGTATGCCCTGCTGGGCGAATCCATTGACGATGCGGCCGGTGAAGCCTTCGATAAAACCGCCAAGCTGCTGGGGCTCGACTATCCGGGGGGGCCGATGCTCTCTAAACTCGCCTCGCAGGGAACGGAAGGGCGCTTTGTCTTCCCCCGTCCGATGACCGACCGTCCGGGCCTGGATTTCAGCTTCTCCGGTCTGAAGACCTTTGCTGCCAACACCATTCGTAACAACGGCAACGACGATCAAACCCGGGCGGACATTGCCCGTGCGTTTGAAGATGCGGTGGTGGATACGCTGATGATCAAGTGTAAACGCGCTCTGGATCAGACCGGTTTTAAACGTCTGGTGATGGCGGGAGGCGTGAGCGCCAACCGCACGCTGCGCGCGAAGCTGGCAGAGATGATGCAAAAACGCCGTGGCGAAGTATTCTACGCTCGCCCCGAGTTTTGTACCGATAACGGGGCGATGATCGCTTACGCCGGCCTGGTGCGTCTGAAAGCGGGCGCGACGGCAGATTTAGCCGTCTCTGTGCGTCCACGCTGGCCGCTGGCAGAGCTGCCTGCGGCGTAACGCCTCTCCCTCTCCCCGCGGGGAGAGGGAAATATCCCCATCCCGCGTTACTACACCCGCAACATCCCTTTCTCTTCCAGAAACGCAATAATCGTTGCCAGGCCGTCGCCAGCTTTCAGGTTGGTGAAGGTCCACGGACGCTCGCCGCGCATGCGGTTGGTATCGCGCTCCATCACCTCCAGTGAGGCCCCGACATAGGGCGCCAGATCCGTTTTATTGATGACCAGAAAATCGGATTTGGTGATCCCCGGCCCGCCTTTACGGGGGATTTTTTCCCCTTCGGCCACGTCGATGACGTAAATGGTCAGATCGGCCAGTTCCGGGCTGAAGGTGGCGCTCAGGTTATCGCCGCCGCTTTCGACGAAGATCACGTCCAGGTTGCCAAACTTCTCGCTCAACGCTTCTACCGCCGCCAGGTTCATCGAGGCATCTTCACGGATGGCGGTATGCGGACAGCCGCCGGTCTCTACGCCCACGATGCGCTCAGGCTCCAGGGCACCAGCTTCGGTCAGGATGCGCTGATCTTCTTTGGTGTAGATATCGTTAGTGACCACCGCCAGGTGATACGTGTCGCGCATGGCTTTACACAGCGCTTCCAGCAGGGCGGTTTTACCCGACCCCACCGGGCCACCCACGCCCACGCGCAGGGGATGTTTGTAATCAGACATAGACAATCCTCAGGAACGGAATAACCGTGAATATTGTGTTTCATGACGCGCCGAGGCGATGGCCGACAGGGGCGTCGCGGCACCCAGTTCATCATCGTGGCGCAGTAAAGCCTGTTCAAATCCTGCCGCGAAGCGATCGCTCAGTTCGATAATTAGCTGTTGCGCCGCCTGTTGCCCGAATGGCACCAGCTTGACGCCCGCCATCACCGCGCTCTCAATCCAGCTGTAACCCAGGCTCAGGGCCAGCTCGCGAGGAGGGATCGCCCAGCGAACGCCCAGCCATGCCATGCCGCAAAGCTGGCTTTGCATAAACAGCGGTTGCCAGTCAGGCGGGCAGTCCGGCTCCCAACTCTTGATAAGCCGGGTGAAGGCGGCACCGCGATTGCGCTCCTCTTCGCGCAGTTCACGCGTTTCGCGGCAGGCCAGCAGGTACGCCGTCCACCGTTTTGCCTGAGCGATATCGTGCCGCTCGCAGGCGTGGCAGAGGCGGATAAACAGCGGTAAATCGGTGCAGAAAAAGCTCTGCTCCATCTGCTGTATCTGCCAGCGGCGGAATGCGTCGACGGTCGTCACCCAGCCCGCTTCGGCCGCCCACTCCAGCCCCTGGGACCAGGTAAACGAACCCACCGGCAGACTACTGCTGGAGAGCTGCATCAGCCGCAGCCGCTGGCGGGCGTTCTCCATCAGCTCATCAGCGCCAGCAGCGCAGAGGCGATAAGTCCGCCGCCCAGCGTTTTACGGATCCCGTCATGACGGCGCAGCAGCAGGCCTGCGCCGAAGCTCAGGCACAGCACCGCCGCGCTGGCGAGCATAAAGCCAGAGGTAAAGAGCCAGAAGCTGTGGCCCGCCATTTCCACGCCGTGCGCCCAGCCGTGGAACATAGCCAGCGCAGGCACCGCCAGCAGCAGTCGGTTCTCTGTTTTAAACATCATCACGCCGCATACCGCCAGCGAGGCGACGATCAGCGTCTCCATCCCGCTAAAGCCACCGAACAGGCTGCCCGCAATGGCGCCGGTAAGCATCATGCCGAGGGTGGCGAGCGGCATCAGCAGCTTACGGCCGCTCAGGGCAGAGAGGACGCCAGCGCCGGTCAGCATCAGCAGGTGATCGAGACCGGTCAGCGGATGGAAAAAGCCCGCCTGAAAGCTATCTGCGCCGTGCCCCGGATGGGCGAGGGCGGGAAGGGAAAAGACCAGCAATAACAGAGGAAGGTACGTACGCATGACAGATCCTTAATGTGAATGAGCGTGAGAGTGGCTATGGCTGTGAGCATCGCTGGCATACGCCCCGGCTTCTGGCTCAAACGGCAGCGTGGCAAACGTCACCTCAAGGCCGAGCAGCCGCACCATGTCGTCGAGGACATGATCGTGGTGATAGCGCAGCTCGCCGGGCATGATTTGCAGCGGCACGTGGCGGTTGCCCAGGTGATAGCAGGCGCGGGCAAGCAGGAAAGGATCGGCGCAACGCACCACCGAAACGGACTCCGGGGCGGCAATCACTTCAATAATTTCGCTGCCGTCTTCCGTTGCCAGCATGTCGCCGCCGCGAAGCAGCAGGCCGCGCGGCAACATGAGCCCCGCTTCGCGGCCATCGTTCAACGTGACGCGGACGCGGCTTTTGACGCGGATATCAATCGGCAGCGTCACGCTGGTGGTGACGCGATGGGCGTGATCAAGGCGTTGGGTTAAGGTGATCATCTTGGCTCCTCAGAACAGGAAATAGCGTTGCGCCATCGGCAGGATCTCTGCCGGTTCGCTGGTTATCAGCTCGCCGTCCACGCGCACCTCGTAAGTTTGCGCATCGACGGTGATGTTGGGTTGCAGGCCGTTGTGGATCATGTCGGCCTTCTTCACGCTGCGACAGCCCCGCACCACGGCGGTGGCGCTTTGCAGGTTCAGCTGCCGGGCAATATCCTGCGCCTCTGCCGCCTGCGAAATAAAGGTCAGGCGGGTGGCATGACGGGCGGCCCCCAGCGTGCCGAACATCGGGCGGTAGTGCACGGGTTGCGGCGTAGGGATAGAGGCGTTGATATCGCCCATCGGAGCGCAGGCGATCATCCCGCCTTTCACAATGGTCGCGGGTTTTACGCCAAAGAATGCCGGAGACCAGACCACCAGATCCGCCAGTTTGCCCGCTTCGATGGAGCCGACTTCGTGGGCGATACCGTGGGTCAGCGCCGGATTAATGGTGTATTTGGCGACGTAGCGCTTCACGCGGAAGTTATCGTTATCACCGCTCTCTTCCGGCAGCGCGCCGCGCTGTACCTTCATCCGGTGGGCGACCTGCCAGGTGCGGATAATCACTTCGCCCACGCGGCCCATCGCCTGCGAGTCGGACGAGGTGAGCGAGAAGGCGCCGATATCATGCAGCACATCTTCGGCGGCGATAGTCTCCCGGCGGATGCGCGATTCGGCAAAAGCCACGTCCTCGGCGATGTCCGGATCAAGGTGGTGGCACACCATCAGCATGTCGAGATGCTCATCGATGGTATTCACTGTATAGGGCAGCGTCGGGTTGGTGGAGGAGGGGAGAATGTTCGGATGCGCGCAGGCGGTAATGATATCCGGCGCGTGACCGCCGCCCGCCCCTTCGGTGTGGAAGGTGTGAATGGTACGCCCGCCAATCGCCGCCAGGGTATCTTCCACGAAGCCGGATTCATTCAGCGTGTCGCTGTGCAGCGCCACCTGTATATCCATCTCTTCGGCCACCTCCAGCGAACAGTTGATGGCCGCCGGCGTCGCCCCCCAATCTTCGTGGATCTTCAGCCCGATGGCACCCGCTGCAATCTGCTCGCGCAGCGCGTCGGGATTAGAGCCGTTACCTTTGCCCAGCAGGCCAATATTAACCGGCAATGTATCGGCCGCCTGCAGCATGCGGGCGATGTACCAGGGGCCCGGTGTACAGGTGGTGGCGTTTGTGCCCGCTGCCGGGCCGGTACCGCCGCCGATCATGGTGGTGACGCCGGAGACCAGCGCCTCTTCCGCCTGCTGCGGGCAGATCCAGTGAATGTGGGTGTCGATCCCGCCGGCGGTCACGATCTTCCCTTCGGCGGCGATCACCTCCGTCGCGGCGCCGATGGGGATGGTCACGCCGGGTTGAATATCCGGGTTACCGGCTTTGCCCACGGCGAAGATCCGGCCATGTTTGACGCCGATATCGGCTTTCACGATCCCCCAGTGATCGACGATCAGCGCGTTGGTCAGAACCAGATCCACACAATCTTGCGCGGTCATCTGCCCCTGGCCCATGCCGTCGCGGATCACTTTCCCGCCGCCAAATTTCACCTCTTCGCCGTACACGGTGAGATCTTTTTCCACCTCGATCCACAGCCCGGTGTCCGCCAGCCGTACCTTGTCGCCGGTGGTGGGGCCAAACATGTCGGCGTAGGCCTGACGCGAAATCTCAGCCATGCTTCACCTCGCCCATCACCTCGCCGCGAAAGCCAAAAATACGCTGCGCACCCGCCACCTGAACCAGCGTCACTTCGCGCTTCTGGCCGGGTTCGAAGCGCACGGCGGTGCCAGCCGGGATATCCAGGCGGTAGCCTCTCGTGGCCTCACGATCGAATTTTAACGCCGGGTTGACCTCGTAAAAGTGGTAGTGCGATCCCACCTGAATGGGGCGATCGCCATGGTTTTCGACCACCACGCGTTGGGTCTCGCGGGCCACGTTGAGGGCGATCTGCCCTGGTTTGATCTGATACTCGCCTGGGATCATTGCGCGCTCCTTAGACGATGGGGTTGTGAACGGTGACCAGCTTGGAGCCGTCCGGGAAGGTCGCCTCCACCTGAATATCCGGGATCATCTCCGGTACCCCTTCCATCACCTGCGAGCGGGTGAGGACATGACGTCCGGCCTCCATCAGCTCCGCCACGGTCTGCCCGTCGCGCGCGCCTTCCATAATGAAGGCGCTAATCAGCGCGACCGATTCCGGATAGTTGAGTTTGACGCCGCGGGCGAGACGGCGCTCTGCCACAAGCGCGGCGGTGAATAACAACAGTTTGTCTTTTTCTCTGGGGGTCAGTTCCATAGGGGCTCTCTCAGGTCTGCCAGATCCGGGGTGAATGGGGCGCTTTGGCGGTTAAGTGCGGGCGCAGATGCTGCCAGATATCGCGCATCACCCGCTGGCAAATCAGGTTATCGTGCGAGAGAAAACGCACCGACAGCAGACCATCCGTGAGGGTGGCGCCGGCAAAATGGTTCAGCTCTGTCAGCAGGCTTCGCGTTTCCTCCAGGTGGCTCTCATTTGCCGGATAGAAAAGCAGCGTGCCGAGCCACGGATGGCCCGCCACCGGCGAGAGGTCGCCGTCGGCCAGGTGCTGGCGTTCAATTAACAGCGGTTCGCCATCGCGCCACACTTCCAGTCGACTCTCGAGCGTGCCGTGGCTAAAGGTTTCATCAATGACCGGGCGGCCCAGGCAGTAAAGCTCCCACGCCAGCAGCGTGCTGGTGGCATGCAGATGGAATACCGAGCGCAGCGCGGCGTTGGCGCCGGGGAAGAAAATCGTGTCCTGGGGTAGCCACTCAAGCGTGGCGTCTTCGTCCAGCCAGAAGTGCTGAGTCAGCCGCGCCTGCGGCCCGCTGCTGCGGTAGAACTTACTGGCGCCCGGCATGGTGATCAGCGCATGGCTGTTGGCGTCCAGTCGAATAGAAATATCCAGTTCATCGCCTCCGACAATGCCGCCAGGGGGGTGAAGCAGGTAGAGATGGCAGGTGTTGTCTTCCGGATAAAAGGGGCGCTGAACGGTAAGGGGGCCGACGTGACGGGCAGAGTGGAGTAGGGTCTTTTCCGGCGTATGACGAAACGCTAAAGCCAGCGAGGCGCGCCAGCCTTTATACGTATTATCAGCCACCTGGGTTGCTAACATGGTTCGTCCATCTGCTTGTCGTCGGGTTCCAGGTCAGTATGCCCTGGCGCAAATGAACCCTGTCATATGAGTCGCTTATGGATGGCGGGGGATGAAAAAGAAAAAGCACGGCCGGGGCCGTGCTCTCAAACGCGTGTTATGGCTTATTTCAGATGTTCATGCAGCGCTGCGCCCGCCTGCTGCAAGGCAACTTTCACCGTTGGCTCTTCGCTCAGCGGATTCAGCAGGCCATAGTCATGGATCATACCGTTGTAGCGGGTAACGGTAACCGGCACGCCTGCGGCATCGAGTTTACGGCCAAACGCTTCACCCTCGTCGCGCAGCACATCCAGCTCCGCGGTCTGAATCAGGGTTTGCGGGAAGCCTTTCAGCTGTTCAGTGCTGGCACGCAGCGGCGAGGCGAGAATCGAATTACGGTCAGCCGCGTTCGTGGTGTAGTTATCCCAGAACCATTTCATCATGTTTTTTGACAGGAAATAGCCGTTCTCAAACTGGTTATAAGAGGCGGTATCGAAGTTTGCATCGGTAACCGGCCACAGCATTACGTTATAGCGGATTTTCGGCCCTTTAAACTGTTTTGCCTGCAGCGCCACGGAGGCCACCATGTTGCCACCCACGCTATTACCGACCAGACCCAGACGGCTGCCATCCACACCAATTTCCTGACCGTGCTCTGCTACCCATTTTGTCGCTTCATAGGCCTGATTGATGGCCACCGGGAAGTGCGCCTCCGGTGACGGCGTGTAATCCACATAGACCGCAGCCGCACCGGATGCCCGCACCAGATCGCGGATCAAACGTTCGTGGGTTGGATAATCACCCAGTACCCAGCCGCCGCCATGGAAGAACATAAACACCGGCAGCGTGCCGGTCGCACCTTCAGGCTTAACGATGGTCAGTTTGATCGCCTGCCCGTTGGCCTGGATGGTTTTCTGCGAAACCTGCGCCGGTGGCAGTTTTGCCCCCTGCTGGGCGCCAATCAGTACCTGGCGTGCTTCCTGCGGGGTCATTTGCTCCATCGGCTTACCGTTACCGCTATTCAGGACGTTCAGAAACGCCTGCACACCAGCAGTGGGGGCCGGAGTATTAACAGGCTGCGCGGAGGCCACAGCGGATGCGAAGACGGAAGAAACCAGGATTGCGGATAATGTTTTCATGGTGAAGCCTCTGTATGTGTCGTTAAGGTTGTTTGTCACTAACTAGGTAGTGCGCTATTTAGTTTGTACTGTAATACTTGCGCGCAAGATACTTTTAGTCAAACATTATTTATACTTTTTTTAGAAAGATTTGTGTGATGGGAGTTAAAAATGAAAGAAAACAAAACGTTAGATGGCTTGCTCTGTTTTTCGTTGTACTCGGTAACCAACGCCCTGATCCGCCAGTACCGGCCCTTACTCAATGAACTGGATCTCACCTATCCGCAGTTCGTGGTGCTGATGGCCCTCTTTGAGCAGGATAATATTCCGCTGCGTGACCTCAGTGAAAAGACGTTATTTGATTCGGGTACCCTGACCCCACTGGTACAAAAGCTTGAAGCGAAAGGCTTTTTGAAACGCGTTGCGGTGGTGGGAGATGAACGAATGAAAAACGTCGTGCTAACCGAAAAAGCGGATGCGCTGAAAGCGCAAATTATGGGCTTGCCGGACCAGATGCGCTGTAGCATGCGTATGAACGATAAGGAGTTGGCGACGTTGAGACAGCTCGCCAGAAATCTGCTGGAGGATTTATAGCCCGTGATGGCGGGGACGTTGCACCCCCGCCAGTGCCTTACCCTTAGCGGTAATCTTCGGCGTCCACATCGTACCCGGAGGGCTCCCAGCGGATCGCCAGCAGCGACGCCAGACCAATAAATGGCGCCAGGGCAATCACCCAGAAGACGGCGGTATCCAGCGAGGCCACCAGCAGCGGGAACATAAACAGCGATAACGTCGAACTGCTGCGCATCAGAGTCTGATTGAGCCCAACACCTACGCCGCGCAGTGAGGTCGGATAGCTCAGCGAGGCAAAGGTCATGGTATGCGCGCCGGGGCCAAACCCCTGGCCGAACAGGAACAGCGCCAGCATCGCCACGGCTGTCACCCCTTCAGCGGCACCATCCGGTCGACCAATCAACGCCAGTCCGAGCAAGGCGACAAGCTGGCAAGCGTAGCCCGCCAGCGACATCCGCCATGCGCCGAAGCGTGGCACATAACGTACCGCCAGCAGCCCGCCCACAAAGGCAAACAGCAGGTTGAGCGCCAGCGAGATCAGAATCGTTGTTAGCATCGACTGCACAAAGAAGCTGGAGATGATCACCGGCAGGCCGAAGGCAACGGCGTTGTAGGCAAAAGAGGAGACCACGGAGAGCAGCGTCGCCAGGGTGGTACGCCGTAAATAGCGACCGCGGAACAGGTTTAGATAGTTTGACCATTTGGCCTTGTTCACCACCGGGGCCGGCTGGTTAAGCACCTCCTGTGGCACATGGGCGTTAATGTTATACGACTGCCGCAGGATAGACGCGGCCTCCTTCAGCTTGCCCTGGTTCGCCGCCCAGACCGGGGATTCGCTCATATAGCGGCTACGAATCGCAATAATCACCAGCGCAGGCACCGCGCCAAAGCCGAGGATTAAGCGCCAGAGCCAGTCGCTATGGCTTTCGGGCAGTACGGCATAGAAGAAGAGCACCAGCAGATACGAAATACTGATTGCGGCGTACCAGGTAGGGCACCACATCGCCACGCTGGACGCTTTGTTGCCCGGACCTTTAAGCCTGGCGAACTCGCTGAGAAACGCCATCGCGACGGGGAGATCGATCCCCACCCCCAGGCCCATCACAAAGCGGGCCCCTGCCAGCACGTATTCATTGGGGGCGAGGGCGCAGGCGATGGCTGCGACCACAAAGAAGACCATGTCGGCCATAAAGACGCGGTAGCGCCCGATTTTATCAGTGAGATAACCCCCGAGGAGCGCCCCGACAATGGCGCCAAAGGTGATGGCCGATGCCACCATCCCGGTACCGGCCGGAGTGAGATTGAATTCGCGGGTGATATCTTTGATGCCAAACGCCAGCGCACCCAGATCGTACGCATCGAGGAAAATGCCACCCAGTGCGATGCCGACCACGATACGGGCGTTAGCTCTGCCTTGTGATCCCGCGTTGACCAGACGTGAAACGTCTGCCGCGCTACGAACCCACCTGATGTCACCATCCGGGGCATGTCCTGCCGTTGAAAGCGGAGTTGTGTCTGAAATGTCTGCCATTCTTCTTTTTGTGTCGTTGTGGTGTGTCTCTTAGAGTTACCACAGGCAGAAAGTGATAAATATCACATTTGGTTATAAGACATAACCTGAAGAGAGCGTGGCCCGCCAGGCCCGTTTACGCAGCGCGTCGCCGGGCAAAAAGAGGAGAGAGAAATTACTCAGGCTCTCTCTTTTTTCGTTTGAATTTGGTCCAGATTTTGGTCTCCTGACGACGCCACAAGCGCTGAATATTATCGTGATGGCGTAGCAGGATAAGGCAGGAGAGCATCGAAACCGGGAAGGTAAACTGGGGTTTAAACCACCAGACGTAGAAGGGCGCAATCAGCGCGCTGACAATCGCACCCAGTGAAGAGTAACCGCTCAGCAATACGCTCAGCAGCCAGGTGCCCGCCATGACGCCGGTAAGATCCCAGCCGATAGGGGCAATCGCCCCGAAGGCGGTGGCCACGCCTTTGCCGCCTTTAAAACCGAAGAAGACAGGCCAGATATGGCCCAGACAGGCGGCAATAGCAATCAGTCCCAGCCAGAACGGCGTCACGCCCAATGCGTATGCGCCCCAGACGGGCAACATGCCTTTCAGGACGTCGAAAATCAACACCGCTACGGCTGCTCCTTTGCCGCCAATTCGTAGTACATTGGTCGCCCCCGGATTTCCGGAGCCACTCTCACGTGGATCGGGAAGCCCGGCAAGACGGCAGACCAGAATGGCGCTGGAAATTGAGCCGCAAAGGTAGGCGAGGAGGATCATTCCAGGCGCGATTGCACTCATAACGCTGTTCCGTTTTGAAAATGTCGTTTTGTACTCAGCATCTGTGGATAATACGCATAATTCGCCGGGAGTGGTATCTGGTTAAGTCAAAAAGCAGGCAGGTCGTGATGGATATTGTATTTATAGAGCAACTTTCGGTAATCACCACTATTGGTGTTTACGACTGGGAACAGACCATCGAACAGAAGCTGGTGTTCGATATCGAAATGGGCTGGGATAACCGTGCCGCAGCGAAAAGCGATGACGTGAATGACTGCTTAAGTTATGCCGATATCAGCGAGGCGGTGGTAAACCATGTTGAAGGGCAACGTTTTGCGCTGGTCGAGCGCGTGGCGGAAGAGGTGGCGAGCCTGTTGTTAAGCCGCTTTAACTCCCCCTGGGTGCGCATCAAACTCAGCAAACCGGGCGCCGTGGCGCGTGCTGCCAACGTTGGCGTGGTGATCGAGCGTAGCCAAAATCTTAAAGGCGATAATTAACTTCATAATTACTAAACCATTTCCGGTTAAACCGGTCTTAAAGCTGTAGCTTTCGCGGCTGCCCGTAGGGTAGGCCGTTTTTACTATAATTTTTAGGGGTTTATTTGATGAGCGATATGCACTCGCTGTTGATAGCGGCAATACTGGGTGTGGTCGAAGGATTGACGGAGTTTTTGCCGGTTTCCAGTACCGGACACATGATTATCGTGGGTCACCTGCTGGGCTTTGAGGGCGAAACGGCAAAAACCTTCGAAGTGGTTATTCAGTTGGGTTCCATTCTCGCCGTGGTGGTGATGTTCTGGCGCCGTCTGTTCGGCCTGATTGGCATTCACTTTGGCCGCCCACCGCAGCATGAAGGCGAGGGCAAAGGTCGTCTCACATTGATTCATATTCTGCTTGGTATGGCGCCCGCCGTGGTGCTGGGCCTGATTTTCCACGACACCATCAAATCGCTCTTCAACCCCATTAACGTGATGTACGCGCTGGTGGTGGGTGGCGTGCTGCTGATTGCGGCAGAACTACTGAAGCCAAAAGAGCCGCGCGCGCCGGGTCTGGATGATATGACTTACCGCCAGGCGTTTATGATTGGCTGCTTCCAGTGTCTGGCATTGTGGCCGGGCTTCTCCCGCTCCGGGGCGACCATTTCCGGCGGTATGCTGATGGGCGTGAGCCGCTATGCGGCATCGGAGTTCTCGTTCCTGCTGGCGGTGCCGATGATGATGGGTGCCACCGCGCTGGATCTCTATAAGAGCTTCCACTTCCTGACGGTGGGCGACATCCCGATGTTTGCCGTCGGCTTCGTGACGGCGTTCCTCGTGGCGCTGGTGGCGATCAAAACCTTCCTCCAGCTCATCAAGCGCATCTCCTTTATTCCGTTCGCCATCTACCGCTTTATCGTCGCGGCAGCGGTGTACGTGGTCTTCTTCTGATGACCGGTTGCCCTCACTCTTTTGGCTGAGGGCAACGCTTTTCCTTCCATTCTGACACAGCCTGAATACGCCTTTTCGTTAACTCTTCGCGAATTTCTGCGCCCTTAAATCCTGCCTCCACGACTGCTTTGGTCGGCACCGCTTTCGCCACATCCCAGGCTTCACGGAGTAACCGACCCTGCGGGTAGTCGTTGGCCTCAAACCCGGTGCGTCCACGTACGTCCGCTTCGCTGGTAAGGGCGATCTGCTCCACGCGTACGGGCTTGCGCCAGGCGTCGATGCTGTCGAAAAGCTTCACGATGGTGGCCGGTTTCAGGATCGGGAAGGTGTGGATCAGGTCATGGAATTCGGCGACCAGCTTCGCTAAATCGCGCAGTTCGTTCGGTACGCGCAGACGCTGGCAGAGCCCGGCGACCAGCTTCACGCCCGCCGGACCATGGCCGTGATGCCGTGGCCACAACGCTTTTGGCGTGAGTCCTTTTCCCAGGTCGTGACAGAGCGTGGCAAAGCGCACATCCACCGTCGGGCTCAGCATCGCCGCCATGCTCAGGGTCATCAGGGTATGGACGCCGGTATCGATTTCCGGGTGCCACTTCGCTGGCGCAGGCACCCCAAAGAGGGCGTCAATTTCCGGGAAGAGCACCTTCAGGGCACCGCAATCGCGCAACACCTGGAAAAAGACCTGCGGGTTGCGGGTAGAGAGCGCATTTTCCGTCTCTTTCCAGACGCGCTCCGCCGTCAAATGCTCCAGCTCGCCTGCGGCGGTCATGGCCGTCATTAAGGCCATGGTCTCGTCGGCAATGCGGAAGCTGAGGTGGGCGTAGCGTGCGGCAAAGCGCGCGACGCGCAGAACGCGCAGCGGGTCTTCTGAAAACGCAGGGGAGACATGGCGCAGCAGGCGGTTTTTCAAATCCTCCTGGCCGCCGTAAACATCCACGATGGTGCCGTCGTCATTACGCGCGAGGGCATTGATAGTGAGATCGCGGCGAAGCAAATCTTGCTCCAGGGTGACGTCCGGTGCGGCATAGCAGGTAAACCCGGTATAGCCGGAGCCAGATTTTCGCTCCGTACGCGCCAGGGCATACTCTTCGTGAGAGTGGGGATGAAGGAATACGGGAAAATCGCGGCCTACCTGCTGGTAGCCCGCGTCAAGCATCTGCTGGGGGGTGGCGCCCACCACCACCCAGTCTTTATCTTTGACCGGCAGACCTAACAACGCATCGCGAACCGCACCACCGACCAGATAAATCTTCACGCCTTACACTCCCGCATCCATTTTTCACAAAATAATACGTTAGTGTGGCAGAGAAGACGATTTAGTTCATCCAGCGATCTTTACGCTTACGGCTCGGTATCAGGTGAGGCAGCACCAGACCCAACAGCAGGCCTACGCCCAGCACGCCGCCGCCATACATAAACCACTGCATGATGATGGTGCGCTGTTTGTCGTCAAGCTGCAGGTTCGCGGCGTTGACCTTCTTCTGCGCGACGATCAGCTCGTTCTTGAGCTTCTGGTTCTCTTCTTTCAGGCCATTAATCACGCTATCGCTCTGCGAGACCTTCTGCTGCATCTCGGCGGTGCGCTGGTTCCAGGTGGTGTCGATATTATTTAGCTTATCGGTCAGGGTCTTAACCTGATTTTCCAGATCCGGTACACGGGTACGCAGGCTGGGGTTAGTGCTAAGCTCTTTCAACGGGATCCACGCCGTACGGCCGCTGCTGTCGCGCACCTGGCCGTAGTTGGTATCCGCATTGGTCTGTAACAGAGAGACTTCCTCGCCGGCATTGACGGTGCCCACGAGACGATAATGGTCGCCCGGGCCGCTGCGTACCCAGGTGTTGAGTTCATCAGAAACGTAGCGTTTCTCTTCCGCGTGCACCGCAGTGGCGGCGCTGAAAGCGAGGAAAGTGAGTCCAATCAGGCGTAATTTAAGCATCATTAGTCGTTATTTACATAAAAAGTGGAACGATAGTAGAGGTTACGATGCTTCCACGCAAAAGATTCGTCAGCATTCAGAATCATCTGTGTACCGTAACGCACTGCGTCTAACCTTTACGCCCGTCAAATTGCTCATTGCGTGGCAATCTGGCGCAAAATACTATCTACTGACAAAAAAGTGATGAGTAAGTTCGCTGTAATTTACCCCGCTGTGACGCAACCAGAAGATCGAGGCCATGGCTCAGGAAATCGAATTAAAATTTATCGTCGAAAATGACAGCGTTGATGCGCTGCGTACCCGCCTTCACCAGTTGACCGCTGAACATCATCAGCCGGTGGAGTTACTTAACATCTATTACGAAACGCCGGATAACTGGCTGCGCCGCCACGATATGGGCCTGCGCATCCGTGGTGCCAGCGGGCGCTATGAGATGACGATGAAAATCGCCGGTCGCGTGGTGGGCGGTTTGCATCAACGTCCTGAATACAACATCGATATTGAAAAGCCTGAACTGGCGCTGGATCGCTTCCCGGCTGAGGTCTGGCCGGAAGGGGGATTACCCGCCACGCTTGCCGCCGAGGTGAGCCCCCTGTTCAGCACCAATTTCATGCGCGAGAAGTGGCTGGTGAATGAAGGCAACAGCCGCATTGAGATTGCCCTCGACCTCGGGGAAGTGAAGGCCGGTGAACTGCAGGAACCTCTTTGCGAGCTGGAGCTGGAGCTGCTGGAAGGCGATGCCGAAGATGTGCTGAAACTGGCGCGTAAGCTGGTAAGCCAGCCGGGTCTGCGTCAGGGAAGCCTGAGCAAAGCCGCGCGCGGCTATCACCTGGCGGCAGGTAACGCCCCACGCACCCGCAAACCGACGCCAATTTTGAAGGTTCCGGCCAAATCCTCCGTGGAGAAGGGCTTTGAAGCGGCACTGGAACTGGCCCTCAGCCAGTGGCAGTACCATGAAGAGCTGTGGGTACGCGGCGTGAAAGACGCCAAAGCAGACGTGCTGGCGGCAATAAGCCTGGTGCGCCATACCCTGGCGCTGTTTGGCGGTATCGTTCCACGTAAAGCCAGTGCTCGCTTACGCGATCTGCTTACCCAGACCGAGACCCTGATGGCAACCGAGGTCTCTGCCCAGACGGCCACGTACAGCGCGCAAAACGCCACGGCTAAACTGGCGTTGACCGAGTTTCTGGTGACACATGGCTGGCGCAATTTCCTGGATGCCAAAGCGCAGGCCAAAATTGACGACTCATTTAAACGCTTTGCTGATATTCACCTTTCCCGTCACGCGGCGGAACTGAAAGCGGCGTTCGCCCAGCCGCTGGGCGACCAGTATGGCGATCAGCTGGTCCGACTGGCGCGTGATATCGACAGCATATTGCTGCTGGCTGGCGCCTATGATGGCCCCGTCGCCCATGCCTGGCTGGAGAACTGGCAGGGGTTGCAGCATGCCATTAAGACCCGTCAGCGTATTGAGATTGAACATTTCCGTAATGAGTCCATTTCGCAGGAGCCATTCTGGCTGCACAGCGGAAAACGTTAACGCAGGCAAGGAACCCCAATCATGCCGCTTTCCTCCCAGTTACAGCAGCAGTGGCAGACGGTGTGTGAACGTCTGCCGGCGTCGTTACCCGCCTCCTCCCTGAGTGAGCAGGCGCAGCAGGTGCTGACCTTTAGCGATTTTGTGCAGGAGAGTATTTCTGCGCATCCCGACTGGCTGGTGGAACTTGAAACCTCGCCACCCCAGGCGGAAGAGTGGCGGGAGTATGCCGCCTGGCTGCACGCTGCGCTGGCAGAGGTGACCGACGAGGCTGCGCTGATGCGCGTGCTGCGTCAGTTCCGCCGTCAGGTGATGGTGCGCATCGCCTGGGCGCAGGCGCTGTCACTGGTGAGCGAAGAGAGCACGTTACAGCAGCTGAGTGCCCTGGCGGAGACCTTAATCGTCGCCGCCCGCGACTGGCTGTACGAGGCGTGCTGTAAAGAGTGGGGAACCCCCTGTAATGACGAAGGCATCCCGCAGCCCTTGATGATTCTGGGGATGGGGAAGCTGGGCGGCGGCGAGCTGAACTTCTCTTCGGATATTGACCTGATCTTTGCCTGGCCGGAGAAAGGGGCGACCCGTGGAGGGCGCCGCGAACTGGATAACGCTCAATTTTTCACGCGTCTGGGTCAGCGGCTTATCAAAGCGCTGGATCAGCCGACTCAGGACGGCTTTGTCTATCGGGTGGATATGCGTTTGCGCCCCTTTGGCGACAGCGGCCCGCTGGTACTGAGCTATGCCGCGCTGGAAGATTATTACCAGGAGCAGGGGCGCGACTGGGAGCGCTACGCGATGGTAAAAGCGCGGATCATGGGCGATAACGACGATGTCTACGCTGGTGAGTTACGCGCCATGCTGCGCCCGTTTGTCTTCCGTCGTTATATCGACTTCAGCGTAATTCAGTCGCTGCGAAACATGAAAGGGATGATTGCCCGGGAAGTGCGGCGTCGTGGACTGCGGGATAACATCAAGCTCGGCGCGGGCGGTATCCGGGAAATCGAATTTATTGTTCAGGTCTTCCAGTTGATTCGCGGTGGGCGCGAGCCGTCGCTGCAATCCCGCTCTCTGCTGCCCACCCTGGCGGCGATTGCGCAGCTGAATCTGCTGCCGGAAGGGGATGCGCAGACGCTGCGTGAGGCCTACCTCTTTTTGCGTCGGCTTGAGAATCTGCTGCAAAGTATCAACGACGAGCAGACGCAGACTCTGCCGGGCGACGATCTCAATCGCGCACGCCTCGCCTGGGGCATGCGGATGGACGACTGGCAAAGCCTTACCGACCAGCTCGATCGGCACATGGCCGCGGTGCGGCATATCTTTAATGAACTGATTGGCGATGACGAAAGCGAATCACAAGAGGATGAACTCTCTGAGCACTGGCGCGAGCTGTGGCAGGATGCGCTGGAAGAGGACGACACCACCCCGGTACTGGCGCACCTGAGCGATGAAGATCGTCACCGGGTCGTGGCGCTGATTGCCGATTTCCGCCTGGAGATGAACAGGCGCGCCATCGGCCCTCGCGGGCGCCAGGTGCTGGATCATCTTATGCCGCATCTGCTGAGTGAAGTCTGCCCCCGCGCGGATGCCCCGATCCCCCTTTCGCGTTTGACGCCGCTGCTAACCGGCATTATCACCCGTACCACTTATCTGGAGCTGCTGAGCGAATTCCCCGGCGCGCTTAAGCACCTGATCACCCTCTGTGCCGCCTCTCCCATGGTGGCCAATAAGCTGGCGCGTTATCCGTTGTTGCTGGATGAGCTGCTTGATCCCAATACCCTTTATCAGCCGACGGCGACGGACGCCTATCGCGACGAGCTGCGCCAATATCTGCTGCGCGTACCGGAAGAGGACGAAGAGCAGCAGCTCGAGGCGCTGCGACAGTTCAAGCAGGCGCAGATGTTGCGCGTCTCGGCTGCCGATATCGCTGAAACGCTGCCGGTCATGAAAGTGAGTGACCATTTAACCTGGCTGGCGGAAGCGATTATTGATGCGGTGGTACAGCAGGCATGGGTGCAGATGGTGGCGCGCTACGGGCAGCCGAAGCACCTGGCCGATCGGGAAGGCCGCGGTTTTGCGGTAGTGGGGTACGGCAAGCTGGGCGGCTGGGAGCTGGGATACAGCTCCGATCTGGATCTGATCTTCCTGCACGACTGCCCGATGGACGTGATGACCGACGGCGAGCGGGAAATCGACGGGCGGCAGTTCTATTTGCGGCTGGCTCAGCGCATCATGCACCTCTTTAGCACCCGCACCTCATCAGGGATCCTCTATGAGGTGGATGCGCGACTGCGTCCCTCTGGTGCGGCGGGCATGTTGGTCACCTCGACCGAATCCTTTGCCGACTATCAGCAAAACGAAGCCTGGACGTGGGAGCATCAGGCGCTGGTGCGCGCTCGTGTGGTGTATGGCGATCCGCAGTTAACCGCGCAATTCGACACCATTCGTCGGGATGTGCTTACCACCCCGCGCGAGGGCGAGACCCTACAAACTGAAGTGCGTGAAATGCGCGATAAGATGCGTTCGCATCTTGGCAATAAGCACCGGGATCGCTTCGATATCAAGGCCGATGAGGGCGGGATCACCGATATTGAGTTTATTACGCAATATCTGGTACTGCGTCACGCGCACCTGAAACCGAAGCTGACCCGCTGGTCGGATAACGTGCGCATTCTGGAACTGCTGGCGCAAAACGACATCATGGATGAAGCGGAGTCGCTGGCGTTAACCCGGGCTTACACCACGCTACGTGATGAGTTGCACCATCTGGCATTGCAAGAGCAGCCTGGCCATGTGGCGCCAGAGTGCTTCGCGGCAGAGCGAGAGCTTGTGCGGGCCAGCTGGCAGAAGTGGCTGGTGGAACCGTGCGTAACAAAACAAGTGTGATATTATCGCGCGCAAATTGTGAATCTTTCTGGAGTCAGGAATGAAAGTAACACTGCCAAAGTTTGAACGGGCTGGCGTGATGGTTGTGGGCGATGTGATGCTGGATCGCTACTGGTACGGACCCACCAGCCGTATCTCCCCGGAAGCGCCGGTACCGGTGGTAAAAGTTGATACCATTGAGGAGCGTCCTGGCGGCGCGGCAAACGTGGCGATGAACATTGCCTCCCTCGGCGCGCATTCGCGTCTGGTGGGGCTGACAGGTATTGATGATGCGGCGCGTGCCCTGAGCAAAACGCTGGCCGACGTGAACGTCAAATGTGATTTCGTTTCTGTGCCTACCCATCCCACCATTACCAAGCTGCGCGTGCTATCGCGTAACCAGCAGCTGATCCGTCTCGACTTTGAAGAGGGGTTTGAGGGAGTAGATCCGCAACCGCTGCACGAGCGCATCAACCAGGCGCTGGGCAACATTGGCGCGCTGGTGCTCTCTGACTACGCCAAAGGGGCGCTGGCGAGCGTACAGCAGATGATTCAGCTGGCGCGTAAAGCCAATGTGCCTGTGCTGATCGACCCGAAAGGGACAGACTTCGAACGCTATCGTGGCGCCACGCTGTTGACGCCTAACCTCTCTGAGTTTGAGGCGGTGGCGGGCAAGTGCAAAAACGAAGCTGAGCTGGTAGAGCGCGGCATGAAGATCATCGCTGATTTCGAGCTTTCTGCGCTGCTGGTGACCCGTTCCGAACAGGGGATGAGCCTGCTGCAGCCGGGTAAAGCGCCGCTGCATATGCCAACCCAGGCTCAGGAAGTCTATGACGTAACCGGTGCGGGTGATACGGTGATTGGCGTGCTGGCGGCGACGCTTGCGGCGGGCAATACCCTGGAAGAGGCGTGTTACTTTGCCAACGCCGCAGCAGGCGTGGTGGTGGGCAAACTGGGCACCTCTACCGTCTCGCCGGTTGAGCTAGAAAACGCCGTGCGTGGCCGCGCAGAGACGGGCTTCGGCGTAATGACCGAAGACGAGCTTAAAGACGCCGTTGCCGCAGCGCGTAAGCGGGGCGAAAAGGTGGTGATGACCAATGGCGTGTTCGACATTCTGCATGCCGGCCATGTCTCCTATCTGGCCAACGCGCGCAAGCTGGGCGATCGCCTGATTGTGGCGGTCAACAGCGATGCCTCGACAAAACGTCTGAAGGGCGAGACCCGTCCGGTCAATCCGCTGGAACAGCGCATGATTGTACTGGGTGCGCTGGAAGCGGTGGACTGGGTGGTGTCGTTTGAAGAGGACACGCCGCAGCGCCTGATTGCCGGTATCCTGCCCGATCTGCTGGTGAAAGGCGGCGATTATAAGCCAGAGCAGATCGCCGGTAGCGAAGAGGTATGGGCTAACGGCGGTGAAGTGATGGTGCTGAACTTTGAAGATGGCTGTTCAACGACGAACATCATCAAAAAGATACAGAAAGATAGTGAATAAAAAAAACGGGCCTGATGGCCCGTTTTTTTATACCTGATCGTCGACCGGTGGAATAGCCGGGGCCGGTTTCACTTCCGCAGGGGTATTGCGATTTTCCAGCTCTGTCAGACGTTGCTCAAGCAGGGCGATTTTTTCGCGGGTACGCAACAGCACCTGAGTCTGGACGTCAAACTCTTCGCGGCTCACCAGATCCAGACGCATCAGCTGCGATTGCAGGATCTGACGGATCTTCTTCTCTACATCGTCACCAAAATCACGAATGCCTTTCGGCATGGATTCATGGACCTGACGGGCAATCTGTTCAATTTTTTTCGGGTCAATCATTGTCGTTTCCCTTGATGAAAAGGTGTTAATGACCATTGTAGCGCGTAACGCGGATCCATAAACCAGATTTGTATGAAGCTAATGCGTTGCCGAACATAATCATTAGCGTTATAGTTATCTCGCTTATTCTCAGGGCGGGGCGAAATTCCCCACCGGCGGTAAATCAACCTTACGTTGAAAGCCCGCGAGCGCTTCAGGTGTGAGCCTGAAGGTCAGCAGATCCGGTGTAATTCCGGGGCCGACGGTTAAAGTCCGGATGGGAGAGAGTAACGATCAAGTCGGGCGAGGCCCGCTCACGTTATTTTTTTGCCGCTTTGCGGCGCTCCTAAGACTGCCCTGATTCTGGTAACCATAATTTTAATGAGGTTTATTTACCATGAATCAGACGCTACTTTCCTCTTTTGGTACCCCTGTCGAACGTATCGAACAGGCTCTTACCGCCCTTCGTGAAGGTCGCGGTGTGATGGTGCTTGACGATGAAGATCGTGAAAACGAAGGTGATATGATTTTCGCCGCCGAAACCATGACCGTTGAGCAGATGGCGCTGACCATTCGCCACGGCAGTGGGATCGTCTGCCTGTGTCTTAACGAAGAGCGCCGTAAGCAGCTGGATCTGCCAATGATGGTAGAAAACAACACCAGCGCCTTCGGCACCGGCTTTACGGTAACCATCGAAGCAGCCCACGGCGTGACAACGGGCGTGTCTGCTGCCGACCGTATTACGACCGTTCGTGCCGCCATTGCCGACGGCGCAAAACCTTCCGATCTGAACCGTCCGGGCCACGTCTTCCCGCTGCGCGCGCAGCCGGGCGGCGTTCTGACCCGCGGTGGTCACACAGAAGCAACCATCGATCTGGTGACTTTGGCAGGCTTCAAGCCAGCCGGCGTGCTCTGTGAACTGACCAACGACGACGGCAGCATGGCGCGCGCGCCAGAGTGCATCGACTTTGCCGTGAAGCACAACATGGCCGTTGTCACCATCGAAGATCTGGTGGCCTATCGTCAGGCGCATGAGCGTAAAGCCAGCTAATTGAATGAAAAACGCCGGGTTAACCCGGCGTTTTTTTATCCTATCCCTGCGGTTTGTAGCAGGACCAGACTTAGCCCCATCACCGACATGCCGCAGAGCACGCCATAGCTCGGGTTATTGTTAGGATCGATCTCTTTTGCCAGCGGCATGAGCTCATCCACGGACAACGCCACCATAATCCCCGCGACCGCAGCCATGATGGCCGCCATCACCACCGGTGAAATCAGGCTTCCCAGAATCAGCCATGCCAGCACGCCGCCAAGAATCTCTGCCATACCGGAGATCCCGGCCCAGAATACCGCTTTACGTTTAGAGCCCGTGGCGGCATAGACCGGCCCGGACACCGCCAGACCTTCAGGAATATTGTGCAATGCCACGGCCAGCGCGATACCAAAGCCCAGCTCAAGGTTATTGCTGGCGGTAACGTAGGTGGCGACCCCTTCCGGGAAGTTATGCAGGCTGATGCCCAGCGTCAGCAGCACGGCGGTACGTTTGATATTGCCCGGCAGCGGTTTCGCCCCCTTTTGCATCAGATCCTGCGGATGCGCATGGGGCAGCATCCGGTCCAGCGCAAAGTAACCCAACAGGCCGAAGACAAACATGCCATAGCCCAGCACCGGCGACATGCCCTCGGTGCCCAGCGCGGCGGGCAGCATCTCCATGAGTGATATCAGCAGCATAATGCCCGCGGCAAAGCCGAGGGAGAAGGCCAGCACGCGGTTAGACGGTTTCTGGCCCAGCACGCCGAGAATCGCACCAATAAACGTGGCGGCGCCTGCAAGTATGGTCAGAAGCAAGGGTACTGACATGTCTCTCTCCTTTTGATAACGATTCTCATTAATATTAAGGGCTAAAAGCGGGCAAAGCGAGAGGGCCGCTACGCCTTTACCATTCCCTTACATTCAAATTTCCTGAAGATCATCATCATGCTTATCCGGGTTCATCTTAGCGCGATAGCGCGTAATGTGATGCTATTAAATCGACATCTTATGTAAGGATATCATCATGACTGCTTCTCGTATGCCAGCGCTGTTTTTGGGGCACGGTAGCCCGATGAACGTGCTGGAGGATAACGTCTATACCCGCGCATGGCGTCATCTGGGCGAGACCTTACCGCGTCCGAAGGCTATCGTGGTGGTGTCCGCCCACTGGTTCACCCGCGGTACTGGCGTGACCGCGATGGAAGCGCCGAAAACGATCCACGATTTTGGCGGTTTTCCACAGGCATTGTATGACACGCACTACCCGGCGCCGGGTTCGCCCGAGCTGGCGCAGGCGCTGGTTGAAAGGCTGGCGCCCGTCCCGGTGGCGCTGGATAAAGAGGCCTGGGGCTTCGACCATGGCTCCTGGGGCGTGCTTATTAAGATGTATCCGGATGCAGACATCCCCATGGTGCAGCTTAGCATCGACAGCACCAAACCGGCGGCCTGGCATCTGGAGATGGGGCGCAAGCTGGCAACATTGCGTGACGAGGGCATTATGCTGGTGGCCAGCGGTAATGTGGTGCACAACCTGCGTACCGCGCGCTGGCATGGCGAAAATACGCCCTATCCCTGGGCGACATCGTTCAACGATTTTGTAAAAGCGAATCTTCACTGGCAGGGGCCCGCCGGAGAGCATCCGCTGGCGAATTACCTGGAACACGAAGGTGGCTCGCTGTCGAATCCCACGGCTGAACATTTCTTGCCTCTGCTGTATGTGCTGGGGGCCTGGGATGGCGAAGAGCCGATAACGATCCCGGTCGACGGAATTGAGATGGGAAGCCTGAGCATGTTGTCGGTACAGGTGGGTTAAAACATGCCCGGTAGCGCAGGCCACCGGGCAAGGTTTACTCTACAAAGATGTGCGGATAGAAGCGTGACAGATCCTGGGTAATCAGCGCCCGGTCTTCACGAATACCAATCCCGGCTGGCTCGTCGTTGATAAGCCAGCTGCCAATCAGGACATAGCTGTCGCCAAATTTAGGCAGTTGATAAAACTGTTGGACGATCATTCCCTCTTCACCGTACGGACCTTCAACGGCTTCCAGCGTTTTACCGTTTTCGATAATCGATACGTTGGCACCTTCGCGGGAGAAGATCGGTTTCACGACATACTTATCCATTGGCGGATAGTCATCTTCGGCGAAATATGCAGGCAGCAGGTTAGGGTGATCCGGGAACATCTCCCACAGCATCGGCAGCAGCGCTTTGTTCGAGATGATGCTCTTCCAGGCTGGCTCCAGCCAGCGCACGCCGGCATCTTCCAGCTTGGTGGAGAACATCTCGCGCAGCATGAACTCCCACGGATAGAGTTTGAACAGATTGCTGATGACCTGGTCCTGCAGGTCAGTAAACTGACCTTTCTCACCCAGACCAATGTCTTCCATATACAGGAACTCGGTAGCGACCTCTGCTTCTGCAGCGCAGTCCTGCAGATACTGCACGGTACCCCGATCTTCTACCGTATCGCGGCAGCAGGCCAGATGCAGCAGGTTGAAACCGTGCTGCTCACGCAGCTCGGCAAAGCGCGCAATCAGCTTTTCCTGCAGGCTGTTGAACTGATCGCTACCTTCCGGCAGCTTGCCCGCCTGGAGCTGATCTTCCAGCCAAATCCACTGGAAGAACGCCGCTTCGTACAAGGAAGTCGGCGTATCGGCGTTATTCTCAAGCAGCTTAGGTTCGCCAACGCCATCCCACGCCAGATCGAGGCGGGAATAGAGCGACGGTTGATGCGTTTCCCAGGACTGGCGAACGAAACCCCAGGTGTGTTTAGGAATACGGAATTTGGTCATTAGCGCATCGCTGGCAATGACCTTATCGACGACTTTCAAACACATCTGATGCAGTTCGGCAGTCACCTCTTCCAGCTTTTCAACCTGCTCAAGAGTGAGCTTGTAATAGGCCTCTTCACACCAGTACGGCTCGCCGTACATGGTGTGGAAGTTAAAACCATATTCAGTGGCTTTTTCGCGCCAGTCCGGGCGCTCGACAATACTGACTCGTTCCATTATCAGCCGCCCATGGAGCGGGTTGAGGTGCCCGTGGCACTACGCTGCATGGAGGTCTGTTTCGCAACAGATTCCCCAAAGCCGCCGCGGGTTACGGTGCTGGTGGTCGCCGGTTTTGGCGCCATCGCGGTTTTCGGTACCGTCATGGTACGGCCCGGCTGTGCGGCGCCGTATCCCTTACCGCTGGCGTCGGTATATTTGCCGTAGGCAGGGCTGTTCGGATTTTTAGAGCTAAACAGCGGCTGCTGCTGGTAGCCTGCGCCACCGCTCATCAGGCGGCCCATCATATAGCCCGCCATCAGCGGCATCCAGAAACTGCCGCTGGATTGCGCCTGCGCCTGGTTTTCTGGCGCGGTGCCAGCCTGTGCCGGTGTTGGTGCCTGCTGACACTGACCTTCACCGAATTCGGCTACGCAGTCTTCACGGCTGGCGTATTTCGGCGCAGTACGTTCAGCTTCTTTCAGGGCACTGTTGTAAGCGGTGGTACATTCCGCTTTGTTGCCGGTGGCGGTCGCACAGTCATCAGCGTTCTGATAGAGCGAAACCGTTTCGTCGTTTTGTTCACAGCCCGCCAGCATAAAGACGGCCGTTACGGCCAGTGCGACAGGAGTGAGATGGCGTGCGCCCCAATTTTTGCGGAACGACGCGTGATTGATGGATTTTGTCCGTTTCATTTTTGTCTTCCAGGACCCAGTGGTATTACGTGGTATATAACGCTCAGAATAGAGGATGAGTGGTCGAAAATGAAGCGTAGTGCGGGAATCGAGGGGATCTTTACGTTGGCTTACGTTTATACCGGACAGAGTTCAAACTGCCTGTGCCTCGGCTGTCTGCAATTCGAAGGGATCGGGTTGTATTTATCGGTTGGTGTGAAAACAGACCCGGCCTGAAAAATCAGGCCGGGTTAGCGCATCAGTTGCGCAGCATTCCGGTAGAGGCCGGGCGTGCGGCTGGAGCGGCACTGTTGGCGGCATATCCATCAGCGGACGCATCCTGACCTGGATTCTCCGGCGCCACGGATTCTGGCGTGGTAGAGATAGGTTTACCCAGGGAGCTGTTCAGAATCTGCAGGTCCTGTTCATTCAGGGTTCCCAGGGCAGATTTGATGTTCAGCTGGTTAATCAGGTAGTTATAACGCGCATTAGACAGCTGCTGCTTGGCGTTATAGAGCGTGGTGGTCGCATCCAGCACGTCAACAATGGTACGGGTACCCACAGAGTAACCGGCTTCCATCGCATCGAGAGAGCTCTGGGCAGAGACAACGGCCTGTTTATAGGCGTTGATGCTGCTGATGGAGGCGTTCACGTTGTTAAAGGAGGAACGTACAGTCTGCACAACGCTGCGGTGTGCGCTTTCAAGCTGCTCGCTCGCGCCAACAAAGTTGTACTGGGCCTGTTTAACCTGCGAGTTCACCATTCCGCCCTGATACAGCGGCAGGGAGAAGCTCAGGCCAACTTTGTTCTGACCTACGTCAGCGTTATTATTGATGGAGTTGGAGCCGCTGTAACGTGAGTTAGAGATGCTGGAGGAGGCGTTCAGATCCAGGGTTGGCAAGTGGCCATCCTGCGCCTGACGAATCTGTTCACGGGCCAGGTCCTGGCTCAGACGTGCCTGCAGCAGGCTCAGGTTACGGTTTTCAGCTTCTTTCAGCAGGGCATTCACCGCCTGCGGCTTATCGGTTTTGAAGCTGTCGACGTTCAGCGAAGCCAGTTGCGGGTAGTAATTACCGGTAACCTGACGCAGCTCTTCAACGGCGTTATCAAGGTCGTTACGCGCGGTCACTTCGTTCGCCAGCACGCTGTCGTACTGTGAACGGGCGTTCTGTACGTCGGTGATCGCCACGAGGCCAACGTTAAAACGCTGGGTGGTCTGATCCAGTTGACGGTAGATAGCCTGTTTCTGGGCTTCGATATAAGAGAGAGTATCGATAGCGCTCAGCACCTTGAAGTAAGCCGTCGCGGTGTTGAGAATCAGGGTTTGTTGATCGGTCTGGAAAGTGACATCCTGAATACCGGCAGATTTTTCCTGCAGGGTCAGAGCACGCCATTTAGACATATCAAACAGAGTCTGGGTTAACTGCAGGGAACCGCTGGTCACGTTTGAGTCCTGACCGTTAGCATCGCGATAGCCGTTAGTGTAGGAATAGTCAGCCCCTAAACCGAGTTGTGGCAGAAGTGGGCTGCGTGCTTCATTAATCTTCTCAAAGGCAGCATCACGGTCGGCAGCGGATTTACGCAGTTCCGGGTTGCTCAGTCGTGCCTGCTTATAAACCTGTAACAGGTCCTCTGCCTGACTCATCGCGCTGAAACCCGTCAGGCTCAGGCCGATGAGAATGGGGAGCAATTTCTTCATTTGCTTTCCTTGTTGTGAAGCTTTGTTAGCGCTGATCTAATTAAAAATAATTTACCGATTCTAGCAGACTTCGCCAGTACAAAAGGTTGGCGTTCCGTGCCATCCGGCAGTAACTCGCAGCAATTTACCATACTGTCTGAGAAACCGCATTTTAGAAGATTTGAAAATCGAAATAACATCACCACTTTTACAGGACACTCTCATGCCTATACCTGAAAAGATGCCAGTGACTTTCAGCAAAAATGATGTAGAAATTATTGCACGAGAAACGCTCTATCGCGGATTTTTTTCGCTCGATCTTTACCGTTTTCGCCACCGCTTGTTTAACGGCGAAATGAGTGGCGAAGTGAAACGCGAAATTTTTGAGCGCGGGCACGCCGCAGTATTGCTACCCTTTGACCCAGTGCGCGACGAAGTGGTACTGGTAGAGCAGATTCGTATTGCCGCATTTGATACCAGCGAAAGCCCGTGGTTACTGGAGATGGTGGCCGGAATGATTGAAGAGGGCGAAACAGCGGAAGATGTCGCCCGTCGCGAAGCCATGGAAGAGGCCGGGCTGGTAGTAGGCCGCACCAAACCGGTGTTGAACTATCTCGCGAGCCCGGGTGGCACCAGCGAGCGTTTATCTGTTTTGGTAGGCGAAGTGGACGCCACGACCGCACAAGGTATACATGGTCTGGCTGATGAAAACGAAGACATTCGTGTTCATGTGGTGAGCCGGGAGCAGGCTTACCTTTGGGTAGAAGAGGGGAAAATCGACAACGCAGCTTCTGTCATCGCTTTGCAATGGCTCCAGCTGCACTATCAAGAATTACGAAATGAGTGGAAATGAATGAAGCGTTATACACCTGACTTCCCTGAAATGATGCGTTTGTGCGAGACCAACTTCGCGCAACTCCGACGCCTGCTGCCGCGAAACGACGCGGCTGGCGAGACAGTGAGCTATCAGGTGAGCAACGCGCAGTATCGGTTAACGATTGTGGAATCTACCCGCTACACTACGCTGGTCGAAATTGAGCAGACGGCCCCATCCGTCAGCTACTGGAGCTTACCGTCGATGACGGTGCGCCTTTACCACGATGCGATGGTCGCGGAAGTGTGTTCAAGTCAGCAGATTTTCCGCTTCAAAGCGCGGTATGATTACCCAAATAAAAAGTTGCATCAACGTGACGAAAAGCATCAAATTAATCAGTTTCTGGCCGACTGGCTACGATACTGTTTAGCACATGGAGCGATGGCGATTCCGGTTTGTTAGCGTCGTGAAACCTACCTAAGGACACCATTTGGAAAGCCTGTTAAACCTGACTGTTGCTGGTGGGGCGCCAGTCAGGGTACTACAAATTACTGATACTCACCTGTTTGCCGAAAAGCATGAAACCCTGTTGGGGGTGAATACCTGGGAGAGCTATCAGGCTGTCCTGGATGCGATTCATGCTGAAAAGCGCGAATACGATCTGATTGTCGCCACGGGTGATCTGGCGCAGGATCAAACCGCTGCGGCCTACCAGCGCTTCGCTGAGGGTATCGCGAGCTTCAGCGTGCCCTGCGTCTGGTTGCCTGGCAACCACGATTTCCAGCCTGCAATGTACAGCGCGCTTCAGGATGCGGGCATCTCGCCTGCCAAGCGCGTCTTCGTTGGCGACCACTGGCAAATTTTGCTGCTCGATAGCCAGGTGTTCGGCGTACCGCACGGCGAGCTGAGTGAATTCCAGCTCGAGTGGCTGGAAGATAAGCTCAACGCTGAGCCCGAGCGCCATACCCTGCTGTTATTGCACCATCATCCGTTACCTGCGGGATGTAGCTGGCTTGATCAGCACAGTCTGCGCAACTCTGCCGCATTGGATCAGGTGCTGGTGAAATTCCCCCGCGTAAAAAATTTGCTCTGCGGTCATATCCACCAGGAGCAGGATCTCGACTGGAACGGTCGTCGCCTGCTGGCTACGCCATCCACCTGCGTGCAGTTCAAACCCCACTGCGCCAACTTTACGCTTGATACCATTGCGCCGGGCTGGCGCTGGCTGGAACTGCATGCTGATGGCAGCTTAACGACGGAAGTTTGCCGCCTGCAAGGAACCGCGTTCCGTCCGGATACGGCTTCAGAAGGATACTGATGTCAGCACTTCTTTATCTCCACGGTTTCAACAGTTCGCCGCGCTCTGCGAAGGCAACACAGTTTCGCCAGTGGCTAAATGTTCATCATCCACAGGTTGAGATAATCGTGCCGCAGCTGCCGCCATACCCGGCCGATGCCGCAGAACTGCTGGAATCTATCGTGCTGGCGCACGGCGGTGAACCGCTGGGCGTCGTGGGCTCTTCTCTGGGCGGATACTACGCCACCTGGCTGTCACAATGCTTTATGTTGCCTGCGGTGGTGGTGAATCCGGCAGTTCGGCCATTCGAGCTGTTACGGGACTTTCTCGGGCAAAACGAGAACCCCTACACCGGGCAGCAATATGTGCTAGAGTCACGCCATATTTACGATCTCAAAGTTATGCAGGTAGACCCGCTTGAAGCGCCGGATCTTATCTGGCTGCTGCAACAAACGGGCGATGAAGTGCTGGATTACCGCCAGGCAGTGGCGTATTACGCCTCTTGCCGCCAGACTGTAGAAGAGGGCGGAAATCATGCTTTCACGGGCTTTGAGAATCATTTCACCCAGATTGTCGATTTTCTTGGACTGCACAGCCACTGACAATCAATGCGAATTGCTAGTTTAAATCATGACGCAAACCTATAACGCTGATGCCATTGAGGTACTCACCGGGCTAGAGCCGGTTCGCCGCCGCCCGGGGATGTACACCGATACGACGCGCCCAAACCATCTGGGCCAGGAAGTTATTGATAACAGTGTGGACGAAGCGCTGGCAGGCCATGCCAAACGCGTCGACGTCATCCTGCACGCCGATCAGTCGCTGGAGGTCATCGACGACGGGCGCGGTATGCCGGTGGATATTCACCCGGAAGAGGGCGTACCTGCCGTTGAGCTGATTCTCTGTCGTCTGCATGCGGGCGGTAAGTTCTCTAACAAGAACTATCAGTTCTCGGGCGGTCTGCACGGCGTGGGGATCTCCGTCGTTAACGCCCTGTCTAAGCGCGTGGAAGTGAACGTCCGTCGCGACGGTCAGATCTATAACATCGCGTTTGAGAACGGTGAAAAGGTGCAGGATCTGCAGGTTGTCGGCACGTGCGGCAAACGCAACACCGGCACCAGCGTCCACTTCTGGCCTGACGAGAGCTTCTTCGACAGCCCACGTTTTTCTGTTTCCCGCCTGACGCACCTGCTGAAAGCGAAAGCGGTGCTCTGCCCGGGCGTAGAGATCACCTTTAAAGATCACGTTAATAACACCGAGCAGAGCTGGTGCTACGCCGATGGTCTGAACGACTATCTCTGCGAAGCGGTAAACGGCCTGCCGACCCTGCCGGAAAAACCCTTCGTCGGTAATTTCGCCGGCGACACCGAGGCGGTGGATTGGGCATTGCTGTGGCTGCCGGAAGGCGGCGAGCTGCTGACCGAAAGCTACGTCAACCTGATCCCGACCATGCTTGGCGGCACCCACGTCAACGGCCTGCGTCAGGGCCTGCTGGATGCGATGCGCGAATTCTGCGAATACCGCAATATTCTGCCGCGTGGCGTGAAGCTGTCGGCGGAAGATATCTGGGATCGCTGTGCCTACGTGCTCTCCGTGAAGATGCAGGATCCGCAGTTTGCCGGACAGACCAAAGAGCGTCTCTCTTCACGCCAGTGCGCGGCCTTTGTCTCTGGGGTGGTCAAAGATGCCTTTACCCTGTGGCTGAACCAGAACGTGCAGGCGGCAGAAATGTTGGCCGAAATGGCCATCTCCAGCGCCCAGCGTCGTCTGCGTGCGGCGAAGAAAGTGGTGCGTAAAAAGCTCACCAGCGGCCCCGCGCTGCCGGGCAAGCTGGCGGACTGCACCGCGCAGGATCTCAACCGCACCGAGCTGTTCCTGGTAGAAGGGGACTCGGCGGGCGGATCGGCCAAGCAGGCGCGCGATCGTGAATATCAGGCGATCATGCCCCTGAAGGGTAAGATCCTCAACACCTGGGAAGTCTCTTCAGACGAAGTGCTGGCCTCGCAGGAAGTGCACGATATCTCTGTCGCGATCGGGATCGATCCGGACAGCGAGGATCTGAGCCAGCTGCGCTACGGCAAGATCTGTATCCTTGCGGATGCGGACTCCGACGGGCTGCACATCGCCACGCTGCTCTGCGCGCTGTTCGTGAAGCACTTCCGTACGCTGGTGAAAAACGGCCACGTTCACGTGGCGCTGCCGCCGCTCTACCGTATCGACCTCGGAAAAGAGGTTTACTACGCGCTGACGGAAGAAGAGAAAGCGGGCGTGCTGGAGCAGTTAAAGCGTAAGAAGGGCAAACCCAACGTGCAGCGCTTTAAAGGGCTGGGCGAGATGAACCCGATGCAGCTGCGTGAAACGACCCTGGATCCCAACACGCGTCGTCTGGTACAGCTGACCATCAGCGATGAAGACGAACAGCAAACCAACGCCGTGATGGATATGCTGCTGGCCAAGAAACGTTCGGAAGACCGACGTAACTGGCTGCAGGAGAAAGGCGACATGGCCGATATCGAAGCCTGATAAACAAGCCCTGCGATGCAGGGCTTTTTTGTGCCTGAAAATTAGTCGCTGGCGTGGTTTTTACGATACTGCAGCGGCGTCTCCCCAATCCCCTTGCGAAAGGCGCTGATAAACCAGGTCACGTCTGAAAACCCCACCCGCGCGGCGATATCGCGCACGCTCTCTTCGCTATGCAGCAGATATTCGCACGCCTTACGCAGCCGCAGGGTGTTCAGATAGTCGTGAATTTTCTCCCCCGTTTCGGCGTGAAATTTTCGTGACACATAGCTGCGAGACTTTCCCAGCGCCTGCGCCAGCGTATCCAGCCTGAATTTCTCACGATAGTGCTCATCCAGCCAGAACATCACCTGGCTGGCAATCCCGTGGCTGCTGCCGCGCTCGCCGTCTATCTCCTGAGGCAGCATGGCGAAGAGGCTAATCAGCAGGCTGGCGATACGCTCTGCATTAAGCGGGGGCTGGTAACAGCTAAACAGATGATCGAGATGGCTATGGCAGTGGGCCATATCCACGACCCACGCCGGTCCGCCACGGCGTGAGAGCTGCTGCAGGCGCTGCCGGGTCTGAGGGAAATCCCGAAGTGACTTCAGTACCGCGTGGTGATCGAGATGAATAATGGTGCGGCGATAGCTGGCCTCGGCCTGCTCATCCACCATCACCTTGTGCAGCGTAAAGGGGGGAAAGAAAAAGAGCCGTCCGGGGCGCATGGTGTATTGTCGGTTATCAACAATCGCCACGCCAAACCCCTCTTCAACGTAGAGGATCTCCAGACACTGGTGCCAGTGGTGGTAGCGCACGGTGTTGGCAAAGAGTCGACTGAACGACACCAGGGTATCGTTTAAGGTAATAAGCTCTAGAAATTCAGATTGTGGCGTTTCGCGCATAGTGCAATAAAACTCAATTTTTACCCCTCTCTACGTCGTTATAAACCACCTTTTTAAATTTTCTCAACGGGGAGTTCATTCATCTCTCACTCCTGTGACCGGGCTAACATTTCTACGCCCGACGGATTCACTATGCTTTGCCGCAGTTGATTACGAGGGCAAGCGTATGTGGGCGGTAGAGCAAGAAAAATCAAATCCGTTGTCTTCCCGTCAGGATCTGGTCACGGCCCTGAATGGGATGCTGAGCGCGCTGGATAAACAGTTTCCGGCCGGGCGTTCGCGCTTTTCGCTGGGGGAAACCAGCGCGCACTACGCAACAGACATTGCCGAAATGGAGGGGCTTTCCCGCGTGCTGTGGGGGCTGTTTCCATTGATGGCAGGAGGGGACACCACCCCCTTTAGCGACAAATATATCAACGCTATCCGCATCGGCAGCGATCCGACGCACCCGGACTACTGGGGAGAAACCGCCCCTTACGATCAGCGGCTGGTAGAGATGGCGGCCTACGGTCTGGGGCTTACGTTATTGCAGGAGAAGCTCACCGACCTGTTTAGCGAGCGCGAGGTCATGAACCTGCACGCCTGGTTAAACCAGATCACCGACGCGGAGATGCCCGACAGCAACTGGAACTATTTCGCCATTATGGTTCAGCTCGGTTTTAAACGCGCCGGGCTACCGTACGATCAGTCCGCCATCGATCGCCGTTTTGCGATGATGGATGCCTACTACCTCGGCGACGGCTGGTACTCCGACGGTGCTGGCCGTCCGAAAGATTATTACATCTCGATGGCGTTCCACTTTTACGGTCTTATCTACGCCACACTCAGCGGTGATGAGGAGCGGGCCGCCGTGCTGCGCGAGCGTTCCCGCCTCTTCGCGGACGATTTCATCTTTATGTCTGCCGCCGATGGCGCGTCGATTCCGTTCGGCCGCAGCCTGACCTACCGCTTCGCGATGGTCGCCTTCTGGAGCGCAGTGGCATTCTCCGGGCTGGAGGTGTTCACCCCCGGCATCGTAAAGGGGATCATCCTGCGCCATCTGCGCTGGTGGCAACAGCAGCCGATTACCGATCGCGACGGGATCCTGACGCTCGGGTTTGCTTACCCCAACCTGGCGATGTGCGAAGACTACAATTCCCCCGGCTCGCCTTACTGGGCGCTGAAAACGATGCTGATTCTGGCATTGCCTGAAGCGCACCCTTTCTGGCAGGTGGAAGAGCAACCGCTGCCGCCGCTGGCTGAAAAGCACGTGATCCCGAAGGCCCAGCAGATCCTCATTCACGCACCACAGTTGCAGCATGTCACCCTGCTCACCGCCGGGCAGCTGGAGCTGAATAATTACGTTAATACCGAGGCGAAATACACCAAATTCGCCTACTCCAGCCGCTTTGGCTTCACCATTGAGCGTGGGCGTTATGGTCTTAAGCATGCGGCCAGCGACTCCATGCTGCTGCTGGCCGATGGTGATAACTACTACCGCGGCCGCCGCGACTGCGAGGAGGTCCGCGTTGATGAGAACTTCATCTTTTCACGCTGGTCGCCGTGGCATGACGTGCATGTCGACACCTGGCTGATCCCGTTTGGCGAATGGCACCTTCGTCTGCATCGCATTAACAGCGCACGGACATTGCAAACGGCGGAAGGGGGCTTTGCGGTACGCAAAACCGAGCCGCAGGCCGACGAGCGCGGGGTGAGCCTGGTGGCAGATAACGGCATGAGCCGGATCGTCGATCTCTCACCGGTCATCCATCGCCGTGCGGAAAGTATTGTCACTCCGCCAAACAGCAGCGTCATGTTCCCGGAATGTGCCGCTATCCCGCTCCTTACCGGCGAGATTGCTCACGGTGAGAGCTGGCTCTGCTGCGCCGTGTTTGCCAGCGGAGCGCCTGTCAACCACGGGGAACCCCCGCGGCTGGAAATCAATAACCGGCAGGCCGTAATCAGCCAGCCCGGAAGCGAACGTCAGCTGTCGTTCATTTTATAAAGCCCTGCACCTGAATGTCGGCGAGGATGGTATGAATAACAGAATTGAATATTACAAAATCAGTAGTTTTATTTTTCTCTATTTCTTTACCTGGTCCGCAAGTATTGGCTTGCTGGCTATCTGGCTCGGACAAAAGGCGAATTTGAGCGGTTCGGTCATCGGCACGGTATTTGCGGTGAACGGCATCTTCTCCGTCATTTTGAAACCTATCTATGGCTATATTCTCGATAAGATCGGCATGAGCAAATATCTGCTCTATTTTGTGGTGGCGATGTCTGCCCTGATGGCCCCGTTCTTTATTTACGTTTATCAGCCGCTGTTAATGTCCAACACCCTGTTGGGGATTATTATCGGGGCACTCTATTTAAGCTTTGCCTGGTATGCGGGCGTGGCGGCGTGTGAATCCTATTCCGACCGCTTTAGCCGCCTGAACGGCATGGAGTTTGGCCAGATCCGCATGTGGGGATCGCTCGGCTGGGCGGTAGCCTCGTCATTCTCGGGCCTGCTGTTTAACCTCTCTCCGGCATATAACTTTATTATGGGCAGCGTGGCCTCTGTGATCATGCTGATTGTGCTGCTGAAACTGAAAGTGAACACTAACTCCGTCCATGCCGGCGACGTGCTGACCAAAGAGAAAATTGCCCCGGCGGATGTCTATGCGCTGCTGCGCAACCGCAAGTTCTGGGCCTTCTGTCTTTACGTGGCGGGCGTAGCCTGGATGATGTTTATCGCCGAGCAGCAGTTCTCGCGTTATTTCGTCACCTTCTTCGATGATATTCACCAGGGCAACGCGGTATTTGGTTATCTGGGCACCGTGCAGTCAGGGATGGAATTTGTCATGTATATGGTGATCCCGCTGTTTGTGAACTTTATTGGCGCAAAACGGGGATTATTAATTGTCGGGCTGGTGGTCGGGGCACGCCTGATTATTTCCGGCATCTGCGACTCACATCTATTAATTTCTGTTCTCAAGCCGCTCTATGGCCTGGAAATCTGTCTGCTGCTGGTATCGGTCTTTAAATATATCGCCGAGCATTTCGATAAACGCGTCAATGCCACCATGTATTTGTTGGGGTATCAGGCGATGTTGTACGTCGGGAATGTGGTGGTCTCTTCGCCGGCTGGCTATATGTACGACCGCATTGGCTTCGAGCAGACCTACATCATCATGGGTGCCACGGCGCTGACCTTTACGCTGATTTCTGCCTTTACGTTATCCGCCTGCCAAAGCAAATGGCGCAGTGCGCAGCCGCTTAACGTCGCAGAACAGCATTCAACTCGCTAATTTACGCCGTCAAAGAAGGAACCAAATATGTTAAATCAGATTGCCCTTGAGCGCCTGACCGGGATTGCCGAGCCTGTAGACGAGAGGGCATTCAGCGATGAATTACGCTCAGCCCGCAGCCATGTTCTGGAACTGATTGGCCGTCATTTAGAAACCTTTGGCGAGCAGTTTCCGGCAGAAACCTGCCAGGAGGGCTATTACCCGCTGACCGACAACGTGGAGTGGACCACCAGCTTCTGGACCGGGCAGCTTTGGCTGGCGTGGGAGATGAGCGGTGAAGAGAAATACCGCGCCGTGGCCGAGAAACACGTCCGTTCGTTTGGTCTGCGTATCGCCGGGCGCAATGATACCAATACCCACGATCTCGGTTTTCTCTATACGCTCTCCTGCGTCGCGGCCTGGCGGTTGACGGGAAACCGCGAAGCGCGTGGCTTCTCGCTGCTGGCGGCAGAGGCGCTGCTGGAGCGTTTCCATGACAAGGCGAAGATTATACAGGCGTGGGGCGATCTGACCGATCCGGATCAGGCCGGACGGATGATCATCGACTGCAATATGAACCTGCCGCTCCTCTACTGGGCGACGGAACAGACCGGCGATCCGCGCTTTGCCGATGCCGCTAAAGCCCACGTCATGCAGGCGGCGACCTGGTTGATCCGTGAAGATGCCTCGACCTTCCATACCTATTATATGGACGTCAACACCGGCGCGGCGCGTTATGGCAATACTCAGCAGGGTTACGCCGACGATTCGTGCTGGTCGCGCGGCCAGGCGTGGGGGATTTACGGCTTCCTGCTGAGCTATATCTACACCGGCGACGCGGCGATGATTGACCTGTCAAAACGGCTGGCAAACTATTTCCTTAATCGGCTTCCGGAAGACTACGTCTGCCACTGGGATCTGGCGCTGGTCGGGACCGACGCGCTACGTGACTCCTCCTCGGCGGCTATCGCGGTATGCGGCCTGCTGGAGCTGGTGAAACATCTGCCAGCCACCGATCCGAACCGGGAGCGTTATCTGGCCTGGGCAAAAGGGATCATGTCGTCACTGACGAAGCACTACCTGATGGGCAAAGAGGAGAAGGGGACGGGCCTGCTGAAGCACTCTGTCTATCACCTGGCAAGCAATAAAGGGGTGGATGAGTGTGCAAGCTGGGGGGATTACTTCTATGTAGAGGCGCTGGTGCGCTTTACGCAGAGCTGGAAGCTGTACTGGTAACAGGCTGGGGTGTTACCACCCCAGTACCTCTTTAATGACGCGCCGATAGGGCGTGTCGATCTGAGACGGCACGTGGCGCATGTAATCCTTTGCATGGCTGCGGGTCTCGCCGCTAAGGCTATCCAGATAAGCGATAGCCTCGTCCACGGTTGGCACCCGGCCTTCCAGCGACGCGCTGCGGGGCGGTAGTCCGGTCCAGATAACCGCCTCGATGTCTCGCTGTGCGGCCCAGGTCGATAGCTCGCCCACATGGCGACCCGCTATCAGCAGCGAACCAATGCCATCGCAGCGCTCCTCCGGTATCCCTTCACGTGCGCGCAAAGCCTGGCAGGCGAGACTCAACTGGTCTGTATCCAGCCATGCCCAGAGCACCGGTACAGCAGGCGCATTCATGCAGATGGCGGTCGCCAGTTCGCCGCCATCGCTCACCCGGCAAAACTCGACGGGCAGGGAAGGCCCGTCGGTTTGCCACTCTCCGGCGACAGGTAACGCGCCGCTTTTCCAGATTAACGAACCCCAACCCAGACACGCAATTTTCATCCTGTTCCTCTGTGCGACGTGAACCGATAGCCTCAGACGTTATGCTTTAGGAATACGCAGCGTCTGACCCGGGTAGATTTTGTCGGGGCTGGAGAGCATCGGGCGGTTAGCCTCGAAGATTTTGTTGTACTGATTGGCATCGCCGTACACGGTTTTGGAGATGGCGCTCAGGGTATCGCCCGATTTTACCGTGTAGTAGGTGGCTTCATCTTTGGTATCGGAAGCGGTGATGTTGTTTTCCACTTCGCTAACGCCCGCAATGTTACCTACGGCAACCTGAATCTTCTCTTTCTGCTCCTGGGTGAGGCCATCGCCGGTCACGCTGGCTTTACCGTCGGTGACGTTGACCTGAACCTTCTCGGCGCCAGGTATGTTGAGTTTTTTGAGATGTTCGGTGACTTTTTCGCCCTGGTTTTTATGGTCCGTCAAATTGTCCCAGAGTTTTTCACCTGCTTCTTTAACGAAGTTAAAAATGCCCATACTACCCCTCCTGTTAGATATGAAGACAGAATAAGCATAGCAGGCAAAGGGAAAGTTAATCAGTCTTCACCGATGAGGGCGAAGACTGATTAGGATGACATCAAGCCGCAGGCTCGAGGATGCGAATGTGCGTTTCCAGCACATCACCTTTAACGGCATCGCTCCAGGCTTTCATGTGCGGCGTCTGCAGGTGGGCTTCAAGATGGGCCACGGTTTCCCACTGTTCTACCATGATAATGGAGTCTGGCGCGGTGGCCTGGAAGCTGGCGCTGGTAGCAGCATCCACCATCGGCGCATAGCCGTGGCAGCCCTCTTCTTGCAAAACGGTGGGGATAATTTTTGCAAACTGATCCAACACCGCCTGGCGGTGGTGTTGACCAGGGCGGGTGCGGATTTCAGCAATAATGGTAAGCATGATGTTTTCTCCTGATAACAGGCTTCCAGTTAAGCAAAAATTTCCGCCAGATGCTTGCGATATTCTGCGATATAACGCGGCACGTCAGGCATTTTAATGACATCGTTAACGATAAAGGTTGGCAGGCTTTCCATTCCGAGGAACTGGTTGGCTTTGTGGAAAGGCAGGTAGGCTCCGTCTACGCCCACTCCTTCAAAGAACTGATCCGGGTCGGTGAAGGCATCCAGCGGGGCATTCCAGGTCAGGGAAAGCATATACTTTTTGCCCTGAATCAGGCCGCCTGATCCATATTTTTTAGACGCATCTGAACGGGTACGGCCGTCGCTGGCATACAGGGAGCCGTGACCTTCGGTGAAGACGTCATCCATATACTTTTTCACAGTCCATGGCGCGCCCATCCACCAGCCCGGCATCTGCCAGATAACGACATCGGCCCAGAGAAAGTTCTGCACTTCCGTTTTCACATCATAGTCGCCGTCTGCGCGGACGACTTTAACATCATGCCCGGCGTCGCGCAGAAAACCATCCGCGACCTCGGTCAGGGTGTCGTTCAGTTGGCCTTTTGAGTGCGCGAACTCTTTCGCGCCATTGATAATCAGTACGTTGCTCATTATTTGTCCTCGGTGGTGAGAGTATGCCGAGTATTCTACGCGCGAGGACGGAGCGGAAAAATGAGCAAAATGTGCATAGTCTTTTGCGTTATACGCAATAATCGCTTACCAGCTAACCTGGACTTCAACGCCAGCGTCGGCTGCATTTCTCAGCGAGACGTGCATTCCGTGCAGGGTGGCGATGCGTTTCACAATCGATAAGCCCAGTCCGCTGCCGGTGGCATCCTGTCCCGGCGGACGATAAAAGCGTTCGCCGATCCGCGCCAGCGCGTCGGATGAGATACCGGGGCCGTTGTCACGCACGATGAAGCTGCGGCTATCCAGCGTCACGTCCACGACGCTACCGCGCGGGCTGTAACGTATGGCGTTATCCAGCAGATTACGCACCAGCAGGCTGAGGAGCAGTTGTTGCCCCATGCGTTTCACCTCTGGTGCATTGATATGCAGACGTAGATCAATGCCCGCCTGCTGCGCCGGATGATAGCTCTCCATCACCGCCGACTGGAGTAAATCAGCCAGTAAAAGGGGTTCTACTCCGTCCAGGTTATCCAGCGAATCCAGGCGCGACAGCGTGAGGAGTTGATCGACCAGCCGGGAGGCGCGGTCGATACCGGCATGCAGCTGCGCCAGCGCTTTTTCCTGGGCCTGCGGGTCATCAAGAGAGAGCTGCGCCACGTCGGTTTGTACCTTCAGGGCGGCCAGCGGACTGCGTAGCTCATGGGCGGCATCTGAGGTAAAGCGACGCTCGCGGCTCATCATCGCCTGGGTGCGGGCAAACAGTTGATTCAGCGCGTCGAGAAGAGGCCGCACTTCCGTAGGGACCCCCTCCGTCGGCAGCTTATCGGTGGCATCGGGTGAACGTGTACGCAGTGTCTGCGCCAGCTTTTTCAGCGGCTTCAGCTCGCGGCTTAACAGAAGGATAAGCAATAGCAGCATCACGGGTAGGGCCGCCAGCCACGGCGTGAGCTGAGAAGTCACCACCTCCAGCGCCATCTCCTCGCGATACTCCCACTCCTGACCCACCACGATACGGTATTTTCCATCCGGGGAGGTCAGCCACAGAAAGCGCCACGCATCGTTGTCATCTTCGAGGTGTCCGTTGGTAAAGCCATCCCGCCGCCAGCGATACGGGATCTCCTGCCCGTTTTCCCCATCGTGTAGTACCCGCTTCCCCTCAGGGGTAAAGATGGCGAACGCCAGGGCATCGTCATCCAGATGACCATGCCGGGCTTTTTCCGGCACGTCGCGCAGGCGTGCAGAGGCGTTTAGCTCATCGAGATCCATCGTCAGCAGGCGTTTAGCAAATAACATCTGCTGGGTATCGAACAGCTTATCAAGCTTGTCAGTGGTCTGCTGCCAGGCCACCACGCTTGCTGCCAGCCAGGCCGCCAGGGCCAGTATCAGAAAGAGAAAGGTGAGCCGCAGCTTCAGGCTCAGGCGTTGGGTCAGTTTCATGCGTCACCCAGGGTATAACCGATGCCATGCACGGTGCGGATAAACTCGCTACCGAGCTTGCGGCGTAAATGGTGAATATGTACTTCAATGGCGTTGCTCGACACGTCGTCGTCCCAGGTGTAGAGCTTCTCTTCGATCTGTTTACGTGGTAACACGCGCCCGGCATTGCGCAGCAGAAGCTCCAGCAGGGCAAACTCTTTCGGCTTCAGCACCAGCGGAGCGCCCTCCAGCGTCGCAACCAGCCTGGCCGGATCCAGCGCCACCTTGCCGTGCTGAAGCAGGCTCTGGCTCTGACCATGGCTGCGGCGCACCAGCGCCTCCAGACGGGCCGCGACTTCGATAAGGGCAAAGGGTTTACAAAGATAATCATCGGCCCCCAGACGTAACCCCTCCACGCGCTGTTCAAGCGCATCGCGGGCGGTGAGGATCAGCACCGGCTCGCTGCGCCTTTGGTCGCGCCAGGCGCGCAGGATCGCCAGCCCATCCATCCCTGGCAGAGTCAGGTCTAAAACCACCGCGTCGTAAGGGGCGCTGAGAAGCGCCGCCTGCCCGGTGTGGCCGTCGGTGAACCAGTCGACGCTAAAGCCCATTTTGGTGAGGCCCGCTTTGATGCCATCCCCGATAAGCTTGTCATCTTCTACCAGTAAAATGCGCATATTCCCTCCTTGATGCCGTCAGTAAACCCTCTGCTTCAGCCTGCTGTACAGTAAAAATAAATAAATTTTCCCCTTAAGAAGTTGTTAAGGTTTACCCTGTTTAATGGATTGCGAAACGACATTAAAGGGAGAGTTAAGATGAAAAAATATGCTGCAATTGCTGCCATCATGATGATGACCACGGCCCCGGTCTTTGCTGCCCAGGGGGGCTTTAACGGCCCGACAGCCGCACCGGCTCAGACGCAAACCGAGACCCAGAAGGGCGGTTTTGTCGATAACGACGCCAATCTGACCACGGCGGCAAAAGTGAAAGATCTGAAAGACGACAGCTGGGTGAAGCTGCGCGGAAATATCACTCAGCGCCTCTCTGACGACCGTTACACCTTCCGCGATGAGAGCGGCACGGTAGACGTCGAGATCGACCACAAACGCTGGAACGGCGTGACGGTGACCCCGCAGGATAAAGTGGAAATTCAGGGTAAAGTCGATAAAGAGTGGAACGAGTTTGAAATTGACGTGAAGCAGGTCATCAAACTGAACAAATAACCCTAAAAAGGACCGCTTAGCCGGTCCTTTTTCTTTGTGACTCAACACGCCAGATAGGGTAGTATCTGCGGCAATATTGCCTGAAGCCAACAGGTTTCTGAGTTGAGGAATCACAATTAATGAGCGATATGGCAGAGCGCCTCGCGCTACATGAATTTACCGAAAACGCCTACCTGAACTACTCCATGTACGTCATCATGGACAGGGCGTTACCCTTTATTGGCGATGGCCTGAAGCCGGTTCAGCGTCGCATCGTCTATGCGATGTCCGAGCTGGGGCTGAGCGCCAGCGCCAAGTTCAAAAAATCCGCCCGTACCGTTGGTGACGTGCTGGGTAAATACCATCCGCACGGCGACAGCGCCTGCTATGAGGCGATGGTACTGATGGCCCAGCCGTTCTCTTACCGCTATCCGCTGGTCGATGGCCAGGGGAACTGGGGTGCGCCGGACGACCCGAAATCCTTTGCGGCGATGCGTTATACCGAATCGCGCCTGTCGAAATATGCGGAAGTGCTGCTGGGCGAGCTCGGCCAGGGTACTGTTGACTGGGTACCTAACTTCGACGGTACGATGCAGGAGCCCAAAATGCTGCCTGCGCGTCTGCCAAATATCCTGCTGAACGGCACCACCGGTATCGCCGTGGGCATGGCGACGGACATTCCGCCGCACAACCTGCGCGAGGTGGCGAAAGCCGCCATTACCCTGATTGAACAGCCTAAAACCTCGCTGGACGATCTGCTGGATATCGTGCAGGGGCCAGACTACCCGACCGAAGCAGAGATCATTACCTCCCGCGCGGAGATCCGCAAAATCTACCAGAGCGGCCGCGGCTCTGTCCGTATGCGTGCGGTATGGAGCAAAGAGGACGGCGCCGTGGTGATCACCGCGCTGCCGCATCAGGTCTCTGGCGCGAAAGTGCTGGAGCAGATCGCCGCCCAGATGCGCAATAAAAAGCTGCCGATGGTCGACGACCTGCGCGATGAGTCGGACCACGAGAACCCAACTCGTCTGGTGATTGTGCCGCGCTCTAACCGCGTGGACATGGAACAGGTGATGAACCACCTCTTCGCCACCACCGATCTGGAAAAAAGCTACCGTATTAACCTGAACATGATCGGCCTGGACGGGCGCCCGGCGGTGAAAAATCTGCTGGAGATCCTCACCGAATGGCTGGCGTTCCGCCGCGATACGGTGCGTCGCCGTCTGAATCACCGTCTGGAAAAAGTCCTTCGACGCCTGCATATCCTCGAAGGTTTGCTGGTGGCGTTCCTCAATATCGATGAAGTCATTGAGATCATCCGTACCGAGGATGAGCCGAAGCCAGCGCTGATGTCGCGCTTTGGCATCAGTGAAACCCAGGCCGAAGCGATCCTGGAACTGAAACTGCGCCATCTCGCCAAACTGGAAGAGATGAAGATCCGCGGTGAGCAGAACGAACTGGAAAAAGAGCGCGATCAGCTGCAGGCGATCCTGGCCTCCGAGCGCAAGATGAACACCCTGCTGAAGAAAGAGTTGCAGGCCGATGCCGATGCCTTTGGCGACGATCGTCGCTCTCCGCTCCATGAGCGCGAAGAGGCGAAGGCGATGAACGAGCACGACATGCTGCCGTCCGAGCCGGTGACCATTGTGCTTTCCCAGAGCGGCTGGGTGCGTAGCGCCAAAGGTCACGATATCGACGCGCCGGGCCTGAGCTACAAAGCGGGCGATAGTTACAAAGCGGCGGTGAAAGGGAAGAGCAACCAGCCGGTCGCCTTTATCGACACCACCGGACGCAGCTATGCCATTGACCCGATTACGCTGCCATCGGCACGCGGACAGGGTGAGCCGCTCACCGGCAAGCTGACGCTGCCGCCGGGGGCAACCGTTGAGCATATGCTGATGGAGGCCGAAGAGCAGAAACTGCTGATGGCTTCTGACGCGGGCTACGGCTTTATCTGTACCTTTAATGACCTGATCTCACGCAACCGCGCCGGTAAAGCGCTGATCAGCCTGCCGGACAACGCCCATGTGATGCCGCCGCTGATCGTTGAGAACGAAAGCGACATGCTGCTGGCGATCAGCCAGGCCGGCCGTATGCTGATGTTCCCGGTCAGCGACCTGCCAGAGCTGTCGAAAGGCAAGGGCAACAAGATCATCAACATCCCTTCCGCTGAAGCTGCCAAAGGCGAAGATGGCCTGGCGCATCTGATGATTTTGCCGCCGCAGAGCACGCTGACCATTCACGTCGGCAAGCGTAAAATCAAGCTGCGTCCGGAAGAGCTGCAGAAGGTGGTGGGCGAGCGCGGACGTCGCGGTTCGCTGATGCGCGGCCTGCAGCGTATCGATCGCATTGAGGTTGACGCGCCTAAGGCGTCGCGCGCAGGCGATAGCGAAGAATAACGCCATTTTCCCCCTCCGTTCTGAAGGGGGATCTCGCTAAAATTTCCTGTAAAGCCGTTGTTAATTCGTGCGTTGCGATTAACAATACGGGTTTGCGGATCCGTTCGTAATCCAGGTCCTGACTGAAATTGACATACCATTATCCGCTGTCAGGGCTTTTGAGGTCGCTATGCTATTAATTATTCGAATCATTCTTACCGTCATCTACTGCATTCTGGTCTGTATTTTTGGCTCTATCTGGTGTTTGTTCAGCCCGCGTAATCCAAAACATGTCGCGACGTTTGGCCATATGTTTGGCCGTTTATCGCCGCTGTTCGGCCTGAAAGTGGAGCTGCGCAAACCCGAGGGGGCAGAGCAGTATGGCAACGCTATCTATATCGCAAACCATCAGAACAATTACGATATGGTCACTGCCGCCAAGATTGTGCAGCCGCCGACGGTGACCGTCGGGAAAAAAAGCCTGCTGTGGATCCCGTTCTTCGGCCAGCTTTACTGGCTGACCGGCAATCTGCTGATCGACCGTAATAACCGCGCCAAAGCGCACAGCACCATTGCTGAAGTGGTCAATCACTTCAAAAAGCGCAAGATTTCAATCTGGATGTTCCCGGAAGGTACTCGCAGCCGTGGTCGCGGCCTGCTGCCGTTTAAAACGGGCGCATTTCACGCCGCTATTGCGGCAGGTGTTCCAATTATTCCTGTGTGCGTTTCCAATACTTCGAATAAGATTAATCTTAACCGCCTGAATAATGGGCTGGTGATTGTCGAAATGCTGCCGCCTGTCGACGTCAGCAAGTATGGCAAAGATCAGGTGCGTGAACTGGCAACCCACTGCCGTGAGCTCATGCTGAATAAGTATGAGGCACTCAATAAAGAAGTTGCTGAAAGAGAAGCTGCCGGCAAGGTTTAAGCCGGATGAAAGGGAAACGACTTCCCGCCTTGTTCGTTTGTATTACATGGAGCCAATATGTCACTCAGTCGCCGTCAGTTTATTCAGGCATCCGGAATCGCCTTGTGTGCAGGTGCGGTTCCACTGAGGGCAAACGCCGCCGGGCAGCAACAGCCGCTGCCCATCCCGCCGTTACTCGAATCCCGTCGTGGTCAGCCCCTTTTTCTGACGCTGCAACGGAGCCACTGGTCCTTTAGCCAGGGCACACGTGCGCCCGTCTGGGGTATTAATGGCCGCTATCTCGGGCCGACGGTGCGTGTCTGGAGCGGCGATGACGTGAAGCTGATCTACAGCAACCGTCTGGCCGAAAACGTCGCCATGACCATCAGCGGTTTGCAGGTGCCAGGCCCGCTGCTGGGTGGCGCGCCGCGCATGATGTCCCCGAGCGCCGACTGGGCGCCGGTGCTGCCAGTGCGCCAGCGTGCGGCGACGCTCTGGTATCATGCGAATACCCCTAACCGCACTGCCCAGCAGGTTTACAACGGCCTGGCGGGAATGTGGTTGATTGAGGACGAGGTCAGCAAATCGCTGCCTATTCCGAACCACTACGGCGTGGATGATTTCCCGATTATTATCCAGGATAAACGGCTGGATAATTTCGGCACGCCTGAATACAGCGAGCCGGGCAGCGGGGGCTTTGTGGGGGACACCCTGCTGGTTAACGGTGCCCAGAGCCCATACGTTGAGGTATCCCGCGGCTGGGTGCGTCTACGCTTGCTGAACGCCTCTAACTCCCGACGCTATCAACTGCAAATGAGCGACGGTCGGGCCTTACACGTTATCGCGAGCGATCAGGGCTTTTTACCGGCACCGGTATCCGTTAAACAGCTGGCCCTGGCGCCGGGTGAACGCCGCGAAATTCTCGTGGATATGACCAACGGCGACGAAGTGTCGATTACCTGCGGTGAAGCGGCGGGTATTGTCGATCGTATTCGCGGCTTCTTTGAGCCCTCCAGTATTCTGGTGTCGACGCTGGTTTTAACCCTGCGCCCGACTGGCCTGTTACCGCTGGTGACCGACAGCCTGCCGATGCGTCTGCTGTCGGAGGAGATCCTCTCCGGGTCGCCGGTGCGTAGCCGGGATATCAGCCTGGGCGACGACCCGGGTATTAACGGGACGCTGTGGGACATTAACCGCATTGATATCACCGCGCAGCAGGGCACCTGGGAGCGCTGGACGGTGCGCGCGGACATGCCGCAGTCGTTCCATATCGAAGGGGTAAGCTTCCTGATCCGCAATGTGAATGGCGCGATGCCTTTCCCGGAAGACAGGGGCTGGAAAGATACGGTCTGGATCGACGGGCAGGTTGAGCTGCTGGTCTATTATGGTCAACCTTCGTGGCCGCACTTCCCGTTCCTGTTCCACAGCCAGACGCTGGAGATGGCGGATCGCGGTTCGGTGGGACAGATGCTGGTGAACCCGGCGCCGTAAGTTTTACCCTCACCCCGGCCCTCTCCCGGAGGGAGAGGGAGAAAAAGGGCCAAAACCGCATATGACCGTCCCCTCTCCCCTGGGGAGAGGGCTAGGGTGAGGGGCAAAACCCATGGCACCCGGGCCAAAACCGCACATGACCGTTCCCTCTCCCCTGGGGAGAGGGTTAGGGTGAGGGTAAAGCCCGCATATTCCCCCTTCAATTCCCCCACTGTTCCAGCGTATAATCCCGGCCCTTTTGTCTATTTTTTCTTCGGAAGCACTATGAGCGCAATCTCCTTGATCCAGCCGGATCGAGACCTCTTCTCCTGGCCGCAATACTGGGCAGCCTGTTTTGGACCGGCACCCTTTCTGCCAATGTCTCGTGAAGAGATGGATCAACTGGGCTGGGACAGTTGCGACATTATACTGGTGACCGGTGACGCCTACGTCGATCACCCAAGCTTCGGAATGGCTATCTGCGGCCGTATGCTGGAAGCGCAGGGCTTCCGCGTGGGGATCATCTCCCAGCCGGACTGGAACAGCAAAGACGACTTTATGCGTCTGGGCAAACCCAACCTCTTTTTCGGCGTGACTGCGGGCAACATGGACTCCATGATTAACCGCTACACTGCCGATCGTAAACTGCGTCATGACGACGCCTATACCGCCGACAACGTGGCAGGTAAACGTCCAGATCGCGCCACGCTCGTCTATACCCAACGATGCAAAGAAGCGTGGAAAGAGGTGCCGGTCATTCTCGGCGGAATCGAAGCGAGCCTGCGCCGTACCGCGCATTACGATTACTGGTCTGATACCGTGCGCCGCTCGGTGCTGGTGGATTCAAAAGCCGACATGCTGATCTTCGGTAACGGTGAGCGTCCGCTGGTGGAAGTCGCGCACCGTCTCGCCCAGGGCGAGCCGGTAGGGAACATCCGCGATGTACGTAACACGGCGATCATGGTCAAAGAGGCGCTGCCGGGCTGGAGCGGAGTCGATTCCCGTATCATCGATATGCCGGGCAAAATCGATCCGATCCCACACCCGTACGGCGACGATCTGCCCTGTGCAGATAACAAACCAGTTGAACCCAAAAAAGCCGAAGCGAAAGCCGTTGTGGTTCAGCCGCCGCGTCCGAAGCCCTGGGAAAAGACCTACGTTCTGCTCCCGTCCTTCGAGAAGGTCAAAAGCGACAAAGTGCTGTACGCCCATGCCTCCCGTATTCTGCACCACGAAACCAACCCGGGGTGCGCGCGTGCACTGATGCAAAAGCACGGGGAACGTTATATCTGGGTTAACCCGCCGGCGATCCCGCTCTCTACCGAAGAGATGGACAGCGTCTTTGCGCTGCCCTACAAGCGTGTGCCGCACCCCTCATACGGTAACGCCCGCATCCCGGCCTATGAGATGATCCGTTTTTCGGTCAATATTATGCGTGGCTGCTTTGGCGGCTGCTCCTTCTGCTCCATTACCGAGCACGAAGGGCGCATTATTCAGAGCCGTTCTGAAGAGTCGATCGTTAACGAAATCGAAGCCATTCGCGACACCGTGCCGGGCTTTACCGGCGTGATCTCCGATCTCGGCGGCCCGACCGCCAACATGTACATGCTGCGCTGTAAGTCGCCGCGCGCGGAGCAGACCTGTCGTCGTTTATCCTGTGTCTATCCGAGCATTTGCGAGCACATGGACACCAACCACGAGCCGACGATCAACCTCTATCGCCGTGCCCGCGATCTGAAAGGCATCAAGAAGATCCTGATCGCCTCCGGCGTGCGTTACGACATTGCCGTGGAAGATCCACGATATATCAAAGAGCTGGCGACGCACCACGTGGGTGGTTATCTGAAGATTGCCCCGGAGCACACGGAAGAGGGCCCGCTGTCGAAGATGATGAAGCCGGGGATGGGCAGCTACGATCGCTTCAAAGAGCTGTTTGACACCTACTCAAAGCAGGCGGGCAAAGAGCAGTATCTGATCCCGTACTTCATTTCCGCGCACCCCGGCACGCGAGATGAAGACATGGTGAATCTGGCCCTGTGGCTGAAACAGCGTCGCTTCCGTCTGGATCAGGTGCAGAACTTCTACCCGTCGCCGCTCGCGAATTCGACCACCATGTATTACACCGGCAAGAACCCGCTGAGTAAGATTGGTTATAAAAGTGAAGAGGTGGTGGTGCCGAGAGGGGACAAACAGCGCCGTCTGCATAAAGCGCTGTTGCGTTATCACGATCCGGCTAACTGGCCGCTGATCCGTCAGGCGCTGGAAGAGATGGGTAAAAAGCACTTGATCGGTTCTCGCCGCGACTGCCTGGTACCCGCGCCAACGCTCGACGAGATGCGCGAAGCACGTCGTCAGAATCGCCATACGCGTCCGGCGCTGACCAAACACACGCCGATTGCGCATCAGCGTTCTCATGGCAGCGCAGGGGTTAAGAAGCCAGCGAAGCGTAAAGCCTCATCTTAATCGACTCTCAGGACGATTTTCGGCTGGCCTGTTTCACCAGGCTGGCCGACACTTCCTGCAGTTTCATCTTCAGGCTGCCCATCTCCGGGTAGACGAAATCATCAATCTTCCATGACATCCCGTCCGGGATCAGCTTCAGGGTCAGCGTCCGTTGTCTCTCGTCGGATAGCGTATAAAACACCTGCAGGACAGTCTCATGTCTCCCGCGCTTGTCAGGGCTAACGCCGGAAACCTTCTGCAGCTTCACTTCCCCGTCCTGACAGCCGCACAGCGGATTGAAGTTCAGGTAGGGCACCTTATCGTGTGGCGTGACACGGATGTTTTCATGCAGAATATTTCTCATTGCCGGAGAGTAGAGCTGCTCCAGATTCACCCCATCGTCGTTATACAGCAGGGTAATAAAATCCTGTGGGGATTGAGCAGGCTGCGCCCAGGTAAAAAAAGGCAGCAGGGCGAGAGAGATCGCGAGACGTTTTTTCATTGAAAAATCCTTTTTCAGTGTAGGGAAAACGTCCCGATATTAAATGCACTCCTGATCTTCAGTCAGGCCGAAAATAACAACCCCCGGTATAACCGGGGGCTTTTCGGAATTTAACCACCAAATTGATCGGGATCCGGGCCTAGCCGCTTGCCCTGTTCCAGCTTCGCTATCTCGCCCAGCTCATCTTTATCGAGGCGGAAGTCCCAGACGTTGAAGTTCTCGACAATACGCGAAGGGGTGACCGATTTCGGGATCACCACCAGACCGCAGTCAAGGTGCCAGCGAATGACAATCTGCGCCGGGGTTTTGCCATACTTCTCGGCCAGATCGCGAATGATCTTCTGATCAAACACCCCTTCGCCGCCCTGCGCCAGTGGGCTCCAGGATTCGGTCTGGATTTTGTGAGTCGCATTCCAGGCATGAAGCTGACGCTGCTGCATCAGCGGGTGGAGCTCAATCTGGTTAATTACCGGGGCGACGCCCGTTTCATCAATCAGACGTTGCAGGTGGTGGATCTGGAAATTACAGACACCAATGCTCTTTGCCAGACCCGCTTTTTGCAGTTCGATAAGCCCTTTCCAGGCCTCTACGTAGTGGTCAATTGCCGGGACCGGCCAGTGCATCAGATAGAGGTCGACGAAATCGAGTTGCAGCTTCTCCAGGCTCTCCTCTAACGCTTCGCGCGGGCGTTTCTGGTCATCGTTCCAGAGCTTGGTGGTGATAAAAAGCTCTTCGCGCGGCAAGCCAGCGCTGGCGAGTGCGGTGCCGACACCCTCTTCGTTTTTGTAGGCAGCAGCGGTATCAATTGATCGGTAGCCCACTTCCAGTGCTTTATGAATGGCGGACACGACTTCATCGTTACCGGCTTTCCATACGCCGAGCCCCAGTTGGGGCATTACGTTCCCGTCCTGAAGCTTGATTAAGGTTGGGTTTGCCATCTTTCCTCCTCCATTTGCTCAGCTACCGGGAGCGTGCCCCCGGCGGCGTGGTGTGCATTAAGTCTGGTCGAAATGCCGAAAAACGAAAGGCAGGCACGTAAAAACGCTTAGCGTGCGGCCTCGTAGATACGGCGGCTCACCTCCAGGGTAATATCTTTCTGCTCGCCCAGCTGCGTCATGCCGTGCTCTTCAAGTTTTGCCAGCAGGGCAGGGATAGAGCTGCCGTCGAGGCCATAATCGGACAGGCGGGTTGGAGCGCCCATCTGCTCGAAGAAGTTACGGGTGGCGAGGATGGCTGCATCAATGCGCTCATCTTCGGTGCCGCGGGTGATGTTCCAGACGCGTTCTGCGTATTGCAGCAGTTTGGCGCGTTTGGTCTCGCGCTTCTCATTCCACAGGGCAGGCAGCACGACTGCCAGAGTCTGGGCGTGATCCAGCCCGTGCATTGCGGTCAGTTCATGCCCCAGCATATGGGTTGCCCAGTCCTGAGGGACGCCCGCGCCAATCAGGCCGTTCAGCGCCTGGGTCGCGGCCCACATGACGTTGGCACGCACATCATAGTTTTCGGGTTCTGCCAGCGCTTTCGGGCCTTCTTCAATCAGCGTCAGCAGAATGCCTTCCGCGAAACGATCCTGAATTTTGCCATTTACCGGATACGTCACGTACTGCTCTACGGTGTGGACAAAGGCGTCCACAACGCCGTTGGCGACCTGGCGCGGCGGCAGCGTGTAGGTATAAACCGGATCCAGCACCGCGAAGACCGGCTGAACGTGTTCGTTCATAAAGGCCTGTTTGTCACCGGTGCTTTTACGGGAGATAACCGCCCCTTTGTTAGATTCTGAGCCGGTTGCCGGCAGCGTCAGCACGGAGCCCATCGGGATGGCGCTGGTAATGTTGCTTCCGCCGGTTTGCAGGATCTCCCACGGGTCGATGCCGTCAGCATAGTGGGCCGCGGCGGCGATAAATTTGGTGCCATCCAGTACGGAGCCCCCGCCTACCGCCAGCAGGAAGGTAATTTGTTCATCGCGGGCGATCTTGACCGCATTCATCAGGGTTTCGTAGGACGGGTTCGGTTCAATACCGCCAAATTCACGCACATCCAGCCCTTGCAGCGCGCTGTAAACCTGATCCAGAACGCCGGTTTTTTTCACGCTGCCGCCGCCGTAGGTAATCAGAACGCGGGCGTCGGCCGGGATCTGGTCACGCAGATCAGCGATGGCACCTTTACCAAACAGGATGCGGGTTGGGGTATGGAGATTAAAATTGTTCATTGCTCGTTCCCTTAAGTGGGTGGAAAACGTGGCGGCGCAGAGTGCTGCCTGATGGTGTCCATTGTGAAGAGGGGGGGCGCGTCTCTCAATGCACATTCCTGCCGATGTCTTGCCCATTTCTACATCGCACTGGAGAAAATGCGAAAATATGCGCACTATACCAGCATCAAAATTGCCCTCTGGAGCCCGCGAAAATGAACCGTCAGGAGACCTGTCAGCTATTAACGGCGCAGATTAACAGACTGAAAGTTAATGAAAATAATCTTAACCATCTGTTGCCCGATGTTCGTCTGCTTTACGGGACGCAACCCGGTACGCGTACGCCGGTGATGTATCAGCCAGGCATCGTTTTTCTCTTTTCCGGGCATAAAATTGGCTATATCAACGAACGCGTTTTTCGTTACGACACCAACGAGTACCTGCTGCTCACCGTACCTTTACCCTTCGAATGTGAAACCTTCGCGACAGAGGCGGTACCGCTGGCGGGGATCCGCCTGAACGTGGATATTTTGCAGCTGCAGGAGCTGTTGATGGATATCGGCGAAGATGCGCTTTTCCGTCCGATGATGGCGGCGAGCGGCATTAATTCCGCGACCCTCACCGATGAGATCCTCTGTGCCATTGAACGTCTGCTGGATGTGATGGAGCGCCCGCTGGATGCCCGCATCCTGGGTAAGCAGATCATTCGTGAAATTCTGTATCACGTGCTGCTGGGGCCGGGCGGCGGCGCGTTACTGGCGCTGGTCAGCCGTCAAACGCACTTTAGTCTGATCAGCCGGGTGCTAAAACGGATCGAGAGTCAGTACACCGAAAACCTCAGCGTTGACCAACTGGCCGCCGAGGCAAACATGAGCGTTTCGGCGTTTCACCATAACTTTAAATCGGTGACCAGTACCTCGCCGCTGCAATATTTAAAAACCTATCGTCTGCATAAGGCGCGGATGATGATGATCCACGATGGCATGAAAGCCAGCGCGGCGGCGATGCGCGTAGGGTATGAGAGTGCGTCGCAATTCAGCCGCGAGTTTAAGCGCTATTTTGGTGTCACGCCGGGGGAAGATGCGGCCAGAATTCGTATGATGCAGGGGATGTGACACCCTCTCCTGTTGGAGAGGGCGAAATCAGGCGCGGCAGTATTTTTTGCGGATCACCACGACCAGGGTGCCGATTAAGCCTGCCACCAGAAGAAACAGAGGCAGGATCATCAGAAAGGTCATCACCTGGTCTTCGTGTCGTTTCACGAACGGAATCATGCTCAGGGCATAACCAAAGGTGGTAACGACCCCAACCCATAGCAGGGCACTTAACCAGTTAAAGAACTGGAAACGGCGATTCGACAGGCCTGAGATCCCCGCCATCGTCGGCAACAGGGTGCGGACAAAGGCCAGAAAACGCCCGGCCAGCAAGGCCAGCAGGCCATGTCGATCAAACATGCAGGTGGCGCGCTGGTGATATTTATGTGGCAACTGCGCCAGCCAACTCTTCACCACCCGTGTATTGCCCAGCCAGCGACCTTGCAGATAGCTCAGCCAACAGCCGAGGCTGGCGGCGGAGGTCAAAATCACCATCGTGGGGGCGAAGTCCATAACGCCTTTGCCAATTAGCGCGCCTGCCAGAAGCAGCAGGCTGTCACCGGGTAAAAACGAGGCTGGCAGCAATCCATTTTCGAGAAACAGCGTTGCGAACATAACAAAATAGACAATCCCGACGATATGCGGGTCTGCCAGCGCTGCAAAATCGTGTTGCCAAAGCGCGGCAATAATTTCCTGGATGACAGCCATGGACTTTCCTGTGGAACAGCATGTATCGGTCTATTGTACTCCCATTTTCGCGCGCGGGGGTTGATCCCGGGCGCAACAAATACAGACATTTCTGCTGGTGGTGTGCAAAAAGAGGTCCAGGAGTCGTTTACAGCCCGCACTCTACACGATGCGCTCGAATCCTGCTGCTAAATCGGCAATTAAATCGTCCACGCTTTCCAGCCCAATGTGCAGACGGATCAGGGTGCCGGTAAAGTCGACATCGCCGCCGGGCCGCAGTGCCTGGATCTGCTCTGGCTGGTTTGGCAGGATCAATGATTCAAAGCCGCCCCAGGAGTAGGCCATGCTGAACAGCGTAAAGTTATCCAGGTAGGTAGCCAGTTCGTCGTCAGTCAGCCGTTTTTTCAATATAAAGGAGAAGAGGCCGCTACTGCCCGTAAAGTCACGTTGCCAAAACTCATGGCCCACGCTGCCCGGCAGTGCCGGATGGTTGACCCGCTCAACCTGCGGATGTCGCGCCAGCCACTGGGCCACCAGCAGGCTACTTTCATGGTGCTGACGCAGGCGCACCGCAAGCGTACGCAGGCCACGGCTGGTCATATAGGCGGTATCGGCATCGACCATCTGCCCCATCAGATAGGCATTTTCGCGCAACTGTGCCCAGCAGCGTTCATTGGCGACCGCCGTGCCAATCATGCCATCGGAGTGGCCAATCAGGTATTTCGTGGCGGCCTGGATAGAGATATCGATACCGAAGTCCAGGGCCTTAAATAGCACTCCCGCCGCCCAGGTGTTATCAATCATGATAATGGCATCAGGCGCTTTACTGCGTACCGCCTTCACGATGGCGGGAACATCATGTACTTCCATGGTGATGGAGCCCGGCGATTCCAGGAATACGATGCGCGTATTCGGTTGAATACGTTCCGCAATCCCCGCCCCGATAGATGGATCAAACCAGTCGGTAGTCACTCCCAGCTTGCTCAGAATTTTGGTACAGAAGTCCTGGCTCGGCTCGTAGGCGGTATTGGTCATCAGGATGTGATCACCCTGTTCGACAAACGCCAGTATCGTGTTGGCCACGGCCGCCGCGCCGCAGGGGAAGAGAGCACAACCTGCGCCGCCTTCCAGTTCACACATGGCTTCCTGCAATGAGAAGTGGGTCAGGGTGCCGCGGCGTCCATAAAACAGCTCACCGTTGGCACGGTTACGGGTGGCCTGTTTTTTGGCCTCGACGGTATCGAAAACTAAAGAGGAGGCGCGCTGAATGACGCTGTTAACGGAGCCGAGGGTATATTTTTTACTGCGTCCCGCCTGAACGAGGGCGGTATCAAGATGCTTCTCTGTCATGTTCGCGCAACCTGTTTTATACGTCTGGACGTCCAGACTATCATGAAAGTAAAAGTGTGTGCCTTCTTGCTGGAAGAATAAACAGATAATTTTTTAAAATAGGGCGATGAAAGTTTTCCCTGCGTAAGCGCAAGGAAAAAACGGGCAAATTCATGCAGTATGCAAATACTAATGAGAACTACTATCAATTCGGAGATATTTTGATATTATTATGCTCAGAATTTGTGATTTGCGTCCTGGAGATACAGAGTGGGTAATAATTTGATGCAGACGGACCTCTCCGTCTGGGGCATGTACCATCATGCTGACATCGTGGTTAAGATTGTGATGATCGGCCTGATTCTGGCGTCCGTTGTCACCTGGGCCATCTTCTTCAGCAAGAGCGTAGAGCTCATCAGCCAGAAGCGTCGCCTTAAGCGCGAACAGCAGCAGCTGGCTGAAGCCCGCTCTCTGGACCAGGCCAGCGACATGACCTCCGCCTTCCATGCGAAAAGCCTGACCAGCCTTCTGGTTAATGAAGCTCAGAACGAGCTGGAACTCTCTGCAGGCAGTGAAGATAACGAAGGTATTAAAGAGCGTACAGGTTTCCGCCTGGAACGTCGCGTTGCTGCCGTGGGCCGTCATATGGGACGCGGTAACGGCTATCTCGCGACCATCGGGGCGATTTCGCCGTTCGTAGGTCTGTTCGGTACCGTCTGGGGCATCATGAACAGCTTTATCGGTATCGCTCAAACCCAGACCACTAACCTGGCGGTGGTAGCACCGGGTATCGCAGAAGCGCTGCTGGCTACGGCTATCGGTTTGGTGGCAGCAATCCCGGCCGTGGTTATCTATAACGTCTTTGCCCGCATGATTGGCAGCTACAAAGCCACGCTGGGCGATGTTGCCGCACAGGTTCTGCTGCTGCAAAGCCGTGACCTGGACCTCAACGCCAGCAATGTTAAGCCGGTGCATTCCTCGTCGAAACTGCGTGTAGGTTGATTGTATGGCGATGCGTCTTAATGAAAATCTGGACGATAACGGTGAAATGCATGAAATCAACGTAACGCCGTTCATCGACGTTATGCTGGTTCTGCTGATTATCTTCATGGTTGCTGCGCCGCTGGCGACGGTAGATGTGAAGGTGAATTTGCCGGCCTCCTCCAGCCAGCCACAGCCGCGTCCGGAAAAACCGATCTACCTGTCCGTTAAGGCAGATAAATCGATGTTCCTGGGCAATGACCCGGTGACCGATGCGTCTGTGATCCCGGCGCTCGACGCGCTGACGCAGGGCAAGAAAGACACGACGGTCTTCTTCCGCGCCGATAAAACTGTCGACTATGAAACCATGATGAAGGTAATGGACACGCTGCACCAGGCGGGTTATCTGAAGATTGGTCTGGTCGGCGAAGAGAAAACGGCAGCGAAATAAAAGTAAAAAAGGCAACGTCAGTTGCCTTTTTGCGTATCAGCTCCCTCTCCCTGTGGGAGAGGGCCGGGGTGAGGGCATCAGCCCGCACAGAACCCAAAACAAAAAGGCAACGTCAGTTGCCTTTTTGCGTATCAGCTCCCTCTCCCCGTGGGAGAGTGCTGGGGTGAGGGCATCAGCCTGCACAAAAGCCAAAACAAAAAGGCAACGTCAGCTGCCTTTTTGCGTATCAGCTCCCTCTCCCTGTGGGAGAGGGCTGGGGTGAGGGCATCAGCCCGCACAGAAGCCAAAACAAAGGCAACCTCAGTTGCCTTTTTGCGTATCAGCTCCCTCTCCCTGTGGGAGAGGGCCGGGGTGAGGGCATCAGCCCGCAGAGGGGTTATGCCAGATGTTCCCCGCCGCATACCCCATGCACTTCTGCGGTAACATAGCTAGATTCCTGACTTGCCAGATAAACATATACCGGCGCCAGCTCTGCCGGCTGACCGGCACGTTTCATCGGCGTTTGCTGACCAAACTGCGGGATTTTCTCCTGCGGCTGGCCGCCACAAATCTGCAGCGCTGTCCAGATTGGACCCGGTGCCACCACGTTCACGCGAATCCCTTTCTCCGCCACCTGCTTCGCCAGCCCGCGGCTGTAGTTAAGGATCGCCGCCTTGGTAGAGGCGTAATCCAACAGGTGTGGACTTGGCTGATAAGCCTGGATAGAGGAGGTAGTAATGATGCTCGCACCGGCTGGCAACAGCGGCAGCGCCTCCTGCGTAATGTAAAAGAGGGCCAGCACGTTCACCGCGTAGGTCTCTTTAAATTGTTGGGTAGTCAGGTCGGCAATGTCCTTGACCGCCGTCTGTTTCCCCGCGACCAGCGCCAGCACATCCAGTCCGCCCAGCGCCTCATGCGCTTTATGCACCAGCGAGCGGGCAAAGCTCTCATCGCTCAAATCGCCGGGTAACAGCACCGCTTTGCGGCCAGCCTCTTCAATCAGCTGCTTAACTTGCTGCGCATCCTCTTCTTCGGCAGGCAGATAGTTAATCGCCACATCCGCCCCTTCACGCGCGTAAGCAATGGCGGCAGCACGCCCGATACCGGAGTCGCCCCCTGTCACCAGTGCCTTACGATTCTGAAGTCGGCCGCTGCCTTTATAGCTCTGCTCACCGCAATCGGGTACCGGATCCATTTTCGACTGAACGCCCGGCGCAGGCTGCTTCTGCTGCGGATACTCGCCGGTGTAGTACTGGGTGGTTGGGTCCTGAAGTTCGGTTTGATTCTTAGCCATAACTGCGCTCCTTGTTTGCGTAGAGAGAATCTAAGCTTAGGAGAATCAACTGCACTTTGAGAAATATTCAGGATAATCCTTAAGTTTTTTTACAACGGGAAGCGAAGCGGTAGACGTTAGTCGGGCGAGTGGGTGACGCAGAAAAGGTGTTCAGACAGGGTCTTTTTGCTGATGCTTTGCCAGATACTCCTCGTCGAGCGCGACGGTAGTGACGCAAGAGGTGCGATAGCCCTCATCAGCAAGTTTACGCGTAATGCGCAGGGTGGCCGTTTCGCGGGCCAGCAGATACTGATAGTTGCTCTCCAGTCGGGCCATAATTTTATCTTTCAGCGCGGGCTGGCGTTCAATTATGGCGCTGAGAGTGGCGCCGTAGATCTCTTCTTTGACCTGCAGGGGATAAATTTCCCGACGATTATGCCACTTCAGACGAACCAGCGCGGCCGGAATCGATACCAGTTCTTTGGCGATGCGCGCCATCTCTTCATTTTTGATCATTTTAAGCGTGTCGATATTCTGCTTTAAGATAAACTCGTCGCTATTTTTATCATCTAAAGTCAAATACACATTGTTATTATCAACTTCTTTCATTTTATTCGTCCTCAAGTTGATAAAAAAGGGGCGTTTCCTTTTCGCAGGTAATTAAATTAAGCCAAATTTCATTACCCGCTTCATTTATTTCTTCGGTCTTTTCCGCCAATATTTGACTTAGTTCCTGCGCGTCAATTTCCCCTTCAGCTTGCAGATCGTTTAGCAGGCGGGCAAAGGTCTCGATTTTAAAAACGCGAAATAAACGGTCTTTAATATGACGGTCATGCTCTTCCAGCAACATATTGCGTGACTGACCATTGCGGGTTACGCCAATTAATATATCTGGCGCATAATCAGCAAGCGTTCTTTTCCCCTTAGTTAAATTAGCGTCAGTTTCTGCTTCCGCCTGTTTCGGCTCCACTGAAGAAATGTGAAACCTGGACGGAACCAGATTCTCAGGCAGCATTTATATGTCCTTTAAATTCAACGGGGTGAGGTTGTTCGAAGCGTGAGATTCGTTGACAATAACATGAGGCAAATTTAAAATCAAAAAAAATGGAGCCTCTCATGAACAGCATTTTTTATACTGTCATTACATTGTTATTGCTTACTGCGGTTGTTCTTGTATTGATGCGCGATTTCAATAAAAGCAGCAATGATGCAGTCGGGCAGGCCTCGCCGCCGCCGCCGCCTCTGTCCAAAGAGGAGGGGGAGGACCATTTTTCGCTGTTAATGAATGCCATTACCCCGGTGTGGTATTGGCGGGTTAATCATGAATATATTGATTTTCTCCATGCCACAATTAAACGAATGAACATGGCGGAATTAAATAGTATCCCCGGCTTGTTTGATGCTCAACGCCGTTGTAGCGATCTCAACTCGGCGGTCTATAAATATTACGATAATATCAAAAAGCGCTGCCTGAACGGAGAAAAGGTCTCCCATTCCGATCTCGATGTGCTGAACCTACGCCAGTGTTTCCGCGAATTTAGCATGGAGGCTTATCCGGCACTGGTAGTGCTGGTGTGGCCGGAATACCAGCGCCCGATGGTTAAACCTGAGCATGTGTAAGGTCTTTATCGTTTAGTTGTTGCATACGAATTGCCTCCTTGCGATATACTGCACGCTGGTTTTTTTTCGCGGACAGGATCCTATGGAACGCTTTTTCGAAAACGCAATGTATGCTTCCCGCTGGTTATTAGCCCCGGTCTATTTTGGCCTTTCGCTGGCGTTAATTGCCCTCGGTATTAAATTCTTTCAGGAAATCTTTCACGTCCTGCCCCATATTTTCAGCGTCGCCGAATCCGATCTGATCCTCGTTCTGCTGTCGCTGGTAGACATGACCCTGGTGGGCGGTCTGCTGGTGATGGTGATGTTCTCTGGCTACGAGAACTTCGTCTCTCAGCTGGATATCTCTGCCGATAAAGAGAAGCTCAACTGGCTGGGCAAGATGGATGCGTCGTCGCTGAAGAACAAAGTGGCGGCGTCGATTGTTGCAATCTCATCGATTCATCTGCTGCGGGTGTTTATGGACGCCAAAAATATCCCGGATAACAAACTGATGTGGTATGTGATTATCCACCTGACGTTCGTGTTGTCGGCGTTTGTGATGGGGTATCTGGATAAGCTGAATCGCAGCAAGTAAGCCAAACCCGGACAGCCCTGCTGTAGCGCGGGGCTGTCCGTTTACCTCTATTTATCTGACGACGCCTGCCACAAGTTCAACTCCCCATCCGCCACATGACGATCAATCCTCGCCAGCTCGTCTGCGGTAAAGTGCAGGTTATCCAGCGACTTCACATTCTCTTCCAGCTGTTCTGGTCGGCTGGCGCCGATAAGCACTGATGTAACGCGCTCATCTTTTAACAGCCAGCTCAGCGCCATCTGCGCCATGGTCTGGCCGCGCTGCTCCGCCATCTCATTTAGTAACCGCAGGCTGGCGAGGTTCGCTTCGGTCAGCATATTCTCCGTCAGTCCACGCACTTTTTTGCCTTCACGCTGCATGCGCGACCCTTCAGGAATGCCATTCAGGTATTTGCCGGTCAGCAGACCCTGCGCTAGCGGGGTAAAGGCGATACAGCCCGTGCCGTTGGCCCTGAGCGTATCCAGTAATCCACTTTTATCGACCCAGCGGTTCAGCAAGTTGTAAGAGGGCTGATGAATCAGGAGCGGAATTTTCCACTCGCGCAGTAAGTCAGCCATCTTCTGCGTCCGCTCGGGCGAGTAGGACGAGATACCCACATAGAGCGCTTTTCCGCTCTGCACCGCCTGGGCCAGCGCAGAGGCGGTCTCCTCCATGGGCGTCGCCTCATCTACCCGGTGGGAGTAGAAGATATCCACGTAATCCAGACCCATCCGGCTCAGGCTCTGGTCGAGACTGGCGAGCAGATACTTGCGCGAGCCGCCTGAGCCATAGGGGCCGGGCCACATGTCATATCCCGCTTTGGTGGAGATAATCAGCTCGTCGCGGTAGGCGGCGAAATCCTGACGCAGCAGACGGCCAAAGTTCTCCTCGGCGCTGCCCGGCGGTGGGCCGTAGTTATTGGCGAGATCGAAGTGGGTGATCCCACAGTCGAAGGCTTTACGCAGCAGGGCGCGCTGGGATTCGAGGGGATGAACGTGACCGAAGCTGTGCCATAAGCCCAGCGACAGCGCGGGCAGACGCAGGCCGCTGCTACCACAGCGGCGGTACTGCATGGTTTCGTAACGTTCAGGGGAGGCGTTCCAGGGCATGATGTCTCCTTTATTATCGATAAATTTTCGAAACAGCGTTTTCATTCTATCCTTACAGAGCCCACAATTCATGGAGATATGCTATGACACGTCTCACCGCCAAAGATTTTCCGCAAGAGTTGCTCGACAGCTATGACTATTACGCCCACGGCAAAATCAGCAAACGTGAATTCCTCAACCTGGCGGCAAAGTATGCTGTTGGCGGCGTGACGGCGCTGGCGCTGTTTAACATGCTCAAGCCCAACTATGCCCTGGCGGAGCAGGTGAAGTTTACCGATCCCGATATTGTGCCGGAGTACATCACCTATCCTTCGCCCGAGGGGCACGGTGAAGTGCGGGGCTATCTGGTCAAACCGGCCAAAGCCGCCGGCAAGGTCCCGGCGGTGGTGGTGGTGCATGAGAACCGTGGCCTGAACCCCTATATCGAAGACGTTGCGCGTCGGGTCGCAAAGGCGGGGTATATCGCCCTGGCGCCTGATGGCCTGAGTTCAGTCGGCGGCTATCCGGGTAACGACGAAGAGGGGAAGGTGTTACAGCAGAAGGTCGATCCCACCAAACTGATGAACGATTTCTTTGCCGCTATTGCGTTTATGCAGCAGCATCCGGAGGCCACCGGCAAGGTGGGGATAACCGGATTTTGCTATGGCGGCGGGGTCTCTAACGCGGCGGCGGTCGCCTGGCCTGAGCTCGCCTGCGCCGTCCCGTTCTATGGTCGTCAGCCCCCGGCGGCAGATGCCGCGAAGGTCAAGGCACCGTTGCTTCTGCACTTTGCCGAACTGGATAAAAACATTAATGAAGGCTGGCCCGCCTGGGAGGCGGCGCTGAAAGCCAATAATAAGGTTTACGAGGCCTATATCTACCCCGGCGTGAATCATGGCTTTCATAACGACTCGACGCCACGTTACGACGAAGCGGCAGCGGAGCTGGCGTGGAAGCGCACGTTAGGATGGTTTGAAAAGTATCTGAGCTAAGCGCAAAGCGCCCGGTGCGCGCAAGGCCACCGGGCATAACGTTATCAGAAGCTATAGCTTAAACCGGCCTGCACGCTGGCGTCGTTATCCACGTCGCCGGTGCCATAGTAAATGCCCGTATTGACCGAGAAATTATGGGCAACAGTGGCGTTGATCCCCGCACCGAACATGCCCATCGTATTGTTATGACCCTGAGTGTTGTGATAATCCGCCGCCTGGATATCCGTATCATCGCTGAACTCTTTCTGGAAGCGGGCATCCACCCAGGGGGTGATCTGCACGTTCTTATTGAGATCGGTGAGGGTGGTGGAGAGACGCAGCCCTGCGCCGCCGTTCCAGGAGGAGACCTGGCTGTCGGCGAAGGTCACCTCCTTGTCAGAGAAACCGTTGGCTTTGGTCTGATCCCAGCCAAGAATGGCGTACGGCTGTAGCAACGTCTCCCCTGGCAGGAGCACGTTCACCCCAGCACGCGCCTGCGCCATATACAGGTTGCCGTCGGTGGAACCGTGCAGGGCTTCGGTCATGCCGCTGGTGTTGCCGGTCACGTTGTTGGCGGAGAGGGTGTAGCGCATATCGCCATAGCTGAAGCTACCGTCCGCGAACAGGCCCCAGTCACGGCCATTCATTGCCTGCTGCCAGCCGCCATAAAGGCTGTAATAGTTACCGTAGACGGTATCTTTGAAGCTATCCGGGCCGCTCTGGGTATCATCCACGCGGCTGCGGGTCCAGGCCAGAGCGACACCGCCGGTCACGCTGTCACCGTTGGCGAGCGCGTGCGTCCAGTCAACGCCGCCCTGCGCCCCCTGGGTGATGCTGGTGTAATCCACATCGTTGCTGAAGGTGCCGTTCTGATAGAGGAAATCTCCCCATACCTGCGCCCCCTCCTGCTGCGTCCCGGTCAGGGCAGCAAGATGCAGACGATCCAGGTGACTGGTGATGTCGTCGGTGACCTGGTGGCCCGCCTGTTCGGCGGCATCCAGCCCAGCGATCAGCCCCTGAACATCGCTCGCCAGAGAGCCTCGCTCACTGTTAAAGACGATATTCCAGCTCTGGCTGTTGTCTGCGGCGAGCAGCGTTTGCGGGGTGACATCCCCATTGGCGGCGACAATGTCCAGGCTGTTATCGTAGTTATAGGCTCCACTCCGGTTCTCAACCTGCTGCTCGCCATTGGTAAAACGGGCGGCTGCGTAATCTTGTGGCGCACCCTCTGTGTTTGTCGTAAAGGTGCCGATCACCAGGTTTTGCTGATTCAGCGCCGAGGGGGTGATGTTATTCACCACGACCGCGTTGTCGCTGCCGGTAATCTGGCCGAAATCGACAAAGCTATCGGTACTCATATTCACAACGGCATTACTGCCCGTGGTAGCAGAGACAAGACGTGAGCCATTTTGTAGATTCCAGCTCGTGGCATCGTTAATAGTATCGATAGTAATGCTGTTCGCGCTGGTGGTATTGATGGTTTCGAACTGATTAATCTGCCCGGATATAGAGCTGCCTGCATCCATGGATAAGGTATCGGTACCGTCACCGCCTGAGACGTTGCCGCTGACGTGGGAGTTATTAACCAGCACGACGGTATCGTTGCCGGTGCCGGTGGTGATATCGCCATTGACGTTGGCGTTATTTTGCAGGGTAACCGTGGTATTGCCGCTATTCTGGCTGGTATTCACATCACCATTAATGGTGCTGTTATCCACAAGGATGGTGTCGGTGGCATTGCCGTTGAGGGTCACATTGCCATTCACCACGCTGTTATTCGTGACGGAGAGATCGACCTGACCTTTATCATTGATGATGCCCACATCCCCGGTCACGGTACTGTTATTCAGGGTTAAACTTTCGTGGGCAGTGCCATACATCGCAATCGCCACATCGCTAAAGGCATCCAGGTTGATATCGCTGAACGGTTCGGTCTTACTCAGTGTGTCCACGAGTGTTTTCATCTTCTTCGCCACCTGGCTGTTGCTGGCGTCGAGAGTGGCGTTGGTCAGCGAGACGGTGACATCCGAAGTGGCACTGCCGGTATAAATGCCGGCGTTGTCCATGGTGCTATTACTGATAGCAATATTTTGCGTGCCCGCCCCCGCGCTGATAATACTGCCGTGCAGGACACTGCCATTGCTGACATTCACGTTGTGGACCCCCTTATCAAGAGGGTCAACATAGATGGCGGCGCCCATCATATAGCTTTTATTTTTCCCGCCGTATTCGATCGCACTGTTTTCACCGTTCAGGGTGGCATGATCGATATTGACCGTAGTATTGGTAGTATTCTTAGCCGATCCGACTTCGACCATATCCACCTTAGCGTTATTGGTGACATTAATATCGGCGGTACCGCCGGTGCTGCCCTGAATATAATAGCCTGTCATATCCGTGCCAGAGACGGTTAAGGTTTGGCTATCGGTTGGCGAGCGGTGACCATCCATATAGATATCGGTTGCGGTCTTATCGGCCATAACGGCGTTATCCACGCCCTCACTCTGATAATAATAGCCCGTATTATCATAGAAGGAGAGGCCGCAGGTTTTGGTTGTGTCGCCATTTTGGCAAGGCGTGGCGGCGCCCGCCTGGGCCTGCGCGGCGAAAGATGTTAAAGCCAGTAATACACATTGTGACAATACTGTCCGTTTTACGGAATGACGCATTTCAAATCCTCTTTGAGTCCAGAAAAAAGTGGACTCTTTTTAATTTAAAATTGCGTAATTCAGAAACGTCTGACGGGTAAAGGATGTAATGAAATTTAAAAATTGACCGTGTTAAAAATATGGCAATTAACCTAATTAAACCTGATTAATCAGAATAAATATATTCTTAAGGTGAATGTGATGGTTTTATTAACGTACAAAAAGCGGGGTTTTTAGGCTTAAAGCGAGTGATTCATTGGCAATGCTTCTCAGCACCCTAATCCTTTCGGATTATGCGGGTAATGAATGGCGAGGATGACTTACATTTGTTAATTCTATGAAATGTAAAAACACGTTATTTCCAGGGATATTTCCCCAGCATGATTATCGTTTCTCCGCTAATTAAAGGTGAATGAAAAGTTTTATAAAATTACTCGCGAAAAGGTATAACTTCCCTTTTTTCTGCCGATAACGGGATCAGGAGTCGCTTTCGGGCGATATCTTCCTCACGGTAAGGAAAAAAAATGCAAATGCTTCGTAATTTCACGATCCGTTTCGTTCTGCTGACGATTCTTGGGATCTTTTGTTTAATGTGGGCAGGCGTCGGGCTGTATAGCACCTGGTCCCTTTCTAAAATGTCGGACGGTAATGAAATCGACCGCCAGCTGGTCAAACAGATGACGGTCCTGAGCCAGGGCAACGATCAGTATTTTCGTTTCGTGACCCGCCTGACCCGCGCTATGGATGTTAAAGCGGCAGGAGGCTCGCCAGATCTCGCGCCTGTACAGCAGGCGCTGGATAACATGAGCAAAAAACTGGCGGAGATGAAAGCCATGTCTCCGGGGCCGATGGATGCGCAGGTCTCAGCCCAGGTCATTGCCAGCTGGCAGGCGTTACTGGAAAACGGCGTCATCCCTCAGATGCAGTTCGCACAGCAGGGCAACGTGGACGGTTACCGTCAACAAGCCAATAACGTCACGCCGCCGCTCAGTCGTGCGTTTGGCGCCAGCGCTGAAAACTTCAATAAAGCCGCCGATCGCCTGCTGGATACGACCCGCGTGATGGTAGACAACTTCACCAGCATCACCCGCACGGTGATTATCGTGGCGACTATCATTGGCCTGTTGATCCTGCTGTTTACCGATCGCTATCTGGTCGCCATGCTGGTGAAACCGCTGGATCGTATTCGCGAACATTTCCGCCAGATTGCGCAGGGCGACCTCAGCCAGCCTATCACCCCGTTTGGCCGTAACTGCGTCGGCCAACTGGTGCCGCTGCTGAGCGCCATGCAGGATAGCCTGCGCGAAGCGGTCAGCACTATCCGCTCGGGCAGCGATAACATCTGGCGCGGGGCGACGGAGATCTCCAGCGGCAATAACGACCTCTCATCACGTACCGAAGAGCAGGCGGCCGCGCTGGAAGAGACCGCCGCCAGTATGGAGCAGCTGACGGCCACGGTGAAACTGAACGCAGATAATGCCCGTCAGGCCAGCCAGCTTGCGGATGTGGCCTCGACTACCGCCAGCCGGGGCGGTGCGCTGGTTGAAGATGTGATCAGCACCATGACCGGCATCTCGGACAGCTCCAAGAAAATCGCTGAGATCACCAATGTGATCAACAGCATCGCTTTCCAGACCAACATTCTGGCGCTGAACGCTGCGGTGGAAGCGGCGCGTGCGGGCGAGCAGGGACGTGGTTTTGCAGTGGTGGCGGGCGAGGTACGTAATCTGGCCAGCCGTAGCGCCAATGCGGCGAAAGAGATCGAAGGGCTGATCGCTGATTCTGTCTCCCGGGTGGAGCAGGGTTCGCAGCTGGTTAACGACACGGGCACCACCATGGAAGCGGTGCTGCGGGCGGTAACCGAAGTGACCACCATCATGAAGCAGATTGCCGCCGCCTCGGAAGAGCAGAGCAAGGGCATTTCGCAGGTGGGCGTCGCCATCACCCAGATGGATGGCGTGACTCAGCAGAATGCGTCGCTGGTGGAGCAAGTTTCCGCCGCCGCCTCTGCGCTCGAGCGCCAGACCGAAGAGCTACAGCGGTCGGTGCAGAAGTTCCGTCTCTCAGCTCAGGAGCCCGTCGCCGCGCCGCCGAGCGCTCCGGTTCGCCTGAAACCCGCCGCGGCGTCAGCCGCAGACGACTGGACCAATTTCTAAGGATCTGAAAATGGCCGCCTCGCGCGGCCAGCATTCGGCCTGACGCGGCGCTATCGCCTGACGAGCTCCGCGTCGGAGATAAGCTGGGTGACCTGTGACAGGTGGCCAATTTTCACTTCGCTGGAACGTCGGAACTTACTCTTGTCGATCAGCAGCAAGGACTGGCTGGCGCGGCTAAGTAGCTGGGTTTTAAAACGGGCGTTATCGGGCGAGGGATCCCACATAATGCCCTGCTCATCCACCCCCTCGCAGGAAAAGATAAACAGATCGATCTCCAGCGATTTCAACTGGGTGACCAGCATGGGGTTCACATAGCAGCGGTATTTACGCTCAAGGGTACCGCCGGAGCAAATTAGCGTAACGCGTTCGCGTCTGGCCATCTCCTGGCAAATCGGCAGGCTGTTGGTAAACACCGTCAGGGCGATATCGGGGAGCTGTTTTGCCAGATGAAAGCAGGTCGAACTGGCATCCAGCGCCAGTGTCATCCCTTCGCTCACCCAGTCCAGCGCGAGGCGAGCAATATCGGCTTTGTCGGCGTAGTGGCTTTTCAGCCGCGCGCCAAAGGGCTCGCCACCGTCTTGCCTGTCCGGGTGGATCGCTCGCGCCCGCCCGTGATGGCGCACAATCTTCCCCTGCTCCTGCAGCGCTTTCAGATCCCGGCGTATCGTCTCTTTACTCACCGCCAGCGCGTCGGCCAGCGCGTCCGTCGTCAGCCAGTCGCACGTCGCCAGCCGCTGAATAATGGCCTGCTGACGGCTGTTTTTCATGTTCCGGTTTCCAGACGGGGGAGAGAGAGGGGCGTCTGCCCGAGGGCGACGCCGTTTTTACCGGTATGTTTGATCTGATACATCGACCGATCGGCGCGCTTGAGGGCATTCACAAAGTCATCCTCCTCCTGCACTTCATCAATGCCTACCGAGGCGCCCACCCGCGCCTGGCCATTGTCCAGCTCAAAGGGGGTGAGGGCGGCGTGCAGACACTGCTGAGCAATGCGCGTCACCTGCAGGCTGGAGAGTGCAAGGGGGAGTAAAAGCACAAATTCGTCGCCACCGAGACGCCCGACGATGCTGTCTGGTGGGCAGCTTTCCCGTAAACGCTGGCTAAGCTGGATCAGCAGTTCGTCACCGCTGCGGTGCCCGAAGGCGTCGTTAACGGCTTTGAAATCATCAAGATCAATAAAGGCCACGCACAGCGGACCGCGGGCTTTAAGCTGTGCAAAGTGTTGCAGCAGCGCATGACGGTTAGCCAGCCCGGTGAGCGGGTCGTGGTTAGCCAGCTGCGCCAGCTGCTCTTCGTACTGCTTCTCTTTGGTCATATCAATATGGGTGCCGGTCACCTTCAGCGGCGCGCCGTTTTCATCCCATTCGGTCACTCGGCCCCGGTCAAGCACCCAGGTGATGGTACCGTTTCTGTGCTGCATACGGTGCAGCGCTTCATAGAAGGGGGTCTTACCGTTCAGATGATCGTAAAACGCGTCCAGCACGTCTTGCTTGTCATCGGGATGGAGGTGTTCCCGCCAGACCTCAAACTGGGCGCTAAGCGCTTTCGGCTGATAGCCCAGCATCGAACCCCATCGGCGGTTATAGATAATCAGCTTGCCGCTGGGAATATCCAGCTGCCAGAGACAGAGACCCGTCCCGTCCAGCGCAGCGCTCAGCTTACTGCGGGCGTCACGTGCTAGCCTGACGAGCCGGGCATTGTGCTTTTTGAGATTCTGAATCTGTTGTCTTAACGCCTGCTCTGACATGAAAAGGCTCATCGGTAAATAAGAATGATTCTTGCGCGATTCCCGGATGGTTGTAAACATGCCGTTGAAAAAAGAGAGGGATTTGCGTTAAGGCACGCCTGCCCGCTCTACCTCTAAAGGGGCCGGGACACGGGGCGCGCATTCGTTATATAATAAATTACATAACGAATGTGAGGCTACGATGAAACAGCGCTTTTGGCAGGTATTACCTTTTCTTTTTCTGGCCATTTCTCCGTTCTCTTCTCAGGCGTCGCGCCAGATTACCGACCAGATTGGCCGTCAGGTGACGATCCCGGATGAGGTGAATCGCGTAGTGGTACTGCAGCACCAGACGCTGAACTTGCTGGTGCAAATGAACGCCAGCGATAAAATCGTTGGGGTGATGGCGAACTGGAAGCAACAACTCGGTGATGGCTATGCCCGCCTTGCGCCCGAGCTGAACCAGAAACCCATGCTCGGCGATCTCACCCATGTGGATCCGGAAAAGCTGGTTGCGCTGAAACCGCAGGTGGTGTTTGTCACAAACTATGCGCCGCGGGAGATGATCGACAAGATCGCTAGCCTTGGGATCCCGGTGGTGGCGATTTCGCTACGCCACGATGCCCCCGGTGAACAAGACAAACTGAACCCCACCCAGGCCGATGAAGAGAAAGCCTACGATTTGGGGCTGCGGGAAGGGATCACCCTGATTGGCGAGATCGTGAATAAGCCGGCAGAAGCGAAGGTGCTGATTGCGGCAACGGACGCGGGACGCAAAAAGGTGCGCGATCGCCTGCAGGCGATCCCGGCCGCAGAGCGCGTGCGTGCCTATATGGCGAACCCGGCGTTAACCACCTACGGCTCCGGAAAATATACCGGTTTAATGATGGCGCATGCGGGGGCGCTGAATGTGGCCGCCGCCACTATCAAGGGCTTTAAAACCGTGGCGATGGAGCAAGTTATCGCCTGGAACCCGCAGGTAATTTTCGTGCAGGATCGCTACCCCTCCGTGGTCAATGAGATTAAAACTTCTGCGCAATGGCAAACCCTCGATGCGGTGAAAAATCAGCGCGTCTACCTGATGCCCGATTACGCGAAAGCCTGGGGTTATCCGATGCCGGAAGCGATGGGGCTGGGCGAGTTGTGGATGGCGAAAAAACTCTATCCCGGGAAGTTCAAAGACGTGGATATGCGCAAAGAGGCAAACGCCTGGTATCACCGTTTTTACCGCACTGACTACCAGGGCATCGATTAATGCGCGTCCTGGCGGCAGGCAGTTTGCGCGGGGTCTGGCCCTCGTTACTGCGCCACTTCCCGGAGCCGGTAGAGACCGCGTTTGGCCCGGCGGGGCTGCTGCGGGCGCGTATTGCGGCGGGTGAAGCGTGCGACCTTTTCGCCTCGGCAAACCTTGCCCATCCCCGGGCGCTTAATCCGCTCGCCGTCATCCCCTTCGCCCGCAATTCACTCTGCCTGACCGTGCGCAGTGATGTGCTGCAGCAGGGGGATGACTGGCTATCGCTACTGACCCGCGATGATTTGCGCCTCGCCACCTCGACGGCGGGGGAAGATCCTTGCGGAGATTATGCGCAGACGTTATTTGATCGCATGGGCGATAGCGGCGAGGGGGTAAGAGCCCGGGCGAGGGCGCTGGTCGGTGGGCGACACTCTGCGCCGATTCCTGCGGGCAAGCTGGCGGCGGAGTGGATTATCCACAGCGGCCAGGCAGAGCTGTTTATCGGCTACGCCAGCTATGCCTCCAGGCTGCGCACGATCCCCGGCTTAACCGTGATTCCTCTCCCGGCGCCTTACAACCCCTGCGCGGAGTATGGCTGTGCGGTGATAACCCCTGCAGGGCAGCGGCTGGGCATGTTTTTACAGTCAGAGATTGCGAAGGGGATCTTACGCGAGGCGGGATTTGAGGCATAGCCGGGCGGCGAACCACCCGGCTTGCGCTTATGCCTGGCGCTTATCTTCTGTGTTGGTGTCAAAATCGCTGGCGGCGTGGCGTTCATGCAGCTGTTCGTTCAGCTCGCCATAGGTACGGTTCACAATACGGCCCCGTTTGACGGCTGGGCGATTTGCAACCTCTTTCGCCCAGCGCTGCACGTTTGTGTACTTCTCTGCATCCAGGAACTCGGCGGCGTTGTACACGCTGCCCAGCGCCACGCAGCCAAACCATGGCCAGACGGCGATATCGGCAATCGTATACTCATCGCCTGCCACGTAGCGGCCGCGCGCCAGCTGTTTATCCAGCACGTCGAACAGACGTTTCGCTTCCATGGTAAAGCGATCGATCGCGTATTCGATCTTCACGGGGGCGTAGTTATAGAAATGGCCGAAACCGCCGCCAAGGAAGGGGGCAGCCCCCTGCAGCCAGAAAAGCCAGTTCAGCGTTTCGGTACGGCCTGCCGGGTCTTTCGGCAGAAAATGACCATACTTCTCGGCCAGATAGAGCAGGATATTGCCAGATTCAAACACCCGGGTCGGCGGGGTGGTGGAGTGGTCGCGCAGCGCCGGGATCTTGGAGTTAGGATTCACCTCAACAAACCCGCTAGAGAACTGATCGCCCTCACCAATGCGAATCAGCCAGGCATCGTACTCGGCATCGGTTATGCCCAGAGCCAGCAGCTCTTCGAGCAGAATGGTCACCTTCTGACCGTTCGGCGTACCCAGCGAATAGAGCTGCAAGGGGTGCGCGCCGACGGGCAGCGCTTTTTCATGCGTTGCGCCGGAAATAGGGCGGTTGATATTGGCAAACGCGCCGCCGGTGTTCTGCTTCCACTCCCACACTTTCGGTGGCTGATAGTTGTTGTCTGACATGTTGACCTGCCTTTTGCATGATGTGTTGAGGCAGTTTAGCAGGAGATTCGTGAACCCTTTAACGTTGCGAGCGCATAAGGTTATGCGCTATTCCACATTGCGCTTATATATATCAAATTCGGTATAAGCTTAATCGAAAATCGCATTTTCATTGTTAATGCGAAAGGGCGTAAAGCTGCCTATGATGCTTGCACATATATAAAAACGGGCAGTAATAAACACTTTATCAGGCAAGGAGTTAGTGAGATGCGTAAGCTTCTGTTTTCGGCAGTTGTGGTTTCGCTCGCGTTAGGTCTGGCGGGTTGTGATGAGGCAAAAAATAAAGAGGCGGCCAACGCGCCTGCCGCCAACAATGACGCGCCTAAAGCGGGCGGTTCGTTAATTATCGGCATCACCTCCGGCGACCCGCTGGCCGTGAATCCGCTCTATGCCAGCGACCGTACTACGTTAACTATCATGCAGGCGCTGTATGCACCGCTATATAGCTTCAACGAGGGGAAAATCGAATGGGGGCTGGCCGAAAGCCTGACGCCCGCCGCCGATAACCTGAGCTATACCCTGACCTTAAAACCCAATCTGAAGTGGCAGGATGGCCAGCCGCTGACCGCCGACGACGTGGTCTTCACCTTCAATAAACTGCTCGATCCCAGCCAGCACAGCTTCTTCCGCAGCATGTTTACTTACGGCGGCAAACCCGTGGTGGTGAGCAAGGTTGACGATCGCACCGTTAAGTTCACCCTACCGCAGGTGAGTGCGGCATTTACCGGCACGCTGGTGCAAATTTACCCCATCCCGCAGCACGTATTCGCCGGTGAAAGCGATTTTGAAAAGAGCGCCAAAAACGATACGCCGATCGGTTCCGGGCCGTTCAAATTTAAAGAGTATCGCGCCGGGCAGTACTATGCCCTGACGCGTTTCGACGATTACTGGAACGGCAAGGCGAAGCTCGATTCCGTCACCTACCGTTTTGCTAAAGACAGCAACTCTGCCAACCTTGCGCTGCAAAATGGCGAGATCAACATGAAGATGGTGGATCCGCAGGATGTGTCACGCCTGAAAAACACCGGTAAATTCGACTTTGTGGTCTATCCGGAAGGGCGTCTGGCCTATATGACGTTCAACCAGAACGTGCCGGTCATGAAGAGCAAAGCGCTGCGCCAGGCTATCGCTTACGCTATCAACAAAGACGAGCTGACCCAGACCGCCTTCACCTCGCTGGATTATGCGAAACCCGCCGCCTCGTTCCTGACGCCGGATACTCTCTACCAGACTGCCGACGTAGAGCAGTACAAGTTCGATCAGCAAAAAGCCAAAGCGTTGCTGAAGGACTCAGGTGCGCCAGAAAACCTGAAGCTGCGTCTGGCCTACGTGAATACCAATAAAACCCAGGAGAGCCAGGCGCTGTACATCCAGCAGGCCCTGAAGGGAATTGGGGTGATCGTTGAGCTGATGCCGCTGGATTCCAACGCCATGTCGCAGCGCAGTCTGGACATGAACAACACCGCGTGGGATCTGAATCTGGGTGGCTACATCATGGGCGCAGAGCCGGACGGCTACAAATCACTGTTTATGAGTAACGAGGCCTATAACTACGCGCACTATAAAAATCCGCAGTTCGATGCCCTGTGGGATAAAGGTGCTGTGGAAACCGATGCCAAAAAACGTGCGGAGATCTACAAGCAAATCCAGCAGACCGTGGCGAGCGACATGACCTATTACCCGATCGCCTATACCAATGCGATCGTTGCCGTGGATAAACGCTTCGGCGGCACAAAAGAGGCGGAGCCGAAGCCGGTTTATCTGTTCCAGGACTTATCAAAAATCTATCAGAAATAAGCGGTTGCCCCGGCCATTTCGCCGGGGCCTTACGTCAAGGTAAGTCGTTTAAGGGCATGTCGTGAACACATTACTCACGCGTCGGTTGCTGCAACTGCTGCCGATGCTGTTCTTTATTTCGCTGGTGGCGTTTTTGCTGGTCAAACTCGCTCCTGGCGACCCGGTTGCCGCCTATATCACGCCGCGGATGGCGCCGGAAGATATCGAGCGCATCCGTCAAAGCCTGGGGCTGGATAAGCCGCTGGTCACCCAGTACCTGCTGTGGCTGAAAAACGTCGCGCAGGGCGACCTGGGTTACTCGCTTATCTATCACCGCCCGGTGCTGGAGATGATCGCCGAGCGCATTCCGGCCACCCTGGGATTGATGGGGGCGTCGCTGCTGCTGGCCATCGTGCTGGCCATTCCTCTCGGGCTGCTTGCCGGGGCGTTTAAACATCGCTGGCTGGATCATCTGCTGAATCTGTTTGCCTATATTGGCATCTCGGTGCCGATCTTCTGGTTCGGCATACTGCTGATCACCGTGTTTGCCGTACAACTCAACTGGTTTCCCAGCATGGGGATGCGCACCATCGGCATGGAAGATAACTGGCTGGATGTGGTTCGCCACGGCGTGCTGCCGTGCATTGCGCTCACCTTTTACAATCTCTCAAGCTATGTGCGCTATATTCGCTCCAATACCATCACGCAGCTCTCTGCCGACTACGTGCAGACCCAGCTCGCGTACGGCGCGACCCGTTCCGGCATTCTGTTCCGCCATGTGCTGAAAAACGTGCTGCTGCCGGTGATTACCCTGTTCGGCCTGTCGTTTGGGGAGCTGGTGGTCGGGGCCTACGTGACGGAAAGCGTCTTCTCCTGGCCGGGCATGGGGTTGCTGGGGATCCAGTCGATCACCTCGCTGGATTACCCGTTGATCATGGCGATCATCATGCTCTCTTCCATGATGTTGATCGTGGGCAACCTGATCGCCGATCTGCTGTATCGCTTCGCCGATCCCCGCATTCGAACTCTGAGGTAACCCGGATGAGCAGACGCTGGCAGCAAGTTCGTCACCAGCTGCGCCGCAACCGTCCGGCGCAGTTCTCGTTATTTGTCCTTTTTATCTTTGTTGTCGCCGCGCTCTGTGCGGGGCTGAGCCCGTTCGACCCGGATCAGATGGCGCTGAACGCCCGTACCCTGCCGCCGGACAGTACTCACTGGTTTGGTACCGATGAGTACGGGCGCGACTACTTTACCCGCGCCCTCTACGGCGGGCAGATCTCGCTGATGGTGGGTTTTCTGGCGATGGTTTTCTCTACGCTGATTGGCACCCTCGTCGGCACGATCAGCGGCTATTTTGGCGGCTGGCTCGATAACCTGATGATGCGTATCGTCGATATTCTGATGGCGATCCCGGCCTTCTTCCTGCTGCTGGTGGTGAACGCTTACCTCAAGCCAGGCGTGGATAACATCATTTTTATCATTAGCTTGCTGACGTGGATGAACATGTCCCGGCTGGTACGTGCCGAAACGCTTTCGGTTAAAGAGCGCGAATATGTGCTTTATGCCCGTGCTTCCGGCGAACAGCCGCTACGGATCATCGTGCGCCATATCATTCCCGGCGTGCTGCCGACCATTATCGTGGCCGCCACGCTCAATATCGCTTCGGCGATCCTGATGGAGTCGACGCTGAGCTTTCTTGGGCTTGGCGTACAGGCGCCGGCCGCCTCCTGGGGAAGTATGCTCAACAACGCCCAGTCGTACATTGGCGAAGCGTCGTGGCTGGCGATGTTCCCCGGCATTCTGATCCTGCTGACGGTGTTCAGCTTTAACGTATTAGGCGACGTATTTCGTACCGCCTTTGAGCCGGGAGCGAACCGCGATGAGTAACTTACTCGAACTTGATAATCTGCAAACCACCTTCCATACCCGACAGGGAGATGTCCATGCAGTTCGCGGCGTGAGCTTTCAGGTACAGCCGGGGGAACTTATCGGCATTGTTGGCGAATCCGGCTGCGGCAAGAGCGTGACCTGTAAATCCATTATCCAGCTTCTGGGAAGTAACGGCCGCATCACCGGTGGCAGTATTCGGTTTCAGAATGCCAATCTGGCGCAAAAAACGCCGCAGCAGATGCGCGCCATTCGCGGCAATGAGATCGCCATGATTTTCCAGGATCCGATGACCGCCCTTAACCCGGTGCTTACCATCGGCAAGCAGATGTCTGAGATCCTGATGCGTAATAAAGGGCTGACCAAAAAAGCGGCCAAAGCGGCGGCGCTAACGATGCTGGAGCAGGTTGGCATTGCCGAGGCGGAACGGCGCTACAATCAGTATCCCCATGAGTTCAGCGGCGGCATGCGCCAGCGGGTGATGATAGCCATTGCGCTCTCCTGTAACCCAAAGCTGCTGATTGCCGACGAACCGACCACCGCTCTGGACGTGACGATTCAGGCGCAGATATTGCGTCTGCTGAAAAGCCTGCAACAACAAACCCAGACCGCCATCCTGCTCATCACCCACGATCTGGGCGTGGTGGCGCAAGTGTGTAGCCGCGTCGTGGTGATGTATGGCGGGCTGGTGATGGAGGAGGGGAGCGTTGAGGACATTTTTTACCGTCCGGCGCACCCCTATACCCAGGGGCTGTTGGCCTCATTGCCCCGTCCGGGCGAGGTGAATCAGCGATTATCGCCGATCGAGGGCACGCCACCTGGCTTGCTCAATCCGCCTCCCGGCTGCCCCTTTGCTGAGCGCTGTCCGAAGCGGATGCCGCAGTGTGATCGGCAGCCGGCGTTTTACCGGATGGACGAAGGCCACCGCGCCGCGTGCTGGCTATGGGCCGATAAGGAGGTTCAGGCATGAGCGAACAACGTACTCCGTTAGTCAGCGTGCGTGAGCTACGCAAACACTATCCTCTAAACAGCGGACTACTGCGAAAGGGGGCGGCGGTAAAAGCGGTGGATGGCGTCAGTTTTGACATCATGCCCGGTGAAACCTTTGGCCTGGTGGGGGAGTCAGGCTGCGGCAAATCGACCCTCGGACGCGCCATTTTACGCCTGTTTGCCATCACCTCCGGCGAGATCCACTTTGCCGGGCAGAACATTGCCCAGGCCAGCGAGAAACAGCTGAAACCGCTGCGCAGAAGGATGCAGGCGATTTTTCAGGATCCCTACTCCTCGCTCAACCCCGGCATGACCGTGCAGCAGTTGGTTGCCGAGCCGATGCAGATCCACGGCTACAGTCGGGAGGAGCAGCGTGAACGTACCGAAACGCTGCTCTATAAAGTGGGGCTCAAACAGGAACATCTGCAACGTTTCCCCTATGAGTTCAGCGGTGGTCAGCGTCAGCGCATCAGCATTGCCCGCGCCTTGTCCGTGCGCCCGGAGTTTGTACTGTGCGATGAGCCGCTGTCGGCGCTGGATGTCTCGGTGCAGGCGCAGGTGGTGAATATCCTGCAGGATTTACAGCAGGAGCTGGGGCTCACCTATCTGTTTATCGCCCACGATCTGTCGATGGTGCGCCACATCTCCAGCCGCATTGGGGTGATGTATCTCGGTAAGCTGGTGGAGGTCGCACCCGCGAATGCGCTCTATCAGCATCCGGCCCATCCCTATACGCGTGCTTTGCTGGCGGCGGTGCCCCAGCCCGATCCGCGCATCCGCAATCTTGATAACGCCACGTTGCGGGGCGAGATCCCAGGGCCGACCTCGGCGCTGCCAGGCTGTCGTTTTTGCAGCCGTTGCCCCCATGCGATGCCGGTGTGTCAGGCGCAGGAACCGGCGATGCAGGAGATTGCGCCGGGGCACTTTGCCGCCTGTTGGTTATTTAAAACGTAACAGGAGCCGCCCCTCTCTCGCCCGGGCGAGAGAGGGTGGCGCTTATCCCAGCAGTCGCTTCACCCATACCGCAACCTCGTCGCCGCTGCCCAAATCGGGCTGCACCAGACCATCGACCATAAAGGTTGGGGAGACATGGATCCCATTCTGACGTGCATATTTACAGTGCCACTTAATTTCCGTTTGCAGTTCCGGGCGCGCAAAGGCGTCGGCAAGCTGCACCCCGCTGTAACGCTCGATGCGCGCGATAATCTCCTCAGGCGTCGCCTGCATATTCGGCCCGCTACAGTGGTCGGTAAATTCAAACTCTTCCCGGCGATCGGCCACCGCCTGCATCACCTTGTGTGCCGCCGCTTTCCCCTCGGGCAGCGTCGACGCCGCCAGAATGCAGCGCACAATCACGCCGGAAAAGAGATGCCAGGGCTGCGACTGTAAATGGATTTTGACGGTGATCTTATCCTCGCCAGCCTGTTCCAGCAGCGCGTTTAACTTATTAAAGGCCTTGACCGAAAACGGGCAGGTCGGTTCCAGGAACACTTCAAAGATACGTGGGCCGTGACCCCACTCCAGCGGCTGCGCCTGTACGCTCATATTGACTCCTGTGTTGTCTGTTTTTCGTTATTGCTGCGGCGAATAATTTGCCACGCGGGTGTATGATAAATCCACCTCTGTCAGGTTAATTACAACGTGCAGACGACGACAACCCCCTAAAAAATTGCCGCCTGCCTTTATTAGGTTGGAAACATGCGTAAAGGAACGTTAAGCAGTGATGCGCCATTCGGGACATTATTAGGCTATGCGCCGGGAGGCGTGGCGATCTACTCCTCGAATTACAGCTCCCTCGATCCGCGAAATTATCCGGAAGATGCCGATTTTCGCAGCTATACCGGCAATGAATATATGGGGCACAAGTGGCAGTGCGTTGAGTTTGCCCGCCGCTTCCTGTTCCTGAATTACGGCTTTGTCTTTACCGATGTGCGCATGGCGTGGGAGATCTTCTCTTTACGCTTTGTTCGTCAGGTAGTGAATGACGATATCCTGCCGCTGCAGGCCTTTGCTAACGGCTCTCAGCGCGCGCCGGAGGCGGGGGCTTTGCTTATCTGGCAAAAGGGCGGTGAGTTCCACGAAACCGGCCACGTGGCCGTCATCACGCAACGGCTGGGTGATAAGGTGCGCATTGCGGAGCAGAATGTTATTCACTCTCCGCTGCCGCTGGGACAGCAGTGGACGCGCGAACTCAGAATGAGCGTGGAGAACGGCAGCTACCGGCTTCATGACACCTTCAGCGACACCGAAATTCTGGGCTGGATGATCCAGACCAGCGACACCGAACACAGCCTCCCGCAGCCAGAAGTTAACGGCGAACTGCTGAATATTCGCGGCGCGCGGCTGAAAAACAACCGCCAGTTTGATGGCAAATGGCTCAATGAGAACGATGCGCTGCAGCAGGCCTACGTGCGTGCCAACGGCCATTTTATCAATCACGATCCTTGCCACTACTTCACCATCACCGAAAGCGCCGAGCAGGAGTTGATCAAAGCGACCAACGAGCTGCACCTGATGTATCTGCATGCCACCGACAAGGTGCTGAAAGATGACAACTTACTGGCGCTTTTCGACATTCCGAAAATTCTCTGGCCGCGCCTGCGTCTCTCCTGGCAGTGGCGTCGTCACCATATGATTACCGGCCGCATGGATTTCTGTATGGATGAGCGTGGCATCAAGGTGTATGAGTACAATGCCGACTCCGCGTCGTGCCACACCGAAGGTGGGCTGATCCTGGAAGAGTGGGTGAAAAACGGCTATCGCGGCGGCGGACATAACCCGGCGGAAGGGTTACTGGAAGAACTTTCCGGCGCCTGGAAGCACAGCCAGGCCCGTCCCTTTGTGCACATCATGCAGGACAACGATGTGGAGGAGGATTACCACGCGCTCTTTATTCAACGTTCACTGCTTCAGGCCGGGTTTGAAACCAAAATCCTGCATGGGCTGGGGGCGTTAAGCTGGGATGCGGCGGGTCAATTAATTGATGATGAAGGGCGGCTGGTCAACTGCGTCTGGAAAACCTGGGCGTGGGAGACGGCCATCGAGCAGATCCGCGAAGTCAGTGAAACCGAGTACGCGGCGGTTCCTATCCGTACCGGCCACCCGCAAAACGAGGTGCGCTTAATCGATGTGTTGCTGCGCCCGGAAGTGTTGGTCTTTGAACCCTTATGGACGGTGATCCCCGGCAACAAAGCCATTTTGCCGGTGCTGTGGCAGCTCTTCCCTCACCACCGCTACCTGCTGGATACCGATTTTGAGGTCAACGCACTGCTTAGCCAGACCGGGTACGCCGTGAAGCCTATCGCCGGGCGCTGCGGCAGCAATATCGATCTCATCAGCCCGCAGGAGGAGCTACTGGATAAATCGAGCGGCAAGTTTGTCGATCGCAAAAATATTTACCAGCAGCTGTGGTGTTTGCCGAAGGTGGACGAGAAGTATATCCAGGTCTGTACCTTTACCGTCGGCGGCAATTACGGCGGTACCTGCCTGCGCGGTGATACTTCGCTGGTGATTAAGAAAGAGAGCGATATCGAACCGTTAATGGTGGAAAAAGATCGGTAACCCCCACCCATCCTGATGCTGCCTTCACCTCCGCAAGCGACCCTTGCGGATTTTTTTTATCGGCGAGCGAAACCTTCGGGCCTTAGCGTGCGAACTATGATTCATAAAGTACGTTTTTTCCTGATGGAGCTGACCATGAAACTGTTTAACACTCTCTCTGCTGCTGCGGTACTGACCTTTTCCCTCTTTACCCTGAATGCCAACGCGGCGCTCGAGGTGGGGGATAACGCGCCCAATTTCAGCCTGAAAGGGGCGCTGGGGGGCAAGCCGCTCACCTTCTCGCTTCAGCAGGCATTACAGAAAGGCCCGGTGGTGCTCTACTTCTTCCCGGCAGCCTTTACCAAAGGCTGCACCCTGGAGGCACATGCTTTCGCCGAAGCGAGCGATGATTTTAAAAAGCTGGGGGCGACCGTGGTTGGGGTCACCGCCGGGAATGTCGATCAGGTGGATGAGTTCTCGAAGCTGGAGTGCCGTGATAAATTTGCCGTGGCCGCCGATCCCGGCGCGAAAGTGGCGGGCGAGTACAAAACGCTGATGCAGATGAACGGTAAAACGGTCTCTGACCGCACCTCCTACGTCATCGCCCCCGACGGTAAAATTCTGATGAGCTATACCGACCGTAACCCTGACCAGCATATCCAGAAGTCCATGGATGCCGTGAAGCAATACGCGAACACACATTCATAATTCAGTTTCGGGGCCCGCTATGTTAACCGCCATTCTGGCCGCCTTCGCCGGCGGCATTATCCTCAATTTTATGCCGTGCGTTTTTCCGGTGATTTCGCTGAAGGCGCTGGGGCTGTTGCGACATCAGGGAGACCGGGCCAGCGCCCGCACCGAAGGGCTCGGTTTTTTACTGGGCGTGATTTTTACCATGCTGGCGCTGGCCGCCGTGTTGCTGGCGTTGCGCGCTGGCGGTACTGCCGTGGGCTGGGGCTTTCAGCTGCAATCTCCACTGGTCATTACCGCGCTGGCGCTGATTATCCTCGGCGCGGCGCTGAACCTGCTGGGGGTGTTTGAGGTGGGATTATCCCTGCAGCGGGCGGGTGAGATCTCAGGCGGGCGCGGGGCATTTACCCGTTCGGCGTTAACCGGCGCGTTGGCGATTGTGGTCGCTACACCATGCTCAGCCCCCTTTATGGCGGGTGCGGTAGGGTATGCGCTGGTGCAGCCGCCAGCGGTTTCGCTGGTTATCTTCCTTTCGCTGGCGCTGGGGTTCGCCGCCCCCTTTACCCTGATTTCGCTCTTCCCGGCGATTGCCGCTCGCCTGCCCAGACCGGGCGCGTGGATGGATATCCTCAAGCGCGGACTGGCGTTTCCGATGTTTGGCGCCTTTGCCTGGCTGGTGTGGGTATTAGCGCAACAGGCGGGAACCACCGCGCTGGCGGCAATGCTGGCCTGTGCCGTGGTGGTGAGCTTCACCGCGTGGCTGTATGGTATGGCCCAGCGCAGACGTTTCGCCGGGCGTTCGTATAAAGTGCTGCTGGCGGTAACGGTGGTGCTCTTCGTGGCGGCGATTACGCCCCTGCCGGGCATCATGCAGACGCAGTCCGTTACGGCAGAACCGGCCGTTGCGAGCCAGGTCGCGCCGGTGAAGTGGTCGCCGCAAACGGTGGCAGAGATGCGCGGCCACGGCAAAGCTATCTTTGTGAACTTTACCGCCTCGTGGTGCATCACCTGTCAGGTGAACGATCGCACCTCGCTCTCTACCGCGGCGGTGAAGCAGGCGCTGTCGCGCACTGGCACTATTTATATGGTGGCGGACTCCACCAAATTTAACGCCGATATCGACGATGCCATGACGGCCTTCGGGCAGGGCGGGCTGCCGCTGTACGTGGTCTATCCGGCCGACGGTAGCGAACCTAAGGTGCTGCCGCAGGTGCTGACCCCGTCGATTGTGGTGAACGCCCTCGATCGGGCGGCCGGTAAAAAAGCGTGAGGTAATTCGCATGGCGAATGATGGATAGCAATCTGGCTCCCCGCGAGACCTGGCCCGGGCTGATGGCACGTGCGCAGGCCGGGGATCGCGACGCCTATTCCCTGTTGCTCCGGGCCCTGGTGCCGGTGATTCGGGCGCTGGTCCGTAAGCAGATTGCCGATCCTGTGCTGATCGATGATGTGATTCAGGAGGTGCTGCTCACCGTGCACCGGGTGCGTCATACCTACGATCCGGCCTGCCCCTTTTTACCCTGGTTGATGGCGATTGCGCAGGCGCGTGCCGTGGATGCGTTACGCCAGCGCGGACGGCGACAGCGGCGGGAAACCGACGATGAGCCGCTGGCGGAAGGGACCTGGACCGGGAATATCGGGCAACAAGAAACCGAAGAGGAGCTGGCGTCGATTTTAGACCAGCTTCCGGCGCGCCAGCGCCAGATTGTGGAGCATATCCACCTGCAGGAGATGAGCCTCGCCGAGGCCGCCGCACGGCATAACCTGACTATTTCGGCGGTCAAATCTCTCCTGCACAGAGCCTTAACCAATCTTCGCCGGATGGGAGCGAACCATGGCCGATCATGATCTCTTGATTAAACAATTGAGCCGCGAGGCGACGCCCGTGACGCGCCCGCAGGCCCGCAATCTGCGGGTGCTCACCTGGATGCTGCTGGCGCTCCCCTGCGCAGGATTAAGCAGCCTGCTGGTCAACCGTGCCGCCACCGACTGGTCTGCAGCGGGATCCTGGCTGGCGGTGGTGCAACTCTCTCTCGCTTTCCTGGTAGGGGGAATGGCGATTGCGAATGCGTTCACCCTGAGTATTGCCGGGCGCAAGCCGCTGAGCTGGCGCTGGTTTGCGCTGCCCCTGCTGCTATGGGCCATAGGGGCGCTGTTCAGCCTCAATTCATCGCCTCCTGCCGGGCATCACAGCGGTGAAGTGAACTGCTATGCCTTTATGCTCACGGTCAGCGCCCCGATGGTGGTGATTGTCATTGCGTATCTGCGCCGCACCCGGTCACTCTATCCTCTGCGCACCCTGGCGACCGCCGGGGCCGGGGTCGCCAGCATGGCGCTGACGCTGCTCACCTTATGCCACCCCGTTGAGATACACCCGATGGATTTTCTGCTGCATATTGCCGCCATCCTCACCATTGTCAGCGCAACGATAGTGTTGGGCTGGAGGCATGTAGTGATAAGCTGAATACCTCTCAGTGAAGGTATTCAGGAGAAGTAATGACGCAGGCAATCATGCTGCAGGGCACCGCCTCGGACGTGGGGAAAAGCGTGCTGGTGGCCGGGCTGTGCCGGATATTCCATCAGGATGGCTGGCGCACCGCCCCCTTTAAATCACAAAACATGGCGCTCAACTCCGGCATCACCCCTGACGGTAAAGAGATGGGGCGGGCGCAGATCATGCAGGCCGAAGCGGCGGGGATCCCCCCGGATGTGCGTATGAACCCCATTTTGCTGAAACCCACCTCTGACTGCCAGGCGCAGGTGGTGCTGATGGGCGAGGTGCTGCGCGATATGGATGCCGTTCGCTACCACGATTTCAAACCCCGGCTTCGCGAGCAGATTGCCGCGGTGTACCAGAGCCTGGCGCAGGAGTACGACCGGCTGGTGCTGGAAGGGGCGGGCAGCCCGGCAGAGATCAACCTGCGCGACCGGGATATCGTCAATATGGGCATGGCCGAGATTGCCCGCTGTCCGGTGATCCTCGTGGCCGATATCGATCGCGGCGGCGTCTTTGCGGCGATCTACGGCACCCTGGCCCTGTTGCAGGAGCATGAGCGCTGGCGGGTGAAAGGGGTCATCATTAATAAATTTCGCGGCGATGTGTCGCTGCTGACCCCGGGACTGCGGCAGATTGAGGCGCTCACCGGCGTGCCGGTTCTGGGCGTGCTGCCCTGGCTGGAGCTTGATCTGGAAGAGGAAGACAGCGTGGTGTTACAACGCCGCGCCATGCAGCAGGGGCAGCGCAGCGTCGATATCGCCGTGGTGCAACTGCCTTACATGTCCAATTTCACCGACTTTAATGCCCTTTCCGCGCAGCCGGACGTGCGGGTGCGCTATGTCCGCGATCCGCACCAGCTTGCAGGCGCAGATCTGATTATCCTGCCGGGCAGCAAAAGTACGTTGCAGGATCTCACCTGGCTGCGGGAGAGCGCGATGGCGCAGGCGCTGCGGGTGCAACACCGGAACGGCGTGCCGCTACTGGGGATCTGCGGCGGATATCAGATGCTAGGCAACACCCTGATAGATGAGGTGGAGTCCGGCCTCGGTACGCTGCCAGGGCTGGGGTTGCTGGATACCGTCACCCGTTTCGCCCCACTTAAAACCACTACCCTGGTCGATGCCAGACTGGCTGAACTTCCCGGCTGGCTGGCCAGTGCTTCAGGCTTGACGCTGCGCGGCTACGAAATCCATATGGGACAAACCACCCTGGCTACCGGCGCGCAGCCGGCCCTGTACCTGCAAAAAAATGGCCAGCCCGTCGCCGACGGCGCGGTGAGTGACGATGGCCTGGTCTGGGGTACCTATCTGCACGGTCTGTTCGACAACGACATCTTTACCCGTGCCCTGGTGGACAGCCTGCGGGTGCGAAAAGGACTCGCCCCCCTGGAAACCTTGCCAGACTACGCGGCCTATAAAGCGCAGCAGTTTGACAAGCTGGCGGCGAGCATGCGCCAGCATCTCGATCTACAGAGCATTTACCGGATTATGCGCGAGCATCAGGAGCCGATGGCATGATTTTAATTACGGGCGGGGCGCGCAGCGGCAAAAGCGCGCAGGTTGAAAAGCTGGTTGCCGGACAGTGTCAGCAGGTGCTCTATATCGCGACCTCCGTCGTGACGGACGAGGAGATGGCTCGCCGCATTGCGCAGCATCAGGCGCAGCGCCCCGCGCACTGGCGCACCTGGGAGGGATACCGTGCGCTCGATCGGGTGCTACGCGAGCAGGTGCAGCCGGGAGAAGGGGTGGTGCTGGAGTGCATCACCACCTGGCTCGCTAACTTGTTGTACGAGGCCTCCGGCGGTGCCGACCCGGATACGCTCGATTTCGCGCCGCTGGAGATCTGGCTGCAGGAGCAGGTGGACGCGCTGATTGCCGCCTGCCAGCACACGGCGGCACCGGTATTTATTGTTACCAATGAGCTGGGGATGAGCATCACCCCGGAAAATCGCCTCGCACGTCACTTTGTCGATATCGCCGGGCGGGCCAACCAGAAGCTGGCCCGGGCCGCAGACGACGTATGGCTGATGGTCTCAGGGATTGGAGTCAAAATTAAATGAAGCTGAATTTACTCTGGGCCACGCTGCGGCTAATGACCCGTTTCCCGGTGCCGGAGAAGTGGGCCGATGGCGTCGAGTTTCGCCAGCTCGGGCGTGGCGTGCCCTATTTCCCGCTGGTGGGGCTGTTTGTCGGCGTGGTGGCCGCGCTGGCCGCGTTGCTGGTGAGCCAGACGGGCGGCGGCATTTACCTGGGGGCCGCCGTCTGGGCGCTGGCGATGGCCCTGCTGACGGGCGGCTTCCATCTCGACGGGCTGGCCGATACCTGCGACGGGATCTTCTCTGCCCGTAGCCGGGAGCGGATGCTGGCGATCATGAAGGACAGCCGCCTCGGCACCTTCGGCGGGCTGGCGCTGATCTTCTGCATTCTGCTCAAGGTGATGGCGGTGACGGGCTTATCCTCTCGCCCCCCTGTGGAACTCTTCGCGCTGCTGGTCTGCGCGCCGGTTGTCTCACGGGCAGGGCTGGTGCTGGGGATGTATGGTCAGCGCTATGCCCGGGAAGGCGAGGGGCTGGGTACGCTGTACATTGGCGGCATTCTGTTTCACGAAGCGGCGATAACGCTGCTCATCGGCGCGCTTATCGTGGTGGCGCTGACCGGACTCCACGGCGTGGCGGCGATGCTGGTCACCTGGGGGCTGATGGCGTGCCTGGTGCGCTATTTGCGTACCCGTTTAGGCGGCCAGACCGGCGATACTCTTGGCGCGCTGGCAGAAACCGGCGAGACGCTGTTTCTGCTGGCCCTGATGTGGAGCTAAACCATGCGCCTGGTTCTGGTACGTCATGGGCAAACCGCAGCCAATGAGAGCGGCCTCTTTTACGGCAGCACCGACCTGCCATTAACCGATAAAGGCATTGAGCAGGGGCGGCGAGTGGGGGAGTGTCTGGCGACGCTCACCTTCGGGCAAATTCACTGCAGCCAGCTTCAGCGCGCGCAGCAAACCGCCCGGCTGGTGGTGCCCAACGGCATTATTACTAACAGCGATCCCCGGCTCAACGAGATGCACTTCGGTAGCTGGGAGATGCGCCACCACAGCAGCATTGCCGAAGAGGAACCCCAGGCGTGGCAGCGCTGGGTGGATGACTGGCAGAACGTCACCCCCGGCGGCGGTGAGCCCTTTGCCGAATTTGCCGGGCGGGTAAAAAGCGTTGCCGACGAGCTGGCGCAACAACAGGAAGACGGCGACAGCCTGGTCGTCGCTCATCAGGGCGTATTAAGCCTGATGCTGGCCCACTGGCTGCGTATGCCGGCAGAGGCGATGTGGCACTTTCCGTTTCAGCAGGGCAGCTGGACGATGGTGGAAAATCGCGGTGGGTTTATGATCTTACGCCACTTTAATCATCAAAGTCCCTTCCGTTCAGAACAGTGAGAATAACACCGATGCAGAGCATAGAAGCGCTGGTGGCGGCGATCGCCCCGCTGGACGCAGAGAAAATGGCGCAGGCCGCGCAGCACATTGATGGTCTGGTGAAGCCGCTGAATAGCCTTGGCAGGCTGGAAGCGCTGGCTATTCAACTGGCGGGTATGCGGGGGCTGCCGCCGCTGGGCGATCTGGCCAAAGAGATTATCGTGATGTGCGCCGACCACGGTGTCTATCAGGAGGGGGTGGCGCTGGCTCCGCAGGCGGTCACCCGTCTTCAGGCGCAGAATATGCTCAATGGCTCCTCTGGCGTCTGCGTGCTGGCGAGAAGCAACCAGACGACGGTGCTGCCGGTGGATGTGGGCATTAACGGCGACCCACTCGACGGGATGCTCAGCCTGAAAGTGGCGCGGGGCAGCGATAACATCGCCGTCGGTCCGGCAATGCGTCGCGAGCAGGCGGAACAGATCCTGCTGGCGAGCGCTGAGCTGGTAAAACAGCGGGCCGCAGCGGGGATCGCGGTGTTGGGTACCGGTGAGCTGGGGATGGCGAACACCACCCCCGCCTCGGCGATGATCAGCGTCCTGTGTGGCTGCGATCCGCATGAGGTGGTGGGGCATGGTGCAAACCTGCCCCCCGAGCGGCTGCAGCACAAGGAGGCGATTGTCAGGCAGGCCATCCGCGTTAATCAGCCCAATCCCGCCGATGCGCTGGACGTGCTGGCGAAGGTAGGGGGGTATGACCTGGTGGGGATGACCGGGGTTATCCTGGGGGCCGGGGCCTGCGGACTGCCGGTGGTGCTCGACGGATTTCTCTCTTACGCTTCGGCAATCGCGGCCTGCCAGATCGCGCCGGCGGTGAAACACTACTGTATCCCTTCCCATTTCTCGGCAGAGAAGGGATCGCAGCGTGCGCTGGAACATCTTGGTTTACAGCCCTATCTCTGGCTCGACCTCCGGCTTGGCGAGGGGAGTGGCGCCGCGCTGGGCATGTCGATCGTCAGCGCCGCCTGCGCCATGTATAGCCAGATGGGCGTGCTGGCGCACAGCGGCATTGACCTTAAGGCTTAACCGTCCTCATTAGCTGTCGCTGATGAGTGCGCCCGAGCAGCAGGACGGTGGTGAGCGCGCCGAGCAGGGCGCAGAACATATCCGACTGGGTATCCCAGGGATCGCCCTGGGTCCCGAGGAAATCATCCGCGCCTTGTCCCATTGCCAGCGCCGCCCACCACTCGATCAGCTCATAGGTGGCGCTAATGGCCAGCGCAATGCAGCAGACCAGAAACGCGGTCATTTTGCGCCCCTGAACGTAATGACCGCGCAGCAAGATCTCCCGCGCGGCCACGGCCGGCACCAGCCCCTGGAAGAAGTGACCCAGTTTGTCGTAGGGGTTGCGGCTGAGGTCGAACAGCGCCTGCACCTCAAAACCGATGGGCACTTTGGCATAGGTGTACATCCCGCCGACCATCAAAATGAGGGCGTGCAAGAAAATCAGAATGTAGAGCAGCGGGGTTAAGGGATAGCGCTGATGGGTTGCCAGCAGTAGAGGCACAACGATCACCACCGGCGTGACTTCCATCAGCCAGGTGATACGGTCGCCGGTATAGACACCGGTGTAGATCAGGACAAGCAGCAGGATCAACGCGCCGCCTTTTAATGCCGGGGAGAGCGTGGTTGCAGTCATAGCATTCTACTTATTGAAAAATGACTACTATCGACCTGCAGGGGTAAAAATTCAATGGCTGGCAGAGGGATAAAAAAACGGGGCCCGTAGTGGCCCCGTTTTTCAGCTGTGGTTATCAGAACATCTTACGTAAACGCAGACTGAAGGTATGCGCCTGGTAACGTTCACCTGCCTGCAGATCGTAACGGGCATCAATGCTCAGCTCGTTTGCGTCATACAGCGTGCTACCAACCGCCAGACCGGCCATATCTTCGACCGGGGCCGCGCCTTTGGTGATGAAGCTGGTTTCACCAATGGTATCTGCGGCGTAGGTCGCACGGCTGCTCATTTGACGGTTGTCATACTGGTGGATCCAGGAAACCTGTGCGAATGGCGTCAGCTTACCCAGACCGGTATCGAAGGTTTTTTCGATGCGGGCACCGATATCGCTCACCACCGATTCAGAGTGGGTGCTGCCCACGTCCAGCGCCATGCCGTTTCCGCCTGTCTCGGTATAGCCATCAACATGCTGATAACCGTAAGTCAGGCTGGCGAGCGGCGTGACGACCACGTCTGCCGGCAGGGTGATCGGGTAACCGAACTCGGTCTGCAGGGTGACGGAAGAGCCGTTAAATTTACCCTGAGCGGAGCCGGAGAAACCGGTGAACTCAGCGCGACGAACGGAGCTGTAGTTCTGACGGTTCAGCCCTGCGGAGAGGTTCAGGTACCAGGGTTCGCCGGTATAACCTGCGTAAGCAATCACACCGTAGTTATCGGCGGTAGAGGTGTTACCACTCAGGTTGTCTTTACCGTGAACAGAGGTGTTGCTGTAGTTCACCGCCGCACCCAGACGCCAGTCGTCGCCCAGCGCGCGGTCGGCACCGAGGATCAGACCGCCGAATTTGGCGGAGTAACCGCTGATATCGCGGGTACTGTCCTGACGGGCATAACCGCCAAACGGCTGACCCCAGACGATCCAGTTCGCGCTATAGTCGTCGCCGGTCGCCACGCCCGTGGTGCCGGAGGCCTGTGGATTGCGTACGGCATCAATGTGTGCGCCAACCACGGCCTGTGCGGTAGAGGTTGCTACCCCTGCTGCGGTGCTGGTGTTGATGTTCTGACCCGGAGAAAGCTTCTCGCCCACGCGGTTGGCTTCTGCAGTGCCATCGATCGCTAAAGAGGCGTTATACAGTTCAAGCAGCTGCGGGGAAGCGATGCCAGAGTAGTTGCTCAGACCGCCCAGCGCCGCGGTTGCGGTTGGCGTGGTAGCCCAGCTGTGTTTACCTGGCTGCGCAGGTTCTGTCGGCTCAGGTTGTGATGGCTGAGTCGGTTGCGTCGGCAGAGTCGGCTCAGGTTGCGCCGGCTGAGTTGGCTGAGTGGGCTGCGTCGGCGTCGGCGTCGGCTGAGTCGGAGTCGGCTTCGTCGGCAGAGTTGGAGTCGGCTTTGTCGGCGTAGTCGGTTGAGTTGGCGTAGTCGGTTGAGTTGGCGTCGGCTGCGTCGGCGTTGTCGGCTCAGGTTTGGTTGGGTTCGTCACCACATCCGGTTCACTGTTCTGTGGGCCCACGGTCAGCACCAGGGCTTTATTGGCCTCAACCTCATACACTGAACCGTAAACCTTGCCGTTATAACCGACGGCTTTATATTTCAACGCGCTGGCGTTGTATTGCGTGTCCGCGCCCTGCGCGTTAACCACCACATAGCGCTGACCTTCAGCGAATTTGTAGGTGCTGCCGGTACGCAGTAGGTTAACGCTGGAACCCGCGTCGATGACGGCGTTGCCGCTAACGTTCAGGCGGCCGTAGCCACTGTCGCTCAGCAGGTCGAGGTCCTGGGTCGCCAGATCGGAGATCCCGGAAATCAGCGTCGCAGCGGCTTTTTGATGGTAATCGCCGGTGATGCTGATGGCGTTATTCACCTGCAGCGAGGCCGCGTCGTTCACCACGGTGCTGTTGTTGGTCAACACGTTGTCATTCAGCAACAGGGAACCGGTACCAAAGATGAGATCGGATTTGGTGGTGGTAATGGTGCCGACAGTGTTGAGCCCATCAAGGCCGGTCAGCACGCCCACGGAGTGATCGCCGCCGTTAATTTTCAGCGCGACAGGGCTACGGGATTCAATAATGCCCTTCACCATATTGGTGTTAGTCAGCGTCACGTCAGCGCTGGCATTGCCATTATTGATGTCGCTGTAAATATAGAGCGCGTAGGTCTGGCCGCTTATCACGCCGTTATTCACAATGGTCATGGCATCCGGCGTGGTATTGAAATTAATCAGGTAAATACCTGAGTAACTACCAACGATCTCGCCGTTATTAACGATACTCTTGATTGAGGTAGTGCCGGAGGTACTGTCAAAGATACCAATGCTGCCGTGGATCGTGCCATTATTCTCGAGGGTATTGATGATACCGTAGTTGTGAATGCCGCTGTTACTGGCCTCAATGGTATTATCGTTAATCAGCGTGGTGATGGTGCCCTGGTTATAAACCCCTGAGCTGTCACCCATCATATCCTCAGTGGCGATCAGACTTCCGGTGTTATGCAGCGTACCGATGGAGCCGCTGTTGTAAATAGCGCCATTGTTGCCAAATCCTGGCATATTTCCCGATTCGGTTGCGATGACCCCGGCGTTATTTAAATTATCAATCCGCCCCAGGTTACTGATACCGCGTGGCCCGTTAATTGTGCCATCAACTGCGTTAGTCAGCGTGCCGATATTGCCGGCATTATCAATCGCGCCAGTATCGTAATAATTAAGGCTATAGCTGTCGGTTGAAAATTCAATTTTGCCATGGTTGATGAAGTTTGAAACTACACCGGCAGAACTGACTTCAAGAATACTGCCATAGTGATAGCGATTGACGCTGGCAAGGGTGCCATTGTTAATCAGTGTACCGACATTACCATCAATTTGGGCAATATTAAGATTGCTATAAGAATTATTGTCAGCCATATCCTGAATATGGCTGTTATTAATAAGGGTTCCAACAGTAATACCCGAGTTCACCGCTAACGCCGTGGTGGGGTTACCGATCAGTGGGTCATCAATAATGACGCTATCAGCAGAGGTCGTGATAACGAGATCGCTAGAGGCAACAGCAAAGGCGTGCGTAGTCATCAAACCCTGCGCAGCCGCGGAGGCCAGCAGCAGAGAGATCAGCTGGCTAAGGCGTTTTTTTTCCATGGTGTACCATCATAAAGTTGCAAACATTGTAAGATGCAGCTGGTCTAATCTTCGGATTAATCCGATATCATTGGTGTGGAGAATATACATTTTGTTGCCAAAAACAATAAGCGCTGCTTAATTATTTGTTATTGAAACAAAGGCCTCTTTTTTATGTGTCTTTTAATTTAACTTAGGGATTGGAATTAAATGCAGCAAAAACAAAATATATTCTTTCTGGTGCTATTGATTCACTTATCTTTTTTATTAACAGGGTGTGTTTCAGGGGATCTTAATCAGGCGGCAAATAAAATGGCTGCTCGTTCTGGTCTGATCAGCACTGATTTGCAGGCTAATCAATTTACCCTTGTTAGCTGGAGCCGAATTACCCGTCCGGTTAATTTATTGCGGGTGTACATTGAAGGGGACGGCTTTGCCTGGAGAAGTCGTACCCAGCCATCAAATAACCCCACCCCGCATAATCCGGTTGGCCTGAAACTGGCCGCCAGCGATACAGCGGCCAATGTGCTCTATCTCGCCCGGCCCTGTCAGTTTTTATCTTCGCCTCTGCCGCGCCAGTGCCAGGTAAACATGTGGACAAACGATCGTTTTTCTCCCGCGGTGATTGATGCCATGAACGAGGCGCTCGACCAGGTCGTGCAGCGCTACCCGGGCGTGCAACTCGATGTGATTGGCTACTCCGGCGGCGGAAATATTGCCGCGCTGCTGGCTGAGCGACGTCGCGATGTGCGGACTCTGCGCACCGTAGCAGGCAACCTGGATGTGGCCTTTGTGAATAGGCAGCACAAGGTCAGCCCCATGCCGCACGCGCTTAGCGCGATGGATGCAGCCGCGACCCTGCGCCACGTGCCGCAAACCCACTTCAGCGGTGAAGAGGATACGACCGTTCCACCTGCCGTCGCCGCGCGTTTTCAGCAGGCGGTGGGCGGCGATTGTGTTCGGGTTGTGCGCGTAGCAGGTATGGCGCATGGATCTGACTGGGCATCCGTCTGGCCAGCGCTGCTGGCGAAGGGGGTTCCTGCGTGTTAAGTGAAGCGTTATAAAATAACCAGGCGCAAAATGATAAACTCATCGCTCGCCGCAACGGTTGAAAATAGGCAGGGCCGAGCCATGAAAAAAAGTGAGTTTGTTACCCAGGATCTTCTGAGCAAAATTTATCAGGAGAGCACGTCTGGGCCGCGTAAACTGCCCCCTGAGCGGCAGCTGGCCGAAGAGTATGGCGTGTCGCGCTTTACGATTCGTCAGGCGCTGGAAAAACTGGTGAGCATTGGCGTGGTGCGCATTGTGCAGGGCTCGGGGATCTGGATCAACGAGCATGCGCGTAACAACCCACTGATCTACAACTCGATCACCGAAAAGCGCTTTGATCAGATGCGTTACCGGATGCTAAGCCTGCATAAGCGGCGGCCTGACCGGGCGGCGCAACAGATCTTTGGCATCGCGGAAGAGAGCTTCATCTGGCACTTTTGCCGTCTGCGTTATGTCGACGATCAGCCGGTACAGCTGGAGGTTTCCAGTATGCCTGTCGCGGACTTCCCCGACCTCAATCAACAGGCGATCGAGCGTTCTATCCAGCAGTATGTGGTGAGTAAAGGTTTAACTATCTCGCACATGCTCACGACCTATCGCGCCGTGAGCGTCAGCCGTGAACAGGCCGTCATGCTGGGCTGCAAAAAAGGCAGCCCGGCAATGCATATCAATAACCGTGGGATTCTGGAGGGAGGGCGCGTCTTTGAAGTCAGCGATATCATTGATATCAACTATACCTGTACCTACGTCACTCCGTGGAACCGCGATAACTTAGCCTGGCGGCAAAATCAGGGCGTGTGAATCGCGCCATCGGGCAGACGACTTTGCGTCCATTCGTGTGGGCGATAGACCACCGGATGCGCCCGCGCCAGCTCCTCATTGAACCCTACGCCAATGCCTGGCGCGACAGGGGGATAGATAAAGCCCTCTTTCGCCTCTGGCGCCCCCGGGAACACCCGATCGGTGGTGTCCGAACGCGGGATGAACTCCTGAATAGCGGCATTGTGCAGGTGAATGTTCAGATGGGTATTCACCGCCACGCCGATGGGCGTCATGTCGCCGGGGCCATGCCACGCCAGGCGTACCCCGAAGGCCTGACAGAGATGCGCCAGTTTGATAGCCGGGGTGATGCCGCCAATTTGCGAAACATGGCAGCGGATGAAGTCGATACGGCGATTCACAATCAGGTCATGCCATTCCGCCGGGTTATTAAAGAGCTCGCCCATCGCCAGCGGGACGCAGCTTTGTTGGCGAACCTGCTCCAGCCATCCGCTCTGCTGCGGCGGGAGAATATCTTCGATAAAGTAAGGCTGATAAGGCTCCAGCTGTTTCGCCAGTTGAACGGCCTGCTGAGGGAAGAGGCGCTCATGTACATCGTGCAAGAACTGGATCTTCCAGCCATATTTTTCCCGCAGGGCGCGGAACATCTCCACGGTGTTAGCCATGTACTCGTGTTGATCGAACCAGGCCCCGGGGGTGGGGTTATCAGGCGCGTGCAGGGCTGACGGCGTGCCGCCATAAAACCCTAACTGGCAGCGAATATGACGATAGCCCTGCGCCAGTAGCGTATCCACAGAGGCGAACAGCGCACCCAGCGTCTCGCCGCTGGCATGACTGTAAGCGGGGATCGCATCGCGAGATTTGCCGCCCAGCAACTGGTAAAGCGGCATACCCGCCAGCTGGCCTTTGATATCCCACAGGGCCATGTCCACGCCAGAAATGGCGTTGTTCATTGCCGGGCCGTTACGCCAGTAGGCGTTCACGTTCATCATCTGCCACAGGTCTTCGATGTTACTGGCATCGCGGCCAATCAGCAGCGGCTTTAGATATTCATCGACCAGCGTTTTGACCGCCAGCGGACGCTGCTGGAAAGTGGCGCAGCCGTGCCCGATTACCCCCTGTTCAGTGGTAACGCGCACGGTCACCAGGTTATGTCTGTCCGGACGGGTAATAAAGCAGGCAATATCTTTAATAATCACAGGCGTCACGAAGAACTCCTTTGCGGCGACTTTGGGAATAGGTGATAGGTTTATCATCGCCCTAAAAATGTTGGCAGGTAAACCGTTTTTTTTATTATTTATTTTGGTCAGTTATTTGCGAATAAATGAATTAAAAACCGTACCAATTTTGCTAAAGCGTGGGTTTTTGGCCTCTGTTTGTAAGTAACTGTGAGGCTAATCAACTTTTATTGGTTTGTTTTGTCAGATAGGTTTAATTATGCTTCTGGACAACATTAAAACAACAACACCGGCAGGAGTCTTTATGGGGACGCAAGAAGCCATCAACAATATTATTCGTCTGGTCGGTGGCCAGGGGAATATAAATAAAGTCTGGCACTGCATGACGCGATTACGCTTCGATTTAATCGACGACAATAAAGTGGATCAGGCCGCCATTAAAAATCTCCCGGGCGTGCTGGGGGCTCAGCTCCAGAGCGACCAGTTTCAGGTCATTATCGGACCAAAGGTGAATAGCTGGTATGAACAAATGCTGAAGGTGCTGGGACAGGGCACCGACAGCGCGCCAGCGGAGACAAAAGGGCGCAAGAGCCTGGTCTCGATGTTTATGGATACCGTTTCCGGCGTGTTTGGCCCCATCGTACCTGCCATTGCCGGCGCAGGGATGATCAAAGGGCTGCTGGCGGGCCTTATTGCGCTGAAGGTGGTCTCTGCGAAGAGCGATACCGTGATGGTTATCGATCTGATCGCCAGCGGCGTCTTTTACTTCCTGCCGTTCTTCCTGGCGGTGTCGGCGGCCAGGATCTTTAAAACGAACGAATACCTGGCGGCAGCCGTTGCGGCCTGCCTGATGTATCCTTCGCTGATTGAGGCGGCTAAAGCGCTGGCGGCGCATCAGGAAGGGGCGGTAAGCGCGCTCTGGCTGCTTAATGCTATTCCGGTATCGGTGTTTAACTACGCCTCAAGCGTTATTCCGGTCATCTTCTCGGTGCTGGCGTTGAGCTATATCCATCGCTGGGTGGACAGCATCATGCCGGATGTGCTGAAAACCGTCTTTACGCCCACGCTGACGCTGTTTATTGGCGCGCTGGCCGCGCTGGTGGTGATTGGCCCCATCGGGATCTGGCTGGGCAAAGGGCTGGCCTACTTTATTGAAGGGCTGTTCGGCGTGTCGGCGAGCTTTGCCGGGTTAATCGTCGGTGCGATACGACCGGTGGCCATTCTTACCGGCATGCACCACGCCATGACGCCCATCGCGTTGCAAAACTTCAGCGACCGCGGCTACGACATGCTGATGCCAATGATGTTTATGGCTAATATGGCGATTGCCGGTGCGACCTTTGCAATCTGGCGCCTGAGCCGCGATCGTCAGGAGAAAACGGTCACGCTGTCAGCCGCGATTTCGGCCCTGTTGGGGATCACCGAGCCGGCGCTATTTGGCGTACTGACCCGCTACAAAAAAGCCTTTATCGCGGCTACGGTAGCCAGCTCGCTGGCATCGGCGTTTATCGCCTTCTTCGGAGTGCGCCTGTATGGCTACATTCTGTCGAGCATCTTTAGTTTACCCGCCTATATTGGCCCGTACTTTATGTTTGCGCTATCGGGTGTGGCTATTGCGCTGGTGTTGTCGTTTGTCATCACGACGGTGCTGGTGGGAAGAGAGCAGGCGGCAGAGAAATAGCGCGCATTGGGCTGAATGCTTTACCGACAAAACCCGATGGGTATTTAGCAAAGCCTGCCAGCGGCAGGCTTTGTTGGCTTTTAGTAGGAGACCGTGAAGACGGAGGTGCCTTTAATATCACCTGCAGTGACGCCGTTTGCCGTTTTCACGTAAGTTGCTTTGTAGCGTACCAGGGTAGGGGCACCCGGCGTAAACGCGACCGTTTTAGTGCTTGAGCCGTCAAGTTTGATGCGGCTATTGTCATAATTGACGAGGGTGATTGCCGCATTGCGGGCTGGGTTAGTGGTAATTTCGTTGACCAGGACATTATCCATCGCAGCATTGAAGTTACCTGACATACTTACCGTCAGATTCCCCGTAAAATTACGTCCTCCGGTTTTGCAGTCCTGAATGGTATAGAACACGTCCTTCGCAAATGTCATTGAAGGGGCGTTGACTGCCAGTTTTTCAAGTTCATTCGCTCTAATATCGTCGAGCCTGACGGTATTACTGGTTATGGCGCCGCCCGGAGTAATATTACAGGATTCAGTGTCATCAATGACAATGCCGTCAATCACAACCTGAGCCGTATTCCCTGCGGCCATAGCCGGGACGCTCATCACCGTCGCTACGGCAATAATAGCGGCTTGAATATTTTTATTCATTTACAAAATCCATATTTAATTTAATGAAAATTCCTGAGGCAAATAGAAATGATCACGCTGAAATTTCCTGGTGATACAAACTGAATTTGCTGTTCTGCTTTTTCGCAAAAATAATATTACCTTGCCCTGAGCCTGACCTGAAGTGATTTTCATAAACGGAAAGCTATTATTCCCTTAAAGGGGTGGATTAGGAATTTATTCGGCTGGGATTCATCTCGGCAATATATTTATTTTTTTGTGGTCCTGATTAATATGTTTCATAATTAACCTGAGCCATTTCTATAAATAATATTATAAAGGGTTATTGTTTATTTTTTAGATTTGCAGGCTGAATGATTTAAGTGCTGCGGCGAATAATCGAACGGAGTTCGATGAAGAGTCCGGCTTCAGAAAGCAAAAACCCAGCCATAGGCTGGGTTCTTCTGAATAGTGGTGCCCGGACCCGGACTAACGCTGAAAGCGTTGAACAGCGCGCTTGTCACGCTGGCCCCGAAGGGGTGAGCCGCCTGCGGCGAATAATCGAACGAAGTTCGATGGAGAGTCCGGCTTCAGAAAGCAAAAAACCCGCCATAGGCGGGTTCTTCTAAATAGTGGTGCCCGGACTCGGAATCGAACCAAGGACACGGGGATTTTCAATCCCCTGCTCTACCGACTGAGCTATCCGGGCAACGGGCCGCATTAAACCCGATCCGCCCATTCGCGTCAACGAAATTTGTTGTTTTCGCTACAGACTGCACACTCTCTCGCCAGATTGCTGCGAACTCAGGCAAAAAAGGCCGTCCACAGGGCCGAGAGCGGCATAGCGATGATCAACGCGGGAAGCATATTCACCACGGCGAACATTTTAATGCCGCAAATCCGCAACCCGGTTGCCAGCAGCAGCAGGCCACCCACGGCAGTAAAATCGGCCATCATCGCGGGAGTGGTGAGCGGCAAGATGAGCGTGGCACAGGTCGCCAGAGCAAGCTGAATCAGCAACATCGGCACGCTAATCGCCGCCACGGCGATACCCAGCGTGGTGGCAAAGATGGTGGCGGTGAAGAAATCGAGAAACGCCTTAGCGATAAGAATGCTCGGGTCGCCGGTCATCCCCTCCTGCATCGAGCCAAAAATACCGGTGCCGCTGGCGCAGAAGAGAATAATGATTGCCACATAGCTCTGAATAAATGAATCGTGCGCGCCGGCGGCGTTCTTGCCGCGCGAGATCAGATTTTTGGCTTTGCCGACGGCGCCGTTAATACCTTTTTCCAGATAGCAAAATTCGCCGATCAACGCACCGAGCAGGGTCGCCAGCACCATCACCGGCAGGTTGGCGCACTTGATGACCAGCAGAATGCCGATACCCAGCGAGGCCAGACCAAAAATCGACGGCATGGAGGAGCGAATACGCTCAGGTAAACGCTGGCTTAAAACCGCGCCAAGCACGCCGCCCAGCAGCACGGCACTTGCATTGATAAAGGGGCCGATAACCAAAATGGACTCCTGTTAATTACTCATTGATATTGCATTATTATTACTCTTTTCAGAGAGTAATCGCCAATTCTTAGCCGCTTTTCTGCATAAGGATTCTTCCTTGCGCCCCCTGGCGAAAGGTGACATTATTGCGCGAATTTTCTCCTTCAGGATACGGGGCCGCCTATGAATATGTTGTATGTCGCTTTGCGAATGGCTGGCCGTATCTCCGCTTTCTCCTCTATCCTCACCATGCGGTGAGGGTATCGCACGCTCGCTGCAGGACAGCAGTAAAATCAGACATGTTCTGCTTTTACTGATGTCTGGCGGTCGGAGCTGAACTCCGGTCAGACACATTCGTTGGGCAGGGTTGTCACCCTGTCCGGGGCTTTTTCTCGCCTTTAACGGGTATTTGCGCTTATGAAAACAATGAAAATTGCCGTCAGCCGCGAGCTGGTTTCCGCCTTGTCCACGCACCGGGAAGTGGTGACGCTGGATAACACCGATTTTACGGATGTGGCGGCAGTCGTCATTACCCTCGCTGATAGTCACAGCGGTATCCTGGCCTTACTGAAACGCACGGGGTTCCAGCTACCTGTATTTATGTTCTCGCAAGAGCCGCTGGATGCGCCTGCCGGGGTTGCCGCCGTCATCGCGGGTAAAGCGCAGGAGTGGCTGGAGCTCGAAAACGCCGCCTGCCGCTACGAAGAGACGCTGCTGCCGCCGTTTTTCGACACCCTGACCCAGTACGTTGCCATGGAGAACAGCACCTTTGCCTGCCCTGGCCATCAGCACGGTGCCTTCTTTAAAAAGCACCCGGCCGGGCGTCAGTTCTTCGACTTTTTTGGCGAGAATCTCTTTCGCGCCGATATGTGCAACGCCGACGTCAAACTGGGCGATCTGCTGATCCACGAAGGCTCGGCCAAGCATGCGCAGAAATTCGCGGCAAAGGTCTTTAACGCCGACAAAACCTACTTCGTGCTGAACGGCACCTCTGCCGCTAACAAAGTGGTGACCAATGCGCTGCTCACCCGTGGTGACCTGGTGCTGTTTGACCGCAACAACCATAAATCAAACCATCATGGAGCGCTGATTCAGGCCGGTGCGACGCCGGTCTACCTGGAGGCGGCGCGAAACCCGTTTGGCTTTATCGGCGGGATTGATGAACACTGCTTTAACGATGACTATCTGCGTAAATTGATTCGCGAGGTGGCACCGGAGAAGGCGAACGATGCACGTCCGTTCCGCCTGGCGGTGATCCAGCTCGGCACCTACGATGGCACCATCTACAATGCTCGTCAGGTCATCGACAAAATTGGTCACCTCTGTGACTACATCCTGTTTGACTCGGCATGGGTCGGTTATGAGCAGTTTATCCCGATGATGGCTGACAGCTCACCGCTGTTACTGGAACTGAACGAGAACGATCCAGGTATTTTTGTCACCCAGTCGGTGCACAAGCAGCAGGCCGGGTTCTCGCAAACCTCGCAAATTCACAAAAAAGATAACCACATTCGCGGCCAGGCACGCTTCTGCCCGCATAAGCGCCTGAATAATGCCTTTATGCTGCATGCCTCTACCAGCCCGTTCTATCCGCTGTTTGCCGCGCTGGATGTGAACGCCAAAATGCACGAAGGGGAGAGCGGACGCCGTCTCTGGGCTGAGTGCGTCGCGCTGGGTATTGAAGCGCGTAAAGCGATCATCGCCAACTGCAAAATGATACGTCCGTTTATTCCGCCGGAGGTAGGCGGGCGACCCTGGCAGGACCATCCCACCCACGCGATTGCCAGTGAACTGCGCTTCTTTAGCTTTGAGCCGGGAGCAAAATGGCATGGCTTTGAGGGCTACGCCAGTGAGCAATACTTTGTCGATCCCTGCAAGCTACTGCTGACCACTCCCGGCATCGACGCGCAAACCGGGGAGTACACCGACTTCGGTATTCCGGCGACTATTCTGGCGCACTATCTGCGTGAAAACGGGATTGTGCCGGAGAAATGCGACCTCAACTCAATCCTCTTCCTGCTCACCCCGGCGGAGAGCGCAGATAAGATGGCGCAGCTGGTGGCAATGCTCGGCCAGTTTGAACAGCACATTGAAGACGATACGCCGCTGGCGGACGTGCTGCCCACTATCTGGCAGAAGTATCCGGTGCGCTACCGCGACTACACCCTGCGTCAGCTATGCCAGGAGATGCACGATCTGTACGTCAGCTTTGATGTTAAAGATTTGCAAAAAGCGATGTTCCGACAGGAGAGCCTGCCGTCGGTGGCGATGAATCCGCAGGATGCTAACCAGGCGTTTATCCGCGGCGACGTGGAGCTGGTGCGTATTAGCGAAGCGGAAGGGCGTATCGCTGCTGAAGGGGCGTTGCCTTATCCACCGGGCGTGCTGTGCGTTGTGCCTGGCGAAGTGTGGGGCGGGGCGGTACAGCGTTACTTCCTGGCGCTGGAAGAGGGGGTTAATCTTCTGCCCGGCTTCTCACCGGAGCTACAGGGAGTCTACAGCGAAAAGGATGCGGACGGAATTAAGCGGTTGTACGGCTATGTGCTGAAGTGATGCACAGCCCCTCTCCCGCGGGAGAGGGGCAACATCTTACGAGTGTGCGATGGGCTGAACGCCATCCGCAGTACGAACATGTTTGTATTTGAACAGAGCCATGAAGGCAAAGAACAGCACCACGGAGTAACCGGCGAAGATTAGCCATACCGGCTGCCAGTCGGTAATGCCGTTAGTGGTATACATCTCCACAACCTTACCGCTCACAATCCCGCCGAGAATACAGCCGAAGCCGTTGGTCATCATCAGGAACATCCCCTGCGCACTGGCGCGAATTTCAGGGCGAACCTCTTTCTCGACAAACACGGAACCCGAGATGTTGAAGAAGTCGAAGGCGCAGCCGTAGACAATCATCGACAGAACCAGCAGCACGGTGCCGAAGGCAGACGGGTCACCGTAAGCGAACAGACCAAAGCGCAGCATCCACGCGGCGATACTGATCAGCATCACGTTCTTGATGCCATAGCGGCTCAGGAAGAATGGGATAGTCAGGATAAACAGCGTCTCGGAGATCTGCGAAATCGACATCATTACCGACGCGTGTTCAACGATAAAGCTACCCGAGAAGAGCGGATCGTTATCAAAGCTGTGCAGGAACGTATTGCCGAACATGTTGGTGATTTGCAGTTCAGCGCCCAGCAGCATCGAGAAGATAAAGAAGATCGCCATGCGTTTGTTTTTGAACAGCGCAAACGCATCCAGACCGAGCATGCTGCTCCAGCTCTGGTTTCTCTGCTGGTTGGAAACCGGAATATGCGGCAGCGTCAGGGTGAACAGCACCAGCAGTACGGAGAGCGCCGCGCCGATATAGAGCTGCATATGGCTCAGTTCGAACCCAGAGAAGCTCACCGCCCACATCGCCATGATAAAGCCGATGGTGCCCCAGATACGGATTGGCGGGAAGTCGGTCACGATATCCATACCTGCCGTTTTCAGGCGATAGTAGGAGATAGAGTTGATCAGCCCAAGCGTTGGCATATAAGCCAGCGAGTTAAGCAGAATGACCGCAAACATCGCCCCAGGCGTGGTCACCCCGGCCGCCATAAATAGCGTTGCTGCGCCTACAAGGTGACAGAGTGCGTACAACCACTTCGCACTGATCCACTTATCCGCCACTATCCCCAGCAACGTCGGCATAAACACCGCCGCGATACCGAGCGAGCTGTATACCGCCCCGATGGATGCGCCATCAAATTTCAGCGTGACAAACATGTAGGAGCCGAGCGTGGTTAGCCAGCTCCCCCACAGGCAGAACTGCAGAAATGACAAAATTTTAAGCTGCAGCTTAAGGTTCATGTTGCTTTCCTCACAAGTGAGCGGGCTAATTGTTAGTGTGTAAACATTCAGGGGGGGCTATTTGGTGCAATTCTATCAGTGGACGGCCTGATGTTTTGTTACCTCCCGCAAAAAAATGCAATCCTCATTAATTTGCAGTTTGGATTGTGATGCAAATAACATTTTCGTATGGCAGGAGGGCGTTGTGGCGTCCGCCTCACCCTGCCACAGGGAGACGGGGCAGGGTGAGAGGAAAGTGTGGACTAACGACGACGATAGTTTTTCTGCGCCGTATTCACTTTGTAAAGATAGCGACGGGATTCACCGGACGGATGGCGGGTGGTCAGGGTTTGATAGACATCGCCTGGCGCCATGCTGTTGATGATATTCGCCGCCTGTATCTTATCGCTGGAGAAGACGCGCAGCACGCTGCCCGCACCGCCGTTGTAGGCGGTGATCACCGCATAACGACGCGACGTAGGGTTATCAATGCCGCTCAGGTAGACATTGTTCAGCATCGCCAGGTAGGCGGTGCCGGTATCAATGTTACTGGCAGGATCGAACAGATAGCTACGGCTCGGCGTACCCGATTTCCCCTGTGAACGGAACACGTCTTTCCCGGCGCTGTGCTGCACAACCTGCATCAGACCCAGCGCGTCGGAACGGCTGACGGCATAAGGGTTAAACGAGGATTCAGTCTGCATAATCGCGAGGATCAGCGACTCATCGACGCCATACTTACGCGACGCCTGACGCACCATACCGATGTACTTATGGGCACGTTTATCGAGGTGGTTCGGTACCAGATTGATGGTGACGCTGTAGATGATTTTCAGGCCGTTGGTGCGGCTCTTCATGCGCGTTTGTAACAGATAATCGGCGAAGTTCGAGGCGCGACCTTCCCAGCGAATCGGCTGGCCGGTCTGGTCCACCACCTGGCCGTACAGGAACGGCTCTTTAGAGATGGTGATGTCGTCGGCATCAGAGTAGAGATCGATAGTGCCCGGATCGTCACCCATCAACAAGGTTTTGATGATGGCCTGACGCAGGCGTGCCGCAGGTTCAGTGCCTGCAATGGTTTCAATCGTGATCGTACCGTCATCAAAGTTGATGTGGCTACGGGTCTGATACGCGTCGGTATATTTAACGTAATCTTTCGGTCCGGCAATCAGGACCTCGTTAAATCCCCAAATATTTTCAATGTTATGGGCAAACTGCCCCATCAGAATGTCAAAACCGTTAGTGTCTTTTATCCAGGCTTCGTTATAGCTATCGCCTTTATTTTTCGAGGAACAAGAAACAAGCAACGGCGCAACAAGGGCTAGCGCTAAAAATTTTTTCATCATTCCGGGAGTGCGTGTTGTGAGCAGTGAAAAGGGCCATCTGGCCCTTCATTATTTTTCCGGCGGCGTATAGCCTTCGATGTGAACATCCTTACCTTCGAACAGGAAGTTGATCATCTCCTGCTCCAGTAATTTACGATGTTCAGCGTTCATCATATTGAGCTTCTGCTCGTTGATGATCATGGTCTGCTTATGCTGCCACTGCGCCCAGGCTTCTTTGGAGATCTCGTTATAGATGCGCTTACCCAACTCGCCTGGATAAAGCTGGAAGTCTTGACCCTCTGCGTCACGTTGCAGGAAGGTGCAAAAAATTGTTCTGGCCATAATCATTCCTCTTTGTCGTGCCGGGGCTACGCTGATGCCCCAACACGTAATTGCTGTAACAAGCGCTCTACAGGTGCCGCCAGTCCCACTGACGGTGGCTGCGCTAAGTTATACCAGAGACCGGTTCCCTCATCCATGCACGCGGTGAATGAGGACACAGGAAGCCACATTGGCACAATATCCAGATGGAAATGGCTAAAGGTGTGGCGAAACGCGGTTAACTGCCGAAGATTATCGGCATTAATCTGCCGATCCGCCAGCCAGGCGCGCAGCCCGGCTTCGTCGGCAAACTGCGGGAAACAGAACAATCCACCCCACAGCCCGCTCGGCGGACGCTGGGCCAGGAAGACGTTCTCATCATGCTGCAGCAGCAGAAAATAGCCGGTGCGCTCTGGCAGCGTTTGCTTAGGTTTTTTGCCAGGGTAGTTAGCCCATGAATGGTTGGCATAGGCTACGCAGAGGTTATTAACCGGGCAAAGCTCGCACTTTGGTCTGGAGCGGGTGCAGACCATCGCCCCTAAATCCATCATTGCCTGATTAAACTGCTCAACCCCTTTGGCCGGCGTCACCGCGTCGCTTAACGCCCACAGACGCTTTTCGACCTCTTTTTTTCCGGGCCAGCCGTCAACGGCGTAGCAGCGAGCGAGCACCCGCTTAACGTTTCCGTCCAGTATTGGAAAATGTTTGCCCAGCGACAGGGAGAGTACCGCCCCGGCGGTGGAACGCCCGACACCGGGCAGCGCCGCAACCTCGTCAAAGGTTTCCGGGAACTTACCCTTATGGAGCGTGGCAACCTGCTGAGCGGCTTTGTGCAGATTACGCGCCCGGGCGTAATAGCCAAGCCCGGTCCACAAATGCAGCACTTCATCAAGGGGGGCATTCGCCAGATCGGTTACCGTTGGGAAACGCGCCATAAAGCGCTCAAAATAGGGGATCACGGTGGCGACCTGCGTTTGTTGCAACATCACCTCAGAGAGCCATACTTTGTAGGGCGTTTTTTCAATTTGCCAGGGCAGGGTTTTACGCCCGTATTTGTCGTACCAGTCCAGCACCTGGGCTGAAAATTGAGAGGCTTGCATGGTCTTCGATTCGCGATATCAGGGGGGCGAATTGCAGCACAGCGGCAATCAGCTGTAAACCGGATCTTTCCCATGCTTGCATAGATGCCTTAACTTTGGATAATGCCCGTTTCCCGAACATACTCACAAGCAGACTACTCTTTTATGAAAAACGACGTCATTTCACCGGAATTTGATGAAAACGGCCGCCCGCTGCGCCGTATTCGCAGCTTCGTCCGCCGTCAGGGGCGCCTGACCAAGGGTCAGCAACATGCGCTGGACAACTACTGGCCGGTGATGGGCGTTGAGTTCAGCGAGCAGCCTGTCGATTTTGTCGAACTGTTTGGCCGCGACGCGCCCATCACCCTGGAAATTGGTTTTGGCATGGGCGCTTCGCTGGTCACGATGGCGAAAGCGCGCCCGGAACAAAATTTCCTCGGTATTGAAGTGCACTCACCGGGCGTGGGCGCATGTCTGGCTACGGCCCATGAAGAGGGTGTCGAAAACCTGCGTGTGATGTGCCACGATGCGGTAGAAGTGCTGCACAAAATGATCCCTGACAACTCACTTAACATGGTTCAGCTCTTTTTCCCTGACCCATGGCACAAGGCGCGTCATAATAAACGTCGCATTGTGCAGGCACCCTTTGCTGAGTTAGTGAAGAGTAAGCTTAAACTGGGTGGCGTTTTCCATATGGCGACCGACTGGGAAGCCTATGCAGAACATATGCTGGAAGTCATGTCGGGGCTCGACGGGTATAAAAACCAGTCGCAAAGTAACGACTACGTGCCGCGTCCGGACTCCCGGCCGGTAACCAAATTTGAACAGCGTGGCCATCGTCTTGGTCACGGCGTATGGGACTTAATGTTCGAGAGGGTGAAATAATGGCAAAGAACCGTAGCCGTCGTCTGCGTAAGAAAATGCACATCGACGAATTCCAGGAAGTAGGTTTTTCCGTTGCATGGCGTTTTCCGGAAGGCACCAGCGTAGAACAGATCGATAAAGACGTTGATGCGTTTATCGAAGAGGTTATCGAACCTAACCAGCTGGCCTTTGATGGCAGTGGCTACCTGGCGTGGGAAGGTCTGATCTGCAAACAAGAGATCGGCCGTTGCACGGAAGAACATCAGGCTATCGTCCGTAAATGGTTAGAAGACCATAAATACGAAGAGGTACGCATCAGCGAACTTTTCGACGTCTGGTGGGACTAATTAAACATAAGGGGCCAGCATTTGCTGGCCCATTTTGTCTGAGGGAGTTTTTATGATGCGCAAAACGCTGCTGGCAGCGGCACTGATGGCAAGCGCCTTAACGGCGCATGCGGAATATAAATGTGAAGTGACGCCGCGTGACGATGTAATCCTGAGCCCGCAAACCGTGCAGGTGAAAGGCGAGAACGGCAATCTGGTCATTACCCCGGATGGCAGCGTCATGTTTAATGGCAAACAAGCGAGCCTGAGCGCAGCCCAGCGTGAGCAGGCGAAAGATTATCAGGCCGATCTGCGCTCCGCGCTGCCGTGGATCGACGACGGCGCCCGTACCCGCGTAGAAAAGGGCCGCGTGGCACTGGACAAGATCATCGCCAAAGAGGTGGGGGAGAGCAGCAACATGCGTACCCGCCTGACCAAACTGGATGCCCAGTTGAAAGAGCAGATGAACCGCATCATTGAACGCCGTCCCGACGGCCTGACCTTCCACTACAAAGCTATCGACCAGGTGCGTGCCGACGGCCAGCAGCTGGTGAACCAGGCGATGGGCGGTATTTTGCAGGACAGCATCAACGAGATGGGCGCAAAAGCCGTGCTGAAAGGCGGCGGAAACCCGCTGCAGGGCGTGCTGGGTAGCCTGGGCGGATTACAGACTTCGATTCAGAACGAGTGGAAGAACCAGGAAGCGGATTTCCAGGCCTTCGGCAAAGATGTCTGTAAACGCGTGGTGTCGCTGGAAGAGAGCAGGAAGGCGCTGGTAGGGACGCTGAAGTAAGTTCAGTGCACGCTGGGCCCCTCACCCTAACCCTCTCCCCAGGGGAGAGGGAATGGTTTGCTCTCTCACCTCGCAGGCGAGGTGAGAGGACGCCGCCTTTGCAATATTTCAAAGATGGCCTCTAACACAGCCTCTCTGTCGTTTCAGAATGCATGTTTGATCCCGGCCATAAAAGTTCCCTCTCCCTGTGGGAGAGGGTTAGGGTGAGGGCAACAGGCATCGCAATCGTTGCAAAATAGCGACCAGCACCTCCTCTTCATTTACCCTGAACTCATTGTTCCAGAACCGTATCACTTCCCAGCCGTTAGCCTTTAAAAAAGCCGTTCTGCGTAAGTCATACGCTTCTTCATCCTGATGCTGCCCGCCATCTAGCTCAATAATCAGCTTGGCTTTAAAACAGACAAAATCCACGATGTATGCACCAATCGGCATCTGGCGGCGAAACTTATAACCAAAGAAGCGGCGACCTCGCAGTAAATACCAGAGGCGTAATTCTTCGGGTGTCATTTCCTTGCGGAGTTGTTTTAATTTATCCATCCCCACACTCTGCCAGCCTTTTCTTCAGCTGGCAGAACGTGATGCAAAATCCGGAAGCCGTCTTCAGGAATCTTCGGCGAGGAACAGCTCGAGAAGGGAGTTTAAGAACAGTTTGCCGTGCTCGGTGATCTGCCAGTATTCATCACATTCGGTGAGATACCCCTGCGCCAGCGCCTCGTCGATCTGCGGGCGGATCACCGACTCCGCCAGCCCGGTATAGCGCGAGAACTCCGCGCGCGGTGCGGCTTCCAGCAGGCGGAAACGGTTCATAAAGAACTCAAACGGCTTATCCGCTGCCTCGACGTCGTGCTGACGCTCCAGATAGCGGCCTTCCATATACCCGCGCGGATGGCGCGTTTTAGCTGTACGCAGGATGCGGCCATCCGGGAAGGTCACTTTGCCGTGCGCGCCGCAGCCTATCCCCAGATAATCGCCAAAGCGCCAGTAGTTCAGGTTGTGCTGGCACTGGTAGCCCGGCTTCGCATAGGCGGAGGTTTCGTACTGCTGATAGCCCGCAGCGGTCAACAGCTGATGGCCTTGCTCGAAGATATCCCACAGCGCGTCGTCATCCGGCAGTACCGGCGGACGAGAGCCAAACAGCGTGTTTGGCTCAATGGTCAGCTGATACCAGGAGAGATGCGGGGGATTAAGTTCGATCGCCTGACGCAGGTCATCCAGCGCTTCGTCGAGCGACTGGTCCGGCAGTCCGTGCATCAAATCAAGGTTAAAACTGCGAAGGCCAAGCCCCGTTGCCAGATGCGCGGCGCGCTTTGCCTCGTCCGGGCCGTGAATACGCCCCAGGCGCTTTAATTTCGGCTCGCTAAAGCTCTGCACGCCGATGGAGATACGGTTCACCCCTGCACGCTGATACTCGACAAAACGGTCGGCCTCCACGGTGCCGGGGTTGGCTTCCATCGTAATTTCAGCATCCGCTGCCAGGTTCAGGCGCGCACGCACGCCGTCCAGCAGCGTTTGCATCGCCGGGCCTGAAAGCAGGCTCGGCGTACCGCCACCAATAAAAATGGTCTTAACTTCACGTCCCTGTGCGTAAGGTACATCGGCGTCCAGGTCGGCCAGCAGATGCGCAACGTAATCATCGTGCGGCACTTCGCCCTTCAGCGCGTGCGAGTTGAAATCGCAGTACGGACATTTCTGCACGCACCACGGGATATGAATATAAAGACTCAGAGGTGGCAAATTAGCCATTACGTAATACTTCCAGTAACAGTTTCAGGGCGCGTCCGCGGTGGGAAATCGCGCTTTTCTCTTCGCGGGTCAGTTCCGCAGCGGTTTTGCCCTCAGACGGGACAAAGAAAATCGGGTCGTAGCCAAAGCCGCCGTTGCCTGCCGCCTCACGGGTAATTACGCCCGGCCAACTGCCGTGACAGACAACAGGCGTGGGGTCTTCAGCATGGCGCAGATAAACCAGCACGCAGTGGAACTGCGCGGTGCGCTGGTCGTCAGGCACATCCTTCAGGGCAACAAGCAGCTTTTCCAGGTTTTGCTGGTCGGTGGCATCTTCACCATAGTAGCGCGCGGAGTAGATCCCCGGCGCACCGCCAAGATAATCGACGGCCAGACCGGAGTCGTCAGCAATGGCCGGCAGGCCGGTAACCTGAGCGGCATGGCGCGCTTTCAGAATGGCGTTTTCGATAAAGGTCAGGCCCGTCTCCTCGGCGGAATCCACGCCAAGCTCGGTCTGAGCGACCACGTCCAGCCCAAAATCATTTAAAAGCGAGGCCAGCTCGCGCACTTTACCGGCATTACCGGTAGCGAGAACAACTTTCTGCATGGTTTAGTCCTGTTCTGTCAGCGCCGCGACTTCCGTCGGGATATTTTGCGGGTTGAGGATTTTTACCTGTTTATGCCGCCCCAGTTCACCTTTTTCAATGATGACCTGGCTTTTGGCGACGCGAAACTGTTTAGCCAGATATTTGGTCAGATGCGCATTGGCCTGGCCATCAACCGGCGGGGCGGTGATGGCGACTTTTATCTCGTCGCCATGCAGCCCAACAATGCTGTCGCGGCTGGCTTTCGGCTGAATATACAGCCGTAAAACCAGCCCGTCAGCGCAGCGGCTTACGGCACTCATAGCGCCATCCACAGCCCCGGCAGCAGCATGTTACCCGTCGCCTGTAACAGCTCGGCGATCCCCATGTTGGCCACGTACAGCAGCAACACAAGGATCATCGGCGAAAAGTCGATCCCGCCCATGGACGGCAGCAGGTTACGGATCGGGCGAAGTAAGGGGTCTGCCAGCTGGATCAGGGCAAACTCTACCGGGCTACGGCCCTGGCTTACCCAACTCATGATCGCCATCAGCAGCAATACCCAGAAGATGAGCAGGCCGATGGTCTTCAGCAGGATCAGTACGGCGGCAATCCAGATGATAGGCTGGAAGCTGACCACCATAAACAGCACGATGGCTTTGATAAAGCAGAGCACCAGTGCCACTAGCAGCGATGCGCTATCAATCGGCCCCATCGGAGGGATAACACGGCGTAGTGGCCCAATGATCGGCTGGGTGATTTTAACGACAAATTGTGAAAAGGGGTTGTAGAAATCACAACGCGCCCACTGCATCCATACGCGCAGCAAAAGCACCATCGTATAGAGTTCAATGACCGTCGAGAGCAGGAAAGTCAACGTCTTCATGGCGTTCCTCAGGTTTCCTTATTATTGGGTGTAGTCGCGCGCACCGAAAATGGCTGTGCCGATGCGCACCATGGTACTGCCTGCCGCAATGGCGGCGTCCATATCGTCCGTCATGCCCAGTGAAAGCGTGTCGACGGTTGGGTAGCCCGCTTTGAGCGCCTCAAATGCTACAGCCATTTGCTGTGCCACGGCAAATTGCCTGTCGTAATCCGCTTCCGGCGCCGGGATCGCCATCAATCCACGCAGCTGGAGTCCGGGCAACTGCGCCACGGCCTCTGCCAGTGCATCGAGTTCTGAAAGCGCGATTCCTGACTTGCTGTTTTCATCACTAATATTGATTTGAATCAGCACGTTAAGTGGAGACATTTCGGCTGGACGCTGCTCGCTAAGCCGCGTGGCTATGCGCAGACGATCGACCGTATGGCACCAGTTGAAATGTTCGGCGACAAGGCGGCTTTTGTTCGACTGCAACGGCCCAATAAAGTGCCATTGCAGATCGCTTCTGCCCGCATCATGGAAATGGCGGATTTTTTCTACCCCTTCCTGAACATAGTTTTCGCCGAATGCGCGCTGGCCTGCGTCAATCGCTTCTGCGATGTCGCTCGCAGGTTTGGTTTTGCTGACTGCAAGCAACGTAACTTCTTCTGAAACACGGCCGCAACGCGTTGCTGCGGCTGAGATTTTATCCCGGACCTGTGCCAGGTTATGCGCAATGTCGTTCATTTTCCGAGGAGATTCGTGTGGATATGGAAGAAATTGTGGCCCTTAGTGTAAAGCATAATGTCTCGGATCTACACCTGTGTAGTAATGCGCCACCGCGCTGGCGACGCCGTGGAAAGATTGAGCCAGCCCCTTTTCCCCCGCCGGATGTCGCCGCGCTGCTTAATGGGTGGCTCAGCGAAGAGCTGCAGGGCGAGTGGATTGCCCGCGGGCAGGTCGATTTTGCCCTCACGGTAGGGGAGGCGCATCGCCTGCGCGCCAGTGCCTTTGCCCACACGCAGGGCTGCTCCCTTGCGCTGAGGCTGCTGCCGCACTGTTGTCCGCAGCTACGCGCGCTGGGTACGCCGCGTACGATGCCGGAGCTACTGGCGAACGATAACGGCCTGATACTGGTGACCGGGGCAACGGGTAGCGGAAAATCGACCACGCTGGCCGCCATGGTCGATTATCTTAATTGCCACAGCGACGGGCACATTCTGACGCTGGAAGATCCGGTGGAATTTATCCACCAGAGCAAGCGCTGTCTGGTGCAGCAGCGCGAAATAGGCTTACACAGCCGCACCTTCGCCGAGGCATTACGTGGCGCATTGCGTGAAGATCCCGATGTGATTTTGCTGGGGGAATTACGCGACAGCGAAACCATTCGTCTGGCGCTCACCGCCGCCGAGACCGGGCATCTGGTATTGGCGACGCTCCATACGCGCGGCGCATCGCAGGCCATTGAACGGCTGGTCGATACCTTTCCCGCGCAGGAAAAAGATCCGGTGCGTAACCAGCTGGCAGGCAGTTTGCGTGCGGTACTGGCGCAAAAGCTGGTTAACGATAACCAGGGCGGGCGAGTGGCGCTGTATGAGCTGTTGGTCAATACCCCCGCGGCGGCGAACCTGATCCGCGAGGGCAAAACGTACCAGTTGCCCGGCGTGATTCAGACCGGGCAGCAGATGGGGATGCAGAACTTCGACCAGAGCCTGGCCGAGCGCCGCGCCCAGGGCCGGGTTTAACGGACGTTCAGGGAGTAGACCGCCGGAAGTGCGCCTGCGGTGGCAAGGATCTCCAGTTTGATCTCTTGCACCCTGAGCGGGTGCGCAAAACGGTGCTCACAGACGGAGTGGTGATTATCTGTTACTTCAGCGAGCAGGACGTTATCTCCCCACAGGCGATAATGGGTTATGCAGTGCGGCGTAATGGCCCGGTGATGGCCCATCTGCACGCTCTCCATTGCGTTGTCAAAATCGTTATCCTGCACCAGCGTCAGGTGGGTAATCTCCTGCGGATTGGACCATCGCCATACCACCTGCGGTGCAGGGTCATCAGCCGCGGGAGACCAGGCGTTGGCTTGCTGTTCCGGGCGCAGGCGGCCATTCAGCAGGTTTTGCCTGCTGTAGCACTCCAGCGGCGTATCCAAACGGATGGCCGGGAAGATCTGTTGCGGATGACGGCGCGGCAGCCAGAAGTCAAACTCATCCACGCCATAATCGCCATCCGCCACCTGGCGAGTATGTTTCGCGACCCGTGCGTTCAGACTATTAAAGACGGTCATCAGCCCAGGCAAATGCGTATCCGTCAGCGCTATCTCAACCTCTTCGCTGGCGCTGAAGGCGACAAAAACGTACTGATCCCGGTCACTCTGCCAGTCGAAGTTGCAGGTGTAATCGCCCTCTTGTCCGACATCCAGCGTCACCCCGGCGTAGCAACATTCTGGCGTAAAGTTACCGCTCTTTTCGCTCCCCAGCAGGGTAACCGTGAGCGGCTGCGGTCTGCGGGTGCGCAGCGTAAAGGTCATGGCAGGCAAGGTGCCTCCACGACGAACGGGCAACAGTATTGCCATGCGCGCCGCCAGGGAGTGCCACTGACCATTTGGCGACAGCGCGCGGAGGAGATACTCGCTGCTGGTGGTGACAGTAGCGCCTTTTGCCGGGTCTTCCAGCCACTGGCGCGGGATGTAACAGCCCGTCGTCTGCAACCGCTGCTGCAGTTCACCAATGCGGCCCGGCTGCGCAAGCGCCTGCGGCGTCAGCTGATGACGATGACAGAGCGCCGCTGCGCGGCCCACCACCTCCCCCAGCAGGCCGCAGGTGCACATCACCCTTGCGCTGCCAAAGGCAACATGCGACGCAGAGATCAGCCTGCCGGTCAAAAACAGGTTGTCCAGAGAGCGGCTGTAGAGCGAGCGAAAGGGAATGGTGTACGTCCCTTTACTGTGGAACTGTCGGCAACCATCGTGTGTACTGTACACCCCGTCCGCAGGATGCAGGTCGATAGACCAGCCGCCATACGCCACCGCGTCGTAATGGTCGCGCTGTTCAATAATGTCCTGCTGGCAGAGCAGATGATCGCCCATAAACCGGCGGCTCTCGCGCTTGCCGGGGATCGCGCCCACCCACTCGATAGTCAGGTTGTCCGCATCGGGGAATTCGCCCGAATTTTTAATATAGTTCCAGACCCCCCAGACGATTTTCCACAGCTCCCATTTGATGGTCTCGCTCTCATGAACGGTGTCGAGGCGGCCTCCCCACTCAAGCCACCACAGATCGCAGCCGTTGAGGGTCGAGGTCAGTCGCTTATAACGAGGGATGGCGGTGATGTCGTCAAGCGCAAAGGAGGGGGGGACAAAATTTACCGGCTCAGCGGTGCGCTTAGTGTAGAAATAGATCGAGTGCCCGAGCTTGTGTCCAAAATGCTCCCCTGGGGCCATTTTCTCCCCCAGTTCATCCGGCGACTCGGCCCCTTCGCGATACTCAGCCCCCGCCAGAAAGCCCAGGACGCCATCCCCGGTGGCATCGCAAAACTGGCTTGCCGTTACGGTATAAAAGGTTTCATTGATGGCATTGAAGGCTTTGACGGCGGTCAGGCGAGCCTGCTCTTGGGTGATCTCATATACGGCGGTATTAAGCAGCAGGGTCAGACCCGGCTGACTTTTAGCGAGGTCGAGCAGCACCAGGTCAAACATCACCGGGTTCCCCTCTTTGTTTCGCCAGAGGTTCTCCTCCATGATCTCACCCATGATGCCGCCTTCACGCGCCCAGCGGTTATTGTTGCCCATGTGCGAGGTGGCGCCGTTTGCCCACAGGCGTACTTCGCTGGAGGCGTTGCCCCCTAATACGGGGCGGTCCTGAATGAGTACGACCCTGAGCCCCTCCCGGGCTGCCGCCAGGGCCGCGCACAGCCCGGCCAGGCCACCACCTGCCACCAGCAGGTCAGCTTCCAGAGAGGTGCCAGGAAAGGTTCTGGCCTCGCGTTGGGGATAGATATTCATTACCTTGTATCCTTCTGAACTGGCGGTAGAATCGACTCACTTTTCGACACAAAATGAACGTGGCTATGTCATCACAACCGAACCAAAGCCTTATTGAGGGCATTCGCTGTCTGCAGTATCTGGTCTCCAGTGGTCGCGCTATTGGCTGCCGGGAGCTGGCGCGTCTGATGGGCATTAACACCACCCGCGTTAACCGTCTGCTGATGACCATGGCTTCTATTGGCCTCACCATGCAGGATGAACAGCGTCGCTATCTGCCGGGGCCTGGGATCCACGCGCTGGCGGCGCAGGCGATACGTGGCTCAGAGCTCTTCTCTCGTGCGCTACCGGCGCTGGAACGCCATGCCCCGCGCGATATCGTGGTGGCGTTAGGAGTATTGTGGGAAGACCAGGTCATCTATATCTGGCACTCCGTTCCCGGCAGTCAGGCGACGCAGGCGCTGGCCGGCTTTCATATGCTCCCTGCCTGGCGCTCGGTCATCGGCATGTCACTGCTGGCTGCCGAGAGCGACGAGGCCTTGATGGCGCGCTTTACCCCGGAACAGTGGCAGAACCTGGCACCGCATGTGGCTCAGCAACGCGAACAGGGACAGGTTGTGTGGCACCATGACGATGGCGAAGTCTCCATGGCCCGGCCCGTCGGCGAACATCAGGCTGCACTGGCCTTTGCCGGGATGTGGAACCCTGATGAACAGACCATTCAGACTCGCCTCGAGCAACTGGATACGCTTAACCAGCAGTTGCTGCAAAAATCACCTTAATGTTTCTTTTATAGAAACATTAATCAGAAAGCAAAAAAGGGCCGGCTGAAGTGTGATGGCGATCGAGATATTGTGCGCATTTGCCCGGCATGCCGGGCATCAGAGGAGAGGGGGTCAGAAACCCTGTTCGAAGTAGCTTTCGAGAATAATTACCGCAGAGGCTGAATCTACGCTGCCTTTATTCAGCGCGCGGAATCCCCCCTGTTCAAAGAGGCCGGAGCGGGCTTCCACCGTGCTCAGCCGCTCATCATGCAGTTTCACTGCCACGCCAAACCGGCCATGGATTTTATTGGCAAACTTACGCGCTCGGGCAGTAAGCGGTTGTTCAGTCCCGTCCATATTCAGCGGCAGGCCCACAATGACCTCATCGGGTTGCCACTCTTTTAGCAACCGCTCAATGAGGCTCCAGTCGGGCGTACCGTCCTGCGCTTTAAGAGCCGTCAGCGGGCGCGCCGTGCCGGTAATGCGTTGGCCAATGGCTACGCCGATACTTTTGGTGCCAAAATCAAACGCCAGCAGGGTACCGCTCATCAGGCATGCCCCGCGACGCCAGGCATGGTCTGGATATCAATGCCAATCAGCTTCGCTGCATCACGCCAGCGATCGGCGATAGGGGTTTTAAAGAGGATATTCAGATCCGCCGGCGCCGTAAGCCATGCGTTATCCAGAATCTCCTGTTCCAGCTGGCCCTTTTCCCAGGACGCATAGCCGAGCGCAACCAGCACATCGGCTGGCTGATTCAGGGTACCCAGCGTCTCGAGAACATCGCGGGAGGTGGTGATGACCGTGTTGTCGGAGATGCGAATGCTGGAAGAGAAGCCCGGCGGGGTATGCAGGATGAATCCGCGATCTTCTGCCAGCGGCCCCCCCAGCATCACCGGTTTGTCGAGGCGGATTTCCGGCACGCGCTCATCCTGGGCAATTTTCAGCTTATCCAGAATGCCTTCAACATTAAGATTTTCCAGCGGTTTATTGATGATGATCCCCATTGCGCCGTCATCACTGTATTCGCAGATATAGACTACGGAACGACGGAAAATCGGATCCTGGAGAGCAGGCATGGCAATAAGAAAGTGATGCTGTAAATTCATTGTCAGAGGTTCTGTTTCCTGGTTTAAAAAGCGACAGCGCCCAGTATGCGTACAAAGAGGGGCGCTGTCACTAACAGTATTTCGAACGAAATTATCCCTTCAGACGCGTTTCAATCGCATCCATCAGCATGCCGGTAATAGAAACCGGGAACGCCGCTTCGATTTCACGAATACAGGTAGGGCTGGTCACATTCACTTCCGTCAGGCGATCGCCAATAATGTCGAGACCCACAAATATCAACCCTTTGGCTTTCAGCAGCGGGCCGACGCGACGGGCAATTTCCCAGTCGCTTTCGCTCAGCGGACGGGGCTCACCGCGACCACCTGCCGCCAGATTACCGCGGGTTTCGCCACCCTGTGGAATACGCGCCAGGCAGTAAGGAACCGGTTCGCCATCAACAACCAGCACGCGCTTATCACCGTCCACAATGGCGGGCAGATAGTTCTGCGCCATACAGTAACGGGTGCCCAGTTCGGTCAGGGTTTCGGCAATCACGCCGATGTTCGGGTCGCCCTCTTTGACGCGGAAAATAGACGCACCGCCCATCCCGTCCAGAGGTTTCATGATGATGTCGCCGTGTTTCTGCCAGAAGGCTTTCAGCTGTGCTTTGTTACGGGTCACCAGGGTTTCTGGCGTCAGGTCTGAGAACCAGGCGGTGTAGAGCTTCTCATTACAGTCGCGCAGGCTCTGAGGCTTGTTGACGATCAACGTCCCTTTCTCTTCAGCACGCTCAAGAATATAGGTGCAGTAGATAAATTCAGTATCGAATGGCGGATCTTTACGCATCAGGATCACGTCGAGTTCGGCCAGAGGCAGATCCTGCTCGGAGCCAAATTCGTACCATTTATCGTAGTTCTGCTCGACGTTAACAATGCGGGTGCGCGCACGGGCTTCGCCGTTAATCAGATAAAGATCGCTCATCTCCATATAGTGGAGCTGGTAGCCGCGACGCTGCGCTTCCAGCAGCATGGCAAAGCTGGAGTCTTTCTTGATGTTGATGCTGGTGATGGGATCCATCACGATGCCGAGCTTGATCATTCTTCTTCTCCGTTAATGCTTCAACCCAGATCGCCAAATCGCACCTGAAGTGCGGTAATGGCAGTGAGTGCAGTCGTCTCAGTACGCAGAACGCGTGGCCCCAACAGAATATCAGTAAACTGATAGCGCGCGGTCATGGCGATTTCATCCGCTGACAGCCCGCCTTCCGGGCCAATCAGCAACCGTACGCGCTCAACCGGTAGCGGCAGGGTGTTGATGCTGGCGCTGGCGCGCGGATGCAGGTTGAGCTTAAGCCCTTGCTCCTCTTCAGCGCACCAGGCTTCGAGATCCATCGCCGGGCGGATCTCCGGGACGCGGTTGCGACCACACTGTTCACAGGCGGCAATCGCGATTTTTTGCCACTGCTGAAGCTTCTTATTCAGCCGTTCAGCATCCAGTTTAACGCCGCAACGCTCAGAAAAAAGTGGCGTAATGAGGCTTACACCCAGTTCGATCGATTTCTGGATGGTGAATTCCATTTTTTCGCCACGCGACATCACCTGGCCCAGGTGAATATGCAGCGGAGATTCACGATCATCCATTTCGCCGCGCACAACGCGCACCAGCACGCTTTTTTTATCCGCGCGGGTAATTTCCGCCTCAAAAACCTGATTCGAGCCATCGAAAAGCTGAATCGCCTGGCCTGCGCCCATGCGTAATACGCGGCCGACGTGGTTCGCCGCATCGTCAGAGAGGGCAATTTCGCTGCCAGCGGTAATCAGGTCCGGGTGATAGATGCGAGGAGTGCGCATAGTCAGAAATTCCATGTGTCATACGGTGATGCAGACACGCCTCCAGGCCCTGGCCTGAAGGCGTGTCTGTCTAAATCAGTTGCCGCTAGTGTAGGTTAGCTCTTTTGCGCCTGGCAAGCGCGCTGCACGTAAGGGTTGTGATTCCCCTGAACTTTTGCAATGCGTTCGTCGCGCTGGCACTCCCACGGGGAGACCGGGTAAAGCTTGTTCCAGGCGTTGAACAGCTGGGTTTGCTGGCGAGAAAGAGTGAGGTTGTAGCGGTCACGCATATAGAAATAGGTCCGGGCAATGCTGCCCCGTGCCCGGGCTGGCGGCTCGGCGACTTTCTCTTTGAAATCGACCTTCATGGCGCACTGGCCATATTGACCTTCACCGCCGTTCCACTGACTGTACATAAAGTTGCCGCGATCGCCGTTAACTTCGCCCACCGCGGGCTGCAGGTTGTGCATATCACTCTCTATCTGGCGATAGACGGGGTCTTTAGCGCAGTTTTTGCGTCCGCCGTCCTGCCAGCACTGCCGCTGGTGGCCAAATTGCCATGCCGGGACTACGTGCTCCCACTCAATACGGCTGGCGCGGTTCTCGTTTTTACGAACCTTGTAGCCACAGGACTCAAGGTCGACGACCCCTTTTTTGCCCTGCCAGTTAATTTTACAGCCACAGTAAAAATCACCGGGCACATCGGCGTTAATCTTCACGCCGGCGGTTTTGGCCTGAGAGAAACTGTGAATACCTTCGGCCAGCGCGTGACCAGAGACCGCGGCAGCCAGAAGGGCAACCGCGAGAGAGTATTTACGGTACATCGTGAACTCCGTAGTAAAACGAGCCCGCAACGTAGCGAATGTTGTTCTTGTATGCAATCAGTCAGATCAGGAATGTTCCTGAATGTTCGCAGTCTATTCTGCGGTTAGCGCCTCGCCACACTTTACGCAGCTGTAAGTCGCTTCACCGCGCACCACCCGGTTATGGCGGCGTACGGTCAGCTGATGCTGCTGGCACGCGCAGCGATAGGGGAAGGTATTACGGCGTACAGAATCCAGCTCGAACTGGTGGGTGCGGCGCGCCGGGACGCCGAGGACGCTCTCCATCATCCACTTCCACTCTTTACCATGAGGGGCAACGCGCCCGAAATGTTTCCAGACCAGCAGATGGGCCAGTTCATGCGGCACCACTTCATCGATAAAGGCTTGCTGATTTTCCATCATAAGCACCGGATTAAGGCGGATCTCGTATGGCTCAAGCCATGCGGTGCCAGCCGAGGTGCCACGCTGCTGATAAACCAGCTTCGGTTCCGGATAACTGCGCTCCAGCTTCAGGTTGGCCTGGGCGAGTTTTTCCCGCAGGCTGCGCATAACGGCTTGCTGGATGGCGATGGGAAGACGGGGTGTTTTCATAGGGGCAGAGCATAAAGCGGGAGGCGGGGAGGCGCAATAGCCATCCTCCCCGTTTGAAGATTAGTCGTGAGCGCCGATTTCGCGAAGCTTACGTCCTTTCATCAGGTTACGTTCGATGTGTTCTAGCGAGACGTGTTTGGTCTCAGGCACCAGCCACAGGGTCAATACAATGAACAGCACGTTCAGACCGCCATAAACCCAGAAGGTATTGGCATTGCCCAGAGTATTGAGCATGGTCAGGAAGGTTGCGCCGACGATCATGTTCGCAATCCAGTTGGTGGCGGTGGAACAGGTGATACCGAAGTCGCGGCCTTTCAGCGGCTGGATTTCAGAGCACAGTACCCAAATCAGCGGACCGGCGCTCATTGCGAAGCCAACGATAAACATCAGCAGCATCGCCACGGCAAAGTACTGCGCGGTCGGTGAGTTGATACCCATGTGCATCATGGTACCCAGCACGCCCATACCTACCGCCATGACCAGGAAGCCCAGCGTCAGGGTCGGTTTACGGCCCCAGCGGTCAACCAGGCCGATGGCGATAAAGGTCGCCAGCACGTTAGTCAGCCCGACGATCACCGTTCCCCACATCTGCTCGGTGGTATTGGTATAACCCGCCAGTTCAAAGATTTTTGGCGCGTAGTACATGATGACGTTCATACCGGTGAACTGCTGCATGACCTGGAGCAATACCCCCAGGAAGACGGCACGACGGAAGTTGCTGTTCTCTTTAAACAGCGCCCAGCCGGACTGTTTTACCTTCAGACTTTCGCGGATCTCTTCCAGTTCATTTTTGGCTTCGGCGCTGGTGTCACGCAGACGTAACAGCACCCGTTCCGCATCGTGGAAGCGGCGTTTTGCGGCGAACCAGCGCGGGCTATCCGGCAGGAAGAAGACCCCGATCAACAGTAGAATCGCCGGGATGATAATGACGCCCAGCATCCAGCGCCATGCGCCGCTGTAGCTGAACGCGGTATCGGACAGATAGGCACCGAGGATACCGATGGTAATCATCAGCTGATACATAGAGATCATGCTGCCACGGATTTTTTCCGGCGCAATTTCAGAGAGGTAGAGCGGGGCGGTATAAGAGGCTACCCCTACCGCCAGACCCAGTAATACGCGGGAGAGGATCAGCACTTCCACATTGGGTGCGGCGGCTGAAAAGAGTGAACCGGCCACGAAGAGGATCGCCCCAATCATCAGGCTCTTTTTACGCCCGAGTTTGAAAGAGAGCCAGCCGCTGCCGACGGCGCCCACAGCGGCGCCAAACATCATTGAGCTCACTACCCACTCCTGGGTGTGGGCGCTAATTTTGAATTCATCGGTGATGAAGGGTAATGCACCGGCAATGACGCCGATATCCAGGCCAAATAGCAATCCTGCCAGGGCTGCAAGGAAGCAGACGAAAAACGTCATGGCTTTATTGGACGTACGCCCCTGTTTTTTATTGTCAGGCATTATGCCCTCCAGTTGGGTTATCAATTTTATCGATGTAAAGGGTAGGTTATTAGATCGTGAAGTTATGTGATACAGGTCACATTGGTGTAATCGGTTACACCGGATCGCGATCGTAAAGTAAATTAAGACTTTGAAAATATAGAGTTAAAATAGTTGATGCGCATCGTATTTGCGCCAGTTTCAGACTTAACCTAAAGGGGATGTAACAGCAGAAGAAAGGGATTCATGCAAAGAGAATATTCTGAAAGCGCTGCCGATGACAGGTGGTGTAAACGGTTTCATGTCGTACTGAAAACGTCATAAACCCAGGGCAGGACGATAAAAAAAGGCCAGCGCGAGGCTGGCCTTGAAGAGAGGTCGGTCGTTTATTTCAGACCGGCTGCGTCACGCAGCAGGGCTGCTTTGTCGGTTTTTTCCCATGGGAAATGTTCGCGACCAAAGTGACCGTATGCTGCGGTCTCTTTATAGATTGGGTGCAGCAGATCCAGCATCTGAATCAGGCCGTATGGACGCAGGTCGAAGAACTCGCGCACCAGCAGAGTCAGTTGTTCGGAAGGCACTTTTTCGGTACCGAAGGTTTCCACCATGATGGAAGTCGGTTCAGCCACGCCGATTGCGTAGGAAACCTGAATCTCACAGCGGTCAGCCAGGCCAGCGGCAACGATGTTTTTCGCCACATAACGTGCCGCGTACGCTGCGGAACGGTCAACTTTAGACGGGTCTTTACCGGAGAACGCGCCGCCGCCGTGACGAGCCATGCCGCCGTAGGTATCAACGATAATTTTACGACCGGTCAGGCCACAGTCACCCATTGGGCCACCGATAACGAAACGGCCAGTCGGGTTGATGAAGAATTTGGTCGCGGAGTTCAGCCATTCGGTCGGCAGAACGGGCTTGATGATCTCTTCCATCACCGCTTCTTGCAGGGATTTCTGATCAATATCTTCCGCGTGCTGGGTAGAGAGAACAACCGCATCGATGCCAACAATTTTGCCGTCATCGTACTGGAAAGTTACCTGGCTTTTCGCATCCGGGCGCAGCCACGGCAGGGTGCCGTTTTTACGCACTTCAGCCTGACGCTGCACCAGACGGTGGGCGTAAGTCACAGGTGCTGGCATCAGCACGTCGGTTTCGTTGGTTGCATAGCCGAACATCAGGCCCTGGTCGCCCGCGCCCTGTTCCAGCGGGTCAGCACGGTCAACGCCCTGGTTGATGTCAGGAGACTGTTTGCCAATCGCGCTCAGTACGGCGCAGGAGTTGGCATCAAAGCCCATATCAGAATGCACATAGCCGATTTCACGCACCGTGTTACGGGTGATCTCTTCGATATCAACCCATGCGCTGGTGGTGATTTCACCGCCAACCAGAACCATGCCGGTTTTGACATAGGTTTCACATGCAACGCGGGCTTTTGGATCCTGTTCCAGGATCGCATCCAGCACCGCATCGGAGATTTGGTCAGCAATTTTATCAGGATGTCCTTCTGATACAGACTCGGACGTAAACAGGTGTTTTGCCATGTTTTATTTCACCTAAGGAGAATTTAGTTAGCTCAAACTGTCGTGTGAGGTCGTTATAGCGGAGTTTTCCGCCAGAACGTGCAGGTAGTGACACTGGCAGTCTGAGTGTTAATCAGTATGGATGGATTAACATCTGGACGGCTATTTTAGGTCACTTCTTCGCCCCATTTCCAGCTTTTTTTGAGATAGCTCCCACTACGTTGAAAACCCGACTGGAAATTTTTCCGGACACCACTGGCAATGCGCATATTTATATTTTGCTTTTTACCCATCTTCTCGGTATAAAACGCCGCGCACGGCTTCGACATAATAGCGCTCGATGATCTCATCGGGACGCCACTTCCAGCCGGGTTAAGCAGTGAACTTTTCGCTTTGGCTTGTGGGTCTGTCTTTCGGGGCGCCCGTGGAGGTGATTCAAGATAATGAACCGTCGTTTTCTGCCTTGTCAGTCCCGCCTTTCTGGCCGGAGTGCACTCCCCGTTCTCTACAAATCTATTCTGCAAACCTGCCGATGTTATACCCATCTCGGCGCTTCTCAGGATTCCAGGGCCGGTTACGCTTTGTGAAGTCTGAACAAGGGCGCTCTTGTTAATACAAGAGTTTTCTCGTGGTTTCGCCGAACCTTGTCATACTTAGTTCGGTTACGTGTTTTACAATGATATGAACAAGAAACCGGTCGCACGGCCCGGCTTCCAGCATTCTGTGCTGGAAAACTGGTCGGTTAATGGGTTGTTATCGCAGTTTAACGCTGCGATAGTAGTCAACTGTTTTACACTTTTTAGTAAGAGTTGAGGTTCGCAATGTCTGACGACATGTCTTCATTTTCGCCTTCGTCAGCAGGCGAACAGGGTGTACTACGTTCTATGCAGGAGGTTGCGATGAGCTCCCAGGAAGCCAGCAAGATGCTGCGCACATACAATATTACGTGGTGGGGTAACAACTACTACGACGTCAACGAACTGGGTCACATCAGCGTCTGCCCGGATCCTGACGTACCGGAAGCGCGCGTCGATCTCGCCCAACTGGTGAAAGCACGTGAAGCGCAGGGACAGCGTCTGCCTGCTCTGTTCTGCTTCCCGCAGATCCTGCAACACCGTCTGCGTTCCATTAACGCCGCGTTTAAACGCGCCCGTGAATCCTACGGTTACAACGGCGACTATTTCCTGGTTTATCCGATCAAGGTTAACCAGCATCGCCGCGTTATTGAATCCCTTATTCACTCCGGCGAACCGCTGGGGCTGGAAGCCGGCTCTAAAGCCGAGCTGATGGCGGTACTGGCGCATGCGGGCATGACCCGCTCGGTGATCGTCTGTAACGGCTATAAAGACCGCGAATACATCCGTCTGGCGCTGATTGGCGAGAAGATGGGCCACAAGGTCTATCTGGTCATTGAGAAGATGTCCGAAATCGCTATCGTGCTGGAAGAGGCCGAGCGCCTTAACGTGGTACCGCGTCTTGGCGTGCGTGCCCGTCTGGCGTCTCAGGGCTCCGGCAAATGGCAGTCCTCCGGCGGCGAGAAATCCAAATTTGGCCTGGCGGCAAACCAGGTGCTGCAACTGGTAGAGATCATGCGTGAGCATGGTCGTCTGGACAGTATTCAGCTGCTGCATTTCCATCTCGGTTCGCAGATGGCTAACATCCGCGACATCGCCACCGGCGTGCGCGAATCGGCCCGTTTCTACGTTGAGCTACATAAGCTGGGCGTGAATATTCAGTGCTTTGACGTGGGCGGCGGCCTGGGCGTGGACTACGAAGGTACGCGCTCCCAGTCGGATTGCTCGGTGAACTATGGCCTGAACGAATACGCTAACAACATCATCTGGGCGATTGGCGATGCGTGTGATGAGCACGGTCTGCCGCACCCGACCGTGATCACCGAATCGGGTCGTGCCGTTACCGCACACCATACGGTGCTGGTCTCGAACATTATCGGCGTTGAGCGCAACGAATACACCGAAGCGACCGCGCCGGCGGAAGATGCCTCGCGTGCGCTGCAGAGCATGTGGGAAACCTGGCAAGAGATGCACGAGCCGGGCACGCGTCGTTCGCTGCGTGAATGGCTGCACGATAGCCAGATGGACCTGCATGATATTCATATTGGCTATTCGTCCGGGGCGTACAGCCTGCAAGAGCGTGCCTGGGCAGAGCAGCTTTATCTGAACATGTGCCACGAAGTGCAGAAACAGCTCGATCCGAGCAACCGTGCGCATCGCCCGATTATCGACGAACTGCAGGAGCGGATGGCGGACAAAATGTACGTCAACTTCTCGCTGTTCCAGTCGATGCCGGACGCATGGGGTATTGACCAGCTGTTCCCGGTCCTGCCGCTGGAAGGGCTGGATCAGGTACCTGAGCGCCGTGCGGTGCTGCTGGATATCACCTGTGACTCAGACGGTGCCATCGATCACTACATCGACGGTGACGGGATCGCCACTACCATGCCAATGCCGGAGTACGATCCGGAGAACCCGCCAATGCTGGGCTTCTTTATGGTCGGGGCGTATCAGGAGATCCTCGGTAACATGCACAACCTGTTCGGGGATACCGAGGCGGTGGATGTCTTTGTCTTCCCGGATGGTAATGTAGAAGTAGAGCTCTCTGACGAGGGCGATACCGTGGCCGATATGCTGGAGTATGTTCAGCTGGATCCGAAAAAACTGCTGACCCAGTTCCGCGATCAGGTGAAGAACACCGGTCTGGACGATCAGCTCCAGCAGCAGTTCCTGGAAGAGTTTGAAGCGGGTCTGTACGGCTATACGTATCTGGAAGACGAGTAAGTGAACCTCCCTCTCCCTGTGGGAGAGGGTAACAGACCGCCGGGCGTGTGATGCCCGTGTATCGGGCCCGGGAATGTAGGTCCGATAAGGCGAAGGCGCCCTCCGGCAGGATGCTATACTCACTTGAACCCGTATGGATTACCGGCGATAATTCGCCCCAATATGCGATTTACGAATCAATCCCTTCCTCGTCGGGTTTAACGACGCGGAGGGGATTTTTTTTCATCTTTTTTAAACATCGACGTTAAATGAGGTCAGGACATGAGCACCTTAGGTCATCAGTACGATAACTCTCTGGTATCTAACGCGTTTGGTTTTTTACGCCTTCCGATGAACTTCCAGCCGTACGACAGTGACGCGGAGTGGGTGATCACCGGGGTGCCATTTGATATGGCGACCTCTGGTCGCGCGGGTGGCCGTCACGGCCCGGCGGCGATCCGTCAGGTCTCCACCAACCTTGCCTGGGAACATCACCGTTTCCCGTGGAACTTCGACATGCGTGAGCGCCTGAACGTCGTGGACTGCGGCGATCTGGTGTATGCCTTCGGCGACGCGCGTGAGATGAGCGAAAAGCTGCAGGCCCACGCCGAGAAGCTGCTGGCTGCCGGTAAGCGCATGCTCTCCTTCGGCGGCGACCACTTCGTAACCCTGCCGCTGCTGCGCGCCCACGCTAAACACTTCGGTAAAATGGCGCTGGTGCACTTCGATGCGCATACCGACACCTATGCGAACGGCTGTGAATTTGACCACGGCACCATGTTCTTCACCGCGCCAAAAGAAGGGTTAATCGACCCGAACCATTCCGTGCAGATCGGTATCCGCACCGAGTTCGACAAAGACAACGGTTTCACCGTGCTGGATGCCTGCCAGGTGAACGATCGCGGCGTGGACGACATCATCGCCCAGGTGAAGCAGATCGTTGGCGATATGCCGGTGTACCTGACCTTTGATATCGACTGTCTGGATCCGGCGTTTGCACCGGGTACCGGTACGCCGGTCATCGGCGGGCTGACCTCTGACCGCGCCATCAAGCTGGTGCGCGGCCTGAAAGATCTGAACATTGTGGGCATGGACGTGGTGGAAGTCGCACCGGCTTACGATCAGTCCGAGATCACCGCCCTGGCCGCGGCGACCCTGGCGCTGGAAATGCTCTACATCCAGGCGGCGAAAAAGGGCGAATAACCTTTACGCGCTGAGTGCTGCTGCGCGACGCATGCGCAGCAGCAACACGCCCCCCGCCAGCAGGGTGATCGCCTGCGACACCACCAGCACTGAAAAGCCTGAGCTCACCGACCCCATCGATTTCATCACCATTCCCATCAGCAGTGGAATAAAGGCGGCGCAGAGATTGCCGATCCCATTAATAATGCCGTAGGCGCTACCGACCGCTTCTCGCGCCGCGTGATGCTGGATCACCGCAGGAATGGCCGCCCCCTGAAGTCCCCAGAAGATATTTGCCGAGAGCATAAACAGCGCAAGCCACACCGGCTGATGGCTCAGCATCAGCGCGATGACGGACAACGCCGTTAGCAAGCCGCCTACCATAAACAGCACCGGGGCCTGCTCCGGGCGCATTTTGTCGAGCAGTACGCCGCCGAGAAATTTTGAGCCAAGGCTTAACAGGAAGGGGACCGCGGCAAGCAGCCCGGTCGCGTGCAGCGAGAAGTGATGCTCATCGCGCAGCCAGGCGGGGAGCCATGCGCTGCTACCCCAGAGATAGCTCAGCGTGGCGATTTCAACCAGCAGGATCAGGCCGAGCAGTGGCGTTTGCCAGGCGAGGGTAAAGGTCTGCATAAAACCCGGTTTTTGGATGGTCGTCACCTCGCGCGGCGCGGGCAGAAAATGCCAGATCGCACCGCCGCCCAGCACCAGGTTGATCGCTGCCAGGGCGTAAAACGATCCGGCCCAGCCGAGGTGCGCCATCAGCCAGGTAATCAGCGGAAAGCCCACCGCCAGCCCCAGCGAAACGCCCAGCGCGGTGACAGCGTTGGGTTTGCCGATCTCCTCTGCGCAGAAGTTATCGCTGATAAAGCGGGTTTTCAGCGAAAAGAGCGGCCCTTCGGCAACGCCTAAAATCACCCGCGCGATGAGCATTCCCATCAGCGAGCCGAGCAGCGGTGAAATGGCACACACCGCTGCCCAGATGGCAATGCTCATTAACAACCCCTGGCGATAATGGAGTTTGCTTTCAATAACCGGCGTTAAGAGTAACGCGGAAAAACCATAGCCCAGCAGAAAGCATGTCATTAGCATTCCCTGTAACATTCTGTTTTCATTTAACTGAAAGTGTTCGGCGAACTCCGGGTTTAAAATCATCACCGAAATATTAACCCGGTCGACATACGAAATAATAATTAGCAATAACAGTGCTATCGTACCTTGCCATCTTGCCGTCATCATGCTCGCCTTATTGATTGATTTTTTATAAATGTGATTGTCACGCAAGTAAAATGGTTCACCAGTGAAACTCGTTGTTTATAAACAATAAAATAAAAATAAGTTTCACAGGTGAAACTCCGCGCGCACCCCTTTTATTTATTTCTAATGACGAATGATAAAATTAGTCAATAACTTTTGGTGAATATTTACGACCATTACTAAAACGTATTTCCTCACGCCTAAATAATGAAAATTTCATATCGCTGCATTTTTTCGTGATCCTTTGCACACTTAGTTAATTAATTGTCTTTTGGTTAACAAATTCGTCACATTGCCGCTTGACGAAAGATTCATCGCTTTTATATTGACCGTATTAAATAAGAAACAGAGTTTCATATATGAAACAAAAGCCTGGAGGATCGCGATGAGCTGGATAGGCGTATGTGACGCAGAACAAGTACAGGAAGATTTCCCTTTTAGCGGCAACGTCGAGGGTAAAGAGATCGGCGTTTATTTAATTGACGGTGAATATTACGCGCTGGAAGACGTATGTCCGCACGCCTACGCGCTGCTAAGCCAGGGTTTTGTGGAAGACGGCAAAGTGGAGTGCCCGCTGCATGAGGCGGTTTTTGACGTCAAAACCGGCCAGTGCCTGCATGGCCCTGGCGGTCGCAACCTCAACCGCTACCCGGTTCGGGTCTTTGAAAACCAAATCCAGATTACCTTTGTCGAGGAGACCGTGGCATGAGCGAGACCCTGAATTTTAACCCGGCGCTGCCGGAAAGCCGCCAGTTTACCCCTCCGGCAGAGGGCGGTAACGGTGCGATCCACAAGCCGGGCGAATACCCGAATCTTATCTGGCAGACCCGCAGCCGCGAGCCGGAAAACTGGGAGCTGCACCTTATCGCCACCCTGGAAGAATTGTTTGAGCAGGGGGCGGAAACCCTGCCGGAACTGGTGAACGGTCTGAATGCCGCACGCCTGCACGACCAGCAGGGCGAGCCCTGGAGCGAGAACAGCTTCCAGGCATTCTTACAGGTTAACGGCTACTGAGGACAACGCGATGACGACTCCCGTACAACACTATCTTGATAAAGGTCTGCGCGGCCTCTGGTATCCGGTTCTGGCGAGCTGGGAAGTGCAGTCTGCCCCGGTGGGCATTACCCGTCTCGGCGAGCAGATTGTGGTCTGGCGTAACAAAGACGGCCAGGTGCAGGCGCTCGAAGATCGCTGTCCACACCGCGGCGCGCGGCTGTCGATGGGCTGGAATCTCGGCGACCGCATCGCCTGCTGGTATCACGGCGTGGAAGTGGCGGGTAACGGCGAGGTGAAAGATGTACCCGCGGTGGATAAATGCCCGCTGGTCGGCCAGCAGTGCGTGCGCAGCTACAACGTGCAGGAGGCGCACGGGGCCATCTTCCTGTGGTTTGGCGTTACCGCTGACCAGCAGCCGGACGAGCTGAGCTTCCCGGATGAACTCGCCGACACCGACAATTTCAGCAACTTCCTCTGCACCGCCGGGTGGAAATGCAACTACCAGTATGCGCTGGAAAACGTGATGGACCCGATGCACGGCACCTATCTGCACTCGTCGTCGCACTCGATGGCGGAAGGGGACCGCAAGGCGGAGATGGTGCTGCAGCCGACCAAAACCGGCTTCATCTTTGAGAAAAAAGGGCAGAGCGGCATCAACTTCGACTGGGTAGAGCTGGGCAACAGCGGCACCTGCTGGATGCGCCTCTCCATTCCTTATAAGAAGCGTTTCGGGCCGGGCGGCCACTTCTTTATCGTCGGCATGGTGGTGCCGGAAGATAACGACAACTGCCGCGTCTTCTTCTGGCGTATCCGCCGGGTGCAGGGCTGGCAGCGTGACATGTGGCGCTTCATGTACCGCAACCGCCTGGAGAAACTGCACTGGGAAGTCCTCGAGCAGGACCGCGTAGTACTCGAAAGCCTCGCCCCGAACGCCCGCGAGCATGAATACCTGTACCAGCACGACGTCGGCCTCTCCCGCCTGCGCCGCATGATGCAAAAGGCGGCAAAAGAGCAGCTGGCGATGCGTGAAGAACAGCAGGGAGCCGCCTGATGAACGGCCTGCTGAGCGGGAAGCGCATCGTCGTGACCGGCGCCGCGCGCGGGCTGGGCTATCACTTTGCTAAAGCCTGCGCAGAGCAGGGGGCGGCGGTGGTGATGTGCGACATCCTGAAGGGCGAGCTGGCCGAAAGCGCGCACGGGCTGCGTGAGCAGGGCTATGCGATCGAATCCCACATTATCGATCTGGCCGATCCGCACGCCATTGAGCAGGTATTCAGCGCCATCGGCGAACAGGGCCAGATTGACGGGCTGGTGAATAACGCGGCCATGGCGACCGGCGTGGGGGGCAAAAACATGCTCGATTACGATCCGGATCTCTGGGATCGGGTGATGAGCGTTAACGTCAAGGGCACCTGGCTGGTGACGCGCGCCGCCGTGCCGCTGCTGCGCGAGGGGGCCGGGATTGTGAATGTCGCTTCCGACACCGCGCTGTGGGGCGCGCCGCGCCTGATGGCCTATGTTGCCAGCAAGGGCGCGGTGATTGCCATGACCCGCTCGATGGCCCGTGAGCTGGGTGAAAAACGTATCCGCATCAATGCCATCGCGCCGGGATTAACCCGCGTCGAGGCGACAGAATATGTGCCCGCCGAACGCCATCAGCTGTACGAAAATGGCCGCGCGTTAACCGGCGCGCAGCAGCCGGAAGATGTGACGGGCAGCGTGGTCTGGCTGTTAAGCGATCTGTCGCGGTTCATTACCGGGCAGCTGATTCCGGTCAACGGCGGTTTTGTCTTTAACTGAGGCCTGGTGAATATGGAAAACGATCGTGAAGTGAAATATCTCGTGCCGGGGCTGGAGCGCGGTCTCCAGCTGCTGTTGGCCTTCGGCGAGCAGCACCGCGATCTGACCTTTGCCGAGCTGCACCGGCTGGTGGATATGCCAAAAGCGACCGCCTATCGCGTGGTACAGACGCTGGAATACATGGGCTTTCTGGAGCGCAACGCGCGCACCAATACCTTCTCGCTCGGCATGAACGTGCTGCGTCTGGGCTTTGAGTACATCGCCTCGCTGGACGTGGCGCAGGTCGGCCAGCCGGTTATTGAACAGTTGCGCGACGTCAGCCAGTGCAGCAGCCATCTGGCGATCCGCGACGGGCGCGACATCATCTACGTCGCCCGCGTCAGCGCAGCCGGTTCGCGCATCAACCAGGTCAGCATTGGCACCCGTCTGCCGGTGCACTGCACCTCGCTTGGCCGCATGCTGCTGACCGATATTTCGCGCGCTGACTTTGAACACCTGTTCCCGCATGAGCGCCTGCCTGGCAACACGCCGGGGCAGCTTCACGACCGCGAAGCGCTGTGGCAGATGGTGCAGCAGGACAAAGCCCGCGGGTTTGTCATTGGCGAATCTTTCTTCCGCCACGGCATCTCCTCCATTGTCTATCCGGTGTATGACCGCAGCGGACGGGTGGCGGCGGTGGTCAGTATTCTGGTGCCGTCGGAGGAGATCCCCCGGACCGACCGCGAGCGCCTGCAAAACGAGGTCCGTCTGGCGGCGGATAAAATCTCTGGCTTCTTAGGATATTTGTCACAGGCCAGTTAAATCAGTGAGTTAACGTCAGGCGCTTTGCTGCGTCGGGCATGTTTTACGCCCAATTTGGGCCAGATGAGGCAACGAACGATGAGTGTAACCGGAATTGAAAAGCTGGAATTTGGCGTTGATAACCTGACGCACTGCGCCAAATTTATGCGTGATTTTGGCCTGACGGGCGATGCCAGCGGCCAGCGTTTTACCACCCTGAGCGGCGCGCGCGTTGAGCTCAACCCAATTGACAGCCCCGACCTGCCGCCGGCGTTTGAAGCGGGCAACACCCTGCGCCGCATGACCTGGGCGGTGGCGACCCAGGACGAGCTGGATGCGTTGCGCCCGAAGCTGGCGCAGCAGCCCGGCTTTCGCCAGGTGGGGGACGCGCTGGAGTGTCTTGATCCGAACGGCATGACCCTGCGCGTACAGGTGAGCCAGCAGGTGCCGGTTGAGCTGAACGTCGAGCCGATTAACCAGTGGGGCGACGCCCGCCGCATCGACACGCCAAGCCCGGTGTACGACCGCGCTCAGCCGATCAACGTTGGTCACGTGGTCTTCTTCGTCGAGGAGCTGGCGGCAGTAGAAAAGTTCTACCGCGAGGTGCTTGGCTTCCAGGTTTCCGACCGCTACATCAACCGCGCCGTGTTCCTACGCTGTGGCCCGCGTGGCGGCCATCACAATCTTTTCCTGCTCCAGCTGCCGAACCGCAAGCGCGGCCTGAACCACGTCGCCTTTACCGTGCGCGACATTCACGAAGTGATTGGCGGCGGCATTGCGATGAATAAAAACGACTGGAGTACCTTCATCGGGCCGGGCCGCCATCCGGTGTCGTCCGCCTACTTCTGGTACGTCAACAGCCCGACCGGCGGCGCGTTTGAGTACTACACCAACGACGACTACCTGACCGAAAACTGGCAGCCGCGCGAGCTGGAACACTCCCTGATCTCCTTCACCGAATGGGCAGTAGAGGGCGGGATTGACCATGACACGCGCCGCCAGCAGAAAAAGCCGGAGGCGGTATGACCTCGCGCATTGTCATTATCGGCGGCGGCCAGGCGGGTGGCTGGGCGGCGAAAACCCTGCGCGACGACGGCTTTGACGGCGAGATTTGCGTGGTGGCGGAAGAGGAGTGGGATTTTTATGAGCGCCCGCCGCTTTCGAAAGCCGCGTTGCTGGACGCTGATGCCGCGCTGCCGCGCCTGTTTGCTGAAGAGGCCCAGCAGGCGCTGAATCTGACCTGGTACCGTCCTTTGCGCGCCACGCAGATCGATCGCGCCGCGAAGAGGGTACATTTAAGCAACGGCGAGCTTCTTAGTTACAACATCCTTTTGATTGCGACCGGTGGGCGGGCGCGTCTGCCGGGCGAGGCGTGGGGAAAACATCCGCAGGTCTACACCCTGCGCCACTGGCAGAACGCGCAGCGCCTGAAAACGCGTCTGACGCAAAGCAACACCCTGGCGATTGTCGGCGGCGGCTGGATCGGCCTGGAGATTGCCGCCTCGGCGCGCAAAAGTGGCGTAGCGGTTACGCTGTTCGAGCAGCAGCCTGCCCTGTGCATGCGCTCGGTGAGCGGCGAGGTCTCCCGACAGCTGGAGAAGATCCACCGCGAGCAGGGCGTGGATATCCGCACCGGCTGCGGCGCGCTGGAGCTTGACGATCACAACGGTCTGCCGGTGATCCACTGCGATGGCAAATGCGAAACCTTCGATGCGGTGGTGGTGGGGATCGGCGTCGATCTGAACCTCGAGCTGGCCCGCGACGCCGGGCTGAAGACCAACCGTGGGATCGTGGTGGACGCGCAGGGGCGCACGTCGGATCCGGCCATCTTTGCCGCGGGCGATGTCGCGCAGCATCACCACTACGGGCTGTGCATCCAGTCGTGGGCCTTTGCCCAGAATCAGGCGGTGGCGACGGCGAAAGCGATGCTTAACCCCGACGCGCCGGGCTACGACGACGCACCGTGGCTGTGGTCGGATCAATATCAGCACAACATCCAGATCCTCGGCATTCCGCAGCCTGGCGGCAAAACCGTCGTTCGTGATAACGCGCTGTTCTTCTCGCTGGATGACGGCGGACGGTTGACGCAACTGGTGGCCTTTAACGACGCGCGTACCGTCAAGCTGGCGAAGCGCTGGATGGCGGCGGGGCGAGACTTATCGGACGTGCCGCTGAGCGACCCGGCCTTTTCACTGATGTCACTGCGATAGCTAACCCGCACCCGTAGGGGGAGACATGACCACATTCGAGACCAACGCCGCGCCCGCAGAGGCGAGCGGCGAGGGAACCCGTACGCCTGAAAAAGCCGTACGCTGGGCTATCCCGCTGTCGCTGCTGGCCTGCGTGCTGCTTGCGTTTTTCGACAAAATCAGTATCGCGGCACTGTTTTCCGATAGCCATTTCCAGCAGGCGATGGGGATCGATTTTGACACTACGCGCCTCGGCATCCTGATGAGCGCATTTCTGCTGAGCTACGGCTTTTCATCGGTTCTGCTCAGCGGGCTGGGGGACAAAATCCCGCCGCTGCGCCTGCTCACCGGGATGATGGCGGTGTGGTGCGTGCTGATGGTGGCGATGGGCTTCACCCATAACTACACGGTGATGATTGTCCTGCGCATTCTGCTGGGCATCGCCGAAGGGCCGCTGTTCCCGCTGGCGTTCGCCATCGTGCGCCATAACTTCCCGCAGCATCTGCAGGCGCGCGCCACCATGCTGTGGCTGCTCGGTACGCCGGTGGGCGCGGCAATTGGTTTCCCGCTCTCCCTCTGGCTGCTCAACACTTTCGGCTGGCAAAGCACCTTCTTTGTCATGGCGATGCTCACCGTGCCGGTGCTGATCTTTGTGCGCATAGGCCTGCGCGGTATTCGCCTCGACGTGAAACCAACAACTACGCAGGCATCACGGGACGAGCGGCGTGCGGCGCGGCGCGAGCTGTTTGTCAGTCCGCACTTCTGGGTAATCTGCGTCTTTAACGTCGCCTTTCTCACCTATCTGTGGGGGATCAACGGCTGGCTGCCGGGCTACCTGATCAAGGGCAAGGGCATTCATCTGGAGCACGCGGGCTGGCTGTCGTCGATGCCGTTTATCGCCATGCTGGCGGGCGAAGTGATTGGCGCCTGGCTTTCGGACCGCGTCGATAAGCGGGCGGCGGCCTGTTTTATCTCCATGGCGGGGGCAGCCGTCGGGCTGACGGCGGTGATGCACCTTGATACGCCCCTGACGATTATCGCGGCGATGAGCTTTAGCACCTTTATGTGGGGCACGGGTGCGCCGAACATTTTCGCCCTGCTGGCGAAGGCTACCCATCCCCGGGTGAGCGCGACGGCGGGCGGCATTTTCAACGGGCTGGGAAACTTTGCGGGGGCGTTGTCGCCCGCGGTGATGGGGGCGCTTATCGCCTTCACCCACAGCATGGATTCCGGGCTGATTTTTCTGGCGGTGATGGCGGCGGTGGGCTGCGTCCTGTTACTGCCGCTGCTGAGACGTTACTGAGGAGAGTGTCATGACTGATTCAACCGTAACTGCAAAACCGGGCGTTAAGCCTGAGCATCTGACCATGGAAGAGTGGGTCGAGTCGCGCATTGCGCGCTTTGAAGGCCGCAAGTATGACTGGAACGCCCTGAAGTTCCAGGCGGACTATGACCCGAAATACCGCCGCGCGCAGATGCGCTATATCGGCACCGGCGCAACCGGCGTGGCGAACGACACCAATACCGTTCAGGCCGATCACTTCACCTTCTCCACCATGGTACTGCCGTCGAAGTGCGAAGGGCCGCTGCACCTGCACGACGACGTGGAAGAGGTCTTCTTCATGCTCAAAGGGCAGATCACCCTGATGATTCAGGACGGCGACAACTACACCGAAACCGTGCTGCGCGAGCGCGACCTGATCTCCGTTCCGCCAGGCATCTACCGCGGGCTGTTTAACCACGGCGAAGAAGAGGCGCTGATGTGCGTAATGCTGGGAACCAACAAGCCGGAAATCCCAACCTATCCGGCCGATCACCCGCTCTCTAAAGTGAAGCGCGGGTAAGGGGGCGGTATGACGGGCTTTCGCGAACAGGGAAGCGGCACGCCGCTGATGCTGCTGCACGGTATCAGCTCCGGCGCGGCCTCCTGGCATAAGCAGATGGCGCTGAGCGGTTTTCGCGTGCTGGCGTGGGACATGCCCGGGTATGGCGAAAGCCCGATGCTCTCGACCGAACGCGCGAACGCGGGCGATTACGCCGACGCGCTGGCGGCGATGCTCGATCGCGCGGGCGTCTGGCAGGCGGTGCTGGTCGGGCACTCGCTGGGGGCGCTGGTCGCCAGCGCCTTTGCCGCGAAGTTTCCGCAACGCGTGCTGCATCTGGTGCTGGCGGACGCGGCGCAGGGCTACGGCCAGGCCGCACCGGAGCAGCGCGAGCAGGTGTGGCGCAACCGCGAGCAGCAGATCGCGCTGGGCGGCGAGATTCTCGCCCAGACCCGTGCGGCGAAGCTGCTGCGCCCCGGCGCGCGCGTGGAGGATATCGCGACCGTTGCGACGGGCATGCGCGCCCTGCGCCCGGATGGCTATCTCGCCGCCGCGTGGATGCTGGCCCACGACGATATCCACGGCTGGTTGACGCGCTATTCGGGCACCTTTGAAGCCTGGTGCGGCGAGCAGGATGCCATCACCCAACCCGAGCAGGTGCAGGGGCTGGCGCTGCGCTACGGCATGCCGTTCACCGCCATTCCGCAGGCCGGGCACGCCAGCTACCTCGATAACGCGGCGTTTTTTAACCAACAGCTTTTACGTATTCACCAGGAGATAGGCGATGAATGCACACATTGACGGTCGCGTAGCGGTAGTCACCGGCGGATCGTCCGGCATTGGCTTTGAAACGCTGCGCCTGCTGCTGGGCGAGGGGGCAAAAGTGGCCTTCTGCGGCCGCGATCCGGACCGGCTCGCCAGTGCGCACGCGGCGCTACAAAACGACTACCCCGACGGGGAGATCTTCGCTTACCGCTGCGACGTGCTCAACGCCGATGAGGTGCAGGCTTTCGCGCAGGCGGTTCAGGCGCGCTTTGGCGCGGCGGATATGTTGATCAACAACGCCGGGCAGGGCTACGTGGCGCACTTCAACGACACCCCGCGCGAGGCGTGGCTGCACGAAGCCGAACTGAAATTGTTTGGGGTGATCAACCCGGTGCAGGCGTTTCAGCCTCTGCTGGAGCAGTCCGATATCGCCTCGATCACCTGCGTCAACTCCCTGCTGGCGTTGCAGCCGGAGGAGCACATGATCGCCACCTCCGCCGCCCGCGCCGCGCTGCTGAACATGACGCTGACGCTCTCAAAGGAGCTGGTGGGCAAAGGTATTCGCGTCAACTCCATTTTGCTCGGCATGGTGGAGTCTGGCCAGTGGCAGCGCCGCTTTGAAAACCGGACGGATAAAAGCCAGAGCTGGCCGGAATGGACGGCGGATATTGCGCGCAAGCGGGGTATTCCCATGGCGCGCCTCGGCAAGCCGCAGGAGCCCGCACAGGCGCTGCTGTTCCTCGCCTCGCCGCTGGCCTCGTTTACCACCGGTGCCGCACTGGACGTTTCCGGCGGCTTCTGCCGTCACCTGTAAGGACGCATCATGAAAAAAATCATGTTAATTGGCTTTGGCGCGATGGCGCAGGCGGTAATTGAGCGCCTGCCTGATGGCGTCAGCATCGGCTGGATCGTGGCGCGCGAGGCTCACCACGAGGCCATTCGCGCGCAGTTCGGCGGTGCGGTGGCGGCGCTGGCCTCGCCGGTGGACTGCGCTGAAGCGCCCGATCTGGTGCTGGAGTGCGCCAGCCAGCAGGCAGTGGCGCAGTACGGCGAAGAGATACTGCATCGCGGCTGGCATCTGGCCGTGATATCCACCGGTGCGCTGGCGGACAGCGCGCTGGAACAGCGTCTGCTCAGCGCGGGCGGAAAACTCACGCTGCTCTCCGGCGCGGTGGCGGGCATCGACGGGCTCTCCGCCGCCAGAGAGGGCGGCCTGGAGCGTGTGACCTATCGGTCGCGCAAAAGCCCGGCCAGTTGGCGCGGCAGCTACGCCGAGCAGCTTATCGATCTTAACGCGGTGTCGCAGGCGCAGGTGTTCTTTGAGGGCAGCGCCCGCGAGGCGGCGCGGCTGTTCCCGGCTAACGCCAACGTGGCGGCGACCGTGGCGCTCGGCGGCGTCGGGATGGATGACACCCGCGTGCAGCTGATGGTCGACCCGGCGACGACGCGCAACACCCACACGCTGCACGTCGAAGGGCTGTTTGGTGAGTTTCATCTGGAGCTGAGCGGCCTGCCGCTTGCCAGCAACCCCAAAACCTCCACCCTGGCGGCACTGAGCGCGGTGCGCGCCTGCCGCGAGCTGGCCCTGAGCTAAGGAGTCACGATGGACGATCTGAAGATTTTTATCGGTGGTCACTGGCGCCACGGCGGCGGCAACCTGATGCAGAGCCAGTTCCCGGCGGACGGCTCAATCAACGCGACGCTTAACGCCGCAAGCCTGGACGATCTGGAGGAAGCCATCGAGGCAGGCGAACGCGCGTGGCGCGATCCGGACTGGCGCAACCGCCTGCCGCATATGCGGGCGAAGATCCTGCACAAGGTGGCCGAACTGATTGAATCCCGCGTCGATGAACTGGCGAAGATGCAGAGCCGCGATAACGGCAAGCCGCTGGCGGAAGCGCGTGGCCTGGTGATGAGTGCGGCGGGCACGGCGCGCTATTTCGCCGCCGCCTGCGAACTGCTGGAAGGCGAACTGCCCACCCCGCGCCAGCCCGATCTCCTGACGCTGAGCCGCTACGAGCCACTCGGCGTGGTGGCGGCCATCACGCCGTGGAATTCACCGATTGCCAGCGAAATGCAGAAGGTTGCCCCGGCCATTGCCGCCGGAAATGCGGTGATCCTCAAACCTGCCGAGGCCACGCCGCTGATGGCGCTGGAGCTGGCGCGTATTTTTGAACAGGCCGGGCTGCCCGCCGGGCTGCTGAGCGTGCTGCCGGGCAAAGGTTCGGTGATTGGCGACGCGCTGGCGCGCCATCCTCGCGTGCGGAAAATTTCCTTTACCGGCGGCACGACCACGGGGCGGCATCTGGCGCACGTGGCGGCGGAAAAACTGATCCCGGCGTCGCTGGAGCTGGGCGGAAAATCCCCGACCATTGTGCTGGACGATGCGGACGTCGAGCAGGCTGCGCGCGGGATCTGCTACGGCATTTTCAGCTCGGCGGGGCAGGCGTGCATTGCCGGTTCACGGCTGTTTATCCACGAGAGCATTTACGCTCCGCTGATGGCGCGGCTGCTGGAACTCACGCGCGGCCTGCGCGTCGGCCATCCGTTTGCCGACGGTACACATATCGGACCGCTGATTAACGACAAACATCGCCAGAGCGTGCAGGCCTACGTAGAACTGGCGCAACGCGAAGGGGGCCGCGTCCTGTGCGGCGGGGAGATCCCGGCCGATCCGGCGCTTGCCGGCGGCAGCTTCTTCCAGCCAACAATCATCGAGGGTCTGACCAACGCCGCCCGCGCCTGTCAGGAGGAGATCTTTGGCCCGGTGCTGGTGGCGATGCCGTTCAGTGACGAGGCGGCGCTGATCCGCGAGGCCAACGACTCGGTGTACGGCCTGGCGGCGGGCATCTGGACGCGCGATACCGGACGTGCCCTGCGCCTGAGCGAGCAACTGGAAGCGGGCACCGTGTGGATCAACACCTACAAAGTGTTTGCGATTTCGACCCCGTTTGGGGGCTTTAAAGAGAGCGGTCTGGGCCGCGAAAAGGGCATTCAGGGGCTGAAAGCCTGGATGCAGCAAAAGAGCATTTATCTGGCGACGGGTAACAGCGTCAACCACTGGTGCGACTGAGAAAGGGTGAGCAATGAGCGAAATGATAACCGTCGGCGACGCCATCGCCAGAACGCTGGAGCAGTATCAGGTTGAGGCCATCTACGGCGTCATCTCTATCCACAACCTGCCGATCGCGGATGCAGTGGGGCAGCGGGGCAACATCCGCTTTGTTCCCGCGCGCGGCGAGGCGGGTTCCGTTACCATGGCCGACGCCCACGGACGCTTTTCCGGCCTTGGCGTGGCGCTGACCAGCACCGGCGCAGGGGCGGGCAACGCGGTGGGGGCGCTGGTGGAAGCCATGAACGCCTGTACGCCGCTGCTGCACCTGACCGGCCAGGTCGAAAAAGCCTGGCTGGATGCCGACACCGGGTTTATTCACGAAACCCGCGATCAGCTGACCTTCCTCAAGGCCAGCTCGAAACGGGCCTGGCGCATCAGCAATGCTCACCAGGCGGTCGCTATTCTCCATAAGGCCATTCAGGAGGCACAGACGCCGCCGTGCGGGCCGGTTTCGGTGGAAATTCCGATTGATATTCAGGGGGCGAAGATCCCGGCCTCGCTGGTGACGGCACCGGTAAAATCCTCCGCGCCGGACACCGTTGATAAGGCTGTGGTCGAGGCGCTCTGGGCGCAGCTTAAGCAGGCGAAACAGCCTCTGCTGTGGCTGGGCGGTGGGGCGCTGGGAAGCGCTGAGGCAGTGCAAAAGCTGGCGGATGCGGGCGTCACGGTGATCTCCAGCACCCACGCACGCGGCGTGCTGCCGGACAGCCATCGCGCCAGCCTGCGGGCGTTCCACAATTCACCGTCGGTCGAGGCGCTGATTGCCCGGTGCGACTTTACGCTGGTGGCAGGCTCGCGCCTGCGCAGTAACGAAACCCGCTCGTGGACGCTCGAGCTGCCGCATCCCCGCGTGCAGATTGATATCGATCCGGCGGCGGCGAGCCGTAACTATCTGATGGATAACACCCTGGTCGCCGACTGTTCTGCGCTGCTGATGGCGCTGGCGAACAAAGCGCAGGGGCGCGAATGGGGCAATGCCCAGTGGGATGGGCAGGTTCAGCAGGCGGTGGCAACAGCAGAGCAGGGACTGCGCGAGCAGTGCGGCGCCTATGCCAGGCTGAACGATGCTATTGACAAGGCCCTGCCGAACGACGGCCTGCTGGTGCGGGATATCACCGTTTCCGGCAGCCTGTGGGGCAGCCGTCTGTTCCGCGCTAACGGCCCGCTGATGAACATTCACTCTCTGGCGGGGGCGATTGGCATGGGGCTGCCGATGGCGATCGGCACCGCGATTGCCAACCCGCAACGCAAGGTGGTGGGGCTGGTGGGCGACGGCGGCCTGAGCCTTAATCTGGGTGAACTGGCAACGCTTGCCCAGGAGAAAGCGAACGTGACGCTGCTGATCATGAACGACGGCGGCTACGGCGTAATGCGCGGAATCCAGGATAAGTATTTCGGTGGGCGTCAGTACTACAACGAACTGCATACGCCGGACTTTACCCTGCTGGCGCAGGCGATTGGCCTGCAGGCGTGGAGCGTGGAGCGGGCCGAGGATTTTGACGCGGTGATGACGGAGGCGCTGTCAATGCCGGGGCCGTCGGTGGTAGAGGTGCGCATGGGGCAGATTGGCGCGCTGAAGTTTGCCGGGCCGCCGCAGAAGTCGCTGTATTGATTAGAGGATATAGCAACGTTAGCTGAGGTGCGGGTTGATTCCCCTCACCCCGGCCCTCTCCCAAAGGGAGAGGGGGATCGCGTTCCCTCTCCCTTTGGGAGAGGGTTAGGGTGAGGGGGGACAAACTTAAAACACGTTAAACGGATATTCCACGTAAGCGCGAAGCTCGTTGCCGCCGACGTTATAGTCGCTGGCGTTGCTGGAGACGCGCAGGACGGAATAGCGCAGTTTCAGCTTCAGATCTTTTGCGGGGCCATCCTGTACCTGGTATTGCACCTGGTTGAACCACTCGTGCTCTTTACCGTTGCTGGTTTCAGACGTTTTGATGTTATCGCCACGCACGTAGGCCGTGGTCCAGCTCAGACCCGGTAAGCCGAGGCCTGCGAAGTCCAGACCGTAAGAGGCCTGCCACGAGCGTTCGTCTTCACCATTAAAATCAGACCAGTAGGAGTTCGCCAGCCAGATGGTGTTGCCGCCGTCGCCCACGCCGTCGCGATCGCGATAGCTACCATAGTGATAACCGGTGCTGCCGCTGCTCTGCTGGTATGCCACCTTAAAGGTATGAACGTCCCAGATATAGCTGGCCGCCAGGCTCCAGATGCTATTACTGCGACCGGTGTTGAGGTCGTTGGCATAGCCCTGATCCAGGCGAGAGTTATAGCCGTTAAAGTCGAGTACCAGCTGTTGGCCAGTGCTGAACGGTTGTTTGAAGTTCAGACCCAGGTACTGCTTGTTCATCACCTCTTCATTGTGAGAGGCGTACAGCGCGCCGCTGAACTGATCGTTAAACTGATAGCTTGCGCCGCCGAAGGTAAGGCTCTTCAGACCGCTATCGTGGCGATCGTCACTCTTACGCTGCTCGTCGGTAAAGTAACCCGCGTTAACTTCCAGACCGTCGATCTCTTTAGAGGTTAACAGCGCGCCGGTATAGCTTTCGAACAGCAGGCGCGAGCTGTCGGAGGTGACAATCGGTAACGCAGGACGCTGGTTGCCGTAGCTCAGTACGGTATTGGAGATGCGCATTTTGGCGGTCGCGCCAAATTTTGCCAGTTCGGACTTCGCGCGGCCATCATCTTCCTGCCTGAAGAAGTCGATACCGCCCGCGCCGCTCTTGCCGCGGCCACCGTCGAGACGCACGCCGTACTGCGCAATGCCATCGACGCCAAAGCCTACCAGCCCTTCGGTATAACCGGATTCAAAGGTCGCAACGATCCCCTGACCCCATTCGGCCTTGTCTTGCTGGCCCTGATGGTAGTCGCGGCTGATGTATGCGTTACGGAAAAACAGGTCCAGATGGCTGTCGTCAATAAAACCCTGGCTGTCAGATTGCTGGCTTGCAACGGCGGGAAGGGCCGAAAATAAACCTAATGCGATTAACGATAATTCTTTTTTCACGGAAGGAACTTCTCTTTCTAAATAATATCAAATTGCGTTGCTGCGTATTTGATAGTTACCTGAAAGATAAATGATTGCAATGGTTATGTGACACGCTGTAACGCGCCGGGCCACTGGCCGCGTGGTTCTCCGGCGCAGGGGGTAGACTATTTTATATTTCGACAGAAGGGATACAGGCAGCGATAAAAATGGCAGAGTCATTTGCTCTTAATATATTTCACTGAGGCAGGCTGAAATATCGAATATCCCGCTTTGGTTGCTATCAGGGAATATTAACAATCTGTGCGGTAATCTTGGCAATTGGTGCGGAATAAAAAGGAGGCGATATCGCCTCCTTTTTGTTTTATTTGATGCCGTCAGCCGCCATTCTGTCGCGTACATGCTGTGCACGTTCTGCGGAGGCCGGGTGATCGTCAAACATAGAACTTGCACGACCCTCTTCCAGTTTGGCCAGTTTTTCGAAGCTGGTGGCTAAACCGGATGGGTTGATGCCGCGTTTGCGCAACAGATCGTAGGAGTAGTCATCGGCCTCTGACTCCTGACGCTGTGAGAACTGAGAGTTCACCAGTTTTTCGCCCAGATCGCCCAGCTGTGACTGAGACAGGCTACCGACGATGCCGCCTGCAGAAGCGGCGGCCACGCGCACGGCGTTGGTGCCCAACGCAACCTGCATGCCTCTCTTCACGTGACCGAGCGCCACGTGACCCATTTCATGGCCGATCACCGCTTCGACTTCGTTATCGGTCATCATATCCATCAGCCCGCTGTAGACGCGGATACAGCCATTCGCCATCGCGAAGGCGTTCACGTCTTTCGCCATGTATACCTTGTAGTTTACCGGCTGGCCGTTGATGTTATCGCCCAGTGCGGAAGCAATCTTGGTCAGACGCTGCGAGTAGGTGCTATTAGCCGGCGCGACGGTGGCTTTGCCATCCATCTCTTTACAGGCTTCATCACTGAGGGCTTTAACCTGAGCATCGCTCAGGCTGTAGGCCTGAAAGGCTTCGGCACCGGAGCTCATCAGACCGTTGGAGTTCATGTTCTGACAGCCACTCAAAAGCAGAGTGGTACCCAGAGCCAGCACTATTGCACGCATTTTCATTATGTTGCTTCCGTACTCGTTGAATTCGATAAATTCTGAAAGTACTCCAGGGCAGCGAAGCCGGAGTTTCACTCAGTATAAAGAATATAAATCACGCCGGGCGAGAAGATTGCGCAACATGCGAGCGTGTTCCAGAGATTTCTTAACAGGCAAAAGAATGGTCCATGTACATGCTTTGTCGCTTGGGTTACATTGTTGGCACTTTTTTCCGGCGTAGCCCAAAACGCGCTGTCGTCAAGGGTATGGCCTTTAACAGTCCGATCTGGAGTCAAAATGTCTTCACGTAAAGAGCTTGCAAATGCTATCCGTGCGCTGAGCATGGACGCAGTACAAAAAGCCAAATCTGGCCACCCGGGTGCCCCAATGGGCATGGCTGATATTGCCGAAGTCCTGTGGCGTGATTTCCTGAACCATAACCCGCAGAACCCAGCATGGGCTGACCGCGACCGCTTCGTGCTGTCCAACGGCCACGGCTCAATGCTGATCTATAGCCTGCTGCATCTCACTGGCTATGATCTGCCAATCGAAGAGCTGAAAAACTTCCGTCAGCTGCATTCTAAAACTCCAGGTCACCCGGAAGTGGGTTACACCGCGGGCGTAGAAACCACCACCGGCCCGCTGGGTCAGGGTATTGCTAACGCAGTCGGTATGGCGATTGCCGAAAAAACGCTGGCAGCGCAGTTTAACCGTCCGGGCCATGACATCGTTGATCACTTCACCTACGCATTCCTGGGTGACGGCTGCATGATGGAAGGCATTTCTCACGAAGTGTGCTCCCTGGCCGGTACCCTGAAGCTGGGCAAACTGGTTGCGTTCTACGATGACAACGGCATCTCTATCGATGGTCACGTTGAAGGCTGGTTCACCGACGATACCGCAGCCCGTTTCGAAGCCTACGGCTGGCACGTGGTGCGTGGCGTTGATGGCCACGATGCTGACTCGATTAAACGCGCAGTTGAAGAAGCGCGTGCGGTGACGGATAAACCATCCCTGCTGATGTGCAAAACCATCATTGGTTTCGGTTCCCCGAATAAAGCTGGCACCCATGACTCCCACGGTGCGCCGCTGGGCGACGCAGAAATTGCGCTGACCCGTGAAGCGCTGGGCTGGAAACACCCTGCCTTCGAAATCCCGTCTGAGATCTATGCACAGTGGGATGCGAAAGAAATGGGTCAGGCGAAAGAGTCCGCATGGAACGAGAAATTCGCTGCCTATGCGAAAGCTTTCCCACAGGAAGCCGCTGAATTCACCCGTCGTATGAAAGGCGAAATGCCATCTGATTTCGATGCGAAAGCCAACGAATTCATCGCTAAACTGCAGGCTAATCCGTCTAAAATCGCGAGCCGTAAAGCGTCTCAGAATGCGATTGAAGCGTTCGGTCCTTGGCTTCCAGAATTCCTGGGCGGCTCCGCTGACCTGGCACCGTCTAACCTGACTATCTGGTCCGGTTCTAAGCCAATCAACGAAGACACTGCCGGTAACTACATTCATTACGGCGTGCGCGAATTCGGCATGACCGCGATTGCTAACGGTATCTCCCTGCACGGTGGTTTCCTGCCGTACACCTCAACCTTCCTGATGTTCGTTGAGTACGCGCGTAACGCCGTGCGTATGGCTGCGCTGATGAAACAGCGTCAGGTGATGGTCTACACCCACGACTCTATCGGTCTGGGCGAAGATGGCCCAACTCACCAGCCGGTTGAGCAGGTAGCTTCCCTGCGCGTAACTCCTAACATGTCTACCTGGCGTCCATGTGACCAGGTTGAATCCGCGGTAGCGTGGAAATACGGCGTTGAGCGTCAGGACGGCCCGACCGCGCTGATCCTCTCCCGTCAGAACCTGGCACAGCAGGAGCGTACTCCTGAGCAGCTGGCTAACATCGCGCGTGGTGGTTACGTACTGAAAGATTGCGCAGGCCAGCCTGAATTGATCTTCATCGCTACCGGTTCTGAAGTTGAGCTGGCCGTAGCGGCATGGGAAAAACTGACTGCCGAAGGCGTGAAGGCGCGCGTGGTGTCCATGCCGTCTACTGATGCGTTCGACAAGCAGGATGCGGCATACCGTGAATCCGTATTGCCTAAAGCGGTTTCCGCTCGCGTGGCGGTGGAAGCCGGTATCGCAGACTACTGGTTCAAATACGTGGGCCTGAACGGCGCTATCGTTGGTATGACCACCTTCGGTGAGTCTGCACCAGCGGAGCAGCTGTTCGAAGAGTTCGGCTTCACCGTTGAGAACGTAGTCGCGAAAGCGAAAGCGTTGCTGTAATTGATATTTTCCCCGGCGCGTTATACGCCCGGGGCTGAAATCCCAAAGCCAGGCAGACCAAAAGTCGCCTGGTTTTTTTATGGTTCAGAGCACAGGTAAATCGACGCTCACAACGTTCTTGGAGTACTTCTCCCGGCAAGCCCCCGACCTGCCCAGCATCCAGACGCTGCCGATGGACGGTTTCCATCACTACAACGCCTGGCTGGACGCCAACTATTTACGCACGTTTAAAGGCGCTCCGGAGACCTTTAACGTCGATAAACTTGCCGCAAATTTGGCTCAGCTTCCCGAGCCAATCGCACGCTGGCCGCAGTATGACAGACAAAAACACGATCCTGTCGAAGCGGCTATTACGGTAACGGCGAGTATTGCGATCGTTGAAGGCAACTGGCTCCTGCTCGATGACGAGAAATGGAAAGCGCTGGAAGTATTTTGTGATTTATCGGTTTTTATCACAGCCCCACCATCGGCGCTGCGTGAACGGCTGGTGCAGCCCAAGATAGCAGGGGGGTTATCACCAGAAGAGGCCCAGGCATTTTATCTGTGCACAGATGGCCCGAACGTCGATCGTGTGCTTAGCCAGAGTCGTCAGGCTGATGTGGTATTGCAGATGACGGCAGCAGGGGAATACAGGTTTGCCTGACTGGAATAATTGGACGCGCTTTTAACGGAGAAAATGTGACGCAAGTCAGATAAATGGCGAATCACTCCGCTGGAACGTTCCTTTTATTCCACGTTTCGCTTATTCTGGCTGAAGCGTTTCAGTCGATTATGTGTTCGACAAATGACCAATCAGTTGCAGTTTGTGACAGGCAAGCATTCCCCTCTGAGCGTCGCTGCATTACTCTGTCAGCCACCTCGAATCAAGGATAGCCTTGCAGGAGACTTATGACCGTACGCATAGCGATTAATGGCTTCGGTCGCATCGGACGCAACGTGGTTCGTGCTTTATATGAATCCGGGCGCCGTGCGGAAATCACCGTGGTGGCAATCAATGAACTGGCCGATGCTGCTGGCATGGCGCATTTGTTGAAATATGACACCAGCCATGGGCGCTTTGCCTGGGACGTTCGTCAGGAAAGAGAGCAGCTTTTTGTCGGTGACGATGCCATTCGGGTTCTGCATGAACGCAGCCTTGATGCGCTGCCCTGGCGCGAGCTGGGCATAGATGTGGTGCTCGACTGCACCGGCGTATACGGCAGCCGCGAGCATGGCGAAGCGCATCTTGCGGCGGGCGCAAAAAAGGTTCTTTTCTCTCATCCTGGCGGCAACGATCTCGATGCTACTGTGGTCTTTGGTGTGAATCACCATGAACTGCAAGCTGAACACCGCCTTGTCTCCAATGCTTCCTGCACCACCAACTGCATTATTCCGGTCATTAAACTGTTAGATGATGCGTATGGCATCGAGTCGGGTACCGTCACCACAATCCACTCTGCCATGCACGATCAGCAGGTTATTGATGCTTATCATCCTGACCTGCGACGCACGCGTGCTGCGAGCCAGTCAATTATCCCGGTAGATACCAAACTGGCCGCCGGTATTTCGCGCATTTTCCCGCAGTTTAACGACCGTTTTGAAGCCATTGCCGTGCGCGTACCGACCATCAACGTGACGGCAATTGACCTCAGCGTTACCGTGAAAAAACCGGTAAAAGCTTGTGAAGTCAACCTGTTGCTGCAAAAAGCGGCACAGCAAGCATTTCATGGTATAGTTGACTATACGGAATTACCGTTGGTCTCAATTGATTTCAACCACGATCCGCACAGTGCCATTGTCGATGGCACCCAAACGCGGGTCAGTGGAGCGCACTTAATCAAAACGCTGGTCTGGTGCGACAACGAATGGGGCTTTGCTAACCGGATGCTCGACACCACGTTAGCAATGGCCGCTAAAGGTTTCAGGTAAGGCGCGTAAAGCGCCTGCAAAACTTTAAGAATCAACGAGAGGATTCACCATGTCTGTAATTAAGATGACCGATCTGGATCTGGCTGGTAAACGCGTTTTCATCCGTGCAGATCTGAACGTACCGGTTAAAGACGGCAAAGTGACCAGTGACGCGCGTATCCGTGCTTCTCTGCCGACCATCGAACTGGCCCTGAAACAAGGCGCTAAAGTGATGGTAACTTCCCACCTGGGTCGTCCGACCGAAGGCGAGTACAACGAAGAGTTCTCTCTGCTGCCGGTTGTTAATTACCTGAAAGACAAACTGTCCAGCCCGGTGCGCCTGGTAAAAGATTACCTGGATGGCGTTGAAGTGGCTGAAGGCGAGCTGGTTGTGCTGGAAAACGTTCGCTTTAACAAAGGCGAAAAGAAAGACGACGAAGCGCTGTCCAAAAAATATGCTGCACTCTGTGACGTATTCGTTATGGATGCCTTTGGTACCGCTCACCGCGCGCAAGCCTCTACCCACGGTATCGGTAAATTCGCCGATGTCGCCTGTGCAGGCCCACTGCTGGCTGACGAACTGGAAGCACTGGGTAAAGCCCTGAAAGAACCAGCACGTCCGATGGTTGCTATCGTCGGCGGTTCTAAAGTGTCTACCAAACTGACCGTTCTGGACTCTCTGTCCAAAATCGCTGACCAGCTGATCGTTGGCGGTGGTATCGCGAACACCTTCGTCGCGGCCCAGGGCCACAACGTGGGTAAATCCCTGTACGAAGCCGATCTGGTTGATGAAGCGAAACGCCTGCTGACTACCTGCGATATTCCGGTTCCAACCGACGTTCGCGTGGCGACCGAGTTCTCTGAAACCGCGACCGCGACCCTGAAATCTGTCTCTGACATTAAAGATGAAGAGCAGATTCTGGACCTCGGCGACGTCTCTGCACAGCGTCTGGCAGAGATCCTGAAAAACGCCAAAACCATTCTGTGGAATGGTCCGGTTGGCGTGTTCGAATTCCCGAACTTCCGTAAAGGTACTGAAACCGTGGCTAACGCGATTGCTGACAGCGAAGCGTTCTCCATCGCAGGCGGCGGTGACACCCTGGCGGCAATCGACCTGTTCGGTATTTCCGACAAAATCTCCTACATCTCCACTGGCGGCGGCGCATTCCTCGAATTCGTGGAAGGCAAAGTTCTGCCGGCAGTAGCAATGCTCGAAGAGCGCGCGAAGAAGTAAGCCATTCAAGGGCAGGGTAACCTGCCCAATTATTAGCGCGCTTTAAAGCACGCATCCCTTTCCAAGGCCGAAGATACAGGACTCGCAACATGTCTAAAATTTTTGATTTCGTAAAACCTGGCGTAATCACCGGTGATGATGTTCAGAAAGTGTTCCAGGTAGCTAAAGAAAACAACTTTGCTCTGCCTGCTGTTAACTGCGTGGGAACCGACTCCATCAACGCCGTACTGGAAGCCGCTGCGAAAGTTAAAGCACCGGTTATCGTTCAGTTCTCCAACGGTGGTGCTGCGTTCATCGCAGGTAAAGGCGTGAAAACTGACGTTCCTCAGGGCGCGGCTATCCTGGGTGCTATCTCTGGTGCACACCATGTACACCAGATGGCTGAACATTATGGTGTTCCAGTCATCCTGCACACTGACCACTGCGCGAAGAAACTGCTGCCGTGGATCGATGGTCTGCTGGATGCGGGTGAAAAACACTACGCAGCTACCGGCAAGCCACTGTTCTCTTCTCACATGATTGACCTGTCTGAAGAGTCTCTGGAAGAGAACATCGAGATCTGCTCCAAATATCTGGCGCGTATGGCCAAAATGGACATGACTCTGGAAATCGAACTGGGTTGCACCGGTGGTGAAGAAGACGGCGTGGACAACAGCCACATGGACGCTTCTGCCCTGTACACTCAGCCAGAAGATGTTGATTACGCTTACACCGAGCTGAGCAAAATCAGCCCACGCTTCACTATCGCAGCGTCCTTCGGTAACGTGCACGGCGTTTACAAACCAGGTAACGTGGTTCTGACCCCGACCATCCTGCGTGATTCTCAGGAATACGTTTCTAAGAAACACAACCTGCCGCACAACAGCCTGAACTTCGTCTTCCACGGCGGTTCCGGTTCTTCTGCTCAGGAAATCAAAGATTCCGTCAGCTACGGCGTGATCAAAATGAACATCGATACCGATACCCAATGGGCAACCTGGGACGGTATCCTGCAGTACTACAAAACCAACGAAGCGTATCTGCAAGGTCAGCTGGGTAACCCGAAAGGCGAAGACCAGCCGAACAAGAAATACTACGATCCGCGCGTATGGCTGCGTGCTGCCCAGTCATCCATGGTGACGCGTCTGGAGCAGGCCTTCAAAGAGCTGAACGCGGTTGACGTTCTGTAATTTGCGCTGCTAACAGCCTCAGAAAGGCCCGCCTGTGCGGGCCTTTTTTTATGCTTTTTCAATAAGCTGTAAATCCTGATTTTGTGATCTGTTTGGCAAAACCTTGGCTTTTTGTTTACCCTTTACTCACTTGCCTGTCCCTCTGTGGGAGGGTTCTGACGTTGAATGAGCATAAGGATAGATAAATGGAAGATCTCGGTGTTGTAGATAGCATCAATAACGCTGGCTCCTGGCTGGTGCGTAACCAGGCGCTACTGCTGAGTTATGCGGTAAACATCGTTGCGGCGATTGCGATCATCATCATCGGGATGATTGTCGCGCGAATCATTTCGAATGCGGTTAACCGCGTAATGCGCGCGCGTCACATTGATGCCACGGTTGCGGACTTTCTCTCCGCGCTGGTTCGTTACGGTATTATTGCCTTTACGCTGATCGCCGCGCTTGGCCGCGTCGGGGTGCAAACGGCATCGGTTATCGCTGTATTGGGTGCCGCCGGTCTGGCGATTGGCCTGGCGTTGCAGGGCTCCCTGTCGAACCTGGCGGCTGGCGTGCTGCTGGTGACCTTCCGCCCGTTCCGCTCCGGCGAGTACGTTGATCTGGGTGGGGTGGCAGGTACGGTATTGCAGGTGCAGATCTTCTCTACCACTATGCGTACCGTAGATGGCCGTATCGTGGTCATCCCGAACGGTAAAATCATCGCTAATAACATCATCAACTTCTCACGCGAACCGGTACGTCGTAACGAGTTTATTATTGGTGTCGCGTATGATTCTGATATTGATAAAGTGAAACAGCTGCTTACCAACATCATCGACTCCGACGATCGTATTCTGAACGATCGTGAAAAGACGGTGCGTCTCAACGAACTGGGCGCCTCATCAATTAACTTTGTGGTCCGTGTCTGGAGTAACAGCAGCGATCTGCAGAGCGTTTACTGGGACGTACTGGAGCGCATCAAACGTGATTTCGATGCCAATGGTATTAGCTTCCCGTATCCGCAGATGGACGTTAACTTTAAGCGAGTGAAAGAGAACGCGAGTGAGTAACTGACACCCGTCTAATGACGCTCACGCATCGCGGGGGCGTCGTTTAAAGGCTATTTTTGCAAGGCATCCTTAAGCGCTAATCCCACGGCACGCATTATCAGAGCGGCATCTTTATTACCTTTCTCTTCCTGAATCTGAATCCATTCTGCCTGTACCTGTTGATAATTCGTGGCTTCCTGCCAACGCGTGAGCTCTGCACGGCTCAGGATGTGAAGGTGAGCCCCCTCTTTTGCCATCCGCTTACCCAGGGAACGAACACTCTTGTCGAGTAGCGTGCCCAGTTGCTTTTCCGTTGATGCCGCCGCCCGTTGAATGGCAGCCCGATCTTTTGCATCCAGCGCCGCCCACACCTCTTTATTAATCGCTAATAGATAAACATGTCCCAGCCACATCGCGGGAGAGTAACTTACCCACGGCGCAGCGCGCTGGGCCTGAATGTCCCAGGCACTATCAAGATTTACCAGAAGACCATCAAGCTGCCCGCTGCGCAACGCCCCGCTAATGTTGTTGTTCCAGGGCATTGAGATTGGCGTTCCTCCCGCGTTCCTGAGCCACGCCTGGTGCCAAAAGCTGGCTGTTCGCCAGCGGGTTCCCTCCAGCGCATCGAACCGTAGCGACGGTACCGTGTTGAAAAATCCGGCTGGATAGCCCAGGAAAAATTGCAGATTGATCAGGTTGTTGTTGTTCAGCTCGCGGCTGAACTGTGGATTCTGCAAAAATATGTGTTTAAAAAAGGCGACCTGAGCTGCGCCCGTATCCGGCCCAACAGGGAAGCTTTTGAAAATCTGGTGCAGAGGGAGTTGGGCGGGTGAATACTCCGGAACCACAATACCCATATCCGCTATTTTGCCTTCGGCAACGGTGGTAAGCGCATTGTAGCTGGTGGAGAGCTCACCTCCCCAGTGAGCTTCTATTTTTACCTTTCCCTGAGATTCACGCTCAACTGCATGGAAAAAAATCTCGTTGATGGCTCGTGTTCGCATGTTGCCATAGGGTTCGTGATCGGTGTAGCGCAACACAGTTTGCGCATGGCCAACAGCGCAGGATATGAAAAGGGCAGTGAGAACTAACGACAGACAAAACAATCTACGATGAGGTTTCATACCAATCCCTGGTGAGTTAAATAAACGGAATTGATTCTGTTATACAATAATCACTGCCGCCATTAATTATTTTAATTAACAATTAATAATATCAATTTCAACTAATGACGTTCTCGCAGTATAGTCTGCACTTAAGACAACAGTTTGAGACATTAAGAATGTTATCCTATTATTTTCAAGGGCTTGCTCTAGGTGCGGCCATGATACTTCCCCTCGGCCCACAAAATGCCTTTGTGATGAATCAGGGGATACGTCGCCAGTATCACCTGATGATTGCGCTGCTATGTGCCGTGAGCGATCTGCTGCTCATATGCGCGGGGATCTTTGGCGGCAGCGCGCTGTTAATGCAGTCACCGTGGCTGATGGCGCTGGTGACCTGGGGCGGGGTGGCGTTTTTACTCTGGTATGGCTTTGGCGCCCTGAAAACCGCGATGAGCAGTAATCTGGAACTGGCGACCGCCGAAGTAATGAAGCAGGGACGCTGGAAGTTGATTGTCACTATGCTGGCCGTCACCTGGCTTAATCCGCACGTGTATCTTGATACCTTCGTGGTGCTGGGCAGTCTGGGGGGACAGCTCGACGTAGAGCCGAAGCGCTGGTTTGCGCTGGGGACAATTAGCGCCTCATTCCTGTGGTTCTTTGGGCTGGCGCTGCTCGCCGCCTGGCTGGCTCCGCGACTGCGCACCACCAAAGCCCAGCGCATTATCAACATCCTGGTGGGGCTGGTGATGTGGTTTATCGCCTTCCAGTTGGCGAAAGAGGGTATTTATCACGTGCGTGAACTATTCAACTAAGCGTTGTCTTATGGACAATAGGCCAGCAGCCGCTAAGCTTGCTGGCATGCGCCCTGTTACATGGGCACTCTTTCGCAGCATGGAGGAATGAAAGTGAAGTTGAATGCAATCGCCCTGGCGGCATTAATGGGTTTTGCCGCCGTATCTGTTCAGGCCAGCGAATTGCCTGACAGCCCGCATATTGTTACCTCAGGTACGGCAAGCGTGGATGCGGTACCGGATATCGCCACCCTGGCCATTGAAGTGAACGTGGCGGCAAAAGACGCCGCGACAGCCAAGAAGCAGGCTGACGACCGTGTTGCGCAATATCTCTCTTTCCTTGAGCAGAACGGCATAGGTAAAAAGGATATCAACTCAGCCAACTTGCGTACCCAGCCAGATTACGATTACCAGAACGGTAAAAGCATTCTGAAAGGCTACCGTGCAGTGCGTACGGTGGAAGTGACCGTGCGTCAGCTCGATAAACTTAACTCTCTACTGGATGGCGCGCTGAAAGCGGGGCTGAACGAGATTCGCTCCGTCTCACTGGGCGTTGCGCAACCTGAAAAATACAAAGACGAAGCACGTAAAGCGGCGATTGATGATGCCGTGCGTCAGGCGCAGCAGCTGGCTTCCGGTTTCAACAGCAAGCTGGGGCCAGTGTACAGCGTTCGTTACCACGTCTCTAACTACCAGCCGAGCCCGATGGTTCGTATGATGAAGGCCGATTCAGCACCGGTCTCCGCACAGGAAACCTACGAGCAGCCAACGATTCAGTTTGATGATCAGGTTGATGTGGTGTTCCAGCTTGAGCCTGCGCAGGGTCAGCAGCAGGATACGGCGGCTAAAGCGCAGTAACGATTTACGCTTCACTTAAACCCTCTCCAGCCGGAGAGGGTTTTCACATTTAATCCTGTCTTAATACCTTATGCCCGTGGGCCAGCAGCGCATCCGTCACGTTGCGCATCATGCGGCTTTCCGGCGCAAAACGGTGCCAGTACAACATCCGGCGCTGATAGAGACCTGGCGTCAGGTCGATAAGCTCGCCGCTGTTCAACTCTTTCTCAATCTGCAAGTGCGGAATCATACAGCAGGTGGTGCCCTGACGCGCCAGCTGCACAAAGGCCTCTGACGAGTTAACAATATGGCACGGCACGCTGCCTGGCGGCAGGTCGAAGTTCTGTTGTAAAAATGCCTGGTGCATATCATCCAGATGGTCGAACGCCACGGCAGGGGCTTTAAGCAGCGCGGCACGGGTCACGCCGTTCGGGAAATAGCGGTCGGCAAAAGCTTTTGACCCGACGAACAGATAATCCAGCGCCCCCAGTTGGTCTACCAGGCAGCTTGGCAGCGCCTGAGGCTGGATACTGACTGCGCCTACCACTTCCCCGCGACGCAGGCGCTCCTGGGTGCGGGTTTCATCTTCAACCTGCAGGTTCAGACGAATGGGCGAATCGGATAAGACCGGCGCCAGCGCGGGCAGCAGCCATGTCGCCAGACTGTCGGCGTTTACCGCCAGTGACAGCAACAGTGGGGTAGAGCCGGTCTGCTCGTCACCCAGCCACTCCTCTTCAAGCAGCTCAACCTGACGCAACAACGCCAGCAACTTCTGCCCCTGTTCGGTTGGGCGCGGTGGTACGGTACGAACCAGCAGCGGCTGCCCGAACATGTTCTCCAGCTGTTTGATACGTTGTGATACGGCGGATTGCGTAATGCACAGCTTTTGCGCCGCGCGTTCAAAACCGCGTTCACGAATAACGGCATCAAGCGCCTGAAGTGTTCTGTAGTCCGGACGTTTCATTGCTTTGGCTGGCTCCCAGGAAATTCATTACGTCGCACTATGACATAAATTTATGTTTGATACAGACGAAATTGGTGACCGCGCCGATCACACCGGCAAGGTGTTTGCTCTATAATGCGCGTCACGCATTGACACCACAGGCATGAGATCATGACACAGGATGAACTGAAAAAAGCAGTAGGATGGGCCGCTCTCCAGTATGTGCAGCCGGGCACCATTGTTGGCGTGGGTACGGGGTCGACCGCAGCACACTTTATTGATGCGCTGGGGACGATGAAAGGCCAGATCGAGGGCGCGGTTTCTAGCTCTGACGCCTCTACCGAAAAACTGAAAAGCCTGGGTATTACCGTTTTTGATCTCAACGAAGTGGATCGTCTGGGGATCTATGTCGATGGTGCTGATGAGATCAATGGTCATATGCAGATGATCAAAGGCGGCGGCGCGGCGCTAACGCGTGAGAAGATTATCGCCTCCGTAGCTGACAAGTTTATCTGTATTGCTGATGCCTCCAAGCAGGTGGATATTCTGGGTGCATTTCCCCTGCCGGTTGAGGTGATCCCGATGGCGCGCAGCGCTGTGGCGCGCGAACTGGTGAAGCTGGGTGGCCGTCCGGAATACCGCCAGGGCGTGGTTACGGATAACGGCAACGTGATTCTGGATGTTCACGGTCTTGAAATTCTGGATGCTATCGCAATGGAAAACGCGATCAACGCGCTTCCGGGCGTCGTCACGGTAGGATTATTTGCCAATCGCGGCGCGGATGTCGCGCTGATCGGTACCGCAGATGGCGTCAAAACCATCACAAAATGATCTGGTGGGGGGCGTAGTCCCCCCGCTAAATATTTTGCAAAAGCCAAATTCGGTGACTTGTATCACGTTTTTCGGTCTCGTCTGACAATCCTGCCGCTTTCATTATCATCTCCAGCATTTTCCTCTGCCATTTTGCTCTGGATGACTTTTCTTCAGAGAGCCGACGCAAACGTTCATATTGCTGCAATAGTTTTTTTTGATATGTTGGCTGGAGCGGATTTAAATCCAGCACAACATCAGTTCAGACAATCAGACAGGGTCGGGTAAATGGCAAAGGTATCACTGGAGAAAGACAAAATTAAATTTCTGCTGGTCGAAGGGGTGCATCAAAAAGCACTGGATAGCCTTCGTGCGGCGGGTTACACCAACATTGAGTTTCATAAAGGTGCGCTGGACACTGAACAGCTGAAAGAGTCGATCCGTGATGCACACTTCATTGGCCTGCGATCCCGTACCCAACTGACCGAAGACGTTATCTCCGCCGCTGAGAAGCTGGTTGCTATCGGCTGCTTCTGTATTGGCACTAATCAGGTTGATCTCGGCGCTGCAGCGAAACGCGGTATTCCGGTGTTTAACGCACCGTTCTCAAACACCCGTTCCGTTGCCGAGCTGGTTATTGGCGAACTGCTGTTGCTGCTGCGTGGTATTCCGGAAGCGAATGCCAAAGCACACCGCGGTATCTGGAACAAACTGGCGTCCGGCTCTTTCGAGGCGCGCGGTAAGAAACTGGGCATCATCGGCTACGGCCATATCGGTACTCAGCTCGGTATTCTGGCGGAATCTCTCGGCATGAACGTCTTCTTTTACGATATCGAGAGCAAATTGCCGCTGGGCAACGCGACTCAGGTTCAGCATCTCTCCGACCTGCTGAATATGAGCGACGTGGTGAGCCTGCACGTGCCAGAAAATGCCTCCACCAAAAACATGATGGGTGCGGAAGAGCTGGCGCTGATGAAGCCCGGTTCACTGCTGATCAACGCCGCACGCGGTACCGTGGTCGATATTCCGGCTCTGTGCGATGCCCTGAAGCGTAAACACCTGGCGGGTGCCGCCATCGACGTCTTCCCGACTGAACCGGCAACCAACAGCGATCCCTTTACCTCTCCGCTGTGCGAATTCGACAACGTGATCCTGACGCCGCACATTGGTGGCTCAACGCAGGAAGCGCAGGAGAATATCGGTCTGGAAGTGGCGGGCAAGCTGAGCAAATACTCCGATAACGGTTCGACGCTCTCTGCCGTGAACTTCCCGGAAGTGTCTCTGCCGCTGCACGGTGGCCGTCGTCTGCTGCACATCCATGAAAACCGACCAGGCGTGCTTACCGCCATCAACCAGATCTTCGCCGAGCAGGGCGTGAACATCGCGGCTCAGTATCTGCAAACTAACGCCCAGATGGGCTACGTGGTTATCGATATTGAAGCAGATGAAGATGTGGCGGAGAAAGCGCTGCAGAGCATGAAGGCGATTCCGGGCACCATTCGCGCCCGTCTGCTGTACTAATCCTGCAAGTTTGTCGGGTAGCGTTCGCGCTTACCCGACATCTTTACCACTCCCACACCCTGGACGGGGTAACCACCGCAGGCAGCGGAATATCCCATTTCGCAACCGGCAGCGCTTCCACTCTCTGACAATCATGAGCATAACCCACAGGCTGCAGGCCATACTGCTGCCAGTTTTGCAGGGTACGATCGTAAAAACCGCCCCCCATCCCCAGACGTTGGCCGTGCTCATCAAAGGCGACCAGAGGCGTAATCAATACATCCAGTTCGCTCAGAGGCAGCACGTCACGAACATCCAGTTTTGGCTCGGTGATTTTCAGACGATTCACCACCAGCTCGCTGTGGGGATGGTAGTGCAGGAAGAGTAAATGGCCTGGGCTGAAGGGGTGCAATACGGGCAAATAGACCTTCTTGCCGGCGCGCCACAGCGCATCGATAAGCGGTCGGGTATCCAGTTCGCCATCAAACGACAAAAACAGTGCCACGGTATGGGCCATCAATACGGGTGGCCAGGCCATCATGCGGGCGGCAGCTTGTTGGGCAAAAAGGGTTTGCTGTTCGGCGGATAATGCGCGACGACGCTGGCGAATAGCTTGACGAATGGCTTGTCGGGATGAAGAGACTTCAGGAAGTTGCGTCATGGGTAATGAAGAGGTAGTAGGAAGAGAGGGAATCTCCGAGATGCCGCCGCGGGCTGTAACCCTTGAACCCTTGGTTCAAGGTGAATGTGTCGTCATAGTCTTAAGGCTTCTCGGACGAACCGAGCATGCTCACCGACCATGGAGCGCCACATTCTTGTGGTATGAAATATCGGCTCAGGGGACTGGCCCACATGCAAACATCTCAGAGAAATTTTTTCTTCACAGTCACTCTACCATAGTCAACTGTGAAGCGTTATTCAAAGTTTTGCCCCGTTCTTTCGGTAATGCGACCCTGATCAAGTAACGCCTGTTCAATGGTCTGCTGGAGCATTTTAATACGTTGTTCCATGCTCGCCGCGTAATCGCGGGTCTTCGCTTTTTCCTGAGTCAGTTCATAACTGATGTTCAACGCGGCAATAAAAACCAGTTGCTCAGTATTGGTGACTCTAGTGCGTTCTTTTAGATCTTGCAACCGCTGATTCAGATCATCCGCAGCCTGATTCAGAGCATCCCTTTGTTCAGGCGGGCAATTCACTCGCAGCGAGCGGCCAAAAATTTGGATATCGACGGGTTGTGCAGACATGCCACCTTCCTGCTGTTTGACTGCGCTACCTTCACATCCGGCCCGGGGCCTGCGAAGGGGCGACACTATAGCTACCCTGGTGCGGAGATACAAGCCCTTTTCTGGTGTCACCAGGGTCCAAAGTGGTAGCATATCATGAATATTCCTCCCAATGATGACGAATGCGCATGTCTATACAGAACGAAATGCCTGGCTACAACGAATTTGGCCAGTTACTGAACCAGCAGGGCGTGGGGCTCACCCCGGCTGAAATGCACGGTCTGATCAGCGGGATGCTGTGTGGCGGAAACAACGACAGCTCATGGCTGCCGCTGGTTCACGACCTGACTAACGAAGGGCTGGCTTTTGGCCACGAGCTGGCCGAGGCCCTGCGAAAAATGCACGCCGCGACCAGCGATTCACTGGAAGATGACGGCTTCCTTTTTCAGCTTTATCTGCCTGAAGGCGATGAGGTCAGCGTCTTTGAGCGCGCCGACGCGCTGGCCGGTTGGGTTAACCACTACCTGCTTGGCCTGGGGGTAACGCAGCCGAAGCTGGATAAAGTGACCGGTGAGGCGGGTGAAGCCATCGATGATCTGCGTAATATCGCCCAGTTAGGCTATGACGAAGACGAAGACCAGGAAGAGCTGGAGATGTCTCTCGAAGAGATCATTGAGTATGTACGCGTAGCATCGCTGCTGTGCCATGACGCATTTACGCGCGTGAAACCGACAGCACCGGAAGTTAAGAAGCCAACCTTACATTAAGAACAACCACTGGAGGGTGTCATGACTCAGCAAGAGTATCTTCGCCGCCGTCAGGCGCTGTTGGCGACCATGAAGCCAGGCAGCGCCGCGCTTATTTTCGCCGCACCGGAAGCCACACGCAGCAACGACAGCGAGTACCCCTATCGCCAGAGCAGCGATTTTTGGTACTTCACCGGCTTTAACGAGCCCGAAGCCGTGCTGGTGCTGATTAAGAGCGATGACACCCATAACCACAGCGTGTTGTTTAACCGGGTACGCGACCTGACGGCCGAGATCTGGTTTGGCCGTCGGCTGGGGCAGGAGGCGGCACCAGAAAAACTGGGCGTAGACCGTGCGCTGGCCTTCAGTGAGATCAATGAACAGCTCGCGCAACTGCTCAATGGCCTGGACGAGGTCTACCACGCCCAGGGTGAGTATGCGTATGCCGATGAGATTGTATTTACTGCGCTCGATACGCTGCGCAAAGGCTCACGGCAGAACCTGAAGGCACCAGCATCTGTGACTGACTGGCGCCCTGTCGTGCATGAGATGCGCCTGTTTAAATCGCCCGAGGAGCTGGAGGTAATGCGTCGCGCCGGTGAGATCAGCGCCCTGGCGCATACCCGCGCCATGGAACGCTGCCGCCCCGGGATGTTTGAATATCAGCTGGAGGGGGAAATTCTGCACGAGTTTACCCGCCACGGCGCGCGTTTCCCCTCTTACAACACTATCGTTGGCGGCGGCGAAAACGGCTGCATTCTGCATTACACTGAAAACGAATCCGAACTTCGCGATGGGGATCTGGTGCTGATCGATGCAGGGTGTGAGTATAAAGGCTATGCGGGAGACATTACCCGTACCTTCCCGGTTAACGGTAAGTTCACCCCTGCCCAGCGTGCCATATACGATATTGTCCTCGATTCGCTGGAGACGGCGCTGACCCTCTTCCGCCCTGGCACCACCATTCAGGAGGTGACCGGTGAAGTGGTGCGTATTATGGTCACCGGGCTGGTCAATCTCGAAATCCTCAAAGGTGACGTGGAACAGCTCATTGCAGAGAACGCACATCGCGCCTTCTTTATGCACGGACTTAGTCACTGGCTGGGGCTGGATGTCCACGATGTCGGTTTCTATGGCCCGGACCGCTCCCGCATGCTGGAGCCGGGAATGGTGCTCACCGTGGAGCCCGGTCTGTACATTGCCCCGGATGCCGATGTCCCGGCGCAATATCGCGGCATCGGTATTCGTATTGAAGACGATATTGTGATTACCGAAACCGGTAATGAAAACCTGACGGCGACGGTGGTGAAAAAAGCCGACGATATCGAAGCGTTGATGGCGGCGGCGCGCGCATGAGCGTCATCATCGTAGGCGGCGGCATGACCGGCGCGACGCTGGCGCTAGCGATCTCCCGGCTTACCCGGGGGCAATTACCCGTCCATCTTATTGAAGCCGTCGCACCACAGCGTAACGACCATCCGGGTTTCGATGCCCGTGCTATCGCTATCGCGCAGGGTACCTGTCAGCACCTTGCCCGCATCGGTATCTGGCAGGCGATTGCCGACTGCGCGACGGCGATCAAGACCGTGCACGTGAGCGATCGCGGCCACGCCGGGTTCGTCACCCTTGAAGCGCAGGATTATCTTATCGATGCCCTTGGACAGGTAGTCGAGCTCCATGATGTGGGGTTGCGGCTTTTCCGTCTGTTAAAAGAGGCGCCGGGCGTGACGCTGCATTGTCCGGCACGTGTTACCCATTTCACGCGTAGTGAAGATCAGGTCAGCGTGACGCTTGATGATGGCAGCTCTCTCACGGGTGAGTTGCTGGTGGCCGCCGATGGCTCGCGTTCAGCGCTGGGCCAGCAGTGTGGTATCCAGTGGCAGCAGCAGCCTTATCACCAGTTGGCGGTTATCGCCAACGTTGCCACTGCCGTGGCGCATCAGGGCCGTGCCTTTGAACGTTTCACCGAATACGGCCCTCTGGCGATGCTGCCCATGTCTGAGGGGCGCAGTTCGCTGGTCTGGAGCCATCCGCTGGAGAAAGCGGACGAGATCAAAGGCTGGTCTGACGAACGTTTTCGCAACGAATTACAACAGGCTTTCGGCTGGCGGTTAGGGCGCATTACCCATGTTGGGCAGCGCGCACATTATCCGCTGGCGCTCACCACCGCCAGTCAGGCTATTTCCCATCGCGTAGCACTGGTGGGTAACGCCGCCCAGACCCTGCACCCGATTGCCGGGCAGGGCTTTAATCTGGGGCTGCGCGACGTGATGACCCTCGCCGAAACGCTGGCGCAGGCATTTTTCGGACAAGAAGATTGCGGGGCGTATCCCCTGTTATGCCAATATCAACACCGTCGTCAGCGCGATAAAGAGGCGACCATCGGCGTCACCGATGGGCTGGTGCATCTGTTCGCTAACCGCTGGGCCCCGCTGGTTGTGGGGCGCAACTTAGGGCTGATGGCGATGGAATTATTCATTCCGGCACGCGACGTGCTGGCGCAGAGGACTCTCGGTTGGGTCGCTCGCTAAGGAGTTAACAAGTGCAGAATGTTGATGTTGCCATTGTCGGTGGTGGGATGGTTGGGCTGGCGTTAGCCTGTGGCTTACAGGGTAGCGGCCTGCGCGTGGCGGTACTCGAACAGCAGCCGCCTCAGCCCATAGCCGCCGATGCGGCACCCGAATTGCGCGTGTCGGCCATCAATGCCGCCAGCGAAAAGCTGCTTACCCGCCTTGGCGTCTGGTCTGATATCGTTGCGCGCCGCGCCAGTTGCTATCACGGTATGGAAGTGTGGGAGAAAGACAGCTTCGGTCACATTGCCTTTGATGACGAGAGCCTGGGCTATAGCCATCTCGGCCACATTGTTGAAAATGCAGTGATTCACCAGGCGCTGTGGCAAAAAGCTGAACAGTGCAGCGATGTCACGCTGCTGGCGCCGGCGCAAATCCAGCAGGTAGCCTGGGGAGAAAATGAGGCGTTTCTCACCCTGCAAAGCGGCGACATGCTCACGGCACGCCTGATGGTGGGGGCCGATGGCGCCAACTCCTGGCTGCGTAACAAAGCCGATATCCCCCTGACCTGGTGGGACTACCATCACCATGCGCTGGTAGCGACAATCCGCACCGCAGAGCCGCATCAGGCCGTGGCGCGGCAGATTTTCCACAATGACGGCATTCTGGCCTTTTTACCGCTCAGCGATCCTCATCTCTGTTCGATCGTCTGGTCGCTCTCTCCCGATGCGGCACAGGCCATGCGCGATGCTACACCAGAGGCCTTTAACCAGGCGCTTTGCGTGGCGTTTGATAACCGCCTGGGGCTCTGCAGCGTCGAAAGCGAACGTGTTGTCTTCCCGCTGACGGGGCGTTATGCCCGCCAGTTTGCCGCGCATCGTCTGGCGCTGGTGGGGGATGCTGCCCACACCATTCATCCGCTGGCCGGGCAGGGGGTCAACCTCGGCTTTATGGATGCCGCGGAGCTGGTTGCTGAATTGCGTCGTCTGCATCAGCAGGGCAAAGACATTGGCCAGCATCTCTATCTGCGCCGCTATGAGCGCAGCCGCAAACATAGCGCCGCCATGATGCTGGCAGGGATGCAGGGTTTTCGCGAGCTCTTTGCCGGTGCTAACCCGGCCAAAAAATTGCTGCGCGACCTGGGCCTGATGCTGGCCGATACCCTTCCGGGCGTGAAACCCCAACTTTTACGCCAGGCAATGGGTCTGAACGACCTGCCGGACTGGCTGCGCTAAATAAGACCCCCGTCACACTTTCCTTTCCCGGCCTGCTGGCCGGGTGTTTCTCCTCGTTTGAAATAATCTAATTTCACCCGCTTTTTCGCATTAATAAAACTAATGTGGTGATTTTTATGTTGCGGAAAATCATCCCGTTTTTCCAGATTAAATATCATTTTTAACAGAATGCGGCGGGTGTGATGCTGGATTTGTGCGGCCTGTATCGCATAATTCTAGTGAATAACTCTGTAGGCTTTCGGCACCTTTTTGGTCATAAGCTAATGTGATGGCCCATTTTCGCTTATGGTTTGCTGCCGTTTTCGGTGGTAAGTTCAGGTCAAAGAGAACGTTTGCGTCGACATCCAGGAGTGGTGCCGATGCCGGGTTTCGTGGGGATAAAACCGCATGAAACGCAAAGATAGCCCTGCTTATTCAACGAGGAAAAGATGGCTCAACAGACTCCTTTGTACGAACAGCACACGTTATGTGGCGCGCGCATGGTGGATTTCCATGGCTGGATGATGCCGCTGCACTACGGCTCACAAATTGATGAGCACCACGCCGTGCGCACCGATGCCGGCATGTTCGACGTTTCCCACATGACCATTGTCGATCTGCACGGCAGCCGCACCCGGGAGTTTTTACGTTATCTGCTGGCCAACGACGTCGCCAAACTGAAGACGCCGGGAAAAGCGCTCTATACCGGCATGCTCAATGCCTCCGGCGGCGTGATTGATGACCTCATCGTCTATTACTTCACTGAAGATTTCTTCCGCCTCGTTGTAAACTCCGCCACCCGCGAAAAAGACCTCTCCTGGATTACCCAACACGCCGAACCTTACGCCATCGATATCACCGTCCGTGACGATCTGTCGCTGATTGCCGTTCAGGGGCCGAATGCCCAGGCGAAAGCCGCGACGCTGTTTAGCGATGAGCAGCGTAACGCCACCGAAGGCATGAAGCCGTTCTTTGGCGTGCAGGCAGGCGACCTGTTCATTGCCACCACCGGTTACACCGGCGAGGCGGGTTATGAAATTGCCATGCCTAACGAGAAAGCCGCTGATTTCTGGCGTGCGCTGGTAGAAGCCGGCGTGAAACCGGCAGGCCTGGGGGCGCGCGATACGCTGCGTCTGGAAGCCGGTATGAATTTATATGGCCAGGAGATGGACGAAGGCGTCTCTCCGCTGGCTGCGAATATGGGCTGGACCATTGCCTGGGAACCGGCTGACCGTGACTTTATCGGTCGCGAAGCGCTGGAGATGCAGCGTGAGAAGGGCACCGAACAGCTGGTTGGCCTGGTCATGAAAGACAAAGGCGTGCTGCGCGGTGAACTGCCGGTGCGCTTCACCGATGCCGATGGCAATCATCGCGAAGGGGTGATCACCAGCGGCACCTTCTCGCCGACCCTGGGCTACAGCATTGCGCTGGCACGCGTACCGGCGGGCATCGGTGAAACTGCCGTTGTACAGATCCGCAATCGCGAGATGCCGGTTGCCGTCACTAAACCGATTTTTGTTCGCGCCGGTAAGCCGGTCGTCTAATTATTTTTATCAGGAGAACTTCAATGAGCAATGTGCCAGCAGAACTGAAATACAGCAAAGAACACGAGTGGCTGCGCAAAGAGGCGGACGGCACTTACACGGTAGGCATCACCGAGCATGCGCAAGAGCTGCTGGGTGACATGGTCTTTGTTGACCTGCCGGAAGTGGGCGCGACCGTTAGCGCAGGCGATGACTGTGCGGTGGCAGAGTCTGTGAAAGCCGCTTCTGACATCTACGCGCCGGTTGGCGGCGAAATCGTTGCCGTGAATGACGCGCTGAGCGACTCCCCGGAACTGGTAAACAGCGAGCCTTACGCGGGCGGCTGGATCTTTAAAATCAAAGCCAGCAATGAAGCGGAAGTTGCCGCGCTGCTGGATGCCACCGCGTACGAAGCACTGTTAGAAGACGAGTAAGCCTTTTCCCTCTTCCCTTTGGGGAGAGGGTAGGGTGAGGGGAACAGACAACACCCTCACCCCAGCCCTCTCCCTCAGGGAGAGGGAGAATACACATTCACTGCACGTTTCAGGAACCATCGCTCATGACACAGACTTTAAGCCAGCTTGAAAATCGTGGCGCCTTTATTGAACGTCACATCGGGCCGGATGCTCAGCAACAGCAGGAGATGCTGAACACGGTTGGCGCAGATTCATTAAACGCCCTGATCGGCCAGATCGTGCCAAAAGACATCCAGCTTGCCACACCGCCGCAGGTAGGCGAAGCCACGACGGAGTTTGCCGCGCTGGCGGAGCTGAAGGCGATTGCCGGCCTTAACAAGCGCTTTAAGTCTTACATTGGCATGGGCTACACCCCGGTACAGCTGCCGCCGGTTATTCTGCGCAATATGCTGGAAAATCCGGGCTGGTACACCGCCTATACGCCGTATCAGCCGGAAGTCTCTCAGGGCCGTCTGGAAGCGCTGCTGAACTTCCAGCAGGTAACGCTGGATCTGACGGGGCTGGATATTGCTTCTGCCTCACTGCTGGATGAAGCCACCGCCGCTGCCGAAGCCATGGCAATGGCAAAACGCGTCAGCAAACTGAAGGGCGCAAACCGCTTCTTCGTCGCGGCCGATATCCATCCGCAAACTCTGGACGTAGTACGTACCCGTGCGGAAACCTTCGGGTTTGATGTCATTGTGGATGATGCCGAAAAGGTGAAGGATCATCAGGATGTCTTTGGCGTGCTGTTGCAGCAGGTGGGCACCACCGGTGAAGTCCACGATTACAGCGATCTTATTGCTGAGCTGAAAGCCCGTAAAATCGTGGTCAGCGTAGCGGCCGATTTTATGTCGCTGGTACTGCTCACGGCGCCGGGTAAACAGGGGGCGGACATCGTCTTCGGCTCTGCCCAGCGCTTTGGCGTTCCGATGGGCTACGGTGGCCCGCACGCGGCCTTCTTTGCCGCAAAAGATGAATTCAAACGCTCCATGCCGGGCCGTATTATCGGCGTCTCTAAAGATGCGGCCGGTAATACCGCGCTGCGCATGGCGATGCAGACGCGCGAGCAGCATATCCGCCGCGAGAAAGCGAACTCCAACATCTGTACCTCTCAGGTACTGCTGGCCAACATCGCCAGCCTGTATGCCGTCTTCCATGGCCCGGTTGGCCTGAAGCGCATTGCTTCCCGCATTCATCGCTTCGCCGATATTTTGGCGACGGGTCTGCAGCAAAAAGGGCAAAAGCTGCGTCACGCCCACTTCTTCGACACCCTGTGTGTCGAGGTTGCCGACAAGGCCGCCGTGCTGGCGCGCGCCGAGGCCGCAGAGATTAACCTGCGCAGCGACATCCTGAACGCGGTGGGTATTACGCTGAACGAAACCACGACCCGCGACGATGTTGCGGTGCTGTTCGATGTCCTGCTGGGTGCAGACCATGGCCTGAACATCGACACGCTGGATAAAGAGGTGGCGCACGATAGCCGCTCCATCCAGGAAAGCATGCTGCGTAACGACGACATCCTGACCCATCCGGTCTTTAACCGTTACCACAGCGAAACGGAGATGATGCGTTATATGCACTCTCTGGAGCGCAAAGATCTGGCGCTGAACCAGGCGATGATCCCGCTGGGGTCATGCACCATGAAGCTCAACGCCGCGGCCGAGATGATCCCGATCACCTGGCCGGAATTCGCCGAGCTGCACCCGTTCTGCCCGGCAGATCAGGCGGAAGGTTACCACCAGATGATCAACCAGCTCTCTGACTGGCTGGTGAAGCTGACCGGCTACGACGCGCTCTGCATGCAGCCGAACTCCGGCGCACAGGGGGAATACGCGGGCCTGCTGGCGATTCGTCACTATCATGAAAGCCGCAACGAAGGGCATCGCGATATCTGCCTGATCCCAAGCTCCGCGCACGGCACCAACCCAGCCTCTGCTCAGATGGCGGGTATGGAAGTGGTGGTGGTCGCTTGCGATAAGAACGGCAACATTGATCTTGCGGATCTGCGGGCGAAAGCCGAGCAGACCGGTGACAAGCTCTCCTGCATCATGGTCACTTACCCGTCCACTCACGGTGTGTACGAAGAGACTATCCGCGAAGTCTGCGAAATCGTCCACCAGTATGGCGGCCAGGTTTACCTGGATGGCGCAAACATGAATGCCCAGGTGGGTATCACGACCCCAGGCTTTATCGGCGCGGACGTCTCCCACCTGAACCTGCATAAAACCTTCTGCATCCCACACGGTGGCGGCGGACCAGGTATGGGGCCGATTGGCGTGAAAGCGCACCTGGCGCCGTTTGTTCCGGGCCATAGCGTGGTGCAGATCGAAGGCATGCTGACCCGTCAGGGCGCGGTCTCTGCGGCACCGTTTGGCAGCGCTTCTATCCTGCCAATCAGCTGGATGTATATCCGCATGATGGGTGCCGAAGGGCTGAAGCAGGCAAGCCAGGTCGCCATCCTCAACGCGAACTACATTGCGACGCGTCTGAAAGATGCCTATCCGGTGCTCTACACGGGCCGTGATGGCCGCGTAGCACACGAGTGCATTCTGGATATCCGTCCGCTGAAAGAAGAGACCGGCATCAGCGAACTGGATATTGCTAAACGTCTGATCGACTACGGCTTCCACGCGCCAACCATGTCCTTCCCGGTTGCCGGAACCCTTATGGTTGAGCCGACCGAGTCTGAAAGCAAAGTCGAGCTGGACCGCTTTATCGATGCGATGCTGGCGATCCGCAGTGAGATTGACCGCGTGAAATCGGGTGAGTGGACGCTTACCGATAACCCACTGGTAAATGCCCCGCATACCCAGAACGAACTGGTGGCGGAGTGGAACCACGGTTACACCCGCGAACTGGCGGTCTTCCCGGCGGGTGTGGCAAACAAATACTGGCCGACGGTTAAACGTCTGGACGATGTCTACGGCGACCGGAATCTGTTCTGCTCTTGCGTGCCGATGAGCGAATACCAGTAACCCCCCACTGATTAACAAACCGGGTAAGCGCATGCGCTACCCGGTTTTTTTTTAAGGAGTGAACAATGGCAATCGCACTGGTTACCGGCGCCAGCCGGGGGATTGGCAAAGCTACCGCGCTGCAGCTGGCCCGTGAAGGTTATACCGTGGCGGTTAACTACCATCACAACATCCACGCCGCCACGCAGGTCATTAATGCCATACAGGACGCAGGCGGCAGGGCATTTGCATTGCGCGCCGATATCAGCGATGAAGCGCAGGTGCTGGCAATGTTTGAAAGTCTCGATCGTGAAGGAGAACCGCTCACCGCCCTGGTCAATAATGCCGGCATTCTGTTTGAACAGAGCACGATTGAGAATCTCTCTGCCGAGCGCATTAATCGGGTGCTGGCGACCAACGTCACCGGCTATTTCCTCTGCTGCCGTGAGGCGGTCAAACGCATGGCGCACAACCACGGGGGTAGAGGCGGGGCGATTGTGAACGTCTCTTCCGCCGCCTCTCGCCTTGGTGCACCGGGCGAGTATGTGGATTATGCCGCGTCGAAAGGGGCCGTGGATTCGCTGACCACCGGCTTATCGCTGGAAGTGGCAGCGCAGGGGATCCGCGTGAACTGCGTGCGTCCGGGGCTGATTTACACCGATATTCATGCTTCTGGCGGTGAGCCGGGGCGTGTCGATCGGGTGAAGTCGATGTTGCCGATGCAGCGCGGCGGGCAGCCGGAAGAGGTGGCACAGGCGATTGTCTGGCTGCTGAGCGAGAAGGCGTCGTACGTGACGGGCAGTTTTCTTGAATTAGCGGGCGGGAAATAGAACCTCTCCCCGCAGGGGAGAGGCCATGTGCCCGTGGGGCTTAAAGCGTTTCGCCGTTACTGGCGATGACGGTTTTATACCACTCAAAGCTCTTCTTACGGGAGCGCGACATGTCGCCCGTACCGTCGTCGTGCTTGTTCACATAGATAAAGCCGTAACGCTTGCTGTATTGACCCGTGGTGAACGACACACAGTCGATGCAGCCCCACGGGGTATAGCCCATCAGATCTACACCATCGTAGGTGACGGCTTTTATCATCTCTTCAACGTGGGCGCGCAGATAGTCGATGCGGTAGTCATCGTTGATGCTGCCGTCCTCTTCCACTTTATCGTAGGCGCCGAACCCGTTTTCCACGATGAACAGCGGTTTCTGATAGCGTTCATACAGCTCGCAGAGCGCGTAGCGCAGGCCCACCGGATCAATCTGCCACCCCCAGTCAGAGGCTTTGACGTGCGGGTTCGGCACGCTACCTTCGAAGCCGGAAATTGCATCGCCGGTACCGCCCTCTGCCTTCACGGCGTTGGTCATGTAGTAGCTAAAGCCTAAATAGTCGCAGGTGCCTTCGCGCAGGATCTGCTCGTCGCCCGCTTCCATATTGATAGAGAAGCCGCGACGTTCCCACTCGTTCAGCACGTAAGACGGGTAGTAGCCGCGCAGCTGAACATCGGTAAAGACATAACGCTCGCGCATGGATTCCTGGGCATACATCACGTCTTCTGGCTTGCAGGAGAACGGATAGAGCGCCACCATCGCCAGCATGCAGCCGACTTTCATCTCCGGGTTAATGCGACGCGCGGCCTTCACCGCCAGGGCGCTGGCCACGAACTGGTGATGCAGCACCTGGTACATGGTCTCTTCCGGATTAGCATGCTCGGTATAGACCACGCCGGAGCAGCAGTAGCCAAACAGCGGCGCACGCCAGTTTCGCTGGTTGTTGATTTCGTTAAAGGTCATCCAGTATTTGACCTTATTTTTGTAGCGCTCGAAGACCACTTCAGAGAAGCGCACAAAGAAATCGACCACTTTACGGTTGGTCCAGCCGCCGTATTCCTGCACCAGATGCAGCGGCATTTCGAAGTGGGAGAGGGTGATCACCGGCTCGATGTTGTACTTCAGCATCTCATCGAACATCTCATCGTAGAACTTCAGCCCTTCTTCGTTTGGCTGGGTTTCATCCCCTTTCGGGAAGATACGGGTCCAGGCGATGGAGGTGCGGAAACATTTGAAACCCATTTCGGCAAACAGCTTAATGTCTTCTTTATAGTGGCCGTAAAAATCGACCGCCTCATGGTTCGGATAGTATTTCCCCGGCACCACTTGCTGGGTGATTTCACGCGGTACGCCATGGGCACCGCCGGTCAGCACGTCACAAATGCTCGGCCCTTTGCCGCCTTTGTTCCAGCCGCCTTCGACCTGATGCGCCGCAACCGCGCCGCCCCATAAAAAGTCTTTTGGTAAGGTGAGTTTTTTCATCTTTGCTAATCTCGTTAATTACGTTCTGTTTTCGAGTCTAACAAAGGGGAATTAAAAGTCACGATATAACAATTCGCGCTAAATGTGATTTGTTACATCAAAAAAACAGGATGTTTTATTCTGTCAGTTTCTTCGCCAGTTTACGGCCTAAAGATTCCAGAATATAAATCACCGGGATCTGAGTGGTAATATCGTAGACGCCGCCGATGCGCGTTTGAGGCACATGCCAGGAGAGATTAAAGTCGGCCAGCTTCGCCAGGCGAGAGTGCTCGTGACTGGTAATGGAGAGTACCTTGCAGTGATGCAGGCTGAACTGGCTGGCGAAGCGCAGGATCTCTTCGGTTTCGCCCGAGACAGAGAGGACAATAGCCAGAGCGTTTTTAGCCATATCGTTAGTGACGGGGAAATAAGGATCGTCGATATGGTTGCTGAATTTTCCGATATTTGAGAAAAAGCGTGCGCCATATTTTGCCAGGGAGCCAGAGGTGCCCGCGCCGACAAATATAATTCGTTCCGAAGATAAAATAATATCTACAGCCTTGTCGAGCAGGGCATCAAACTCTTCGTTATTGACACCTTTAAAGAAGCTGATAATTTCGCTGGCGCCAAAATTAGCTTGTTGAGGTTCGTTCTGCTCTAAATAGAGTTTAAAGCGTACCCGAAATTCAGAATAACCTTCACAGTTAAGCTTGCGGCAAAAACGCAGCACGGTGGTCGTGGACACGCCCGCGGCATCTGCCAGCTCGCGAATGGTCATATACATGACTTTGTCGCGGTTTTTGATGACAAAGTTGTAGACCATCATCTCCAGATTATTGAGACTGGCAATCGCGGCGTGGGTGAACATACTCACTGTGGCAAAACTCTCATCGCAGACGTCATCGTTAAGGAATCATACCATGCAGCCAAACGACATCACTTTTTTTCAACGCTTTCAGGATGACATTCTGGCCGGGCGTAAGACCATTACCCTTCGCGATAAAAGCGAGTCGCATTTTAAAACAGGTGATATTTTGCGCGTTGGCCGCTATGAAGATGATGGCTATTTCTGCACCATCAAGGTGACCGGCACCGCGACCGTGACGCTGGATACGCTTGATGAACAACATGCCCGACAAGAAAACATGAACTTGTCTGAGCTAAAGCAGGTCATCACCGACATCTATCCCGGGCAGACGCAGTTTTATCTCATTGAATTTGAATGTCTTTAAAGTAGAGTGAACAGCTGTGCGGTGAGGTTTATATGTAACAATATGATAAATATAACTTATCTGAAAATCAGACTTTATTTTAGCTAACAGGTGTTCACTGGAATCATTCTCAGTTAGCATAGTCTGGCGATACGTTATTTTTTTATGTTCTCCTGGAGACCTCTATGGTTAATAAACCATTACTCGCACAGGGATATTCACTGGCTGAGGAGATAGCCAACAGCATCAGCCACGGCATCGGCCTCGTCTTTGGTATTGTCGGTCTGGTGTTGCTGCTGGTGCAGGCGGTGGATGCTAACGCCAGTGCGATGGCTATCACCAGCTACAGTTTATACGGCGGAAGCATGATTTTGCTGTTTCTGGCCTCCACGCTTTATCACGCTATTCCACACCAGCGAGCCAAGATCTGGCTGAAGAAATTCGACCACTGCGCCATCTATCTGTTGATTGCCGGCACCTATACACCTTTCCTGCTGGTGGGGCTGGGTTCTCCGCTTGCGCGTGGGTTAATGATTGTTATCTGGAGTCTGGCGCTGCTGGGCATCCTGTTTAAACTGACCATCGCTCACCGCTTCAAAGTTCTGTCACTGGTCACCTATCTGACCATGGGCTGGCTGTCGCTGATTGTGGTCTATCAGCTGGCGGTGAAACTGTCGGCAGGCGGCGTGACCTTGCTTGCGGTAGGGGGCGTAATCTATTCGCTAGGGGTTATTTTCTACGTCTGCAAACGCATCCCTTACAACCACGCTATCTGGCACGGCTTCGTGCTGGGGGGAAGTGTCTGTCACTTCCTGGCGATTTATTTATATGTGGGGCAGGTGTAACCGCAGTGCGGCGCGCTCGCTCTCATAACAAAAAACGGTAACCTTCGGGTTACCGTTTTTTTTACTCGCCGTCTGGCAGAAACTATTACTCTTCCAGAGAGTAAGGCAGCGGTTCGATGCTTAATGTGTTGGCGTCATCACGTACACGGAACACGCTGTCTGGCTCCATATCGTTATTCATCACGACCTGCACCAGCAGGCGGCCATCATCAAGCTGAACGGCGGCCAGAACTGTACCAGTGCGGCGCCAGTTATCACCCATCTTCATTTCAAGGTCTTCGCCGGCTTCCGGAACGCGGCTGGCGGTGCCCGCCAGATACCAGAGCGCGCGTTTATTCGCGCCACGGAACTTCGCCCGCGCCACCATCTCCTGGCCGGTATAGCACCCTTTTTTGAAGCTGATGCCACCCAGCGCCTGCAAATTCGTGGCCTGCGGAATAAATTGCCCACTGTTGGCGCTATCGATGACGGGCACACCGGCTTCAATGTTCAACGCCAGCCACTGCTGGCTGCCGTTCAGCTGCGCTTCGCCGCGCAGCGCTTCGGTCAGGCGCTCGGCCGTGGCGACGTCGGTGACCAGCAGGAAGCGTTCTGCCGGGTGTTCAAACCATAAAATAGACGTAACGCCATCGGTGGTCAGCGGTTTGCTGGCATCCGGCAGCTCTGCAAACTGATTCGTCAGGGCAGCACGCGCCTGGAAGCCGGCTACGCCCAGCAGTACGACCTCGTCGTCCGGCGAAAAAGTAACTTTGGAGAAGACCGCGTATTTTTTTAGCTCAGTCAGCTGAGCATCGCGCAGGTTGCGGCGCTCGATAAAAGCAAAGCCCTCGCCGCGACGGAACAGGCGCAGGTTACTCCACATTTTACCTTTTGCATCGCAGTGAGCCGCAAGCAGATGCTGGTGCTCCGTCAGTTGACCCACATCCGCAGTCACCTGGCCCTGCAGATATTTTTCGCTATCCGGGCCGGTAACGGAAACCAGCGCCCAGTCATCGAGGGTGATCAGCGTCAGCGGCAGACGCGCAGAGGCGACAGGCTGGCGCGGAGAGAAAGGGGTAAATGCCATAGTGATGTCCTGATTTGCTTAACGCTTTATTGATGCCTAATGGTAAAAGAGACTGTAGTCAATGCAAGCGGTTTCAACAGGCTATTCGTGCCTTCAACGCGTTCTGCGAAAGGTTACGCAAGAGCGTGCGAGCCGCTTCAGTTTTGCCTCTGTTTTCTGCGCAGCCTCTTCCTATGCGTAATATTCCAGTAAAGAATCGACAGAAAACACGTTACACTAGATTTTGCCTCACGCAGGGAAAACTCTGGCGTGGAGCAGTGTCTGAACCCAACGTTATGCAGGAAAAATGACATGGATATTAATAATAAAGCCCGCATTCACTGGGCATGCCGTCGCGGTATGCGTGAACTCGACATCTCCATCATGCCGTTCTTCGAACATGAATACGACAGCCTGAGCGATGAAGACAAACAGCTGTTTATCCGCCTGCTGGAGTGTGACGATCCAGATTTATTCAACTGGCTGATGAATCATGGCGAACCAGCCGACAGCGAGCTGCAACGGATGGTGCTTTTAATTCAAACACGGAATCGGGAACGTGGTCCTGTGGCAATCTGATTTACGCGTCTCGTGGCGCTCACAGTGGATGTCTCTTTTACTCCACGGGTTGGTTGCGGCCGCCATTCTGTTAATGCCATGGCCGCTGAGCTATACCCCGCTCTGGCTGCTACTTCTCTCGTTGGTGGTCTTTGACAGCGTTCGAAGCCAGCGGCGTATCAACGCCCGTCAGGGTGAAATCAAACTGTTTATGGATTCCCGCCTGCGCTGGCAGGGGAAAGAGTGGGAGATCGTCGGCTCGCCGTGGATGATTAACGCCGGCATGATGCTGCGTCTGCGTGCAAGCGAAGAGCAGCGCTGCCACCATTTATGGGTATCGGCGGATAGCATGGATGAAGGCGAGTGGCGAGACCTGCGTCGGATGATTGCTCAGCAACAGCCGACGCAAGGACGGTAGCGATTTAGCTAAACTGCTCTGCCATTTCGCCGAGGATCTGCTCGCACCAGTTTTGCAGCCGCTCTTCGCTTAGGTCGTACTGGTTGGTTTCATCAAGGGCCAGACCGACAAACAGCTGCCCTTCTGCGGTGATAGGTTTCTTACTGGTAAACTCGTAGCCTTCCGTCGGCCAGTAGCCGATAAAGGTCACCCCTTTTGGCGCGAGTTTATCGTGCAGCATGCCCAGCGCATCCAGGAACCATTCGCCGTAACCCAGCTGGTCGCCCATGCCGTACATCGCAATAATTTTGCCGTCCAGGTTCAGAGAGTCCAGCTGATCCCACACCGTTTCCCAGTCCTCCTGCAGTTCGCCAAAGTCCCAGGTTGGAATGCCGAGGATCAGCACGTCGTACTGCTCCATAAGGGCCGGCGCATCGTCTTTGAGGTTATGGAGGGTGACCAGCTCAGGGCCGATAATGTCGCGAATTTTTTCAGCAGCCATTTCGGTATAGCAGGTGCTGGAACCATAAAACAGACCAATATTCATCGCTAAAATGTCTCAATACTTGCTTTGACGTTGCGAACTAGTGTACCAGAAACGATACGCCTTCAGGCATAATGCACCGACAGCAGAACTAAAGGGGCGGAAGTGGAAAAGGATCTCGCACTCATCGAACAATTTCTCGACGCGCTCTGGCTTGAGAAGAATCTGGCTGAAAATACCCTCAGTGCTTATCGGCGCGATTTGACGATGCTGGCGGCGTGGCTGCATCATCACGATCGCGAACTGGCGACTGCGCAAAGCGACGATTTGCAGGCCCTGCTTGCCGAGCGCGTGGAGGGGGGATACAAAGCTACCAGCTCCGCGCGGCTGCTCAGCGCTGTGCGTCGGCTGTTTCAATATCTTTATCGCGAGAAAATTCGCCCGGACGATCCCAGCGCCTCGCTGGCGTCGCCTAAGCTGCCCCAACGCCTGCCCAAAGATCTGAGCGAAGCGCAAGTTGAGCGATTATTACAGGCACCCGTTGTTGACCAGCCGCTGGAGTTACGCGATAAAGCGATGCTTGAAGTGTTGTATGCGACAGGTCTGCGCGTCTCTGAGCTGGTCGGGCTGACGATGAGCGATATCAGCCTGCGTCAGGGTGTAGTGCGGGTGATCGGTAAAGGGAATAAAGAGCGTCTGGTTCCGCTGGGCGAAGAGGCGGTGTACTGGCTGGAAAACTGGCTTGAGCACGGTCGCCCCTGGCTGCTGAACGGCGTCTCTAACGATGTGCTGTTTCCCAGCCAGCGCGCCCAGCAAATGACGCGGCAAACCTTCTGGCATCGCATCAAACATTACGCCACACTGGCAGGCATCGACAGTGAAAAACTGTCACCGCACGTTCTGCGTCACGCCTTTGCAACGCATCTGTTAAACCACGGGGCCGATTTGCGCGTGGTGCAGATGTTGCTTGGTCATAGCGATCTTTCCACGACGCAAATCTATACGCACGTCGCCACGGAACGCTTGCGGCAGCTACATCAACAGCACCACCCACGCGCGTGAGTGCCGAATTGTTTAAGGAAGGATTATGAAAAAGTCTTTAGCGCTGTTCACTCTGCTGGCAGCTTCGTTATCGGGTTTGGCACATGCAGATGATGCAGCGATTAAACAGTCGCTGGCTAAGCTTGGCGTCACCAGCAGCGACATTCAGCCTGCGCCCATTGCCGGAATGAAAACCGTCATGACCAGCGGCGGCGTGCTGTACGTCACCGAAGATGGCAAACATTTCCTTCAGGGGCCGCTGTACGATGTGAGCGGCGCGCAGCCGGTGAATATCACCAACCAGATGCTGATGAAAAACCTGAATGCGCTGGAAAAAGAGATGATCATCTACAAAGCGCCGCAGGAAAAACATGTTATCACCGTCTTCACCGACATCACCTGCGGCTACTGCCACAAGCTGCATGAAGAGATGAAAGACTACAACGCGCTGGGGATCACCGTGCGTTATCTGGCCTTCCCGCGCGCGGGCGTCCAGAGCCAGCCAGAACAGGATATGAAAGCCATCTGGTGTGCGAAAGATCGCAACAAAGCCTTTGATGACGCCATGAGCGGCAAAGGCATTCAGCCGGCCTCTTGCGATATCGATATCGCGAATCACTATGCGCTGGGCGTTCAGTTCGGTGTGACCGGCACCCCGGCCATTGTGCTGAATAACGGCTACGTAGTGCCGGGTTATCAGGGGCCGAAAGAGATGAAAGCCTTCCTTGATGCACACCAGAAACAGTTTGGCGGTAAATAATTCGCGTGAAATCAACGATACAGCTCCGCCGACGTGAAGTGGATGAAAATGCAGATCTGCCTGCGGATCTGCCGCCCCTGTTGCGTCGGTTGTACGCCAGCCGTGGCGTAAAAAAACCTGACGATCTGGAACGCAGCGTAAAAGGGATGCTTCCCTGGCAGCAACTGAGCGGTATCGATAAAGCCGTTGAAATGCTCTACAACGCGTTTCGTGAAGGCACCCGCATTATGGTGGTGGGCGATTTTGACGCCGATGGCGCTACCAGTACGGCGCTGAGCGTCTTGAGCCTGCGGGCAATGGGCTGCGACAATGTGGCCTACCTGGTGCCGAACCGTTTTGAAGATGGTTATGGCCTGAGCCCGGAAGTGGTGGATCAAGCCCACGCGCGCGGCGCGCAAATGATCATGACCGTGGATAATGGGATCTCCTCTCATAGCGGCGTGGATCGCGCGCATGAACTTGGGATCCCGGTGCTGGTCACCGATCATCACCTCCCCGGCGATACGCTCCCGGCGGCAGAAGCGCTCATCAACCCAAATCTGCGCGACTGCGCCTTCCCGTCTAAATCGCTGGCGGGTGTCGGGGTGGCGTTTTATCTGATGCTGGCCCTGCGTGCCTTGCTGCGTGATAAAGGCTGGTTTGAATCTCGCGGCATCGCCGTACCTAACCTCGCTGAATATCTCGATCTGGTGGCGCTGGGTACCGTGGCAGACGTGGTACCGCTGGATACTAACAACCGTATTCTCACCTGGCAGGGGTTAGGCCGCATCCGTGCGGGCAAATGCCGGCCGGGTATTAAAGCGCTGCTGGAGATCTCCGGGCGCGATCCGTTAAAGCTGGCTGCCAGCGATCTGGGCTTTGCCCTGGGGCCGCGGCTGAATGCGGCGGGGCGTCTGGATGATATGTCTGTCGGCGTGGCGCTGCTGCTGTGCGACAACATCGGCGAAGCGCGCATGCTGGCCAACGAACTGGATGCGCTGAACCAGACCCGCAAAGAGATTGAGCAGGGGATGCAGGCCGAAGCGCTGACTCTGTGCGAGAAACTGGAGCGCAGCAGTGAGACGCTGCCGGGCGGGCTGGCGATGTATCACCCGGAATGGCACCAGGGGGTCGTCGGCATTCTGGCGTCGCGTATCAAAGAGCGTTTTCATCGTCCTGTCATTGCCTTTGCCCCCGCGGGGGATGGCACGCTGAAGGGTTCCGGCCGCTCCATTCAGGGGCTGCATATGCGCGATGCTCTGGAGCGACTCCACACGCTTCATCCGGACCTGATGATTAAGTTCGGCGGCCACGCGATGGCGGCGGGCCTGTCGCTGGAAGAGGCAAAGTTTGACGAATTCCAGCAGCTGTTTGGCGCGCTGGTGACCGAGTGGCTGGATCCCGCGTTACTGCAGGGTGAGGTGGTCTCGGACGGAGAACTTCCGGCAGCCGAAATGACCATGGAAACGGCACAAATGCTGCGCGATGCAGGGCCCTGGGGGCAGATGTTCCCGGAACCGCTGTTCGATGGCCGCTTCCGTCTGCTGCAACAGCGCATTGTCGGCGAACGCCACCTGAAAGTTATGGTCGAGCCTGTTGGCGGCGGTCCGCTGCTGGATGGCATCGCCTTTAATGTTGATACCTCTATCTGGCCGGACAACGGCGTGCGTGAAGTGGAGTTGGCTTATAAACTCGATATTAACGAGTTTCGTGGCAACCGCTCCCTGCAGATCATCATCGACAATATCTGGCCAATTTAACGGCAGTAATCGCTATAAAAAAGGGCGTGGATTGGGTACAATCCCGCTCTTATCACCGCATTTTGACTAGTCCAGAAAAGAAAACAGACCATGTTTGAAATTAACCCGGTAAAAAACCGCATTCAGGACCTCACGGAGCGCTCTGACGTTCTTAGGGGGTATCTTTGACTACGATGCCAAGAAAGAGCGTCTCGAAGAAGTAAACGCCGAGCTGGAACAGCCGGACGTCTGGAACGAACCTGAACGCGCACAGGCGCTGGGTAAAGAGCGTTCCTCCCTCGAAGCCATTGTTGATACCCTCGACCAAATGTCTCAGGGTCTGGAAGATGTTTCCGGGCTGCTGGAGCTGGCTGTTGAAGCCGACGACGAAGAAACCTTTAACGAAGCCGTAGCCGAGCTCGACGTTCTGGAAGAGAAGCTGGCACAGCTCGAATTCCGTCGTATGTTCTCTGGCGAATACGACAGCGCAGATTGCTACCTGGATATCCAGGCGGGCTCCGGCGGTACCGAAGCACAGGACTGGGCCAGCATGCTGACTCGTATGTACCTGCGCTGGGCGGAAGCGCGTGGTTTCAAAACTGAAATCATCGAAGAGTCTGAAGGCGAAGTGGCGGGTCTGAAATCCGTGACTATCAAGATCATCGGCGATTACGCTTACGGCTGGCTGCGTACTGAAACCGGCGTGCACCGTCTGGTGCGCAAGAGCCCGTTCGACTCCGGTGGCCGTCGCCATACCTCCTTCAGTTCCGCGTTTGTTTACCCGGAAGTTGACGAAGATATTGATATCGACATCAACCCGGCGGATCTGCGTATCGACGTTTATCGCGCATCCGGCGCGGGTGGTCAGCACGTTAACCGTACAGAATCTGCGGTGCGTATTACCCACATCCCAACCGGGCTGGTGACACAGTGCCAGAATGACCGTTCCCAGCATAAGAACAAAGACCAGGCCATGAAGCAGATGAAAGCGAAGCTTTATGAGCTGGAGATGCAAAAGAAAAATGCTGAGAAGCAGGCGATGGAAGATAACAAATCTGACATCGGCTGGGGCAGCCAGATTCGTTCTTATGTCCTTGATGACTCCCGCATTAAAGATCTGCGTACCGGTGTTGAAACCCGTAACACGCAGGCGGTGCTGGATGGCAGCCTGGACCAATTTATCGAAGCAAGTTTGAAAGCAGGGTTATGAGGAACCAACATGTCTGAACAACAAGCACAGGGCGCTGACGCGGTCGTCGATCTTAACAATGAACTGAAAACCCGCCGTGAGAAGCTGGCTGCGCTGCGTGAGCAGGGCGTGCCGTTCCCGAACGATTTTCGTCGTGACCATACCTCAGACCAACTGCACGCTGACTTTGATGGTAAAGAGAACGAAGAGCTGGAAGCGCTGAACATCGAAGTGGCCGTTGCTGGCCGCATGATGACCCGCCGTATTATGGGTAAAGCCTCCTTTGTGACGCTGCAGGACGTGGGCGGCCGTATTCAGCTGTACGTTTCTCGTGATGACCTGCCGGAAGGCATTTACAACGAGCAGTTCAAGAAGTGGGACCTGGGCGATATTCTGGGCGCGAAAGGCAAGTTGTTCAAAACCAAGACCGGCGAGCTCTCTATTCACTGCACCGAGCTGCGTCTGCTGACCAAAGCCCTGCGCCCGCTGCCGGACAAATTCCACGGCCTGCAGGATCAGGAAGCGCGTTATCGTCAGCGCTATCTGGACCTCATCTCTAACGATGAATCCCGCAAGACCTTCAAAATTCGCTCTCAGATCATGGCCGGTATTCGCCAGTTCATGGTGAATCGCGACTTTATGGAAGTGGAAACCCCGATGATGCAGGTGATCCCTGGCGGCGCCTCTGCGCGTCCGTTCATCACCCATCACAATGCCCTCGACCTCGACATGTACCTGCGTATCGCGCCGGAACTGTATCTGAAGCGTCTGGTGGTGGGTGGTTTCGACCGCGTGTTCGAAATCAACCGTAACTTCCGTAACGAAGGCATCTCCGTGCGTCATAACCCAGAGTTCACCATGATGGAACTCTATATGGCGTACGCAGATTACAAAGATCTGATCGAGCTGACCGAATCCCTGTTCCGTACCCTGGCGCAGGATATTCTGGGCACCACGGAAGTGCCTTACGGTGAAGAGGTCTTTGACTTCGGTAAGCCGTTCGAAAAACTGACCATGCGCGAAGCGATTCAGAAATACCGTCCTGAAACCAATATGGCCGATCTGGATAACTTCGACTCGGCGAAAGCCATTGCCGAAAGCATCGGAATCAAGGTTGAGAAGAGCTGGGGTCTGGGCCGTATCGTGACCGAGATCTTCGAAGAAGTGGCCGAAGCGCACCTGATTCAGCCGACCTTCATCACTGAATATCCGGCTGAAGTTTCTCCGCTGGCGCGTCGAAATGACGAGAACCCGGAAATCACTGACCGCTTCGAATTCTTTATCGGTGGCCGCGAAATCGGTAACGGCTTTAGCGAGCTGAACGATGCCGAAGATCAGGCGCAGCGTTTCCAGGATCAGGTTAACGCGAAAGACGCCGGCGACGACGAAGCGATGTTCTTTGACGAAGACTACGTGACCGCGCTGGAGCACGGTCTGCCACCAACGGCGGGCCTGGGCATTGGTATCGACCGTATGGTAATGCTGTTTACTGACAGCCACACCATCCGTGACGTGATCCTCTTCCCGGCGATGCGTCCGGTGAAGTAAGCCTGACAGAGACACAAACAAGCCCCGACGTTTACCGCGTCGGGGCTTTTTTATTGCCTGCCGCGGGGAGATAACAGCGCATCGGGCACTATCCACCGGTATACCGTTATCTCGTCAGGCCGAAGGCGAGTTCAGCTGCCGCGAAAAGATTGGGCATCGGGAAGGGGGCTGCTATCATATGGCGGCCATTCACGTTGAATAAGGAACTGTTTTGTTTGCAGGAAGCCTGACGAGAAAAAACCTCTTCGCGCTTACTTGCCTGACGCTCACACTTTTGCTGGTGGGATGTTCGGGCAGTAAATCTTCGGGGGGCAGTTATTCCGGTGCGGTGTATACCGTTAAACGCGGCGATACCCTTTATCGCATATCGCGGATGACGGGCACCAGCGTGAAGGAGCTGGCGCGTCTGAATAATATCTCTCCGCCGTATACCATCGAAATCGGGCAGAAGCTGAACGTGAACGGCAGCAGCGCGGGTTCGAAAAAATCGTCTGGCAAGAGCAGCAGAAAAACTGCCGTCACGCCGTCCTATGCGGTGCCGACCTCTTCCTGGCCACCGGTTGGGCAGCGCTGCTGGGTCTGGCCTGCCAGTGGAAAAGTGATTGTTCCCTATTCCACCGCAGAAGGGGGGAACAAAGGAATAGATATCGCAGGCACGCGCGGTTCACCGGTTTATGCCTCGGATGCCGGCAAAGTGGTCTACGTGGGTAATCAGCTGCGTGGCTATGGCAACCTGATTATGATTAAACATGGTGAGGATTACATTACCGCCTATGCGCATAACGATTCCATGCTGGTGAATAACGGGCAAAACGTAAAGGCCGGACAGAAGATCGCCACCATGGGCAGTACCGGGACCAATACGGTGGCGCTGCATTTCCAGATCCGCTATCGCGCCACGGCTATCGATCCCCAGCGCTATCTGCCCGCCCCGGGTGGAAAACCGAAGTGCTAAATGGTTATTTAATCGCCACTTAGCTGTTAGCAGGCTTGTCAGCGTGTGCGTAAAGCCTATAATGCTTTACGCACCTCAAAGCGGGCGTAGTTCAATGGTAGAACGAGAGCTTCCCAAGCTCTATACGAGGGTTCGATTCCCTTCGCCCGCTCCAGCTTTCTCTTTTCTTAAAAAATCCCTTTATTCATGCATCACCCGACAAATAATCAGCCGCTTAACGCTCTGTCAGCCTGAACAATCACAGCTTTAAACGAAAAAAAGCGCATCTTCTTCCACTCTCTTTTTAAAACGCCACTCTTCTATCTGAACTGCCTGAGGCACCCTTTTTCATTTTGCTTCTCAATAAGCCGTAGCGCTATTCTTATTGCCGAATCAATAATAATTACAGAGGCAATGTCATGGATAACGAACTCCTGGAAGCGGGGTATCGCGCCTATACCGGTGAAAAAATTGATGTCTATTTTAATACCGGTATCTGCCAGCATGCAGGCAACTGCGTGCGTGGAAGTGCAAAGCTCTTCAATCTTAAACGTAAACCCTGGATCATCCCTGATGAAGTGGATGTAGATACCGTGGTGCGCGTCATCGACACCTGCCCGAGCGGCGCCCTTAAATACCGTCATAAATAAGCGAGAAATTATGGAAATTCAGGAAGGCCACAACAAATTTTATGTCAATGATGCCGCAGGTAACCAGGTCGCGGAAATCGTCTTTGTGCCTACGGGCGAGCACCTGAGCATCATTGAACATACGGATGTCGATCCGAGTCTGAAGGGACAAGGGGTGGGCAAACAGCTGGTGGCGAAAGTAGTCGAAAAAATGCGTGCAGAGAATCGCAAAATCATTCCTCTCTGCCCGTTTGCTAAGCATGAATTTGATAATAATCGCGAGTACGACAGTATCCGCGCCTGATGTCGCATTCACAGACCTTATCCTGCAAAATCTGATAGTTGCCTCAGTGCTATGCCCCCCGGTACTCTTTCAGGGATATCAGGGGGAAGCATGGATTTACAGATTAAAGAAGCCACGGTTGAGGATATCGCCGTGCTATCCGCATTAGGCAAAACAACCTACCTTAGCCACTTTGCCCACTACTGGCATTCGCAACAGGCGATGCTGGCATGGCTGGAGGAGGAGTATTCTGTCTCGATCCTTACGGCCAGCCTGAATGACCCTGACGTGCGCTGGCTGCTGGCCATCACCGATAAGCCCATCGGTTTTGCAAAATACACCCGGCAGCAGCAGCCCGCGGAGCCGGGTACGCTGCTGAATAAACTCTATTTCACCCAGGCCGCTACCGGCCATGGCTTTGGACAATTACTCTTTACAGAGGTGTTAACCCGCGCGAAAGCCAGCGGCAGTCGCTACTTTTGTCTTGAGGTATTGCAGGGCAACGAAAGGGCAAGGCGGTTTTATGAAGCGCAGGGCATGCGCCATCTGCGCGACGACGTGTTCAGCACGCCGGATCAGACCAGCGTGCTGCACGTCTATGGCATGGCGATTTAGGCGATAAACATCACCGATACGCACATCACGCCGACAATCAGCGTCAGCAGATTGCCCACCGAGCGGTAGGGTTTCAGGGACGGGATCAGGTAGGTTGATAACGTCGGCATGATGAACAAAATCATGGCGATGAGCGGCCCGCTAATGGCATAAATCATCGAAATGGCGTTCGGATTAATGCAGCACACCACGAACGTAATCAACGACACGATCATAATAGAGAGCGCGCGGTTAAAGGCCCGGCTTTTCTTGACCCCCACCTGGTTCAACGACGATTTCACTATCTCCGTCGCCCCCTCGATCACGCCAAAATAGGTGCCAAGGAAGGATTTCGACATCGCCACAATGGCGACCACAATCCCGGAAATACCCAGCCAGGACGGCGACGAAGGCATCATCGACAGCGCAGAGAGAATGGTCACGCCTTGCTCTTTGGCGGCCACGATATAGGCCGGCGGAATCGACAGCAGACAACTAAAGACAAAGAACAGCACGCTCAGGCAGATGATCAAATAGGCCACCTTCATGATGCGGGTACAGTGTCCCATGGCGGCATCGCCATACTTTTCCCGACGGTCAACGGCAAAGGTTGAAATGATCGGCGTGTGACTAAAGGCAAATACCATGACCGGGATCGATATCCACACCTGATGCAGCGTCTGTTTATCGAAGCTCATCTGGCTGGTGAGCAGGGTGGGTTGCCAGCTGCCGGTCAAATAAATCGAGACCAGCAGAAAATAGGCGATCAGCGGGAAGACCAGAAAACCCATTACCCGCAGAGTGATATGACGTCCCATCAGGAAGATGAGGTTAAGGGCCAGTACCACGCCAAGGCTCACCAGCACCCGCACGGTAAGGTCTACCGTCATGCGTTTTGCCAGCTGTTCAGTAAGCGAATTGGTGATCGCCACGGCATAGATCAGCACGACCACAAAGAAAGCCACGAAATAGAGCGTGGTGATCAGATTGCCGATCGTCTTTCCGTAGTAGTGCGTTACCGCACCGGTGATCCCTTCATTGCCTTTTGTCTTTGAGGAGAGGATGAACTGGCACAGTGCTTTATGAGGCCAGTAAGTGAGTGGCCAGGCCACAAGAGCGGTGATAAACAGGACGATAGCGCCTGCGGACCCGAGCTGGATAGGCAAGAACAGGGTTCCTGCGCCCACGGCAGTGCCATACAGGGCAAAGCTCCAGAGGGTCTCTTCTTTAGACCAAATTTTCGACATTAGAAAAACGTATCAACTATAAAAACAACAAAAAGGAGACTAATTTACCATAATTATGGGGAGACGGCGCAGTTGACGTTAGGTAAGCGGGGCCGGAAAGCATTTCCGGCCGGTGGGGACGTTAGTTTGCTGCGGCGCGTCGCAGCTCGCGGCGGCGGATAATACGATCGCGCAGCGTGTCGTATGCCCAGTTATAGAACATGGTGTAGGGCAGGAAGAAAATGAAGAACCCTATCTCTAACATAAACGCCTGAAGCAGACTCACGCCCAGCACCATCGATACGATACCGACGCCGATAAATATAAATCCGACTTCAAAACCGAGCGCGTGCAGGGCGCGCACTTTGGTCGTGCGCGGCACCTTATGCCGGGGCCACAGTGCGTCGAACCCGGCGTTATAAATGATGTTCCAGATCATCGCGGTGGTGGCGAGAATCAGGGTTAATCCTCCCATCTCCAGCACCGGGCGCTGCATCAGCCAGGCGGTTGTCGGCGCGAGGATCGCCGTGGCAATCCCCTCAAAACAGACGGCGTGAAAGATGCGTTCCGGCAGTTTTCTGCGTTGAACATCGTTGTGCTGCATAACCTGATACCTCGTTAGCGTGCCTGTATGGGCAAAATAATGTCGCTATTTTTATCGTTTAAACTGATATATAAAAGTTGGATTCCATCGATAAAGTAGATACACCATGCGCTACTCTCCTGAAGCATTAACGGCGTTTGTCGAGACGGTGGCGGCGGGATCCTTCTCCGCTGCGGCCCGCCGTCTACGAAAAAGCCAGTCCACCATCAGCACGGCCATCGCCCACCTGGAGGACGATCTCGGTTTTATACTGTTTGATCGCAGTGCACGACAGCCGGTGTTGACCGCTCAGGGCAGGCAGGTGCTGGGCTATGTCCAGTCGATCCTGGCCGCCAGCGCCCGTCTCGATGAACTGGCGGTCTCGCTCAGCGATGAAACTGAACCCCGGCTGACCTTTGTACTTTCTGACACCCTGCACCCGGATGTGCTTGAAGAGATGCTCTACCGTTTTGACGAGCGCTTTCCACACACCGAATTCGAATGTCTGATTGGGGAAGAAGAGGACGTGATCGATCTGCTGCAAAAAGAGCGGGCACAGATTGGCCTGACCGAGGCGCGTGAGCACTATCCCACCGATATTGGTGCCACCCGCCTGCCCATGCAGACGCACATGGCGATATATACCTCAGCCGGCCACCCTCTGGCGGCGCAGACGCGCATCAATGCCGATGAACTGCACGGCTGGCGAGAACTGCGCCTGAACACCTATCTGGAGCGCCAGCCAACGCTGGCTCAGGGGCCGGTCTGGTCTGCACCTAACTATCTGATGTTGCTCAGCATGGCGGTGCAGGGCTTCGGCTGGTGCGAATTACCCTGCGCGCTGGTAGAGGAGTTCGCGCCGGCTAAAACTCTGGTGCAGCTCAATGTCGCAGGGTGGCCGCGATCGGTGGCCATTGATGTGGTATGGAATAAACGTTCCCCGCCGGGAATGGCGGGGAACTGGCTGCGGCATTACTTACAGGAGAAGGCCGATCCCGGGACATCGTCCGGCAGAAAAGGCCCGCCCATCCGTTTGTGACGAGCGGGAAAACATTACTTACCGGTATAGATATCAAAACTGAAATAGCGGTCGGCGAGCTTTTTGTAGGTACCATCCGCCAGGATCGCGGCAATCGCCCCGTTCAGCTCCTGGCGCAGCTTATCGTCCTCTTTACGTAGACCAATGGCCGCCCCGGCGCCAAACAGGGCATCGTCCTGAAGCGCGCCGCCAACAAAACCAAATGCCTTGCCCTGGGGTTTGCTCAGAAAACTGTACTCAGCCATAACGCCCGAGAGGACAGCCCCGTCAATTCGCCCGGATTCGAGATCGCGGATAACCTGGTCGGCCCCCTGATACGCCACCACGTTAACTCCCTCACCGCGCCACTTCTGGTTGGCATAAGTCTCCTGGGCGGAACCCTGCTCAACGCCAATGGTTTTGCCTTTCAGCTGGGCCAGGCTGTTGTCGGGCAGGCTATTTTTACGGGCGACCAGGAAAGCGGGTCCGCTGTATATCTTGTCGCTGAAGGCAATCTGCTCTTTGCGTTTCTCGGTGATATACATCCCCGATAAAATGGCATCGAACTTACGCGCCTTCAGGGAGGGAATAATCCCGTCGAAATTATTTTCTACCCAGACGCATTTCGCCTGTAACTTTGCGCAAATCGCATTACCCAGATCGATATCAAACCCAACCACGTCGCCCTGAGGATTTTTCGACTCAAAAGGGGCGAAGGTCGGATCTACGCCAAAGCGGAGCTCCCGGGTCTCACCCGCGAACACGGATGAGGCAGCCATCAATGCCAGCAGCGGTAATAAATATTTTTTCATTTTTATGTACTCTCTTAACGGCAATAGTTTTCCACTAAACGGGCAAAGAAAGAGGCGCCCGTGGTGATGATTTCGTCATTAAAGTCGTAGCCCGGGTTATGCACCATGCAGCCGCCTTTCTCCCCTTTCTCGCCGTTGCCGAGTAAGAAATAACTGCCAGGGCGTTCCTGCAACATAAAAGCGAAGTCTTCGCTGCCGTTAGAAGGCGATACGCTATCCAGCACCGCATCCTGACCAAAAAACTCGATGGCCAGCTGGCGGGCAAAAGCAGTCTGTTCGGCATCATTAATTAATACCGGGTAGGAGTCATAAATCTCGATTTCACAGCGGGCGCCATAGCTACGGGCGGTGAGATCGGCAATCTCTTTAATACGGCGAATCAGTAGCTCACGGATCTCCGGTTTCATGGAACGTACTGTCAGTTCCATCTGGGCACTATCCGGGATCACGTTGGAAGCAATACCCGCGTTGAAGGTCCCTACGGTAACGACGGCGGTTTCTCCCGGCGGTACGTTTCGCGAAACAATGCTTTGCAACGCCATCACCAACGCGGCGCCCGTCAGAATGGGATCGACGCTACGCTCAGGGTGCGCGCCATGTCCACCGTAGCCGTTAAGGGTAATTTTGACGGTATCGGCAGAGGCCATAAAGTTGCCTTCATAGAAGCCGAATTTACCGGTCGGCAGCCAGGGCATATTGTGCAGGGCAAAAATTCGGTCGCAGGGGAAGCGGTCAAACAACCCATCCTTAATCATTAAATCCGCCCCGCCAATTGCCTCTTCGGCCGGCTGGAAAATAAGGTGCACTGTGCCGTTAAACTGACAGGCGTCTGAGGCGAGGTATTTTGCCGTCGCCAGTAAAATGGCGGTGTGTCCGTCGTGACCACAGGCGTGCATTTTGCCGGGTACGGTACTGGCCCAGGGGAGGTCGGTGGTTTCAAAAATCGGCAGCGCATCCATATCGGCCCGCAGGCCGATAGTTTTACTGCCCTGGCCTTTGCTGAGCGAACCCACAACGCCGGTTTTACCGATATCACGGGTAACCTGGTAGCCCCACGATGCTAGCTGGCGGGCAACCAGATTACTGGTATTAAACTCTTCGAGGCTTAATTCTGGGTTGGCATGTAAATAACGGCGGATGGCAATAATTTCGTCTTCTGATTCTTTTATTTCTGGAATGATACAGTCGACCATTTGTTACTCCAGTGTGAACGCGTGTTTGCAATTTCTAACTTATCTTTCTGCTGAGATAATGCAAATACGTTCTCTTATAATTACCTTGATAATGATTACTCTTCTTAATGTCCTGCGGCGTTAAGCCACAAATCCTTTGTGATAAAACTCACTATTTTTAAACAATTACATTAATAGTTGATAACAATCCTCTACTATTGCCGGTGTCATTTTGCGCAGAGGTTGAGATGAAAGACGTCGTCATTGTGGGTGCATTGCGTACAGCTATTGGCTGTTTTCAGGGAGCGTTGGCGCGTCACTCTGCGGTTGAGCTGGGTAGCGTGGTGGTTAACGCGCTGGTGGCACGTAGCGGCGTTGCTGCCCATGAAATTGATGAAGTGATCCTCGGTCAGGTATTGACCGCAGGAGCCGGGCAAAATCCCGCGCGGCAGGCGGCGTTAAAAGGGGGACTCCCGAATACCGTCTCGGCGATCACCATTAACGACGTATGCGGTTCGGGCCTGAAGGCACTGCACCTGGCCACGCAGGCGATCCAGTGCGGCGAAGCCGACGTGGTCATTGCGGGGGGGCAGGAGAACATGAGCCGTGCTCCGCATGTTCTGACCGACAGCCGCACCGGTGCGCAGCTCGGCAACAGTCAGCTTATCGATAGCCTGGTGCACGATGGCCTGTGGGATGCCTTCAATGATTACCATATGGGCGTGACCGCAGAGAACCTGGCGCGGGAATATGGCATCACGCGTGAGTTACAGGATGCCTATGCGCTTAGCTCTCAGCAAAAGGCCCGCGCGGCTATAGATTCCGGGCGTTTTCGCGATGAGATTGTACCGGTTGCCGCATCCCGCGCTGGCGGCGAACCCTTTATCGTCGATACCGACGAACAACCGCGTGTGGATGCCAGCGCTGAAGGGCTGGCTATGCTGGCTCCGGCCTTTGAAATGCTCGGTTCCGTGACCGCCGGCAATGCGTCGTCAATCAATGACGGTGCTGCGGCGGTGATGATGATGAGTGAGAGTAAAGCCGAAGAGCTGAATCTGCCGGTGCTGGCGCGTATAAAAGCCTTTGCCAGCGTGGGGGTCGATCCTGCCCTGATGGGGATTGCGCCGGTCTATGCCACCCGCCGCTGTCTCGAGCGTGCAGGCTGGCAACTCAGCGACGTGGATCTGATTGAAGTCAATGAGGCCTTTGCCGCGCAGGCGCTGTCGGTAGGTAAGATGCTGGAGTGGGATCCTCTCCGGGTCAACGTTAACGGCGGGGCAATCGCCCTCGGTCACCCTATTGGCGCTTCAGGCTGTCGTATTTTAGTGTCGCTGGTTCATGAGATGGCGAAGCGCAATGCCCGTAAAGGGCTGGCCACATTATGTATCGGCGGCGGCCAGGGTGTGGCGCTCGCCATCGAAAGATAACCCCAGCGCAGTAATATCTCCTGCTACACAGCCCCCAATTTTGGGGGCTTTTTTTGTGAAATGAATCTTATTTTTATCCGCATAAGTCAATTCTCAATTTTCTAATAATTTAAGTGTCATTAATCCCGTGCGTTAATACCCTTCTTTTGTGATCCTTACCATTAAATTTCCCCTTAATCATCTTCTTTTGTTGATGGTTGTCACGTCCATCGTTGCCAAAAAAAATGAAACAAGTAATTACGATCAGGATCACTAAAATATCGTTATTTAAAAAATAAAATGCAATTCCATAAAAACGAAACATCATTTTAATTGAGGGTGTCCCATGTTTAAAAAATCTCTGGTCCTTGCTTCTCTCATTGGTGCGTCTTTCGCGGCTCAGGCTGTTACCGTAGATTTGCGTCATGAGTATATCGATACAGGAACTAACGCAGACCGCGTGTCCGTATCACATCGTTTTGATAATGGTTTTGGTTTCTCTGTTGAAGCGAAATGGAAATCAGGTGGTGATAAAGCCGATCAGCCTTTTGCAGATATCGTGGGCAATGGTCACGAAGAACAAATTAGCTGGCGCTGGAAAGCAAACAAGAATATTGCGATAACGCCGGGCCTGACGCTGGAAAGCAAAGAGAGTAATACCGTCTATAAACCTTATCTGCATGCGCAATATAGCTTCGATAGCGGTTTCTACATGGCCGCACGTTACCGTTATGAATATAACCGTTATCCTTCTACGCCAGACCGGGAAGACGATAAAGTCAATCGTGGTGATGCGTGGATCGGTTGGGTAATGGGCGACTGGCGCACCGAGCTGAATTATGTTTATGCGAAAAGCTCTGAAGGCACCATTCGCAATAACAACAAAGATTATTCTCAAGAGTATAACGTGAAGCTGGCATATAAGTGGGATAAAAACTGGGCACCATACGCTGAAGTGGGTAACGTCGGTGTTAAAACAACGGATGAACGTCAAACCCGTTTCCGTTTAGGTGTGGCATATTCATTCTAACCAGACAGCATCAGGGAAAGAAAAGCCGGCTCATGCGCCGGCTTTTTTGTGGCTGAAATATCTTGCGGGTGGCAGTAGAAATAAAAAAAGCCCTCCGCGAAGGAGGGCAAGGCCAGTTACAGAAACACTAACTCAATTAAGATTGCAACATTTCAGGTTGCTCAGGAAGTTTCGCGATATAAAGAGCGGGTTTACCGTCTTTATCGGAACTAAACAGGACCGCACTGTCATCCGGCGTAAAGGAAGGGTGCGGATGGGTCACCTGGCGGCTATTTGCTACCGTGGCCCAGGAGGTATCGTGACGCGCGATGCGGAAATAACCTTTCTTCGCCACGTCGAACGCATACAGATAAGGATCGTTATCGATGGTATAGCCGCTGGTGTCTTTCACATCCACCGGCGTACCAGAGCCGTCGCCTACCAGCAGCGTGCCATCAAAGTTACTCATCAGATGGGAACAGGCGGGCATCTGCATCACGGTTTCATTAATGCCGGTATCCGGATTGAAGCGATAAATCGTGCGGCCCTGTTCGCCCTTCAGATAAGAGACATAAATCAGGGCAGAACCGTTTGGCACCCAGAACTCGTGGGTGCAGCTTTCGCCTTCAGCGTGCTCCTTCACTTTACGCACATGTCTCCCGTCTTCATTGACCAGCCACATGCGTGCATCGACCAGGTCGTGCGGACCTTCATGGCAGAACGCAACGGTGTTGTCATCGAACGGGCGATAGATAGGGTGACCGAGCCAGTTTTTCTCTTCATGGATGACGCGGCTTTCGCCGGTTTGCAGATCCACGCGCAGCAGACGGCAGTGTGGGCCTTTGTGGAAAAAGTCGTGGAAGATCTTCCAGTCATTGAGCGGCGTCCAGTCGCTTTTGGCGATTTCAATGCCAACCAGTTTCGTGCAATCGCTGTTCGCCACCCAGGTGCCGTATCCGACCCAGTCATCGCTCACGCGATAGATTTCACGCTCGTCGAGCGTGCGCAGATCCACTTCCCGCAGGGTGCGATCGTTCTTCACGTAGTAGAGCGAAGTATCGTCGGGTGACAAGAAGCCGCCAAAGGTGTTATCACCGGCCCCTTCGGTCAGCTGTACGGCCTCGGCTTTGTTGATATCCAGCAGGTAGTAGTTCCAGTGGCCGTCAAACTCTCCGGCAAACAGCAGATGGCTGCCATCATTGAAAAAGCATTTTTGATAGAAGTAGTTACGGTGGCACGTTACTTCCGGGGGGGTCAGGCGGGTGACTTCCACGCCTGTATCCGGATCGCGGCTAACGTCATAGTTCAGCTTGACCCGCATACCTTTTGCCATGATGCGCTCCTTGATGTCGACGGTAGGGCAAAGGCCCTGAAGATAATGGTTTAAAAACTGGGTATTAAATTATCAAAACATCGTTTCAATGTGTGTGACTGGTGGCGCACTTCTGGACAATATGGAGACATTTGTATCATTCAGTTTCATGTTATTGCTGATAATAATTTTTGTGCTGAATATCCTGCTGAGAACCTTTCTCTATTCTATCTTCCTGTTTTTAAAGTTATTTAAAAAACACCTTAAACAGCGCGGTAGGGCCGCTAGCCTGACAATCGTGATCGAAACTACACTTCTGAGATTAACATGCAGAAAAAGTGAAACAACGTTTCGAATGCAATTGAAAACCCATTTCACAGAAGATAATATGTGCTCATCATGAAAACGGAACATCGTTTTGTTAATTATCCAGGCTAACTAGCCAGAATACGTTGGAGGTTAATGTGGAAGTCAGACAAAGCATCCACAGTGCGCACGCAAAAACGCTGGATACCCAGGGGCTGCGTAATGAGTTTTTAGTTGAGAAAGTGTTTGTCGCGGATGAGTACACCATGGTGTACAGCCACATTGACCGCATCATTGTTGGCGGCATTATGCCGGTGGCAAAAACCGTCTCCGTGGGCGGCGAAGTGGGCAAACAGCTGGGCGTAAGCTACTTCCTCGAGCGTCGCGAACTGGGCGTGATCAACATTGGTGGGCCAGGTACCATCACCGTAGATGGCCAGTGCTACGAAATTGGTCATCGCGACGCGCTGTATGTAGGCAAGGGTGCCAAAGAGGTGGTCTTCGCCAGCGTAGATAACAGCAAACCCGCGAAGTTCTACTACAACTGCGCGCCTGCGCATACCACCTATCCCACCAAAAAAGTGACCCCGGCAGACGTCGCTCCTGTCACGCTGGGGGATAACCTCACCAGCAACCGTCGCACCATCAATAAATATTTCGTTCCCGATGTGCTGGAAACCTGCCAGCTCAGCATGGGGCTGACCGAGCTTGAGCCGGGCAACCTCTGGAACACCATGCCGTGCCATACCCATGAGCGCCGCATGGAAGTTTACTTCTACTTCAACATGGAAGACGACGCCTGCGTATTCCACATGATGGGACAGCCGCAAGAGACGCGCCATATCGTGATGCACAACGAGCAGGCCGTTATCTCGCCAAGCTGGTCCATTCACTCAGGCGTTGGTACCCGTGCATACACCTTTATCTGGGGTATGGTGGGTGAGAACCAGGTCTTTGATGACATGGACCACGTCGCTGTTAAAGATTTGCGCTAACTGCGGGCAGTTATGCATAACTCTGCCTGTTATGACAGGCGCTGAACGATTAAGGAAAAAACATGATTCTGGATTCATTTTCTCTGCAAGGTAAAGTGGCCGTTGTTTCGGGTTGTGACACGGGGCTGGGCCAGGGTATGGCGTTAGGTCTGGCAGAAGCGGGCTGCGACATCGTTGGTATTAACATCGTTGAGCCGACCGAAACTATTGAGCGCGTTACTGCGCTGGGTCGTCGCTTCCTGAGCCTGACTGCCGATTTGCGTAAAATCGACGCCATTCCTGAGCTGCTGGATCGCGCCGTTGCTGAGTTCGGTAAAATCGACATTCTGGTAAACAACGCGGGTCTGATTCGCCGTGAAGACGCGATCAACTTCAGCGAGCAGGACTGGGACGACGTGATGAACCTGAACATCAAGAGCGTGTTCTTCATGTCTCAGGCGGCGGCGAAGCACTTTATCGCTCAGGGCAACGGCGGCAAGATCATTAATATCGCCTCTATGCTCTCCTTCCAGGGCGGTATCCGTGTGCCTTCTTACACCGCATCGAAAAGTGGCGTAATGGGCGTGACCCGTCTGCTGGCCAACGAATGGGCGCAGCACAACATTAACGTGAACGCCATCGCGCCAGGTTACATGGCAACGAACAATACCCAGCAGCTGCGTGCTGACGAAGAGCGCAGTGCTGCCATTCTTGAGCGTATTCCGGCAGGCCGCTGGGGTCTGCCATCGGATCTGATGGGGCCGGTGGTATTCCTGGCCTCCGGTGCATCTGACTATATCAACGGCTATACCATTGCGGTTGATGGTGGCTGGCTGGCACGTTAATTTTCGCGTCACGTTATAAAAAACCTCTGCCCATGGGCGGAGGTTTTTTTTGCCTGTAATGTTGATTATCCATATCAAGAAAGATAATTAATCCATACTAAAAAAACAGGCATGACAGGCGTCACACATTTATCGCTTATTTATTAGCTAATTAACGGGTAATTAAGATTTTTCATAATCATTTGAAATTGTAATGTCCATCACATAACGCTATGACATAGCTAATTAATCCATAACTTCACCCATTCCCGCCTGACACTTATTCCCCTTATCTCGTAATTTCAGTTAACGAATTTTCGGTTCTGGCAGGAAATTATGACATCAATAAATGACTCTACCCTTATGCCGGCTGCGCTGCGTGACACCCGGCGCATGAATCAGTTTGTCTCGATTGCGGCTGCCGTGGCAGGCCTGCTGTTCGGGCTCGATATTGGCGTGATCGCCGGTGCATTGCCGTTTATTACCGAGCATTTCACCCTCAGCAGCCGCCTGCAGGAGTGGGTAGTGAGCAGCATGATGCTGGGCGCAGCGATAGGTGCGTTATTTAATGGCTGGCTCTCATTCCGTCTGGGGCGTAAATACAGCCTGATGGTGGGGGCAATTCTGTTTGTTGCCGGGTCCGTTGGCTCTGCCTTTGCCACACAGGTTGAAGTGCTGTTGCTCGCCCGCGTGCTGCTGGGCGTGGCGGTGGGGATTGCATCTTATACGGCGCCGCTCTACCTCTCGGAAATGGCGAGTGAAAACGTGCGCGGGAAAATGATCAGTATGTATCAGCTGATGGTGACGCTGGGCATCGTGCTGGCATTCCTGTCGGATACCTATTTTAGCTACAGCGGTAACTGGCGCGCTATGTTAGGAGTACTGGCGTTACCGGCGCTGCTGCTGATCGTATTAGTGATTTTCCTGCCGAACAGCCCGCGTTGGCTGGCGCAGAAAGGGCGCCACGTGGAGGCGGAAGAGGTGCTACGCATGCTGCGAGACACCTCTGAAAAAGCGCGCGAAGAGCTGAATGAGATCCGCGAAAGTCTGAAGCTGAAGCAGGGCGGCTGGTCGCTGTTTAAGGTTAACCGCAATGTACGCCGCGCGGTATTTCTCGGTATGTTATTGCAGGCGATGCAGCAGTTTACCGGCATGAATATCATCATGTATTACGCTCCGCGAATCTTCAAAATGGCCGGATTCACCACCACAGAACAGCAGATGATTGCCACTCTGGTGGTCGGGCTGACCTTTATGTTTGCCACCTTTATCGCCGTGTTCACCGTCGATAAAGCCGGGCGTAAGCCGGCGCTGAAGATTGGCTTTAGCGTGATGGCAATAGGTACGCTGATCCTCGGCTACTGCCTGATGCAGTTCGATAACGGCACCGCATCGAGCGGGCTCTCCTGGCTTTCGGTGGGCATGACCATGATGTGCATTGCAGGCTATGCCATGAGCGCCGCGCCGGTGGTATGGATCTTGTGTTCTGAAATTCAGCCACTGAAATGCCGTGACTTTGGCATCACCTGCTCTACCACCACTAACTGGGTCTCCAACATGATCATCGGGGCAACCTTCCTGACATTGCTGGATGCCATTGGTGCGGCGGGAACGTTCTGGCTCTACACGGCATTAAACGTGGCGTTTATTGGCATCACCTTCTGGCTTATTCCTGAAACCAAAGGGGTGACGCTGGAACATATCGAACGCAAACTGATGGCGGGAGAGAAACTGCGCGACATCGGCGTGTAATGTCTGTTCAGTTTGCCCCTCTTCTTTGCATAGAGAGGGGCAAGCAAGTTAAACCGCACACAGATAGAGCGCAGGCATTCCTTCCGTATCTGAGGTGTACAACACCCACTTATTATCCGGCGAGAACGAGGGGTGGGGATGCGTCACCTGACGGTCGCCGTCCAGCACTTTCCAGCTGCTGTTATGTTGGCAAATGGCTTTTTGTGTTCCCTTCTTAATATCGAATACCCAGATAAAAGGATCGTTCAGGTTGATATCGCCCGTGTTGTGCGGCGAGCCGTCGCCGACGATCAGCGAGCCATCGTCGTTGCTCATCAGATGAGAGCAGGGGGGAATGGCCATCAGTTCGCGGTTCTCTAAGGTGGCAGGATCGGCACTGCACAGATAGCGCTGGGCTGCATGCTCTTTGTGCGCCACATAATAGAGAGCGGATCCGTCCGGCACCCAGAATTCATGGGTAAAACTCTCTCCTGCGGCGTGCTGGCGCACTTTGCGCAGGTTGCGACCGTCGGGGTTGATCAGCCACATGCGCGCATCGATAGCATCGCGCGGGCCCTCATGGCAAAAAGCGATGGTATTGTCGTCAAACGGACGATAAATGGGATGCCCAAGCCAGCGCTTCTCCTGCAAAATCACCCTCCTTTCGCCGGTGCGTAAATCGATATTGATTAAGCGGCACTCCGGCTGAGTGAAGTAAAATGCCCGAAACTTGCTCCAGTCGGTGAGGGGTTGCCAGTCGCTCTTTTTAATTTCAATCCCGACCAGCTTCGTGCAGTCGCTGTTGGCCACCCAGGTGCCGTAGGCGACCCAGTCGTCATCGACCTCGTACACCACGTACTCTTCAAGGCTCTCCAGGTCGACGCGCCGGAGCTCGCGGGTCTCTTTGACATACCAGAGCGATTTATCGTCAGCCGATAAAAAGCCGCCAAAGGTGTTATCTCCAGGCCCCTCGGTGAGCTGCATGGCTTGCTGACCGGGGATATCCAACAGATAGTAATTCCAGTGCCCTTCAAAGGCGCCGCCAAAGAGCAGCTTGCTGCTATCGCGGGTGAAGCACTTTTGATAGAAGTAATTACGGTGGCAAATAATATGCGGGGGCGTCATCCGTATGACCTCGTGTCCAGTCTCACTGTCCTGACGCGTCTGAAAATTCAGCGGGATGATTTTGCCTTTCATGGTGTTTTCTCCATAAAAAAATACCCCAACGCATAGGCGTCAGGGTATTCAAAGTAAGTCCTTGTTAGCGCATGGCGCGCTTCAGAATACGTTCAGCCTGACGCTGGAAGTCAGCGGCAGTCTCTTCCACGGTTTTCTGGCCGTAGTCGAGGTATTGCAGGGAGGTGCCGAACTGCGCCACGATCTGCGGATCGTCAAAGTATGGCGATACGGAGAGTTTGGCAGGCAGTGACTGCGCCAGGCGCAGACCCGCTACGGAAGGATCGTTCTCTTTGATGGTGCCGTCTTCCGTCAGATACTGCACTGCCGCTTTACTCAGCGGTACGCCACGTTCCAGGCCCAGAGTATGGACACCCTCTTTGCTGTTCAGCAGGAAGTTAATCAACTTAGCGGCCGCTTCCGGATTCTTCGTCGATTTGCCGATGGAGAGCATCTGTGCCGGTTTAAAGAACAGACCCGCGTCCGTTGCGCCCGGCAGCATTGGGTAGCTACCCAGCTCCAGTTTTGCCGGTGGCTTCAGGTTGTCGGAATACTTGGTGATGGTGGAGTTCCACATATAGGTCCCGCCCCATTCACCCTGGATCCACGGCTTCATCTCATACATGTTGCTCTTACCAAATGAGGCATAGTATTTGGTGTCTGGCATCACGTGGCTATCAACCAGCTTTTTGTAGGTCTGGAAAAATTCCACCCACTGCTCTTTGCTGTAGGAGAATTTTTTCGCCTTTTCATCAACCGCCGGGATGTTGTACTTCTGAGTCATATAAGAGTTCAGCAGCGCCAGGGTGTCCTGATGCTCCAGTACAACCGGGTAATACTGTTTTCCCAGTTTGCTTTCGAAGGTTTTACCCGCCGCCATCAGCTCATCCCAGGTTTTTGGGTAGGTGACACCGGCTTTTTTCCAGGTTTCATCGTTGAAATAGAAGACGCGCGCGGTCACGGAGATAGGGATCCCGTTCAGCTTGCCGTTTACCGTGGTGGACTGCAGCTCTTTAGGATCGAACTGTGCCAGGTCGATAACATCTTTCATTTTGTTCAGGTCGTAGAAGCCCTCACCGGTCTTAGAGAAGATCGGCAGCCAGTTCCAGTTGGTCTGCATCACGTCCGGCTCGGTGCCGCCTGCGATTTGCGTCGTCAGACGGGAGAGGTGTCCGTCCCACCCCGTGTATTCGGCTTTAACGTTGATGTCCGGATTCTGTTTGTGGAACTCTTCAATCGCCTTCAGCGTCACCTGATGGCGGCCATTACCGCCCCACCAGGACATACGTAAATCAACATCCTGCGCCATCGATGGCAAAGCAGTCAGACCCAGGGTAGCGGAGATTGCTGCGCTTAAAAGCACTTTTTTCATTTTTATAACTCCAGTCAGAGAGATATGTTCTGTTCAGATTTCGCGTCAAAGATATGACACTTATTCATGTCGAACTTAAAATACACCTTACGATGAAGCCCCTTTTCAATCATGGGCTTAGCTTCGTCGGAAGGAATGCGGGCTGTCAGTTCATAGTCGGCGACTTTCAGGTAAACAAAGAATTCGTGCCCCATGTTTTCGGCGCGAACCATCTCGCCGCAGCAGCCGCCCTGAAGGAAGGGCTCATCAGAGAGCGAGACAAAGTCCGGGCGAATCCCGTAGAAAATGTCCTGGCCAACGTGGCTCTCGACTTTCTCTTTCAGTTCAGCGCTTAGCGGCATGGTCTGGTCGCCGATGGTCAGGGCGAGCTGGCCGTCCTGGTGCACCAGTTTGCTGGCGCGGATGTTCATCTCCGGCGAGCCAATAAAACCGGCCACGAACATGTTTTTCGGCTTGTGGTAGAGGTTGTCCGGGGTATCTACCTGCATGATATGACCCAGTTTCATCACGCAGATGCGGTCGCCCATGGTCATCGCTTCGGTCTGATCGTGCGTTACGTAGACGGTGGTCGCCGGTTTGCCGGAGGCCTTCAGCTGCTTGTGCAGATCCGAAATACGAATACGCATTGAGGCACGCAGTTTGGCATCCAGGTTGGAGAGCGGTTCGTCAAACAGGAACACATCCGGCTTTTTCACAATCGCACGGCCTACCGCCACACGCTGGGCCTGGCCCCCGGAGAGCTGGCGCGGCAGGCGATCCAGCAACTCTTCCAGTTCAAGGATTTTAGCCGCTTCATTCACCTGCGCCTCAATTTGCGTTTTCGGCAGTTTGCTCAGCTTCAAGCCAAAGGCCAGGTTTTCGCGCACGGTCATATGCGGGTAAAGGGCGTAGTTCTGGAACACCATCGCAATCCCGCGCTCTTTTGGCGCCAGGTTATTGACGATCTTGTCGCCGATGCGCACTTCGCCGCCGCTAATGGTCTCCAGACCGGCCAGCATACGCAGCGTGGTGGACTTCGCGCAGCCGGAAGGGCCGACGATCACCATGAACTCACCTTCAGCTATTTTCAGGTCGATAGCATGTACCGCTTTGAAGCCGTTGGAGTAAACCTTTTCCAGTTTGTTGAAGATAACTTCAGCCATGATATTTCCCTCTTAACCTTTAATTCCGCTGCTGGTTACGCCCTGTACGAAGTAGCGCTGTGCCAGGAAGAAGACAATGATGGATGGCAGAATGGAGATGCTCGCCATTGCCAGAATTTCGTTCCACGGCGCCCCTTCGGTGACGTCGATGGACATTTTCAGAGCCAGTGCAATCGGGTATTTATCCACGCTGTAGACATAGATCAGCGGCCCGATAAAGTCGTTCATGGACCACATGAACTGGAACAGTGCCACGGAGATGATGGCCGGCTTCAGGATAGGTACCACCACGTACCACAGCACCTGAATAGAGTTACAGCCGTCAATCTGCGCCGCCTCTTCCATGTCTCGCGGCACGCCGCGCAGGAACTGGATCAGCATGAAGACGAAGAACCCTTGCGTGGCGAAGGCCAGCGGCAGGTACAGCGGCATATAGCTGTTCAGCATGCCCATTTCACGGAACATCAGGTACTGCGGGATCAGCAGCACGGTGCTTGGCAGCAACATGGTGGTGATCAGCGTCGCGAACCAGAACTTCTTCCAGGGGATCTCGAAGCGGGCAAAGCCGTACGCCACGATGGTGGAGGAGATAATGGTCAGGATCACTTTTGGAATGACATACTTAAAGGTGTTGAGCATGTAATGACCGAAGTTGTACTCGGTGCCGGTTTTCCAGCCATTCACAAAACCATCCCAGGTGGCATGGGCAGGCCACAGGCTCAGGGTGGTAAAGATCTCGTGGTTCGGTTTGAACGACGCCGAGAACATCCACACCAGTGGGTAGAGCATCAGCAGGCCAACAAACAGCAGGATCACATAGCGAATGCTGGCGCTAATTTTTTCACGACGCAGCGTACGGGCCACCTCGCGTTCTGCGATGCTTCTCGCCGTGGAGAGTTGTTGAATATCAGCCATTTTTGCCTCCCTTATCGGCGGAGTAGAACACCCAGTATTTCGAAGACTTAAAGGCGATAGCGGCGAAGACAGCAACGACCAGGAACAGGACCCAGGCCAGTGCGGCGCCATAACCCATGTCAAAGTATTTGAATGCGGTGTCGTAGATGTAGAGCGAGAACAGATAGGTCGAGTAAGTCGGCCCACCGCCGGTGATGACATACGGCCCGGTAAATTCCTGGAACGCCTGGGTCGTCTGCATAATGAAGTTAAAGAAGATCACCGGGGTAATCAGCGGCACGGTCACTTTCATGAACATCTGCCACTTAGATGCGCCGTCGATCATTGCCGCTTCGTACTGGGATTGCGGCACGTTTTGCAGGGCGGCAAGGAAGATGACCATCGCGGAGCCGAACTGCCATACGCGCAGCAGGGTAACGGACATCAGCGCCAGCGAAGGCTCACCAAGCCAGTTGACCGGATCGAGGCCAAATACGCCGATAAAGCTATTTAACAGCCCATCGATGGCAAACAGGGCGCGCCACAGAACGGCAATCGCGACGGAGCTGCCCAGGATCGACGGAATATAGTAAGCGGTTCGGAAGAATCCAATGCCGCGTAATTTAAAGTTCAGGACAAAAGCGATGCCAAGGGCAAAGGCCAGCTTTAATGGGATGGTTAAAAATACATACGCGAAGGTCACGCCCATGGATTTCCAGAAGAGGGTGTCTTCGGTAAACATGTAGCGATAGTTCTCAATGCCGTTAAATACCGGCGGGCTCATCAAATCGTAATCAGTAAAACTGAGGAAGAAAGATGAAACAAATGGGAAAGCAGTAAAGAGTATCAACCCAATTATGTAGGGCGATATCCATGCTAACCCCAGCAGCTTGTTTTCATTCATACATACCTACCTGGCGATCAATGGTTTAAAAAACGGAATCTGCATTTGTAAAGACTGCTCACGCCTGTGTTCCTTAGCATGAGGGAAAATTTTTAGGGCGATGCGAAGGTTGGTCACCCGTTACCTACTGATTTATAAGTTATTTTCAGAATGCACCTCGCACTGAAGTGTCTGGTTTTCAAAACTTACGAACTGCCTTTCTTGAATACTAAAACATCGTTTTATTTTATTTTATTGCTATTTATTTCCGCGTCATTCGGTTAATGATGGAAATGTGATCGATGTCGAAACGCTGTTTCAATAAGGTGATGGGGCTGGCATTTTTGCGTCATTTCAAAAAATTGCACTCGCCAAAAGGAAGAGGAGGGTGGGGCATAACGGAGAGATTTTATAGCAGCAATCCTTTTGTTGGATGGGCTACTAAATTTGATAGCCCATCGACAGATATACCATTCAGGCGTTCAGATTATTCTTAGTTTCTTGTATCATCGGGATCCCCGTAATTTGCAAGGCAGAAATGCACTGCACCTTTAAAAGAAAAACGGTTATGTCATCTATGGATACCAACAAACACACGGACCTCGATTTCCCTCGTTATGCCTCCCCGGCAGTCAATACCCGAGAAATAGACCTTCTGGAGTTGTTACAGACCCTTTTTGCAGCCAAAAAGCGCATCGTGGCAATTACCTTCGCGTTTGCGTTGGCCGGCCTGGCAATCGCGTTTTTACTCCCGCAGAAATGGACCAGTAAAGCCATTATCACCCCGGCAGAACAGACACAGTGGAACCCGCTGCGCCAGATGATGGTTGCGTTACAAGTCCTTGATGTTGACGTTAAGGTGGACCGACCGGAAGTGTTCAAAATGTTCATTAAAAAATTCCAGTCGCAGTCCCTTCTCGAAGAGTACATGGCGAGTTCCCCCTATGTAGTGGGGCAGTTGAAAGGCACAGAGGTGGATCCCCTGACGCTGCATCGCGCGGTGGTCAGCATCGCTGACAGAATGAAAGCAGCCGATAACACCTCCGCAAAAGATACGGATAAAGCACCCTATATTTCCTGGACGTTGAGCTTTACCGCGCCAACAGCAGCCGATGCGCAGACCGTGCTGGAGGGCTATATCAACTACGTCTCTCGCATCGTCGAGCAGGAGACAATGCAGAACATACGCAACCAGATCGCGCTGAAAACCAAAGTGGTAAAAGAGCAATTGCAGCTTGATAGGGTGCGCCTGATCAATGTCCACAACACCAATCTTCAGCGCCTGCATTACTCGCTGGAGGTCGCTAACGCGGCGGGCATCAAAAAGCCGGTCTACAGTAACGGGCAAGCCGTGAAGGATGATCCTGACTACTCAGTGGCGTTAGGCGCTGACGGTATCGCGCAGAAACTGCAGATTGAAAAAAATATCAAGGACGTGGCTGAACTCAATGCGGACTTCCAGAACCGTCAATACTATCTGCAACAGCTGGAAAACCTTTCTATTGAAGATGTGAACGTAGAGCCGTTTAAATATCAGCTTTCCCCTTCTATGCCGGTGAATAAAGACGGCCCGGGTAAAGCGCTCATTGTACTGCTGGCGGGATTACTGGGTGGGCTATTCGCTTGCGGTAGCGTACTGTTGAACCAGGCATTAAGTTCCCGTATTCCACTGCCCGAGGCGGTAGCGGCATAAAGGCAGGAAAGAAAAGGGCGCTTAATCGCGCCCTCTTATTTACTTCAGAAAGTCTTCGCGCACCGGCGTGAAGGTATCCAGCAGCGTACCGGGCTTCAGACAGACGCAGCCGTGCATCACATGCGGTTCTTTATAGAGCGTATCGCCAGCGGTCACGATATGTTTTTCATCACCGATAGTGAACTCAAACTCGCCAGACAGCACATAGGTCAGCTGCTCGTGCGGATGGTTGTGCATCGGGCCAATTGCCCCCTCCTCAAAATTCACCTCTACTGCCATCATTTTGCCATCGTGAGCCAGAATGCGGCGCGTCACGCCGTTGCCCAAATCGTCCAGGCGGGTCTCTTTATGAAAAATAAACATGGTTGTATCCTGATATAGAGTGAAACGTTGTTTCAATTAACTTATCTCAGCCCGTATAAAAAGAAAACGTTGAACCAAGGAACTGGAAACTCGATCACAAGTTTGCTTCACTGAGGAAAACCAGAAAGGGGAGCAGAATGAAAACGATCGGTCTGTTGGGCGGAATGAGTTGGGAATCAACCATTCCCTATTATCGTTTAATCAATGAGGGCGTAAAGCAGCGCCTGGGTGGTCTGCACTCTGCGAGTCTGCTGCTGCATAGCGTGGACTTTCATGAGATCGAAGCCTGTCAGTCAAGCGGCGAGTGGGACAAAGCCGGAGAGATGCTGGCCAGCGCGGCGCTGGGCCTGCAGCAGGCGGGGGCCGAAGCTATTCTGCTCTGTACTAATACCATGCACAAAGTTGCGACGCATATTGAAGCGCTTTGCCCGCTGCCATTTCTGCATATTGCCGATGCGACCGGGCGGGCGATTACGACATCCGGCATGTCGCGCGTGGCACTGCTGGGCACCCGCTATACCATGGAGCAGGACTTTTACCGGGGCCGTCTGACGTCGCAGTTTGCCATTGAAACGCTGATCCCCGATGAAGCAGACCGCGCGCGCATCAATGAGATCATCTTTGCAGAGCTCTGCCTCGGCACCTTTAGTGATGCCTCGCGCGACTATTATCTTAGCGTGATCGAGAAACTGGCGGCGCAGGGGGCGGAAGGAGTGATCTTCGGCTGCACCGAGATTGGCCTGCTGGTGCCTGCTGAGCACAGCCCCATTCCGGTCTTCGATACGGCGGCGATCCACGCGGCAGATGCGGTGGAATTTATGTTGTCCTGAGAAGATCGGCCGTAAACTGTTTTGCCCCCTGCTGTAACCAGCCACTGAATGCCTCCACCAGGGCGGAGGCCGGGCGGTGCAGCGGGCGGACCAAACTCACCGTGAACGGCACCGAGAGGCTAAACGGGCGGATAACCACTCCGCTTGCCGCATACTCCAGCGCCGTGAGCGGATTCACTACCGAAATTCCTACCCCTGCGCGCACCATGGCGCAAATCGATGCTGCGCTGTGGGTCTCCACCACCATCCGGCGTTTAACCTGATGCTCGCTAAAGAGCGAATCCAGCAGCTGGCGATAGCTGTCGGTGCGCGACAAGCTAATGTAGTTCTCACCCTGAAAATCGGCGGGGGTGAGCACGCTCTTCTGACTGAGCGGATGCCCTGCGGGCAGCACGCACACCTCATCCAGCGACAGCAGTTCAGTACGTTCCGTTCCGGCAGGGGTGAGCAAGGTTTCCGTCAGCCCCAGATCGTGTCGCTGGGCGGAAAGCCACTCCTCAAGTAGCGGGGATTCTTGCGGCACGATAGTGAGATTGACGTCGGGATAGCGCGTCAGAAAGGGCTGTAACAGCGTCGGTAAAAAGGACTGGGAAAAAACCGGCAGACAGGCGATCGACAACTCTCCCTGGCGGAATTCACGCAGGCTTTCGGCGGCGCTGACAATCCTGTCCAGCCCGTACCAGGAGCGCTGGACCTCTTCAAAGAGCCGCAGCCCTTGCACCGTAGGATGCAGACGCCCGCGGCTTCGCTCAAAGAGCGTCAACCCAATTACCTTTTCAAAGCGCGCCAGCTCGCGGCTGACCGTGGGCTGCGAGGTGTGGAGCAGACGTGCGGCCTCGGTCAGGTTACCGGCGGTCATCACGGCGTGGAAGATTTCGATATGGCGTAGGTTAACGGCGGGCATAACGGTGGCCTGTGGCAAAAAGTTATCCATATCATTTTTGCATAGACTGACGATAAAACGATATTTTTTATTCGGTTCGCACTGTGGCGTAATCATAAAAAACCTGTACCGGAGAAGACCATGCCACGCTCGTTACACAACACAGACACCGCCCTCAACGCCGAGAATCTGCTGCGCCTGCCTGCGGAGTTTGGCTGCCCGGTCTGGGTTTATGACGCACAGATCGTTCGCGAAAAAATCGCCGCGCTGCATCAGTTTGATGTGGTGCGTTTCGCTCAGAAAGCGTGCTCAAACATCCATATCCTGCGCCTGATGCGCGAGCAGGGTGTCAAAGTCGACTCCGTATCGCTGGGGGAGATCGAACGTGCCCTGGCGGCGGGTTATGATCCGCAAGCCGATGGCGATGCCATTGTGTTTACTGCCGATCTGATCGACAGCGAAACCCTGGCCCGCGTGCATGAACTGCAGATCCCGGTTAACGCGGGCTCGGTAGATATGCTTGCCCAGTTAGGGGAGGTTTCGCCTGGTCATCGCGTCTGGCTGCGCGTTAACCCCGGCTTTGGCCATGGCCACAGTCAGAAAACGAATACCGGCGGCGAGAACAGTAAACACGGCATCTGGTATAGCGATCTGCCGGCGGCGCTGAAGGTATTGCAACAGTACAACCTGAAGCTGGTGGGCATTCACATGCACATTGGTTCTGGCGTCGATTACGGCCATCTGGAGCAGGTATGCGGTGCCATGGTGCGTCAGGTCATGGATTTCGGGCAGGATCTGGAAGCGATCTCTGCGGGCGGCGGCCTCTCTATTCCGTATCGTGAAGGGGAAGAAGCGATCGATACCGATCACTATTACGGTCTGTGGAGCGCCGCGCGTGACAAAATTGCCGCTCACCTCGGCCATCCGGTGAAGCTGGAGATCGAACCAGGGCGTTTCCTGGTGGCAGAGTCCGGCGTATTGGTGGCACAGGTGCGTAGCGTCAAGACAATGGGTAGCCGCCACTTCGTACTGATCGACGCAGGATTCAACGATCTGATGCGCCCGGCAATGTACGGCAGCTATCATCACATTACCGCGCTGGCTGGCGACGGGCGCGATTTAACCCAGGCAGAGCAGGTAGAAACCGTGGTCGCCGGGCCGCTGTGTGAATCCGGTGATGTCTTTACCCAGCTGGAAGGCGGCAAGGTCGAAACCCGTTCGCTGCCCGCCGTAGTACCGGGAGATTATCTGGTACTGCATGATACGGGGGCCTACGGTGCGTCGATGTCTTCTAACTACAACAGCCGCCCGCTACTGCCGGAAGTGCTGTTTGATAACGGCGCGGCACGCCTGATCCGCCGCCGTCAGACGATTCAGGAATTACTGGCGCTGGAACTCTTCTGATCATACTCCGGCCCTGGCGCGACGGAGTCCCGGATGACGAGCGTGCCGGTAAAGGGCGGGATCGCCTCGATCGGCTGGTCATTCGCCAGCCGGATTGCCTGATCGATAGCCGTGGTGATCATATTGTCGATCGGCAGATAGACGGTCGACAGGGCTGGCTCCAGCCATTTCGCGCAGGGGGCGTCATCAAAGCCGAACAGAGAGACATCCTGCGGAATACGCAGCCCCGCCTGGTGCAGCGCTTTCGATGAGCCCAGCGCCATATCGTCGTTACAGGCAAACAGGGCGGTAAACTTCACGTTTTCGGTAAGCAGTTCGCGGCAGAGTTCATAGCCCCGCGTCATCCCGGCGTCGCCATATTTTACCCGGCTCTCCTCCCACGCAATGCCGTGTTCTTCCAGCGCTTTACGATACCCCATCAGGCGCGCTTTCCCGGTCGGCGTATGGATCGGTACCGTCATACAGGCGATCTCCCGATGCCCCTGGCGAATCAGATAATCCACGGCTTTATACGCCGCATCCTGCTGCTCGAAGAAGACGCAGCGATCGCGGGCCTGGCTGACGTCACGGTTGATGACAATAAGCGGCATCTTCACGCTGTTGATCAGCGCCATAATGGCTTTTTCGCTCATATACCGGGTATAGAGGACGATGGCGTCGCACTGACGATCCGCCAGCATCTGCACGGCTTCCTGCTCCCGCTCGGGCGTGTCGTGGCCATCGGTAACAATCAGCTGCTTGCCATGCGTTTCTGTCTGACGCGAGGCTTGTTGCAACAGGCGGCCAAAGTAGAATCCGTCAAAGGTGGAGACCACCAGGCCAATACTGTTGCTGGTACGGTTAGCCAGCGAGCGGGCAAGAAAATTAGGGCGATAACCCAGCTCTTCCATCGCTTTGAACACTTGCTGCCGCGTACTCTCTTTGACCTGACCTGTGCCGTTCAGCACGCGCGATACAGTGGCTTTTGATACGCCCGCACGCAGTGAGACATCCAGCATTGTTGCCATTCGTTATTCCTGCATTCCCGTTATAAAAGCAGTTTATCACAGACGTTCCGGCGCTTAAGCCGGGCGGGTAGGGCAAAACCCCCATCATGATCACGCTTTTTGCCACCCGCGGCATCGCGGGCGATAAGTGGTATACCAAAGTGTATCTAAATCACAATCTGGGATACCTCTTACCGCGTTGCGAGCCAAGTCACAGAACAATATGACGCTGAAAGCTATTTTTGGTATGCCAATAGTATCCGGCTGTACACCTTATTCAATAAAAGCCCTTTTACTGAGGTATTACCCCTATGGCCTTACAGGAAAAACTGATCGATTCTCTGGGCAGTTTCGCCACCAAGTTCAACAGTTATCGCTACATCATGGCGATAAAATCCGCTTTCATCACCTTAATGCCGGTCATCATCGTTGGGGCATTTTCGGTGCTAATCTCCAATATGGTGCTGGATCCGAAAAACGGCCTGGCCAGCTTTCAGTCGCTCTCGTTCCTGGCGGCGCTAAAGCCCATCACCAGCGCGCTTAACTACGCCACCCTTAACTTCCTGAATATCGGCGCCGTGTTCCTGATCGGCGTCGAACTGGGGCGGATCAACGGCATTAAATCGCTCTTTCCGGGGCTGCTGGCGGTCATCTGCTTTATTTGCGTTACGCCAACGACGGTAGAGATGCTGGTGGATGGTGAAATGCACGTGGTAAAAGATGTGCTGCTGCGCCAATTCTCTGACACCCGCAGCCTGTTCCTCGGCATGTTTATCGCGATTCTGTCGGTAGAGATCTATTGCTGGCTGGAGACCCGCCCCGGGCTGAAGATCAAAATGCCCGACACCGTGCCGCCTAACGTTTCTGCCTCTTTTTCTGCGCTGATCCCGGCGATCATCACCACCACCGCTATTGCCACCTTCGGCTTTGTCTTCCATCAGCTGACCGGTATGTATCTGTACGATGCGGTTTATCAGGTGGTGCAACAGCCGCTTGAACGCGTGGTGCAAAGCCTGCCGGGCATTCTGCTGCTGATGTTTGTGGCCCAGCTGTTCTGGGTGATCGGCATTCATGGCAACCAGATGATCAAACCGATCCGCGAGCCGCTTCTGCTGGGGGCCATCACCGTAAATATGAGCGCGTTTGAGCAGGGCAAAGAGGTGCCCAATATCATTACCATGCCGTTCTGGGATGTCTATATGAGCATCGGCGGCTCCGGCCTGACGATCGGGCTGCTGATCGCGGTGATGATCGCCACCAAACGTAAAGAGATGAAAGAGATCGCCAAGCTCTCGATTGGCCCCGGCATTTTCAATATTAACGAACCGGTGATCTTCGGTATGCCAATCATGCTCAACCCGATTCTGGCGATCCCGTTCATCATCACCCCACTGGTGACGGGCTCTATCGGCTATTTCGCCACCGTAACCGGTTTTGCCGGCAAAGCCGTGGTGATGGTGCCCTGGACGACGCCGCCGCTGATTAACGCCTGGCTCTCTACGGCGGGCTCGATGGGGGCGGTGATTACCCAGTTGATCTGCATTGTGACCGCGATACTTATCTATCTGCCCTTTGTGAAAATCGCCTCCCGCCGCGCAGAGATTGCCGCGCAGCAGGCCCAGAACCAGCAGGCGACCCATAACGCATGAGGATTTCATGAGCATAAAACGCATTAGCATCCCTCAGGATTTTATCCTGGGGGCGGCGGCCTCCGCCTGGCAGACTGAAGGCTGGAGCGGCAAGCGAGAGGGACAAGACTCCTGGATTGACCTCTGGTACAAAAATGATCGCCACGTCTGGCATAACGGCTATGGCCCGGCGGTGGCCACCGACTTCATCAACCGCTTCAGGGAAGACGTGGCGCTGATGAAACAGGCGGGACTGACCCATTACCGCACGTCCATCAACTGGTCGCGCTTTTTAATCGACTATGAAAATGCCGTGGTCGATGAGACCTACGCCGCCTGGTACGATGAACTGTTCGCCGAGATGCATCGCCAGGGCATTGAGCCGATGATCTGCCTCGAACATTACGAACTGCCTGGCACCCTGCTGGAGACCTACGGCGGCTGGGGATCGAAGCATGTGGTGGAGCTCTTCACCCGGTATGCAGAGCAGGTCTTCGCCCGTTATCACAAGGTCGTGAAGCGTTGGTTCACCTTTAACGAGCCGATCGTTGTACAGACCCGCGTCTATCTGGATGCGCTGCGCTGGCCCTACGAGCAGAACACCGGCACCTGGATGCAGTGGAACCATCACAAAGTGCTGGCGACAGCAAAGGTGGTGAAACTGTTTCGCGAAAAAGGCTACAGCGGAAGCGTGGGCTGCATACTCAACCCGGAGGTGACCTATCCGCGCTCACGCGCAGCGCATGACGTGCGGGCGGCAGAAATTTACGATCTCTTCTACAACCGGGTCTTTCTCGATCCGCTGGTTCACGGGCGTTACCCGCAGGCGCTGTTCTCCCTACTGGCACAGCACGATGTGCAGTGGGAATACAATGAGCAGGAGCTGGCGCTAATTGCGGATAACACCGTCGATGAGCTGGGCATCAACCTTTATTACCCGCACCGGGTTAAGGCGCCCTCCAGGGCCTGGCATCCTGAGACACCTTTCCATCCGGCCTATTATTACGAGCCTTTTGAGCTGCCGGGGCGGCGCATGAATAAATCCCGCGGCTGGGAGATTTATCCGCGTATTATTTATGACATGGCAATGCGCATCAAAAACGACTATCGCAACATCCCGTGGTTCGTTGCCGAAAGCGGGATGGGGGTCGAGAACGAGAGTCAGTTCCGCAACCGTGACGGAATCATAGAAGATGATTACCGGATCACGTTCATCAGCGAACATCTTTATTACACGCTACTGGCGCGGGAAGAGGGGGCGAACTGTCACGGCTACATGCTGTGGGCGTTTACCGATAATGTCTCGCCAATGAATGCCTTTAAAAATCGCTACGGCCTGATTGAGATCGATCTCGATAATCAGCGCGCCCGGCGGCCCAAGAAGTCGGCGAGTTGGTTCCGCCAGCTGCGTGATGAGCGTGTGCTGGCGCTCACTCTCGACGAAGAATGGAAGTAGGCGAAGAGCGTGCCAGTTCTGGTAACATAGCGCACAAACTGGCCGGGCGGATGCCCGGCCGACGCATTAACAAAGAGTACAGGTGATAACGTGGATAAGGCTGTCGTCCCGGCGGAAAAGAAGCAGTACCAGGAGATTGGCGAGGATCTGCGCCTGCAGATCATCCAGGGGCACTATCCCGTGGGATCGCGCCTGCCGCCGGAGCGTAATATCGCGGAAACCTACGGGGTGAGCCGTACCATCGTCCGTGAAGCGCTACTGATGCTTGAACTACAGGGGACGGTGGATATTCGCCAGGGGTCTGGCGTGTATGTGATGCGCATTCCGGAAGAGCACGAAAACGAAGAAGAGCGTTTCCTCAATAGCGACGTCGGCCCGTTTGAAATCCTGCAGGCCCGGCAGTTACTCGAAAGCAATATCGCCGCTTTCGCCGCTAAAATGGCCACCCGCGCCGATATCGACAACCTGCGGCGGATCATTGAGCAGGAGCAGCGGGCGATTGCGGCTAATGATAATAGCCAGGACAACAATAAGATGTTCCACCTGGTGCTGGCGGGCGCCACGCAAAACCAGATGCTGCTGGCAACGGTCGAAAGCGTCTGGCACCACATGGACAGCAGTCCACTGTGGCAACAATTTAATGTGCATATTGCCAGTCGCGCCTATCGTCTGAAGTGGCTCGGGGATCGGCAGACGATCCTGGCGGCATTGCGTCGCCGCGACGTGATGGGCGCCTGGCAGGCCATGTTTCAGCATCTGGAAAACGTCAAAAAGAGCCTGCTGGAGCTTTCTGACGAAGACGCACCGGATTTTGACGGCTATCTGTTTGAGTCGGTGCCCCTTTTCCAGGGCAAGCTGGTATGACTATTCAGCCTCTGTACGCAGCCCCCCAGCATGCGGGGCAGGTCGCGCAGTGGTTGTGGCAGGCCTTTGGTGAGGGATTACCGCAGGCGTTCTTCGCCAGTATCGTCCAGCACAGCCAAACGCCCGGGGCACTGCCGCTGACCTTTATCGCCACCGACGGCGAGCGTCTGCTGGGCACGGTGGGGCTCTGGCGCTGCGATCTGATTAGCCGTCAGGATCTCTATCCCTGGCTGGCAGCGCTGTATGTGGATGAAGCCGCACGCGGACAAGGGCTGGCGGGACAACTACAGGATTATGTACGACGTTGGGCGACAGAGGCCGGGTATCACGAGCTGCATCTCTGGTCTGCCTGCCGTGACTTTTACGAACGTTACGGCTGGCAGTATATCGGCGATGGGCTGGAGTACCCGGACAAAACGGTGCACCTCTACCGTTATTCGCTCACCGCCTCGGCGGGTGGCGTAACGGAGTGACGGCGCACCAGCGTCGGGCTAAAGACATGGGTGATTTCTGGCGGCTGGCGTTTCTCAGCAAGGGAAAGGGCCAGCTCTGCAGCCTGGGTTGCCATGGTAACAATCGGATAGCGCACGGTGGTCAGCCTTGGCCGCACATAGCGCGATATTAAAATGTCGTCGAAACCAATCAGTGAGATCTCGCCCGGCACCTCAACGCCATTATCGTTCAGCACCCCCATCGCCCCGGCGGCCATTGAATCGTTATAACAGGCCACCGCGCTAAAATTACGTCCGCGTCCCAGCAGCTCGGTCATCGCCTGCTCCCCGCCGCTCTCATCGGGCTCGCCGTACGTGACCAGCCGATCATTGCAGGGCAGGCCGTTTTCACGCAGCGCGTCGTAATAGCCTTGCAGACGATCGTCAGCGTCTGAAATTTGATGGTTAGAGCAGAGATAGCCGATGCGCGTATGGCCTTGTTGAATAAGGTGGCGGGTAGCGAGCCAGGCGCCGTAACGGTCGTCCAGCGCCACGCAGCGCTTCTCATAGCCCGGGATAATGCGGTTGATAATCACCATGCCGGGGATCTGCTTCATCAAATGAATGAGCTCTTCATCGGGCAATACTTTGGCGTGCACCACCAGCGCCGCGCAGCGATGGCGAATGAGTTGTTCAATGGCCTGACGCTCTTTTTGCTCGCTGTGGTAGCCGTTGCCAATCAGCAGGAAATTACCGGTCTGGTAGGCAACCTGTTCCACGGCTTTCACCATGGCACCAAAGAACGGATCGGAGACATCGCCCACCACCAGACCGACGGTGTCGGTAGACTGCTGAGCAAGGGCGCGGGCATTGGCATTAGGGTGATAGTTGAGGGACTCCATCGCCGTCAGTACCGCCTGGCGAGAGGCCTCGCTGGCTTTCGGGGAGTCATTGATAACGCGCGAGACAGTGGCGACAGATACTCCAGCCAGCCGGGCCACATCCTTAATTGTCGCCATTTAACACCTTCAGTATTGGGTAAGCGTTTACACACACTAACAGTGTTGCGGAAAAGCGAGGTCTATTCAAGCCTGGGAAAATCGTGGCGATCACAAAAGCAGGAGTTATCAACGAAAACAGTGTAATCGTTACACGGCAAGGCGTTTCAGGAGCGTGTGATTATGAATCTTTGCTTACACTTTGGCGCAGGCTGTTGCGATTGTTCGCTGGCTGGCGTCCGGCCCCCCTTGCTACATTCTGGATCCCAGAGGTATTGATAGGTGGAATCAACGTCAGTTGATGAACCGCGTTACACCAGCCTGCGTTCTTACGCAGGTTTTTTTTTGCTTGTAACTCAATATGTAACAGGCGGCGGAAATATTCACACCTGGTTGCACTTAGGCTCATTCGCTTGCGTTTTCACGCTGGCGAAGCCCGTGCCCAACAGCCACAATCAAGATCCCAGAGGTATTGATTGGTGAGAATTCTTGGTACGTACTGCGTACTCATCTCTTGCACCAACCTGCGCAGATGCGCAGGTTTTTTTTTGTCCGGATATAGCTGTCGCCCCTGCCGCACTTCTCGTGTAATCTGCCACAATTTATAGTCATCCCATACATTGTCAGGGCAAAGGGAGTTGAAATGCTTTTTGGGTTTTTTCGCACACTCTTCCGTATTCTTTTCCGCATCCGCCTCACGGGCGATACTCAGGCGCTTCGCGCCGAGCGCGTACTGATCACACCGAACCACGTCTCATTTATTGATGGTATTTTACTGGCGCTGTTTTTGCCGGTGCGCCCCGTGTTTGCCGTCTATACCTCCGTTAGCCAACAGTGGTACATGCGCTGGCTTACCAAAGTGATCGACTTCGTGCCGCTCGACCCCACCAAACCGATGATGATCAAACATCTGGTGCGTCTGATTGAGCAGGGTCGCCCGGTGGTGATCTTCCCCGAAGGGCGTATCTCTATTACCGGCTCGCTGATGAAAATTTATGACGGCGCGGGGTTTGTGGCGGCTAAATCCGGGGCAACCGTGGTACCGCTGCGTATTGAAGGGGCGGAGCTGACTTATTTCAGCCGTCTGAAAGGGTTGGTGAAACAGCGCCTTTTCCCGCGTATTAGCCTGCATATTCTGCCGCCTACTCATTTGCCGATGCCTGAAGCGCCCCGCGCCCGCGATCGCCGCAAAATTGCTGGTGAGATGTTGCACCAAATCATGATGGAAGCACGCATGGCGGTGCGTCCGCGCGAAACGCTGTATGAATCACTGCTCTCGGCCCAGTATCGTTATGGGGCGAAGAAGAACTGTATTGAAGACATCAATTTCGCGCCGGATACCTATCGCAAACTGCTGACCAAAACCCTGTTCGTAGGCCGCATCCTGGATAAATATAGCCAGCAGGGCGAAAAAATTGGCCTGATGCTACCGAACGCAGGGATCAGCGCCGCAGTGATTTTCGGGGCGGTCTCACGCGGGCGTATCCCGGCGATGATGAATTACACCTCCGGGGTGAAAGGGCTTACCAGCGCCATCACCGCCGCCCAGATCAAAACCATCTTTACCTCACGCCAGTTCCTCGATAAAGGCAAGCTCTGGCATCTGCCGGAACAGCTGACGCAGGTACGCTGGGTGTTCCTGGAAGATTTAAAAGCCGATGTCACAACCGGCGATAAGCTGTGGATCTTTGCGCACCTGCTGGCCCCGCGTCTTGCGCAGGTCAAACAGCAGCCAGAAGATGCGGCGATTATCCTGTTCACCTCCGGTTCTGAAGGCAACCCAAAAGGCGTGGTGCACAGTCATAAAAGCCTGCTGGCAAACGTAGAGCAGATTAAAACTATCGCCGACTTCACGGCAAAAGACCGCTTTATGTCTGCGCTGCCCCTGTTCCACTCTTTTGGTCTGACCGTTGGGCTCTTCACCCCACTGTTGACCGGTGCGGAAGTGTTCCTTTATCCGAGCCCGTTACACTATCGCATTGTGCCGGAGCTGACCTATGACCGTAACTGCACGGTGATTTTCGGTACCTCGACCTTCCTGGGTAACTATGCTCGCTTCGCCAATCCGTACGACTTCCACCGGATTCGCTACGTAGTGGCGGGGGCGGAAAAATTGCAGGAGAGCACTCGCCAGCTTTGGCAGGATAAATTTGGCCTGCGCATTCTGGAAGGCTACGGCGTTACCGAGTGTGCGCCCGTCGTGTCGATTAATGTGCCGATGGCCGCGAAGCCGGGCACCGTCGGGCGTATTCTGCCGGGTATGGATGCACGTCTGATGGCCGTGCCGGGCATTGAAGAGGGGGGGCGGCTGCAGCTAAAAGGGCCGAACGTCATGAACGGTTATCTGCGGGTTGAAAACCCGGGCGTACTGGAAGCGCCGACGGCAGAGAACGTGAACGGCGAGGTCGAGACCGGCTGGTACGACACCGGGGATATTGTTCGTTTTGACGAACAGGGCTACGTGCAAATCCAGGGCCGGGCGAAGCGTTTTGCCAAAATTGCCGGCGAGATGGTGTCGCTGGAGATGGTTGAGCAGTTGGCTCTCTCTGTCTCTGCCGATAAACTTCATGCCACTGTCGTAAAAAGCGATGCCAGTAAAGGTGAGGCGCTGGTGCTTTTCACGACCGATAGCGAGCTCAGGCGCGAGCAACTGCTGCAGCATGCTCGCGAGCACGGCATTCCGGAGCTGGCGGTACCGCGTGATATTCGTTTCCTGAAACAATTGCCGGTGCTGGGCAGCGGTAAACCCGATTTTGTGACCCTGAAAGGGATGGTTGAAGAGGCGGAACAACCACATGCGTGAGTCAGTACACACTAACACTTCCCTGTGGTCGAAAGGGATGATGGCGGTGACCGCCGCCCAGTTCCTCTCTGCATTCGGCGATAACGCGCTGCTGTTTGCCACCCTGGCGCTGCTAAAAGAGCAGTTCTATCCGGACTGGAGTCAGCCGATCCTGCAGATGGTGTTTGTGGGTGCTTACATCGTTTTTGCCCCCTTTGTCGGGCAGGTGGCTGACAGCTTCCCGAAAGGCAGAGTGATGATGTTCGCTAACGGCCTGAAGTTGCTAGGCGCAGCCAGCATCTGTTTCGGCGTTAATCCCTTTATTGGCTATACGCTGGTGGGCGTTGGGGCGGCAGCTTACTCGCCGGCTAAGTACGGCATTCTGGGAGAGCTGACGACCGGCGATAAGCTGGTGAAAGCCAACGGCTTAATGGAATCCTCCACTATTGCCGCGATTCTGCTGGGATCGATGGCGGGAGGTGTGCTGGCCGACTGGCACGTGCTGGCGGCGCTGGGCGTGTGTGCCGTTGTCTATGCCGGGGCGGTGGTGGCAAACCTCTTTATTCCGCGTCTTCCGGTTGCTCGTCCGGGACAATCCTGGCGCTTTACGCCAATGACGGCCAGCTTCTTTAATGCCGTGCGCGTACTGTGGCATAACGGTGAAACGCGTTTTTCGCTGCTGGGAACCAGCATGTTCTGGGGGGCCGGGGTTACGCTACGCTTTCTGCTGGTTCTGTGGGTGCCAGTTGCGCTTGGCATCACGGATAACGCCACGCCAACCTATCTCAATGCGATGGTTGCGGTAGGGATTGTGGTGGGCGCTGGCGCGGCAGCCAAACTGGTGACGCTGCAAACGGTGGCGCGCTGTATGCCTGCGGGGATCCTCATCGGTGTGGCGGTGCTGTTCTTCACGTTACAACACGCGCTGTTGCCCGCCTATGCGCTGTTACTGCTGATCGGTATGTTCGGCGGTTTCTTTGTGGTGCCGCTCAATGCGCTCTTGCAGGAGCGCGGCAAGCACACCGTAGGGGCGGGGAATGCGATTGCGGTACAGAACCTGGGCGAAAATATTGCGATGCTGCTGATGCTGGGCCTTTATTCGCTGGCGGTGAAGGTGGGAGTGCCGGTGGTGGGTATCGGTGTGGGCTTTGGCGCGTTGTTTGCGCTGGCGATTGCGGCGCTGTGGATTTGGCAGCGTCGGCGGTAAACCTGTGCGGGCTGATGCTTTCTCCATAAGAGAGAGGGCAGAGACGAAAACGGCAACCTCTGGGTTGCCGTTTTGCTTTTGTTATGGGGCGGGATAGGTATAAACCTGATGCACCGCTTCAATCTCGGCTAACACCTCTTCACTCAGTTCGAGATGCCGGCTTTCAACGTTGGTTTTCAACTGCTCCAGCGAGGTTGCGCCCAGCAAGGTGCTGGCAACAAACGGCTGACGGCGAACAAAGGCCAGCGCCATCTGGGCAGGATCCAGACCGTGACGTTTCGCGATATCGACATACGCCGCCACCGCTTTTTGCGACTGCTCGCCGCTGTAGCGGGTAAAGCGGCTAAAGAGAGTATTCCGCGCTCCGGCAGGTTTCGCGCCGTTAAGGTATTTACCCGTCAGGGTGCCAAAGGCCAGACACGAGTAGGCGAGCAGTTCCACCCCTTCATACTGGCTCACTTCCGCCAGACCCACTTCATAGCTGCGGTTCAGCAGGCTATAGGGGTTCTGGATAGTGACGATACGCGGCAGATCATGCTTATCGGCCAGGTGCAGATAGCGCATCACGCCAAACGCGGTTTCGTTAGAGACACCGATATAACGGATCTTTCCGGCGCGCTGGCACTCGGTCAGCGCTTCCAGGGTTTCGAGCAGGGTCACCACCGGCGCGCTGTCGGCCCAGCTGTAACCCAGCTTGCCGAAACAGTTAGTTGGTCGCTGCGGCCAGTGTACCTGATAGAGGTCAAGGTAATCGGTCTGCAGACGCTTCAGGCTGGCATCCAGCGCTTCGCGAATGTTCTTGCGATCAAGGATCTGATTCGGGCGGATCCCGCTGTCATTGTTGCGTGACGGCCCGCTGACTTTAGAGGCGAGGACCAGCTTCTCACGGTTGCCATGCTTTGCCAGCCAGTTGCCAACATAGGTTTCCGTTAAGCCCTGAGTCTCGGGGCGCGGCGGCACCGGGTACATCTCTGCCACATCAATCAGGTTTATCCCCTGACTGATGGCGTAGTCGAGTTGAGCATGGGCATCGGCTTCGCTATTTTGTTCACCAAATGTCATGGTGCCCAACCCCAGTTGACTGATTTCCAGTGAGCTATGGGGGATACGGTGATAATGCATAGCCGGCTTCCTTTATAGTGACTTATAAGATGGGTCAGGAACCTCCCGACAAAGGAATATAAACATGGCAGAGGGGAAGCAAAAGGGGAAGAGAAAAATCAAAAAGGCCAGCGGGCGCTGACCTTAATCTTTATCGTTCAATAATTTGTGAAACTTCATCGCGGTTAATCTGCATCGAATTTCCTTGCTGATCGCGGTAGCTCACCAGACCGGTATCATCGTCGACTTCGGGTTTGCCGTCAGTCAAAATCATCCGACCGTCCTTTGTCGCCATGACGTAATCGCTACTGCAACCAGAAACGGCAAACGCTAAACCAACAGCTGAAATGATCACTGCCCATTTTTTCATATCTACCCCCTTTAACTGGCTCAAACTCTTCTTAGTGTAGTAATAACTTAGAAGTTACGAAGCCGAAAGCAGTAAAATCTTAAAAATACTCATATTGCGGGCGATATAACGAAAATGGCCATGAAAAACTATGTTTTCAACAAAAAATGGCGGGCCAACAAGGCGCCGGTGAAATTCTTTTTCAGGTAAAAGCCGCGCGGAAGGGTCAAAATGGGCTCGCCATGTGTACCAATGGCCTCGGTCAGGGCTTTGCTATTGGCGGCTTTAGGACGCAATTGCAACACCTCTCCGTGACGCGCAGTAATACGCTCAACCTGGCCAAGGACAATCATATCCATCAACTCTTCCCAGTCCAGCCGCAGTTGCCGATCTTCTTCTTCGTCAGGGCTCCAGATCAGCGGCGAACCGATTCGCCGTTCTGCCAGTGGAATAGCCCGATCCCCTTCAACCGGCACCCACAGGACGCGGTTCAATTTATGCTTCACGTGGCTGGTTTCCCAGGTGATCCCGGTATTCCCCGTCAGTGGTGCCACACAGACAAAGGTCGTCTCCAGCGGTTTACCCTGACTATCCACCGGGATGGTTTTGAGTTCTACCCCGAGCGCCGCAAAATCCTGCTCCGGCTTGCTGCCGGCGCTGGCACCCAGCCACACCTCCAGCAAGAGACCGATCCAGCCTTTATCACGCTTCAGATCCTGCGGAATGGGTAAACCTGCAAGCCGCGCCAACTCTCCCAAAGAGTAGCCTGCCAGCCGCTGGGCCTGGGCCATTAACTGTGCTTCGCTGTCAGGTGGAGAGCTTAACGGTACGAGGGAAAACATAACGAACCTATTGGTTAAAAAATGAGCAGTTGTTATACGCGATCGAGAATGAGTTTATCCCGTTCTGTATAAAGAAAACAGACCAATGATTTATAACGATTTTCTTAACCTTTTAAGGCGAAATTTTTCGGGCACGAAAAGGTTGTTCAAATCTGGTCACTGACAATGAACAGGATCTTACACCATGTTATCCACAGAAAAGTGGGATAAGTGGTGATAACCCTGACTACTGGTTCCATTTACAGCCTTGACGTATGGTCAAAATCGAAAAATCAGACAAAATGTGCCTAACTTATTGGCACAATCTGTGGATAAAACCGACGCTGGTGGATCTTTCATCAATACAATGATCTTGCTTGTGACCTGCATCACATTAGCCGATGTTATGCAGTGAATTAACAGGTTAATACCCTGTATTTAAAGCTTTTGTTTGGGTGCCATTTTTACGTATCATTAAGAGTATTCTGGGTTGTCCATCGGTAATTCCATACTTCTTCACAACTCTATCCACAGAAAAAGTGAATAAAATCGTCTTCCGGCTCGGTCATCTGTTTATAACTCAGATGAAATTTGTGAGTTATTCAAATGTTATTACGCCGCAGGGCTGTAAGAGAGTGGTTTACCGCCTCACTGGAGTGTGAAACAATCATTTCTATATAAAGTTTAGTTTGAGGTAGTCCGGTGATTGATGACGATGGCTACCGCCCGAATGTCGGAATCGTAATTTGTAATCGTCAGGGGCAGGTGATGTGGGCCCGCCGATATGGCCAGCACTCCTGGCAATTTCCCCAGGGTGGGATAAACCCCGGAGAGACCCCAGAGCAAGCGATGTATCGGGAGCTGTACGAAGAAGTTGGCTTAAGCCGGAAGGATGTTCGTATCCTTGCTTCGACCCGCAACTGGTTGCGTTACAAATTACCAAAACGTTTGGTGCGTTGGGACACAAAGCCGGTATGTATCGGCCAGAAACAAAAATGGTTTCTTCTGCAACTGGTGAGCAGCGACGCAGATATCAACATGCAAAGCAGTAGCACGCCGGAGTTCGACGGTTGGCGCTGGGTTAGCTACTGGTATCCTGTCCGTCAGGTCGTGTCGTTTAAACGCGACGTTTACCGCAGGGTAATGAAAGAGTTTGCAAGTGCCGTCATGACGCTTCAGGAGGCCCCTCCTAAGCCGCAAAGTGCACCTGCCTGGCGACGTAAAAGAGGTTAAGCTACGCACATTATGCTCACCCGCCTGCGAGAAATAGTCGAGAAGGTGGCCAGCGCTCCACGGCTCAACGAGGCGCTGGATATTCTGGTCACTGACATCTGTCTTGCGATGGAAACTGAGGTCTGTTCGGTCTACCTGGCCGACCATGATCGGCGTTGTTATTATCTGATGGCCACGCGAGGTTTGAAAAAACCACGCGGCCGTACCGTCGCGCTTGCATTTGATGAAGGTATCGTCGGGTTGGTTGGGCGCCTTGCTGAGCCTATCAACCTGGCGGATGCGCAGAAACACCCCAGCTTTAAATATATCCCCTCCGTAAAAGAAGAACGCTTCCGGGCATTTCTGGGCGTTCCCATTATTCAGCGTCGTCAGCTGCTTGGCGTGCTGGTCGTTCAGCAGCGCGAACTGCGTCAGTACGACGAAAGTGAAGAGTCTTTCCTCGTTACGCTGGCCACGCAAATGGCAGCCATTCTCTCCCAGTCCCAGCTCGCGGCGCTGTTTGGTCAATATCGCCAGACGCGCATACGCGCGCTGCCTGCTTCGCCGGGCGTCGCCATCGCCGAAGGCTGGATGGACGCAACCCTGCCGTTAATGGAGCAGGTTTACGAAGCCTCTACGCTGGACACCGCCCTTGAGCGAGAGCGACTAACCGGCGCGCTGGAAGAGGCAGCCAGTGAGTTTCGCCGCTACAGTAAACGCTTTGCCGCCGGTGCGCAGAAAGAGACGGCCGCCATTTTCGATCTTTACTCCCACCTGCTGTCAGATGCGCGTCTGCGTCGGGAGCTTTTTGCTGAGGTGGATAACGGCTCGGTGGCCGAGTGGGCGGTCAAAAAGGTCATTGAAAAATTTGCCGAGCAGTTTGCGGCCCTGACCGATGGCTATCTGAAAGAGCGGGCAGGGGATCTGCGTACGTTGGGTCAGCGCCTGCTCTTCCATCTTGACGACACCATTCAGGGACCCAATACCTGGCCTGCACGCTTTGTGCTGGTGGCCGATGAGCTGTCAGCGACTACGCTGGCGGAGCTGCCGCAAGATCGCCTCGCCGGGATTGTCGTGCGCGACGGGGCAGCTAACTCGCATGCTGCCATCATGGTGCGCGCGCTGGGGATCCCAACGGTTATGGGGGCAGACATCCAGCCTTCAGTACTGCATCGCCGTACGCTGGTGGTGGATGGCTATCGCGGAGAACTGCTGGTCGATCCTGAACCGGTAGTCCTGCAAGAATATCAAAAGCTTATTGTTGAAGAGAATGAGCTGAGTCGTCTGGCAGAAGACGATGTTAACCTGCCCGCTGCGCTGAAAAGCGGCGAGCGAATCAAAGTCATGCTCAACGCCGGCTTAAGCCCGGAGCATGAAGAAAAGCTGGGTAGCCGTATCGACGGCATTGGACTTTATCGCACCGAAATCCCCTTTATGTTGCAAAGCGGCTTCCCGTCGGAAGAGGAGCAAGTCGCGCAATATCAGGGCATGCTGCAGATGTTCAATGATAAACCTGTCACGCTGCGTACCCTTGATGTGGGGGCGGACAAGCAGCTCCCGTATATGCCGATCAGCGAAGAGAATCCCTGCCTCGGCTGGCGCGGGATCCGGATTACGCTCGATCAGCCTGAGATCTTCCTGATCCAGGTGCGGGCCATGCTACGAGCCAACGCCGCGACCGGCAATCTCAGTATTCTGCTGCCGATGGTTACCAGCATCGACGAGATTGACGAGGCGAAACGCCTGATCGAACGTGCCGGGCGCGAAGTGGAAGAGATGATCGGCTATGCGATCCCGAAACCGCGTATCGGGGTGATGCTTGAAGTACCCTCAATGGTGTTCATGCTGCCCCAGCTGGCTTCTCGCGTCGATTTTATCTCCGTGGGCACCAACGATCTCACGCAGTACATGCTGGCGGTCGATCGTAACAATACCCGTGTGGCGAGTATCTACGACAGCCTACACCCGGCCATGCTGCGTGCGCTGGCGATGATTGCCCGGGAAGCAGAACAGCAGGGTCTCGACCTGCGACTCTGCGGCGAAATGGCCGGTGATTCGATGTGCGTAGCGATTCTCGTCGGCCTGGGCTTCCGCCACCTCTCCATGAACGGGCGTTCCGTGGCGCGCGTCAAATACCTGTTACGCCATATTGAATATGAAGACGCGCAGCAGTTGGCCCAGCGCAGTCTCGAAGCCCAACTGGCGACAGAGGTACGTCATCAGGTTGCGGCCTTCATGGAGCGCCGTGGGATGGGGGGCCTGATTCGCGGCGGGCGCTAAAAAGCGATACCCTCCCGGTGACGAGAGGGTATACATATCTTTTACAACTTCACCACCGCGTCGCCGTCTCCCTTGTGCTATGATTCGCAACCCTGGAGCCCCCGATAAACACGGGCGGCATTTTTACCGCTGTCCACCTCTTTTCGGCGGAATAACAAGATCCTGTGGTGACAGATGAATAGTGGCTATCTGCATTTTCCGGAATTTGATCCGGTCATTTTCTCAATTGGACCCGTTGCGCTTCACTGGTACGGCCTGATGTATCTGGTTGGTTTCATCTTTGCCATGTGGCTGGCAGGCCGTCGCGCCTCCCGTCCCGGCAGTGGCTGGACCAAAAACGAAGTTGAAAATCTGCTCTATGCCGGCTTCCTCGGGGTATTCCTCGGCGGACGTATCGGCTATGTGCTGTTTTACAACTTCCCGGTGTTCCTCAGCGATCCGCTCTATCTGTTCCGCGTCTGGGATGGCGGCATGTCGTTCCACGGCGGCCTGATTGGCGTCATTCTGGTGATGGTGATCTTCGCTTATCGCACCAAACGTAACTTCTTCCAGGTGTCAGATTTCATCGCGCCGCTGATCCCGTTTGGCCTGGGTGCAGGTCGTCTCGGTAACTTTATCAACGGCGAGCTGTGGGGACGTGTCGATCCTAACGTCTCCTTCACCATGCTCTTCCCGGCTTCCCGCGCGGAAGATATGGCGCTGCTGCCCTCGCATCCTGAATGGCAATCGATTTTCGATACCTACGGCGTTCTGCCGCGACACATGTCTCAGCTGTATGAAATGGCGCTGGAAGGCATAGTGCTGTTTATCATTCTGAACATTTTTATCCGCAAACCGCGTCCGATGGGGGCCGTATCGGGTCTGTTCCTGATAGGTTACGGGGCGTTCCGCATTATCGTGGAATTCTTCCGCCAACCGGATGCGCAGTTCACCGGCGAGTGGGTGCAGTACATCAGCATGGGGCAGATTCTCTCCATCCCGATGATTGTCGCGGGTATTATCATGATGATTTGGGCTTATCGTCGTCGCCCACAGCAACAGCTTTCCTGAGGTCTCATGAAACAGTATCTTGACCTGATGCAAAAAGTGCTCGATGAGGGCACGCCGAAAAACGACCGCACCGGCACCGGTACGCTCTCCATTTTTGGCCACCAGATGCGCTTCAATCTGCAAGAGGGCTTCCCGCTGGTCACCACCAAGCGTTGCCATTTGCGCTCGATTATCCATGAGCTGCTGTGGTTCTTGCAGGGTGATACTAACGTTGCGTATCTGCATGAAAACAATGTCTCCATCTGGGACGAATGGGCCGACGAGAACGGCGATCTGGGGCCGGTATACGGCAAGCAATGGCGCGCCTGGCCTACGCCAGATGGCCGTCACATTGACCAGATCACCACCGTGATGAACCAGCTGAAGAATGACCCGGATTCGCGCCGGATCATCGTTTCTGCCTGGAACGTCGGCGAGCTGGATAAGATGGCGCTGGCGCCATGCCACGCCTTCTTCCAGTTCTATGTGGCAGACGGTAAGCTCTCTTGCCAGCTCTACCAGCGTTCTTGCGATGTGTTCCTCGGCTTGCCGTTTAACATCGCCAGCTATGCGCTGCTGGTACATATGATGGCGCAGCAGTGCGATCTGGAAGTGGGTGACTTCGTCTGGACGGGGGGAGATACCCACCTGTACAGCAACCATATGGAGCAGACCCATCTGCAGCTCACCCGTGAACCGCGTGCCCTGCCGAAACTGGTGATCAAGCGTAAGCCCGACTCTATCTTCGATTATCGTTTTGATGACTTCGAAATCGAGGGCTACGACCCGCACCCTGGCATCAAGGCGCCGGTCGCGATCTAACCCGGTCATGCTGACACAACCGGTGCCCCAGGGCGCCGGTTTTTTTTGCCTGTAATCTCTCTTTGCGGCCCTGCTTCCGCCCTGTTTGCAACGGGCTGCAATGTCAAAAAAAGCGTGGAAACCGCCTCGTAAACCGCCGACTTGCCTGTCGCCAGTGCTACGCCGCTGCGCCACACTCCGCACATGAAAATCGCAAAGGGCTTTACGCTCATCGAAACGTTGGTGGCTATTTCGCTTGTCGTGACGCTAAGCGCGGCGGGGCTGTATGGCTGGCGAAGCTGGCAGCAACAGCAGCAACTCTGGCAGACCGCACGTCAGGTACGTGACTACCTGGTTATGCTGCGCAACGACGCATGGCGTAATAACCGCGACCATAGGGTGGTACTCGGGCAGCGCGGTCAACAGTGGTGCCTGCGAAGGGAACAGGCAGTTGCGTGCCAGCAGCATGATCCCTGGGTGCTAATCCCCCTCTGGCCAGCCATCAGCGTCAAAGCGATCACGCCCGGGCTAGGCTTCTATGGGCTTCGGGATACGGCCTGGGCCGGGCGCATTTACCTTCAAAGCCCGGCGGGGGAGTGGCTGGTGATTGTCTCATCCTGGGGTCGCATCAGGATGTGCAGCGCAAAGGGAGAATTTGCATGCCGCTAAAACAGACAGGCTTTTCACTGACGGAAGTATTGATCGCGATGGCCATCAGCAGCCTGCTGCTGCTCAGTGCCGTTCGTTTCCTGCCGGGGCTGCAGCGGGCGCTGCAAACGGAGACCGCACAGCAGGAAATTGAAGAGGAGATCGGGCTGCGATTAGCAGGTATTGGCAAACATCTGCAGCGCGCGGGTTTCTGCGCCGGCACCTGTCAGGGGGCTGCGTTAGAGCTTAGCGCGCAGGGTGAATGCGTCATTGTGCAATGGGATGAAAACAGTAATGGCCGCTGGGAAACCACCCCACAAACGGCGGCGGAGCAAACGGGATTTCGTCTGAATGCCGGGGCACTGGAAACGCTGCGCGGGGCCACATCCTGTCGGGGTAAAGGCTGGGAGCGGATAACGGATCCGGACAGGGTCACAGTTGTTCATTTTAAAGTAGAAAAGGTGCAGCGAGCGGGGTTTGCCCCGGAGCTCACCCTGGCACTTTCTGCCGCGTTTGCAGGTCGGCAGGGGCGGGTTTTCCAGGCCTATCACAGTGTGACGGGGTATAACCTGTGAAGCGGCAAAAAGGGATCTCTTCGCTGGCAATGGTATTGATGATTCTCATGCTGGGCTCGCTATTGCTGGCCGGGCACAACCAGCAACTGAATACGCTGTTGTTCATCGTCAATGCTGAACGTCATGCTATACAGCAGCAGGCCGGGGCGCAGTCAGCGATGGAGTGGGCGCGCACCCTTGGCTGGCAGCCTGTCGCTGCGCAGCAATGCCAAAAGCATCCCAGCCAGACGTGGTGGGCATGTCTGCGTCCTGTTGGGGATGACGAGCGTCTATTGATTGCCGGCAGCGAAGGCAGCACGCTGTGGCGGTTAGGGAGCATTACCTCCGGTGAGGTCGTATTTTCCCGCCACGGCTGGAGCGATTTTTGCCCCATAAAGGAGACCGCACTGTGTCAGGCAAAATAATCAGCAGACAGCGTGGATTCAGTATTGTCGAGGTGTTACTGGCAATGGCGCTGATGATCATGGTCGTTACGATGCTGGCGGGCTATCATCGTGCCCTGGCCAGCCGGTTCGTCATGCTGGATCACTATCGCCAGCTCTGGCGCCATGGCTGGAACCAGTCTCAGCTCCACGCCAGCGCTCTCCCGGAAGGCTGGCAAATAAACCGGGGGCAGACAACGCACGCCGGATGTGTCAGCATCTCGGTCACACTTATTTCTCCACAAGGTCGACAGGGGCAGATGACACGCCTGCACTGTCCAATCAGCAAATAGTTGAGAGCAGTTATGTTAAGGGTCTACCACTCAAACCGCCTGGATGTGCTGGAAGCACTGATGGAGTTCATCGTCGAACAGCAACGGCTCGACGATCCCTTTGAACCCGAGATGATCCTGGTTCAAAGCACCGGTATGGCCCAATGGCTGCAGATGTCCCTGTCGCAAAAATTTGGTATCGCCGCCAATATTGATTTCCCGCTGCCCGCCAGCTTTATCTGGGATATGTTCGTCCGCGTGTTGCCAGAAATTCCAGAACAGAGCGCGTTCAATAAGCAGAGCATGAGCTGGAAGCTAATGTCGCTTCTGCCCGATATGTTACCCCGCGATGAGTTTGCCATGCTGCGGCACTATCTCAACGACGATACGGATAAGCGAAAACTCTTCCAGCTGGCCTCGCGGACGGCGGATCTTTATGACCAGTATCTGGTCTATCGCCCGGAATGGCTCACCCGCTGGGAAGCGGGCGAACTGATTGATGGCCTGGATCAGGCGCAAATCTGGCAGGCCCCGCTCTGGAAGGCACTGGTGGAACATACGCACGCGCTGGGGCAGCCCCGCTGGCACCGTGCCAATTTATATGAGCGTTTCATCGCCATGCTGGAGTCCGCAGACTCTGCACCAGAAGGCCTGCCTTCAAGGGTCTTTATCTGCGGTATTTCTGCTTTGCCGCCGGTCTACCTGAAGGCGCTTAATGCGCTGGGTAAACACATTGATATCCACATTCTCTTTACCAATCCCTGTCGTCACTACTGGGGTGATATTCAGGATGCCCGCTGGCTGGCACGCAGGCTGACCCGTCAGCGGCGTCGTCTTTTCGATGAGCGCAGTGTCCCGCTGTTCAAAGACAGCGAGACGGCGGCGCAACGCTTTAACGATGAAGGGATCCATGAACTGGCGAATCCTTTGTTGGCCTCCTGGGGCAAGCTGGGACGCGACTATATCTACATGCTTTCGGAGATCACGGAAACGGGTGAAGGGGATGTGGATGCGTTTGTAGATATCACGCCCGACAGCCTGCTGCATAACGTTCAACTGGATATTCTGGATCTGGAAAACAGTGCCGTCGCGGGAATCACTGCCGATGAGTTTGCCCGCAGCGATAGAAAACGCCTGCTTGATCCCGAGGATCGCAGCGTGACCATCAATATCTGCCATAGCCCGCAGCGTGAAGTAGAAGTGCTGCATGACAGACTGCTGGCGATGCTCGAGGACGATCCGTCGCTCACTCCACGCGATATCGTGGTCATGGTAGCCGATATCGATAGCTACAGTCCTTTTATTCAGGCGGTGTTTGGCAGCGCGACGGGCGATCGCTATCTTCCCTATGCCGTATCTGACCGTCGCGCGCGCCAGTCTCATCCGGCCCTGCAGGCCTTTATCAGTCTGCTTACGCTACCAGACAGCCGCTTTGTGCCTGAAACCGTACTGGCGCTGCTGGACGTGCCGGTGCTGGCTGCCCGTTTCGACATTGATGAAGAGGGGCTACGTTACCTGCGCCAGTGGGTAAACGAATCGGGCGTGCGCTGGGGGATGGATGACGACAACGTGCAGGCGTTTGAACTGCCTGTGACGGGTCAGCACACCTGGCAATTCGGGCTGACCCGTATGCTGCTCGGCTATGCCATGGAGAGCAGTCAGGGGGAGTGGAACGACGTTCTGCCTTATGACGAATCAAGCGGCTTAATTGCCGAACTGGTTGGGCATCTTGCCTCGTTGCTGATGCAGCTAAACCGCTGGCGTAGCAGGCTGATGGAGAGCCGGGAGCTGGAAGCGTGGCTGCCAGTCGCCCGGGAAATGTTGAACGACTTTTTCCTGCCCGACCAGGAGACTGAAGCGGCAATGGCGCTGATTGAGCAGCAGTGGCAGGCGATCATCGAAGAGGGGGTAAATTCTCACTATGGCGAAGCGATTCCCCTCTCCCTGCTGCGCGACGAATTGACCCAGCGTCTGGATCAGGAGCGTATCAGCCAGCGCTTCCTGGCCGGGCCGGTTAACATCTGTACTCTGATGCCAATGCGCTCCATTCCGTTCAAGGTGGTCTGCCTGTTAGGGATGAACGACGGTGTCTATCCACGCGCGCTGGCCCCGCTCGGCTTCGATTTAATGAGCCAGAATCCCCAGCGTGGCGACCGTAGTCGTCGTGATGATGACCGCTATCTGTTCCTTGAAGCCTTGATCTCAGCTCAGCAAAAACTTTACATCAGCTATATCGGTCGCTCCATTCAGGATAACAGCGAACGTTTCCCCTCCGTGCTGGTGCAGGAGTTGGTGGACTATATCGGGCAGAGCCATTACCTGCCGGGCGATGAAGAACGTAACTGTGATGAGAGCGAGAAGCGGGTGAAAGCGCATATCACCTGCTATCACAGCCGCATGCCATTTGATCCAGCCAACTACGTGGAAAGCGAGCAGCAGAGCTATGCCCGCGAATGGTTACCGGCGGCGAAGAGAGAAGGCAAAGCCCATACCGACTTTATACAGCCGCTGCCAGCGCTGCCCATCACCGCCATTACCTTCGAGCAGTTACAGCGTTTCTGGGCGCACCCTGTGCGCGCTTTTTTCCAGATGCGCCTGCAGGTCAACTTCCGCTCTGAAGAGAGCGAAATCCCCGATGCGGAGCCCTTTACCCTGGAGGGACTAAGCCGTTATCAGCTTAATCAGCAACTGTTGAATGCGCTGGTCGATGAGCAAGATGCCGACATGTTGTTTCGTCGTTTTCGCGCTGCGGGGCAGCTACCCTATGGCGCCTTTGGCGAAATCGTCTGGGAGACTCAGTGTCAGGAGATGCAGGCGCTGGCTTCCCGCGTGATTGAATGTCGCCAGCCGGGTATCAGTATGGAGATCGATCTCGAATGCAGCGGTATTCCGCTCACCGGTTGGCTACAGCATGTACAGCCGGATGGCCTGCTGCGCTGGCGCCCGGCGATGTTGAGCGTTTCACAAGGGTTGCAACTTTGGCTGGAACATCTTGTCTACTGTGCCAGTGGCGGTGAAGGAGAAAGCCGGCTCTTTGTGCGCAAGGATGGCGAGTGGCGCTTCCCGCCGCTTCCGGCGGAACAGGCTATGCACTATCTGGAACAGCTTGTTGCCGGTTATCTGCAAGGAATGAACCAACCGCTACTTCTGCTGCCAGAAAGTGGGGGGGCATGGGTAAAAACCTGTTACGACGCGACAAACAATGTCATGTTAACCGATGAGGCCACATTGCAAAAAGCGCGTAGCAAGTTCCTGCAGGCCTACGAGGGCAATATGATGGTGCGCGGCGAAGGGGATGATGTCTGGTATCAGCGTTTATGGCGCACCCTTGAACCGGAATACTTTGACGCTATCACGGAAGAGGCGCAGCGCTATCTGTTACCTTTGTTCAAATTTAATTAGTCCTGGCGGCTGTATAAAAATTGCGCGGTCATAAGCATTGAATTATGATGCCCATCGCGTCACGGACTGATGTACCACGATAAAGAGATGCCGGCGCGTTCGGCACGAAACACGTTAATGATGTCGTCCGTGATGATGAGGTAGTGAATGCCAGGCAGCACCATGTTGAAAGCGTTTGTTTTGTTTGTCGCCCTCTGGGCACCCTTCAGTCAGGCGAACACCGGTTGGCAACCCCTTCAGGAAACGATCCGCAAAAGCGACAAAGACACCCGCCAGTATCAGGCTATTCGGCTTGATAACGGGATGGTTGTGCTTTTGGTTTCCGATCCTCAGGCGGTAAAGTCGCTGTCGGCGCTGGTGGTGCCGGTTGGCTCGCTGGAAGATCCCGATGCGCATCCCGGGCTTGCACACTATCTTGAACATATGATCCTGATGGGCTCGAAAAAGTACCCGCAGCCCGACAGTCTCGCCGAATTTTTAAAAATGCACGGTGGCAGCCACAACGCCAGTACCGCGCCGTATCGCACCGCCTTCTACCTTGAAGTGGAAAATGACGCCCTGGAAGGGGCGGTAGATCGTCTTGCGGATGCGATTGCCTCGCCGTTACTGGATAAAAAGTATGCCGATCGCGAACGCAACGCCGTAAACGCAGAGCTGACGCTGGCCCGTACCCGTGACGGGATGCGTATGGCCCAGGTAAGCGCCGAGACCATCAACCCGGCGCACCCGGCTTCCCGTTTTTCTGGTGGGAACCTCGAAACCCTGAGCGACAAACCCGGCAGCCCGGTGCTGGATGCCCTGCATACGTTTCGCGATAAATACTACTCCGCCAACCTGATGAAAGCGGTGGTGTACAGTAATAAGCCCTTGCCGACGCTGGCAAAAATCGCCGCTGAGACTTACGGCCGCGTGCCGAATAAAAACATTACTAAACCGCAAATTGACGTCCCGGTCGTGACCGATGCACAAAAAGGGGTGATCATTCATTACGTACCGGCGATGCCGCGTAAAGTCTTGCGCGTCGAGTTTCGTATTGACGACAACACCGCCCAGTTCCGCAGTAAAACCGACGAGCTGGTGAACTACCTCATCGGCAACCGCAGCGCCGACACGCTGTCGGACTGGCTGCAAAAGCAGGGGCTGGCAGAAGGTATCCGCGCTGATTCCGATCCGGTAGTAAACGGCAACAGTGGCGTGCTCGCCATCTCCGCAACCTTAACCGATAAAGGCCTTGCCCATCGCGACGAGGTGGTGGCGGCGATTTTCAGCTACCTCAATCTGCTGCGCGAGAAAGGGGTCGATAAGCGCTACTTTGACGAACTGGCTCACGTGCTGGATCTCGACTTCCGTTACCCCTCTATCACCCGCGATATGGATTACGTCGAGTGGCTGGCCGATACCATGATCCGCGTGCCGGTTGAGCACACGCTTGACGCGGTCAATATTGCCGATCAATACGATGCTGCCGCGGTGAAAGCCCGTCTGGAGATGATGACGCCGCAGAATGCCCGCATCTGGTATATCAGCCCGGATGAACCGCACAACAAGACAGCCTATTTCGTCAATGCGCCTTATCAGGTCGATAAAATTAGCGATAAAACCTTTACCGACTGGCAGCAAAAATCGGCGGCCATCGCGCTCAAGTTGCCGGAGCTGAACCCTTACATTCCTGATGACTTCACCCTGATCAAGCCTCAGGGGGCTTATCCACAACCCAAACTGATTGTCGATGAGCCAACCCTGCGGGTGGTCTATACCCCAAGCCAGTACTTTGCTAACGAGCCGAAGGCCGACGTTAGCGTGATACTGCGTAATCCTGCGGCCATGAACAGTGCCCGCAACCAGGTGATGTTTGCCCTGAATGATTATCTGGCGGGGATCGCGCTGGACGAGCTCAGCAACCAGGCCGCCGTCGGCGGGATCAGCTTCTCGACCAATGCCAACAATGGCCTGATGCTCAATGCCAACGGTTATACCCAACGGCTGCCGCAGCTTTTCCAGGCCCTACTGGCGGGATATTTCAGCTATACGCCAACCGAGGATCAGCTGGAGCAGGCGAAGTCATGGTATGCCCAGATGATGGATTCGGCGGAAAAAGGCAAAGCCTTTGATCAGGCGATCATGCCGGTGCAAATGTTGTCTCAGATTCCGTACTTCCAGCGTGAAGAGCGCCGTGCATTGCTGCCCTCTATCAGTCTGAAAGAGGTGATGGCCTATCGCGATGCGCTGAAAGCCAATGCCCGTCCGGAGTTCCTGGTGGTCGGAAATATGACGGAAGAGCAGACGAAAACGCTGGCGAAAAATGTCCGTGACCAGCTGGATGCTCATGGTAACGAATGGTGTCGTAATCAGGATGTGCTGGTCGAAAAACAGCAGAACGTGATTTTCGATAAAGAGAGCAACACCTCTGACTCTGCGCTGGCGGCCGTTTTTGTCCCTACTGGATACGACGAGTTTGCCAGTTCGGCAAACAGCGCGGTGCTGGGACAGATCATTCAGCCATGGTTCTATAACCAGCTGCGTACTGAAGAACAGCTGGGTTATGCGGTCTTTGCCTTCTCGATGAACGTGGGGCGCCAGTGGGGGCTCGGCTTCCTGCTGCAAAGCAGCGATAAGCAGCCTGCCTATCTGTGGCAACGCTATCAGGCATTCTTCCCGCAGGCAGAGGCGAAGCTTCGCGCCATGAAGCCGGAAGAGTTTGCCCAAATCCAGCAGGCAGTGATTGCGCAGATCAACCAGGCGCCACAAACCCTGGGCGAAGAGGCCTCAAAAATCAGCAAAGATTTCGATCGGGGTAATATGCGCTTCGATTCGCGTGATAAAGTAGTGGCCGAAATTAAGCAGCTCACGCCGCAAAAAGTGGCCGACTTCTTCCACCAGGCGGTGGTTGATCCTAAAGGGATGGCCATCCTCTCCCAGGTGTCAGGTAGCCAGAACGGGAAGGTCGAATACCTCCACCCGGACGGCTGGAAAGTCTGGAAAAGCGTAAGTGAGCTGCAGCAATCACTGCCATGGAGCAAGAAAGAATGACCGATACCGCTGAGTCTCTTAATCCCCTTCGTTTAGCACTCCAGGGCGAAAGGTTGATTGAAGCCTCAGCGGGAACCGGAAAGACCTTCACCATCGCCGCCCTGTACCTGCGACTACTGCTTGGCCTGGGCGGCAGTTCTGCCTTTAGCCGCCCCCTGAGCGTTGAAGAGTTGTTGGTGGTGACTTTCACCGAGGCCGCAACGGAAGAGTTGCGTGGCCGTATCCGCGCCAACATCCACGAACTACGCATCGCCTGCCTGCGAAACGCCACCGATAACCCGCTCTATACCAGCCTGCTCGAAGAGATTGGCGATACCGAACAGGCGGCGCAATGGTTGCTGCTGGCAGAGCGGCAGATGGACGAAGCGGCGGTCTTTACTATCCACGGTTTTTGTCAGCGGATGCTCAGCCTCAATGCCTTTGAATCGGGCATGCTCTTTGAACAACAGCTGATCGAAGATGAATCTGAGCTGCGCTACCAGGCCTGCGCTGATTTCTGGCGTCGCCATTGTTACCCCTTGCCACGCGATATCGCCCAGGCTGTTCACGACCTGTGGAAAGGGCCGGAAGCGCTCCTGCGTTCCATCGATCGTTATCTGCAGGGGGAAGCCCCGGTGATTAAATCCCCGCCGCCTGCGGATGAAACCCTGGCCTCTCGCCATGAAAAGATCATCGCGACGATCGACGCGATGAAAGAGCAGTGGCGCAGTGGGGTCGGTGAGATTGATGCCATCATCGAAAATTCGGGCATCGACAGGCGCAAGCTTAACCGGGGTAATCAGGCGAAATACATTGAGAGAATTAACGCCTGGGCAGAAGAAGAGACCTGTAGCTATCAGTTGCCTGACGCGCTGGAAAAATTCTCTCAGACATCCCTGACCGAACGTACCAAAGCGGGCGGCCAGGTACCGGAACATCCGCTGTTCGCCGCCATTGATGCGATACTGGCTGAGTCGCTTACCCTGAACGATTTAATGATTACCCGTGCGCTGGTGGAGATCCGCGAAGCCGTAGCGCGCGAAAAACGCCGTCGGGGCGAGCTCGGCTTTGACGACATGTTGAGTCGACTTGATGCTGCGCTTAACAGTGAAAACGGCGAAGCGCTGGCGGCCGCGATTCGTAAACGATTCCCGGTGGCGATGATCGATGAATTCCAGGATACCGACCCGCAACAGTACCGTATCTTTCGCCGCATCTGGCGCCAGCAAGCGGAGACGGCACTGCTGCTGATCGGTGACCCTAAGCAGGCGATCTACGCTTTTCGCGGCGCCGACATCTTCACCTACATGAAAGCACGTGGCGAAGTGGCGGCGCACTATACGCTGGATACTAACTGGCGTTCCGCGCCTGGCATGGTCGAGAGCGTAAACAGGCTCTTTTCGCAGATGGACGATGCCTTCATGTTCCGCGACATTCCCTTCAAACCGGTCAAATGGGCTGAAAGAAATGCCGGGTTACGTTTCGAATACGAGGGTGAAGCGCAGCCGGCGATGCGTTTCTGGCTGATGGAAGGCGAGGTCTGCGGCGTAGGAGACTACCAGGCCTTTATGGCCCAGCACTGCGCGGCACAAATCCGCGACTGGCTGAGCGCCGGGCTGCGCAATGAAGCCGTGCTGCATACAGGCAAAGATTCCCGACCGGTGCAGGCATCGGATATCACTGTGCTGGTGCGCAGTCGCCAGGAGGCCGCGCTGGTGCGCGACGCGCTAACCTTGCTCAGCATCCCTTCGGTCTATCTCTCCAACCGCGACAGCGTGTTTGAAACGCTGGAGGCGCAGGAGATGCTCTGGCTGCTGCAGGCGGTGCTGGCGCCGGAGCGCGAAAACGTGCTGCGCAGTGCGCTCGCCAGCTCCATGCTGGGGCTGAACGCGCAGGATATCGACACGTTGAATAATAACGAAACCCACTGGGATGCAGCGGTAGAAGAGTTCACCCGCTATCGCGACCGCTGGCAAAAGCGGGGCGTGATGGCAATGCTGCGCGATGTCATGACGCAGCGACAGATTGCCGAGAATATGTTGGCGACTCCCGGCGGCGAGCGGCGTTTAACGGATATCCTGCATATTAGCGAGCTGTTACAGGAAGCGGGTTCGCAGCTGGAAAGCGAGCACGCGCTGGTACGCTGGCTGGCGCAGCATATTGCCGAGCCAAACAGCAATGCTTCCAGCCAGCAGATGCGCCTGGAAAGCGACAAACACCTCGTCCAGATCGTGACTATCCACAAATCCAAAGGCCTGGAGTACCCGCTGGTCTGGCTGCCCTTTATTGCTAACTACCGGGTGCAGGATCAGGCCTTCTACCACGATCGCAAAACCTTCGAAGCGGTGCTGGATCTCAGCAAGGCCGATGCCAGCATTGAGCTTGCCGAGGCGGAGCGACTGGCAGAAGATCTACGCCTGCTGTACGTGGCGCTCACCCGTTCCGTATGGCACTGCAGCCTGGGGGTAGCTCCTCTATCACGCCGTCGCGGCGATAAATCCGGCGAGAGCGATTTCCACCTCAGCGCGCTGGGGCGACTGGTGCAAAAAGGCGAAGCGAAAGACGCCGTCGGGCTGCGCCAGTGTCTGGAGGCGCTCTGCAATGAACATATCTCGCTGCACACGGCCGGCGTGGCAGACAGCGACCGCTGGCAAATGCCTGAATCGTTATCTCCTGAGCTGCAGGCGCGACAGATCGCCCGCGCGCTGGCGGATGACTGGCGGGTCACCAGCTACTCCGGTTTGCAGCAGCACGGCCAGGCGCTGGCACAGGATCTGATGCCGCGGCTGGATGTCGATGCCGCAGGCGTTGGAGAAGTCGCGCAGGAGCCGGAGCTGACGCCGCACCAGTTTCCGCGTGGTGCGTCCCCTGGGACCTTTCTGCATAGCCTGTTTGAAACACTCGACTTTACCCAGCCGGTATCAGAAACCTGGGTAGCGGATGTGCTGCAAAAAGGGGGGTACGACGTACGCTGGCAACCGGTGCTGACGGCCTGGATTACCCGTATTTTACAGGCGCCGCTGAACGATGAAGGCATCTCTCTGAGTCAGTTAACGGCGAAAGAGAAACAGGTAGAGATGGAGTTTTATCTGCCTATTTCTGGCCCGCTTACCGCTACGGCGCTGGACGCGCTAATTCGTCGATATGATCCCCTGTCGCAGGGCTGCCCACCTCTCGACTTTCGTCAGGTGCGCGGCATGCTGAAAGGCTTTATCGACCTGGTCTTTCGCCATAACGGCCGTTATTACCTGCTGGATTACAAATCTAACTGGCTGGGCGAGAACCGTGATGCTTACACCCAGGAGGCGATGGCGCGGGCGATGCAGACGCATCGCTATGATCTGCAGTACCAGCTCTATACCCTGGCGTTACACCGCTATTTGCGCCATCGCATTGCGGATTACACTTATCAGCGCCATTTTGGCGGCGTGATTTATCTGTTTTTACGTGGCGTCGACGGCAGTGCGCCGGGATCGGGGATTTTCTGCACGCGTCCTGACGAAGCCCTGATTAACCAGATGGATAGCCTGTTTGCTGGCACCACAGAGGAGGTAGCGCAATGACGATGCAGGAGTGCTTACTTGAGGCGGTTGAGCAGCGTCTGTTGCGTCGTCTGGATGTGCAATTTGCCATGATGGTGGCAGATAACGACCACCCGACGTTGATGCTGGCTGCCGCTTTACTCAGTTATGATGCCGGGGAAGGACATGTCTGCCTGCCATTATCGCGCCTGAAGCCCGACGCGAAAACGCCAGCCCCGCTGCTGGCCTGCTTTAATCTGCTGGGGGACGATCCCGACTGGCGGGGAGCGTTAATGGACTCTCCGGCGGTGAGCGATGGCGCGAAACCTACTCCGCTGATCCTGGTTGACGATCGGCTCTATCTGAACCGGATGTGGCGTTACGAGCAGGCCGTGGCGCGTTTCTTCACGGAAGCGAACCAGCCTTTAACGCACAATGAAGCAGAGATGCAGAAGACGCTCAACGACCTGTTTAGCGTCGAGGGCGATGTGAACTGGCAAAAAGTGGCCGCGGCAGTCGCATTGACACGCCGAATCTCGGTCATTTCCGGCGGGCCGGGTACCGGTAAAACCACCACCGTGGCGCGCCTGCTGGCCGCGCTGATTCAGATGGCCGGCAAGACAAAATGCCGTATCCGCCTGGCCGCACCGACGGGCAAAGCGGCGGCACGCCTGACGGAGTCATTGGGTGGCGCAGTGCAAAAACTGCCCCTGACAGAGGCGCAGCGCAAGCTCTTCCCGAGCGAGGCCAGCACACTGCATCGCCTGCTGGGGGCGCAGCCGGGTAGCCAGAATCTGCGTTACCACGTAGGTAATCCACTGCATCTGGATGTGCTGGTGGTAGACGAAGCGTCCATGATTGACCTGACGATGATGTCGCGCCTGATCGATGCACTGCCTGCGCATGCGCGCGTGATCTTCTTAGGCGATCGCGATCAGCTGGCTTCGGTAGAGGCCGGCGCGGTGCTGGGGGATATCTGCACCTGGGCCAGCGCGGGATTCACTGCCCAGCGCGCGCAGGAGCTTGCTGGCCTGACGGGCTACGCGCTCGAAGGTAATGCCAGCCAGGTGGCAGGGGCGCTGCGCGACAGCCTGTGCCTGCTGCAAAAGAGCTATCGATTTGGTAGTGACTCCGGCATTGGTCAGCTGGCGGCGGCGGTCAATCGCGGCGATCGCCAGGCCTTAAGTACCGTCTTTGATGGTCGTTTCAGCGATATTGAGAAAAAGGCGCTACAAAGCGGTGAAGAGTATCTGAGCATGCTCGACGATGCTCTGGAAGGATATCAGCGCTTCCTGCAGGCCGTTCAGCAGCAAGCCTCCCCGGAGGCAGTCATCGCCGCCTTTGGCGAGTTCCAGCTGCTGTGTGCGCTGCGAGAAGGGCCCTTCGGTGTGGCAGGGTTGAACGAGAAGCTGGAGCAGGTACTGGCGCAAAAACGCAAGATTACCCGTCAGCCCCTCTCCCGTTGGTATGAGGGCCGCCCGGTTATGATCTCGCGCAACGACAGCGCGCTCGGGTTATTTAACGGGGATATCGGGATTGCCCTGGATCGCGGGCAGGGGTTACGTGTCTGGTTCCAGATGCCGGATGGCCGCGTGAAATCGGTTCAGCCAAGCCGTTTACCGGAAAATGAAACCGCATGGGCCATGACGGTGCATAAATCCCAGGGGTCGGAGTTCGATCATGCGGCGCTGATTCTGCCAGTACAGATGTCGCCCGTCGTCACCCGTGAGCTGGTCTATACCGCCATTACCCGTGCGCGTCGCCGCTTATCCTTGTATGCGGATGAGAGTGTCCTGACGCAGGCTGTCACCACGCGAACCGAGCGGCGTAGCGGCCTGAACACCCTTTTTGAAGCGCTGTAACTGCCCCTCCCGCAGGGGAGGGATCAGGTGAGATCGGCCATCAGCACTTTGGAACGGCGCTGATAGTTATACATCTCTTTTTTGCTCTCAGGCAGAGAGTCAATATCCACCGGCGTGAAGCCACGCTCCTGGAACCAGTGAATGCTGCGGGTAGTGAGGACGAAGAGTTTATTCAGCCCAATTTGCCGCGCCTGGGCGGCAACACGCTCCAGCAACACTTCACCGCGTGACGAACTGCGGTAATCCGGGTGCACGGCCACACAGGCCATCTCACCGATCTTCTCTTCCGGGAAGGGGTAGAGAGCCGCACAGGCGATAGTCAGGTTGTCGCGCTGAATAATGGTGAACTTGTCGATCTCCATCTCCAGCTGTTCGCGGGAACGACGCACCAGAATCCCCTGCTGCTCCAGCGGGCGGATCAGCTCCAGAATTCCGCCGATGTCGTTGATGGTGGCGCGGCGTATCTGCTCGGCGCTCTCCATGACGATCTGCGTACCAATGCCGTCGCGCGAGAAGAGCTCCTGCAACAGCGCGCCATCTTCCTGATAGCTAATCAAATGGCTGCGACGCACCCCGCTGCGGCAGGCTTTTACCGCCCCCCGCAAGAAGCGCACGGTGCCGGAGTGGTAATCCCCCAGGGCTTCAAGAGACTCTACGCGGGCCTGCGCTTCGTTAGGGAACAGCTCAGAGACAATATCCCCCAGCTCGTTGGTCACGCCCTGCGATGAGCAGAAACCAATCATCTTCTCGGCTTTCAGCTTGATAGCCAGCTGCGTGGCAATCTCTTCCGAGGTGAGGTTGAAGCTTTCGCCGGTAACGGAGACGGCGACCGGCCCCGTCAGTACGATGGCACCGCCGTCCAGCTGACGATGAATCGCCTCTTCGTCGATACGCCGTATACGGCCGCTATGGCAGTAATCCACCCCGTCATCCACGCCGAGCGGCTGGGCGATAATAAAATTGCCGCTCACCACGTTGATATGCGCTCCCTGCAGAGGGGTATTATTCAGGCTCATTGAGAGACGTGCGGTGATATCCAGCTGCAGCAGGCCCGCCGCCTGCTTAACCAGTTCCAGCGTTTTGGCATCGGTAACACGAGTGTGTTTATGGTAGATAGGTTCGTGATGATGAGAGGCCAGATTGGCGTCGATCTGCGGCCGGGCACCATACACCACAACCAGGCGAATACCCAGACTGTGCAGCAGGCCGATGTCGTTGACGATACTGGAAAAGTTTTCGTGTTCAATGGCTTCGCCGCCGAGCAGCACGACAAAGGTTTTCCCACGATGGGTGTTGATATAGGGAACAGAATGGCGGAATCCCTGGACCAGTTCGATTCTACGCTCCTTCACCACGGCACAACCCTCAATGAATTTTTATTCGTAATTAATGTATTTTTATTCGATCGTGACCGCGAGCGCAAGCCTAAATTTTGGCTGATACGAAGAAATAGCTATATAAGCAAGGCATTAACTAAGGATTGTTTACCCTTTAATAGATGACAGTTTATGCGTCATTCGTTAAAGTTTTCGGTCAATTTGGACGTTTTGTGTATAAATACGATTTCTTTGCTCGGGAGAAGCATGTCGGGATCCAAGTCAGCTTTAAGCCGCCGCCGTCTGTTACAAGGGGCCGGGGCCATGTGGTTACTCAGTGTGAGTCAGGTTGGGCTTGCTGCTGTCACGCAGGTCGTGGCTGTACGCGTCTGGCCATCCTCAACCTATACCCGCGTCACGGTAGAATCGAACCGGGTGATGAAATATAAGCAGTTTGCCCTGAGCAACCCTGAGCGCGTTGTAGTGGATCTTGAAGGTGTCAATCTTAACTCCGTCCTGAAGGGGATGAGCGCGCAGATCCGCGGCGATGATCCTTACATCAAGTCTGCGCGGGTAGGGCAGTTTGATCCGCATACCGTGCGCATGGTGTTTGAACTGAAACAAAACGTGAAGCCGCAGCTGTTTGCGCTGGCGCCGGTCGCGGGTTTCAAAGAGCGTATGGTGATGGATCTTTATCCGGCCAATGCCACAGACATTCAGGATCCGCTGCTGGCCCTGCTGGAAGATTACAACAAAGGCGATCTTGATCGGCAGGTTCCTCCGGCCCAGAGTGGCCCGCAGCCAGGAAAAGCCGGGCGCGATCGCCCGATAGTGATCATGCTCGATCCGGGGCATGGTGGAGAAGACTCCGGCGCGGTGGGCAAATACCATACGCGCGAAAAAGATGTGGTACTGCAGATCGCCCGTCGCCTGAAGGCATTGATCGATCGGGAAAGCAATATGCGCGCCTATATGACGCGTAACGAAGATGTCTTTATCCCGCTGAAGGTGCGCGTGGCCAAAGCGCAGAAGCAGCGTGCGGATCTCTTTGTTTCGATTCATGCGGATGCCTTTACCAGCCGTCAGCCGAGCGGGTCCTCCGTCTTTGCGCTCTCAACGAAAGGGGCCACCAGTACCGCAGCACGCTATCTCGCCGATACGCAGAACGCCTCGGATTTGATTGGCGGCGTGAGCAAAAGCGGCGACCGCTACGTCGACCACACGATGTTTGATATGGTGCAATCGCTCACTATCACCGACAGCCTTAAATTTGGTAAAGCGGTGCTGGGTAAACTTGGCGGCATCAACAAACTGCATAAGAACAGCGTTGAACAGGCCGGCTTTGCCGTGCTGAAAGCACCGGATATTCCGTCGATTCTGGTCGAGACGGCTTTTATTAGTAACGTTCAAGAAGAGCGTAAGCTTAAGACCGCTAAATTCCAGCAGGAAGTGGCCGAGTCGATTCTGGCCGGGATTAAAGCTTACTTTTCTGATGGCGCGACGCTGGCCAGAAGAGGGTAGTGGAGACACGCCGGGTTCACGCCCGGCCGATTCACAAATCGCAGATACAAAAAAACACCCAGATGGGTGTTTAATGTTTTCGAAGTATTGGTTGCGGGGGCCGGATT
>NZ_DBUS01000005.1:0-257967 GCF_002308415.1 Leclercia sp. UBA1284
ACCACGCGCTTTTTCTTCTGGCGCGTTATCGATCTGATCGAATGCGCGAGCAGCACCGCCGTAGGTTTTAGCCAGTACGGTAGTGATTGCAGCGGTCAGCGTTGTTTTACCATGGTCAACGTGGCCGATAGTACCGACGTTAACGTGCGGTTTTGTACGTTCAAACTTTTCTTTAGACATCGATTGTCCCTCTAAGACACGGATAAATCGGTGATATCACCACATCAACCAGGCGATATGCCTGAACTGTTGAATACATTGATATTGAAACAGAGAGAAACGGGAGGGAGAAGTGAAGTGGTGCTGATACCCAGAGTCGAACTGGGGACCTCACCCTTACCAAGGGTGCGCTCTACCAACTGAGCCATATCAGCACGTATTGGAGCGGGCAGCGGGAATCGAACCCGCATCATCAGCTTGGAAGGCTGAGGTAATAGCCATTATACGATGCCCGCATCCTGAAACTCGGCTACCCAGTTCTTTCTGTAACAAAAAAAGAGATTTCTCTCTTTTTCTATTCGAGCTGATTTATTTTTTAAACCAGCTCCGGCGGCGTTAACGCTGCCAGAAAGTGGTGGTGGGGGAAGGATTCGAACCTTCGAAGTCTGTGACGGCAGATTTACAGTCTGCTCCCTTTGGCCGCTCGGGAACCCCACCGGACTTGATGGTGCCGACTACCGGAATCGAACTGGTGACCTACTGATTACAAGTCAGTTGCTCTACCTACTGAGCTAAGTCGGCATCAAGTAGCGCGCATTTTAGGGAGACCTGCGCAGTCATGCAACTAAAAAATCACTTAAAACATTCTTTCGCTCACATTTTGCGCGAAGAATGCGGTGAACGCTGCAATTTCACCCATATCAGGTCAATTATTCAGCAGAAATACCCGCTCCATAGCGTTTTTTTCTTACCGTGATGCTCCCCTCGTAACGCGCGCCTCGCCTATATTTTTTCTTATTATTCCTCCCATCTGGTGTTAACCTCCTGCCCATTGTCCAAAATTAACTACTACGTGAAGCGCTATCACAGGCTCACAGAAGCATGCTTATGAGCAAAAAAGAGCAAACGCTAATGACGCCCTATCTCCAGTTTAATCGCAGCCAGTGGGCTGCTTTGCGCGACTCCGTCCCTATGACCTTAACCGAGGGGGAGATAGCGCGGTTAAAGGGGATAAACGAAGATCTCTCTCTGGAAGAAGTGGCCGAGATTTATTTACCTCTGTCGCGCTTGCTTAACTTCTATATCAGCTCCAATTTACGCCGACAGGCCGTACTGGAGCAGTTCCTTGGCACCAACGGTCAACGTATTCCTTATATCATCAGCATCGCCGGCAGCGTGGCGGTGGGCAAAAGTACCACGGCTCGCGTGTTACAAGCCCTGCTGAGCCGCTGGCCAGAACACCGCAGCGTAGAATTGATCACCACCGACGGTTTTCTCCACCCGAACGAGGTATTAAAAGAGCGCGGTCTGATGAAGAAAAAAGGCTTCCCGCTCTCCTATGATATGCACCGTCTGGTGAAATTTGTCTCGGATCTCAAGTCCGGCGTGCCAAACGTTACCGCCCCGGTCTATTCGCATCTCATTTATGATCGCATCCCGGATGGTGACAAAACGGTCGTTCAGCCGGACATTCTGATTCTGGAAGGGCTAAACGTCTTGCAGAGCGGTATGGATTATCCGCACGATCCGCATCACGTCTTCGTGTCTGATTTCGTAGATTTCTCGATTTATGTTGATGCCCCGGAAGATTTACTGCAAAGCTGGTATATCAATCGCTTCCTGAAGTTCCGCGAAGGGGCGTTCACCGATCCGGACTCTTACTTCCACAACTATGCCCAGCTTTCTGAAGAAGAAGCGGTGAATGTGGCGACCGCCCTGTGGAACGAGATTAACTACGTTAACCTGAAAGAGAACATCCTCCCTACCCGCGAACGCGCCAGCCTGATCCTCACCAAGAGTGAAAATCATGCGGTGGACCAGGTTCGCCTGCGCAAATAGCAGCCTGACAGGCATAAAAAAACCGGCGATGATCGCCGGTTTTTTGTTTTTCGCTTATGGCTGCGGTTTCTCGCCGTTTTCATCCTGATCGACTGCGAAGCAGGCTACCAGCTGTCCATCATAGTCCTTCAACTGCGGCTGCAACTGCGTGCAGGGCCCGAAGCGACGACGACAGCGGGCGTTGAACGCACAGCCCGGCGGTGGATTCAGCGGGCTCGGCAGCTCGCCGGTCAGCTTGATACGCTCGCGGCGATCGTCCGGATTAAGGCGAGGTGTTGCTGACAGCAGCGCCTGAGTATAAGGGTGACGCGGATTGTTAAAGATCTGGTCTTTGCTCCCCTTCTCTACGCAGCGCCCCAGATACATCACCATCACTTCGTCAGCAATATGCTCCACCACGGAGAGGTCATGCGAAATGAACACATAAGAGAGCCCCAGTTCCTGCTGCAGATCCATCATCAGGTTTAACACCTGAGCGCGCACAGAAACGTCGAGCGCGGAAACCGGTTCATCGGCAATCACCACGTCCGGGTCAAGCATCAGACCGCGGGCAATGGCGATACGCTGACGCTGGCCGCCAGAGAACATATGCGGGTAGCGATCATAATGCTCGGTTTTCAGGCCCACTTTCGCCATCATCGCCAGCGCTTTTTCCCGGCGCTGCTCTTTACTCAGTGAAGCGTTGATCAGCAGTGGCTCTTCCAGAATCTGTCCCACTTTTTTACGCGGGTTCAGGGAACCGTAGGGGTTCTGAAACACAATCTGGATTTTCTGGCGACGCAGCTTCTGCGCCTGCGGATCGTGCTTAAGCAGATCCTGGCCCTGATAGTACAGTTCGCCGCCGGTTGGCGTTTCGATCATTGTCAGCAGACGACCCAGTGTAGATTTTCCACAGCCAGATTCACCCACTACCGCCAGCGTTTTACCGCGCTCGAGGTTGAACGACACGCCGTCCAGGGCTTTCACCAGGCGCTCGGGGGCAAACAGTCCCTTCTTAACCGGGTAATGTTTTTTTAGATCGATGGCCTGCAACAGCGGTTGTTGCGTGGTGGCCTGTTGCGTACTCATAGTGTTGGCCTCCCGGCATCATCGAGTGGGTAGTGGCATTTGGACTGACGACCGTCAGCCAGCAGGTTCAGCGCGGGTTCATCGACGCGACACTTATCCGTTGCATACGGACAGCGCGGGTTGAGCAGACAGCCCTGCGGACGGTCATATTTACCCGGTACCACGCCCGGCAGCGAGGCCAGACGCGCTTTATCCTGCGCAAATTCCGGCAGAGCACGTAGCAGAGCCTGAGTGTACGGGTGACGCGGCGCGCGGAAGATGTCGTGCGAACTTCCGGTCTCTACCACCTGACCTGCATACATTACGATGATTTTGTGCGCCGCTTCGGCCACCAGCGCCAGGTCGTGCGTAATCAGCACCAGCGCCATGTTCTCTTTCTGCTGTAAATCCAGCAGCAACTCGATGATTTGCGCCTGAATGGTGACATCCAGCGCGGTCGTCGGCTCATCCGCAATTAACAGCTTAGGCCGACAGGCGATCGCCATGGCAATCATCACACGCTGGCTCATCCCGCCGGACAGCTGATGCGGGTAAACATCCAGTCGCGATGCCGGATCCGGTATACCTACCTGGTTAAGCAGGTCGATCGCGCGCTGGCGACGGGTTTTCTTATTCCCGCCCTGGTGCACCTTGATGGCTTCCATAATCTGGAAACCAACGGTGTAACACGGGTTCAGGCTGGTCATCGGATCCTGGAAGATCATCGCCACTTCAGCGCCCACCAACTGGCGGCGCTGTTTTTCGGAGATACGCTTCAGATCCTGACCGTTAAACTCCAGCTTTTCAGCCATGACGCGGCCGGGATAGTCAATCAGCCCCATAATCGCCAGTGAACTTACTGACTTACCGGAGCCCGATTCCCCTACGATGCCGACCACTTCGCCCTGATTTACGCTATAGCTGATGCGGTCCACGGCGCGAAACGGTGTGCCTTCGTCGCCGAAGTGCACCGATAATTCATTTACATTTAATAACGCCATCTCGTGCCTCTTACTGCTTCAGTTTGGGATCAAGTGCATCACGCAGACCATCACCCATCAGGTTAAATGCCAGCACCGTGAGCAGAATCGCCAGACCCGGGAAGGTGACGACCCACCAGGCGCTTTGCGCGAACTGCAACACATCGGAGAGCATGGTGCCCCACTCCGGTGTTGGCGGTTGCGCACCCATGCCAAGGAAGCCAAGAGCGGCCATATCGAGAATGGCGTTAGAGAAACCAAGCGACGCCTGAACAATCAACGGCGCAAGGCAGTTCGGGAAAATATTAACGAACATCTGACGCATCGCACCGGCACCCGCTACGCGGGAAGCGGTGACGTAATCGCGGTTCACTTCTACCAGCACAGCCGCACGCGTGAGACGTACATAGTGAGGTAGTGCCACAAAGGTTAGCGCCAGCGCGGCGTTGCCGATCGACGGACCGAAGATGGCCACCAATACCAGCGCCAGCAGCAGACTTGGCAGCGCCAGCATAATATCGACGATACGCATAATGATGTTATCAACGATACCGCCGAAGTAACCGGCCACCAGGCCGAGTACCACGCCCATAATCAGCGACAGCACCACCACCAGACAGCCCACCAGCAGCGACAGACGTGCGCCGTACATCAGGCGCGACAGGACATCACGGCCCACATCATCGGTACCTAACAGATGGGCAAAGGTTCCCCCCTCCTGCCATACCGGTGGCGCCAGAAGCGAATCACGGAACTGATCAGCCGGGTTATAGGGCGCGAGAACGTTCGCAAAGACCGCAATCAGGATCATGACAGTGACATACACCAGCCCTACCACCGCCCCTTTGTTGCGTTTGAAGTAGTGCCAGAACTCCTGCAGCGGCGTCATGGGAACCGGTGCTGCGACCACTTTATTTTCAGTAACTTGTGACATGATGGCCCCTTACTTCTTATGCCGAATACGCGGGTTCACCACGCCGTAAAGCAGATCGACCAGCAGGTTGACGAGGATAATCATCGTCGCCACCAGCAGTACGCCGCCCTGCACCACTGGATAATCGCGGCGTTGCAGCGCGTCGATCAGCCAGCGTCCCAGGCCCGGCCAGGAGAAGATGGTTTCGGTCAAAATCGCCCCCGCCAGCAGCGTTCCCACCTGCAGACCGATAACGGTTACCACCGGCAGCATGGCGTTACGCAGTGCGTGCACGATGATAACGCGCATGCGGGTCAGACCTTTGGCGCGCGCGGTACGGATGTAATCCTCACCCAGCACCTCCAGCATTGAAGAACGGGTCATACGCACGATAACGGCCAGGGGAATGGTGCCCAGCACCATCGCAGGCAGAATCATGTGCGCTACCGCATCAATAAAGTTGCCCTCTTCCCCCCAGATTGCCGTATCAATCAGCATGAATCCGGTGAGAGGGTTGGTGTCATCAAGGAACACCATATCGCTAACTCGCCCGGATACCGGCGTCAGGTTCCATTGCACCGATACCAGCATAATCAGCATCATGCCCCACCAGAAGATAGGCATGGAGTAGCCGGTCAGCGCCAGGCCAACCGCGGTGTGATCGAAGATTGAACCGCGCTTAACGGCAGCCAGCACGCCAACAGGGATGCCTACTGCGGTCGCGAAAATCATGGCGCAGACGCCGAGTTCCAGCGTCGCTTTAAAGCGCGGCACGAACTCGTCCCACACCGGGAGACGGCTTTTCAGCGAGATGCCTAAATCACCATGCAGCACGCCCCAGATATAGTGGAGATATTGCTGCCACAGCGGTTTATCCAGGCCCAGTTCGGCCAGCAGCTGCGCATGACGTTCAGGAGAAATGCCACGCTCGCCCGCCATAATCATTACCGGGTCGCCGGGGATCATATGGACAAAGGCAAAGGTGAGAAGGGTGATACCGATAAACGTGGGGATAACTAGCCCCAGACGTCGGAGGATGAACTGCAACATAACCCGGATTCTCTATAATGACGCACAACCAGGGGATGTGGTCTGTATTGCTCACAAATGTAAATTCCCTCTCCCTTTGGAGAGGTTAAGGGTGAGGGGATGCATGCACGCCCCTCACCCCTGCCCTCTCCCAAAAGGAGAGGGAGAATACCCTACTTATTATTCAACAGAGACGTTTTCGAAGTGGTGTTTGCCCAGTGGATCAACCACGTAGCCTTTCACTTCTTTACGCACTGGTTCGTACACGGTGGAGTGCGCGATGATCAGGGCAGGCGCCTGGTCGTGCATAACCACCTGAGCTTGTTTGTACAGCTCAATACGTTTGTTGTGATCTTCTGCAGCGCGCGCCGGCTGAATCAGGTCTTCAAACGGCTTGTAGCACCAGCGAGAGTAGTTGGAGCCATCTTTCGCCGCTGCGCAGCTGAACAGGGTCGCGAAGAAGTTGTCCGGATCCCCGTTGTCGCCCGTCCAGCCCATCATCACGGCCTGGTGTTCGCCCGCTTTAGCACGTTTCAGGTATTCGCCCCACTCATAGGTCACGATCTTGGCCTGAACGCCAATCTTCGCCCAGTCAGCCTGAATCATCTCGGCCATACGGCGAGCGTTCGGGTTGTACGGACGCTGTACCGGCATCGCCCACAGCTCAACGGTAAAGCCTTTATCCTGACCCGCTTCTTTCAGCAGGGCTTTCGCTTTCTCAGGATCGTAGTTGTAGTCTTTAACGTCGTCGTTATAGCCCCACATGGTCGGCGGGATCAGGTTTTTGGCAGCAACGCCAGCGCCCTGGTAAACCGCTTTGATAATCGCTTCTTTGTTCACCGCGTAAGTCAGCGCCTGACGCACTTTCACGTCATCAAACGGTTTCTTCTCGGTGTTGAAGGAGAGGTAACCCACGTTCAGGCCCGCCTGCTCCAGCAGGTTGATGTTTTTGTCCTGCTTCATACGTGCGATATCAGCCGGGTTTGGATACGGCATGACCTGGCACTCGTTTTTCTGCAGTTTCGCATAACGTACGGAGGCGTCAGGCGTGATGGAGAAGACCAGACGGTCGATCTGCGGCTTGGTGCCCCAGTAGCCTTCAAAGGCTTTGTACAGAATGCGGGAGTCTTTCTGGTATTGCAGGAGCTGGAACGGACCGGTACCGACCGGGTTCAGGTCGACTTTTTCCGGCGTGCCGGCTTTCAGCATGTTGTCGGCATACTCTTTAGACAGGATAGAGGCGAAGTCCATGGCCAGGTCAGCCAGGAATGGCGCTTCTGGACGCGTCAGGACGAACTGAACGGTTTTATCGTCCACTTTCTTCACTTCGCTAATCAGGTCTGGCAGGCCCATCCCTTCGAAGTATTCATAGCTGCCGCCAGAAACTTTATGGTACGGGTTCTGAGCATTTTTTTGACGATCAAAGGAGAACACAACGTCGTCGGCGTTAAAGTCGCGCGTTGGTTTGAATTCTTTGCTGTCCTGCCACTTCACACCCTGACGCAGGTGGAAGGTATAGGTTTTGCCGTCTTCGCTGACTTCCCACTTCTCTGCCAGACCCGGAATCACTTCCGTGGTACCGGTTTTGAATTCAACCAGACGGTTATAGATAGGTACGGAGCTAGCGTCGTACGTGGTACCAGAGGTAAACAGCTGTGGGTTAAAGCCTTCCGGCGAGCCTTCAGAACAGTAGACCAGGGTTTTTGCCTGCACGCTAGCCGCGACGGTCATTGCCACCAGGCTCAGACCAAGCTTCAGCATCCCTGACTTCTTCAAGGAAATACTCATTATTATTCTGCTCCAATGTGATGTTTTTTGTTGTGTTACGCCGCCTGACCTTTAATTTATTTTTTACCCGGTCCGGTCGGTGATGCCCGAAGGCGTTATAAGGGATGGAGATTCCTTTCAGAAGAGCAACTGAGTTGCAGCGCAGATTCTCCCTGAAATGCCCCTCGTGCCCTACAATCTGTCAACAGAATGTGAAAACGTCAATACAGGTGACGGGGATTTACGCTAAGTGTGAGAATCAGCAAACAAAGATTAAAAAAACCCAGAGGCACTATTTTCAGCAGGGAAATTTATGCTACCCGCCATGATGCAGCACAACTCACTTCTTATTCTGCTGTGACCAGTGATTAACATTTATTCAGACGGGTTAAATTTTCTTACAGGATGGTGAATATCTGAGCACTAAATTCCGCGAACGTTAAAACGCACAGCGGAAAATGCTGAGGTTATCCATAAGCAACGCGAAAAAAGATCAATCTATATATAAAAAAATACAATGGAATATGTCACAAAAACGTTAACAGGCAGGGTTAATGGAAGGTAACAAGCGTTTTAGTTTGTTGTCGTAACTAACTGTAGGCGCCAGAAGCAAAAAAGCCTGCTCAGTGAACAGGCTTTTGAATTTGGTCGGTGCCAGAGGATGACTCGCCACGCCGTGGCTCGCCCTTCGGGCCGTTGCTGACGCAACGTTCTCTCGCTTCGCTCGAGTCGAACCTCTGCCCCCGGAGGTTCTCATCCTCGCAAGCCTCAGGTGCAAAAAAGCCTGCTCAGTGAGCAGGCTTTTGAATTTGGTCGGTGATAGAGGATGACTCGCCACTCCGTGGCTCGCCCTTCGGGCCGTTGCTGACGCAACGTTCTCTCGCTTCGCTCGAGTCGAACCTCTGCCCCCCGGAGGTTCTCATCCTCGCAAGCCTCAGGTGCAAAAAAGCCTGCTCAGTGAGCAGGCTCTTGAATTTGGTCGGTGATAGAGGATTCGAACCTCCGACCCCTTCGTCCCGAACGAAGTGCGCTACCAGGCTGCGCCAATCACCGAATGCGGGCCGCATCTTACTGCTGAGGTACGGCTCCGTCAATCCCTTACAATAAAAAAGCCTTTAAGGTGGCGAGTCGCTCGCCAACCCTTTACTGAACCGCTTTTACGCCGGTATCCGGGACATGACACCAGTTGTTATTTTCGTTGATACCACCGTCTTTCGAGGTATAGCCCAGGCAGCCAAGGATCGTGTCGTACAGCTCAACATGGCGGTGCGGCACTTTCATATCCGCCTGCTGTTTCAGATGGGCAAACATCTTCGCCTTATCCGGGTTTTCCAGATATTTATCAGACATCCATACCATCATCGGCACGCGGAACTGCTCCGGCGGAGCCATCTTACGTGGCGTACCGTGCAGATGTTCCTTCTCGTTGATCGACTCCCCGTGGTCGGCGGCGTAGAAGACAATCGCTTTCTTATCACGCAGCTGATCGATCACGCTATCGATAAAGTGATCCACATAGGTGACCGAGTTATCGTAAGAGTTAATCATCTCTTCTTTAGTACACCCTTTATCAACCCCAATACACTCCGGCGTCCATTTGGCAAAACTGCGCGGATAACGCTGGGTATAGTTAAAGTGCGATCCTTTGGTGTGCAGGATAATAAGATGTTTGCCGTCCGGGTTGCCCTGTAAAGAGCGCTGCATCTCATCGACCAACAGCATGTCATCCACATGTTTGCCACGGTTACGTGGCTCAGCGCCAATCTGCTCGCGGTAAGCAATGTTATCGGCCATGGTGTTGCTGTAGAACCACATCTCACTCTGCATGGCGTACAGGTCGGAACTGAAGCCCAACTGACTCAGTACCGCAAAGACGTTTTGCTCTTTCAGCGTACGCTGTGGGTTATCATCCGCCCCGCCTTCACGCACAAACATGCAGCGCAAAGAGAGCTTAGTGGCCGTATCACACGAGTAACCGCGGAAGGCAACGAGGTTTTTCTCCTGGGCCAGTTTCGGCGTAGTGTCACGCTCATAGCCCAGCATTCCCATATGATCCCAGCGGGTCGTCTCACCGATGATAAACACCACGTAGGTGTCATCAATATCCGCTGGCGCCTGATAGCTAAATTTCTTCGCCGGGTTCATCAGCGATTTATTATCTGAAGACTCATCCACCTGCGCCCAGGCATATAACCCCAGCGCCGAGATCCAGTTTGATGGCAGATAGGAGTTCGCCACCACACCGCCGTAACTCGGCATATCGACACCGGTCGTACGCTCAACGTGTTTCTGCTGAATGTCCAGTAAGCGAATCGGGCCCCAGACCATCAAACCGGCAATCACCACCAGCGCAACACTTCTGATACGTTGTCCTGGCGTACGCAGCTGACGGAGCAAGGTATAACGGCAGCGGTTACTCCAGATAAAGAGCAGCGGCAACACGCTGACGCAGACCAGCCAGAGGATAAAGTGCCAGCCAACCACCTCTTTAGAGAGGTCAATATCGGTGGTCATCACCGACGCGATAATCCCGTAGCCGATCACCACGTTCATAAACGTCATGTAGTAACTGGCACCCGCCGAGCACAACACCACCAGCGTGGCCAGTACCCGCCATACCCGTCGCCCAAACAGCGAAAGCAAGCGTAATAAGAAGAAGGTGACGAGTACCGTAGCAGCCAACTCAACAACCGCAGCAACTCCTTTCAAGGCGGTAAAGTTTTGCGCATAGCCATCAAACCGACGGAAAAATACGGCGCCATTCATAAACAGACCGATGTACAACGCCAGCAAAAAGCTCAGCTTTTGTTGCGTCATCGCTTTGATATATTTCATTAAAATGACCTGGAAAAAAGAAAATATTGCTGCTTCACTTACAGATTAACAGTGCACAGGCGGAGTCTTCGTTGACGATGTTTTTAAGGGAAACCATCTCAAGCGCGGTAGAGTAGACCACAGGGAGACGAAAAAGTGGCAGCATAGAGTGTGATCGCTGCAGATATTTACAAAAAAACAAGTCCGATGACATTCATCTGACCCGTTTCTGTAGTAAGGCGGGGAAGCAAAGGCCGGAGGCTCCGGCCTTAAGGGGGATTATTCAGGCATGCGCTTCGGAGTAAACTTCACGCTGCGGCTGACGAATGGTGGTGGAGAGCGCCAGTGAGAGGATCAGCAGAGCGAAGATAACGCAGAAGGTGACATAGAAGCCGCCGAACAGCGATGCAATCAACGAACCGCAGATACTACCAATCCCAAAGCCCAGGTAAATCACACCGTAGTTTTTCGCCAGGTTGTTCAGGCCGAAGAACTCACTGACCAGCGACGGGAAGACCGTGATGGTGCCACCGAAGTTAAAGGCAACACAGGCAATAGCCGCAAAGAAGGTGATTTCATTCAGCGGAGCGAAGAGCAGCGCTGCCATCCCCACCAGAGAGACGACCTGTCCGAGCGTGATAACACGGATACGGGCGATTTTGTCAGAGAGGATGCCCAGCACCAGGCGACCCGAGAGGTTGGCGATAGAGATCACCGTCACCGCATTCGCCGCAGTAGCCACATCCAGCTTCACCATTCCCTGGGCAATATCTTTCGCCACGCCGATGACATACAGGCCGCTCATGCAGGCAGTCAGGAACATCACCGCCAGCATCCAGTACTGCGGTTTACGCATGGACTGCGCCAGGGTGAAGTCGTTCTCCACCACCCCATTCACCGACTTCGCCGTTTGCTGCGGTGCGTCTTTCATTAGCGTCGCGCCGAAGACAATCATCACCAGCACGATGGCGCCCCAGATCATAAAGGTCTTTTCGAGGCCGACGGAGGCCAGCAGTTGGGAATCGATAAATTTAAACCCGAGGCTGCCCAAACCATAGGAGCCGATCGAAAAGGCAGAGATCAGCCCTTTACGCTCGGGGAACCATTTCACACAGTTCGACAGCGTCAGCAGGTAACCCGCCCCGTCCGCTAACCCGACCAGCACCCCGGCGCTGAGCCACAACATCAGCAGGCTGTTGGAATGCGCCGTCAGGAAGAAGCCGACACCCAGCATAATCCCGGAGGCCATGGTCACGCGCTTCACGCCAAAACGCTCTTGTAATTTACCGGCCACGGAGGAGGAGAGCGCCAGGCCCAGGCTCAGTAAGCCAAACGAGAAAGCAACCTGACTGACAGGCGCATCCAGTTTATCGGACAGCGCGCTGTTAAACAGGCTCCAGGTATAAACCGATCCCAGCGCAAACTGGGTCACGATAGTACCGAAAAGGGTAAGCCAGCGAGTGCGGTTAGAGGTTGATGTATTCATGGCAGTTGTCCTGCAGGGAAAAGGGGAAATTCACTGCTGACAACGATACGCAAAACCCTGCATCCATAGGGGGAAAACGGCATGAAATGCAGGGGAGACGGAATGAAATGCCGTAAATGGGGAATGAATGGCCTGGACGATACGATTCTGCCTAATTGCGTTAGTACCTACTATCGCTACAAGGCCTGCCATCCGTACACTTTTTACGAATTTCACGCACAAAAAAACAACAACTTTAAAACTTAGCGCTAACACCCAGCGTATAGAGGTAATCCTCGCCTAAGACCATGCTCTCAGACTGAGAGAGCGAAGCGTAGGCCGCCATATGGGGATAAAGCGGAATATCGGCCCCCACGGTGACGTCCATCCAGCTGTCTGGCTGCTGCGATGCAGCGGTTTTACTGAACCCCGCCTGGCTCTTCCACTGGTTATCGCCAAACTGCTGGTTATAACTGATTTGCGCCCATGGCCGCAGGCCGCCCAGATGGGAGTCTACACGCCAGCCCAGGGTGCTGACGCTGGCATGCCAGAGGGGATCGGTTAGAGATGACGTGCTGACGCTGTCCCCAAACTCGTTATACATGGTTGAAGGTGAGCCATCATAGCGCCAGGAGACAATCGGCCCGGTAGTGATGCGGCGTGCTACAGGAATATTGACCCCCACGCTCATCGTACTTCCCGGCATCGCTGAAGAGGCGTCGGCCAGATTGACCGACACGGCCGGGGCATTTTGCGATGAGCGGATCCGCTCCGCGAGGATATCTTCATAACGCGGTTGGTGATCGTCATCCCATGTGTAGCGCTCAGTAGTATTATTTACGTTATCTGAAACGATATATTCCTGTTGCCAGGCAAATGCTGTGTTACCTGAAAGCAGACAGACTAACAAACTCACCATGCCTGTCGCGGCATGGCGGCCACTGATTTTTTTTATCATCATCAAAGCGACTCCAGAAGAGAGCCGAATTCGGCGATATTTGTCATTGTTAATAGATGGGTAAGCGGGTTTTCAGGCATGGCGTAGAACGCATTAAACCCTGTATTAACTATTGTCTTTTTAACTACCACGTCAAGCCGGGCCGATGGAAATTTTCGTGGATTCAATCACTATGAGGGAGATGGACTATGCAACGTTGTGGCTGGGTAAGCGAAGACCCGCTCTATATCGCCTATCACGATAAAGAGTGGGGCGTACCAGAAACCGACCGCCGCTATCTTTTTGAAATGATCTGCCTTGAGGGCCAGCAGGCCGGTCTTTCCTGGATTACCGTATTGAAAAAACGCGAGAATTACCGCCAGGCCTTCCACCATTTCGATCCGGAAAAGGTGGCGGAGATGACGGAAGACGACGTTGAGCGGCTGGTGCAGGACGCGGGGATTATTCGCCATCGCGGTAAGATTCAGGCCATTATCGGTAACGCACGCGCGCTGCTGGCAATGGAGGCAAATGGCGAAGCATTTTCAGATTTTATCTGGTCGTTTGTCGGCCATCAGCCGCAACTGACCCAGGCCATGACCCTGGCAGAGGTCCCCGCCTCGACGCCAACCTCAGACGCCTTATCGAAAGCGCTGAAAAAGCGCGGGTTTAAATTTGTCGGCACCACCATCTGTTATGCCTTTATGCAGGCCAGCGGGATGGTGAATGACCACGTGACGAGCTGTTTTTGTTATTCCGGAGGCCAGCATGATCCGCGCATGGCTGAGTGATGACACCTCTCCCTTGCTGCGCTTATGGCTGGAAAGCACGACCCTCGCCCATCCGTTTATTGAGGCCAGCTACTGGCAAGAGAGCGAAGCGATCGTCCGGGATGTTTATCTGCCATCGGCAGAGACCTGGGTCTGGGACGAGGCAGATGAGGTGTGCGGATTTATCAGCGTCCTGCATGTTCAGTATATCGGCGCGCTATTTGTCGCGCCGTCATACACGGGTAAAGGCATCGGGAAGGCGCTGATCAACCATGTTAAACAGCGCTACCCGGCCCTGAGCCTGGAGGTGTATCAGAAAAACACCCGGGCGGTGAATTTCTACCATGCTCAGGGCTTTCGCATTATGGATAGCGCCTGGCAGGAAGACACCCAGCACCCGACGTGGATTATGAGCTGGCAGGCGGATCAAACGCCGTAAGCGGTAGCTCCGGCCCTTGATATTTCTCCAGCCAGGCCAGCGCCGTATTCCCCGCGCAACCATTCCCTAGCTTCGAGCTGGGGAGATCTTTCGTCAGAACGTTAACCGCACCGTTTTTACAGATCCCCCCTGCGCTACGTTCCAGATCAGGCCATGCCCCCTGGTGAATACAGATCACGCCGGGCTTGATACCCTCGCTCACGACCGCCCCCGCCAGTACCTGCCCACGCTGGTTCCAGACACGTACCACGTCACCATCGGCAATGCCGCGCGCGTGAGCGTCGATGGGGTGCAGCGTGACCGGCTCGCGCCCGGCAACCGCATACTGTTCGCGCAGTGAAGAGTAGTTCAACTGGCTATGCAGGCGATGCGCTGGATGAGCAGAGAGTATCTGCAGTTGTTGCGGCTCGGCGTTGCCATGCCACTCGTCCGGCTCCAGCCACATCGGATGCGGCGGACAATCGGCGTAACCAAAACTGGCGATACGTGCTGAGTGGATCACAATCTTGCCGCTTTCGGTTTTTAACGGATGCGCCTCAGGATCGCGACGGAAGTCGGCGAAACGTACAAACTGCGCATTTTGCGCATTTTCGGGCATTTCGACGATCGCATTCGCCTCCCAGAACTCGGCAAAGGGAGGCAAGGTCACCCCCTGTGACGCACCGCGCTGCGCTGCGATCTGATAGAAGCTCTCCAGCCACACCAGGTCGGTTTTGCCTTCCGTAAATCGCGCACGTCCACCCGCTTCCCACCGTTCGCTCAGCTCAGCAAAGACCTCCAGATCATCACGCGCCTCATCGCGCGGCGGCACCACGCGCTTCATGGGCACCATGTGTTGATTACTGTAGTCGCCGGTCATGGTCATGTCGTTGCGTTCAAACGAGGTGGTGGCCGGCAGAACGATATCTGCATGTCGGGCCGCTGCGGTCCAGAAGCACTCGGAAATGACCACCAGCTCCGGCTTCTGCCAGGCGCGGATTAATCGGTTAGTGTCCTGGTGGTGCGTAAAGTTGGCGCCGCCCGCCCACCAGACGAAGCGGATATCCGGGAAGTGCCGGTCCATACCGTTGTGCTGGTAGAAACCGCCCGGATTTTCCAGCGCCTCGACGATGCGCGCTACCGGGATTTTTTCTACGGCATCAGTGCCACCCTGTACGCTGCCCTGCATCGAGGCCAGTACCGCCGCACGACGCGTTGGATTACCGCCATTAGCGAAGTGATAAGAGAGACCAAAACCGCCGCCCGGCGTACCAATCTGGCCGATCATGGCCGCCAGAGTGACCAGCATCCAGTGCTTCTGCTCGCCAAACTGCTGGCGCTGCATCCCCCAGCCCGCCATCAACATGGTGCGGTTGTTATGGAAAAGCTCTGCCAGCTCACGAATTTTCCCGACATTTACGCCGCAAATCGCCGCCGCCCACTCGGCCGTTTTCGCGATGCCATCCGTTTTCCCCGTCAGGTAATCGGCGAATTGGTCATAACCGCTGGTGCAGCGGGCAAGAAACGCCGTGTCGTGCCAGTTGTTTTCAACCAGGGTATGCGCAATGCCCAGCATCATCGCCACGTCGGTGCCCATATGCGGGGCGATCCACTCTGCCGCCTCGCCGAAGAAATCGGCAGTTTCAGAGCGCATAGGATCGATACAGATGATGCGCTTACCGCTCTTACGCAGTGCATCGAAGTAAGGGATACCCTGCTCGTCGCTGGCGTTCCAGGCAATTTTCAGGGTATTGAGTGGGTTGGCGCTCCAGAGCACCACCACGTCGGTATGTTCCAGCACCAGCGGCCAGCTGGTCTGCTGCTGATAAACCTCATTTCCCCCTACAACATACGGCATGATCGCCTGCGCGGCACCGGTGGAGTAATCCCCAAGATGGCCGGTATAGCCGCCGGCGAGGCTCATATAGCGCTGCAGTAGCGTCGCCGCCTTGTGTAACACGCCGTTAGATCGCCAGCCGTACGATCCGGCAAAGATAGAGGACGGGCCATAGCTGTTGCGGATACGTTTATGCTGCGAATCAATCAATGCCAGGGCATCGTCCCAGCTGACACGGACAAATTCATCTTCCCCGCGTACCCCCTGCGGATTATCTGGCGAAGCGAGAAAACCTTTCCGCACCATCGGCCAGCGCACGCGGGTTTTACTGTGCACCTGATCGCGCACCACCGTCTGCAATGAGTTGGGGTAAGGGGTGGGCAGCGCCCCGCGGGATGACAACACTGTGTCGCCATCGGTCTCTACCAGCATCGGCCCCCAGTGGGCCGCGGTCAGAATGGTTTTAATTGAAGTGGTCAAAGCGTGCGCTCCCGGGTTGCCTGTTGCAGGTTTTCATCGCCTTCTTCGAGGCTATTTATGATTAGAAACATAATTCAGAGTTATCCCTGGAATTTTCTACATATCTGCGCGTCATAATCAACCGCCACGCTCGTCGTGGCAAAGAATAAAAAGGATTAAGGAAATAAGATGAAAAAACGCGTACTCATGATTGCCGCGCTGGTCAGCGGCGCACTGGCTGTTTCAGGCTGCACCACAAACCCTTACACCGGCGAACGCGAAGCCGGTAAATCCGGCATCGGTGCCGGGCTCGGTTCCCTGGTAGGCGCGGGCGTTGGCGCCCTCTCCTCCTCTAAGAAAGATCGCGGCAAAGGGGCGTTAATTGGCGCAGCAGCCGGTGCCGCGCTGGGCGGCGGCGTCGGTTATTACATGGACGTGCAGGAAGCGAAACTGCGCGACAAAATGCAGGGTACAGGCGTTAGCGTGACGCGCAGCGGCGATAACATCATTCTGAACATGCCAAACAACGTGACCTTCGATAGCAGCAGCGCAACGCTGAAACCGGCTGGCGCGAACACCCTGACCGGCGTGGCGATGGTGCTGAAAGAGTACAGCAAAACGGCGGTTAACGTGCTTGGCTACACCGACAGCACCGGCAGCCAGGATCTGAACATGCGTCTCTCCCAGCAGCGTGCGGATTCCGTGGCCAGCGCGCTGATCACCCAGGGCGTCGCCGCGAACCGTATTCGTACCAACGGTATGGGCCCGGCAAATCCGATCGCCAGTAACAGCACGGCGGAAGGCAAAGCGCAGAACCGCCGCGTAGAAATTACCCTGAGCCCAATCCAGTAAGGGCTTGCCATCGTTGATTTTCGCGCTAAGGTGTTCTCACTTCAGGCAAGGGAATCAGCGATGAGCAAATCAACACGGGCCACTATCAGCGACGTGGCGAAAGCCGCCAAAACCGGTAAAACCAGTATTTCCCGTTACCTCAACGGTGAAAAGCATCTGCTTTCCGACGCGCTGCTGGCCCGTATTGAACAGGCGATCGCCGATCTTAACTATCGTCCAAGCCTGATGGCCCGTGGCCTGAAGCATGGCCGTACGCGGCTCATTGGCCTGATTATCGCCGATATCACCAACCCCTACTCCGTCAATGTTCTGAGCGGTATCGAAGCCGCCTGTCGGGAAAAGGGGTTCACCCCGCTGGTCTGTAACACTAATAATGAACTCGACCAGGAGCTGCACTATCTCGATCTGCTGCGCAGTTATCAGGTTGAAGGCATTGTGGTCAACGCGGTGGGCATGCGTGAAGAGGGGCTAAACCGCCTGCAACAGTCGGCGCTGCCGATGGTGCTTATCGACCGTAAAATTCCCGAATTCGCCTGCGACGTCGTGGGTCTGGACAATACGCAGGCCGCCACGACGGCGACAGAACATCTTATCGAACAGGGCTTTGAAGCGATCCTATTCCTCAGCGAGCCGCTGGGTATGGTCAATACTCGCCGCGAACGCCTGGCGGCCTTCCGCGCTACCCTGGCCCGCTATCCTGGCGTCATTGCTGAAAACGCGGAAATTCCTCTGCATGAAGGGGACCAGATGGACATCGCCCTGCGTCAATTTCATTCACGCCATCGCGGTATGCGCAAGGCGGTGATCTCCGCTAACGGTGCCCTCACCCTGCAGGTGGCTCGTTCTCTGCGCCGTGTTGGGCTGCACTGGGGCAGCGACATCGGCTTACTGGGCTTTGATGAGCTGGAGTGGGCAGAGTTGGCAGGCGTGGGGATCACTACCCTTAAACAGCCCACCTGGCAGATTGGCTATGCCGCGGTGGAACAGGTTGTTCGCCGCATTGAAGGGGCCAGTGATACCGTACGCGAGCAGCACTTCTCCGGCGAGCTGATTGTTCGCGGCTCTACCGCCCGTTAACCTCCCTTCGTGATGACGATCATAAATTCAACATACTGATCTTTTCTTTGGAACCGGTTCCATCTAGCGTAATAGTATCGATAACGCGATGGAGTCAGCCAGTGGGCAGAAAAATTATTGTCGTCACCGCCGCCTATGGCGCCGACCGGATACGTGAAGCAGGGGGCCAGCGCGCCATACTGCCTGTCATTGCTAAAGCGGGCGCAGACGGCGTGGAGATCCGCCGCGAACTGTTCAACGACGCTGAACTGAATGCGCTGCCTACCCTGGCGCGCTCCATTGAGCTGCTGGGCCTGCTAGCCTGCTACTCCGCTCCCGATTCCCTGTTCACCGCCGAAGGCGAGCTGAACCCAGCGCTGCCGCGCTACCTTGCCGAAGCCAGTACGCTTAATGCCCTCTGGCTGAAGGTCTCTTTAGGTCATTTTCGCGATAAAAACCAGCTTGAAGCCCTGCGCCCGCTACTGCAGGAGAGCGGCATGACGCTGGTGGTCGAGAACGATCAGACCGATTTCGGTCAGCTCGCCCCTATGCAGCGCTTTAAAGCCGCCTGCCGTGTGCAGGCGCTTCCGGTCAGCCTGACGTTCGATATGGGCAACTGGCTGTGGGTGGGTGATTCACCGGAAGAGGCCGCGCAGCACCTGGCGCCTGCGGTGAGCTATATTCACGTGAAAGCGGCGGAGCCGCATCAACATCACTTCCGTGCCGTTCCCCCGGCAGCAGAAAACTGCCGCTGGCTGGCGCTGCTGGATCAGCTGCCTGCCGATGCGCCTCGCGGGATCGAGTTCCCGCTTGAAGGCCCGGATCTGACGGCCGTCACCCGTCACTACGTTAATTTACTGCGCGAGGTCTAAGCCATGCCGCAAGCACTGGATGTCATCACCATTGGCGAAGCCATGGCCATGTTTGTGGCCAGCGAGCCTGGCGAGCTAAGCCAGGTTGAACATTTCTTTAAACGTGTAGCTGGCGCCGAACTCAATGTCGCCACCGGGCTGGCGCGCCTGGGTCTGAAAGTGGGCTGGGTCAGCCGCGTGGGCGACGACAGCTTCGGTCATTTCATCCTTAACGCCCTGAAAAAAGAGGGGATAGAGACCTCGGGCGTCACCCTTGATGGCCGCTTCGCAACCGGCTTCCAGCTGAAATCTAAGGTCGAGGATGGAACCGATCCCATCGTGGAGTATTTCCGCAAAGGTTCTGCTGCCAGCCATCTGTCGGTGGAGGATTTTAATCCGGCCTATTTTACCACCGCGCGACATCTGCACCTGAGCGGCGTGGCTGCGGCGTTGTCGCCGAGCTCATGGGCCCTGCTCGATCACGCTGCAGGCGCAATGAAAGCCGCAGGCAAAACCCTCTCTTTCGATCCCAATTTGCGGCCGGTGCTGTGGAAAAGCGAAGCGGAGATGGTTGAAAAACTTAACCAGTTAGCCTTCCAGGCTGACTGGGTCTTACCCGGCGTGAACGAGGGCATCATCCTTACCGGGCAACGCACGCCGGAAGGGATTGCAGATTTCTACCTTGATAGAGGCGTGAAGGCGGTGGTCCTGAAAACCGGTGCCGATGGCGCCTGGTTTAAAACCAGCAACGGCGAGAAAGGTGCCGTGGCCGCTGTAAAAGTGGACAACGTCGTTGATACGGTTGGCGCAGGCGATGGTTTTGCCGTGGGGGTGATTAGCGCCCTGCTGGAAGGCAAAACGCTGCAACAGGCTATCTCACGCGGTAACAAAATCGGATCGCTGGCGATCCAGGTGCAGGGCGACAGCGAAGGATTACCCACGCGTAGCCAACTGGGGGAATAACCCCCGCAACATCACAGAACCACCGTGTACCCTACAGACAACGGCGGTCATTACCTCAACCACAGAGGCAAGCCTATGAACAGCTCGACGAATGCAGTAAAACGCTGGTGGTACATCATGCCGATCGTGTTTATCACGTACAGCCTGGCGTATCTTGACCGCGCGAACTTCAGTTTCGCATCAGCCGCGGGGATCACCGAAGATTTGGGGATCACTAAAGGCATCTCTTCCCTGCTGGGTGCCCTGTTCTTCCTGGGCTACTTCTTCTTCCAGATCCCGGGCGCCATCTATGCGGAACGTCGCAGCGTGCGCAAACTGATTTTCATCTGCCTGATTTTATGGGGCGGTTGTGCCTCCCTTACCGGGGTCGTTAACAATATACCGGCGCTGGCGGCGATTCGCTTTATCCTCGGCGTGGTGGAAGCGGCGGTCATGCCCGCGATGCTTATCTACATCAGCAACTGGTTTACAAAATCCGAGCGGTCACGGGCCAATACCTTCCTGATCCTCGGTAACCCGGTAACGGTACTGTGGATGTCGGTGGTCTCAGGCTATCTCATTCAGTCTTTCGGCTGGCGCGAAATGTTTATCATCGAGGGGATCCCGGCGGTGATTTGGGCCTTCTGCTGGTGGGTGCTGGTAAAAGACAAACCCTCTCAGGTGAACTGGCTCTCTGAAGATGAAAAATCGGCTCTACAGGCACAGCTGGATAAAGAGCAGCAGGGGCTGAAAGCGGTGCGAAACTACGGCGAAGCTTTCCGCTCACGCAACGTTATCCTGCTCTGCATGCAGTACTTCGCCTGGAGCATCGGGGTGTATGGCTTTGTGCTGTGGCTGCCATCGATTATTCGTAGCGGCGGTGAAAACCTCGGCATGGTCGAAGTGGGCTGGCTCTCTTCTGTTCCTTACCTGGCTGCCACCATTGCGATGATCATCGCCTCCTGGGCATCGGACAAACTGCAGAACCGTAAACTCTTCGTCTGGCCGCTGTTGCTGATTGCTGCCTGTGCCTTTATCGGCTCCTGGGCGGTAGGTGCCAACCACTTCTGGGCCTCTTATACCCTGCTGGTGATCGCCGGTGCGGCAATGTATGCCCCTTACGGCCCGTTCTTTGCCATCATCCCGGAAATGCTGCCGCGTAATGTGGCAGGCGGCGCAATGGCCTTAATCAACAGTATGGGCGCGCTGGGCTCGTTCTTCGGCTCCTGGTTTGTGGGCTATCTCAACGGCGCCACCGGCAGTCCATCCGCCTCGTACATATTTATGGGGGTGGCACTTTTCGTGTCGGTGTGGCTTACTCTGATTGTTAAGCCTGCTAATAATCAGCAGTTACCTGCCGGCGCACGCCACGCCTGAACCCTTAACATCAACGGAGATTAGCATGAAGCCGTCCGTCATTTTGTATAAAGCACTGCCTGAAGATCTGCAAAAACGCCTTGAATCACACTTCACCGTGACCCAGGTAAAAGACCTCAGCCCGGATACCGTGGCGCAGCACGCCGATGCCTTTAGCCGTGCCGTCGGTCTGCTGGGTTCAAGCGAAAAAGTAGATGCTGCGTTGCTGGAAAAAATGCCGGCGCTGCGTGCCACCTCAACCATCTCCGTTGGCTATGACAACTTCGACGTGGATGCCCTGAATGCCCGCCATGTCTTTCTGATGCACACCCCTTATGCCCTGACAGAAACCGTGGCCGATACGCTGATGGCGCTGGTACTGAGCAGCGCTCGCCGCGTGGTGGAGGTGGCTGAACGGGTTAAAGCGGGTGAATGGACCAAAAGCATCGGACCAGACTGGTTTGGCGTGGACGTTCACGGCAAGACATTGGGTATTGTTGGCATGGGTCGTATTGGCCTGGCGCTGGCGCAGCGCGCGCACTTCGGTTTTAACATGCCGATTCTTTATAACGCCCGGCGCCACCACAGCGAGGCTGAAGAGCGTTTCAATGCACGCTACTGCGAGCTGGATACCCTTCTTCAGGAAGCCGATTACGTCTGTCTGATCCTGCCGCTGACGGATGAGACCTATCATCTGATAGGTAAGGACGCGTTCGCGAAGATGAAGCCGTCGGCTATCTTTATCAATGCGGGTCGCGGTCCGGTCGTGGATGAAAAAGCGTTGATTGAAGCGCTGAAAAACGGGGAGATCCATGCCGCAGGTCTGGATGTGTTTGAGCAGGAGCCGCTGCCCGTTGATTCACCGCTGCTCCAACTTCCGAACGTGGTTGCGCTGCCGCATATTGGTTCTGCCACGCACGAAACTCGCTACAACATGGCGGCGACGGCGGTGGATAACCTTATCAATGCCCTTGAGGGTAAGGTAGAGAAAAACTGCGTGAACCCGCAGATAAAAGGCTAGAAACGAAAAAACCCGCCAGAAGGCGGGTTTTTGAATTCATGTGCTGCTGAGTTGAAGCTTACAGGCTTACAACGTTACCAGCTGCTGGGCCTTTAGCGCCGCTTTCGATGGTGAAGGACACTTTCTGACCTTCGTCCAGAGATTTGTAGCCATCGTTCTGGATAGCAGAGAAGTGTACGAACACGTCTTTAGAGCCATCGTCAGGAGTGATGAAGCCGAAACCTTTATCAGCGTTGAACCATTTTACCAGACCAGTCATTTTACCAGACATAGAAATTACCTTATTAAAAATTTGTTGTGCCTTCCGGCGCGATGGTTGCGTTACAGATTTTTAAGCGATGAAGGAAGGGTCACTACGAAGGGTATCTATGGATAACTCATCTGGACTGCTTAACTAAACTGCTTTAGGTCTGTGTAACAAACCGACGGGGATAGTTATACCGATGTGGTAGATGAATGACAAGCTTTATTTTAGCTACAGACAAAAAACCCCGCTTCTGGCGGGGTTTTTTATTTTATTCGGTGGCAGCAACTGCCGAACTCCACGCCTGGCTAAATGCCTGGTGCTGAGACGCCAGCGGTCCGATCAAGGTATTGTACTGACTGGCCTGCTGGGAGGTCGGGAACTGAATACCGCCCGAGACGAAGCTCACCTGCGTGCCCTGCTGAGTAATAAAGTCACCCACCTGCACCAGCTGCTGAGTAAAGATCTGCGCAGCCGGGATGAGGGGCTGCATAGCCTGGGCAGGTTCGGTCACCACTTTCGCAAAGGCTTTGTCGAACACCGGTTTTAAATCGTCGGCCTGCTTCAGGGCTGAATGGGCGCTGTCGGCCTGCATTTTGGCATTTTGCAGCTGCTGGCTCAGTACCCCAAGCGCACCATTTGACTGGCTTAGCGGTTCGCGCTGGGTCATATAATCCTGCGGCGCACGAATGGCGTTTACGCTGTCGACCACTGGACGCAAGCCGGAATCCATCGCCTGATTAACCTGCTGTGAATAAGCATACAGAATGGCGTAATCGGAGACGAAAGGACCAAACTGTTTTTTCTGATCCGCAGTCAGCGTAGGCAGACGCTCACCACTGCGCATCACGGTATTTTGCAGAAAATCGATAAACGCTTTACGCTGATCGCCTTCTTTATCGAAACACCCACTCAGGCCAACTACAATCAGTAACGCCGCAATCGGCGCAAACCAGCGAGAGCAGGACTTTCCTGTCGCCATTTTTAATACTCCTTTCACCCAAAAAACGCACACCAGCACACGCGTGCCCGACGCCCACAAGAATAGTCCAGCTGAAGCCGGCAAGATACTCTTTTCATATAAAACGGCTTGTGCGAATAAAATTCTTACGATTTACAAAATTCGACATTGTCAAACCGACTATCGAAAAATCAGATCATTAGCATGCAAATCTATCTCTGGATCATCCAAACCAAACGTATGGCCTGCAATTAATCACGCACGTGACGATCTGTTGTCTGTTTTACCGACTATTCTTAATTTGCTCTTTGATGTTCTTGATCCCGTTGTGCGATTTAAGAGGAGTTCTCAATGGAATTAAAAGATCCGACGTTTGAGTTGCTGAGCAGTCTTGAACAAATTGTTTTTAAGGATGTACCGCAGACGGTTACCCTGACGCAGAAGTCTAATCCCTTTACTGAATTCGAGCGTTTACGTAAAGGAACAGGCCTCAAGTTAGATGATTTCGCCAGAGCAATGGGTGTTAGCGTGGCTATGGTGCAGGAGTGGGAGTCGAAAAGAGAAAAACCCACCCCAAGCGAGCTGAAGCTAATGAGCCTGATTCAGGCAAGCCCTGCCCTCAGCAAGCAGACAGTGAAGTAAATGAGTTTAACCCCCGCCTAAGCGGGGGTTTGTGATCTTAGCGCGCACGACAGTACCACCCCTCCTCGCGCCACAGCAGTTCATGGGTCAACGCCAGGTTCTCCAGAAACGCGTTATCATGCGAAACCACTATCACCGCCCCCGGAAAATCAGCCAGCGCCGCTTCAATTGCCTGTACGGATGCCAGATCGAGATGGTTGGTCGGTTCATCCAGCAGCAGCAGTTGGGCCGTCTCCTCTCGCCACAGCACACAGGCCAGCGCCGCTTTTAACCGCTCACCGCCGCTCAGCTCAGCCAACGGCAGCGTGACGCTCTCTGCTCCCAGCTGCAGTTGCGCCAGCCGACTTCGTAGTACCCCCTCTTCCAGCGGCGTATTGTGCAGATTGAGATGGGTCATGACCGATTGCGACAAATCCAGCCGGGAAAGGTTTTGATCAAGATAAGCCGTTTTGACCGATACACGGCATGTCCCTGATACTGGCGGACACTCCCCGAGAATCACTTTCAGCAGGGTCGATTTCCCACAGCCGTTTGGCCCGCGTATTGCCACGCGCATCGGCCCCTCCAGACGCCAGTTGAGCGGCGGCAAGGCGAGATAAGGCAGGACAAGCTCTTCCAGAACCACGACCTGTTTTCCCTGCGCAATCTGGCTGCCGGGCAGAGTAAACATCACCGGGCTATCCTCCTCAACCCGCTTGCGCGCCTCGCTGACGGCGGTATTCAGGGTGATATTTTGCTCGTTATGCTGCCTGCGCCACGAACCGGGCCGCTCCTTCGCCGCCGCTTTGTATTTGACGCGTTCAAAGGAGGCAATATTGAGATTATCGACCGTACGCAGGGTTTTCGCCGATCGCCGCAAACTGTCGTCATGCTCTTTATGCATTCGCGCGCGCTCGCGTTTGCGCTCCGTCGCCGCATGCTCCAGCGCCGAGCGCGCAGCTTGCTGTTCGGCATTACGCTGGCGTTGATAATCGGCATAGTTCCCGCCGTAGCTCCGCAGGCCCGCTGGGCCCAACTCCAGAATACGGGGCACCTGTGACAACAGTTCACGATCGTGGGTCGCCACCAGCGCACGGCCTTTTCTTTGGGCCAGCGCCGCATAAAACCATGCCCGACCTTGCTGATCGAGATGATTGGTAGGTTCGTCCAGCAGTAAGTAGTCAGCATTAGCGGTAAACGCCCCGCACAATAGCGCGCGCACACGTTCGCCGCCGCTTAACTCTGCAGCGTAGCGATCGGGGTCAAAGGCAGGAAGGCGGGCCTCGATAAACGCCTCAGTCAGGCGCTCGTGGAGATCCCAGCACCCGTCGAGCAGCTCCAGATCCTCGGGCTGATAATCTCCCCTGTCGATCCGTTTACGGGCGGCAAAAATAGCCTCATAACCCAGTAGCCCGGCCAGCGTGGTGGTTGGAGAAATGTCTTGCTGCTGTGCCACATACAGGCAGCTGCCCGATCGTTCCAGATGACCACTGGTCGGTTTTTCGAGCCCGGCCAGCAGACGAAGCAGACGCGTTTTGCCGCTGCCGTTACGGCCAACCAGCGCGCAGAGGGCGTTATCCAGTGACAGCGTAAGCGGACCGAAAAGCGTTTCGCCTGTGGGAAACTGACAGGTGACCTGATGCAATATAAAAGAGGGGGATTGCGCAAAATGAGCCATAAGCACTCCTGAATGAAATCGGTTATCCCCTGCTGACGCGGTTGCGTGCGGCAAGGATCGAGGTTCATTAGGCGTGGTTGTTCATTTTGGCGGAGCGCTCCTGAGGGAAATTTAACGGGTGTCAGGATAACGCGTGTGCGCCGCCGGGGGCAAGGTTATTTTTTTCACCACCCTGTAGCGATAAAAAAACCCGCCAACTGGCGGGTTTTTATCACATCCATATTACTGCTGTAGGAGCGAAATATCCGCTACGCGCAGGAACAGCTCGCGCAGTTTTTCCAGCATAGAGAGGCGGTTAATACGCAGATCGTTATCTTCTACGTTCACCATCACTTTCTCAAAGAAGGCATCGATAACGTCACGCAGCTCTGCCAGCTCCACCAGCGCTTCCTGGTAACGACCTTCAGCGAAGACCGGTTCCAGTTTGTCTCGCAGCACCACAACCTGCATCGCCAGAGCGATCTCTTCCGGCTCTTTCAGGGTCGCAGCGTTTACGCGTTCGTTAAGCTTATCAGTCGACTTCGCCAGAATGTTGGAAACACGCTTGTTCGCTGCTGCCAGCGAGGCCGCGGCGTCCAGGGTACGGAAGTGGGAAACCGCCTTCATACGCGCATCGAAATCGGCCGGACGGGTCGGACGACGGGCCAGCACCGCCTGAATGGTGTCAACGGTATAGCCTTCATCCTGATACCAGGCACGGAAACGGCCGAGCATAAAGTCGATAACATCATCCACGACTTTCGCGTTGGTCAGCTTGTCACCGTACAGGCGCACCGCTTCTTCGGTCAGAGTCTGCAGATCCAGGTTGAGGTTCTTCTCAACGATGATACGCAGCACGCCGAGCGCGGCACGACGCAGCGCAAACGGGTCTTTGTCGCCTTTAGGATGCTGACCGATACCGAAGATACCCGCCAGGGTGTCCATCTTATCGGCGATCGCCACGGCACAGGCTACCGGGTTAGACGGCAGATCGTCACCCGCAAAGCGCGGCTGATACTGCTCGTTCAGGGCCACGGCCACATCTTCTGCTTCACCGTCATGGCGCGCATAGTGCATGCCCATCACGCCCTGAGTGTCGGTGAATTCGAAGACCATGTTGGTCATCAGGTCGCACTTGGACAGCAGGCCTGCACGGGTGGCGTGGTTGACGTCCGCACCGATTTCACGGGCGATCCAGCCGGAGAGCTCCGCAATACGGTCGGTCTTGTCGCGCAGCGTACCCAGCTGTTGCTGGAACAGCACGGTTTGCAGGCGAGGCAAGTGATCTTCCAGACGTTTTTTACGGTCACTATTAAAGAAGAACTCGGCATCCGCCAGACGTGGGCGCACGACCTTCTCGTTACCGGAGATAATCTGGATCGGATCTTTGGATTCGATGTTCGCCACAAAGATAAAGTTCGGCAGCAGTTTGCCGTCGTTGGCGTAAACCGGGAAGTACTTCTGGTCACCCTTCATGGTGTGAACCAGCGCTTCTGCCGGAACGGCCAGGAATTTCTCTTCGAACTTCGCGGTCAGCACAACCGGCCATTCCACCAGAGAGGTCACCTCTTCCAGCAGGCTGTCGCTCAGGTCAGCGTTTCCGCCAATCTGGCGTGCCGCTTCTTCGGCGTCCGCTTTGATTTTAGCTTTACGCTGTTCGTAGTCGGCAATGACCTTACCGCGCTCCAGCAGGATCTGTGGATACTGGTCTGCGTTATCGATGGTGAATTCCGGCTCGCCCATAAAGCGGTGGCCGCGGATCACGCGATCGGACGCCACGCCCAGAATGGTCGCAGGAATGACGGTATCGCCGAGCAGCAGGGTCACGGTATGAACAGGACGCACGAAGTGCACGTCGGACGCGCCCCAGCGCATCAGTTTTGGAATAGGCAGTTTCGCCAGCGACGTGGCGATCATGTTTGGCAGCAGCGCTTCTGCGCTTTCGCCTTTGACATGAGCGCGATAGAGCAGCCACTCGCCTTTGTCAGTGGTCAGACGCTCAGCCTGGTCCACGGTGATCCCGCAGCCGCGCGCCCAGCCTTCAGCCGCTTTGCTCGGCTTGCCTTCAGCATCGAATGCCTGTGCAATGGCCGGGCCACGTTTTTCCACTTCACGATCCGGCTGTGACGCCGCCAGGCTGGCCACTTTCAGCGCCAGACGACGCGGTGCAGCAAACCACTCAATTTTACCGTGCGCCAGGCCGGCGTTATCCAGCTCGGCAGTCACGTTCGCAGCAAAAGATTCAGCCAGGCTGCGCAGGGCTTTTGGTGGCAGCTCTTCGGTGCCGATTTCCACCAGGAAAGTTTTCTCAGACATGGCCGCCTCTTATTTGTTTCGGTTGCACATCGGGAAGCCAAGGGCTTCACGGGACGCATAGTAAGCTTCTGCAACGGCTTTGGTCAGGGTGCGAATACGCAGGATATAACGCTGACGTTCAGTCACGGAGATAGCTTTGCGGGCGTCCAGCAGGTTGAAGCTGTGGGCGGCCTTCAGAATACGCTCGTAGGCTGGCAGCGGCAGCGGAGTCTCCAGCGCCAGCAGTTGCTGCGCTTCTTTCTCGTACTGCTCGAAGCAGGTGAACAGGAAGTCCACGTCCGCATATTCGAAGTTATAAGTGGATTGTTCCACTTCGTTCTGATGGAACACGTCGCCGTAGGTGGTTTTACCCAGCGGGCCGTCGCTCCAGACCAGGTCGTAAACGCTGTCTACGCCCTGAATATACATTGCCAGACGTTCCAGACCGTAGGTGATCTCACCGGTGATCGGTTTACATTCCAGACCACCCACCTGCTGGAAGTAAGTGAACTGCGTCACTTCCATGCCGTTCAGCCACACTTCCCAGCCCAGACCCCAGGCACCCAGCGTTGGGTTTTCCCAGTTATCTTCCACGAAACGAATATCGTGAATGGTTGGATCCATACCCAGCTCTTTCAGCGACCCGAGGTACAGCTCCTGGATGTTGTCCGGAGAAGGCTTGATGACGACCTGGAACTGATAGTAGTGCTGTAAGCGGTTCGGGTTTTCGCCGTAACGGCCATCGGTCGGACGACGGGAAGGCTGAACATAGGCAGTAGCCATTGGCTCTGGCCCCAGTGCGCGCAGGCTGGTCATTGGGTGTGAGGTGCCGGCGCCAACTTCCATGTCCAAAGGTTGAACAATGGTGCAGCCCTGGCGAGCCCAGTAATCCTGTAACGTCAGGATCAGGCCCTGGAAGGTCTTGGTATCAAACTTTTGCATAGTATTTCGTGCTGGATACGTGTGGTTTTAAATGGAAGGGATCAGTATACCCGTCGGCTGGAAGATATACAGTACGAAACGGGGGTGTTTAAGGAAAATTGGGAAATAAGCGGGCTAGCCCGCGGCAGAAAGCGGCCTGGCAGGCTGTTTGCAGCGGGATTAACGCATAGAAAGATGTAAAAACTGCCCTTCTGCATCAAAAGAACAGACAAAGTTCTCATTGCGGGATGTCAGGCCGCGCATCTCATAACTGCCCTGGAACTGTTCAAACCCAGTCACGTCGATAGTCTGCGTACCGGTATTGTAACGGTGAGCTGCTTCGCCACGGCATAACGCCTCCATATCCAGCGACCGCGTTGGGCTTACCTTGAGGTTCTGCGCGGTTTGCGGCGGTGGCGCATCTGACGAGCTACACCCCGCCAACAGCGCAGGTAACAGCAGTAACATTGCTCGCATCATCATATTTATTATCGCCCTTAGCGGTGGCGGTTATTTTTACACTCTACGCTTTATAGAATAAGGTGACCTATTCTGCGAATCAGGCCACGCCTGGGCAAGACGGACCGGCCTAAACTCAGATTTATCCAGTGAGCGGCTGGTGATAATCAAGAGTCATACCCTTTTTAATGAGGAAACCGAGGGAAGGATGCAGGAAAAAATTAGCTGGATTGATAATCTGCGAGGGATCGCCTGTTTAATGGTAGTGATGATCCATACTACCACCTGGTATATTACCAACGCCCACAGTGTCAGCCTGGTTAACTGGGATATTGCCAATATTTTGAACTCTGCGTCGCGCGTCAGCGTGCCGCTTTTTTTTATGATTTCCGGTTTTCTCTTTTTTGGTGAGCGTAGTGCCCGCCCACGACACTTTTTACGCATCGGGCTCTGCCTGCTGTTTTATAGCCTGGTGGCTTTCCTCTACATCACACTGTTCACTTCAATTAACAGCGAACTTTCGCTGACAAACCTGCTGCAGAAGCCGGTTTTCTATCACTTGTGGTTCTTCTTCGCGATTATCGTTATCTACCTGATGTCACCGCTCATCCAGGTCAAGAACGTCAGCGGGAGGATGCTACTGGCGCTGATGGTGGTAGTCGGCGTGGTGGCGAACCCGAATACGGTATCGCAAAAGATCGGCGGTTTTGAATGGCTGCCCATTAATCTCTATATCAATGGCGATACTTTTTACTACGTGCTGTACGGTATGCTCGGCCGCGCGCTGGGCATGATGGATACGCGTAAACCCTGGCTGACCGGGTTATCTACCGCCCTGTTCCTGGCGGCGGTGCTGGTTATCTCGCGGGGGACAATGCACGAACTGCAATGGCGCGGAGCCTTTGCGGACACCTGGTATCTCTACTGTGGCCCTGCGGTCTTTATCTGTGCGGTGTCGCTTCTGATCATTGCCAAAAACACCATGAACAGCCGGCCCTTGCCGATACTGGGGCTGATCTCCCGCCACTCGCTGGCGATTTATGGTTTCCATGCGCTGGTGATCCACGCCCTGCGTACGCGCGGCATAGAGCTGAAGAGCTGGCCATTGCTGGATATCGTCTGGATTTTTACCGTCACGGTGGCGGTGAGTCTGCTGCTATCGATGCTGTTGCAACGTATTGATACGCGCCGTTTTGTCAGTTAATCAAGGCCGGGCATGTCGCCCGGCTCTATTTTCAGGACATGAGCGGCTGCAGCTGCTGGTAGATCTTGCGGAACACCTCGCGTCGCTCGGCATAGCGTGCGTGACGCGCGGCCTCAGGCGAGTGCTGCTGCTCCAGCGCCAGCTGTGGCAGCAAACTGGCTAAAGGCGTGTTCGGGTTCACCGCGATTTGCGCCAGCCGCGCCGCCCCCAGTGCCGGGCCGACGTCACCGCCGGTACGATAATCGAGCTGATGCCCGCTGATATCTGCCAGCATCTGCCGCCAGTACGCACTCCGAGCCCCGCCGCCGATAAGCGTAATACTGGTGGGACGCAGTCCACATTCATGTACCACATCCATGCCATCAGCCAGTGCATACCCCACACCCTCCAGCACCGCACGCGCCAGCTCGGCAGGGCCATGTTGATGCGTTAAGCCGAAAAAGACGCCCTTAGCGTTGGGGTTGTTATGCGGCGTACGCTCACCCGAAAGATAGGGCAGGAACCAGACGGCGTCCGCCTCTTCATTTGCTTGCTGCGCCGCGTCAATGAGCGCTGGCACCGTGCCCAGCCCGGTCAGCTTCGCCGCCCAGTCAAGGCAGGAGGCCGCACTTAACATGACCGACATCAGATGCCATTTCCCTGGCAGCGCATGACAAAAACTGTGCACAGCGCTCTGCGGATTGCTGCGATAGCCATCACTCACGGCAAAATAGACCCCGGATGTCCCCAGCGACAGCATCGCTTGCCCGGCATCGGCCATGCCGACACCAACCGCACCTGCGGCATTATCGCCACCGCCTGCCACCACCGGAACGGCAGGCATATTCCAGCCCTGCGCGACAGAGGGGGTGAGCGCACCGGTGATTTCGCTGCCTTCATAGAGTTTGGGCATCTGCTCACGGGAAAGCTGACAGGCATCCAGCATGGTGTCGCTCCAGTCGCGCTTCGCCACATCGAGCCACAGGGTGCCCGCGGCATCCGACATATCACTGGCAAAATCGCCGGTCATCCGCAGACGCAGATAATCTTTTGGCAAGAGCACTTTTGCGACCCGGGAGAAAATCTCTGGCTCATGGCGCTGCACCCACAATAACTTTGGCGCGGTGAAGCCCGGCATCATCAGGTTGCCCGTGATGTCACGCGAATCAGGTACCCGCGCTTCTAGCATCGCGCACTCTTCACCGCAGCGACCGTCATTCCAGAGAATCGCCGGGCGTAGTACCTGCTGGTTTTTGTCCAGCAGCGTGGCACCGTGCATCTGTCCGGCAATGCCCAGCGCCTTAACTTCATGCAGGCTATGTTGCGCGCCCAGCGCCTTCATGGCGCGATCTGTCGCCAGCCACCACTGTTCAGGATCCTGCTCAGACCACAACGGATGCGGGCGCGAGACATCCAGTTTTTCGGTATGCGCAGCCAGCACCTCTCCCTGGGCGCTAAGCAGGATAGCTTTCACACCCGATGTGCCAAGATCGATCCCGATATACATAGTGGTAACTCCTTAACAAAATGACCCGGCAGCATAGTGCGGCCGGGCATACGGGTTGGGCGATTACTTATCAAACAGATAATGATTGACCAGGTTTTCCAGCAACTCCTGATGGCCACTCTGGTGCTGCGGTGCCAGGTTATGCTGTTCAGCGTACTTCGCCACCTCCGTCAGTGATAACTGGCCTTTCAAAATTTGCTGGCCCAGCTCACTGTTCCAGCCGCCGTAGCGTTTTGCCACGCGCTTATCCAGCTCGCCGTCCTCAATCATGCGCGCCGCCACTTTCAGGGAAAGCGCCATGGTATCCATCGCCCCAATATGACCATAGAACAGATCATACTTATCGGTGCTCTGACGGCGCACTTTGGCGTCAAAGTTCAGGCCACCGGTGGTGAAGCCACCCGCTTTGATAATCTCGTACATCACCAGCGCGTTCTCTTCCACGCTCACCGGGAACTGGTCGGTATCCCAGCCCAGCTGCGGATCGCCACGGTTGGCATCGACAGAGCCGAAGATACCCAGCGCGATAGCAGAGGCGATTTCGTGGTGGAACGAGTGCCCTGCCAGGGTGGCATGGTTAGCCTCGATATTCACTTTAATCTCTTTTTCCAGGCCGAACTGCTTCAGGAAGCCGTAAACGGTCGCCACATCGTAGTCATACTGATGCTTGGTCGGCTCCTGCGGTTTCGGTTCAATCAACAGCGTGCCGCGGAAACCAATTTTATGTTTATGGTCGACCACCATCTGCATAAAGCGCCCAATCTGTTCGCGCTCCTGGCGCAGATCGGTGTTCAGCAGCGTTTCATAGCCTTCGCGGCCGCCCCACAGAACGTAGTTTTCGCCGCCCAGTTGATGCGTGGCATTCATGGCCGTCACCACCTGAGTCGCGGCCCAGCTGAACACTTCCGGATCCGGGTTGGTGGCCGCACCCGCACCGTAACGCGGATGCGTGAAGCAGTTAGCGGTACCCCACAGCAGTTTGACGCCGCTTTGTTGCTGTTTCTCAGCCAGCACATCAACCATCTGGGCGAAGTTATTCAGATACTCTTTCAGCGACGCGCCTTCAGGCGAGACATCCACATCGTGAAAACAGTAATAAGGCACGTTCAGTTTATGGAAGAATTCAAATGCGACGTCAGCTTTACGTTTTGCCAGCTCCATCGCCTCACCAGGCTGCTGCCACGGGCGGTCAAACGCGCCTACACCAAACATATCGGCGCCATTCCAGCAGAACGTGTGCCAGTAACAGGCGGCGAAACGCAGGTGGTCTTCCATGCGCTTACCCAGCACCAGCTCATCCGGATTGTAGTGACGAAACGCTAATGGATTAGCGGATTTTGGCCCTTCGTAACGAACGCGTTCGAGTTGGTCGAAATAAGCTTGCATATTGAGCTCCATAATCAGGGATACGGCGAAAAAGTGATTCTGGAGTAATAGTGAATAGACATTCCCGCTTGCTCAATTACGTTATTTCACACTGCTATTGAGAGAATGCGCAAACGTGCGCTGGCTCGCAAAATTAATCTGCAGAGAAGCTAATTTTTCGGCATTAATTCCAGATCGATGTGTAATTAATGGCTTACGTTTTTTAAAATCCGATCGCGGTCATAAATTCGAAAATAAACCAAATATCATAACGAGAAGATAAAAATCTGTAATTGCCAGCCTGCCTTTCCCCGTTAAGAATTTGTTGCGTCTCCTGCAGTGAAGGTTTCTTTTATCTCAGCATCATCACCCTACAAAAAGGCTATAAAATTATGAAGATAAAGAATCTATGCCTCACCCTCTGCGCCTCTCTCGTTTTGGCGAGCGCGGCGGGTCATGCGAAAGAAGTCAAAATCGGAATGGCGATTGACGATCTCCGTCTGGAGCGCTGGCAAAAAGATCGCGACATTTTTGTGAATAAAGCAGAAGCATTAGGCGCCAAAGTGTTTGTTCAGTCTGCCAATGGCAATGAAGAGACCCAGATGTCGCAAATTGAAAATATGATTAACCGCGGCGTCGACGTATTAGTCATTATTCCTTACAACGGTCAGGTATTAAGTAACGTCATCAAAGAAGCAAAACAAGAAGGTATTAAAGTCCTGGCTTATGACCGGATGATTAATAACGCCGATATCGATTATTATATTTCTTTTGATAATGAGAAAGTGGGTGAACTGCAGGCGCAAAGCCTGGTGGCCAAGGTGCCTGAGGGCAATTACTTCCTGATGGGCGGCTCGCCGGTAGATAACAACGCCAAACTGTTCCGCCAGGGACAGATGAAAGTGCTGAAACCTTATATCGACGGCGGCAAGATTAAAGTGGTTGGCGATCAGTGGGCCGATGGCTGGTTACCCGAAAACGCACTGAAAATTATGGAAAACGCGTTAACGGCAAATAACAACCATATTGATGCCGTTGTCGCCTCCAACGATGCCACCGCCGGCGGTGCCATCCAGGCGCTGAGCGCCCAGGGGCTGGCAGGTAAAGTCGCCATCTCCGGCCAGGATGCCGACCTCGCTGGGGTTAAACGCATTGTTGCCGGCACGCAGACCATGACGGTCTATAAACCCATCACCGAGCTGGCAACCACCGCAGCAGAAATTGCCGTTGAGCTGGGCAACGGTCAGCAGCCTAAAGCGGATGCGTCGTTGAATAATGGCCTGAAAGATGTCCCTGCCCGCCTGCTGACCCCTATCGAAGTCAATAAAGAGAACATTGACGCCACGGTCATCAAAGACGGCTTCCATAAAAAGAGCGAACTCTAATCCAGTATGGCCCCCACCTCCGGGGGCCTGATCTCTCCTCAGGGCATGCGGGGCAGTTATGTCTTATCTACTGGAAATGAAAAGTATCACCAAAGCGTTTGGCGCCGTGAAAGCGGTCGATAACGTTAGTCTGCGCTTAAATGCCGGGGAAATCGTCTCGTTATGCGGTGAAAATGGCTCCGGCAAGTCCACGCTCATGAAGGTGCTGTGCGGCATTTATCCCCACGGCAGCTATGACGGCGAAATCGTCTTCGCGGGCGAGACATTACAGGCCAGCCACATTCGCGATACGGAGCGCAAAGGCATCGCCATCATTCATCAGGAGCTGGCGCTGGTGAAACACCTCACGGTGCTGGAAAACATTTTTCTCGGTGCCGAGCTAAGCCGCCACGGCGTACTGGATTACGACACCATGACTTTGCGCTGCGAGAAACTGCTGGCGCAGGTGAGCCTGGCGATCTCGCCCGATACCCGAGTCGGCGACTTAGGGCTGGGGCAACAGCAGCTGGTGGAAATTGCCAAAGCGCTCAATAAACAGGTGCGCTTGTTGATCCTCGACGAACCTACGGCGTCCCTCACCGAACAGGAGACCGCGGTATTGCTGGACATCATTCGTGACCTGCAAAACCACGGGATTGCCTGCATCTATATTTCGCACAAGCTGAACGAAGTGAAAGCCATCTCTGACACCATCTGCGTGATTCGCGATGGGCAGCATATTGGCACCCGTGCCGCAGAGGGGATGAGCGAAGATGACATTATTACCATGATGGTGGGACGTGAGCTGACGGCGCTCTACCCCAACGAACCCCACACCATTGGAGAAGAGGTGCTGCGCGTGGAGCACCTCACCGCGTGGCACCCGGTGAACCGCCACATTAAGCGCGTCAACGATATCTCCTTCTCTTTGCATCGGGGAGAGATCCTCGGTATCGCCGGCCTGGTGGGCGCCGGGCGTACCGAAGCGATGCAGTGCCTGTTTGGCGTCTGGCCCGGTCGGCGCGAAGGGGCCCTCTTTATCGACGGGCAACCGGTCACCATCAACAACTGTCAGCAGGCCATCGCCCAGGGTATCGCCATGGTGCCGGAAGATCGCAAGAAAGATGGCATCGTGCCGGTCATGGCGGTGGGGAAAAATATCACCCTTGCGGCTCTGGATCAGTTCTCCGGAACCCTGAGCAGCCTGGACGACGCTGCCGAGCAGCACTGTATTTTGCACTCCCTGCAACGTCTGAAGGTCAAAACCTCATCGCCCGATCTGGCGATTGGTCGCCTGAGCGGCGGTAACCAGCAGAAGGCGATTCTGGCCCGCTGTCTGCTGCTCAATCCACGCATTTTAATTCTCGATGAGCCCACGCGCGGCATCGACATTGGCGCGAAATATGAAATCTACAAATTGATTAACCAGCTAGTGCAGCAGGGCATTGCCGTCATTGTGATCTCCTCAGAACTGCCTGAAGTGCTGGGGCTGAGCGATCGGGTGCTGGTTATGCACGAAGGGAAACTCAAAGCCAACCTGAAAAACCAGAACCTGACGCAGGAGCAGGTAATGGAAGCCGCATTAAGGAGCGAACGTCATGTCGAAAAGCAACCCGTCTGAAGTGAAAGTCGCCGTGCCAACGCCAGGGGCCTTTTCGGGTCTAAAAGCGCTGAATTTGCAGGTCTTTGTGATGATCGCCGCGATTGTGGCGATCATGCTGTTCTTCACCTGGATGACGGACGGCTCTTATCTCAGCGCGCGTAATATCTCTAACCTGCTGCGTCAGACCGCCATAACTGGCATCCTGGCGGTGGGCATGGTGTTTGTGATTATCTCTGCGGAGATCGACCTTTCGGTCGGGTCGATGATGGGGTTGCTGGGCGGCGTGGCGGCGATTTTTGATGTCTGGCTGGGCTGGCCGCTGCCGCTGACCGTGGTTGTTACCCTGCTGCTCGGCTTGCTGCTCGGAACCTGGAACGGCTGGTGGGTGGCCTACCGTAAAGTACCCTCATTCATTGTGACCCTCGCCGGGATGCTGGCCTTCCGCGGCATTCTGATTGGTATTACCAACGGCACCACCGTGTCGCCCACCAGCGCCTCTATGTCACAGATTGGTCAAAGTTACCTCTCCGATGGTATTGGCTTTACCCTGGGCGCCATTGGCCTGATGGCGTTTGTCGCCTGGCAGTGGCGTGGCAGAATGCGTCGCCAGGCGCTGGGGCTCGCTGCGCCCACCGCGGCACCATTCGTGGGGCGTCAGGCGCTGACGGCGGTGATCGTGCTGGGTGCTATCTGGTTGCTTAACGACTATCGCGGCGTACCGACGCCGGTGCTGTTGCTGGTTTTACTGCTGCTGGCGGGAATGTTCATGGCGACGCGCACCGCATTTGGTCGGCGAATTTATGCCATCGGCGGCAACATTGAAGCCGCTCGCCTTTCCGGCATTAACGTTGAGCGCACTAAGCTCGCCGTCTTTGCTATCAACGGCCTGATGGTGGCGATTGCCGGGCTGATTTTAAGCTCACGTCTGGGAGCCGGTTCACCCTCTGCGGGCAATATCGCCGAGCTGGATGCGATTGCCGCCTGTGTGATTGGTGGAACCAGTCTCGCCGGGGGGATTGGCAGCGTGGCGGGTGCGGTGATGGGGGCATTTATTATGGCGTCTCTGGATAACGGAATGAGTATGATGGACGTGCCGACATTCTGGCAATATATCGTTAAGGGCGCCATTTTGCTGCTGGCGGTATGGATGGATTCAGCCACCAAGCGACGTGCCTGAAGATAAATCGGTCACCTGTCAATGACACTGGGAAAAGCGTGCCATGTTTGAGAAGCGCCACCGCATTACGTTGTTGTTCAATGCCAATAAAGCCTACGACCGCCAGGTGGTAGAGGGCGTTGGTGAATATTTGCAGGCGTCGCAATCGGAGTGGGATATCTTTATCGAAGAGGATTTCCGCACCCGCATCGAAAACATTAAAGACTGGTTGGGTGACGGTGTGATCGCCGACTACGACGATGACGTCATCCAACAACTGCTGAAAGATGTCGACCTGCCCATCGTGGGCGTCGGCGGATCCTATCACGCGCCGGAAAATTATCCCGGCGTGCACTACATCGCGACCGACAACCACGCGCTCGTTGAGAGCGCGTTTCTGCATTTGAAAGAAAAAGGGGTACATCGCTTCGCCTTCTATGGCCTGCCCGCCTCGAGCGGCAAACGCTGGGCTGCCGAGCGTGAGTATGCGTTCTGTCAGTTGGTGGCGAAAGAGAAGTATCGCGGGGTGGTCTATCAGGGGCTGGAAACTGCGCCGGAAAACTGGCAGCACGCGCAGAACCGCCTGGCCGACTGGCTGCAAACCTTGCCGCCGCAAACCGGCATCATCGCCGTGACGGATGCCCGCGCACGCCATGTGCTGCAGGTTTGCGAGCATCTGCACATCCCGGTACCGGAAAAACTGTGCGTGATTGGCATCGATAACGAAGAGCTGACCCGCTACCTGTCACGGGTGGCGTTATCGTCAGTGGCGCAGGGAACTCGCCAGATGGGGTATCAGGCCGCCAAGCTGCTGCACCGCCTGCTGGATAATGAACATCTCCCTTTGCAACGCCTGCTGGTGCCGCCGGTACGCGTGGTGGAACGTCGCTCTACCGATTACCGTTCGCTTAACGATCCGGCGGTTATTCAGGCCATGCACTATATCCGCAACCATGCCTGCAAAGGCATAAAGGTAGATCAAGTCCTGGATGCGGTGGGGATTTCCCGCTCAAATCTGGAGAAGCGTTTTAAAGAGGAGGTGGGGGAGACTATCCACGCGGTGATCCATGCCGAGAAACTGGAGAAAGCGCGCAGTCTGTTAATTTCGACCTCACTCTCTATCAACGAAATTTCGCAAATGTGTGGTTATCCGTCGCTGCAGTATTTCTATTCGGTATTTAAAAAAGAGTACGACACCACGCCGAAGGATTATCGCGATCGTCATAGCGAAGTATTAATTTAACGCTGAATGAGCAAAGAAAACGCCTTCCGGATGGAAGGCGTTTTTATAAGATAACAGATTACATATGGGCGGCAATTAAGCGCTGATTATCCTGATACATTGAGAACAGGTAATTGTTATAGCGCTGCCCCTGCGTCGAGTACCCTTTCAGCTTGTGAATCATGGTGCTCGCCGTCACTTCCTGGTCCGCTTTACGCAACTGAGCACGGGACTTACGGAATGAGTTGTACGCCGGGTGCGTATTCAGGTTCACCACGTAGGCATTGACCGAATCTTTGACGGAATCAAAGTGCGAATAGCCACGAACTTTGCCCGGCGCATTACAGCTGCCTTTTCCGCACTTCATGCCGAACAGGTTGTTGTTGCTACGGGCCAGCTTAGAGGTACCCCAACCGCTTTCTGCTGCGGCCATGGTTGCCACCATGCTGCCTGGAATAATATCCACGCGCTCAAGCAAAGTGTTCCACGGAACACGGCGGGTATTGCCAGACCAGCTGATCTTGTAACGTTTGGTGATGTCTTTCAGACGTGAGCGCTCAGCTGGAGACCAGCGGCTCGCGTACTGTTTAGATATTAACCAGTTACGATCGGCGGTAATCGCAGCGTTTTGGCTTGTGATATAAGGCATTACCGTCCGGAGAAACGCTTTTTTCCTTGGTGTCCCGGAAGGGTATTTTCGCAAATCAGGAAGTGAACTGCTCTTTACACTATTGCGAGAATACTCTTGTTTACTGCTAACCTTATTACTTACCGTCTTACTGCTTACTTTCTTACTAATATGGGCTTTGTGACTCGTTGTATCCGTGTGCGTCTTCGCAAGCACCCCACCTGAAAATGTCATGGTGAGTAACATGAGTATCGCGGCCCCATATCGTCGTATGGGAATCGATATCATTAGGTCTCCTGGTCGGATTTGAACATTCCAACACCTTATTTTTTTCACAAAATTGAGAGGTGAATCTCAAATCATAACAAAAATACCCTTCCAGAGCACCCTTAGAAATAGTCTAAATCCGAAACCATGTCATCAGGACGCTGCTCAGTTAAGCATCATTTTCTGCAAATTGTGCGCGATATCGCAGATAAGTGGCTAAATTAGCGCGAGATCACTCACCCTTTCGTCTCCTCCCTCAGCCTTTCTCCCAGGGAGGAGTTTGCGCTGCCAGCCTGCTGGCAAAATAGGCAAAACGCTGCGACAGGAATGTAAAATGAAACACTCAGCTTTAGCGCTTGTGTTGTTGCCTGCCATGGCCTGCGCCGACTGGTCGGCCGACGGTTTTCCTGCCTTTCAGGCAGAAGGCACAGGTCTGTACACCGCCCATGCAAAGCTTGCGAAGGGTACACGCCCTTTAAGCCTCATTTTTGACCAGACGTGCTGGCAGCCGGCCGGCCCCGTCAAACTCAATGAGATGCTGTCGCTCAAACCCTGTGAAGGTGATAAGCCACAGTGGCGCCTGTTTCGCGACGGTGAGTATCAAATGCAGATCGATACCCGCTCTGGCACGCCGACACTGATGCTGAGTGTCAAAACCGCCAACGCGCAGACTGTTGCCAGCGTCACCCGTCAATGTCCGAAATGGGACGGCGCGCCGGTGACCCTGGATGTCAGCAGCACATTTCCGGAGGGCAGCGTCGTACGGGATTTCTACAGCAAGCAGACTGCCACCGTTCAACAGGGCAAAATTACCCTGCGCCCTGCGGCCAATAGTAATGGCCTGTTGCTGCTCGAGCGCGCCGAAACCGATAAAGCGGCCCCCTTTAGCTGGCAAAACGCTACCGTCTATTTTGTCTTAACCGATCGCTATGTAAATGGCGACCCCACCAACGACAACAGCTACGGCCGGCACAAAGACGGTATGCAGGAGATCGGTACTTTCCACGGCGGCGATTTAAAAGGGCTCACCAGCAAGCTGGATTACCTGCAGCAGCTCGGGGTGAATGCTTTATGGATCAGTTCTCCGCTGGAGCAGATCCACGGCTGGGTAGGCGGCGGCACCAAAGGCGACTTCCCCCACTACGCCTACCATGGTTACTACACGCAGGACTGGACCCGGCTTGATGCCAATATGGGCAATGAGACAGACCTGCAACAACTGGTCGACGAAGCGCACCGCCGCGGCATCCGTATCCTGTTTGACGTGGTGATGAACCACACGGGCTATGCCACCCTTGCGGATATGCAGGCGTTTCAGTTTGGCGCCCTTTACCTTAAGGGCGATGAGCAAAAAAAGATTCTGGGTGAACGCTGGACCGACTGGAAACCTGCCGCCGGACAGAGCTGGCATAGCTTTAATGATTACATCAATTTCAGCGACAAAGCCGCCTGGGATAAATGGTGGGGCAAGCAGTGGATTCGAACCGACATTGGTGATTACGACAACCCCGGCTTTGATGACCAGACCATGTCGCTCGCTTTCTTACCGGATCTGAAAACCGAATCCACCACCCCATCGGGTTTACCAAACTTTTATCAGCACAAACCCGATACCCATGCGAAACCGCTTCCCGATGCCACCCCACGTGATTACCTCGTCACCTGGCTCAGTCAGTGGGTGCGGGATTACGGTATCGACGGCTTCCGGGTCGATACTGCCAAACACGTGGAGCTTGCGGCCTGGCAGCAGTTAAAAGCGCGATCGAGCGAGGCGCTGGTCGCATGGAAGCAGGCGAATCCCGATAAAAAGCTGGATGACGCCCCCTTCTGGATGACCGGTGAAGCCTGGGGCCATGGCGTAATGCGCAGCGATTACTACCAGCACGGTTTTGATGCGATGATCAATTTCGATTATCAGGAGCAAGCGGCCAAAGCGGTGGACTGCCTGTCCGATATGGATCTCACCTGGCAGCAAATGGCAGAGAAATTACAGGACTTCAATGTGCTGAGCTACCTCTCGTCACATGATACGCGCCTGTTCCGCGAAGGCGGTTCGCGGGCGGCGGAGCTGCTGTTGCTGGCGCCCGGCACGGTGCAAATCTTCTATGGCGATGAGTCTGCCCGCCCGTTTGGCCCAACCGGCTCGGACCCTTTGCAAGGCACCCGCTCGGAGATGAACTGGCAGGAGGTGACCGGCAAACAGGCGAAGTCCGTGGCGCACTGGCAGTTGCTTGGGCAGTTCCGCGCTCGCCATCCGGCAATAGGTGAAGGCAAGCAAACCACCCTGACGCTGAGCCAGGGGTACGGTTTTGTGCGCCAGCATCATGACGACAAAGTGATGGTGGTGTGGGCTGGTCAACACTGAATCCAAATGCGCGCTTCGCCACTCCGGCGAGGCGCGCTAAAACAGCATAATTCACTTCCCTAAGGCTTTTTTTCCCTATATAGACGCAAACAAGCCCAGCGACTTCGATTTGCACCTGCGCAGTTGTAGCGTTAAGGTGAGCCAAATTTACTACAAGCCCGATAGACCACCTGCTATGACCTTTTCACTTTTTGGCGACAAATTCACCCGCCATTCAGGCATTACGCGCCTGATGGAGGATCTCAACGACGGCCTGCGCACACCAGGGGCCATCATGCTGGGCGGCGGAAACCCGGCGCAAATCCCGGCCATGAACAGCTACTTCAGCACCCTGCTGGCCGATATGCTCGAAAACGGCAAAGCCACGGACGCGCTCTGTAATTACGATGGGCCGCAAGGCAAAACCGAGCTGCTCACCGCACTGGCGGATATGCTGCGCAACGAACTGGGCTGGGAGATCGGGCCACAGAATATTGCACTGACAAACGGCAGCCAGAGCGCGTTTTTCTACTTGTTTAACCTTTTCGCCGGACGTCGTGCCGACGGCAGCACCAAAAAAGTGCTTTTCCCGCTGACGCCGGAGTATATCGGCTATGCCGATTCCGGCCTGGAAGAGGATCTGTTCGTCTCCGCGCGTCCAAATATCGAGCTGCTGCCGGAAGGCCAGTTCAAATATCACGTGGATTTTGAACACCTGCACATTGGCGAAGAGACCGGCATGATCTGCGTCTCTCGCCCCACCAACCCCACCGGCAACGTGATTACCGACGAAGAGTTAATGAAACTCGACGTGCTGGCCAATCAGCACGGTATTCCGCTGGTCATTGATAACGCGTACGGCGTACCGTTCCCCGGTATCATCTTTAGCGAAGCGCGCCCGCTCTGGAACCCGAACATTGTACTGTGCATGAGCCTCTCCAAGCTCGGTCTGCCTGGGAGTCGCTGCGGGATTATCATTGCCAATGAAAAAATCATCACTGCCATCACCAACATGAACGGCATTATTAGCCTCTCGCCTGGCGGCATTGGCCCGGCAATGATGTGCGAGATGATTAAGCGCAACGACCTGCTGCGCCTGTCGAACGAGGTGATTAAGCCGTTCTACTATCAGCGCGTGCAGGAGACGATCGCCATGATTCGTCGTTACCTGCCGGAAGAGCGCTGCCTGATCCACAAACCGGAAGGGGCGATTTTTCTCTGGCTATGGTTTAAAGATCTGCCTATCACCACAGAATTGCTTTATCAGCGCCTGAAAAAACGCGGCGTGCTGATGGTGCCGGGCGATTACTTCTTCCCGGGGCTGGATAAACCCTGGCCGCACACGCATCAGTGTATGCGTATGAACTACGTGCCAGACCCGGAGAAAATCGAAGCCGGGGTAAAAATTCTGGCCGAAGAGATCGATCGCGCCTGGCGCGACGAGGCCTAAGCTCGCGCTCGCAGCCGCGCTGCGCGGAGTGTCACCGGGTCAAGACAGCGTAACGCATGAGTCGGGCAGGCCGCCACGCAGGCAGGCCCGCTCTCGCGATGGGCGCAGCGATCGCACTTCAACGCCAGCGCCCGCTCATCAACCCGCATCACCTGCATCGCCCCAAAGGGGCAGGCGATCACACAGCTTTTACAGCCGATGCAGCGCTGCTGCTCTACCCGCCAGATCCCCGCCTCGCGCTGAATGGCCTGCACGGGGCAGACGCTGGCGCAGGGGGCCTCTTCACATTGATGGCAGGTCACCGCCGTGGTGAACGTCGCCCCCTTCATCACCCGAATGCGCGAAGCAAAGGTCGCTGGGCTGACCGTCGTGCATGATTGATCTTCCTGATGCGCGACCACGCAGGCCACTTCACAGGTGCGGCAACCGATGCACTTTGCCGGGTCCGCGACAATATACGGGTTCATCTCCTGCTCCATCCACGTTGGAAAAAAGTCAGGTTGCCAGAGTGAACGGGGAAGCCGCCTTGATCCCACTACGGTAAACGGCGGATTTAGGGTTCTTGCCAGCAAAACTGGGAAATTGCCCTAAGGTCAGGCCGAATTAATGTGTTCTTTGCAGTAACGCCGCTTCCAGACGGCGGGCGTTAAGCCTGTATGTTTGCGAAAAATCTGGCGGAAATAGCCCACCTCATTAAAACCACAGCGGGTTGCCACCTCTTTAAGCGAAACCGCACCGTTAAGCAGCAATTTTTCCGCCGCCCTCACCCGCTGGCGATGAATGGCCTCCGTTAGCGTGAGATGGAACACCCGGCGAAAGACCCGCCCTAGATAATCGGCATTACAGTGAAGCTCTTTAGCCAGCTGGGAGGTGCTCAGGGGTAAATGGAAGCGGGTGCTAATAATCTGGCGGGCCTTCCAGGCTAAACTCACGCCGGCCTCATCGGGCGGCTGTTGGGGGCCGGCCGTAAGAGAGATTTGTTGTAAAATCAGCAGTAAAAGGTACTCCAGCGCCGGACTGCGCTGTAACTTCTCCTGCTCGGTAAGAAACTGTCTGAACAGCGAAATCACCGACGAAGGATCACCGCTTTTGCCGTGTTGATGCACTGCCAACTGCGTCCCCAGTGGCGATTGCAACGCTTGCTCATTCACATCAAAATGCAGCCAGTAAAAGCGTAAATCGGGGGGGAAATCCTCAATGCCCTGATGACGACGCTGGGGCCAGAGTAATAAGCTTTCTCCCGCCTGCACCTCGAAAACCCTATTCTCCTCCTGGATCGTTAATTTCCCTTTTTCGACGAAGATAATCTCCCACGAGGTGAGTTTACGCGCCGGGTGCCGGCCAATACCCCGGGAGATAAAGTACCCGCCATTCTGAACGCTAATCGGAAGTGTTATGGATAATTCGAGCATGGATATTCACTATCTCGCTGAAAATGGCCGTTAAATACGCCTTTTCCATTGATTATTAACAGCTATTCCCTTTTCTTCCCGATCGAAATCACACTTTGACGACGAAGTCGGAATCCTCACCTTTTTATACTTTTCCCTTCCCTTGTCGCCCCAGACTTTCAGTGCAGAATGAATGAGGTACCCCACAGTAACACCTATAAAAATTCTATTACCGAGGAGTTACCTCATGACTTCTACTTCGATTACGCAGAGAGATATCGCCGGGCAGGCCGCTGACGATCGCCTCTCTGTTCGCGAAAAAATAGGCTACGGCCTGGGTGATGCCGGTGGCACCGTCATCACCTGCCTGATCATGAATTTTTTGACCTTTTTCTATACCGATATCTTTGGCTTAACCCCCGCCCTGGTAGGCACGCTGTTTATTGCCTTACGCGTATTCGACGCTATTTCCGATCCCATCATGGGCGTTATTGCTGACCGCACCCAGAGCCGCTGGGGACGTTTTCGTCCGTGGCAACTGTGGATAGCCCTGCCAATTGGGATTATCGGGGTGCTCACCTTCACCGTGCCGGATGCCGGCATGGGCGTCAAAATCATGTGGGCGTTTGGCACATACCTGCTGTTATCGGTGGGCTATACCGCCATCAACGTCCCCTACTGCGCACTCATCAACACCATGACCACGCGCCACAGTGAAGTGATCTCCTGCCAGGCGTGGCGCTTTGTGCTGTGCGGGGTGGCGGGCTTTTTAGTCTCCGTGGGACTGCCATGGCTGGTGGCGGTGCTCGGTAAAGGTGATGCGGCCCAGGGTTATCAGCTTGGCGTAGGGGTGCTCTGCGCCGTGGCGGTAGTCATGTTCCTCTGCTGCTTCTTCTGGGTGCGGGAGCGCGTACCCCTGGCGCTGATGGGCAAATTTACCCTGCGCGAGCACCTCTCCGGGCTGCGTAAAAACGATCAGCTACTGCTGATGCTGGTGATGTCGTTCTTGCTCATCAATGTTTTTTAATATCCGCGGCGGCGGCTACATGTATTTCATCACCTATGTGCTGAAGGGCAGCACAGCTTATACCTCGCTCTTCTTCACCATGGTCACCTTCGCGGCGATCTTGGGCGCGGTGATCGTTAACTATCTCTCCCGACGTAGCGATACGGTCAAACTCTACTACTACACCAACCTGGTGCTGGCTGGGCTGGCGGTAGGGATGTGGTTCCTGCCCGGCGGGCCGGAACATCAAACCCTGTGGCTGGCGGTGATTCTCGGCAACGGCGTGATCCTTGGTTTTACCCTGCCGCTGCACTTCTCGCTAATGGCGTTTGCCGACGACTACGGCGAGTGGAAAACCGGTGTGCGCTCCTCCGGAATGAACTTCGCCTTTAACCTGTTCTTTATCAAGCTGGCCTGGGCCTCCAGCGCCGGGATCATCAGCCTGGTATTTATATTTGTCGCTTATCAGCCGGGCGCAGGCAACCAGACCGCTGCGTCATTGCAGGGGATCACCATGATGGAGACCCTGCTGCCGGCCCTGTTCCACCTGCTACTGGCGATCGCGATTCGCTGGTGCAGACTCAGTAACCCCATGATGGCGCGCATAGCGACCGACCTGCGTCAGCGCCATGTTCAGTCCTGAGGAGTAGAAGATGTCCATAATGGAACCCGACCTGCATAAATTAAAAATCAGTGACCCTTTCCTGGGTCAGTATCAGCGGCTTGTTCGCGATGTGGTGATCCCCTATCAGTGGGATGCCCTGAACGACCGGATTGCCGAGGCGGAACCGAGTCACGCCATCACAAACTTTCGTATCGCAGCGGGGCTGGAGCACGGTGACTTTTACGGCATGGTTTTCCAGGATAGCGACGTCGCAAAATGGCTGGAAGCCGTCGCATGGTCTCTGTGCCAGAAACCTGACCCCGAGCTGGAGAAAACGGCCGATGAGGTGATTGCTCTGGTCGCTGCGGCGCAGTGTGACGATGGTTACCTCAATACGTACTTTACAGTCAAAGCACCGGACGAGCGCTGGACCAACCTGGCTGAATGTCATGAACTTTACTGTGCAGGGCATATGATCGAAGCGGGCGTGGCCTGGTACCAGGGCACCGGTAAACGTAACCTGCTGGAGGTGGTGTGCAAACTGGCAGACCATATCGACAGCGTCTTTGGCCCGCATGATACGCAGCTCCACGGTTATCCCGGCCACCCTGAAATCGAGCTGGCGCTGATGCGCCTGTACGATGTCACTCAGGAGCCTCGCTACCTTGCGCTGGTAAAATATTTCGTCGAGGAGCGCGGCGCGCAGCCGCACTTTTACGACATCGAGTATGAGAAGCGCGGAAAAACGTCGTACTGGAATACCTACGGCCCGGCGTGGATGGTGAAAGATAAAGCCTATAGCCAGGCGCATCAGCCTATTGCCGAACAGCAGACGGCCATCGGCCACGCGGTGCGTTTTGTCTATCTGATGACCGGCGTGGCACATCTGGCACGCCTAAGCCAGGACGAAGGCAAGCGTCAGGACTGTCTGCGCCTGTGGAACAATATGGCGCAACGCCAGCTGTACATCACCGGCGGTATTGGTTCACAAAGCAGCGGCGAAGCGTTCAGTAGCGATTATGATCTGCCGAACGACACCGTCTACGCCGAAAGCTGCGCCTCCATTGGGCTGATGATGTTTGCCCGACGCATGCTGGAGATGGAAGCCAATAGCCAGTACGCCGACGTGATGGAGCGCGCGCTTTACAATACTGTGCTGGGCGGCATGGCGCTCGATGGCAAGCACTTCTTCTATGTAAACCCGCTTGAAGTGCATCCTAAATCGCTGGCTTTCAACCATATTTACGACCACGTGAAGCCGGTTCGCCAGCGCTGGTTTGGCTGCGCCTGCTGTCCGCCGAACATCGCCCGCGTGCTGACCTCGATTGGTCATTACATCTATACAGTCCGTGACGACGCGTTGTTCATCAATTTATACGTGGGCAACAGTATGGCGTTCCCGGTAGGGGACCAGGAGTTGCAGTTACGCATCAGCGGTAACTATCCGTGGCAGGATCAGGTCACTATCACCATTACCTCTCCGGTACCGGTGGAACATACCCTGGCGCTGCGCCTGCCGGACTGGTGCGATTCTCCGCAATTAACGCTGAACGGTGAGACGCTGCAAGGTGAGGTGCGCCAGGGGTATCTGTACCTCAATCGCCGCTGGCAGGAGGGAGATGCGCTGGTGCTCACCCTACCGATGCCGGTTCGCCGGGTGTATGGCAACGGGCAGGTGCGTCAGCAGGCGGGCAAGGTGGCCATCCAGCGCGGCCCGCTGGTTTACTGCCTGGAGCAGGCCGATAACGGCGAGGGGCTGCATAACTTAACCCTGCCCGCCGACAGTACATTCCGTGTCTTTGAAGGAAAGGGGATTTTCGCCCATAAAATGCTAATACAAGCAGAAGGATACTGCCGAAACAGCGAAGACGGCACAAACGCGCCGCTCTGGCAGTACGATCGCGCCCCCTGCCCACCGCAGGCACAGACGCTAACGTTTATTCCGTGGTTTAGCTGGGCTAATCGTGGCGAAGGGGAAATGCGGATCTGGGTAGACGAGGCATAAACCCGCCCCGTACGACGCGACATCTACCCCGCCGGGCGAACCGCCAGGCAGGGGAGCACCGCCAGGCGAATGAAGGATGCCCTTTTTCCTGGCTGCAGATTCGCATCATCAGAAGCGCCAGGCGAGCCCGATCATCAGCGTAACGCTATCGTCACGATCGATCATCGGGCTCTTTCTCACCGCATCAGGCAATGCAGCGTAGCGGGCGCTGGCGTTCAGCAGGAGTTGCGACGTAAGCGCATATTGGGCCGAAAGCCCGACGTAAGGCATCCAGCTGTCGCCTGCGGCGTACTGCTGCAGGCCGCTGCGGCGTGATTCAGAGGCGGATACGCCATAGTACTTATCGTTAAGGCTCTCATTGTAATAATAAACACCCGCGGAGGGCGTCAGAGTAAAACGCGCCATACGAACAGGCTTGAAATAAGCCAGTTCCCCCATTACGCCGCCGCTTTCGTCCCCGGCATCTGCCGCAAGAGTGAATTTAAGGCTACCCCAGCGCTCGTGGCGATAAAATGCGCCCCCCAGCATGGCAGAGGCCCGGCGTTTATCCAGCTGGCGCATGTGAGCGTCGGCATTATCGTCAGAGTCAAAGTGCAGCGGCATCCAGGAAGCGGTCAAACTCAGTTCGTTTTTCTCATCTTTCCAGATAATCCAGCCCAAAGAAGCCTGGCGCACATAAAAATGATGATCTTCATAGCTGACCAGCGGCACGGCAGAGAGCGTATCGCTATACCCTTTGTAAGGCGATTCATTATATGCAGCCCCCATGCCCAGGGAAAATTCTGCCGCCATGACGGAAAACGGGGAAAATAAAAGCGCGGCGAGGGTAAATTTATTTTTAAAAGCCATTCCATGCGTCCATTAATAATATTACGACCCGGCGCATAGTAATGGTTACAAAATTCGCGGTGCAATTAAGTTGTTTATATAATATTATATATGAAATCATATAGATGGGCGTTACCCATGCGCAAACTGCAGATCAAACCGCGTGAATTAAAGATCGTCTCGGTCATCGCTGCGACCCGCAGTATCGGCGATGCTGCCGCTCTGTTAGGCATGGCGCAGGCCAATGTCAGCAAATATCTCTCTGATTTTGAGGCACGGGTCGGGCTTAAGGTATTTGAGCGTACCACCCGCCATCTGGCATTGACTCAGTTTGGCGAATCACTGTTGCCTTACATTAACCGTTCACTCAAACAAAACGAGCGACTGATCAATTTCATTGGTGATTACAAGCACGAAAAGCGCGGAAAAGTGACAATATATGCGCCAACAGGAATTATTACCTATCTGGCTCGCTACGTAATCCATGAAATTAAAAATCTCGAAGACATTCATATTAGCCTGAAGACCTATAATCTCAGTACCAACGAATTCTACGAAGGCGTCACCTTCCCTGACGACTGCGATATATTAATTACCTATGCGCAACCGAAAGATGAAAACCTGGTCGCCAGCACCCTCACCCAATATTCCATTACTGCGTTTGCTACTCCGCAATATATAAAAAATCATCCGATTAACAGCCCGGACGATCTCATTAACCACTCCTGTATTCTTATCGATTCTATGATCGTCGATGACGCCAACATCTGGCGATTCCGCGCACATCAGAGCGACCAGATACGCGATTACAAAGTCACTGGTAACTATATTTGTGACAACACCCATGCGGCGCTCGAACTGGCGCGTAATCATCTGGGGATCGTCTTCGCACCAAAAGAGAGCCTGCAAAAAGAGATAGAGCAGGGTTTGATGGTGCCCTGCTTTACCCATCAGGAGGAGTGGTGGCTGGATCTGGTGACCATCTTCCGTAAACGCGAATACCAGCCACTCCGCGTGCAGTATGTGCTGGATGGCGTAATGAATACGCTGCGTAAGCAGATTGAGCAGGCCGCCGTGGGGCAGCCTGCTCAGGGAAGTTAAAACAGCCCCAGGGGCTTATCGGAATAGCTTACCAACAGGCACTTCGTCTGCTGGTAATGTTCCAGCATCATCTTGTGAGTTTCACGTCCGATGCCCGACTGCTTATAACCGCCGAAGGCGGCGTGTGCCGGGTAAGCATGGTAGCAGTTAGTCCATACGCGCCCTGCCTGTATGCCGCGACCCATTTTATAAGCCAGGTTACCGTTACGGCTCCAGACGCCTGCCCCCAGGCCATACTGGGTATCGTTCGCCAGCTCCAGCGCCTCGTCCATGGTTTTGAAGGTGGTCACTGCCAGCACCGGGCCGAAGATCTCCTCCTGGAAGACACGCATATCGTTTTTACCAAACAGGATCGTAGGCTCGAGGTAGTAACCTTCGTTTAAATCGCCGCCAAGCTGTTTGCGGCGCCCGCCGGTTAAGACATCCGCTCCCTCTTTTTTACCGATATCAATATAGTTAAGGATGGTTTCCAGCTGCCCGTGAGAAACCTGCGCCCCCATCTGGGTGACGCTGTCCAGCGGGTTGCCGCTGCGGATGGACTCTACGCGGCGAATCGCGCGCTCCATAAAGCGTTCATAGATAGACTCCTGCACCAGGGCACGACTCGGGCAAGTACAGACTTCCCCCTGGTTGAAGGCAAATAAGGCAAAGCCTTCCAGCGCCTTATCGAAAAAGGCATCCTCTTCATCCATCACGTCGGCAAAGAAGATGTTAGGGGATTTACCGCCCAGCTCCAGAGTCACCGGAATGATGTTCTGGGTCGCGTACTGCATAATCTGTTGTCCCACTTCCGTGGAGCCAGTAAAGGCCACTTTAGCGATGCGTTTCGAGGTCGCCAGATATTCGCCAATCTCGCCCCCCGCACCGTTCACCACGTTCACCACGCCCGGCGGCAACAGATCGCCAATCACCTCCATCAACAGCAATACCGATAGCGGCGTGAGACGCGCCGGTTTCAGCACCACGCAGTTACCGGCTGCCAGCGCTGGCGCCATCTTCCAGCTCGCCATCAGCAGCGGGAAGTTCCACGGAATGATCTGCCCCACCACCCCCAGCGGCTCATGGAAGTGATAGGCCACGGTATCTTTATCTACCTCGCTGATACCCCCCTCCTGGGCGCGAATACAGGAGGCAAAATAACGGAAATGATCGATAGCCAGCGGCACGTCAGCAGCCATGGTTTCACGGATGGGTTTTCCGTTATCCCAGGTCTCTGCCGTGGCTAACAGCTCAAGGTTTTGCTCCATGCGGTCAGCAATTTTAAACAGGATGGCAGCCCTGTCCTGCATCGAGGTTTGCCCCCACCGATCTTTCACTTTGTGGGCGGCATCCAGCGCCAGGTCGATATCCCGCTTGCCGGAGCTGGCGATTTCGCACAGCGGCTGTCCGGTGACCGGGGTGACATTTTGATAGTAATCGCCGTCGGCCGGTGCCACCCAGTCGCCGCCAATAAAGTTGTCATAACGGGCTTTTAGCTTAAGAGGAAAACCATACTCGCCGGGCAGAATGCGTGATGAGGGAGGATTGTTGGTCATGGCCATCTCCTTGCGTGAAGTGTCCTTCAAAGGTAGACCGCGGCGGTGAAAACAGCGCCAGCCAGCGTCTGCTTTGCGAGCCCCTTCACGCATTACCTTACTTTACGTTCCGTTTTTTGGTCTGAGCCATAATTAAGGTGCACAGGCTCATAAAGGAAGCGTAAATGCGGCTATTTATCGGTTTTGATGTCGGTGGAACGCACATAAAACATGGCGTGATCGATGAAGATGGTAACGAACTGGCGGAAGATCAATTTGATACGCCAGAAGATGAAGAGACCTTCAGGCAAAAGTGGCGCGAGGTGGTGCAGGCTTACCAGAAAGATCATGAGATTGCGGCCATTGGCGTGAGTTTCCCGGGCCATATCAATACGCATACCGGCAAAGCGGCTAAGGCCGGGGCGCTGGATTTCCTTGACGATGTAAACCTCTACGACCTGTTTGCAGAGCTTACCGATCTCCCCGTCACTGCCGAAAACGACGCGAACTGCGCGGCGCTGGGCGAACTGTGGCGGGGTGCAGGGCGCGATTATCAGCACTTTGTCTGCATTACGCTTGGCACCGGCATAGGAGGTGGCATCGTGGTGGAGGGCGATCTCTGGCGTGGTTCGCACTACCGCGCCGGTGAGTTTGGAGTGATTCCGGTCGGCAATAATGGCGAAGGGATGCACGAAGTCGCCTCTGCCAGAGGATTGATGGAGGCCTGTCGCCGGGCGCTGGCGGTCTCTGAGGAGGAGATGCCAAAAGGCGAAGCGCTCTTCAAACTGATGGAAAACGATCTGCATCTGCGGGAAGCGGTGGAAGAGTGGGCGCGCTTCCTCGCGCGTGGCATTTACAGCGTAATCTCGATGTTTGATCCGCAGGTGGTATTAATCGGCGGCGGCATCAGCGAGCAGGAGAAAATTTATCAGTTGCTCGACCGTAAGCTGCAATCCTTTGACGAGTGGGAGGCGCTGCAGGTGCCTATTTTGCCCTGTGAACTGGGTAACCAGGCGGGCCGGCTGGGCGCCGTCTGGCTGGCAAAACAGGCACTTTCCCGACGCGAGGCTTAAGGTTGCGGTCTATCCGCAGCAAAAAGCAGCGCATCGCGCAGCAGGTGGTCGTTCCCACGACGGCGGGTAAAGCCGATGCGGTTGAAGTACTCCAGGATCTGGATCGCCAGCTTGCGCCCCACGTTCAGCCGGTCACGGAAGTCGGCGGCGCAGGTGGACCCCCGCTCCTGATCCAGCTCACGGATCAAACTGGCGAACGCCACAATGCGATCATTGCGGTAGTAACGATCTTTGACGATCGCCGTAATGAGCCCCTGCTGCGCGGCCAGCCTCAGTATCTGGCGCATCTCCTGCTCGTCGGTCGCGGTCTCGCGCGCCAGATCGCGTACCCACCAGGGCTCATCACCAAATAGCCCTTCCGCCTTTTGCCAGATGGCGCGCTGCGCATCGGTAAAGCCGGCTTTGTGATGCGGCAGGTGCAGCCAGCCATGATAGCTGTGCAGATCCCCATTCTCGCGCATCCTTTCTATCAACAGCAGGACCAGGGCTTCATCTTCCGTTGGCAGTGACATACGCCGCAGGCGTTCACGGCCTGGCCCCGGCTCATCCTGGTGCTGATGATGGTAAGCGCTAAGCACATCAAGAATTTTACGCTGCCAGCGGGCGGCAATCCCGGTACTCAGCAGCATGGATCCGGCCTGGATAAAATCGGGATGACGCGTCAGCTCGCGTAGCCCTTCCTCACTGCGCTGGCGCGCCCAGGCGAACTCCAGCAGATTGACCGCCCCGCGCTCCAGATGCTGACGCAGCGCCGCACGATCGTCCGGTGCTTTCGCAAGCTGCGCCAGCCAGTGCAGATATTCAGGTTTACGTTTGCCACGGCGCGGCGGATGAAGGGTAACGACGCGCGCTCCCGCCAGCGTAACGCGTGCCGAGATGTCCCGCAGTACCAGCCGATCGTTATCAGCCAGCCACAACGGGTTATCCAGCACCAGCTCGGCCAGATCGTTTTCCAGCAGCGACACGCGGCCGGTCACGTGACTGGCCGCGTGGTGAATATGCAGAGGCTGCCACTGACTCAGGGACAATTCGCCCTGCAGGGCCACGATCACCCGCGTCGACGGCGCCGGCGGTGCGTCAGACAGCAGCCAATCGCCCCGGCTAAGCTCTTCTTTCTCAGCATCGCCCGCAATGTTCAGGGCAATACGCTGCCCGGCATGGGCCTGCTCCGTGGGCTGATTTTGCGCATGCAGACCGCGCACACGCATGCTTTTATTGACCCCGGTCAGCCAGAGACTATCACCCACCTTCACTTCACCGCTCAGGGCCGTGCCGGTGACCACCAGCCCCGCTCCCTTCACGGTAAAGGCCCGGTCGATGGCCAGACGAAAACGTTGATGCCCCGCCTGCTCGCGGGCCGGAAGCTGTTGCAGATGGTCGCGCAGGGCGTCAATACCCTGCCCCTGGGTTGCGACAGTGACAAACAGCGCCGCATCGCCAAATCCATATTCCGCCAGGCTAGCCTGCACCTCTTCACGCACCGCCGCCACGCGCGCATCATCAACGCGATCGGCTTTGGTCAGCGCCACGGTGAGCTGGGGACTGCCGGTGAGCTGCAGGATGTGCAAATGCTCACGCGTTTGCGCCATCACACCATCGTCGCAGGCAACCACCAGCAGCGCATGGTCGATACCCCCCACCCCCGCCAGCATATTCGAGAGAAATTTTTCATGCCCCGGAACGTCAATAAACCCCAGCACGCGGCCATCCGGCTGCGGCCAGTAGGCATACCCGAGGTCGATGGTCATGCCGCGTTTTTTCTCTTCCGGCAGGCGATCGGCGTTAATCCCCGTAATCGCCTGCAACAACGTCGTTTTGCCATGGTCAACGTGACCCGCAGTGGCAATAATCATTTCAGCAACATCTCCAGAAACAGGGTTTGATCTTCCAGACAGCGTAGATCCAGCCACAGCCGGCCATTTTTGATACGGCCAATCACCGGAACGGGCAGCGCCCGCCAGCGTGAGGCCAGTGCCTCTAACTGGCTGCCGCGTCCATCGCGCGGGGTGAACGTCAGCGCTGCGCCAGGCAATCTCTCCACCGGCAGGGAACCGCTGCCGGGCTGTGACAGGCAAGGCTCAACGCGCACCTCAAAGTCCGAATAGTGCGGGGCAACCTGCGCCAGAAGCGTCTCGCCCAGCTGATGTAGCGAGGCGGCATCACGGCTTAGCAGACGCAAGGTGGGCAGGCGTTCGGTCAGCTTCTCTGGGTGTAAATAGAGCCGCAGCGTCGCTTCCAGCGCGGCGAGCGTCATTTTGTCGGCGCGCAGGGCGCGCTTCAGCGGGTGCTGCTGCAATTTGGCAATCAGCTCACGTTTACCGACGATAATGCCGGCCTGCGGACCACCGAGCAGCTTGTCGCCGGAGAAGCTCACCAGGCTCACCCCCGCGGCAATCAACTCCTGCGGCATCGGCTCTTTCGGCAAACCAAACTGGCTCAGATCCACCAGCGAGCCGCTGCCCAAATCGGCAACGACCGGTACATTCATCTCCCGACCCATTTGCGCCAGTTCGGCTTCATCCACCGCGTGGGTAAAGCCTTCAATCGCATAATTGCTGGTGTGCACTTTCATGAGCAGCGCGGTATTTTCATTGATTGCCGCGCGATAGTCTTTGGCGTGGGTGCGGTTGGTGCTGCCTACTTCCCGCAGGCTACATCCCGCCTGCAGCATGACGTCCGGAATGCGGAACGCGCCGCCAATTTCAACCAGCTCACCGCGCGACACCACCACCTCTTTCTGTGCCGCCGTCGCCGCCAGCATCAGCAGCACGGCGGCCGCGTTGTTATTCACAATGCAGGCGTCTTCCGCGCCGGTGAGTTGACACAGCAGCTCTGCCAGCGGGCGATCCCGATGACCTCGCCCGGCGCCGTCCAGGTCGTACTCCAGCGTCACCGGCTGGCGCATCGCCTGGGTGACCGCCGCAACCGCCTCTTCCGCCAGCAGCGCACGTCCCAGATTGGTGTGCAGCACGGTGCCCGTCAGGTTAAATACCGGACGTAGCCCTGGTGGCGTGTCCGCCGCCAGCCGTTTTTCCACTTCCAGAAACCAGTCCCACTGCGGCAGCGCCTGCTGTTGACGAATAAAGTCGCGGGCTTCTGCCTGTAACAGGCGCAACGCTTCGACCGTGCGGACATGACCAAACTTCTCTACGACGGGGAGAAGCCTGGGGTCGCGAAGCAGACGATCGGTGGCGGGTAGCTGGCTGTAGAGAGAGTGCTGAGTAGTCATGAAAGTGCCTGGCTGTTGGGTCTCTTCCCCCCTCCCGACGGGAGAGGGAGTCAATATGAAGAGGGATTGTACAGCCTGGCGCCAGGAAGTGTTATAGGCGACATCACGCCTTTGGCGGTTCAGTGCGAGCGAAGCTTTCGCGCTGGAAGAGGGTTTCGGCCAGTTTGACCAGCAGTGGACGCTCGACGCACCAGCCCGGCGAGACGCGGCGGAAATTGAGATAACCAATGGCGCAGGCAATGGCGATGGTCGCCAGGTTAACGCTGTCGGTGGCCAGCTTGCCCTCGCGAATCAGGGTTTCGCACCAGTCGAGGCTGCGGCTGATTTTTTCACGCTGACGCAGCAACTCTGCTTCTGATTGCTGTGCGGGCGGGCGGGCCTGCTCACGCACGGAGGCCAGAGCCGCATCCATAATGCCGTCGGCCAGCGCTTCGATCTGGCGGATGTAGAGCGCCGCCTTCGGCTCGCGCGGCACCATCGCCGGGGCGATATCCAGCTTTTCTATGTATTCGGCAATGATCGGTGAATCAAACCAGTATTCGCCATCATCCGTCACCAGCGCGGGTACTTTGCCCAGCGGGTTGTACTGCGCCACGCCATTGTCGGCGTTATAGGGCTGTTCGTTGATGAACTCGAAGGTGATCCCCTTCTCCAGCAAAAGAATGGAGATCTTCCGGACAAAGGGACTGGTATAACTGCCGATAAGTTTCATTGCCTGCTCCTGTATGCCAACAAAAGGTTAAGTATGGCTCAGGCAAAGAGAAAAAGGCAGGTCACCTCCTTCGGTGAGATTACGGGTGCCGGGCAGAGATCATTCAACTCACAGATAATGTTGCTCACTTTCATACCGTTTAGTTCTCCCATGACAGACTCTGCGCCCGATCACATCCAGAGTAATCTGCATAAAAATATTTTGTGAATTTCATCACAATTAATAAACAAACCAGCGCCAGCATTATGTGACAAACCTCACATTTTTGTGCCGATTCAGCCACTTTATTGACCACTGTATTTTTTTTACACGTCATATTTGTGACACGGATCACGTCAATAATCTGCGCACCCCCTACATTTACGTGATTGAGATCACACAAAATTCCGCTCGCTGGACACCATAACGATTCAGTGCCAGATTTCACACATTCGAACAGGGCTGGGCTACCTCTGCCACCGCATTAACAACAAACCTCGGGCTACTAGCCTGCGTACACAGAAGAAGGGGTGTTTTATGTCATCCGATTTCAAGATCAAAGTTCAAAGCTTTGGTCGTTTCCTCAGCAATATGGTGATGCCAAACATCGGCGCGTTTATCGCGTGGGGTATCATCACTGCATTGTTCATTCCGACAGGGTGGTTGCCTAACGAAACGCTGGCAAAACTTGTTGGCCCAATGATTACTTACCTGCTGCCACTGCTCATCGGTTATACCGGTGGTCGTCTGGTGGGCGGTGACCGCGGCGGCGTAGTGGGTGCCATTACCACTATGGGCGTGATCGTCGGTGCAGATATGCCAATGTTCCTCGGCGCGATGATTGCCGGTCCTCTGGGCGGCTGGGCGATTAAGAAATTCGACGTCTGGGTGGATGGTAAGATCAAGTCCGGCTTCGAAATGCTGGTGAACAACTTCTCTGCGGGCATCATCGGGATGATCCTCGCGATTCTGGCGTTCCTCGGCATTGGCCCTGCGGTTGAAGTTCTGTCCAAAATTCTGGCGGCAGGCGTTAACTTCATGGTGGCGCACGACATGCTGCCGCTGGCGTCTATCTTTGTTGAACCGGCGAAAATCCTGTTCCTCAACAACGCCATTAACCACGGTATCTTCTCCCCGCTGGGTATTCAGCAGTCGCATGACCTCGGCAAGTCCATCTTCTTCCTGATTGAAGCCAACCCGGGTCCGGGTATGGGCGTGCTGCTGGCGTATATGTTCTTCGGTCGCGGCAGTGCAAAACAGTCTGCAGGCGGCGCGGCGATCATCCACTTCCTGGGTGGTATCCACGAAATTTACTTCCCGTACGTGCTGATGAACCCACGTCTGATCCTTGCCGTTATCCTTGGCGGTATGACCGGCGTGTTCACCCTGAGCGTGCTGGGCGGTGGTCTGGTTTCTCCGGCCTCCCCAGGTTCTATCCTGGCGGTACTGGCGATGACCCCGAAAGGCGCTTACTTCGCTAACATCGCCGCTATCTGTGCAGCCATGGCGGTCTCCTTCGTGGTCTCGGCTATCCTGCTGAAAACCAGCAAGGTGAAAGAAGAAGACGATATCGAAGCGGCAACCCGTCGTATGCACGACATGAAAGCGGAATCCAAAGGCGTAACCCCGCTGGCGGCTGGCGATGTCTCTAACGACCTGAGCCACGTGCGTAAAATCATCGTTGCCTGCGACGCCGGTATGGGCTCCAGCGCAATGGGTGCAGGCGTACTGCGTAAGAAAGTGCAGGACGCGGGCCTGACCAACATCTCCGTCACCAACAGTGCTATTAACAGCCTGCCAGGGGACGTTGACCTGGTCATCACCCACCGCGACCTGACCGAACGCGCGATGCGCCAGGTGCCGCAGGCGCAGCACATTTCGCTGACCAACTTCCTCGACAGCGGCCTGTATACCAGCCTGACCGAACGTCTGGTTGCTGCGCAGCGTCACGAAAGCAACGAAGTGAAAGTGCGTACCAGCCTGCAGGACAGCTTCGACGAGAGCAACGCGCATCTGTTCCGACTGGGCGCGGAAAACATCTTCCTTGGCCGTACTGCTACTACGAAAGAAGAAGCCATTCGCTTTGCAGGTGAGCAGCTGGTTGCCGGCGGTTACGTTCAGCCAGAGTACGTTGAAGCGATGCTGGAACGTGAAAAATTGACCCCGACCTACCTGGGCGAATCCATTGCGGTTCCACACGGTACGGTTGAGGCGAAAGACCGCGTGCTGAAAACCGGCGTTGTGTTCTGCCAGTATCCGCAGGGCGTACGTTTCGGTGAAGAAGAAGATGACATCGCCCGTCTGGTGATTGGTATCGCCGCACGCAACAACGAGCACATCCAGGTGATTACCAGCCTGACCAACGCCCTCGACGATGAAACCGTCATTGAGCGTCTGGCTAACACCACCAGCGTTGAAGAAGTGCTGGCGCTGTTGAATAAGTAAGTTCGTTCTCTTCCCTCTCCCCCATGGGGAGAGGGCTAGGGTGAGGGGAAAAGTTCCTCACCCCAGCCCTCTCGGGTAAAAACATTAATGAAGGTTAACACTATGAAAGCATTACATTTTGGCGCAGGTAATATCGGTCGTGGATTTATCGGCAAACTGCTGGCAGACGCGGGCATTACGCTGACATTCGCCGATGTGAATCAGGTAGTCCTTGATGCCCTGAATGCCCGTCATAGCTATCAGGTGCACGTGGTGGGTGAAAACGAACAGGTAGATACCGTGAGCGGTGTTAACGCGGTCAGCAGCATTGGCGACGAGGTCATTGACCTGATCGCTGAAGTAGACCTGGTGACCACCGCCGTTGGCCCTGTCGTCCTGGAGCGTATCGCCCCCGCCGTAGCAAAAGGGCTGGCCAAACGTAAAGCCCAGGGCAACAACGCGCCGCTGAACATTATCGCCTGTGAAAACATGGTGCGTGGCACCTCCCAGCTGAAAGGCCATGTGCTGGCCGCCGTGGCTGAAGAAGATAAAGCCTGGGTTGAAGAGCTCGTTGGTTTCGTGGACTCCGCCGTAGACCGTATTGTGCCGCCGTCTGCCTCCGCGACCAATGACCCGCTGGAAGTGACCGTTGAGACCTTCAGCGAGTGGATCGTCGATAAAACCCAGTTTAAAGGCCCCCTGCCCACCATTCCGGGTATGGAGTTGACCGACAACCTGATGGCCTTTGTCGAACGCAAACTCTTCACGCTGAACACCGGGCATGCTATAACCGCCTACCTCGGAAAATTGGCCGGCCATCAGACCATCCGTGACGCGATTCTCGATGAGAAAATTCGCGCTGTGGTAAAAGGTGCCATGGAAGAGAGCGGCGCGGTGCTGATCAAACGCTACGGTTTTGATGCCGAAAAACATGCGGCATACATTCAGAAAATCCTCGGTCGTTTTGAAAACCCGTATCTGAAAGATGACGTCGAGCGCGTGGGCCGTCAGCCGCTGCGTAAGCTAAGCGCAGGCGACCGTCTGATTAAACCGGTACTGGGCACCCTGGAATATGGCCTGCCTAACAAAAACCTGGTCACGGGGATTGCCGCCGCCATGCATTACCGTAGCGCAGAGGATCCGCAAGCTCAGGAACTGGCGCAATTAATTAACGATAATGGCCCACAGGCCGCACTGGCGCAGGTATCCGGACTGGATGCAAATAGCGAAGTGGTTGTGGAGGCGGTTAACGTTTACAACGCAACCAAATGATGCAGGAACTGGCGCAGGTCATCCTGCGCCCGGATAAAAGATTGTCAGATATGCAGGCAATAATGGAACAAACCCAGGCCTTTGAAAATCGTGTGCTTGAACGTCTGAATGCTGGCAAAACTGTACGAAGTTTCCTGATTTCCGCCGTCGAGTTACTCACCGAGGCGGTGAATATCCTGGTGCTTCAGGTGTTTCGCAAAGACGATTACGCGGTGAAATATGCGGTAGAACCGTTACTGGACGGCGACGGACCGCTGGGCGATTTATCTGTCCGCCTGAAGTTAATCTACGGTCTGGGCGTTATTAGCCGACCGGAGTACGAAGATGCCGAACTGTTGATGGCCTTGCGGGAAGAGCTAAATCACGACGGCAATGAGTATGGTTTCACCGACGACGAGATCCTCGGGCCGCTGGGTGAGCTACATTGCGTCACGGCTCTTCCCCCGGCGCCGCAGTTCGATACCAGCGATCCTGAGCTTTACGCCATGCAGAAGCAGCGTTATCAGCAGATGGTGCGCTCCACCATGGTGCTCTCTTTAACTGAGCTGATTTCCCGGATCAGCTTAAAAAAAGCGTTTCAGAAGTAAGCCTGCGCACATTGGTGTATCCTTCCCTGTAATCTCCCCCGTTTTTAGAGTTATTTGTGATGAAAGAAGTCGAAAAGAACGAAATTAAACGCCTGAGCGACCGCCTGGATCTGATCCGCCACCAGATGGCTGGCCTCTCGCTGGTTGAGTCTGCCGAGAAGTATGCCGAGCTGGAAAAAGAGACCGCGACGCTGGAAGCCGAAATTGATCGCCTGCGCGCAGTGAAAAACCACAAGCTGAGTAAAGAAGCGCAGAAGCTGATGGACATGCCGCACCGCCGCCCGATCACCAAAAAAGAGCAGGCTGATATGGGCAAGCTGAAGAAAAGCGTTCGTGGTCTGGTCGTCGTGCACCCGATGACCGAACTTGGCCGTGAAATGGGCCTGAAAGAGATGACCGGCTTTTGTAAGACGGCGTTCTGATAATTTCCCCTCCCTCTCTTCCTAAAGAGGCGAGGGAACTGCGCCTTTCTCCCCCTTCCGGGGAGAGGGCCGGGGTGAGGGCATCAGGCCTTACCCCGCCCAAAATTGGCCCAACCAATTCCCCCTTTGACTGTCCACTGGTTCACATTTCCATTATTTCCCATCACAAAATCGTTGCCCAACCATAACATCTGGTTAACCATTCATTGTCATTACCCCTACATCACCCTATTGGCAGGACCACTTTTACACGTATTGTGACGCTGAGATGAGCGCAGACTCACCGCGTACAGGGCGGGTGGTCCTCAGGAGACCTGCAATGAGCCTCTGGCAACAAAACTACGATCCGGCCGGCAATATCTGGCTATCGAGCCTGATCGCATCGCTACCCATTCTGTTCTTCTTTTTTGCGCTGATTAAGCTCAAGCTGAAGGGCTACCTTGCCGCGACCTGGACTGTCGCCATCGCCCTGCTGGTCGCGCTGTTCTTTTATAAAATGCCGGTCGATCGCGCGCTGGCTTCGGTTGTCTATGGCTTCTTCTACGGTCTATGGCCCATCGCCTGGATTATTATTGCCGCCGTATTTGTCTATAAAATCTCGGTAAAAACCGGTCAGTTCGACATTATCCGTTCGTCGATTCTCTCCATCACCCCGGACCAGCGCCTACAAATGCTGATTGTCGGCTTCTCTTTTGGGGCATTCCTGGAGGGGGCGGCTGGCTTTGGCGCGCCGGTGGCCATCACCGCAGCCCTTTTGGTAGGTTTAGGCTTTAACCCGCTCTATGCCGCCGGTCTCTGTCTGATCGTTAACACCGCGCCGGTCGCCTTTGGCGCAATGGGGATCCCGATTCTGGTGGCCGGTCAGGTGACCGGGCTGGACAGCTTTGAGATTGGCCAGATGGTAGGACGTCAGCTGCCGTTCCTGACCATTATTGTGCTGTTCTGGATCATGGCGATTATGGACGGCTGGCGCGGCGTGAAAGAGACCTGGCCTGCGGTGATGGTCGCAGGCGGTTCCTTCGCCATCGCTCAGTACCTCAGCTCCAACTTCCTCGGCCCGGAGTTGCCGGACATTATCTCGTCGCTGGTTTCTCTGGTATGCCTGACGCTGTTCCTCAAGCGCTGGCAGCCGGTGCGTATTTTCCGTTTTGCCGATATGGGCGCCTCACACGTCGATCAGACCCTGGCGCGTACCGGTTATACTCCAGGACAAATCATTCGCGCCTGGTCGCCCTTCCTGTTCCTGACGGCAACCGTCACCCTGTGGAGCATTCCGCCGTTTAAAGCCCTGTTCGCCCCAGGCGGCGCGCTGTATGACATGGTGATTAATATCTCCGTGCCCTTCCTCGACAAGATGGTCGCGCGTATGCCGCCGGTGGTTAGCGAGGCGACACCCTATGCGGCGGTCTATAAGTTCGACTGGTTCTCCGCCACCGGTACGGCCATCCTGTTTGCCGCTATTCTTTCTGTGGTGTGGCTGCGCATGAAGCCTGCCGCCGCGGTGCAGACGTTTGCCAGCACGCTGAAAGAGCTGGCGCTGCCGATCTACTCCATCGGGATGGTTCTGGCGTTCGCGTTTATCTCGAACTACTCCGGGCTGTCGTCGACGCTGGCCCTGGCCCTGGCGCATACTGGGCACGCGTTTACCTTCTTCTCGCCGTTCCTCGGCTGGCTGGGTGTGTTCCTGACCGGGTCAGATACCTCGTCCAACGCCCTGTTTGCTGCGCTACAGGCGACGGCGGCCCAGCAGATTGGCGTCTCCGACGTCCTGCTTGTCGCGGCTAACACGACCGGCGGGGTGACCGGCAAAATGATCTCGCCGCAGTCCATCGCTATCGCCTGTGCGGCGGTAGGCCTGGTGGGCAAGGAGTCCGATTTGTTCCGCTTTACCGTCAAACACAGCCTGATATTCACCTGTATGGTGGGCGTGATCACCACGCTACAGGCCTACGTCTTAACCTGGATGATTCCATGATAGTGATGCCCAGACGTCTTTCCGACGAGATTGCCTCTCGCGTAAAGACGCTGATTAAAGAACAACAGCTGGAGGCGGGCATGAAATTGCCCGCCGAGCGCCAGCTGGCAGCCCAGCTTGGCGTTTCGCGTAACTCGTTACGTGAAGCCCTGGCGACGCTGGTGAATGAAGGGGTGCTGCTGAGCCGTCGTGGCGGCGGCACTTTTGTGCGCTGGCAGCATGATGACTGGTCGGAACAAAACATTGTTCAACCGTTAAAAACGCTGATGGAGAACGATCCGGACTACAGCTTCGATATCCTGGAAGCGCGTCACGCAATCGAAACCAGCACGGCATGGCATGCGGCCATGCGGGCGACGGAGGCCGACAAAGAGAAGCTAAAAGCCTGCTTCGACGCGACGCAAAGCCCCGACCCGGATATCGCCTCCCAGGCGGATGTCCGTTTTCACCTTGCCATTGCTGAAGCCTCGCACAACGTGGTGCTGCTGCAGACCATGCGCGGTTTTTTCGACCTGCTGCAATCCTCCGTGAAGCAGAGCCGCCAGCGTATGTATCAGGTACCGCCGGTCTTTGCCCGCCTGACTGAGCAGCACGAGGCGGTGCTGAACGCCATTCTGAACGGAGATGCCGAAGCGGCGCGCAAGGCGATGATGGCGCACCTGGGCTTTGTCCACACCACCATCAAACAATTCGATGAAGATCAGGCCCGACAGGCGCGTATTACCCGTCTGCCTGGCGACAACGACACTACCAGGGAGACCAAAGCATGATTATTTCCGCAGCCAGTGACTACCGCGCCGCAGCGAAGCGCATCCTGCCCCCGTTCCTGTTTCACTATATCGACGGCGGTGCTTATGCCGAATACACCCTGCGCCGTAATGTAGAAGACCTGTCGGAAGTGGCCCTGCGTCAGCGCGTGCTGAAGAATATGTCCGATCTTAGCCTCGAGACAACGCTGTTTAACGAAACGCTCTCGATGCCGGTGGCTCTGGCGCCGGTGGGTTTGTGCGGCATGTATGCCCGGCGTGGAGAGGTGCAGGCCGCGGCGGCGGCCGATGCGAAAGGTATTCCGTTTACCCTCTCCACCGTTTCCGTCTGCCCCATTGAAGAGGTGGCGCCGACCATTAAGCGCCCGATGTGGTTCCAGCTGTATGTCCTGCGCGATCGCGGTTTTATGCGCAACGCGCTGGAGCGCGCTAAAGCGGCGGGCTGTTCGACGCTGGTCTTTACGGTGGATATGCCCACCCCCGGCGCGCGCTACCGTGATGCCCACTCAGGTATGAGCGGCGCCAATGCAGCGATGCGTCGCTACTGGCAGGCTGTAACCCATCCTCAGTGGGCATGGGATGTGGGGCTTAACGGCCGTCCACACGATCTGGGGAATATCTCTACCTATCTGGGGAAACCCACCGGGCTGGAGGATTACATCGGCTGGCTGGCGAATAACTTCGATCCCTCCATCTCCTGGAAAGACCTGGAGTGGATCCGTGAATTCTGGGACGGCCCGATGGTGATCAAAGGGATCCTCGATCCGGAAGATGCCCTCGATGCGGTCCGTTTTGGTGCCGATGGCATTGTGGTCTCTAACCACGGTGGCCGCCAGCTGGATGGGGTGCTCTCTTCAGCACGGGCATTGCCTGCCATTGCCGACGCGGTGAAAGGGGATATCGCCATCCTGGCCGACAGTGGCATCCGCAACGGGCTGGATGTGGTACGCATGATTGCGCTGGGCGCAGACAGCGTGCTGCTGGGGCGCGCTTATCTCTATGCGCTGGCGACGCACGGCCAGGCGGGCGTGGCGAATCTGCTGAACCTGATCGAGAAAGAGATGAGGGTGGCGATGACGCTAACCGGCGCGAGGTCGATTAGTGAGATCAGCAAAGACTCTCTGGTGCAAGAGTTGAGTAAGCTTCCGGCTGCACTGGCCCCCTTGTCGCAGGGCGACGCGGCGTAGTGAAAATGCTATCCTGCCCCCCGCAAATAAGGGGGCAGTCAGCATGCTTAACATCGTACTCTTCGAACCAGAAATTCCGCCGAATACCGGCAATATCATCCGCCTGTGCGCTAACACCGGTTTTCGCCTGCATATCATTGAGCCAATGGGCTTTACGTGGGACGACAAACGCCTGCGTCGCGCGGGGCTGGATTACCATGAATTTACCGCTGTGGTTCGCCATCGGGATCTCGCGGCTTTTCTGGATGCAGAGAAACCCCAGCGCATGTTTGCCCTGACCACCAAAGGTACGCCAGCGCACAGTGCCGTGAGCTATCAGCAAGGGGATTATCTGCTGTTTGGCCCAGAGACGCGCGGCCTGCCCGCAACGATTCTGGATGCGCTGCCTGCTGAGCAAAAAATTCGTATTCCGATGATGCCGGACAGCCGCAGTATGAACCTCTCTAATGCGGTGTCGGTGGTGGTTTATGAAGCCTGGCGCCAGCTAGGTTATGCCGGCGCCATCCTCAGAAGTTAGATGCCATCACCATACTCAAAGGTATGGTGAATACCGTTGAAGAACTGATCCATATCCATCGCCGGCTTGTCGCTATCGGGCTTACCGACAATACGCGCCGGAACGCCTGCGGCGGTGGTATGAGGAGGAACAGGTTGCAATACCACTGAGCCGGCACCAATTTTCGCACCGCGCCCCACTTCGATATTCCCCAGAATCTTCGCCCCGGCGCCAATCATCACCCCTTCACGAATTTTCGGGTGGCGATCGCCGCTGGTTTTACCGGTACCGCCCAGGGTCACCGACTGCAGGATCGAAACATCATTTTCGATCACCGCCGTTTCACCCACCACAATACCGGTGGCGTGGTCGAGCATGATGCCCCGCCCAATCTTCGCGGCCGGGTGAATATCGACCTGGAAGGTGACCGAAACCTGGTTTTGCAGAAAAATCGCCAGCGCGCGGCGGCCTTCATTCCACAGCCAGTGGCCGATGCGGTAGGCCTGCAGCGCATGAAACCCTTTCAGGTAAAGCAGAGGGGTGGAGTATTTATCCACCGCCGGGTCACGCGTGCGTACAGCCTGAATATCACAGGCGGCAGAGGCGATCATTTCCGGGTCGGCGGCATAGGCCTCTTCGACCACTTCGCGAATGGCAATGGCGGGCATAATGGCGGAAGACAATTTATTGGCGAGCATATAACTCAGGGCACTGCCAAGATCTTCATGCTTGAGGAGCGTCGCGTGATAAAAGCTGGCCAGCATAGGCTCACAGTCGGCCAAAGCCCGGGCTTCGGCTTTAATATTGTTCCAGACGATATCCAGTTCTTCACACGGCATTGCTTACTCCAGACGTAATGGTACGACCGGCCAGTCTCTGCTGGCCGTGTCGTTGGATGACAAAGGATCCCTGCGATTATCCCCGACCGACATCAGGCTGCAGGGTTATTGGTTATTACCCTGCGGCCCCGGTTATTTCGGGGAGGCTTCGTTGCTGCGCTCGTCCTTTCGCGCACGACCTAATAAGGTCAATGCTGCCTCGCGCGCATTTTTTCCGCAATACAATACCTGATAAATTTCCTCGGTTATTGGCATTTCGACACCAAAACGGTGCGCCAATTCGCGAACTTCTTTGGTATTGCGGTAGCCTTCAACCACCTGACCAATCTTCTCCTGCGCGCCCGTGACATCCATGCCCTGTCCGAGCATCATGCCGAAGCGGCGGTTACGTGACTGGTTGTCGGTGCAGGTAAGCACCAGGTCGCCCAGCCCCGCCATGCCCATAAAGGTCGTAGGATCGGCACCCAGCGCAGCGCCCAGTCGGGACATCTCGGTCAGGCCGCGGGTGATCAGCGCCGTTCGCGCATTGGCACCAAAGCCAATACCGTCGGACATCCCGGCACCGATGGCAATCACGTTCTTCACCGCACCACCCAGCTGCACGCCGATAAAATCGGGGTTGCTGTAGACACGGAAGCTCTTACCGCAGTGCAGAAGCTGCTGCAAATCGTCGGCAAAAGTCTCATCGGTGGACGCCAGAGAGATGGCCGTAGGCAGACCCGCTGCCAGCTCTTTCGCAAATGTCGGACCGGAGATCACCGCCAGCGGTATCTCATCCCCCAGCGCTTCGCGCGCCACATCCTGCAGCAGACGTCCGGTTTCGGCTTCCAGCCCTTTGGTCGCCCAGACGATACGCGCATCGGCTCGCATCAGCGGTTTTATCTGACGCAGAACCTGGCCAAACACATGGCTGGGTACCACAACCAGAATGTTACGGCTGGCCGCCAGCGCCGTCGCGAGGTCGCTTTCAAGGTGCAGTGAGTCGGGGAAAGGCACATCAGGGAGGAACGCCACGTTACAGCGATCGGCTTGCAACGTTGCGATATGTTTTGGGTCATGGCCCCAGAGCACAACCTGGTGGCCATTTCTTGCCAGAGTAATGGCAAGAGCGGTGCCGTAAGAGCCGGCACCGATCACAGTCATTGACGCATTAACAGTACTCATCAGGCATCCTGATGTTGTTCAGTACCTTCGCCAGCTTGCTGCTGCAGATAGTTCATGAACAGCGCATCGAAGTTCACCGGCGCAAGGTTCAGTTGCGGGAATGTACCACGAGAAACCAGGCTGGTAATGCACTCACGGGCATACGGGAACAGAATGTTCGGGCAGTATGCACCCAGGCAATGCGCCATCTGGTTGCCTTCAATGCCACCGATAGAGAAGATACCACCCTGCTGTACTTCACACAGGAACGCCGTTTCTTCGCCCAGAGAAGCAGTTACGGTCACACGCAGCACGACTTCATACACGTCATCCGCCAGTTGGGTGGATGCGGTATCAAGATCAAGTTTAACCTCTGGCTGCCAGTCTTTCTGGAAAACATGCGGCGCATTTGGAGCCTCAAACGAGACATCCTTGGTATAAATGCGCTGGATCTGGAAAGTCATTTCGGTGTTGTTTTGTTCTGACATGAAAAAAACCCTTTTTTTATTGTCTTAAAACGCCTTAGCGCAGCAGAGGATCAAGCCCGCCGCGCGCGTCGAGCGCATATAAATCATCACAGCCGCCAATGTGCTGCGCATCGATAAAAATCTGCGGAACCGTCGTGCGGCCACTTCGCTTAATCATCTCTTCACGCTTCGCGCCGTCGCCATCAATCGGCAACTCCTGGAATGAGACACCTTTGCTGTCCAGCAGCGCTTTTGCGCGATGGCAGAACGGGCAGGTCGCTTTGGTATAGATTTCGATATTGGCCATGACTTGACTCCTGTTTATTTGCCGCGAACCAGAGGCAGATTCTCGCCGCTCCAGCCGGAGATACCCTCTTTCAGGACGCTCACTTTTTCAAAGCCTGCCTTATAGAGAATATTGGCGGGCTCCTGAGCCTGCATGCCGGTACCGTCCACAACGATAATCGGTTTGTCTTTATGCTTTTCCAGTTCGCCAAAATTGTTTGCTTTGATTTCAGCGGGCAGCAGGTTGATAGCGCCTGCAATGTGCCCTTTACGGAAATCGTCACGCTGACGCAGATCGACAACCACCGCGTCTTCTTTATTAATAAGACGCGTTGCTTCGCCACGAGTGATCACTTTCACTTTAGACGTGAGGCCTTTGAAAGTAGTGAACAGCACAGCGGCCAGTAAACCAATCCACGCGATACAAAGTATGGGGTGGCGGCTAACAAATTGCATAATTTCTTGCATGGGGGGTAACGACTCCCGACTAAGTGAATAAAAAACCAGGACAGGAGTATACCTGCGCGTTGGAGCAAATACAGCCAGCGACACTAAGCTAATCCATTTTCTGCGGCCTGCCACGAAAAAAAAGACCAAAATTGCCCTGAAGAACCTCTGCCCCGCGGGTTTCTTTGATCTTCTGCGGCTATTTGCACGATTCAGCTGTAGTAAAATTACGCAAATTTTTTGTCTATTACGCACAGAGGTTGTCGCAATGTCGGTTTCGAAAAAACCTATGGTACTGGTGATCCTGGATGGCTATGGCTACCGTGAAGAGAGTCAGGATAACGCCATTCTCAACGCCAAAACCCCGGTCATGGATGCACTGTGGACTAAACGTCCTCATACCTTGATTGATGCTTCCGGTCTGGAAGTTGGTCTGCCGGATCGCCAGATGGGCAACTCCGAAGTCGGACACGTAAACCTGGGCGCCGGGCGCATTGTTTACCAGGATCTCACCCGTCTGGATGTTGAAATTAAAGAACGGACTTTCTTTGCTAACCCGACCCTGTGCGGCGCGGTAGATAAAGCGGTAGCGGCAGGCAAAGCAGTACACATTATGGGTCTGCTTTCTGCAGGCGGTGTGCACAGCCACGAAGATCATATTCTGGCGATGGTCGAGCTGGCGGCAGAACGCGGTGCAGAAAAAATCTATCTTCACGCCTTCCTTGATGGTCGCGATACCCCACCGCGTAGCGCTAAACACTCTCTGCAGCTGTTTGAAGAGAAGTTTGCTGTTCTGGGTAAAGGGCGCGTGGCTTCTCTCATCGGCCGTTACTACGCCATGGACCGCGATAATCGCTGGGATCGCGTTGAGCAGGCCTATGACCTGATGACGCTGGCAAAAGGTGAATTCCAGTTCGCGACCGCCGTCGAAGGCCTGGAAGCCGCTTACGCACGGGATGAAAACGACGAATTCGTGAAAGCGACCGTCATTCGCGCTGAAGGCCAGCCTGATGCCGCCATGAACGATGGCGATGCTTTGATCTTCATGAATTTCCGCGCCGACCGTGCCCGTGAAATTACCCGTGCGTTTGTAAATCACGATTTCGACGGCTTCGCCCGTAAAAAAGTGGTTAATCTCGACTACATCCAGCTGACCGAATACGCCGCTGACATCAATGCCCCTTGCGCCTATCCCCCTGCTTCGCTGGAGAATACCTTCGGTGAGTGGATGGCGAAGAATGACAAAACCCAGCTACGTATCTCCGAAACCGAGAAATATGCTCACGTTACCTTCTTCTTTAATGGCGGCGTTGAAGAGCCGTTCAGCGGCGAAGATCGTATTCTGATTAACTCCCCGAAAGTAGCGACCTACGATCTGCAGCCTGAAATGAGCTCTGCAGAATTGACTGAAAAACTGGTGGCGGCAATCGAGAGCGGGAAATACGACACCATCATCTGTAACTACCCAAATGGCGACATGGTTGGTCATACCGGTGTAATGGAAGCCGCGGTGAAAGCCGTTGAAGCCCTGGATCACTGCGTTGAGCAGGTCGCGAAAGCGGTGGAAGCGGTGGGTGGACAACTGCTGATCACCGCCGACCACGGCAATGCCGAGCAGATGCGCGATCCGTCTACCGGGCAGGCACATACGGCGCACACGAACCTGCCCGTTCCGCTGATCTACGTGGGTGATAAATCAGTGAAAGCGGTCGAAGGCGGCAAGCTTTCTGACATCGCGCCCACTATGCTGACGCTGATGGGTATGGAAATCCCGAAAGAGATGACTGGCAAGGCGCTGTTCATCGTGGAATAATCCTTCCCCATGAGGGGAAAGGCGATTTTTTCAATCACATGGGTCGTGAAGCCGATACGGTTATCAGTCAGACCTCTGCTTTACGCCAGCGCGCTCAGCGCTGGCGTATTGCTGTGCGCTGCGTCCGCCCATGCGGATGACCGGGATCAGCTTAAATCTATTCAGGCCGATATCGCCGCGAAAGAGCGTGCGGTACGCCAGCAACAGCAGCAGCGCGCCGCACTGCTTGCGCAACTTAAGCAGCAGGAAGAGGCGATTTCTGCCGCGACGCGTAAATTGCGCGAAACTCAAAACACCCTCACTCAGCTCAACAAGCAAATCGATGAAATGAACGCGTCGATCGCCAAACTTGAACGCCAGCGCATTAGCCAGGAGCGTAATCTTGCGGCGCAGCTCGACGCGGCCTTCCGTCAGGGCGAACATACCGGCATTCAATTGATTTTGAGCGGTGAAGAGAGTCAGCGTGGCCAGCGTTTGCAGGCCTATTTTGGCTATCTGAACCAGGCGCGTCAGGAGACCATTGCGCAGTTGAAACAGACGCGCGAAGAGGTCTCCTCACAAAAAGCCGAGCTGGAAGAGAAGCAGAGCCAACAGCAGACCTTGCTCTACGAACAGCAGGCGCAGCAGGCGAAGCTGGAGCAGGCGCGCAACGAGCGTAAAAAAACGCTGAGCGGGCTGGAGTCTTCTATTCAGGCAGGTCAGAGTCAGCTCAGCGAAATGCGCGCTAACGAATCTAAATTGCGTAACAGCATTGCCCGTGCGGAAGCAGCTGCCAAAGCGCGTGCCGAAAAAGAGGCGCGCGAGGCGCAGGCTGTACGTAACAAACAGCAGGAAGCGTCCCGTAAAGGCACCACCTATAAACCAACTGAAAGCGAACGTTCATTGATGTCGCGTACCGGTGGCCTGGGCTCCCCGCGCGGTCAGGCTTACTGGCCTGTACGCGGTACAATTCTGCATCGCTATGGCGAACAACTGCAGGGTGAGCTACGTTGGAAAGGGATTGTTATCGGTGCGTCTGAAGGTAGCGAAGTGAAAGCCATTGCCGATGGCCGCGTAATTCTGGCCGACTGGCTGCAGGGTTACGGGCTGGTGGTAGTGGTGGAACACGGTAAAGGCGATATGAGTCTTTACGGCTATAACCAGAGCGCTCTGGTCAGCGTGGGCACCCAGGTGCGCGCCGGCCAACCTATCGCCCTTGTGGGCAGCAGTGGCGGTCAGGGCCGCCCGTCACTCTATTTCGAAATTCGTCGCCAGGGTCAGGCGGTCAATCCACAGCCGTGGTTGGGAAGATAAGTTTTGCTTCAATTTCGTCGTATCGTTCTCTCCGTCGCCAGCGCACTGGCGCTGGTTGCACCCGTTTACGCAGGCAAACTTGCCATCGTCATTGATGACTTCGGTTATCGTCCGCACAATGAAAATCAGGTGCTGGCGATGCCTTCCGCCATCTCCGTAGCGGTATTACCGAACGCGCCCCACGCTCGCGAAATGGCCACCAAAGCGCACAATAGCGGTCACGAGGTCTTGATTCATTTGCCGATGGCACCGCTAAGCAAACAGCCCTTAGAAAAAGATACACTGCGCCCGGAAATGAGCAGCGACGAGGTTGAACGGATCATTCGGGATGCCTACGGCAAAGTACCGTACGCGGTGGGGCTTAACAACCATATGGGCAGCGCCATGACCTCAAGCCTGTTTGGAATGCAGAAAGTGATGCAGGCGCTGGAGCGCTATAACCTCTATTTCCTCGACAGCATGACCATTGGCAACAGCCAGGCGATGCGTGCGGCACAGGGTACAGGTGTGAAAGTGATTAAGCGCAAAGTGTTTCTGGATGATACGCAAAACGAGGCGGATATCCGCGTGCAGTTTAATCGTGCCGTTCAGCTGGCACGCCGCAATGGTTCTGCCATTGCGATTGGGCATCCCCACCCTTCTACCGTGCGCGTATTGCAGCAGATGCTACCGACGTTGCCCTCTGACATTACGCTGGTGCGCCCAAGCAGCCTGTTAAACGAGCCGCAGGTGGATACTTCCACACCCAATATGACGCCGCCGAAAGGCAGTGCACCTGACACCCCGCGAAATCCGTTCCGCGGCGTGAATATCTGTAAACCGAAGGGAGCGCCTGCGCCGGTATATGCAGACCGATTCTTTAGCGTACTGAGCGACAGCATCGCTCACAGCATGCTGGTGAGCTATTTCCAGCATCAGTGGCAGGGATGGGGGCGATCCCCCGGTAGCAAAAACGTTAGCGTAGATTGAGCACTTTGCGGGTAATACGGTGGGGCGACAGCGTTTTGTCGCGCCATTTCCACAGGCGATATGTCCACAGCATCGCCTGCCAGGCCAGTTTCACGCTGCGCACGTTCATGACCATACGTTTATACATCCCGGAAGCATAAATCTCAGCAATCATACGTTGGCGCGTTGAGATATCTTTTTCTTTACGTACGCAGTGGCATACGCGCAATGCTTCATAGGTGATTTGCTGATGAAACTCAGGATAAATCGTAATGCGATTTGCATAGTCACAATTTAATTTCTCAAGTAATCGTGTGATCTTCATATAATGACGCTGGTAATTAAGGTTTTTATCCCCTTGTCTTTTAAGGCGACTTACCGACTGGTCATGTAAAAAATATTTATATAAAGATTCTTCGGTATATCTTGCGCGGACAGCGTTAAACATAAATTCAGTGGTCCACACAATGTCCTGATGGTGTAAACCCGGAACAAACATAATTTTGTTTTTGAGAATAACCTCACGCCGATATACACCCATCCAGACAACATGCGTCCAGCGGCGTGATGCCAGTGCCATGCGCAACCAGTCCGGGCCGGTTAATACACCCGTTGAACGCAGACGATCGGTGGGGATGGATTGCCAGGTACTGCCCGTTTCTCGCACGCACCAGTCAGCATTACACTGGGCGACATCAAGATCGTCGTCCAGCGCCATCTTCATCAGCGTTTCGTACATATTTGGATAGACCAGGTCATCCGCATCGACAAAGGCGACGTAGTCGCCTGTAGCGACGGCAAGCCCGCGGTTACGGGCGACAGAGGCCCCGGCGTTACTCTGATGAATCAGCTTAACGTGGGGGTAGTTTTCAGCATAATATTGTGCAATTTCAACGGAGTTATCTGTAGAACCGTCGTTGACAATAATAATTTCCAGAGCAGTCCATGTCTGCCCGATTAATGATTCCATGCAGGCATTAAAGTCCTTTGCCGCATTGTACAACGGAATAATCACACTGAGCCTGATTGAACTATTCATCATCACTTACCAAATACCCTTGAGGTTACGCGGCATTGTACAGCCCTTATATTAAGAAAGTATTAAGGCTGGCAATGTATGCGGCGTCTAAGTGTAAAGTGTATTGACGTTCAGGTTAGGTAATTAAAATTAGCAGCACAACGAGACAATAACTCAATTACGCAATATTTATGACAAATGACATTTATTTACAACATTTCGGACAAGCCTTATAAGAAAAGGCCGAATAATTCGGCCTTTTTTATTATTTGTCCCAGCTGAGGATGACTTTGCCGGATTGACCGGAACGCATGGCGTCGAAGCCTTTCTGGAACTCATCGACAGAGAAGTGATGAGTGATAATCGGAGTCAGATCCAGGCCAGACTGGATCAGCGCCGCCATCTTGTACCAGGTTTCGAACATCTCACGGCCATAAATGCCTTTGATGAAAAGCCCTTTGAAGATGACCTTGTTCCAGTCGATAGACATATCCGAAGGCGGAATACCCAGCATCGCGATACGACCGCCGTGGTTCATGGTGTCGAGCATGGTACGGAACGCTGGCGGCGCGCCGGACATTTCCAGACCGACGTCAAAACCTTCGGTCATACCCAGCTCTTCCATGACATCATTCAGACTTTCTTTCGAAACATCTACCGCGCGGGTCACGCCCATTTTACGTGCCAGCGACAGGCGATACTCATTCACGTCAGTGATAACAACATTACGCGCCCCCACGTGCTTCGCAACCGCAGCCGCCATAATCCCAATCGGGCCGGCACCGGAGACCAGCACATCTTCGCCCACCAGGTCGAAAGAGAGGGCGGTATGGACCGCGTTACCGAACGGGTCGAAGATGGAGGCCAGATCGTCAGAGATGTTGTCCGGGATTTTGAAGGCGTTGAACGCCGGGATCACCAAATATTCTGCGAAACAACCCGGACGGTTCACCCCTACACCGACGGTATTACGACACAGGTGCGTACGTCCACCGCGGCAGTTACGGCAGTGACCGCAGGTAATATGACCTTCGCCAGAGACGCGGTCGCCAATTTTGAAGCCTTTGACTTCCTGCCCGATACCGACCACTTCGCCCACATATTCATGACCTACAACCATCGGCACCGGGATGGTCTTCTGTGACCACTGGTCCCAGTTGTAGATATGAACGTCTGTGCCGCAGATGGCGGTTTTACGAATTTTGATCAGCAGATCGTTATGACCGACTTCCGGCTCCGGCACGTCGGTCATCCAAATCCCTTCTTCCGCTTTCAGTTTGGATAACGCTTTCATTACACGTCCTCAGGCAATTACGCCCAGCTGTTTACCGATGCGGGTAAAGGCTTCTACCGCACGTTCAATTTGTTCAGGCGAATGCGCCGCAGACATTTGGGTGCGGATGCGCGCCTGACCTTTTGGCACCACCGGGAAGAAGAACCCGGTAACGTAAATTCCTTCTTTTTGCAGCTCGCGAGCAAAGTTCTGTGCCACCACCGCATCGCCCAGCATCACCGGGATGATCGCGTGGTCAGCACCCGCCAGGGTAAAACCTGCCGCACTCATTTTCTCGCGGAATAGACGGGCGTTGGACCACAGACGGTCGCGCAGTTCGCTGCCCGCTTCTACCATCTCCAGCACTTTGATAGAGGCCGCAACAATCGCCGGGGCCAGCGAGTTGGAGAACAGATATGGGCGAGAACGCTGACGCAGCCACTCCACCACCTCTTTACGCGCAGCGGTATAGCCGCCGGACGCACCGCCGAGCGCTTTGCCCAGCGTGCCGGTGATGATGTCCACGCGGCCCATCACCTCACAGTATTCGTGCGAGCCACGGCCATTCTCACCCACGAAGCCGACGGCGTGAGAATCATCAACCATTACCAGCGCGTCGTATTTGTCCGCCAGGTCGCATACGCCCTTCAGATTGGCGATCACGCCGTCCATGGAAAATACGCCGTCGGTGGCAATCAGCACGTGGCGAGCGCCGGCTTCACGCGCCTCTTTCAGACGGGCTTCCAGCTCAACCATGTCGTTGTTGGCGTAACGGTAACGCTTCGCTTTACACAGGCGCACACCGTCAATAATGGAGGCGTGGTTCAGCGCGTCGGAGATAATTGCATCCTCTGCGCCAAGCAGCGTCTCAAAGAGACCGCCGTTAGCATCGAAACAGGAGGAGTACAGAATGGAATCTTCCATCCCGAGGAAGTTCGCCAGCTTTTGCTCAAGCTGCTTATGGCTATCCTGCGTGCCGCAGATGAAGCGCACGGAGGCCATACCGAAACCGTGGGAGTCCATGCCATTTTTGGCAGCGGCAATCAGCTCAGGATGATTCGCAAGACCTAAGTAGTTGTTGGCGCAAAAGTTGATCACATGGCTGCCGTCGGCAACGGTGATGTCGGCCTGCTGAGCAGAGGTAATAATACGCTCTTCTTTGAACAACCCTTCCGCACGTGCGGTCTCCAGGTCGCTGTTTAACTGTTTGTAAAAATCCCCACGCATTGCAATTCTCCAGACTCGGCAAATTTTGGCACATATTACCCAAAGCTATACGGGGATACGAGATGACGCATCATCAGTTGTCGTTTTTGCAGCATAAATCACGTGTATCCCTGTGGTGTATCGGTGAATGGCTGAAGGGTCGCCATACTAATGATATGATAGAACCATTAGCATCCGGGATTGTCCCCGGGCTCCACACTTCAAAGGTTACAGTTATGATCATCGTTACCGGCGGCGCAGGTTTCATCGGAAGTAACATCGTTAAAGCCCTTAATGACAAAGGCATCACCGACATCCTGGTGGTGGACAACCTGAAAGATGGCACCAAGTTCGTCAACCTGGTGGATTTGAACATTGCTGACTATATGGATAAAGAAGATTTCCTTATCCAGATTATGGCGGGTGAAGAGTTCGGCGAGATCGAAGCCATCTTCCACGAGGGGGCATGCTCCTCCACCACCGAGTGGGATGGCAAGTACATGATGGACAATAACTATCAGTACTCCAAAGAGATCCTGCACTACTGTCTGGAACGTGAAATCCCGTTCCTGTATGCCTCTTCTGCAGCCACCTACGGCGGCCGTACATCTGACTTTATCGAATCCCGCGAGTATGAGCAGCCGCTGAACGTCTACGGCTACTCCAAATTCCTGTTTGATGAATATGTCCGTCAGATCCTGCCAGAAGCGAACTCCCAGATTGTTGGCTTCCGCTACTTTAACGTCTACGGACCGCGCGAAGGCCACAAAGGCAGCATGGCGAGCGTGGCGTTCCACCTGAACACTCAGCTGAATAACGGTGAAAGTCCGAAACTGTTCGAAGGCAGCGACGGCTTCAAGCGCGACTTTGTCTACGTGGGCGATGTGGCAGCGGTGAACCTGTGGTTCTGGGAAAACGGTGTGTCCGGTATCTATAACCTGGGCACAGGCCGCGCAGAGTCCTTCCAGGCAGTCGCTGACGCCACGCTGGCATACCACAAAAAAGGCAGCATTGAATACATCCCGTTCCCGGACAAACTGAAAGGCCGCTACCAGGCGTTCACGCAGGCTGATCTGACGAACCTGCGTAAAGCGGGATACGACAAGCCGTTCAAGACCGTTGCCGAAGGGGTAACGGAATATATGGCCTGGCTGAACCGCGACGCGTAAGGCAGGCAAGCAATGAGGATACTGGTGATCGGCCCGTCATGGGTGGGCGACATGATGATGTCGCAAAGTCTCTATCGCACGCTCAAGGCGCGTTATCCCCAGGCGATTATTGATGTGATGGCACCTGCGTGGTGCCGTCCGCTCTTATCGCGTATGCCAGAAGTGAACGAAGCGATCCCGATGCCGCTCGGCCACGGGGCGCTGGAAATTGGCGAGCGACGTAAGCTCGGCCACAGTCTGCGTGAACGACGCTATGACCGCGCCTATGTGCTGCCCAACTCCTTTAAATCTGCTCTGGTGCCTTTTTTTGCCAGTATTCCTCATCGTACAGGCTGGCGCGGCGAAATGCGCTACGGCCTGCTCAATGACGCGCGCGTGCTGGATAAAGATGCCTGGCCACTCATGGTCGAGCGCTATGTGGCGCTGGCCTATGATAAAGGCGTGATGCAAACAGCGAAGGACTTACCGCAGCCCCTGCTCTGGCCTCAACTGCAGGTGAATGACGGTGAAAAGTCCCAGGTTTGCAGTACGTTTGGTCTTTCTTCAGAACGTCCGATGATCGGCTTCTGTCCGGGCGCAGAATTTGGCCCGGCGAAGCGCTGGCCACACTACCACTATGCCGAACTGGCAAAACAGCTTATTGATGAAGGCTTCCAAATCGTGTTGTTTGGCTCAGCCAAAGATCACGAAGCCGGCAATGAAATTCTCGCCACACTCAGCAACGAGCAGCAGGCGTGGTGCCGTAACCTGGCAGGAGAGACTCAGCTGGAGCAGGCGGTCATTCTGATAGCCGCCTGTAAAGCCGTAGTCACTAACGACTCAGGGCTGATGCACGTCGCTGCCGCACTTAACCGCCCGCTGGTTGCCCTTTATGGTCCCAGCAGCCCGGACTTTACGCCACCGTTGTCGCATAAGGCTCGTGTGATCCGCCTGATTACGGGCTATCACAAAGTGCGTAAAGGCGATGCGCCTGAGGGTTACCATCAAAGCCTCATCGACATTACTCCACAGCGCGTGCTTGAAGAACTCAACAGCCTGTTACTGCAAGAGGAAAGCTGACAGATGCGGGTTCTGATCGTCAAAACATCCTCAATGGGCGATGTATTACATACGCTACCTGCGCTGACTGACGCACAGCAGGCAATACCGGGTATTCGATTCGACTGGGTGGTTGAGGAAGGTTTCGCTCAAATCCCCTCCTGGCATGCAGCGGTCGATCGCGTTATCCCGGTAGCCATTCGTCGCTGGCGTAAAGCATGGTTTTCAGCGGCGGTAAAAGCGGAACGTAAAGCGTTTCGTGAGGCTGTACAGGCTGAAGAATACGATGTGATTATAGACGCGCAGGGTCTGGTTAAAAGCGCTGCGCTGGTCACCCGCCTCGCGCGCGGGATTAAGCACGGCATGGACTGGCAGTCCGCCCGCGAACCCCTGGCTTCGCTTTTCTATAACCAACGTCACTCTGTCCCAAAGCAGCAACATGCGGTGGAACGTACTCGTGAACTTTTTGCGCTCAGTCTGGGCTACAGCAAACCACAATCACAGGGCGACTATGCGATAGCGCAGCATTTTTTGAATCATCTTAATGCAGATGCAGGCCAGTATGCGGTATTTTTACACGCCACGACCCGTGATGATAAGCACTGGCCGGAAGCAAACTGGAGAGAGTTGATCGGATTACTGGCAGCGTCAGGGATTCGAATCAAACTGCCGTGGGGTGCGCCGCATGAAGAGGCGCGCGCCAAAAGGCTGGCAGACGGGTTTGACTACGTGGAAGTGTTGCCACGAATGAGTCTTGAAGAGGTGGCGAAGGTCCTGGCTGGCGCGAAATTTGTTGTGTCGGTGGATACAGGTCTGAGCCATCTTACCGCGGCGCTGGATCGCCCAAATATCACTTTATATGGCCCAACGGATCCTGGGTTGATAGGGGGTTATGGGATGAACCAGTTGGAGTGCCGTTCTGCAAATAAAATGCTTGCGAACTTACCCGCTTCTATTGTGTTTGACCAATTAACGTCTAAATTTTAACTCTCGTGAGCAAACGTCGGAGAAAAAATGGCCTTAGCATTACTTTTCAATAATGAGAATAAAAACTGGAAGCAATACTGGAACAGAGCATTGGTTTTTTTGTTCATTGCGACTTACTTTTTAGATGGTATTACTCGCTATAAGCATCTTATTGTCATTTTGATGACAATTTCTACAATAGTCTATTTGTACAAACAACCCAGTCATTATGCAACGTTATTTAAGACTTTCATTTTTGGTAGCGTAGTATTATTAACAGTTTTGGCGTTTTTTTCGTTGTTTCACACACCAGATCTTAAAGCAAGCTTCAAAGCCATCAATAACTCTGTTGTTGAAAACCTTCTATTAAGCTCTATAACAATTTCGGTTTTATTAAAAAATGAAAGTAGAGAAATAATATCTAAAATAATATTATTTTCATTTTTAACCGCATTGTGCTTACGCTCACTTACCGAACTGGTTCTATATTTACAAGATTACCAGCAAGGTATTATGCCTTTTACGACATTTAAGCATCGTACGATTTCTGACTCAATGGTATTTTTGTTTCCAGCGCTGCTGAACCTATGGCTATTCAAAACGACAAAAGCACGTATTGCATTTTTGGCATTAAGTGTCATTTATCTTTTCTTAATGTTAGGTACGCTCTCGCGAGGCGCGTGGTTGGCTGTGCTTATCGTTGGCGTTGTGTGGACGCTAATGTATAAACAGTGGAAGTTATTGGTTTTGGGCGGAATCATTGCGGTGCTCGCATTAACGGCCATATTTTCACATAAAGACATAACTGCAAGGTTAGTTTTTAAGTTGCAGCAAACCGACAGTTCATACCGTTATGAAAATGGAACGCAGGGCAGCGCTCTGGATTTAATTAAAGAAAACCCTGTGGTAGGCTACGGTTTCGGAAATAAAGCTTATGACTATGTTTATAATAACAGAGTTGTAGACTATCCTGGCTGGAAGTTTAAAAAATCGATTGGCCCTCATAACCTTGCCTTATTTGTGTGGTTCGGAATGGGCATTGCAGGACTTCTTTCTCTAATTCTTTTATATGCGGGTATTTTAAGAGAGTGTATAAAACATGCCTTTAAGGAGGATCATTATTCTCCTCTAAATGCTTATATGATTATTTTACTATCTTTCATTGGATACTTTATAATTCGCGGTAACGTTGAGCAGATCGAGTTAGATCTATTGGGGATTTTTGTCGGATTTCTGTTAGCAATGAAGGGAAAAAAGCTTGATGTTATAAAGGCTACTTAAGGCAGTATTATCGATCAGTTAAGGATCAGTTGATGAATCCTATGGCTGTGTAAGAATCCGGAAATGTTCACTCGTTTCCGGTTTTTTTATGCACATTTAAAAGGCTCTGGATCTGGTATCCCGTTACGGCTCATCGCTTAAATAGCTAGTTTATTGAAGTTATCTGGACCCGAAGCTTTTCTCCTGTTGCCTTGCTGAGGCTGGCACTGTCACCCTGTACATACGTCGCCTGCTATCTTTGATGCGCAAAGGAAAGTCAGCCACCTGCTGACGTCGATGGCAGATGCGATGCGTTACCCCGCCGCAGAAATGACAGACCTGCACAGCCATAGCTGGGAAATCGAACTGGGATACAGGTAGATAAAGCAGACGATACAGCTGAATAGGCTGACGCTGAAGACCAGGAAGCATGGTGGCAGCCGGTCAGGTTACCGACAAGAAGAGAAGGAACTTTTCTGAGGGTGCCCGGGAGAAGATCTGGAAATACACTACAGCCCCGAAAAAAGGGCCAGCCAGTTGCTTAACTGACTGGTATTATTTTTTATTAACGTGTTCTTTAATCAAACCATTGGCGTATGACATCTTCAAAAACTTGTGTTACTCCTAACCAACTGTAGTGCTCATAAACAAATTTTTTTCCATTCATTGCAATATTCGTCAATTTCTTATCCTTAAGGGTATTAACGATATCCTCTGCAATAGAATCAACGGTCATCGGTTCTCTAAGATGAAAACCTGTCTGTTTATGTTTCACAAATTCAGTCATACCTCCACGCGTACTTACCAAAACGGGTTTTCCCGCACCCATAGCTTCTATTGCTACCATGCAAAAAGCTTCTTGTACTTGTGATGGAATTACAACCAAATCTCCAACGGCATAGTAATTATTCATTTGCTCGGGAGACATACTGCCAAGCAATAAACACTTTCCATTTAGTCGCTCGGATATATTTCTCACTTCACGCTGGTATGCACCTTTATCACTTTTACTCACTTCTAAGTGATCGCCCACCACGACGAGTTTTAAATTCTCGTGAGATTCGGATATTTTCTCGAATGCTTGAAGTAATTGCAAAATCCCCTTATCAGGAACAATACGCCCTGCATAGAATATGACCGTATCATTTGCAGAAAGACCCAGATCGACTTTGGATTTTTCTTCATAACTTGCCTGATACGCTTCAAGATCAATCCCGTTTGGTACGATTGCTATATTCGCCTGCGGCAATTTTGCTTGATAGAAATCTTTAAGGAAGATACTTGGTACAATCATTTTGACATCAGCGTCAAGACCTTTGACTTCCAACGCGTTGTGCATGTGTAAAACAATTTTAGTTTGTGGCGCGCGCTCCCTGATCTGTCGATACAGCTTCATACTGTTATGTACGACAATGACGCTTTTATCGGTAATCGGAAAATCTTTTGCTATGTTAAGAATACGTTGCGAATAGGGTAAAGGATCGAGACGCGTCCATTTCTGAAAAATGCGTTTGTAAACCCGACTAAAACCGATGCGATGTATACTGCAGTTATCGTTCACCTGCGTATAATCAGAATATCCTTCGTTTTTAATACACACAATACGATTAGGAATGGTGGTTCGTTGAGCTACCTGATACATCCATGTCTCTACTGCTGCGGCGCCCCGAGGAGGAATAGAGAATATCGGCGTAACCGTAAAGATGATTTTATCAACCATTCTAATTTAGCTCTTCATCAAATTATATTTAATTGCTGTGTATAAACCGGCAAAGTACTTATTTTGATATAATAAATGTTTGTATTTCTCGCGGCACTCGTGTTTTCTTACGGCTGGCTGCAAGGGCTTTACTTTCCATGGCGAAAGCGCATAAACATCACGGAAAAAACGGGCTGACGGATAGTTTGCCCAGTCATGCCAAGGCTTCGTCACGCCTGTATAGTGTATAAACACTGTTTTATCTGTGATAAATGAAAGGTAATACTCTTTATTCTTTTCTTCAAACTCAGATTTAAGAGAATAAATTGAATTATATTCCCGTGGAAGAAGTTCAGCATGGTGGAGGAACATAATATTTAAAATATCCTGGTCTGGATACTTTATATTCTCTGTCACTTGAGGATCAGAAAGCAAATCAAAAAACTTTTCCGTCAGATGCGAATTCAACCACTGCTTCAGATTAATATACATCACACCAGAGTTAAAATAATGACCTTCGAACTCTGGATTTTTCAGTCGCTCGGCACTCTTCTTCTGCATAGAATCGACATCAACAACTACCGCACCGTACTGATCGTTAAACTCCAGAGCAATCAACTCTTCTAGTGAGCCTTTACAGGTGATGTCAGCATCAAGGTACAACAGTTTATCCAGCCGTTCAGAGAAGTAATCGAACGAGAGCAGTCTATAATAAATCGACACGGGCCAGATATTCGTTTTGGGTAGTGTCGATAAAGGTGCTGCATCAATATGATAGAGCTTAATAACTGTTCTGTACTGTTCAGCAAGCTCAGTAAGCAGATGAACAAACTCAGGATCTAAGACATCCGAAATAATATGAAAGGTAAACGGCGTGTCATGCTGCTTGTTATTCTCCAGGATCGATGCGATGGATATTGCTGCACCGACCTGATAGTTTTTATCGATACCCCATGAAATATTAAAAGTATCGCGGTCGTCGCATTTTTCAATGCGTTTATCCAGCACAATTATGTCTTTAAACCGGGTTAATTGTTTAAAATCCAAGTTATTTACCTTTCAGGCGTATTATCTACACGTACTGTTACTTACTAAGTCTTCAGAAATAACTAGCGTTTCTTCAGACCCAGCTTAACCTTTATTTCTCTAATAATATTTTTAACTTTCTTTTTAAAGAGGAGCGAGTTATATCCAGAATCATGCAGTGTATTTTTGATTCCGTAATGACGCTCAAGATCAAGCCTGTCTTTCGCTTTCAATAATGGGCTCGTTTTTTTACCAGAAAGATCTATCAAGCGTAATCCCTGCTCCGACACAATGAAATTAGCCTTATGTGGGTCGCCTGACACCATACCATGATCATGTAACTCTTTTATTGAATCTGAAATCTCTTTCTTAATATGTTCAGGGACGTCAATATATTGTTCTAAACCTGTACCTTCAATGTATTCAATTAACATTATAAAGTAATGGGAGAAATTCAATGTCTTTTTCTCAGCCAATAGATAGTAATCATTAATTGAGGATACACCCTCGCTTCTGACTCTATTAGTCTGATAAATTAAGTTTTCGTAGTAATCTCTCTTTATGCACGATTTCAGGAATCGCTCTACTTTTTTATGTTTCGGCGCAAAGACTTTTAGTACTATCGGCCCGCGTTCGGTTTCGATCAGTATGACTTTAGTATCTTCAATTGAACGAAATACTTTTGTCACTTTAAGATTAAAACGAAGAAAATCTTTCAAAATATTTTCATAAAAGGGATCGTTATCTTTTACAAAAACCACTAAATTATCTATTGTCTTTTTTTGAATCATAATGAAACCGTTATTTTTAAATTTTTAGTAAGTATTTATCATTACTTAATAAGTTTATTTTTATAATAATTAATGTAACTCAAAATACCCTGCAAGGTCTTTCCTTGCCTGAATTTATGCTTTGCACAATATCTATATTGATTACTATTTACTGGTTTTAAAAGCTCAACGTTTTGCCATGGAGAATGCTTCTTAGCATCAAGGAAACTTTGCGATACCGGATAATTTGCCCATTCGTGCCAGGGTTTTGTAGGACCAACATAGTGAATAAATACTGTTTTATCATTCACAGGATTCACAACATCATCTTTCAGTTCATAATTGATACTAAAACGTGTGTTGTACTTCCCGTCGATAAAATTCACTTTACCTGCCAGTAAAATGTTCAGTACGTCCTGATCCAAATGCGTGATTTTCTCTACCCACTCAGGTATACGCAGCATTTCAATCGCTCGGGTAGAAATGTCATTTTTTTGCCATTCATTAATGTTGATTAGCAAAAATCCGGCATTAAAATACCCTGAAGCCAGGGCTGGGGTAGTAAGGGTATTCGCGCGATTGGTCCACCATTCGCTATCCCTTTCTGTTACCACCGCTGCAACTTCATTTTCCGCAAACGTATATTCGGCTAGTTCTTGAATACTGCCCTTACAGGCGATGTCTGCATCAAGATACAATAACTTATCAATTTTATGATAAAAATAATCCGCTATAACAAAACGGAAATAAGTTGCATAAGACCAATTTTTGGTAAACGGAAGCGTCTTAAGTTTATCGCAATTAATCAGATAAACTTTAACAGAAGTGTGGTATTGCGCAGCCAACTCGGAAAAACGTACTTTATCTTCGTCGCTAAAATAATCGGTAAATACATGGAATTCAAAATTTAGCGATTTATTATTCAGCAATATTGATGCTATCGCAACACCACAGCCAAAGAGGAAGTTTTTATCGATGCCGAATGCAATATTAAGGCTATCGTTCGATTTAATTTCTCGATAGTCATAATCAAATACTGAAAGGATGACATCTTTGTCACTAAACTGAGACATGTTAATTCTTGTCCGCTAAATATAAAGAGAAAGGATAGCCCCGGGCGGGTTACAACGACTTGCGAATCGTTCTTTCGCGAATTTTACTGGCTTTTTCTTCTGCCTGCGTTAGTAGATCGCTCTCCTGGCGAAGAATGTCTTTTAATGGCAACTCAAAATAAATCTTCATAAATCGCCAGATATCCCGCTGCGTCAATCCAATATTCATTGACGAAAAATAGAGCCCAATAAGGTCCTTATCGCGCCAGCGGCGTGGGACTTGTTCACGAATTTGCGCACGATGGAGGTCAATCATTGAGATCTTTAAATCCGCTTCGCCGCCACTGAACGGCAGATGCAGAAGAAAGTGACAAATATAACAATCGCGGTGATTGATCCCTCCCGCGTGCATTTTACGAACCATGGTCGCAACACGATCGATAAGCATACGTTTCACGCGCACGTCCGGAGGATTGGTTGCCCAATCCGCACAGTAATCTTCCAGGCTAATCGTCGGGGTTAAATCTTCCGTTATGATGAAGGACGTACGCGTGAGCGGATTGAGGCCTTTCTCACCAAAGCCGACACCATACATGGTATCTACGCCCAGCTTGCTCAGCCGATGAATGGCGTGCCACTCTCTGTCGGCACCTAAAACCGGCATACGCAGCGAGAGCAGATTTTTCACGATCTCTTTCAGGGACGTCCCGCGGTGCCATTTCAGAAAATAACTTTTACCAGCCAGCTCGAAGCGCAAGGTACGGCGAGTTTCCAGCTCCCGGAAGACCTCACCCTGCAGATTTTTGACCTCTTCGAAAGCATCTTTACCGCGCCATAATGTGGCTAACGGCTCTTTCAGCTCAACCATCTAAACCACCTGTTATGATATCCGCCGCTTTCTCCGGCAGGCTGTATAAATCCTGGGTATCCGCATAATGGCGCGCATTTTCCGCCCAGGCAGCGCGCAGTGACGGTTGTGTCAGCGCTTTGCGTAACGCTTCATTCAACGCTTCTTGCCGGAAAGGCTCTGCAATGGCGACGCCGCAATTAGCATCCTCAATATAGTGTGCATAGCCGCAAACTGCCGTTGTCAGTACGGGCAAGCCTGCGGTAATCGCCTCCAGCAATACGATACCGGCGGCTTCCTGATAGGCAGGATGCAGCAGTAAATCTGCCGCTGCCATCAGCTCTGCAACATCGTTACGTCCGGAGAAGAAATGAACATTACTGCGAACGCCGAGTTTTTCCGCCAGCGCCTCGAATTTCCGCGGCTTGTCCTGGCCAACGACAAAAAGCTGGGTATTCTGACGCTGCGCCTGAGGTAGCGACGCCAGCGCCTCGATAGAACGGTCTACGCCCTTACGGCTAAAGTCAGAGCCGACCTGCAGGATTAAGTGCTGCTGCTCGTTAATGCCATTTTTCTGACGATAGATTTCGCGACTGTTTGGAATCTGTTGGCTGTACTTCCGGTCGGGGTAAATACCGGGCGGAAGGATGTGAAAACGCTCAGCTTCAGTCTGATAATGTTTCTGAAAATCAGCGATCTGCTTATCCGTCAACATCAGTAATTGCGTTGGCCTGCCGTTCTCGAAGGTCGCACGTTCAAAGGCCGCATAGTGCCGATAGCGCGAAGTCAGACGATAGAAAAATCCCTTCTCCTGCGCCACTTTCTCGGCGTAACAGACATCGGCTGCATAATAGACATCGAGGCCAGGCATCTTATTAAAGCCAACGACCCGATCCACCGGATGGTCACGAAGATGTGCCTGTACCCAGGCATGATATTCCGCGTTACGTCCATGATTGGTGCGGGATTTTACCGGGACGCGTATCAACTCAAATACGTCCGGGCACTCACCTTCCCAGGACTGGGTGTACACGCGAACATGATGCCCACGAGCCGCAACGGTCTGAGCAATGCGCATAAAATCACGCTGCAGACCGCCGAACGGGAAATATTTATATAAACAGAAAGCAACGATCATAGTGCGTCACCTTCCACTGTCGTCACATGATTTACAGGCAACATTTTCTTTACCGCCGCAATAACATCACTGGCAGGAATGACGGACAGATACATCTCATTGCGATCGCGTTGCTCGCGCGGCGGCATTGGTCGGTAATCACCGGCCCAAAACTGAATCATATTCGTAGACCAGGGGCGCCAGAAATTATGGTCTGTCGCACCAAATAAGCACACCAGAGGTGTGTTAACCGCCGCCGCGATATGTCCGGGCGCGGAATCCACGCCAATAAACAGTTCCGCATGATCAATCAGCGCCCCCAACTCCGGGAAAGTCACTTTACCGGCAAGCGCCGTTACGGGAGGTGTTTTACAGCCTTCGGCAATCGCCTTTATACAGGCCAGATCATCACTACCAGGCCCGGAGGTGAGTACGACCTGATAGCCTTCTGCATGCAGGGCATCGATGACCTCGGAAAACTTCTCGTTGTTCCAGCATTTAAATACCTGACGTGCCGTAGGCTGGATGACAACATAATGTTCGCCGACTCCGGCTTTATCCAGTTCATTACGCACGCGTTCCCAGCATGACGGGTTATAACTCATCGTGGTACGGCTGACGAACGAGGTCAGGTTCAGGGGAGCCAGTACTGAGAGGTTACTTTCAACCACATTCTCGCCTACTAAAGGGGCAAGATGAGTAAAGCTATTGCGCCAGAACGATGACTGGCGATGGCTGTAATCTTGTGAAATCCGAACGGGTACGTTGAGAAGCCTGACTAATAGCGCAACCATCCACTGATCTGTCAGGTTAACAATCAGGTCATACCGATTAGCGCGGAGGGTTTTAATTAAATTTGCGAAGTTCGCTATTTTCTCTGCCGCGTTGGCCTTCTTATTTTTAATGCCATACAGCGCATTAATTTCAGGATTCTCAGACAATATCGGCATCGTATCCTGATAAAGAAGCACATCAATCTTTGCGTCAGGATAATTCTGTTTTAGCGTACTGATGACAGGAGTTGTTAATAACATATCTCCATGGAAACGCATCTTTATAACCAGAATTTTTCGAAATGACTTTTCCACAAGCGGCTCTTTTGTTGTGATTGTCCGGTAAAGGCAGGCAGAAAAAAGCACGCTACCGCCCCAGGCTCAACAGCTACCTGAATACTGATACCGCACTCACTTTTGTGCGCTAGTGTAACACTTCTTTCGCTTCAATCCGATACGAATAAAATTTAATCAGAGCATTCATTTTATGCAGTTAAATCAGCATGATAAACATGATAATTTACGGTAAAAGCGGCTTATTCCCGTTGGTTCCGGGTGCCCCTGGCGGTAAAATTCAACAAATCGCATAAAAATACAAAAATCATAGGCATCGCAAGTGGCGGGGTACAGGCGTCTAAATAGACCAAAAACAGGAAAAGTAATGGCAAAGGCGCAGCTAAATACATAGAATCCCCAGCACATCCATAACCCAGCGATTTACTATGCTCGAATTGCTTTACACCGCCCTTCTATACCTCATTCAGCCACTGATCTGGATACGGCTATGGGTGCGTGGACGTAAAGCACCGGCTTATCGTAAACGTTGGGCGGAACGCTACGGGTTCTACCGTCGTCCACTCAAGCCAGGCGGCATCATGCTGCATTCGGTCTCTGTGGGCGAAACGCTGGCCGCAATCCCACTCGTTCGTGCTTTACGCCACCGTTACCCCGATCTGCCGATCACCGTAACTACCATGACTCCAACAGGGTCAGAGCGCGTGCAGTCAGCTTTTGGTAGCGATGTTCAGCATGTTTACCTGCCTTACGATCTACCTGATGCCGTTGGCCGTTTCCTGAATAAAGTTGACCCGAAGCTGGTGTTAATTATGGAGACGGAGCTATGGCCAAACCTGATTGCGGCCCTGCATAAACGCAAAATTCCCCTGGTGATTGCCAACGCGCGTCTCTCTGCTCGTTCGGCGGCGGGGTATGCAAAGCTGGGCAAATTTGTACGCCGACTGCTACGTCGTATTACCCTGATTGCCGCACAAAATGAAGAGGACGGCGAACGCTTTGTGACATTAGGTGCAAAGAACAATCAGGTTACCGTCACCGGCAGCCTTAAGTTCGATATTTCCGTCACGCCGCAGCTTGCAGCGAAAGCCGTCACGCTGCGTCGTCAATGGGCGCCGCACCGTCCAGTGTGGATTGCTACCAGCACGCACGATGGCGAAGAGAGCGCGGTGATCGCAGCCCATCAGGCATTGTTAGAACAGTTTCCTAATCTGCTGCTGATTCTGGTGCCACGTCATCCCGAGCGATTCCCGGATGCCGTTAACCTTGTGCGTGGCGCGGGTCTAAGCTATATCACACGTTCATCTGGCGAAGTGCCTTCTGCCAGCACGCAGGTTGTGGTCGGCGACACAATGGGCGAGCTGATGCTGCTTTACGGCATTGCCGATCTCGCTTTCGTGGGCGGTTCGCTGGTTGAACGTGGTGGGCATAACCCCCTCGAAGCGGCAGCGCATGCTATTCCCGTCTTGATGGGGCCACATACTTTTAATTTTAAAGATATTTGTGCCCGTCTCGATAGTGCAGGCGGTCTGATTACCGTGACCGATGCTGCGACGCTGGCGAAAGAGGTCTCCTCTTTGCTAACCGATGCCGATTACCGCAATTTTTACGGCCGCCATGCCGTTGAAGTGCTGTATCAAAACCAGGGCGCTCTGCAACGCCTACTCCAGTTACTGGAACCGTATCTGCCACCTAAAACGCATTGAGGGCTGTTATGCTTAAACGGGCGATTTATCCGGGCACTTTCGATCCCATTACCAACGGTCACATTGATATTGTCACGCGCGCAGCCAGCATGTTTGATCAGGTTATCCTGGCCATCGCTGCCAGTCCCAGCAAGAAGCCGCTGTTCGACCTGGATGAACGTGTCGCCCTTGCGGAAAGCGCTACGGCTCACCTGCCCAATGTCGAAGTGGTCGGTTTTAGCGATTTAATGGCGAATTTTGCCCGCACACAGCAGGCCAACATCCTGATACGTGGCCTGCGTGCCATTGCTGATTTTGAGTATGAAATGCAGCTGGCGCATATGAACCGCCATCTGATGCCCGAGCTGGAAAGTGTCTTTCTGATGCCCTCAAAAGAGTGGTCATTTATCTCTTCATCGCTGGTGAAAGAAGTGGCGCGTCATGCCGGGGATGTCACACACTTCCTGCCAGAAAATGTCCATCAGGCGCTGTTAGCCAGGCTGAAATAATCGCCTGGCTTGCCATGTCATTTCTGGCACTGGCGGCAATAAAATGTTGCTCGCTGGGCATGTTTTGTCGCCACTATGGGCGAGCCGCATACACGACAAGCCTCACCTTTGCGTCCATAAACCTGCAGTTCTTGCGCAAAGTAGCCTGGCTTACCGTCGCTTTGCAGAAAATCCTTCAACGTCGTGCCGCCCTGCTCAATCGAGCGCTGTAAAACGGCTTTAATCACTTTTACCAGCAACGCGCACTCATCAGCAGAGAGTGACGAGGCCAGGCGATCCGGATGGATCCCGGCAGCAAACAGCGATTCACTGGCATAAATGTTACCGACACCCACGACCAGCTTGTTATCCATCAGCCAGGGTTTGATAGGGGTTTTCTTCTTCTCGCACTTAGCCTTCAGGTAATCAGCATCGAAATCTTCGCTCAGCGGCTCAGGGCCGAGATGAGCCAGTACATTGTGCCCTTCCAGCTCTTTCGTCCACAGCCAGGCGCCAAAGCGACGCGGATCGGTATAGCGCAGCACTTTACCGTTGCTCATGACCAGATCAACATGGTCATGCTTCTCTGGTGGCAGCTCATGAGGCAAGATGCGTAGGCTCCCGGACATGCCGAGGTGGATAATAATCCAGCCATCAGGCAACTCCAGAAGCAGATATTTCGCGCGACGTTGCACACTGAGCACGGGTTTGTCGCTCAACGCATGAATCTCATCTGAGACAGGCCAGCGCAGGCGACCGTTGCGCACAATCGCATGAAGAATGGTTTCGCCGACCAGATGAGGCTCAATACCGCGGCGGCTGGTCTCTACCTCGGGTAATTCAGGCATGTTTCCTCCGTTGGGCTACGCAGAATGCAAAAAACCCCGCCGAAGCGGGGTTTTTCTACAAGGAGTCTAAAATTATTTAATTTTAGCTTCTTTGTACAGTACGTGCTGGCGTACAACTGGATCGAATTTTTTCAGTTCCAGTTTTTCCGGCTTAGTACGTTTGTTCTTCGTGGTGGTGTAGAAGTGACCTGTACCAGCAGAAGAAACCAGCTTGATTTTCTCGCGAATACCTTTAGCCATGATTTATTTCCTCTTTAAGTACTTAGTACTTTTCGCCACGGGCACGCAGTTCGGACAGAACTGTATCGATGCCTTTCTTATCAATAACACGCATACCTTTAGCAGATACACGCAGGGTGACAAAACGCTTCTCGCTCTCAACCCAGAAACGGTGAGAGTGCAGGTTCGGCAGGAAACGGCGTTTAGTCGCGTTCAGTGCGTGGGAACGGTTGTTACCGGTCACCGGACGCTTGCCAGTAACTTGGCAGACTCGGGACATGTCTATTCTCCAAAAATCAAATTAGCTCGAGCTTCGTATGGGGTATCGGCGCCTCGTCAGGCTTTACAGCCCGGTCATCGCAGTTCTAAGTGAACTCTCGATTGCCAGGCCCAAATGCCAAACCCGAGATTCTCAAAGGTGGCGTAGTATACGCTGACTCGGCGGTGTGCTCAAGTCCCGAACAGACAAAGATCCCTATGGATCGCGTGAAATGGCCTAAATCCAACCATGTTCTGCAAAAGAAACGTACTCTCCGCGGCCAATGATCAGATGGTCAACGACTCTAATGTCCATGAATTGACAACATTTTATGATACGTTGGGTCACTTCTTTGTCGGCTTTGCTCGGCTCTGCCCGCCCCGAGGGGTGATTATGCGCGAGGATCACGGCGGCTGCATTTACTTTTACTGCCTCCCGCACGATTTCACGCGGATGCACCTCAACAGAATTCAGCGTTCCTGAAAACAGACGGCAATGATGAATGACTCGATGCTGATTATCCAGAAAGATCACCATAAAGATCTCACGTTCTTCTTCACTTAGCTGGCTTTGTAAAAAGGTGAGGGCCTGGTCAGGGCTCAGCAGCGAGTCATCCTCGTGCATCTGTGACACGTAGTAACGACGGGCCAGCTCAGCAATTCCTTTTAACTGCGCGTATTTCGCGATGCCGATACCTTCGACACGCTCAAAATCAACCAGCTCGGCCGACAGCAAGCTATACAATGAGCCAAAGTGTTCGAGCATTTCGCTGGCAAGCGTAAAGACGTTTTTGCCGCGCGTACCGGTGCGCAAAAACAGCGCCAGTAACTCGGTATCTGTTAAGGTGGCAACGCCATCTTTCAGCAGCTTTTCCCGGGGCAGCATCGGGCAGGTTATTTCCATATGCTTATCTCCTTACTATTGCAAAAGCATGCTGCCACAGGCCTGGACAGCACTCGACCTGAAATTTGCCGTCTTGCGTAGCGCTTCGCAAAGTGATTCAAGGGACAACAACACGATGCTTTTCGGATTGTGATAAAATGCCCCACTCTCTGGTGAACCCAACAGGAAAGAATCATGAAGAGCCTGGCCGGTAAAAAAATCGTTCTTGGCGTGAGCGGCGGTATTGCTGCCTATAAAGCGCCAGAGCTGGTGCGCCGTTTGCGCGAGCGCGGAGCGGAAGTACGGGTGGCGATCACCGAAGGCGGTAAAGCCTTTATCACGCCCATGAGCTTACAGGCCGTCTCCGGTTTTCCGGTTTCCGATAGTCTTCTCGACCCGGCAGCAGAAGCCGCCATGGGCCATATTGAGCTGGGGAAATGGGCAGACCTCGTGATTCTTGCCCCGGCGACGGCAGATTTAATCGCCCGCGTTGCAGCGGGCATGGCTAACGACCTTGTATCGACAATTTGCCTGGCTACACCGGCCCCCGTAGCGGTAGTTCCGGCCATGAACCAGCAGATGTATCGCAATGCCGCAACCCAACATAACCTTGCGACGCTTGCGTCGCGCGGTCTGCTTACCTGGGGTCCGGACAGCGGCAGCCAGGCTTGTGGCGATGTCGGTCCAGGGCGCATGCTCGACCCGCTTGCGATTGTCGATCTTGCCGCTGACCATTTTTCGCCTGTAAACGATCTGCAACATCTCAACATCATGATTACCGCGGGCCCGACACGTGAGTCCCTGGATCCGGTGCGTTACATCACGAACAAGAGCTCCGGTAAGATGGGTTTCGCTATCGCTGCCGCCGCTGCAGAGCGCGGGGCAAAAGTGACGCTGGTCAGCGGACCGGTCTCACTACCCACGCCGCCGCAGGTCCACCGTATTGATGTGACCACCGCGCTGGAGATGGATGCGGCTGTTCAGTCAGACGTCCAGCAGCAGCATATTTTTATCGGCTGCGCCGCCGTCGCGGATTACCGCGCAGCTGACATCGCCGAGCAGAAAATCAAAAAGCAAGGCGATGAAATTACAATAAAAATGGTCAAAAACCCCGATATCGTTGCGAATGTGGGGGCATTAAAGATCAATCGACCTTTTGTTGTTGGATTTGCTGCTGAAACAAATAATGTGGAAGAATACGCCCGGCAAAAACGTACCCGCAAACATCTCGATTTGATTTGTGCGAATGACGTATCGCTGGCTACACAAGGATTTAACAGCGACAGCAACGCGCTGCACTTATTCTGGCAGGATGGAGAAAAACGCTTACCGCTTGAGCGAAAAGCGCTCCTGGGCCAACAATTACTGGACGAGATCGTTACCCGTTATGATGAAAAAAATCGACGTTAAGATTCTGGACCCGCGTGTTGGACAGCAATTTCCGCTGCCAACCTATGCCACCTCCGGCTCTGCCGGTCTTGACCTGCGTGCCTGTCTCGACAACGCCGTAGAACTGGCTCCGGGCGCCACCACCCTGTTACCGACTGGCCTGGCAATTCACATTGCCGATCCTTCTCTGGCAGCGGTTATTCTGCCGCGTTCTGGCCTTGGCCATAAACACGGTATCGTCCTGGGCAACCTGGTCGGGCTGATTGACTCCGATTACCAGGGCCAGTTGATGGTTTCTGTCTGGAACCGTGGTCAGGACAGCTTTACCATTGAACCGGGCGAGCGTATCGCGCAGATGGTGTTTGTACCCGTAGTACAGGCAGAATTTAACCTGGTGGAAGACTTTGATGCCACCGACCGTGGCGAAGGCGGCTTCGGCCATTCCGGGCGCAAATAAACGCCCGAACACTCCGTATTTCACAGCGCCATAATGTCATAACAAACCGCAAACGCCAGTTTGCGGTCGCTGTGTGGATGCGAGCCTGACAAGTGCTTATTTTCAGGGGTATTTTGTAACATGGCAGAAAAACAAACTGCGAAAAGGAATCGTCGCGAAGAAATACTTCAATCTCTGGCTCTGATGCTTGAATCCAGCGACGGCAGTCAACGCATCACCACCGCTAAGCTGGCCGCCTCTGTCGGCGTGTCGGAAGCGGCGTTGTATCGTCATTTCCCCAGCAAGACACGCATGTTCGACAGTCTGATCGAGTTTATCGAAGACAGTCTGATTACACGTATCAACCTGATTCTGAAAGATGAGAAAGACACCTCTGCGCGCCTGCGCCTGATTGTCCTATTGATTCTGGGATTCGGTGAACGTAACCCCGGGCTAACCCGTATCCTGACCGGACACGCGCTGATGTTCGAACAAGATCGACTGCAGGGGCGGATTAACCAGCTTTTTGAGCGTATCGAAGCGCAATTGCGTCAAGTGCTACGCGAAAAGAGAATGCGTGAAGGTGAAGGTTACACCATCGATGAAACGCTGCTGGCAAGCCAGGTGCTGGCTTTCTGTGAAGGCATGCTCTCCCGTTTCGTGCGCAGCGAGTTCAAATATCGCCCAACCGACGATTTCGATGCCCGCTGGCCGCTCGTCGCCGCGCAATTGCAATAACATCCGTTTCACTCTGCAAAAAGTATAAGCCCGGTAAGCATCGCGCCACCGGGCTATTTATTACACGCCGTATGCTTCCCTGTACGCACGCACCGCCGCCAGGTGATCTGCCATTTCCGGTTTCTCTTCCAGATAGCTAATCAGATCTTTCAGGGTCACGATAGAGATCACTTTGCAGCCGTAATCACGCTCCACTTCCTGAATGGCAGAAATCTCGCCGCGACCACGCTCCTGGCGATCCAGCGAAATGAGCACGCCTGCTAGCTCCGCGTTATTTGCCTGGATAATCTCCATCGATTCACGAATCGCAGTTCCCGCCGTAATCACATCGTCCACCAGCATGACACGTCCCTGCAGTTCGCTACCGACCAGGTTGCCGCCCTCGCCGTGTGTTTTGGCCTCTTTACGGTTGAAGCAGTATGGAACATCGCGTTCATGGTGTTCAGCCAGCGCCACTGCCGTGGTGGTCGCAATCGGAATGCCTTTGTAAGCAGGGCCGAACAGCAGATCGAAGTCAATGCCGGAATCCATCAGCGCTTCGGCATAAAAACGGCCTAACAGTGCCAGATCGCGCCCGGTATTAAACAGCCCGGCGTTGAAGAAATAGGGGCTCTTGCGCCCGGATTTCAACGTAAACTCGCCAAACTTCAGTACCTGCTTGTTAAGCGCAAATTCAATAAACTGGCGCTGATATGCTTTCATGGATTCGCTCCTCATTCACTTTTCTACAGACAAAAAAAAGGGCGACAACGTCGCCCTTAAAATCAGTTTTCCAACGCCGCCTTCTGCGTCGTTACGATGGACTCAATCCCCCCTCGGGCCAACGCCAGCAAGGTAAGAAGTTCTTCATGGGTGAAGGGTTCGCCTTCTGCGGTGCCCTGCACCTCGATAATGCGCCCGTCTTCGGTCATCACCACGTTCATGTCGGTCTCTGCAGCGGAATCTTCTACATATTCCAGATCGCATAGCGCTTCGCCATTAACAATCCCGACGGAAACCGCCGCCACCATCCCTTTCATTGGGTTGGTTTTCAGTTTACCAGCCGCCACCAGCTTGTTCAGGGCATCGGCCAGCGCCACGCAGGCACCGGTAATAGAGGCTGTACGGGTACCGCCATCGGCCTGGATAACGTCGCAGTCCAGCGTAATGGTAAATTCACCCAGCACTTTCAAATCAACAGCTGCGCGCAGCGCACGCGCGATCAGTCGCTGGATTTCCATAGTACGGCCGCCCTGCTTACCTTTCGCCGCTTCGCGGGCGTTACGGGTATGTGTGGCACGCGGCAACATACCGTACTCGGCGGTGATCCAGCCCTGGCCCTGGCCTTTCAGAAAGCGTGGAACGCCCTCTTCAATCGAGGCGGTGCAGAGCACTTTGGTATCACCAAATTCAACAAGCACGGAACCTTCAGCGTGTTTTGTGTAATTACGGGTCAGGGTGACGGGGCGCACCTGATTGGCGCTACGACCTGCTGGACGCATGATGGAATCTCCGGCTTGAAACGAATGTGGCTGCGCATTATACGGATTAATGCCGCTTATTCCTATCCTGGGAAGGCCCCGAAAGCTATAATCCCCCCATCTCTCCTTTAAAAACAGGAACGACTATGATCCGCAGTATGACCGCCTACGCCCGGCGTGAAATCAAAGGTGCATGGGGTAGCGCCACATGGGAAATGCGCTCGGTAAACCAGCGCTACCTGGAGACCTATTTTCGTCTGCCGGAGCAGTTCCGTGGCCTCGAGCCAGTGATTCGTGAGCGTATCCGCTCCCGTCTGACTCGCGGCAAAATCGAGTGCAGCCTGCGCTACGAACCCGATGCCAGCGCACAGGGGGAGTTGGTCCTGAACGAAAAACTGGCTAAACAGCTGGTTAATGCCGCGAACTGGGTCAAAATGCAGAGTGACGAAGGGGAAATTAACCCGGTTGATATCCTGCGCTGGCCAGGCGTGATGGCGGCTCAGGAACAGGATCTGGACGCCATTGCCGCAGAAATCCTCGCCGCGCTCGACAGCACCCTGGATGATTTCATCACCGCACGTGAAACCGAAGGCCAGGCACTGAAGGCGCTTATTGAGCAGCGTCTGGAAGGGGTGAGCGGTGAAGTGGCGAAAGTACGCACTCACATGCCAGAAGTCCTGCAATGGCAGCGTGAACGCCTGGTTTCCAAACTGGAAGAGGCCGAAGTTCAGCTCGAAAACAATCGCCTGGAACAAGAGCTGGTGCTGATGGCTCAGCGCGTAGACGTTGCTGAAGAGCTGGACCGTCTGGAAGCGCACGTAAAAGAAACCTATAACATCCTGAAGAAGAAAGAGGCAGTAGGCCGTCGTCTCGACTTCATGATGCAGGAGTTCAACCGTGAGTCGAACACTCTGGCTTCAAAGTCTATTAACTCTGAAGTGACCAACTCTGCTATTGAGCTGAAAGTGCTGATCGAGCAGATGCGCGAGCAGATTCAAAACATCGAATAACCCGCGTTGTCTCCTATGGCCCCGTCTGGGGCCATTTACTCATTTTCCCCGAGTAAATCTAATCCTAATTTCTCCCTTAAATCACTCAACCCCTGCATTATCGCCATCCACGCATTAGAAAAAGTATGGGAAAGCGCCTCACACAAAAAAATCTAAATCGTGAGCTAACCCACAAAACGCTACCCTGACGCCCTCACATCTGGGGGTTATATGCTGCTACATATCCTTTATCTTATTGGTATCACCGCCGAAGCCATGACCGGTGCGCTGGCCGCAGGCCGCCGACGGATGGATACTTTCGGCGTGATCATTATTGCCACAGCGACGGCGCTTGGCGGCGGTTCAGTGCGCGATATCCTGCTGGGTCACTACCCGCTTGGCTGGGTAAAGCATCCTGAATACGTGATTATTGTCGCCGTAGCAGCCGTGCTGACGACCATTGTCGCCCCCGTCATGCCGCATTTGCGCCGCCTGTTCCTGGTGCTGGACGCCCTGGGCCTGATCGTCTTTTCCATTATCGGTGCCCAAATCGCCCTGGATATGGGCGAAGGCCCGGTCATTGCGACCATTGCTGCCGTAGTGACCGGCGTGTTTGGCGGCGTATTGCGGGATATGTTCTGCAAGCGCATCCCGCTGGTGTTCCAGAAAGAGCTATACGCCGGCGTGTCATTCGCCTCTGCCGTGTTATATGTGGCCTTACAACATTACGTTTCCAGCCAGGATGTGGTGATTATCTCTACTCTATTGTTTGGCTTTACGGCTCGCATGCTGGCGTTGCGCCTGAAGCTGGGTCTGCCGGTTTTCCATTATCGCCACGACAGCCACTAATCTCCTCCGCCTGGAACCCTTTTACGCCCTGCGTCCTCAGCCATGAGGTCAGGGCGATTAGCGTAGGGTGATGAACAAATTCAATAAGCCTGCGTGCCCTCGCTTGTCCCACCCCGGCAACCTGCTGCCAGCTGCGTTCATCTCGTTGTTGAAGTGTTAACCAATCCTGGTCGCGAAGCGCATTCAAAGCGGTGCGCGGTAGTGGCACCCCAAGGGCTTCCAGCCAGCGAGTAAAAGGCAGCTGGCGCGCCAGATCAAAGCGGTGCCAAAGCTGAAGCCCGCGCTGGGCTGATAGCCCCGGCGTCTGTTGCAACTGCGCCTTGCTCAATGTCAGCCACGAAAACAGATGTTCGAAATGGTGGATCTGATGAAGCAGACGCCATCCTGCCTCCCCTACGCCTTCGATATTCAAAACCGATGGCGCGCTCAGCCGTACGAGCCGGGCGATAAACTGTTCACGACAAGCCGGTGTGGCATAAAAACAGGTTAGCGGGGTATACCCGGAGGCAGGAGGTTCAGGTTTTGTACGATCCGCCCCTCGCCAGACCACGCTGTCAATGCGCGGTATGCCCTGCCCCGCCAGGCTAACCTGAATCTGATCTCCCGGCGCAAGATCCAGCCTCTGCCAGCGCGCCACAGAACCGAGGTTAACCCGCTGGACACGCTTGTCATCCAGCTGTACGGGCTCCAGCGTGGCGACTACCGCTATTCGCCCGGTGCGTCCCACGGTAAAAGTAATTGCCTTCACTTCTGTCACCCGGGCCGCCGGGGCATATTTCCACGCCACGACCCAGCGCCCCTCGCCCGGCAACCACTCCTCTCCCTTTGGCTCTCGCCCCGAGCGAACCACAATGCCATCCGTTACGAAGGGCAATGGCGAGTGATACCACTGCTGGCGGAGCGCTTCTGCCTCTTCTGCACGGGTGATTTTTCGTGTCCATGCTTCGGTCCAGAGAAAACCGGCCTGGGTGAGCGCCGTCAGCCGCTGCGGCATCGAAGCGGGCCCATCAGGCCAGGCCCAGATAAAAACATCAATATCGTTAAGTAGTGCGCTTTCACCATGTCGCATCATTGCCCCGGCAACCCTGGCCCGCGCGTTCATCCCTCCCATTTGCTGCTGAATGTGCCCCTCACGGCGTAAAAAGAGCTCTCCCTGCAAGACGCTGTTTGCCAGCAGACCCGTCGTATGAACAGGTATCCGCGGCAACGCCTGCACCTTTGTTGTCCAGTCCTCTCCTTTCAGGCCATCTCCGCGGCTCGTCGCCTGCACCAGTCGCCCCTGGCGATAAACCAGCGTGACCGCCACCCCATCAACCTTAGGTTGCACCCAGAGATCGCCACGATTTCGCATCCACTTGCGAAGCGCCGCGCTATCTTTGATTTTTTCCACTCCGGTATGGCTAACAGGATGACGGGTTGTGCCCCGCGTGGCGGGCAGCATTAGTGCCGCGTGCTCATCGCCAAAACAGCGCTGCCACTGTTTTAACCGCTCGCTCAGTTGGTCATATACCTCGTCGTTGACGTTGCTCACCCCATCCTGCCAGTAAGCCTTATCCCAGCGGGCAATCTGCGCACTAAGCCGGTTTATCTCTTGCTCCGCTTTTGCGTGCGACCAGACAGGGCAAACCGCCATTCCGTAGCCGCTCCATACCATCATTACTGCTCCAGCCCATCGCCACATTGTTACCCCTCCCTGCAATGAGAATGGGTATAACGCAGACCGACTCCCGGGTGCGATGGGCAAAAGCCAATTCCACGAGGCGTTATCCAGAAATTGTTTTTGTTGCAGCAAACGGGCAATAAATCTGGAAAAAAGCAGGCAAAAATCTGCAAGAGAGGGAAAAAATGTGACAAAGGCTACGTCGCGCAGCGGCGACGTGTATAATAAGCCCGTATGTAGGACTTTCTTCGCTAACACATACAAAAGACTCTCATGGCTCAAGGCACGCTTTATATTGTTTCTGCCCCTAGTGGCGCGGGTAAATCCAGTCTGATTCAGGCGCTGTTAAAAACCCAACCGTTGTACGACACGCAGGTGTCCGTTTCTCATACCACGCGAGCGCCGCGTCCAGGTGAGGTGCACGGTGAACACTATTTCTTTGTTAATCACGACGAATTCAGAGCGATGATTGCCAGAGATGCGTTTCTTGAACACGCCGAGGTCTTTGGCAACTATTACGGCACATCCCGCGAAACCATTGAGCAAGTTCTGGCTACGGGCGTAAATGTGTTTCTGGATATCGACTGGCAGGGCGCGCAGCAAATCCGCAATAAAATGCCTGATTCGCGTAGCATCTTTATTTTACCGCCGTCGAAAGATGAGCTAGACCGCCGCCTGCGTGGCCGTGGTCAGGATAGCGAAGAGGTGATCGCCAAACGTATGGCTCAGGCAGTTGCGGAAATGAGCCATTACGCTGAATATGATTACCTGATTGTGAATGATGACTTTGATGCCGCCCTGAGCGATCTCAAAACCATTCTTCGCGCCGAACGTCTGCGTATGAGCCGCCAGAAGCAGCGTCATGACGCATTAATCACCAAACTGTTGGCAGACTGAACCTACATTCAGTATCATGCCCAGTCATTTCTTCATCTGTGGAGCATTTCAAGTATGGCACGCGTAACTGTTCAGGACGCTGTAGAGAAAATTGGTAACCGTTTTGACCTGGTGCTGGTCGCCGCGCGTCGCGCTCGTCAGATGCAGGTTGGCGGTAAAGATCCGCTGGTACCGGAAGAAAACGATAAAACCACCGTTATTGCACTTCGCGAAATCGAAGAAGGTCTGATCAACAACCAGATCCTCGACGTGCGTGAGCGCCAGGAGCAGCAAGAGCAGGAAGCCGCAGAACTGCAGGCCGTTACCGCCATTGCTGAAGGTCGTCGTTAATTAAACCTGCGGGTCGCCCTTGTATCTGTTTGAAAGCCTGAATCAACTGATTCAAACCTACCTGCCTGAAGACCAGATTAAGCGTCTTCAGCAGGCGTATCTCGTTGCACGTGACGCTCACGAGGGCCAGACACGTTCAAGCGGTGAACCCTACATCACGCACCCGGTGGCGGTTGCCTGCATTCTGGCCGAGATGAAACTCGACTATGAAACGCTGATGGCCGCGCTGCTGCATGATGTGATCGAAGATACCCCCGCCACCTACCAGGATATGGAACAGCTGTTTGGCAAAAGCGTTGCCGAGCTGGTGGAAGGGGTCTCTAAGCTGGATAAGCTTAAATTCCAGGATAAGAAAGAGGCGCAAGCCGAAAACTTTCGCAAGATGATAATGGCGATGGTGCAGGATATCCGCGTCATTCTCATTAAACTCGCTGACCGTACCCACAATATGCGCACGCTGGGCTCACTTCGCCCGGATAAACGTCGCCGCATCGCCCGTGAAACCCTCGAAATCTATAGCCCGCTGGCGCACCGTTTAGGTATTCATCACATCAAGACCGAGCTTGAAGAGCTGGGCTTTGAAGCGTTGTACCCGAACCGCTTCCGCGTGATCAAAGAGGTGGTGAAAGCCGCACGTGGCAACCGTAAAGAGATGATTCAAAAAATCCTCTCTGAAATCGAAGGGCGTCTACAGGAAGCGGGTATTCCGTGCCGCGTCAGCGGTCGCGAAAAACATCTCTACTCCATCTACTGCAAAATGGTGCTTAAAGAGCAACGTTTTCACTCGATCATGGATATCTACGCCTTCCGCGTCATCGTCCATGATTCCGACACCTGTTATCGCGTGTTGGGCCAGATGCACAGCCTCTACAAGCCGCGTCCGGGGCGCATGAAAGACTATATCGCCATTCCTAAAGCGAACGGCTATCAGTCTCTGCACACCTCGATGATCGGGCCACACGGCGTGCCGGTCGAAGTGCAGATCCGTACCGAAGATATGGATCAGATGGCAGAGATGGGGGTTGCGGCACACTGGGCGTATAAAGAGCACGGTGAAACCAGCACTACGGCGCAAATTCGCGCCCAGCGCTGGATGCAAAGCCTGCTGGAGCTGCAACAAAGCGCCGGCAGCTCGTTTGAATTTATCGAGAGCGTTAAATCCGATCTGTTCCCGGATGAGATTTATGTTTTCACGCCGGAAGGGCGTATTGTCGAACTGCCTGCCGGCGCCACGCCGGTTGACTTCGCCTATGCCGTGCACACCGATATCGGTCATGCCTGCGTAGGTGCCCGCGTCGACAGACAGCCGTATCCGCTGTCGCAGCCGCTGACCAGCGGTCAGACCGTGGAAATCATTACCGCACCCGGCGCTCGCCCAAATGCGGCGTGGCTTAACTTTGTCGTCAGCTCCAAAGCCCGCGCCAAAATTCGCCAGCTGCTGAAGAACCTCAAGCGTGACGACTCCGTCAGCCTGGGGCGTCGTCTGCTCAACCATGCGCTGGGCGGCAGTCGTAAACTGAACGAGATTCCGAAAGAGAACATTCAGCGTGAGCTTGAGCGCATGAAGCTCGCCACGATGGACGATCTGCTGGCGGAAATCGGTCTTGGCAACGCCATGAGCGTGGTCGTGGCGAAGAACCTGCAACAGGGCGAAGCCACGCCGATAGCGCCTGGCGCGTCTGGCCACACCCATCTGCCCATCAAAGGCGCAGACGGGGTGCTTATCACCTTCGCCAAATGTTGCCGCCCGATCCCTGGCGACCCGATTCTGGCGCACGTCAGCCCAGGTAAAGGCCTGGTTATTCACCACGAATCCTGTCGTAACATCCGCGGCTACCAGAAAGAGCCTGAGAAGTTCATGGCGGTTGAGTGGGATAAAGAGACCGAGCAAGAATTTATCACCGAAATTAAGGTCGATATGTTCAACCACCAGGGGGCACTGGCGAACCTGACGGCTGCCATCAATACGGCATCCTCCAATATCCAGAGTTTGAACACGGAAGAGAAAGATGGCCGCGTCTACAGCGCCTTCATTCGTCTGACGGCCCGTGACCGTGTGCATCTGGCAAACATTATGCGCAAAATCCGCGTGATGCCGGACGTTATCAAAGTCACCCGTAACAGAAACTAAGCTGATGAACGCGAAACGTTACGAGCGTATCTGTGAGATGCTCGCCAGGCGACAGCCGGATCTGACGGTGTGCATGGAGCAGGTACATAAGCCGCATAACGTCTCTGCTATCGTCCGTACCGCCGATGCCGTGGGTGTGCACGAAGTGCACGCCGTCTGGCAGGATCACCGCATGCGCCCGATGGTGTCTGCGGCGGCGGGCAGCAACAGCTGGGTGCAGGTAAAAAATCACAAAACCATCAGCGAAGCCGTTTCGCACCTTAAAGGGCGCGGAATGCAGGTGCTGGCGACCCATCTCTCCGATAAGGCCGTCGATTTTCGTGAGATCGACTACACCCGTCCTACCTGCATTTTGATGGGTCAGGAAAAGACTGGGATCACCCAGGAAGCGTTAGATCTGGCGGATCAGGACATTATCATCCCGATGATCGGCATGGTGCAGTCGTTGAACGTCTCGGTGGCCTCCGCTCTGATTCTCTACGAAGCACAGCGCCAGCGTCAGAACGCCGGTATGTACCAGCGTAGCAACAGCATGTTGCCGGAAGAGGAGCAACAGCGTCTGCTGTTCGAAGGTGGTTATCCGGTGCTGGCCCGCGTGGCGAAGCAGAAAAAGTTACCCTACCCCCACGTCAACGCGCAGGGCGAGATCGAAGCCGATGCCGGGTGGTGGGCTACCATGCAGTACGCGGGATAAATCATGAAAGGCCGCCTGCTCGACGCCGTTCCTCTTAACACGCTTACGGGCGTGGGTGCGGCGCAAAGCAGTAAACTGGCGAAGATTGGCCTGCATACCGTGCAGGATTTGCTGCTTCACTTCCCCCTGCGTTACGAAGATCGCACCCATCTCTACCGCATCGACGACCTGTTGCCTGGCATATACGCCACAGTTGAAGGCGAAGTCCTGAACTGCAACATCACCTTCGGCGGCCGCCGGATGATGACCTGCCAGATTAGCGATGGCTCCGGCGTTCTTACGATGCGTTTCTTCAACTTCAGCGCGGCGATGAAAAACAGTCTCGCCACCGGGCGACGGGTTTTAGCCTATGGCGAAGCCAAACGCGGCAAATACGGCGCGGAGATGATCCACCCGGAGTATCGTGTGCAGGGGGATCTCAGTACGCCTGAGTTGCAAGAGACGTTGACGCCGGTTTATCCCACCACCGAAGGGGTTAAACAGGCGACGTTGCGTAAACTCACCGACCAGGCGCTGGAATTGCTGGATACCTGCGCTATCGCCGAGCTTTTGCCGCCAGAGCTGGCGCAAGGGATGATGAGCCTGCCGGAAGCGATGCGCACCCTGCACCGTCCGCCGCCGTCATTGCAGCTTAGCGATTTAGAGAGCGGACAACATCCCGCCCAGCGGCGGCTTATCCTTGAAGAATTGCTGGCGCATAACCTCAGTATGCTGGCCCTGCGTGCGGGCGCCCAGCGCTTCCACGCTCTGCCTCTTACGCCGCGCGATGATTTAAAAGATAAGCTGCTGGCCTCGCTGCCGTTCAAACCCACCGGTGCCCAGGCCCGGGTGGTGGCTGAAGTTGAGCGCGACATGGGGCTCGACGTACCGATGATGCGTCTGGTTCAGGGGGATGTGGGCTCCGGTAAAACGCTGGTTGCCGCGCTTGCCGCCCTGCGCGCCATTGCGCACGGTAAACAGGTGGCGCTGATGGCGCCCACCGAACTGCTGGCCGAACAGCATGCCAATAACTTCCGCAACTGGTTTGCCCCGCTGGGCATCGAAGTCGGCTGGCTGGCCGGAAAGCAAAAAGGCAAAGCGCGCCTTGCGCAACAAGAGGCGATCGCCAGCGGCCAGGTGCAGATGATTGTCGGAACCCATGCCATATTCCAGGAACAGGTGCAGTTTAATGGCCTGGCGCTGGTCATTATTGATGAGCAGCACCGCTTTGGCGTGCATCAGCGCCTGGCGCTGTGGGAGAAAGGGCTGCAGCAGGGTTTCCACCCGCATCAGCTGATCATGACCGCGACCCCCATTCCGCGCACCCTGGCGATGACCGCCTACGCCGATCTGGATACCTCCACCATTGACGAGCTGCCGCCAGGCCGAACACCAGTGACCACGGTCGCTATTCCGGATACGCGCCGCAGCGAGATTATCGACCGCGTGCGCAACGCCTGCATGCAGGAAGGGCGGCAGGCGTACTGGGTCTGCACCCTGATTGAAGAGTCCGACCTGCTGGAAGCGCAGGCCGCCGAAGCGACCTGGGAAGAGCTAAAGCTCGCCCTGCCGGAGCTGAATATCGGCCTGGTACATGGCCGTATGAAGCCGGCCGATAAACAGGCGGTGATGCAGGCATTTAAACTGGGCGAGCTGCATTTGCTGATTGCCACCACGGTCATTGAAGTGGGCGTAGACGTGCCTAATGCCAGCCTGATGATTATCGAGAACCCGGAGCGTCTGGGCCTTGCGCAACTCCACCAGCTGCGTGGCCGCGTCGGCCGTGGCGCGGTGGCGTCTCATTGTGTATTACTTTATAAATCCCCGCTCTCGAAAACCGCCCAAATGCGCCTGCAGGTGTTGCGCGACAGTAACGACGGGTTTGTGATTGCACAAAAAGATCTGGAAATCCGCGGGCCTGGCGAACTGCTGGGCACACGCCAGACCGGGAATGCGGAATTCAAAGTGGCCGATTTACTGCGCGACCAGGCAATGATCCCCGAAGTTCAGCGCCTGGCGCGGCATATTCACGAACGCTACCCTGAGCAAGCGGCAGCGTTAATTGATCGCTGGATGCCCGAGACCGAGCGCTACTCCAACGCCTGAGGCTTAGCCAAAAATGGGCAGCATCAGATAGAGTTTTATGACCAGCGCGTTCACGATATCAATAAAGAACGCACCGACCATCGGCACCACCAGAAACGCCATATGTGATGGACCAAACCGCTCGGTTATCGCCTGCATATTGGCAATCGCCGTTGGCGTGGCCCCCAGACCAAACCCGCAATGCCCTGCCGCCAGCACCGCCGCATCGTAGTTTTTACCCATCAATCGCCAGGTCACAAAGATGGCATAAAAGGCCATAAACAGCGTCTGGACTGCCAGAATCGCCAGCATCGGCAGAGCCAGCGAGGCCAGTTCCCACAGCTTCAGGCTCATTAACGCCATCGCCAGGAACAGCGACAGGCAGACGTTCCCCAGCACCGACACCGCGCGTTCAAACACACGATAGAACCCCATCAGCGACAGGCCATTGCTGAGGATGACCCCAACAAAGAGCACGCAAACGAAGGTCGGTAATTCAAATGTCGTCCCCGCCAGCCATTGCGCAATGAGTTTACCGGCGGTCAAACAGATGGCGATAAGCGCGATGGTTTCAATCAGTACCAGCGACGTGATCACGCGGCCAACCTCGGGCTTTTCAAAAGCCGACGGCACCATTTCATCGTCCGGCCTGCCGTTTGGCGTGGAGGAGCGTTTCACCAGATAGCGCGCCACCGGGCCGCCGATCAGCCCGCCCAGCACCAGCCCGAACGTTGCGCAGGCCATCGCCACTTCGGTGGCATTCTGAAAGCCGTAGCGCTCAATAAAGACTTTGCTCCACGCTGCCCCGGTACCGTGTCCGCCTGAAAGGGTAATTGAGCCCGCGAGCAGTCCCATCAGCGGATCCAGCCCCAGCAGAGAGGCCATGCCAATGCCGATGGCGTTTTGCATTACCAGCAGTCCGACCACCACAATCAGGAACACCCCCAGCACTTTGCCACCGGCGCGCAGGCTGGCCAGATTTGCGTTCAGGCCGATCGTCGCGAAGAACGCCAGCATCAGCGGCTCTTTCAAAGTCATATCAAAGTTGATTTCCCAGCCCATGCTTTGCTTCAACGCCAGCAGCGCCAGCGCTGCCAGCAGGCCGCCGGCGACGGGTTCGGGAATGGTATAGCGACGAAGAAAGGAAACACGATGAACCAGCTTACGTCCGAGCAGTAAAACCAGCGTTGCCGCAACAAGCGTCGACAACGTATCGAGATGAATCATAGAAGGCTCCTTTTATGCGTATGTTCCATGCACACACGGCGTTATCCTGGCCGGTTTGCGCTCCTCATGAGCCCCGGCGATGGAAGTGTAATTAACTTTTTTCTCCCGATATAGAAAAAGCCGCACAAACTGGAGGCCTTTATCCGTAAATTTCGCTGGCAATCGTTTGCTTTTATTGCGCCATCGGCTAGAATGCCCGCTTTTCCTCCTGGGATCGCAGCCGATGTCCGTTAACGCCGTAGAACAGCAAGATGCGCAACCGATTGCGCAGCAGCATAACAGTGAACTGATTTACCGTCTTGAAGACCGCCCACCGCTGGCGCAAACCCTGTTTGCCGCCTGCCAGCATCTGCTTGCGATGTTTGTCGCGGTGATAACGCCGGCGCTGCTGATCTGCCAGGCGCTCGGTTTACCGGCGCAGGACACCCAGCACATTATCAGTATGTCGCTGTTCGCCTCTGGCGTGGCCTCTATTATCCAGATTAAAGCCTGGGGTCCGGTGGGCTCTGGCCTGCTGTCGATCCAGGGCACCAGTTTTAACTTTGTGGCGCCGCTGATTATGGGCGGCACCGCGCTGAAAACCGGCGGCGCCGATGTGCCGACAATGATGGCAGCGCTGTTTGGCACCCTGATGCTGGCAAGCTGCACCGAGATGGTTATCTCCCGCGTGCTGCATCTGGCGCGCCGCATCATTACCCCGCTGGTCTCCGGCGTGGTGGTGATGATTATCGGCCTGTCGCTTATCCAGGTAGGGCTGACGTCCATCGGCGGCGGCTATGCAGCGATGAACGACCATACCTTCGGCGCGCCGAAAAATCTGCTGCTGGCAGGTATCGTACTGGCCATCATTATTCTGCTTAACCGCCAGCGTAACCCTTACCTGCGGGTCGCCTCGCTGGTGATTGCAATGGCAGCAGGCTACCTGGCGGCGTGGGCTATGGGCATGCTGCCCGAGAACACCGCACCGACAAACAGTGCACTGATCACCGTCCCGACGCCGCTGTATTACGGCCTGGGCATTGACTGGGGTCTGCTGCTGCCGCTGATGCTGGTCTTTATGATCACCTCTCTGGAAACGATCGGTGATATCACCGCCACCTCTGATGTTTCAGAGCAGCCGGTGTCTGGCCCGCTGTATATGAAACGCCTGAAAGGCGGCGTACTGGCAAACGGGCTGAACTCGTTTGTTTCTGCGGTCTTTAACACCTTCCCGAACTCCTGCTTCGGCCAGAACAATGGCGTGATCCAGCTGACGGGCGTTGCCAGCCGTTACGTTGGCTTTGTGGTGGCGCTGATGCTGATTGTGCTGGGTCTGTTCCCGGCGGTGAGCGGCTTTGTTCAGCACATTCCGGAACCGGTACTGGGCGGCGCAACGCTAGTGATGTTTGGTACCATCGCTGCCTCTGGCGTGCGCATTGTCTCGCGTGAGCCGCTGAACCGTCGTGCAATCATGATTATTGCGCTCTCTCTGGCCGTGGGCCTGGGCGTTTCTCAGCAGCCATTGATCCTGCAGTTTGCGCCGGACTGGGTGAAAAACCTGCTCTCTTCCGGCATTGCCGCCGGCGGTATCACCGCTATCGTGCTCAACCTGATCTTCCCGCCAGAGAAGAGCTAATCCCCTTTTCACGGCAGCCGCGTCCGGCTGCCGTGACATCGATTTACCAATCCCGCCTTGAGCATTGCGCCCAAATGTTGCATAACTCCTCTATGTGCGTTTTGCGGGATGGAAGACCATGAAATTTATTGGAAAGCTGCTCGTCTATATTCTTGTCGCCATATTGATTGTGATTATTGCGCTCTATTTTCTGGTCCAGACCCGCTGGGGCGCGGCTCAGGTGAGTAGCTGGATCACCGTCAATACCGATTACGAGCTCAATTTCGACCTGATGGATCACCGTTTTTCGTCTCCGACGCATATCCTGCTAAAAAATGTCACCTTTGGCCGGGACGGGAAACCTGCCACGCTGGTTGCCAAAACCGTGGATATCGGCCTGAGCAGCCGCCAGGTGACCGATCCGCTGCATATGGATACCATCACCCTCTCTGACGGCACCCTGAACCTCTCCCCGCAGACCGCGCCGCTTCCTTTCCAGGCCGATCGCCTGCAGTTGAATAACATGGCCTTTAACAGCCCGAATATGGAGTGGGATCTGAGCGCGCAGAAGGTGACCGGCGGCGTTAACCCATGGCAGCCCGAGGCAGGTAATGTGCTGGGCAAAAAAGCGCAGATTCAAATCAGCGCCGGGTCGCTGACCCTGAACGGTGTAGAGACCAGCAACGTGCTGATTCAGGGCGAGCTGAATGGCAAAGAGGTGGTGCTGAGCACCATCGGCGCCGATATGGCGCGCGGCTCGCTCACGGGCACCGCTCGTCGCAATGCCGACGGCGGGTGGGTGGTGGATAACCTGCGCCTGAACGAGATTCGCCTGCAGAGCGATAAAGCCTTAGCCGATTTCTTCACCCCCATCACCACCTTGCCGTCTTTTAAAATTGGCCGACTCGAAGTGACCGACGCCCGGCTGCAGGGGCCGGACTGGGCGGTGACCGATCTCGATCTGAGCTTGCGCAACCTGACGTTACGCAATGGCGACTGGCAGAGCGACGATGGCCGCCTGTCGATGAACGCCAGTGAGTTTATTTATGGCTCGCTGCACCTGTTTGACCCGATTCTGAACGCGGAGTTTTCCCCGCAGGGCGTGGCGCTGCGTCAGTTTACCTCCCGCTGGGAGGGGGGGATGATCCGTACTTCCGGTAACTGGTTGCGCAACGGTAAGGCGCTGGTGCTGGACGATGTGGCCATCGCCGGGCTGGAGTACACCCTGCCGCAGAACTGGAAAAATCAGTGGATGGCTGAGTTACCGACCTGGCTGAATAGCGTAACGCTGAAGAAATTCGGCCTGAGCCGTAACCTGGTGATTGATGTGGATCCCGCCTTCCCATGGCAGATCACCGCGCTGGATGGCTACGGCGCGAATCTGCAGCTGGCGAAAGATCGTCAGTGGGGAGTTTGGAGCGGTAGCGCGACGCTGAACGGCGCAGCGGCGACCTTTAATCGCGTGGATGTACGTCGACCGTCGCTGGCGCTCAATGCCAACGCCTCGACGGTAAATATTAGCGAGCTGAGCGCCTTCACCGAGCGAGGTATTCTGGAAGCCACCGGCACCGTTTCGCAGTTGCCGCCACGGCAGACTACCATCAGCCTCAACGGACGCGGCGTGCCGCTAAACGTGCTGCAGCAGTGGGGCTGGCCCGCGCTGCCTGTGACCGGAGATGGCAATATACAGCTTACCGCCAGCGGAAGCGTGCAGGCTAACGCACCGCTGAAACCGACGGTGAACGGCAAGCTGCGTGCGATAAATATGGATAAACAGCAGGTGGTGCAGACGATGACGGGTGGCGTGGTTTCAACGGCGCCGGCTGTTTCACCCTCACCCCAGCCCTCTCCCTGAAGGGAGAGGGAGTAAAACCCAGCCCGCACCTACCGGTCCCCTTTTCACGAAAGGGAGAGCGGGCAATCCCCAGCCCGCACATAACGGTCCCCTCTCCCTATGGGAGAGGGTTAGGGTGAGGGGAGGAAAACCGCATCAGAGCTGAATCACCACCTCACTCCCCTCCGGTTTCACCACCACACCCCACTCGCTCCCCGCATGAGACGCCCCTTGCACGCCTCCAACCTGCTGCACATTGCGCAGGCACAGCGTCCAGCTGCGGGCATCGCCCTCGCCTTTCACCCTCACTGTGCCGCCGCTGCGCGTCGCCGTTAGCGTAAATACGACAGTGCCGTCTGCCGCAGGCACTTCGCTCACCGCCGTTGCGCCATCGCTCAGGTTAAACAACTGGAAAGCCGTCCCCTCGTTCCAGGCGTAGTCCGGCTTCTGGTTGTTGTTGCCCAGCGCCAGTAGGGTATTGTCGCGCACATAGACCGGCAGGCTCTGGAAGTCGTGCTGCTGCTTATGCCAGCGGCTACCCTGAAGTTCATCGTTATGCCACAGGTGCGTCCAGCGCCCTTCCGGCAGATAAAACTGCACGTCACCCGCCTCGGAGAAGACCGGTGCAACCATCACCGCCTCCCCCAGCATGTACTGACGGTCAAGATAATCACACGCCGGATCGTCCGGGAACTCCAGCATCATCGCGCGCAGCATCGGCGTGCCAAACTCGCGCGCCAGCGCCGCCTGACGATACAGGTACGGCATCATCTGGCATTTCAGCTGAGTAAAGTGGCGCACCACGTCGCAGGACTCGTCATCGTACGCCCACGGCACACGATAGGATTTGCTGCCGTGCAGGCGGCTGTGGCTGGAGAACAGACCGAAGGCACACCAGCGTTTATAGACGTGCGCCGGAGCGGTGTTTTCGAACCCGCCGATATCGTGGCTCCAGAAACCAAACCCGGACAGGCCAATCGACAGCCCGCCGCGCAGGCTTTCCGCCATGGATTCGTAATTGGCATAGCAGTCGCCGCCCCAGTGCACCGGGAACTGTTGCGCACCGACGGACGCCGAGCGGGCGAACAGTACCGCTTCCTCTTCACCCACCGTCTCTTTCAGCACGTTCCACACCAGTTCGTTGTAGATGTAGGCGTAGTGGTTGTGCATCTTCTGCGGGTCCGAGCCATCAAACCATTGCACGTCCGTCGGAATTCGCTCGCCAAAGTCTGTCTTGAAGCAATCCACGCCGATATCCACCAGCCCCTTAAGCTTGTCGGCATACCACCGGCAGGCTTCCGGGTTGGTAAAGTCGTAAATCGCCAGCCCCGGCTGCCATTTGTCCCACTGCCACAGGGAGCCGTCCGGGCGTTTCAGCAGATAGCCTTTCTCTTTCAGCTCCTTAAATACCGGCGACTTCTGGCCGATATAGGGGTTAATCCAGACGCAGACCTTCAGCCCTTTCTCCTTCAGGCGGCGGATCATCCCCTCCGGGTCGGGGAAGGTCACCGGGTCCCACTCAAAATCGCACCACTGGAAGGCTTTCATCCAGAAGCAGTCAAAGTGGAAAACATGCAGCGGCAGATCGCGCTCGGCCATGCCGTCGATAAAGCTGTTTACCGTCGCTTCGTCGTAGTTGGTAGTGAATGAGGTAGTCAGCCACAGGCCGAACGACCATGCCGGCGGCAGCGCCGGACGCCCGGTGAACTGCGTATAGCGGTTCAGCACCTCTTTCGGCGTCGGGCCGTCGATCACGAAATACTCCAGATATTCGCCTTCAACGCTGAACTGCACCTTAGAAACTTTCTCGGACCCGATCTCAAAGGAGACGTTTTCCGGATGGTTCACCAGCACGCCGTAGCCGCGATTGGTGAGGTAAAACGGAATGTTTTTATACGATTGCTCGGTGCTGGTACCGCCGTCGCGGTTCCAGGTTTCCACCGTCTGACCGTTGCGCACCAGGGCGGTGAAGCGCTCGCCCAGGCCGTAGACCGTTTCGCCCACGCCCAGGTCCAGACGCTCGAACATGTAGTTGTGATCGGTGTTACTGTCCTGCACGTAGCCGTTATTTTTCAGCTGGCTGCCGGTAATGCGCTGCCCGTTGCGCAGGAAATCCAGCGCCCAGAACTCGCCTTTGGTGACGCGCACGCTAACGCTGCCGCTTTTCAGCTCGGCAAAATCCGCGTTGTTTTCAATCTCGACCTTCACGTCGTTGAGAACGTTAAGGGGATAGTGCGGGCCGTTATCCAGCGCACCCTGGAAATGCTCGATACGCACCCCGACAATCCCCTCCTGCGGGGCAAACAGACGAACCGTGAACATCAATGTGTCGAGCTGCCAGGTGCGCTCGCGCACGTCACGCGGCGCCACGTAGACCACCAGGTCGTTGCCCTGCTGCTCCACATCAAACACCTGAACCGGATACGTCACGTTCAGACCCGGTTGAATAAGCCAGTTTCCGTCACTGATTTTCATACTCTCGTCCTCTTAGTTCCGTAATTCTTTGCTGACCGGCAGGGCTTCAAACTCTTGCTGATTGCGGCGCGCGCCTTGTGCCAGCTCGCCCATGATTTTGGTCAGGAAGGGGGTTTTCAGCGTGTAATAGCGTTTGGCGATGATGGCGCTCAGCACGTAGCAGGCCGCCGGCACCAGGGTAAACAGGCCGATGATGATGCTGATGGTCGCGCTATTCTGGGTTTTGGCCGCCGCGTCGTAACCGCCGCCTGCCAGCATCCAGCCGATGAGTGCCCCGCCCAGCGCCAGGCCCAGTTTCAGTACGAACAGCGTGCCCGCAAAGCTGATGCCGGTCAGGCGTTTGCCGTTAGTCCATTCGCCGTAGTCGACGGTATCGGACATCATCACCCACTGGATTGGCGTTACCAGCTGGTGCAGCACACCAATGACGAAGATAAAAGCGAACATCAGGACGGTGGCCTGCATCGGCACGAAGAACATCGCCACGCTCACCACTGCCAGCGCGGCGTTGGTCCACCAGAAAATACTGACTTTGCATTTCCAGTCAGTGAGCGGTTTCGCCAGCGCGGAGCCAATAAGGTTGCCGACGCAGTAGGTGGTGAGGAAGGCGACGAATACCTCCGGCGACCCCATAATCCAGGTGCAGTAGTACATCATCGCGCCGCCGCGCACGCAGACGGCAAGAATGTTGAGGATGGTGAGCACACCCACGACGCGCCACTGGTCGTTTTGCCAGATGTCACGCAGATCTTCGCGCATGGAGGTGGTGCTCGGCGGCACCTGAATGCGCTCTTTGGTGGTAAAGAAACAGAACGCCAGCATCAGGAAGGCCACCACCGACAGCACGGCGATCCCGCCCTGGAAGCCGAACGCTTTATCGTCGCCGCCAATCAGGTTCACCAGCGGCATCATCAGTACCGTGGAGAGCATGCCGCCCGCCGTCGCCAGCACGAAGCGCCAGGATTGCAGGGAGATACGCTGCGTCGGGTCGTTGGTGATCACCCCGCCCAGCGCGCAGTACTGAATGTTGACCACCGTATAGAGCAGGGTCAGCAGGGTGTAGGTGACGGCGGCGTAGATCATTTTGCCGTTGAGGCTGAGATCCGGCGTGGTGTAGGCCAGCACGCAGACCAGGCCAAACGGAATGGCCCCGAACAGGATCCACGGCCGGAACTTGCCCCAGCGGCTGCGGGTGCGGTCAGCAATCAACCCCATGCAGGGGTCCGAAATCGCATCCAGCGCGCGTGCCAGCAGGAACATGGTGCCGACAAACCCGGCGGGAATGCCGAAGATATCGGTATAAAAAAACATCATGTAAAGCATGACGTTATCAAAAATAATGTGGCTGGCGGCGTCACCCATGCCGTAACCAATTTTCTCTTTTACAGACAGTACTTCGCTCATCTTTTTTTATCCTTCACGCTGTAGGGGGCGCTGAGACCGGTTATAGAGGTTGTAAACCATTGCCGATGAAGCGGGTATTCTGTTTTCTGGTTAGCAGATTACGATTCTTCTTTTTTGTGATCGCGGTAAAATTCGATGAGCACAAAATGCTAAGCTGAGGAATTCGTTGAGATTTACCTGAAATGGATCAATGCAGGCCCTGTCAGGGGTGAAAATAAGTGTGTCAGGGTATGTGGTTAATGTCTGAAAGTAGCTATAATGCGCCCCGCCTCCATGTAGCAATCGAGGCGCGGAAGATCGTCATCTCCGGTGAGGTGGCTGGACTTCAAATCCAGTTGGGGGCGCCAGCGTTCCCGGGCAGGTTCGACTCCTGTGATCTTCCGCCAAAATTCCGCCGCTGCCATCCGAAAACGTCTAAAAGTCCTTTGTTTTCAATATACACTGTAAATCACTCATCCGTAACCGTCCGACAAGTTCCCTGAATCCATGAAAAATATGTATAGTGATGTGTATAGATTTTTTATACACATTTTTGACTTATACACATGGCACTTACAGACATACAAATCAAACGAGCAAAGCCTCAAGACAAACCCTACACAATGAACGATGGACAAGGCTGTTATTACTCATCAATCCAGACGGCTCAAAAGGCTGGCGTTTCCGCTTTCGTTTTGCAGGTAAAGCGCGGCTAATGTCATTTGGCAGCTACGATCTTGTGAGCCTCGCAGAAGCACGTGAGAAACGCGATAGAGCTCGTAAACAAGTTGCTAATGGCACTGATCCGGTTGAAGAACGTAAAGCCCAGAAACTGGCACAACAGCTCTCCACTGAAAACTCCTTTGAAGCCATTTGTCGAGAATGGCATGCAAACAAGGCTGATCGATGGACAGTGGCATACCGTGACGAAATCATTAAGACTTTCGAGCAAGATGTTTTCCTTTCATTGGCAAACGTCCTATCGGTGAGATCAAACCTTTGGAGTTACCTGAGGTATTACGGCGGATAGAGAAGCGTGGAGCGCTGGAGAAAACCAGAAAAGTGCGGCAAAGATGCGGAGAGGTGTATCGATATGCGATCATAACTGGCCGCGCTGAATATAACCCAGCGCCTGATTTAGCTATCGCACTGGCCGTTCCCAAGCAAAAAAACCATCCTTTTCTTTCTGCCGAAGAATTACCTCATTTTGTTCGGGATCTCGAAGCCTATACCGGCAGCATTATCACAAAGAATGCGACAAAGATTGTGATGCTTACCGGTGTCAGAACGCAGGAAATGCGTTTTGCTACCTGGGGCGAAGTGGATTTAGATAAAGGTGTCTGGGTAATACCAGCAGAACGGATGAAGATGCGCAGACCTCATCTTGTGCCGCTCTCTACTCAGGTGATTGAGTTGTTCAGGCAACTCAATCCTATAACGGGGCATTACCCTTATATTTTTATTGGCAGAAACAACCGCAGTAAACCAATATCTAAAGAAAGCGTGTCTCAGGTGATTGAATTACTGGGTTATAAAGGACGTGCAACAGGTCACGGATTTAGGCATACCATGTCGACAATTTTGCATGAACAGGGATTTTATAGTGCCTGGATTGAGATGCAGTTAGCTCATGTGGATAAAAACAGTATTCGAGGTACTTATAACCATGCTCAATATATTGAAAAACGTAGAGATATGATGCAATGGTATTCTAATACCATAATCAATGGACTTAAAAAATGACAATAATTTTAAATCAAGCGGGGTTTTATGGATAAATACTTTAGAATACAACCTAAGTGGGGCCTAGTGGAGGCTTTTGAACAAACAAATAAATACTATCGCCCAGGGAGTCTAGTAACAGGTGCCGCACGTAACGTCCAAATTGAGAATTGGGGTATTTTAATCGGTAGAACAAGGGCGTTAGCAGAAATTAAATACGCCATTAATTCATTCGGTTCAAAAAATAAATTATGTAAGCATATACAAATATCCACAACGTATTTTAATAAACTTGAAGATTTCTACAAAGAATTACCAGATGATAAAAAACCCGGAAAAATATATCAAGGAATGACTATATCATGGTATTTCCTTTTAAGAAAAATTGGTGGCGGTGGTAATGCTGTGGTTTGGGAGGCAAGAGACTCCAAAGGGAAAACACATGCCTTAAAAATACTAAAAAGACCTAATACAACATCGATCAATCGTTTCAACGACGAAATACAAATTTTAAAAAAAATTGAAAGCTTAAATGATGAAAAAATAAATGTAATCAAAATTATAGATAGTTACAACCCAGACGAGAAGGACATTCCACCATGGTATGCAATGCCCATAGCATTCTCACTAGAGAATTACATTAAAAAGCATTCTTCCTCACCATTGAGCATATTAAAAGGATTACTCCAAATATGCATAACTATTGAGTCAATGCACAAAAATGGAATATTTCATAGAGATATCAAGCCGGATAACATTGTTATTTATAAAAACAAATGGTGTCTATGTGATTTCGGGATTGCTACTTTCCCAAGCAAGCAAAAAATCACAAAGGAAGGAGAGAGACTAGGCTCTTTATATTTTCACGCACCAGAAATGCTAATGACTCCAGAACAATATTCGGGGGAGAGTGCAGACATATATAGCTTTGCTAAAACGCTATGGGTACTTTTGAGCGGGTCCAAATTTCCGATTGAAGGCGAATTGCGTATAGACCGTCCTGAAGCTCTACTATCAACTTATTGTAAAATGGAAAATATAAATTATCTGGATTCTGCTATTTCTGAATGTACACGGTTTAACCCAAGCGAAAGGCCAACAATTGAATCTGTAAGGAGCTATATTGAAAAGGTATTAGAAAAGTAAATATTTAGAATACAGCGTGCAGTGATCCAAACCTGCCCGCGTCATGGGGTTGCTTTCATGCAGGTACGTAGATGGGCTCATGTCGTTACAAGACCGCGCGAGATGATCGAGGGCAAAACAGGAAATGTCTGCTTTAAAATCTATATCACTTGGCAGTGAAAGTGACCGATTTCCGCCGCCTTGAGGCAGCGTATTATTACCCTTCATCTGACCATTCGCTATATCCTCAAACAGCATCACACCTGCCACAGACACGCACTCAAAACCTGCGCAGCGCAGCGACACACGCAGGCAGCCAATTTAAATAAACACTTTACTGCTGGCGCGCAATGCTCTCCCCGCCACGCCTGCCCGCTTGATGTGTCGCTTTTAATGCAGGTGCATCAGTTGGCTCAGGCCGCGGCAGGTCTGGCACGGGAGAGAGTTTTGAGGGGTTAAAAACGCATGTAAAACCATGCACCTGATGCGTGCATGGCTGTTTCTGGAAAAATGGCGGAATTTTCAGGTATTTTTTTCCGGGCTACCGGGCGTTCAGTTTGGCGCGTTTAATCACGTAATTCTGGTTTTTCGCAGGGGTGTATTTTTCACGGCTGTCAGCCCGCGAAGCCGCGTCAGGCCTGAATCCGACTGCCGTTAATAATTCACTGTCCTTTGCTGAATAATTAATTTTTTCGCCTCTGGCCAGCCAGACCACGAGGGCTTCACGCAGGTATTCAACGGAATGCTGCATGACGCATTGTTTTACGGCGCTGTGCTGCCCGTTATAGCCCATCAATTCAGGTGCCAGCGCGGCGGCCAGTTCGGCACCGTGCGACATCATAAAATCATCCAGCCGGTTACGGATGCTGATGCGCTGCATATCCTCATGTGAGCGGATATAGCGCCCGGCGCTCCGGTTCACCTCCCATTTCTTCACATCAATAATGTCGCGTAGCATTGGCAGTGACCGTGCACCGCTGTCATTCCCGGTCGCAAATATGTCCTGCTATACCCGCTCAGCTTCCGCCAGTTCATTTTTACGGGTAAGCCGGGTGTTTTTATTTTTCTGGCAGGTATTAAAGGCCTGCGCCAGTGTTATCTCATTCATCCTGTTTTCCTCAGTGGCGCACGGACGAGCGAGCGCGGTCTGCAATCCGGGGTGCGGCTGCGGGTGTTACCTGAGCCGGTGCCTCCTCCTCTTTCTCCGCTGGCGGGCTTATCACCTTGTCGAGGGATTCCAGCGTACGAAAGAAAGCCAAGCAGAAGACATTTACGCACTGGTGATAGGTCTGCTTGACCGTATCTGACAGATAGCGACTGGTGCGCACGTGGGCGGCATTCTGACAGAACGGGCAACGCATCTTGACAGCAGCCCCCGCGCTTTCAGGTCTGCCTCTCGATCGCGCATCTCCTGGTGGAATTTGTAGCGGGCTGCCGGGGTGGATGCTCTGGTCGTATCCATGTGCGGGAGTGTCTCAGCCGACAGGCCGGTGCGGTAAAGAACGGGTTCATGATTCAGACGGATGTGACACGCCTGAGCGGCATTTTTCAGCCATGCGGCCAACTCGTTCATAATTGCTTTTTCCGGCTCCTCATAACCAACCGCCGCTGCAGCCTCATTCTCAAGTGCACCACTGCGTGCCATCAGTTTCAGCTTCATCGCGCGTACAAACGCCCCGCAACTCTCACGAAGGGCCCTGTCGAGCTCATGTGACGAATATTCTCTTAGAACGCGCTCATGCGCCTGACGGTAAGCTCTGGCTGAGTCGCCGCAGGCTCCGTCCAGCTTGTCACGTTCAAAGGCGAGCCCCCCTGCCAGTGCGTCACACTCCTGCGCCAGATCGCGGGAGGCAACGCGCATCAGATGGCGGTTTCTGAGTTCATCAGTCAACACCGAACCGGCGGCACGAAAGGCACTGCGCCATTCGCTTATGTCACTGCCGCTCTCCTGCTCCAGCCCTGCTTTCTGTTCAGCGGTACGGGCTATGGCGGTGGTGGTTTCATCCAGCTTACGGGCATTTTTCGGTATGGGTGGCTTTCGCCTTATCGAGACGGCTGAATGCGGGTTTCAACTAATCAGGGACGCAAGTGTCGGTCATGGTCATGCTCCTCAGTGATATCAAGATGAGGAGATTCTGCCGCGCCCCGCACAACAACTCGACTCATTCCGGTTGTGGCTGCTCTGGCACATACTGCACCCAAAAAACCGGCTTGCCAGTGAAAGGTCGCAGGAAACCCCTACTCACTGATTGTTTTTTTACTGATAACTATTGACCACTGTTCACCTCAAGAAAAAAGATAATTAATACAGTTAATTAAAGGGTTAACAGTTGAGGAACTGACTGTTCACAAATGTTCACCCTTCAATTTTTAAAGCTAATCAGTCCATTAGACCTTTCGGCCATTAAAAAATGGAAATATATAAATAAAAGTAATCAGCGATGTGCATTTTGTTATCAATAATTGTCAACGATTGCCATTGCCTTTATATGCTAAAAGTCAATGTTAGTTTTCATGAAAATCTTACATGACCTGAGGAAAAATTTAACCATAATAAGGAGCTACCTGAAGCCGGACAGACACGACCGGCACTGTATGGACTTTATAAGGTAGCCCGATGCACACCGCTTTTTTTTCCCCGTCCTCTGCCCCTGCCGACCCATTGTTGCCGGTTTCTGAAACCGTTCTGGACCGCTTCATTCGCCTGCCTGAAGTGATCCACCTGTGCGGCCTTTCACGCTCCACAATTTATGATCTTATCAGTCGGGAGGCTTTCCCTAAGCAAATCTCGCTTGGGGGTAAAATGTAGCGTGGGCGCAGTCTGAAATCACCGGCATTGGCTCGACCGCGCAGCCGGGGGAAACGCTCAAAAACGCGATATTATTCTTGCCGCGCTGTTTATGATGCTGGCAAATCGATTCGACTGGCAGCTCTTTCTCTAAGTGACCGGTCCCGGCGGGAGCGGAAAAAGTATTCTGGCCGAGATTGCGACCATGCTCGCCGGGAAGGATAATACTACCTCAGCTACTATCGAAACGCTGGAATCATCGAGAGAACGTGCGGCTGTAATTGGTTACTCGTTGATTATTCTCCCCGATCAGGAGAAGTGGAGGGGGGATGGTGCCGGTATAAAAGCCATCACAGGTGGCGATGCTGTCTCGGTCGATCCGAAATACCGCGATGCGTACTCCACTCATATTCCGGCAGTGATTCTGGCCGTGAACAACAATCCGATGCGCTTCACCGATCGCAGCGGCGGCGTGTCACGACGGATGGTGATTATGCATTTCCCGGAGCACATCGCCCCGTAGGAACGCGATCCACAGTTGAAAGATAAAATTGCCAGTGAGCTGGCCGTCATTGTGCGCTAGCTTATGCAGCAGTTTAGTAACCCTATGACGACGAGGACGCTACTTCAGTCTTAGCAGAACTCTGAGGAGGCGATCAACATCAAACGTGACGCCGACCCAGCCTTTGATTTTTGTGGCTATCTCGAAGCACTGGAACAGCCAAACGGGATGTTTATGGGTAACGCTAATATCGTCCCACGACAGCCCCGCAATTACCTTTACCACGCCTATCTGGTCTACATGGAAGCCAACGGTTATAAGAATGTCCTCAGCCTGAAAATGTTCGGGCTGGGGCTACCACTGATGCTCAAAGAGTACAGGGTGCATTACTAGAAACGACATGCCCGGCAGGGGACGCAAACTAACATTAAGCTGACGGATGAGAGCAATTCCGACTGGCTACCCAAATGTGATGACACACTCGTAATTTTACCTGATAAACCGGCGCAAGCAGGTTTTTTTATAAATTTACTATTAAATGAACGCCTTAATGAACATTCAACTTTTCACTGATCGTTCTTCATTCACCATTTATCACATTGATTTTATTGAAAAATAAATCATAGTGAACAGAGTGAGCAGTCAAAACAAAGTTTATCTTGGTCTTAAATTAAAATTTCTCCTCGGGACTATTGGGAATTTTAAAGATAGAATGAAAAACATACAATTTTATCTGTAGGTAAAAGTCAGAGACCACGCTCAAATTATTGCGGAAAATACAATAAAAATTGTTTGACTTAACTCTTCCTAAGCATGATTTGTTGTGCTAAATTTTTTTTACGGCTCTGCCTTAAATCTGCGAGGTTGTTTCGCCTCGAATTATCTAATGTAAGCAAGATCACGCATCCGCCACTCTGGATGACCGCTTGTCGCACTCTCTGGATTACCTCCAGTTGCGCAAGGTGATTGGGCAGAGCCGTAACTTTTGTTCAAATTGCGAGGGAGCGTAATGTCGTTACACATAAAAATACTATTAAATAATCTAACTTCGACAAATAACGCTGATTTACTACCAAATTTACCGCAAGTAGAGCCACAACCAAATCTTTCGCCCAGCAAAACAGAGTGGGATAATAAAAAATTATCAAATCGTTCTTTGATTACTAATGATGAGAGAAATAAAATCCTCTCGGGCATTGAGAATAGTAAGATAATAATTAGCTCTCCGACTGATGTTGCAAACTTATTAGAAGTTCCAACAGGGCAGTTACTATATATTTTATATGAGAGAAAAAATAATTATCGAAGTTTTATTTTAAAAAAGAAAAATGGTAATAATAGAATCATAAATTCACCCTATTCAGGATTGGCTATATTACAACAAAGATTAAAATTAATACTTGATTATTTTTACAGGCCAAAAAAATCCGCGCATGGATTCATAAAAGATAAAAGTATTATTTCTAATGCCGAAAAACATATAAAAAAGAGATATGTTGTCAATCTTGATCTTGAAGATTACTTCGGAACAATTACTTTCCCACGAATTTATGGCATTTTTAAAAGTAGACCTTTTAACTTTTCCCATCCAGCTGCTACAGTATTAGCTCAACTCTGTACACATGAAGGTAAATTGCCTCAAGGTGCGTGTACTTCTCCAGTGCTCGCGAACTTGGTATCAGCATCTTTAGATAAACAGCTGACACATTTAGCCAAAAGAAAGAATATTACTTATACACGATATGCAGATGATATTACATTTTCATTCAAACAAAATGGTATCAATGAAGTTATAAAATTAAGTGAAGATGAAAAGTATGAGATAGGTGATCAACTAATAAGTATTATAGAAAAAAATGGTTTTAAAATAAACCAAGATAAGTTTAGAGTTCAAAAGAGGAATAATAAGCAAGTTGTTACAGGTCTGACAGTCAATGATAAAGTGAATATTAATAAAAAATATATTAAATTGACTCGTTCAATGATACATAAATGGTCACAGGACAAAACAACAGCAGCGTTAATGTATACAGCTACACATGGAATAAAGACTAGAGATAATAATCATGCGATTAGTATATTCCGAAATCATATTTATGGTAGATTAAGTTTTATCCGCATGATTAGGGGGAAAAATTTCTCTACATATCTGAAATTAATGTCAAGAATGAGTCACAGCGATCCTAAAAAGACCAACGAAGGAAGAAGAGCAATGAGTGAAACTGAAACATATGATATCTTTATCTGTCATGCAAGTGAAGACAAAGATTTAATAGCCATTCCTTTATATAAGGCATTATGCGACAGAAATATCCCAACATTTATCGATCATGTTGAAATTGCTTGGGGTGATTCATTAATCGATAAAATTAATAATGCCTTAGCTAAAGCTAAATATGTTGTCGCAATACTCTCTGAAAACTCTGTCGAAAAAGAGTGGCCAAAAAAAGAGTTAAATAGCGTTTTAGCAAGAGAGATAAGTAATGGAAAAGTTAAATTACTTACACTAGTGAAAAAGGAAGATGAAGAGGCAATCGCAGACAAAATCCCGCTTACGCATGATAAAAGATATATGGTTTATGATGACAATGCAGATTTTATAGCAGATGAAGTGCGTAAGATGCTTGATAATTAGGCAAGCAATAACCAACAATCTTAAATGTATAGAAATGTGTACACACACAGTGGCAATAAAAGTGCATTTCTATACATATCAATCAGTTAGTAGCGATTCCGAACTCCTGTAATCTCCGCCAAAATGCTTAATAAACACTTGTTTATGAAGATAATTTTTAGTGTTCCGCCTCTTTACTACTTTCCCTGATTAAAAGTACCTCTGCCTTTCCGATCGTTTCCTCATTCAGCCAAAGCTAAAGCTCGCCAAATGATAAATTCTTGAAGCGTGCTCGCACGGTCATAAAGACGCAATCTGCTTCCATTGCGCTCTTTGCCATACTCGCTTCACCAGAAAAAATGGCTGCCAACGGCATTCATTACAATTATAAACTACAGCTTATATTGCCTGGTATATAAGCTACAGCTTATCATGGACGAAAGCATGTGGACGATTCTGTTGGGAGCGCATTTCGAACAATGGCTGAATGCGCAAGATGAAGGGCTACAGGAAAAAGTCCTGGCTGCTTTGCTTAACTTGCAAGTTTACGGGCCGCGTCTTCCCCGGCCCTATGCCGACACGGTTAAGGGATCACAGCATAAAAATATGAAGGAGCTGCGAATTCAGTATGCTGGCCGTCCGGTGCGCGCGCTTTTTGCTTTCGATCCACTACGCCGGGCCATCGTGCTGTGCGCAGGGGATAAAAGTAATGACAAAAGATTCTATGACAACCTTATTCGCATTGCAGATGAAGCCTTTTCTCTTCACATGACTGTCCTGGAGACGTTAAATGAAAACCCTAAATGAAGCGATTGCATCTCGTTCGCCTGAAAGCCAACAGCGTATTCAACAGACGGCTGATGAAATGATCCTCGAAACCGGTTTGCAACTGGTGAGGGAGGAACTCAATTTGTCACAGAAGCAGCTTGCTGAATTAATGGGTATCAGTCAGCCTGCCATTACGCAACTGGAGCAACGAGGTAACGAACTCAAAATCGCAACGCTCAAACGCTATATCGAAGCGATGGGTGGAAAACTGAGTATCGACGTTGAACTACCGACCGGAAAACGTATTGCCTTTCATATTTGAGAAGAACGGTTAAATCAGGGAGCAGCCAGCCGCATATGCAGCAGCGGAAACGGGTTCCCCTGCCCGTCCAGGGGCGAGCGCCCCACCTGCACAAACCCCATGTGTTGATAAAAAGCCACCCCTTGCGGGTTTTGCTCGTTCACATCCACTTCGTTGACGCCGAAATGATTAACCGCACAGGTCAGTAACAGTTTGCCAACGCCTTTCCCCCGGCTCGCAGCATCCACAAACAGCATTTCGATGCGGTTCTCGTCCACGCCTAAAAAGCCGTGAATACTGCCCTGCTCATCGCGGGCAATGATCACCTGTAAATTCGGCAGATAAGCATTGAGCAGGAGCGGACGTAACGTCGCAATGTCGCTTTCCTGCAAGAAATGGTGCGTGGCACGAACGGAGGATTCCCAGATCGCGGCCAGACGCTCGAAGTGTGAGGGCAGTGCGGTTTCGATTTTCATCCGCTAACGATGCGTGTCAGCCGCCATAAAATCAACCTCCTGCCCCTTACAATCTCTCGCAAATCGCCAGGTTCAGCCGGACAAAGTCGTCCCAGGCAATGACCTCGCTCAGCCTGGCGCGGTAGTAGTCCTCTACGCGACAGACCAGCGGTCGGGTGGCGTAGATGGCGCACAGGTGGGTTGTTTCATCGAAATGGCCGCACACCCCGTCGCCGCGATCGAGAAACGCGGTTTCGGGGCTGGCGTTGACCCTGCGGCAGCACTTGCCGCAGGCATTGCAGGGGAAAGGCGTTAACGCGTCGTCACTCATGCCTGCGTACATAACGACGAAGCGAGGCGCTGTACTTCTATGATGCGATCGCTCAGCTCACGATCCTGCTGGCTGGCGATATCCCGCGCGGCTTTCACTTTGTCCAGTAACTCTGCGAACCAGGGCTTCAGCGACTCATCCACCAGCCGTAACGCACCGGATTCAAACTGTGCGGCCGTCGTGAAGGCAAAATCGTCGATCTCTTGCTGATAACGCTCCCATTCGCGGCGTTGTTGCTCGCTTTGTTCACGCGCCTGTTTGGTTTCGCGATCTTCTGCGAAGATATCCCACAGCGAACTGACTACAGTAATGGCTGGCCCTACGTACGGCAGCCATTTGCCCACCACCAGCGTACCCCACTTCTCCATGGTTTTTGGGCCAATGCCCTTCATCAGAGACGGTAGCCACTCTTTCACCACTTTCAGGCCGCTGACCACGTGTTCCGGTTTTGCCATCGAACCCAGCGTATTGACCGCGTGGTTCATCATCTCGGCGTTAATGCCCCCGGACTCTGGCGATACCCCCTGCTCCTGAGTTGCCTGCGCACCCGGCATGTGCGGAATCGACTGCGAGGCACCCTGTTCTGCCTGCCGGGCGATCGCCGCTTGCAGGCTGTCGACATCGTCGGCAAAACGCTGCACCAGATAGGTCATCTCACGGTTTTGCGCCGCTTCCACCTCACCGCTGGCCTGCCGGAAAAGCGCCTCGATGTGTGCCTGCGCGTGTTCAGGATCCTGGCGCAATGCCGCCTTGCTGCCCCGGTACATGACCTCACGCTGGTTCTTCACCTCATCGATCACCGCGTTACGGCAAAGCTGCTGCTGCGCAACGATATTTTTCAAAAGGGTATCGAAGCTGCGCACGGTGTCACTGGTGGTCTGCTGCTCTAACGTGTGCAGCAACCTGTCGAGGAAACCGTTCAGCGTCGCGCCCAGTCGACGGTAGATATGCTGGCTATCAATACTGGCGATAAAGGTGGTCAGCGCCTCTTCGAAGATCGGGAACTCACTGGCGCGCAGCAGCCCCGGCACATTGTTCAGTTTCGCCTGCAGCGCCATCTCCGCATTAACGCGCAGAATAGGGATATCCTGCAGAACATCCTGCAGACCCTGCGCTTCCGCCAGGCTTTGCAGACGAATACGAATGTCGTTTTTAAGGCGGGTTAAGGTCTCGACGTCCATGCGATCTTTATCGTTGAGCACCAGGAACAGCTTTTTCCGGGCCTGTAAAATCTCGACCAGCACCTTGAGTGTCTTCTCCTCTTCGGCGGCACCGGACGGGTTTACCACAAAAATTACCGCATCCGCTTTCAGCATCTGTTCCCGGGTCACCTCTTCATGATCCAGCGGCGCATCCACGCCCGGGGTGTCCAGAATGGTGCTGTTATTCCAGCAGTAGGAGTCAACAGAGGCGGTTAACGGAACATCGCCGGTCGCTGCCACGCATTCGCCAACCAGAGCGTTGATAAGCGTGCTTTTGCCGGCGTTATACACGCCGTAGACCATAATGCTGGCGTCTGGCTGGTTGCGCTTGTCTTCAAACTGTTTCTGCACAGGCGCAAATTCTACCGCCAGCGCAGGATACTGGCTTGCCAGTTTCGCCGTCAGGTCGTAAGTTTCAAAAAGTTCTGCCGCTGACATCGCCATGTTACGCGTTCCCCTCACTCGTTAATTGCTGCTCTGCTTGCTGTTTCAGTCTGCCAATCGCACGCTTAAACTGTTCCACTTCATAATTTAGCCGGCTACAGTCCTCCTCCATCTCGTTGAGTAAGGTGCTTAAGAGCGTACCAACCTGAGTGGTGATCTCGTTTTCAATGCCGTCCAGGTAAAGGCTCAGGATCCGGTTACGGACTTCGCTGAGGTTATCTCCCACCACCATTTCAATGGTGCGGGTGGTTTGTTGGGCGCTGTCTCCGGTCATCGATCCCAGCCCGGCCCCGAGAGTGGCGCCTATGGCCGCGCCCGCAGGCCCCAGCAGCATCCCAATGCCGCCGCCGATCAATGCCCCCAGCCCACCGTTACGGCTACGCGTGCTTTTGGTGTAGCCTTCAGGGATCTGCTCGGTCACTTTTTCTACCGAGAAGGCAGGCAGCGTGAGCGAGGAGGAGGTCCAGGTGGTGACAACCGCTGATTTAAAGGCCTTCATCGCCTTGTTCAGGATCGCCTCCAGCGCATCCCCGGTGAGGGCCGCCATCCGGCTGTCCCATCTTTTTTGCGCGGCTAGCAGGGCGCTATTCAGCCCGGCTTCGTCGTCGCGGCTGGCGGCCAGCTCGTTAAAACTGGCCTGAATGGTTTGACGTAATTCAGACTGGGCAAGGCGTACGGCCGGGGTAATCTGTTTTTTTACATCCTGGTCGACCGTCGCAATCATCGTAGCCAGAGATGCCGTCAACGCCTGATACTTCTCCACTTCCACCAGGCAGCCGGAGAGGAAGTTTTTGAAATTCGTCATCGGCACCGCACGCTTCATGCGGACGCCCTCTTCCTGCGAGATTTGCTTCAGGCGGGTAAATAGCTGCCCCATGCCGCTGTCGGCGATGGCCGCCGGGTCATTCCCGTGCAGTTCGGCATAGCGGGCGGAAAGGGACAGTACTTGCACACGCCCGGTATCAACGCCCTCTGCCTCCAGCTCGCGCTTTACGAAATCCTGCTGCATCTGGCGATCCTGCGCTGGTTTCATCACGCAGATATCGACAGGCACCTCATTGACCTCATCCCAGCCATGCTGCTTTTTATCGCTGCCCGTCAGCAGCAACATGATCTCCTTCTCTTTCCCCAGCAGTTGACGGATCTCGTTTAAATCGCTGGCGCGTCCCGGCGCATCCGATTTCATGGTGTAGAGGATCAGGTCAGCATGGTCGGCGTGCGCTTTCGCCAGTTCGCCGTTTTGCGAACGCACCGAGTGCAGGCCAGGGGAGTCCACCCAGGTCAGCCCCGGCAGACGGAAGCTCTGAATCGAGCTGGTCGCCTCGGTGGCATCCACGCGAAATTTGCCCTGCAGTGCCGCTTCGTTATGCGCATCACCGTTCTCTGCGTCCGTATTGACGTGGGAGTCGTATTTCAGCGTGGTATTCCCGGCCTGCTGAGCCGGAGTCGGGTTGGTATGGCCCCAGGCCATATAATTGCCCAGCGAGCTTTTACCCGACTTCACCTTGCCGTAGACATAGACCAGCAGCGAATCTTCAAAGTTTTTCCGGAAACTCAGCCCCTTGTTCTGATTTTCCAGCTTTGCTTTCCAGCCGCTGTCGATCTCTTTCAGGCCGTTGATAAACCCCGCCAGCGACTGGCTTAACGGGCTGGTCTCAGGTAATTTCTCCTGCGCGTCGGCCAGCAGCCCGGCAAGGTTAGAATGAAACTGGCTGTAGTGAGCCGCAAAGGCTTTATCCAGCTCTTTAGCCTGCTCTAATGAAGAGGCGAACTGCATCTCCAGCGTTTCGAAAGAGGTTAGAAGATCCTCGCGAAGCATCTCGTTACTCATCTTTATTCCTGTCTGCTTAGCCGCGCAAATGCTGGCGAATACGTTCAAATTGTTCGCGATAAACTTGCAGTGTCTCAAGCTGGACCTGGCAATCTATCAGGGTATCAACCACGTCATAAAAGTCTTCGGTCATGGTCAGTTCCACGTCGTAGCAGGATTCCAGCGCATTCAGGTTCTGGCGCGTTTTGGCGTCCAGGAAGGTTAGCTCATGGCTTTCGGTAAAATGTTCTGCCACCACGCGCTGATACTGCTTACCCGTTGCCAGCACGTTGGCTTTAAAGGGCGATGTGCTCTGGAAGTGCACCTCAACCCAGCCGGAGAGCGCCTGCTTTAAGTCGTCAGCGCGCAGCGTGCCGACGTTTTGAAGCGAGGCCTTAATGGTTTCGCGCTCCTCTTTTTGCTCGCGTTCGCGGCGCTCACGTTCTGCTCGTTCCCGGCGTTTGCGCTCTTCGTCGTCGCCATTGCCATTCGAGCTGTCATCATCGCTGGAGGAAGAGGCGATTAATGCGCCCACGCCCAGCACCGCTGCACCAATTAACCAGGGTAATGCCATTTTCGCGCTCCTTAGACAGCCGGGAATTTTTTGAGGGTGTTTTTCATCCAGCCGCGGAAATCGGTCATGATCGTATTGAAGGGCTGGAAACCGCTGTTGATTTGCTGATGAATTTGCGCCTGCTTCTCCTGCAGCGCGTGCTCGGCCTGCATAAACTCGGCGAGGATCTCTTCAATCGCCACCCGCTGGCGCTCGCGTTTTACGGCGTAGGCGTCAGTGTTCAGCGCATCCAGATGCTGAGCGAGATCGAAAAGGTGGCTGGCGCGGATCAGGCCGTCTTGTTTCTGCGTCACCCCGGCCTGGAAACGGGAACCAGACAGGGCATAGCAGCGCGGCGTAAAACCGAGATCGTCGCGGCATTGTTCCAGCATGCGTTTTTCAATCGCCGCAATGCTTTCGGCGCTTTCTACGTCCGCTTTGCTGAGTACAAGGATGATGTTTTGCTCGGCATACTGGCCAAAAGAGTCTTTTAACTGGCGCAAAAAATCGATCTCAATCTTTTCCAGCTCACCCTGGGGCTGGTGGACAAATAGCACGATGTCGGCCTTTGCCGCCCCCTGCAGGGCAATCAGATCGTCGGCGTTGTTAGCATCCAGGCCTGGGGTGTCCAGAAAGATAAAATCTTCGGTCTCACACTCTTTGAGTTCCGCCGTTTCACGAATGTCGTTAGTGCGAAAACATTCCGTCTGAATATGGTTCGTTAACATATTCAACAGGAAGCTTTTACCGGCATTCATTAATCCCCAGGCGGCGACAACCGGTTTTCCGGGGGCGAGTTGCTGTTCCAGCAAGGCATCCGCCTTGTGTAATAACGAGGCGTGTGGAGAGGTACTGACATCAGCCATGATAAATATCTCGCTACGTTAATGAGTTATTTTTGAGGACGTTGCGTATTAAGTGTTATTAACGGCATACCATCCGAAAACTGCAGTAACCCTGCGAATTTTGGTGGTAACGATAGCGAGAAGAGTAAGACAGATCGCTGACAGTCCGTGTCAGTGCAAAGCGGGTTTTAGGCAACGAAACAGCGATTATCTGCGCGCAGCTCAGGGCACCCGCACCTCCATCACCGCATAGACCCCATCTTCAGGCACGACCACGGTGACATTTTCTACCGGCACGCCAGCAGCGAGATGGATCTCCTGCAGCTCGTCTAAGGAACGTGGGAAGAGGTGCTGCCAGCCAATGCAGCGCAGGGCAAAGTCGATCTGTGGGCTGGTATTCAGCATGTTTGACAGGATCACCGCTCCGCCGGGCTTCACCAGCCGCAGAGCGCGTTTTAGAAAGGTCACGGCATCGTCATGGTTAAAGTATTCGAAGATGCCCAGAGCATCCACCAGCTCGGCCTGCTGCTCCCCCAGCTCCAGCACCAGATCGTCGTTACGGATCAGGTGATACACCAGATTCCGGCGCAGCAGGGTGATCTGCTCGCCCACGACCAGCCCCTGCTGAGCCGCCATGGTCTCGGCCCAGCGCAGGGCGACGGGGTCGTCATCAACCAGCGAAAGATGCACCTTCTGTCCATCGAGCTTCGCGGCACACAGCGCCTCCAGCACCGGGATGGCCGCGCCGCTGGCCAGGCTTACCCAGTCGCTCTCGATATCGTTATGGATGTATTTGTCCACCAGCGTCGCCAGCACCCGGGCGCGGGAGCGCACGCCAATGGCATCGTTGGCGTGGATAAACCACTGGCGGCTGGCGCTGTCCATCACCGTCCCTTCCGGCAGTTTATCCTCCAGAGGGTTTTGCACCGCAAACAACGCCAGCGCTGAGGGTACTAACCGCACGCGCCAGGCCGCCAGCGCCGGGCGATGACGGAATGCCTCCTGCGACCAGGCATGTTGGGCGATCAGCGTTAACTCACCGCGGTCTCCCTGCTCAATCAGCGGCGGCTGCAGGGACGGGTCGGCCTTCAGCGCCCGATCGATGGCGTTAATTTCACGGGTCGTTTCGTCTTTCATCGGCCATTTATCACTGACATCAGGAAACGAGGCGCTGTAAATGGTCATGTTTGCAGGTGCTTTACCGCGATAGGCTTGCCAGGTCATGTTGTTGTCTCCCGTTTGGCCGATAACGGAAGTGTATTCATGCCTGGCAGCATTACCCTACGAAGAAAGCACGAATTCCCGCCTGGGTTAGTGTTTCACCCAGACCAGCTGATCGACGCGGAAGCCGAGGCTACGGGCGATGCGCACGTAATCGTCTTTCACCTTATCCGGGATGGTTGGCGTACGCGCCAGGATCCACAGGTAATCACGGTTCGGGCCGCTTACCAGCGCATATTTATACTCATCATCCAGGGCAATCACGTTATACCCGCCGTAGAAAGGCCCAAAGAATGACACCTTCAGGGCGGCGGTGGTCGGCGCACCGGTAAAGTACGCTTTGCCTTCGCTTTCGTTCCATTTTTGTTTACGTGGATCGTAACCCCGGTTCAGCACGCTAATACCGCCGTCGCTGCGCTGGCCGTAGGTGGCAGTCACCTGCTCCAGTCCGCGTTCGAAGCGGTTTTCCAGGCGGGCGATTTCATACCATTTGCCGAGATAGCGCGAGGCATCAAAATGGGTAATGGGCTGCACCCCTTTCGGCGGGGTAGGCGTTTTGCACGCTACCAGCGTCAGCGCGATCGCCACACCGGTCACAACTGGCCATAATTTCATGTGAGCTCCTTTCGTTTGCGTGATGTAAGTGTAGTGCAGAGGTCGACTGCTTCATTCCGGATGCAAATATTCGTAGTATATTGAGATTATTCTTTCTCACCGGACAGGCGCATGGCTTACTCCATTGGCGAATTCGCTAAACTTTGTGGCATTACAGCCACCACGCTGCGCGCGTGGCAGCGCCGCTACGGTTTGCTTAAACCGCTGCGTACCGATGGCGGCCACCGTCAGTACAGCGAAGAGGATGTTCAGCAAGCGCTTAAAATCCTCGACTGGGTAAAAAAAGGGGTGCCGATTGGCCAGGTTAAACCCCTGCTCGAGCGCCCTACCGCGCGGCGTACCAACAACTGGCAGACGCTCCAGGAGAGCATGCTGCAGCGTCTGAAAGAGGGCAAAATCGATGCCCTGCGCCAGCTGGTGTACAACGCCGGCCGGGAATACCCCAGACCAGAGCTGGTCACCGAAGTATTGCGTCCGCTGCGCAGCCAGGTCTCGGCGCGCGTGCCGGCGATGATGACCCTGCGTGAGATCCTCGACGGCATTATCATTGCCTACACCTCGTTCTGCCTTGAAGGGGATAAAAAAGCCCCTGGCGATAACTATTTAATCACCGGCTGGCACCTGAGCGATCCCTGTGAAATCTGGCTCGAAGCCTTAAAACGCACCGGGCAGGGTCACCGTATCGATGTGCTGCCCATCCCACCAGCCGCCCTGGCACCCGAGATATTCCCGGAGCGCAAATGGCTGCTGATCGCCAGCGGCAAACTGAGCGCCGCACGAAAAAAACAGATAGAGCAGTGGCAGCAGGCGGTCGCGCTTGAGGTGGTCATCCTCTAGCGTCAGTTATCACGAAAAGTTGAATATTTTCTTTTCGCCAGAGTGCTAACGTTTTCCTGTTACTTATCAAAACACAGGAATTCATGATGAAAAAAAGTGCCGCACTGCTGATGTTGTCCTCCCTCGCTTTCGCCCCTGCCGCCTTTAGCGCCCCGGTCGGTACGCTTAGCGTGCATATTCTTAATCAGCAGACAGGTGTCCCCTCGTCTGACGTGACCGTTACCCTGGAAAAAGAGCAGCAGGGTAACTGGGCTCAGCTTGCCAGCGGTAAAACGGACCAGGATGGCCGCATCAAATCACTCTATCCGCAGGACAAGGAGATGGAGCCGGGCGTCTATCGCGTTGTCTTCAAAACGGGCGACTATTTCAAAAGCCAGAAGGCCGACAGCTTCTTCCCTGAGATCCCGGTGCTCTTCACCGTTACCCGCACCAACGAAAAACTGCACATCCCCCTGCTGCTTAGCCAGTATGGCTATTCAACCTACAAAGGCAGCTGATCGCTTACAAAAAAGTGGTTTCGTAACCTACTGATATCGCAAGTTATAATAAAATAATTCTGCGAATACTTGGACAAATTATTCATGGTGTGTAAGTTTTAAGAAAGGCTTAGGAGGTAGCACACCATGAATACGAAACCCGTACTCGGAATTAGCGGATGTTTAACCGGGTCCGCCGTGCGCTTCGACGGCGGTCATAAACGCATGGGCTTTGTGATGAACGAGCTGGCCCAATGGGTAAGCTTTAAACCGGTTTGCCCTGAAATGGCGATTGGCCTGCCGGTACCGCGCCCGGCGCTGAGGCTGGTCCAGACCACCGACGGTGAAACGCGTATGCGTTTTAGCAAGGACAGCACCGAAGACGTATCAGAGAAAATGGCGAGCTTTGCCGCCAGCTACCTACCGGGTATCAGCGACTTTGCCGGGTTTATCGTCTGCGCCAAATCCCCAAGCTGCGGCATGGAACGCGTACGGTTATACGATGAGCAAGGCAACCGGGGGGCGAAAGCCGGCACCGGGCTGTTCACCGCCGCCCTGATGGAGAAGTATCCATGGCTGCCCGTCGAGGAGGACGGTCGCCTGCACGATCCCGTACTGCGCGAGAACTTTGTCGAGCGGGTCTTTGCCCTGCATGAACTGAATACCCTGCGCGCAAACGGCCTGAGCCGCCGTGCCCTGCTGGATTTTCACAGCCGCTATAAACTGCAGCTGTTGTCCCACCATCAGGCGGGATATCGCGCTATCGGGCCTTTTGTCGCCTCGCTGTATGAGTGGGACGACCTGAACGCCTTTTTCGAGGTTTACCGGGATAAGCTGATGGCGATCCTGAAGCAACCCGCCTCGCGCAAGAATCACACTAACGTGCTGATGCACGTGCAGGGCTATTTCCGTAATCAGCTTAACGCCCGCCAGCGCGACGAGTTACGCGAAGTGATCCTTAACTACCGCGCCGGTCTGTTACCGATCCTCGCCCCGCTGACGCTGTTGAAACATTATCTTGCGGAACACCCACACAGTTATCTGCTGACGCAAAACTACTTTGATCCCTACCCTAATCATTTAGGTTTACGTCTTGCTACTGGCTAAATATCAATGAAGCGAAGGCCCCGTTGACCCGCAGAGGCCCATACTGTACCCCTTTAGACGACACCCTCACTGTCGTCTTTTTTTTGCATTTTGCGCAAGAATACTGGCAATATATACAGGCCTTTTCGCCGCTTCGGGAATGCCCATGATCAAGACGCTGCATATCGAAAACTACCGCTCCATCCGCCGCCTGTCGCTGGATCTGGAGCAGCTTAATATCGTTTTCGGGCCAAACGGCACCGGTAAATCAAACATCTATAAAGCTATCCATCTGATGCACAGCGCGGCGCAGGGGCAGTTTTCTCAGGCGCTGGCGAACGAGGGCGGGATTTTAAAGGTGTTCTGGGCCGGCAAGACGCGCAGCGACCAGCTGCGGCGGATGAATCTGGCGGTAGAGACCGAAACGTACGAGTACGAGCTGCAGGTGGGGTTTGTTGAGAGACTGCCGTATCCGTCGCAGTTTCAGCTGGATCCGGTGATAAAAGAGGAGACTATCTGGTTGAGCCAGCAGCACCGCCGCCCGTCGGCGCGGCTGATGCAGCGTAAAAACCAGACTGTGTTCCTGAACAACGTGCATCACGAAAAAGTGACCCACAGCGGCACGCTGTATGAGAATGAGTCGGTGTTTGGTCAACTGGGGGAGCCGCATCTGTACCCTGAGGTATCGCAGATGCGCGAATCGCTACGCAACTGGCGTTTTTATCATGAGTTTTCGGTGGCTTCTGGCTCGGCGATGCGCGCCCCGCAGGTGGGGTTCCGCTCTCCGGTGCTGGCGAGCGACGGCGCAAACCTGGCGGCGGCCTTTCAGACCATTGTGGAGATTGGCGACGAGCTGCTGCTGATGCGAATTCTCGATCAGGCCTTCCCCGGCTGCGTGTTTTACAGCGACAACCGCGACGGCCGTTTTCGGATGATGATGCAGCGCGAGGGACTAAGTCGCCCGCTGGAGCCTGCTGAGTTTTCTGATGGTACGCTACGCTTTCTCTGCCTGGCGGTGGCGCTGCTCAGCCCGCGTCCGCCAGCGTTTATCGCCCTCAACGAACCGGAAAATAGCCTGCACCCGCAGATGCTGCCTGCGCTGGCAAGCCTGATCGCCGAAGCCAGCCACTATTCGCAGATCTGGCTGACCAGCCACTCGCCAGAGCTGGCGACCTTAATTGAGAAGCACCGTTCTTTTTCGCTGTACCAGCTGTCGATGGTGGAGGGCGAGACGCGGATGGAGAGGCTGGGTTAGGAACCTTATGCTCAATAGCGAAATAGCTGCCTTCTGGTCCGTTACTCAGGCGGTTTTTTACGCCTCTTCCGCTCATCGAGGAGGGCGAATAACCACGATCTGAAGGCTGCCGCGGTTGCTGCAATCGCGCTTACGACAGCCACCTGCTTAATATCTGCCCGTTCAATCACAACCTCATGGTGGATAATGAATTTAATGGCAATCAGGGCCAGAGAGAAAAATATCAGGCAGCAGATAAATAAGTAGACAAACAGTTCTGGCTTGAGTCTGGCTGCGTCTATGGTTATGGCAAGATCCATCTGGTTCTGCGTAATACCGGGCAACAGTGCGGAGTGAACCGGGTCTGGCGGCTGATGAAGCGTGCCGGAATAAAAGCTCAGGTTGGGTACTGTAGCCCACGGGCACGTAAAGGCGAAGCCAGCATCGTGTCGCCCAACAGGCTCCAGCGACAGTTCAATCCGGATGCTCCGGATGAGCGTTGGGTAACGGACATAACCTACATAAGGGACCACGAAGGCTGGCGGTATCTGGCCGTGGTTGTTGACCTGTTCTCACGTAAGGTTATCGGCTGGTCAATGCAACCCCGCATGACATAAGCGATTGTCCTGAACGCATTACTTATGGCGGTATGGAGGCATAATTCTCAAAAAAAGGTATTGGTTCACTCTGATCTGGGCTGTCAGTACACGAGCCATGAGTGGCAGTCGTTCCTGAAATCACATGATCTGGAGGGCAGCATAAGTTGTCGCGGTAACTGCGACGACAATGCGGTTGCGGAAAGCTTTTTCCTGCTACTGAAACGCGAACGGATTAAGAAAAAGATCTACGAAACAAGGGACGAAGCCAGAAGCGATATTTTTGATTACATCGAAATGATTTATAACAGTAAGCATCGGCATGGTTCGAGCGAGCAGATGCCACCGGCTGAATATAAAAACCTATATTACCAACGGCTCAGAAGTGTCTAAATTATCCGTGGCGATTCAGGCCCTCTCCCACATCATTGCTATCTCACTCGCGAGGTAGTGGAGATGGTTAACATTCAAACTATCGTTCTTTTCTTATAATCGATTGGTAATTTCCAAATACAGGGAAATTTTCATAATTCCCGGAAACATCCACTTTTGTTTCACTTTCATCCAAAAGATGTGGGTTAAAACGTTCTTCTCTGATAACGGTATGACCGTCTTCTTTAAAAAGATAAGTCGTACCATTAGAAAAATTCATAAAACCAGCGCCTTCACCTTCGCTCCCGGCAAACTCTCGGTGAACTGCCATTGAAAGAAAAAGTCGCTCATTATCCAGAACTTTAAAGCTATAAAGAAGATATTCTCTTAGTTCTTCATCTAAAAAACCGACACTAATCTAGCCAGCATTTTTTGTGACCTGAATAACATGTGATGGTTTTACATCAGAACCGATAAGTGCAGTATATGGCATCCCGCGAGAATGCTTTTTTTTGGCTTCATTCTCGCTCAGAGGATTCATTGATTCTTTATAACCAACGGACCATTTTTTACAATAAAAAACCTTGTCCATTATTTGTAAACCTTCCCATTAGTATCTCGGATAATGACATCAGCTTGCTTAGCCGCATTAATAACTGATTGTAGAATTGGTTTCATCTGAGGTGGAATCTCCAGGATTTTACTCCCTTCCATTTGGCTTCCAGCCAACTTACCACTGGAAGGAACATTTGCGATTGTAGCGCCGGCACCATCATATCAGCCACGTACAGCAGAACCTACCACACAACGCCCGGAAGCGTCTGTATGTGACTGATAGTTTGTGGGTATCAGGGGAGCGCCCTGACGAGATTGTTTTGTCTGCTGGCAAAGGGATTCAGGGCAAAAAATCCCGCCAGCTATGGGCGGGACCAATTACCATACAACTATATCAAGCCAAGTGATTCAGGAAGCTCTTTTATATAGATTGCATGATCTCCTTGATATTCTTTTGATATCAGGTCAAAAGCATTTGCTACTTTCATTTTATCATCAAGACTTAAAAGTTGTAGTTCAGCCGCAATACTTTCCATCATTCCTACTGCAATATCAGGATCTAAAGACTTTTCATCAGAGAACTCAAGAAAAATAGCCATGTCAGCTATTATCTTCACCAAGCGAGCATCACTATTCATGGACAATTTTCACCTCTATATTTTTGATACCTAATTCATCAAACATTTTTTGAGCTCGATTAGCCTGAGCTTAATTTGGGACTTCCCAACGTCCAGTTATTCCATTACTTTTCAAGGCCTCAGACTGCCTTATCGCCTGAATTTTAGCTTTTGGTGTTGTTACAACTGATATTTTTCTGACAATCACAACATTACCATCAACACCATCAAATCGAACTGGTCTGTTTTTTCCAGCGTCATCAATTCGATCGATCGTTGGAGCCTGTCCTTTTTAGGTGTCAATATTTGAACGAGCACCAGAAGCAGAATCATTATAGTCTCCAGCTCTTGAACTCATTCCGGCATTTTCATCAACCCATTTAACGTTATCTCATGGCTGGCATCATTAATGAGCTTGGATGCTTGCTCAAGGTCGCCAGCGACATCACCAACCAACGGTACTAACCCGATGGTTGCCGCAAGGTAATCAATCGCACTCTGCGCTTCCGCAAAACTCTTGATATCCCCGACCACAGGCACAAAATCTACACCCAGTGAAACCGAGCCTTTCAACGCTTCACGCCGTTAAGTGTACATCTGTACCGAACAAGCTTCAGCGCTCATTCCGGCACAGTTTTCCTGCTTATAGCGTTCGTTTTCGGCTTTTACGTGCTCTTCGGCTTTTTGCTCCAGCGTCTTACCTTCAGACTGTGCCTGCGCAATATCATTGAGCGCATTATTCTCAACAACAACTAGTCAGAGGTCGTCATTATGGCTAGACGCGATTCTACGTCACAGAGAACCTTTCCAAAGCGCAGCGGCGGATGAAGATCGGTTATGTCAGCATCCGGCATTTTTATCACCACAACCACCTGGCCACCTGGTATTCCCGCAGCCCCAGCCTCCGCCTGAACGGTAACTGGCTGGCAGATGCGGGATTCAGCACCGACAGGGCGGTTACGGTCAGCGTGGAACCGGGACGACTGGTGATCGAGCCGGTTAAGGGCTGATGGTTAAGAAGAAGATCCCGGCCTGAGGCCGGGATTAGTCATAGCTATCAGGATGTTATTTCTCTGGATTGATATATGTATATCTACTATTTATTTCTAGTCCAAGATCATTAGCTATTTTAAGCACTTGTGTGTATTCATCTTTGCTAATCACAACATCATGATCAGCGATGTGATCACATAGCGTTTCGAATGCTAATACGTTCTCTGAGAACCCAATATAATCTAGGGCAAAGTCAACTAGCGAAGGATCCAACCGATCCTTTAACCTTTCACCTAATGATCTAATTTTGTCATTAATATCCATCGCGCCCACACTATTTCTTAATTGCCTTTAAAGCTGGAGGAGCCGGATTATTATCCGGGAACGCTGTTACTATTTTCCCACTAGCTGGCTCGTATACCACACGAACTCTAACACCCTCTCGCTCTTCCCAGGCAACCCATCTTGCTGGTCTCCCTGCATTTGTATACGTCCCGCCCGTTCCGGTCTGGGCAAACCATTTGGTATCGGGTGAAGTAGCTATATCACCCACAGTATGAACAACCTTGTCTGCTGACCAACTTTGAGGGAAAACTGTTTTTCCTGGATTTCCGGGATACAGATGTCCACCTTGTGTAGGGCTATCCCCATATAAAATATGCTGTTTCGCTTCCGGCGAAAGGATATCCACATATTTCTGGTTTGTAGGTGATAATCCAAGATCGGAGCTTTTCGCAACAGATAAAAACGCTTTAGCTGCTACATACTGAATCAGTTTTGCTTCACTGGTCGGCACACCACTCGCCAGGATTTCCGCTGCCCGTTGCGGCGTCATTTCTCCATCAGCCGTCAACGCACTGACCGGAACCCCAAAGAACTCGCCCCAGGCGGTTAACAGACCTTTAACTGCATCCTGCCCTTCAGGTATCTGACCCTGTGAGTTTTTAATCAGCGCTTCTGTTAACTCATCTGCTGTAGCGCCATTCTGGATCATACTGACAGCAAGCGACTGCTGGGATAACCCCATATCAGCCATGCCTTTTCCGAAGCTTTCAGGACTCAGCGAGTTATTCTCAACCGCATTCTTCCCGGCCTGTGCCCCCGCACCCACCGAGGCCGTGCTGTTTCCCACCAGCCCACCAGCCATGCCTGCGGATATCGATGCCAGGGTACTGACGGTCTGCATTTCTGATTCATTCAGGTCATTGACCGATTTACCCGGATACATCGTCGCAATTATCGCTTTTGCCGCGAGCTCACCCGCAGCCGCCCCCATCGCACCCGCCGCTGCGTTATTGCCCTGCAGTGCCGCCACCGCCCCGCCGAGAATGGCGTGTGCGAGGGTGTTCACCGCCGGGTCTTCTTCGGTGGATTTGATAAGATGCGCCAGTTCCGGTGCCGATGCGCCGGCCAGCGCGCCGGCCACGTTACCGCCCGCTAACCCCTGCAGCGCCGCCGTCGCGGCCTGAATACCGCGCTGAAGTTCGCTGCCGGTACCGAAACTCTTCATCTCTTTCTGGTATGTCGGGGAATTACGCAGGGCAGCAACGTAATCCTGGCGCTCTTTCTCCGTGGCGTTGGCCTTCAGCGGCGCCATCTTTTTCTTCGCAGCCTCGAGGGCGTAGATGTCACCCTGAGTGCGGGCGATATCTGCCGCCTGGCTGCCAATGTCGCTGATCAGCCCCACCGCTTTCAGGCGATTCTGCTCTTTCTCCTTATCGAAGATTGGGCTAATGCTGTCGTTAGCATTCACCGTATCCCGACTCAGGTTCGCCAGGTCCTGCTGCTGGTTAGCCTTATCACGAACGGTAATGGTGCCATCCGCCACTGCCGCCTGGGTGGTACCTTCCGCATGGCCGCTGCTGCCTGCCGCCGCGATCATGCCGCCAGGCAAATTGCCTTTAAAGGTATCGCCAAAGCTGCCGCCGCCGCTCAGGCTCACCCCCGTATGGCTGACTTTGTAATCCGCTTCGTTATGCAGATCGCTAAAGCCGAGCGTGCCGGTATCGAGACTGTTTTTATCCGCCGTCGCCGTCGAGGCGATCACCGCGCCGTCCAGTTGGGTATGCCGCCCTACGGTCACGTCAAAGCCGCCGTCGCCAGCAAACAGTCCGGTCTGCTCTTGCACCGAGTCGAAGGTGCTTTTCATCTTGTCCTGGCTGGCGCTGATGTAGCCGGAGCCGGTCATACTGCCAAAGGTAAAGCTGCCGCCCGCCGCCACGCTGGTCTGCTTCGAGTTGTAATCGTTGCTATCCTGCTGACTGCTCAGCCAGAGATCGCGGCCTATGTCGGCCACAATCTTCTCGCCGTTGACCTGTGCGCCGTTCAGTATGGCGTCGCGCCCGCTGGTCATAGAGACCTTGCCGCCGCTGTCGATCGTGGTTTCGGTCCAGGCGGTGCCATTGCCTTTTTCATTACCTTTAGCGGCATTCACGTTGGCAAAGACGCTGATGCCCGCCCCCCCGCTACCGGCACCAATGCTGACGCCTACGCCACCGCCGCTGCTGCTATTTTTACCGGTCGTTTTTTGCGTGTTCGCCGCACCCGTCAGCAGGATGTCGTTTTCGGCATTCAGCGTCGTATCGCCTCCCGCCTTCATCTGACTGCCGCCGATCAAAATGTCACCACTGTTGGCGCTGGTGCCTTTCCCCGTCGCAGTGATTGTCAGATCGTCCCCGGCATTCAGCGTACTGCCCGCCACCGTGTCGCTCTCGGCATGCTGCTGCGATTTGGATTTTTGCGTGGTCAGGGAAAGGCTGACGCCAAATCCGTTGGAAGGATCGCCCGTCTGCTGGGCCACCACTGCACCCTGCCCCGCCTGTACGCCGGAAAGTGCAGCTTTCGTTGCCTGAAGCGCGGCCAGTCGACCGTCGCTCTCTTTGGTTGCCTCCTGCGCCGTGGTCACCGCGCTGTTGATCGCGCTACCAACGACGCCAGATAGCGCGACCGTCAGGCCACTGGATTTTTGTTCAAAGGTCTCATCCCGGGTGCGTTTATCATGACCCGGCTCGATCATCACGCTATCGCCGATGAGCGACATATCTTTGCCCGCCACCAGATCCGCGCCGCCCACATGCAGCTGATTACCCGCCGTGATGCTCACATCTCCGCCCGTGGAGCCTATGGTGCTAAAACTCTGGCTCTGGGTAGTGCCGCTTTCACGCAGATCATGGGTAGATTTACTGCTGCCGATGGTAAAGCCGATGCCGCCGGTGCCCATCAGGCCGCTCTTTTTGGTCTCTTTGAAGCGCCAGTCGGTATTGCTGTTGGTGGCGGCAACGATGTCGACATTGTTGCCCGCCGTCAGGCCGACCGCTCCGTCGCCCACCACGGACGACCCCTGCACCAGCAGGTTGTTACCTGCCGTCACCTGTACGTTGTCTCCGCTGAGCAGCGTGCCCGCTTCACGCGTTGCGCTGCTCTCCTCAATGGTGTGGGTGGTTTTTTTACTGAGGAACCCGCTTTTGGTTTTGGTCTGCTCTTTGTAGTAGTAATCGCTCTCGGTAGCAGTATTAAGATCGACATCGCGACCCGCTGCCACCGCAATATCGCCCTTCGCCGTCACCTGAGCGGCTTCGGCTGTCACGTCACGTCCGGCAATAATCGCCGTATCGCCGCCGCTGGCAATCTCGGTACCTTGTTGACGCACCGACTCGTTAATGACCGTTTTCTTGCTGGCTTTGTAGCTGTCGCCCTCTGTGGTGGCCTCTGCGTTTAGATTTACGTCGCGGCCCGCCTGCAGGCCGACGCTCTTCCCGGCGGCCAGCGCTGCGGCCTGCGCGTTGATATCCTGCCCGGCTTTCAACACCAGATTATCGCCCGCCGCCAGGGTGGTGCGATCGAGCCCGGTGCTATGAGTTTCACTCTTGCCGCTGCGGTTGCTTCCGCTGGTCTGCCCTGCGTTCAGATTAAGGTCATGACCTGCGCTCAGCCCCAGACCGCCGCCCGCTTTCAGGTCGCTGGCGGTCATATCGACGTTGTTCCCGGCGTTGGCCACCAGATTACCGCCCGCACTGAGGCTGCTACCCGCATAAGAGACGGATGAGCGTGCGGTATTTGCCCGATTTGAGCTGTACGCGTCGTTCACCTGATTGGCATTCACGGCGATATCGCCCCACGCGTTCAGCAGCATATCGCCGCCTGCTGCCAGGCTCGCGCCAGTAACGGTGATGTTTTTCCCCGCCTCCAGAGACAAGGAATCCTGCGCCGTAATTGACGCTGTGCTGCCCAGAACGGTGTCTTTAATGCTGACGTTGTTGTATTTGCCTTTGGCGTTGATATCGATCTGCTCGGCCAGCGTCAGGTTGTTGATGCTGCCATCCGTGCTCTCCAGCGCCACCGTTTTGCCGCTGATGGTGGAGCTGATGTTGTTGATATCGCCAATGGCGCTCAGGTTGAGATCGCCTCCGGCTTTTATCAGGCTGTCGTTGAGGTTGCTGATGCTGTTCTGGCTGTCGAGCGTCAGGTTATTGCCCGCCAGCAGCGTACTGCCGCTGTTGGTGATGTTGCCGCCCTTCAGGGTGACGTTATTACCGGCGATGACGCTGCCGTTATTGACGCTGACATCCTTCGGTGAGAGGTAGAGCTTCGGCACCATCACCGTTTCGCCGTTGATGACGGCTTTTTCCCACCACAAAATACTGTGGTCGAGGGCGGCAATCTGCTCCGCCGTCAGCGAGACGCCAAATTGCAGCCCCAGCGATTGCTGCGCCGCTGCGGCGTTGTCCATCAGGTAGCGCATCTGTTCCAGATCGGAGCCGATGCCGTTCAGGTAGCGGTTACCGGTCTGGTTCAGGAGTGCATTTGAGACGTACCGGGTATCGAAGGCCGCATCGCCCAGGAAGCGGTAATCGTAGTCCGGGTTCAGATCCAGCCTGCCGAGCATGTAAGAGGAGCCGAGGAACTGCTTCTCATCGGTAAAGAGCGCCCGGGTCTCCTGCGGGGCGCTGGAGGCAGGCTTATTGCCTAACATCGCGTTCAGATCGGCAAACAGAGCAGGGTCTAGCTGCCCCAGCTCGTTGAGTTTGGGGTTAACGCTGATGAGATAGGGGCTTTTTGGATTATCTGAAATAACGAAATAGCCGTTGTTACCCGACGGCAGCGGGTACGCGCTGGTATCGACGCGCTGGCCCTGGTACTGCCCACTGGCGCTGCCTTTGGCGATATTGAGGTCGGCAGTGGTTACGCCCGCGTCTGCCAGCGCACCCAGCTGCCCCAGGTTGGCGTTACCTTTTTGGGTGGTGCCGATGTTGCTGAGAGGCGTGCTGCCGGCACTGTTATTGTCCAGCGCACCGCCGCCGTTAATCTGTTGCAGGGCGCCCTGCAGCTGATCTTGCCACTGGGGCGAGCCGACCGCCACGGTGCCGGTGTTCGTCAGATTTTGCTTTTGCGCTCCGCTGGCGATGGTCTGGTTGCTGAGGGTGTTCAGCGAAGGCGTAGAGATAACGTTGCTGACGCCGCCCGCGTTGGCAGTGGTATTGGTATTGCTGATGTTATTGGCGAAGTTGGCGGTAACATTGCCACCGGCCTGGATGACGGCGCGGAGCGTCTCGCCTTGCACGGTTTTGGTTGTAATACCCTCAAGCTTGTAGATGAAAGTCGAACTACCGCTCGGTGAGGTATAGTTCCACTCCGACGACGTTCCGCCCGTACTGCCGAAGAATTTGTAATTATAGTAACTTCCTGTTGTACCGGACTGATAACTCTCATTATTTAGCTGAGAGCCTGTTAATGTAGCATTGCGTCCACTGAGGATCAGGCTGGATTTATTCTCAAGGTTACCTGCATCTATCCTTATATCGCGCCCGGAGGAGATACGTCCCGCGCCACCGCTTGCGCTCGCCTCAACATGCGTAACGGAACCCGCAAACTGCATGGCCATGGCTTCAGCCGTCGGAGCATACGAAGAACTGTAAATATCGTACTCAATCGCACAGGTGCAGTTGCGATAGCCTTTACCGATACTATGCCTTAGCTCGTAAGAACTTGATGGAAGATTCCTGACCAGAAGTTCGATCGTGGCATCGCCTACGTTCTCGGCAAGTTGCGACGTCTCGGTCCAGGTATTCACCGTTAACCCGTCACGAGTGTTTAACAGGCTCCCCGCCTTAATCGTAATATCACCGTTCTGCGTCTCAATATTCCCCGACGTATTCACGATCTGGGCGCTGGCATTCCCGGCCGCATCTCTCTGCATCGACAGGTTATTGCCCGCCATGATGTCGCCGCGCTGGTTGGTGATGCTATTGGCATAGAGCGCCAGGTTATTGGCCGCGTACAGCAGGGCAGTATTGATGATAGAGCCCGGTGCGCTCAGGGTGAGCGAGCCGCGCGTGCCGGTGAAACCGTCCACCGTCATATTGCCACGGCTGGCAACGGTGATATCTCCGCCGCCCTGAACCGATCCGGTGCTATTCAGTGCCACGCTGCTACCAGAGAGCGTGCTGGAACCGCTGCCGGTGGTGATCTGTCCGTTATTGCTAAGCTGCCCGCCCGCCGTCAGGTTGACGGCCTGGCCCTGCAGTACGCTGCGGTTATCGATCCCCCCATTGCTGGTGATGGCGAGGGTTTTCCCCGCCGCAATGGCGGTTTTACTGGTGAAGGCGTTGGTCAGCTTCAGGGTCAGATTACCCAGCGACACCAGTTGCCCCACCAGATCCAGCCCTTTACTCTCCAGCCACAGGTCGCCGCCGCTGAACAGCTTGCCGCTGGCGCTTTGCGTCACCGAATCCGCGTCGATATTCAGTTGAGAATTGCCGAGCAGCGTCCCGCCATTCGTAAGCTGGCCGTAATTTACCGCCAGGGTGCCCGCCTGAGTGGTGCCCTGGTTGGTGAAGGTGGTGCCGGTCAGCGTGGCGCGGTCGGCAATCCAGGTGCCGCCGCCGTTGGCGGCGTTGGCGGCGTTGAGGATCAGATCGGTGGCCTGCAGCCAGCCACTGCCGGTGTACTGCGGCGTATTCAGCGTGAGGCGCGCGCCAGAGAGTAGTTTACCGTCGTTACGCGCCTGGCTGGTGGCCTTCAGGAGGGTCTCGCCGCCCCCCTGAATCAGCCCGTCATTCAGAAGCGTCGGGGTCGTCACCGTCAGCCCCTGACGGCTGACAATCTCCCCACCTGCATTGTTGGTGAGTGTGCCGCCCAGCGTGAAGGTCGCGCCGTTATCCCCCTGCAGACGCCCGCTGTTAGTCAACACGCCGGTGGTGATACCGAGCGTGGCCCCCTGGATCTTGCCTGCGTTAGCGACGGAGGCGGCATTGAGATTTAGCGCCCCGCCGGTCAGCATGGTGCCGCCGGCGAGCTGATTAACCGCTCCCGTCTGGCTCAGCGTCAGACCATTCACTCCGCTCACCGCCCCGCTGTTACTCAGCGAGCCGCCCTTCAGGGTCAGGTTTTTTGCAACCCACTGCCCCTGGTTGGTAAGTGAGGCGGCCTGCAGCGTCGCCGCCCCCAGGGCGGTGATCTTGCTGCCTGTTGTAGCGGTGAGTGTATCCGTCAGCGTCAGTTGCAGCCCGTCTGCGCTCTGCACGGCGCCGCTGTTGTTAAGCGACTGCGCGTTTAGCAGGATGTTTTGCGCCTGCCAGCTGCCAGCGTTGTTCACCGCACCGGAGGTGATGTTCAGCGTACCCTGGGTGAGCAACTTGCCGTTCGCGCCGTTGATCAGCTCCTGCTGCGGCGCAGCCATCGCCATACGTGCCATCAGCCGCTGCTGCGCCTGCAGCGTCAGGCTTTGCAGGCCGGTAAGGGTGCCCTGGTTGTTAATGCTGCGCTGCTGAAGCGCGAGGGTTTTACCCTGTACCGTGCCGCTATTTTTAAGCGCGCCGCCGCCGAGCGTGACGTCGCCTTCGCTGAGGATCTGCCCACGGTTATCCAGCGTCTGGGCCGTGAGGGTCGTATCGTCCTGGCTCATTAGCGATCCGCTGGAGGTCAGGGTTCCACCGGTGTTCGCGGTGAGTGTCCCCTGGCTTAGTAGCGACCCGCTGTGCGTCCACTCCGCGGCGCTTACCTCTATGCCGTTCCCCTGCTGTGTGCCCTGGGTGGTCAGTTGCCCCGCCTCCAGGGTTAATTGCCCGCTGGTCAGGGTGCGTGATGCCGCCCCGGTGGTGAGCGTATCCCCGGTGAGGGTCAGGCCGTTAGCCCCCTGCCAGAGCCCGCCGTTATTCAGATCCCGGCCACTGAGCGCCAGGGTGCCGCCCATCATGCGGCCAGGGTTGAGCAACGCATCCGCCGCAAGCGTCGTGGCGCCCGCGCTCTGCATCAGCCCGGTGTTGGTCAGCGTGCCGGTAAAGGTGCCTGTCAGCCCCGACAGGCCATTCAGGGTGCCGCTGTTGGTCAGCGCACCGCCGTTCACTGCCAGCGTATCGCCCTGCAGGATCCCCGCGTTGCTGAATTGTCCGCCCTGCAGGGTGAGTGCCCCGCCGGAGAGCCCTTTCCCGGTCGTCTCGTTAATGAAGCGCGTAGCGGCGGCGTCGATGGCGTTAGTGCCCTGCATCAGGCCGCTGTTGCGTAGCTCGGTCGCCGTCAGATCCAGGGTTTTAGCCGCCACGGTACCGCTGTTGGTCAGGTTCGCCGCAGCGAGGGTGGCCGCGTTGCTGGCCAGGGTGTTGCCCTGATTAGTAAAGGTGTTGGTCAGGCGCAGGTTCAGGTTCTCGGCCTGAATATCGCCCCGGTTGGTCAGCGCGTTACCCTGCAGAGTAAAGTCATCGCCCACCAGCAGCAGCCCGGCGTTATCCAGCCTGTCGAGGTTCAGATCCAGTCCGCTACCGCTCACCAGCTGTCCGCGCTGGTCATTCAGCAATGTCCGGGTGGTGAGCTGCAGACGCTCATTGCCCTGCAAAATGCCGGTGTTGGTGATCTCAGGAGTATGAAGAGAGAGCGCCTTTCCGGCCAGCTGTCCGTCGTTGAAGAGCTGCGCCGCCGTCAGGTCAAAGAGATTCTGGCTGAGTAATGCCCCCTGGTTCTCTGCCTTACCCGTAAGGGTGAGCGTCAGGTTATCCAGGGTCTGCACCGCGCCGCTGTTGGTCAGGTTATCGGCGCTCAGCGTCGCACGCTGCGCCTGCATTTGCCCCTGATTGGTGAGGGTTTTCCCGGTCAGGCTCAGCGTGTCGCCGCCCGTCACCTGGCCCTGGCTCTGGTTAGTGAAGGCATTACCGCGCCAGCGCAAATCGCTGCTCCCCTGCAGCAGGCCGCTGTTTTGCAGATCGCCATGCAGGGCCAGCACTTTGGCCATCAGCTGTCCGCGGTTGTCGATACTGGCAGCGTCCACCTCCTGGTTTTGCTGGCTCAGTACCTTGCCCTGGTTGGTGAACTGACCTGTTACCTTCGCGGTGACGCCCGCTTCACCAAGCGCATTACCGCTGTTAATCCACTCCCCGGTCGCCAGATTCAGCGTTTTACCCTGCAACAAACCGGCGTTGTTGAGCGTAACCTGTTGCAGATCCAGCCCGCCGCCTGCGAGCATTTTCCCGGCCTGCAGGTTATTCAACTGGTTACCGATCGCCGTCAGCGTCGCCGTGCCCTGTAACGTGCCGCTGTTGGTGAGGGCCTCGCTGTTGAGCTGCGTATTTTTGCCCGCCAGCAGTCCGCCATTGGTCAGCGCCGCCGTGGTAAGAGTTAACCCGTCCCGGGCAATCGCCCGCCCGGTCGCGTCGTTAGTGACCTGCTGCGTCAGGGTGAGCAGGAGCGATGTTGCGCTCAGTTCTCCGCTGTTGGTCAGGGTGTTGCCGTCCAGTTTCAGCGCATCACCACTTTGCAGGGTGCCGCTGTTGGTGGTGTCGGCGACCTCCAGCGTGATGCCGTTATCGCCCTGCAGCAATCCTCTGTTTTGCAGGCTGTTCCCTGTAAGATGCAGGTTATTCGCCGCAATACTCCCTTCGTTGGTCAGCGTCGTCCCGTTGAGGGTGAGCTGGTCATCGGCCAGCAGTCGCCCTGCTCCGAGGTTGCTCAGGCTGACGTAATCGCTCTCCAGACTGGCGCCGTTGATCTCGCCCCGATTGACCAGCGAGGTTCCCTTCAGCCGCAGCGTACCGTCGGTGGTGATCAGGCCGCTGTTAGTAAAAGTGGGGATGTTCAGCGTCAGGTCATTCACGCCGTAGAGCGAGCCCTGGGCGAGGTTTGTTAGCGTGTCGGCCTGCAGGGTAAACCGCGAGTTGCCCTGCAACAGCCCGCCGTTGCTGATGGCGCGGCTCTCTAACAACAGAGTATTGGCCACCAGCGTGCCGCTGTTGGCGATCCACTCGGGGGCCGTCAGGGTCAGGCTGTCCGCCTTCGCGATCCCGCTCTGGGAGAGCTGTTGTCCGCTAAGTGTTATCGTATCGGCGGTTAACTCGCCGCTGTTGCTGAGCGCCTGCGCGGCGCGGAAATCCAGCGTCTGCCCGGTGGATTTGCCACCGTGAACCAGAGTGTCGGCAGAGAGGTCCAGCGACCCCTTCGCGGCCTGAATGCCGTTCAGCGTCGCACTGTCTGCCTGCACTCTCAGTCGCTGGCCGCTTTGCAGCCGCGCCTGTTGCTGCGTGGTCAGCGTTGCGGCGTTGAGATCAAGGTTGCCTGCGGCATCTGTCAGGCCATTCAGATCCGCACGCTGGCGGGCGGTGAGCTGTATATCGCCCTGGCTGGTGGTGAGGGACGCTTTCCCGCTGGTGAGCACCCCGGTCTCTGCCGTCAGCCCCTTCGTCCCGGACAGCGTGCCCTGTTGAGTAAGCGTGGCTGCCTTCAGGTTTAGCGTGCCTTCGGCAAGGGTAGAGCCAGTGTTGGTCAGCCCGTCGTTAACCGCCAGGCTGGCATCGCCTTTAGTACTTAGCGTGCCGTGCTGGTTCAGGGTATCTGCGTTTACGGTCAGCTGGCCGCCGCTTTGTACTGCCCCGCTGTTAGTCAGCGTGCGCCCCTGAAGCGTGACGTCATTCCCCTGCAGCGTACCGCTGTTCGTCAAGGAGTCCGTCTGCGCAGAGAATTTTCCTTTCGCCGCTAACTGGCCGCTGTTCACCACATTTTTACCGGTGATCGTAACGTCTTTCCCGGCATTCACCTGGCCCTGATGCGTTATCGTATTCCCGCTCAGGGCAATATTGCCGCTGGCATCCGCCCGGCTTTGACCGTTCAGCGTCAGTCCTGCCCCGCTCAGGGTCAAATCACCGCCGGCGGCGATCGCACTGTCAGAGGCCGTAAGCGTGCCACCGCTGGTGACGGTGGTGCGGGCATCGCTGCCGACGGTGGCGTGGGTCAGGGTGATATCCTGCCCGCCGCGCACGTTCATTTCCCCTTTGCTCGTCAGCGAACTGCCTTTCACCGACAGCGCGCCGTCGGTGGCCAGAGTGGTATTTCCCTGCCCGACCAGCGTGGCATCCGAGAGGGCGACTCCCGCTTTACCCGTCACGCTTAATGCCCCGCCTTTGCCAGAGACGCCGCCCCCGGTCTGGGTCAGCTTGCCCTGGCTGTTCAGCGTGGCGCTGTTGGCGGCAACCAGCGAGGTCTCCTGCAGAACCATATCCTGCCCGCTGTTTATCGTCAGGCCCCGTTTGCTGTCGGTACCGCCGCCAGTGATCTGCAGTTTTCCGTCACTGGTGAGGCGCATCTCGCCGCCGCTGGCGAGGGTGCTGTTGTTAAGCGTCATTCCCTGCGAGCTGGTCACATCAAGTGCCCCACCCGCCTGATGGCTGCCGTTGAGCGTCACGCCCGCACCCTTCGCGGTAATCGCCCCGCTGGCCAGGCTGTTGTTGACCGTCAGCTTGCCGTTGGCGTCGAGCTGAATATCGCCCTGGCGGGCATTCAGGTTGCCCAGGTTTACACCCACCCCCTTCTCGCTGGAGACCAGACGGATGCGGTTGGCATACATACCGCCCAGCGCGCCGGTATCCACGGCGATTTTGGGCGCTGCGCCCTCGCCGGTAAGGGATTTGACACGCCCATCCGCAGCGACGCGGTTGGCCCCGGCGGTCACGGTAAGATCGTTGGCGTGGATCGCGGCGTTCACCTCGGTGGCGCGCGCAATCAGAGAGAGGGCATCGTTTTTGCTGGCATCCAGCCCCTGCCCCTCAATGGTGATGGCCCCTTTCGTCACATCCAGCGCCAGCAGGTTGCCGTTGGCATCAAGCTGTGGCTTGCCGGTGGTCAGGGTCACATTGGGCGTATTGATAAATCCGCAGCCGTTACAGGTGATGCCGTAAGGGTTCGCCACCATAACGTTGGCCGCTTTCCCGGCCACCTCGGTATAGCCCTGAAGTTGCGACCGGCTGCCGCCCGTCACCTCGTTGATGATCCCCTTCGCTTCACGTCCTGCCTGCAAATGCGGGTTATTCTGGATTAGCCCACCAAGCTGGGTCTGATTCAGGCTATTGGTGGCGTTATTAAGGATCAGCCCCTCTTTGCCTACGTTGTACTGGTTGAACTGGTTATGCGAAATACCCGCCCCGTTTGGCGTGGCGATGTTGACGATGGGCACCCCGTTACCGGCTTTGTCCATAGTGGTGTTGCCGGTCGGCGTCATCACCGCCGCCATGGCGGGCGCCATCGGCTGCCAGGCCATTAAGCCGCAGACAGCCCAGCTAATCAGGCGCTGTGAGAAACGAACGGGAGGATGACGGGTTTCCATAGTCGTAAATTCTCTTAAAGCATAAAGGCGATACGCCAGTTAACAGTCACATGATCCGGGCCCAGCCAGTCGGGGTAGTGCAGCGGTGTGCCCACTGAGATCTGGCTGCTGTACCCGCGTCCGGCGCTGCTTAAGCCCACCGACGCGCCCCACAAGGTGCCGGAAGCAAAACGGTCTTCGCGATCTTTTTCCAGCCAGCCGCCATCCACCGCCAGGGTGGCGTTCACCTGGCCGATAAACGGCAGGGTAAACAGCGAATAGCCCAGTTCATTACGCCAGTAGCCGCCGTTATCACCGGAGAGGTACTGCTCTTTAAACCCACGCACTGAGCTTTCTCCCCCCAGCGTGAGCCGCTCGGCGCCGTAGAGGCGATCCGGCGACCACTGACCGTAGGCGCTGGTCAACCACCACAAGTTATTGGTGAGCGGACGCTGGAAGCTGGCGTTCAGGCTCCATTTGCGAAACTCGGCGCGCGGTTCATCACCGGTTTTATCTTCGTCCGTTTCGGCGTTGAACCAGGGCATGCCGTGGCTCCAGGTGGGGTTGAAGGTGGCGACGCCGCCCGCCAGTTTTTGCGTGTGTGTGATGCCAAGGATCAGGCTGGAAAGATTGCGGGTACTGCTTTGCAGCGGGGCGTCATTCAGCCAGTTACGGCTTGAGCGCTGCACCACACCCGCCGCGAGACCGGTTTTAATATCGCCATTGCGATAGACGACCCAGGAGGCATTAACACGGTGAGTTTTGGTATCGCCGGTCGAGATCCAGTCAAACCCCATATTATTGATGGTGGTGCGGTAGTTGCTCCACGCGTAGCTGTAATCCAGCAGCCCGTAGCCGAACGGCAGGCTTACTCCCGCCTGGAAATTTTGCGCGTCGTAGCGGGTGGCAAAATCACTGCTTCGACCGCCGCTGATAAACCACTGGTCTGCCAGACCTAACATATTATTGGCATACAGCGCACCATTCAGCTGATTCTCTCCGGTACTCTCTTGCCCGCTATTATCCAGACTGATAGTTGCCCTTAACGGAAATTCGGGTTTCGCCGTAAGATTTACCACTGAATATTCCGGTTGCGATCCGGGTAATATATCGATCTGCACCGGCTCGGCACGCAAACGGTTAATTTGCTCCATGCCTTGTTCGATATCGCGTAAATTGAGGATGCGCCCTGTCCGACCCGGAAAAGCCATCTTTAGCATTAGCGGGGTTTTGCCCTCAAGGCGAATCGCTTCCAGCTTCCCTTCCAGCACTACAATATTTAACTGACCGTGGGAGAGATCTTGTTCGGTCAAAAATGCCCGGCTGGTGATATAGCCGCGGCTAATATACCAGTCAGAAATATGGGTGGTTAATTCGTTTATTTTCACCTGATCCAGACAGCGATTTAGCCAGGGCTCTACCAGCCGCTTACGGGCTTTTTCAGCGATTACGGTAGCGCCTGAAAGAGTAATCGTATGGATGGTGAAGCAAGGCCCGGAGCCTTGCGCGGCGGGCTGCGGCCGGGTGGGGGCTGGAAGGGGGATACTGCGTTCCAGTTCATCTCGCTGCTGCTGATTTTGTATTAAAAGCTGTTGTTGTTGCTGCTGAATGGTATCGCGATCGGCAGGCGACAGCGGGGCCGCTTTTACCGGGAGAGATAAAAGTGCGACCATCAAGATAAGGATATAGTTACTGGCGGAAATTATTCCACCTTTGTGCATGAGGGTGCTCATCCGTGCCCTGAAAATAAACCCTAATAAAATAGAGTTATTAATATAGGACGAGTCTAATTTGAGTTATATAAAATTTAACTTATGTCACCGACTAAAATTAATTATGTGAATTACGTCAGGTTTTAATAAGATTAGCGAGAAGGATATTTAATATATCCTCAGTTCGTTCTTACTCAATAACGTATTTTCAGGAGGAGAGTAAAATCACCCTCCTGAATTATTCAGATTCGCTTTATTGATACTTTAGTCATGCTAACACCCGCTAAATTCAGCAGCGGGTTATTCACGTGATTACCAGCCGGGCACTGCGCCGCCATTAAAGATCTTCTCCGCCGCTTTCGCCACCTCCGGCGACTGGTAAGCGTGAATAAACGCTTTGACGTTCTCGGCGTCTTTATTGTCTTCCCGTGCGACCACGATATTCACATAGGGCGAGTTTTTATCTTCAATAAATATCCCATCATGCACCGGCGACAGCCCGGTTTGTTGCAGATAGGTGGTGCTGATAATGGCCACATCGACTTTTGGATCATCCAGCACGCGCGGCAGTTGCGCCCCTTCCAGCTCCATGATGTTCAGCTTCTTCGGGTTAGCCGTGATGTCCAGCGCGGTGGGCAGCAGGCCGATGTCCGGTTTAAGGGTAATCAGCTTCTCTTTTTGCAGCAGCAACAGGGCACGCCCGAGGTTGGTTGGGTCGTTGGGAATCGCGATGGTGGCGCCATCTTTCAGTTCAGCCACCGATGTGATCTTGCGGGAATAGCCTGCCATCGGGAAGACAAAGGTATTTCCCACCGCCACCAGCTTATAACCGTGCGCTTTATTATCTTCCGCAAGGAACGGACGATGCTGGAAGACGTTGGCATCCAGCTCGCCGTGGTCAGTTGCATCGTTCGGCAGCAGCGAGCCGCTAAAGCCGACCAGCTCCACATCCAGGCCGTATTTCTCTTTCGCCACTTTTTTGGCGACCTCTGCCACTTCCTGCTCGGCGCCGTTAATCACGCCGACTTTAATGTGTTTAGCATTACTGCTGCCCTGATCGCAGCCCGCCAGCAGCAGGCCCGCAAGAAGAAGTGCACCCAATCGACGTTTCACCAGCCGGTTCCTTTTGATAAATGTTTACCCGACTATATCGGTAACCCAGCGGCAGGCTAAAAAACGAAAAGGAATCAAACAGAAGAAAAAGATATATGCCGCTCAGCGATGCTTTTTCTCATGGCAAGCAGCCACGCTTTGCGGGCGACGCCAGCGCCTGGTAATGCGATGTCTCACCGTAGCCGACGCGGGCAATCCCTTGCCAGACGGCCTGCTGAAACAGGCTGCCCGGCGTATCCAGGGTCGTAAAGTTCATGGGTCTCTCCGGTTGTGAGCAGTGAGTCCAGAGTGGCGTTTTCACCTCTGTGCTCACAACCGAAAAATGGACGACCATTTTTTTTGCGCTCGCTTACGCCTGACTTTTGCGTAACGGCGCTTCGCGCAAGAACCATGACAGCACAAACGCCAGCACCATAATCCCTGCCGCCATGATAAATACCGCGTGAATGGCGGAGCCAAAGGCATCCAGATAGTCCGCCCTGAGGGCATCCGGCAGATGGTGGATAGCGTCAGGATCCAGCCCTCGCGGCAGTTCACTGCCTTCGGGGATGCGTGCCATCAGCCCTGATTGCAGTTGATGGGTAAATACCGCGCCAAACAGCGCCACGCCAATCGCCCCGCCGATGGAGCGGAACAAGGTGACACCCGACGTCGCCACACCGTACTGGCTGGACGAGACGCTGTTCTGCACCGCCAGCACCAACACCTGCATCACCAGCCCCAGACCCATCCCCAGCACGCCGGTGAAGAGATACAGCTGCCAGGTGGGGGAGTCGATGGTGATCCGCGTGAGCAGCGCCATGCCGATCACCCCTAGCAGGGTACCGAGGATCGGGAACAGGCGGTACTTGCCGGTACGGCTGATAATGCGCCCGCTGATGATGGAGGTCAGCAGCAGACCGCCCATCAGCGGGATCAGCTGTAATCCGGCCTGGGTTGGCGTGGCCTCTTTCACAATTTGCAGATACAGCGGCAGGAAGGTCACTGAACCGAACAGCGACATCCCGATGATGAAGCCAATCAGGCTACACAGCAGGAAGCTGCGATCGCGAAAGAGCGAGAGCGGGATAATCGGCTCCCAGGCCAGACGCTCTTCATAGATAAATCCGGCAATCCCCGTCAGGCCAAAGGCCAGAATGCACCACAGCTGCGGATCGCTCCAGGGGCGTACCGTCCCCCCTTCGCTGGTGAAGAGGATGATACAGAGCAGCGCCATGCTGAGGTAAATCGCCCCGAGATAGTCGATTTCATGTTTGTTTCGTTTGGTATTGCTGTGGAACACCGCGCCGATCACCAGCAGGGCAAACAGCCCCAGCGGCAGATTAATGTAGAAGATCCAGCGCCACGAGGCATGCTGCACGATAAACCCGCCGATCAGCGGCCCAATCACCGTTGCCAGCCCAAATACGCCGCCGAAGAGCCCCTGATAGCGGCCGCGCTCGGCAGGCGGGATCACATCGGCCACCGCCGCCATGCTGATCACCATCAGTCCGCCGCCGCCCAGCCCCTGCAGGGCACGCATCAGCACCAGTTGCGTCATGTTTTGCGCCAGTCCGCACAGGGCCGAGCCCAGCAGGAAGAGCACAATCGCAATCTGCAGTACAATTTTTCGGCCAAACAGATCGCCGAACTTGCCATACAGCGGCACCACGATGGTGGAGCTCAGAATGTAGGCCGTCACAACCCAGGAGAGTTTATCCAGCCCGCCCAGCTCACCCACGATAGTGGGTAGCGCCGTGGAGACGATGGTCTGATCGAGGGCAGACAGCAGCATCACCAGCAGTAGCGCGCTGAACAAGAGCTTTATCGAAGGGGGCTTTTGCGCGTCAGGCATCATAAGAGACCGCTTGAAATTAATTAATGAGATAATTAATATTCAATGAAGTTATGAATACGGTCAAGGGATCGCTCCAGCATGTCAGCACATAAAGATAATTCTGAACCGCGCCGCCCCGGTCGTCCCCGCGGGGGCAAACGCGCCACCACCAGCCGCGAGCAGTTGCTGGACATTGCGCTGGATCTCTTTTCTCGTCAGGGGATCGCCAACACCTCTCTAAACGCCATCGCCAAAGAGGCGGGCGTAACGCCCGCGATGCTGCATTACTATTTTAACTCACGCGAACAGCTGCTGGATGCGATGATTGAGGAGCGTTTTCTGCCGCTGCGCAGCACCATCGCCGCCACCTTTAGCGCCCATCCCGACGATCCGGTGGCTTCCCTGACCCTGATGGTCCAAACGCTGGCGAGCCTCGCCGGGCAGCATCACTGGTTTGCGCCGCTGTGGATGCAGGAGGTGATCGGTGAAATGCCGGTTTTACGCGCCCATTTGCGAAATCGGGTGGGTGAAGATAACTACTCCGTGACGCTTGCCACGCTGAAGCGCTGGCAGCAGGAGGGGAAACTGAACCGCGAGCTGGCTCCGGAGCTGCTGTTTACCACGCTGCTAAGCCTGGTGCTGGTGCCCTTCGCGAGAAGGCGTAATGACGAGAGGCTAAGCGCTCTCTCGTCTGCACAGATTGTGCGCCACGCCTTAGCGGTGATGGGCCAGGGCATTGGCGCTTAAAGCGCTTTGGTCAGATAGTGGCGCTGCATCCCCTGGTTCGGGAAATCGGGCAACGTCATCTGGAGTTGATAGCCCAGCTTTTCGTAGAAGGGCCGCGCCTGGAAACTGACGGTATCCACCAGCGCATTCAGGCACCCTTTGCGCTTCGCCTCTTCTTCGGCGGCCAGCATGATCTGGCTGCCTACACCACTGCCACGCACCGCGCTGCTCACCCACACATAGCTGATATCCAGCCACTCCCCTTTGCGACGCCCAATAACCCCGCCGATGAGGGTACCGTCGTCATCGCGGGCAAAGACCGCCAGATCGCCCCAGGTGCGGGTATCGACAAACTGCTCGTTATAGGCGCGCAGCCCGGTTAATAACGCTTCCTGATCGTCGGCGGTGATGTTATCGACAATGTCTAGCTGCATCCTGTTTTCCCTCATTTTTTTATCGTTACCCTAAGTTCGCGCAACGGCAGAAAGGAGACAATAAATTTTTGTTGGCGCCCAAGAATTTGGCAAAAAGTGCGGCTACGCTTTTAACGTTTAGTCGCCGGAATGCGCAAATTCATACTTTCCACCTGGATCGCATCGGCGAATGTAACGATATATTTCAAATGGAATGCCGTGGTTATCAACCGGAGGTCAACATGAAGTCAGCACACCTGTTTTGCCTGATAGTCTGTCTGCTTTTTGCCGCCTTCGCCCATGCGCAAGACAACGACGATCCCGCCAAACTCGAACAGAAAAAACAGCTGATTTTGAAAGATGTGAAAAAAGCCTGCGCCCCGCAGCGTAAACAGTCTGACTCGGAGTGGCAGGCGATGATTATGTCTTCAGAGGCGAATAAGCTCTTGATGCGCAACGCCATGCTGGCGGTAGATCGTAACAACCAGGAGGCCTACTGGGACGCCGTCAGCCGCATGGACTGCATGGAGGATTATTAAGCGTGAAGCGGGCTTCACGCTTGCTGATTAGCGTTTACGTATTTCAGGAATAATTAAATCGCCCCGCAGAACCCAGGATTCCAGCATCTGGGTTTTTTCGTTCAGCCAGCTCACAATGCGTGCAGCCATCGCATCCATCGAGTATTCAATCGCCGGAATGGTTGGGATACCCGGTAAATGCAGGGAGCCGGCCAGACTGAAGACCATGATGTCACCCGGTACGGACTTGTTAAACGCCTGCAGTTGCGGTATCACCCGCTGCGCCTCTTGCTCATCAGCAACCAGTAAGGCGTTGAAGTTCAGCGTGCTCGCATTATTCAGCAACTCCTGCAACGCCACGGATGACGAGGTGGCCTCCATAAAGACCAGGTTGCGATTAAAGGGCAGGAAGTTTTTCTCCAGCGCGTGTTTGTAGCCCAGCAGCACCTGATCGGCAAAGCCGCTACCCTGCGGATGGATCAGCGCTATCTGGCGGCGCCCCTGGCTGGTGAGGAAATTACAGGCGGTTTCTGCGGCGAACGCGTGATCGAACTGAATGCTGTTGACGTTATCCGCCGCCTGCATGCAGTCCACCAGAATGACATTTTCCTGATCGACACTCAGCGGAAAACGCGCGCCAATGATGAGAATGTCGTCGCACAACCCACACGAAAGCTCTTCAAGCGCGTTCATCACCTCGGCTTTGGTGTTGGCAAAACGCAACAGCAGATGCTTTTGATGCTGACTAAGCTGTTTTTCCAGCGCGTACAGGTAACCGGTGCTCTGGTTGATATTATCCTGCGCACAGATCACGCCGATGCAGCCGGTTGACTGGCTCAGCAGCGACTGCGCAATCACATTGGGTCGATAGTTCAGCTCATCCACCGCTTTCAAAACGGCCTGACGGCTGGCTTCCTTTACACCGCGCGACCCGCTCAACACCCGTGATACCGTGGCTTTGGACACCCCGGCCAGACGTGATACATCGTTGATTGTAGACATCTTTCTCCCCTGACAGGACGGCCCCGCCCTGCAAATTCCATTACCGCATTGGCTCACATTTTAGCCAAAAAGAAGTATATCCGTTTCCGTTTTCTATGGAAACCGATTTTCCGTTTCCACTCATTTTGATGCAAAACACGCCAAATAGTGTGACACCGATCGTGATAATTAGCGCCATAAGTAACGGATATTGATAGCTGTCACACTTCTGTCTTTTATAAATGGAAACCGGTTTCCGCATGATGTCCAATCAGACCCGCAATAACTTTTTACATTTAGAGGATGGTCGTCGATGTTCAAGATAATGCTGTGTTGTTCTGCCGGAATGTCCACCAGCCTGCTGGTCAGGAAAATGGTTGAAGCGGCGGATGAGCGAGGTCTGCCGGTGAAGATTGATGCGTACGGCGTGGCCGAATTTGATACGCAGTTTCCGCAATACCAGGTGGTACTTCTCGGACCACAAGTGAAATACATGATAAAGACGCTGTCAGACAAGGCTGCTACGCAAGGCATTCCGGTGCAGGCCATCGATATGATGGACTACGGCATGCAGCGTGGTGATAAGGTGCTGGATTACGCTCTGTCGCTCATTGAAGCGGCACACTAAGAAGGTGTTCTCATGAGTTCGTTATATCAGTCTATGGTTGCCGTCATTGAGCAGTCCATTACCCCGCTGGCGGCGAAGCTTGGCCAGCAGAAGTATGTGATTGCCATCCGCGACGGCTTTACCGCCGCGCTGCCGTTCATGATCATCGGCTCGTTTATGCTGGTGTTTATCTTCCCGCCGTTCTCAGCGGACACCACCAACAGCTTTGCCCGCGGCTGGCTGGATTTCTCCCAGACCTACCGCGAACAGCTGATGCTGCCCTTCAACCTCAGTATGGGCGTAATGACTTTCTTTATCTCGGTGGGTATCGGCGCGAGCCTGGGTCGTCAGTTTAACCTCGACCCGGTGATGTCTGGCCTGCTGGCGTTTATGGCATTCTTGCTGGTGGCTGCTCCCTATGCCGATGGCAAAATCTCCACCCAGTATCTGTCGGGCCAGGGGATTTTCACCGCGCTGATCACCGCCATCTACTCCACCCGCGTCTATGCGTGGCTGAAGCAGAACAACGTCACCATCCGCCTGCCAAAAGAGGTGCCGACCGGGGTGGCCCGTTCGTTTGAGATCCTGATCCCGGTGATGGTGGTGATCGGTACGCTGCACCCGCTGAACCTGTTCATTGAAGCGCAGACCGGCATGATCATTCCCCAGGCGATTATGCACCTGCTGGAGCCGCTGGTTTCGGCGTCTGACTCCTTGCCTGCCATTCTGCTCTCTGTGCTGCTGTGCCAGATCTTCTGGTTCGCGGGCATCCACGGCTCGCTGATTGTGACCGGCATCATGAACCCGTTCTGGATGGCAAACCTCTCTGCAAACCAGGCCGCGCTGGCCGCAGGGGCTGCCCTGCCGCACGTATACCTGCAGGGCTTCTGGGATCACTATCTGCTGATTGGCGGCGTCGGTTCTACCCTTCCGCTGGCGTTCCTGCTGCTGCGCAGCCGCGTCACCCATCTGCGTACCATTGGCAAAATGGGCGTGGTACCAAGCTTCTTTAACATCAACGAACCGATCCTGTTCGGTGCGCCGATCATCATGAACCCGATGCTGTTTATCCCGTTCGTGTTTGTGCCGCTGGTGAATGCGTGTCTGGCCTACGGTGCCACTAAGCTCGGCTGGCTGGCGCAGGTGGTGTCGTTAACCCCATGGACCACGCCGGCACCGATTGGCGCCTCATGGGCGGCCAACTGGGCATTGAGCCCGGTGGTGATGTGCGTGGTGTGCATGGTGATGTCGGCGCTGATGTACCTGCCTTTCCTGCGCGCTTATGAGCGTACGTTGGTGAAAAACGAAGAGCAAAAAGCCCAGGCGGCTGTTGTAGGCGCTGAGCCGGCCAGTAACTAAGTTAAAGAGGAAGCATTATGAACTACTCATTTCCCGAGAACTTTTGGTGGGGTAGCGCAAGCTCCGCGCTGCAAACCGAAGGGGAGAGCCAGGGCGGCGGCAAGGGATTGACCACCTGGGATCACTGGTTTAGCCAGCAACCAAACCGTTTCCATCAGGGGATAGGGCCGCAACAGACATCGACCTTTTACCAGAACTGGAAAGCGGATATTCAGCTGCTGAAAACGCTGAACCACAACAGCTTTCGCACCTCGATTAGCTGGGCGCGTTTGATCCCTGATGGCATCGGTGAAGTGAATCCTGAGGCGGTCACGTTTTACAATCAGGTGATCGATGAACTGATTGAGCAGGGCATCACGCCGTTTATCTGCCTGTTCCACTTCGACATGCCGATGGCGATGCAGGAGATTGGCGGCTGGGAGAACCGCGATGTGGTGGCCGCCTATGGCCGCTATGCGCAGACCTGTTTCAAACTGTTTGGCGACCGGGTGTTGCACTGGTTTACCTTCAATGAGCCGATTGTGCCGGTTGAAGGGGGCTATCTGTACGATTTCCACTATCCCAACGTGGTGGATTTCCGTCGTGCGGCGACCGTGGCGTATCACACCGTGCTGGCCCACGCCCACGCGGTGCGCGCCTTCCGCGCCGGAAACCATGCCGGTGAGATTGGGATCGTACTCAACCTGACCCCGTCATATCCCCGTTCACAGCATCCGGCGGATGTGAAAGCGGCGCATATTGCCGACCTGATGTTTAACCGGAGCTTCCTCGACCCGGTGCTGCGCGGGAAATATCCGGCCGACCTGGTGGCGCTGCTGAAGTCTTACGATCAGCTGCCTGCCTGCCAGCCTGAGGACAGCAACCTGATTGCCGACGGGCGTATCGATCTGCTGGGCATTAACTACTATCAACCGCGTCGCGTGAAGTGTCGTGACAGTGCGGTGAACCCTCAGGCGCCGTTTATGCCGGAGTGGTTCTTTGATAACTACGAAATGCCCGGTCGGAAGATGAACCCGTATCGCGGTTGGGAAATCTATGAACCGGGTATTTACGATATTCTCGTTAATCTGCGTGATAATTATGACAACCCGCGCTGCTTTATTTCTGAAAACGGCATGGGCGTAGAAAACGAGCAACGATTTATCGAAGCCGGACAAATAAACGACCAGTATCGTATCGAGTTTATTTCCGAACACCTTAAATGGCTGCATAAAGGCATTAGCGAAGGGGCAAACTGCCTTGGCTACCATATGTGGACATTTATCGATAACTGGTCATGGTGCAATGCGTATAAAAACCGCTACGGCTTTATTCAGCTGGATTTAACGACGCAGCAACGCACGATAAAGAAAAGTGGAGAGTGGTTTGCCGCTACCTCTCTGAATAATGGTTTTGAAAAAGAGTAATCACTCATGATCGCATTAGAAGAAGCCGTAATGGAAATTATCGTTAACGCCGGTCAGTCGCGCAGTCTGTGCTTTGAAGCGCTGCACGCCGCACGTAATGGCGATATTGATGAAGCCAAAAGCCTACTGCGCGAAGCCGATGGCTACGCGCGCCAGGCGCACCATATGCAGACCAAACTCATTGAGCAGGATGCAGGCGAAGCCCGTCAGCCGATGACGTTAATTATGGTGCATGCCCAGGATCATTTAATGAACTCGCTACTGGCGCGTGAATTATCCGAAGAAATTATTCATTTATATCAGAGATAATCTATGGCGAAAAAACGGTAATGTAATACCTCTGTACCTAATAATAGAAATCCACTTGTTCTGATGATAGCGACATATTCTGTCAGATCGGAGCGGGATGGTTATTGTCTGAATAAAATTAAACTATATTGAGATAACCATGAACACAATTAAAAAACTTCCATTAACAATGGCGGTTATCGCCGCGCTTTGCCCAATTTCTGTACTCGCACAGGAGTTCACTCAAGAGCAAATCGACGCCATTGTGGCCAAAGCGGTGGATAAAGCCCTGGCAGAACGTCAGGCAAAAATGGATGCTGCGGTGGCAAAAAAAGCCGACGTGGTCACCGAGCCGCAAAGTGCGGCGCAGTCGCCGGATATGGCTATCCCGTTCGGGGTTAAATTTACCGGTTATGCCCGCTATGGCGCCCATTTCCAGGCCGCCGATCAAAAATACGTAGCGGTGGATGGCTCCTATAACGGTGCGTCGGCGATTGGTCGTCTGGGTAACGAAGGCAACGGCGGTGAATTCCAGCTCTCCAAAGCCTTTAAAGGCGATAACGGCGCCATCTGGGACATCAACGTGATGATCGACCACTGGGGCGACGAAGTTAACCTGAAAAAAGCCTATGCGGGCGTCACCAACATTATGGCGTCCAACCCGAACGCCTACTTCTGGGCCGGTCGTGACTTCCACCAGCGTCCGCAGCAGGGTATCAACGACTACTTCTGGATGAACCACGATGGCCAGGGCGCCGGGGTGAAGAACTTCGACATTGGCGGCGTGCAGTTTGACGTGGCGACCGTGGCGGCCGTGGAGTCCTGTAGCCCGGAAGTGATGGAAGACGAAGCGAACCCATCGCGCATCACCTGTACCGGCGGTTCCGGCACGGGCGACAAAGGTAACTACGCGGCAACCTCTAAAATCCACGGCATGAAGCTCGGCCCGATCGACCTGGAGCTGTATGCGAACTACGGCTTTGACTCGAAAGCGATCGACAGTGAAGAGCGTCTGAAGGCCTGGCAGGGTGGCGTGGTGCTGAGCCACACCAACGACAGCGGCGTGAACAAAGTGATTGCCCGTTACTCTGATAACTCGGATAACAGCGTCTTCAACAAGACCGAGGATCTGACCACGGTCTACGCCAGCTTCGAAGGGCTGCATAAATTCACCCAGGCCACCCAGGTGGAGTACATCCTCGCCTTCCACGACTATGATAATAGCCGCGACGGCACCGATAACCGCAAGAACTACAACGCCATTGTTCGCCCAATGCACTGGTGGAACGACGTCCACTCGACCTGGCTGGAAGCGGGCTGGCAGCACGTTGATTACGACAACGGCGGCGATAACAAAGGCTGGAAACTGACCCTGTCGCAGAACATGTCTATCGCCATGGGCCCAGAGTTCCGTCCGATGCTGCGCTTCTACGTCACCGGCGGCAAGGTGGATAACGAACGTACCGCCCGCGTGAACGGCACCCAGGACGAGACGCTTGACGATTTCAACGTCGGCGCCATGTGGGAAGCCTGGTTCTAAAGTAAATGCAAAACGGCAACGACAGTTGCCGTTTTTAGTCTTTGCCCCCTCTCCCCGTGGGAGAGGGCCGGGGTGAGGGCATCAGACCGCACAAGGTAAACGCAAAACGGCAACGCCATGTTGCCGTTTTTAGTCTTTGCCCCCTCTCCCTGTGGGAGAGGGCCGGGGTGAGGGCACCAGACCGCACAAGGTAAACGCAAAACGGCAACGCCAGTTGCCGTTTTTAGTCTTTGCCCCCTCTCCCCGTGGGAGAGGGGCGGGGTGAGGGCACCAGACCGCACAAGGTAAATGCAAAACGGCAACGCCATGTTGCCGTTTTTAGTCTTTGCCCCCTCTCCCCGTGGGAGAGGGCTGGGGTGAGGGCATCAGACCGCACAAGGTAAATGCAAAACGGCAACGCCAGTTGCCGTTTTTAGTCTTTGCCCCCTCTCCCTGTGGGAGAGGGCCGGGGTGAGGGCATCAGACCGCACCAAACCCACCAATCCTCATGTTATGCTACAAAAAAACCAACATACCAGGGGAGAACATGGGTTCCACACGTAAAGGGATGCTCAACGTCCTGATCGCCGCCGTTTTATGGGGAAGTTCAGGCGTTTGCGCGCAGTACATCATGGAGAAAAGCCACATCTCTTCACCTTATCTGACCATGGTTCGCCTGCTGTTTACCGGGGTGATCCTGCTGACGCTCTCCTTCGTTCACGGCGACAAAATTTTCTCGGTCATCAAAAACCGTAAGGACGCCATCAGCCTGCTATTTTTCTCGCTGGTCGGCGCGCTCACCGTGCAGCTCACCTTCCTGCTGACGATTGAAAAATCCAACGCTGCCACCGCCACCGTGCTGCAGTTCCTGTCACCAACCATTATCGTGGCATGGTTCGCGCTGGCGCGGAAAAAGCGCCCCGGCCTGTTTGTGCTATCCGCGATATTCACGTCGCTTGTCGGCACCTTCCTGCTGGTGACGCACGGCGACCCGACGTCGCTCTCAATCTCGCCTGCCGCGCTGTTCTTCGGCATCGCCTCGGCCTTTGCTGCGGCGTTTTATACCACCTACCCGTCAACGCTGATCGCCCGCTACGGTACGCTGCCGATCGTCGGCTGGAGCATGTTGATTGCGGGACTGGTGCTGACGCCGTTCTACGCGGGACGCGGCACCACCTTTGCGTTCGACGGTAGCCTGCTGCTGGCGTTCTTCTATCTGGTGGTGATCGGTACGGCGCTGACGTTCAGCCTGTATCTGAAAGGGGCACAGATGATCGGCGGGCCAAAGGCGAGCATCCTGAGCTGCGCCGAACCGCTGAGTAGTGCATTGCTGTCGGTGATCCTACTGGGCGTGGCCTTCACCCTGCCGGACTGGCTGGGCACGCTGCTGATTGTCTCGTCGGTGGTGCTGATTTCGATGGATTCCAGAAGGCGGGTTCAGACATCAGCCTGATATCCCCTCACCCTAACCCTCTCCCCAAAGGGGCGAGGGGATTGCCCGGTGCGATCTTTTCACCCTCGTCCCTATGGGGAGAGGGCCGGGGTGAGGGGTAATTTACAACATCGCCCTCACCTTCACTGCCACCAGCAACGCCGTCGATAAATTCGAGAAGACGGGTTCAGGCATTAACCTGAATTACACATGATAGTGATAGCGGCACATCAAAATAGTGAGTGCGCTATCCGACACGCCGTAAACCAGTCGGTCAGTATCGTTTATCCGGCGGGACCAGTAACCAGAAAGATTCCCTTTGAGCGGTTCAGGCTTTCCCAGTCCTTTGAAAGGCTGGCGCTTCGCATCTTCAATCAGCTTGTTGATTCTGCAAAGCGTTTTCTTATCCTGCTCTTGCCACCACAGATAATCGTCCCAGCCGTTATCTGTCCAAATCAGTAGCCTGGTCATCAATCAGATCCCTCTGCGTGGTTTTACCCGTGTTTGCCTGTGCGATTGACTCCATCAGTCGGCTGGCATTAGCAGGCGAACTCATCAAATGGATCGTTTCCATCATCGAGTTGTAGTGCTGAAGAGACATAACAACCGCATCCCCGCCGTTGCGGCGGCTGATGATTGTCGTCTCCACATTGTCATTCACGTCGTCCAACACATCTTTGAGTCGGCTTCGTGCTTCAGTAAAGGTCACAACCTGCATATTCCCTCCTGTACAAGTTACGGTACAAGTATATCGCCGGAGTGACTATTTATCAATCAACGCGCCCTCACCTTCGCTGCCACCAGCAGCGCCGTCATCAGCATCAGCGTACCGGAAATCACCAGCGGTGAGGTCAGCCCCAGATGGTCGAGCGCCACCCCGCCCACCGCCGCGCCGCAGGTGTTCGCCAGCTGGATCACCGCTACCTGAATCGACCCTGCTTTTTCCGCCTGATCGGCCAGCGAGCGGGTGATCCACGTCGACCAGCCTACCGGCACCAGCGCAAAGGCGAAGCCCCAGATAATGGCGATCGCCGAGGCGACCCACTTGTCGCTGCCCCACAGAATCAGCACGGCGGCGCTGATCGCCAGCACCAGCGGCGCACCGGCCAGCGCCACCTTGAGGGAGCGTTTCAGGAACTGCGCCGACAGCGAGGTGCCGACAAAGCTGGCGATACCGAAGCTCAGCAGCACCAGCGTCAGGCCATCCACGTCAAAGCCGGCCATGGTCATAAACACCGGGCGGATGTAGGTGAAGAAGGCAAACTGCCCGGCGAAGGCCATAAAGATAGCGGTCATCCCCGCCAGCACGCCCGGACGTTTCAACAGCGTAAACATGTTCTGTTTGTGATGCGCCGCTTCACCCGGCAGCGACGGCAGCGCTTTCCATACCCAGACAATGCAGAGCAGACCCATCACCGCCGCGGCGTTAAAGACGTTACGCCAGCCGATGATCCCGCCGAGAAAACTGCCCAGCGGCGCGGCAATCACCAGCGCGATGGAGACCGCGCCGAAAATCACCGACAGCGCTTTAGGCACCGTGCGGGCGGGCACCAGGCGCATGGTGAGCGAAGCGGACATCGCCCAGAAGCCGCCGAGCCCTAACCCCAGACAGGCGCGCCCGAGCAAAAGCAGGCTAAAACTATTGGCGAAGGAGACCAGCAGGCAGGATGCCGTCAGCAGCACGCTGAAGAGAATGACCACTTTGCGGCGGTCGATGGTGCCAATCGCCTGGGTAATAAAGAGGCTGGCGAACATCGCCACAAAGGCGGTGACGGTAACGGACTGCCCCGCCACACCTTCCGAAATACCCAGATCCTGCGCCATCGGCGTCAGCAGGCTGACCGGCAGAAACTCAACGGTAATCAGGCAGGCCACGCAGAACGCCACCGAGAAAACCGCCGACCAGTTGGGCCGGGCGACCTCTTTAGCGTGGGGAGCGGGCTGAATATGTTCTGTCATGACGTCACCTGAAGATAAAAATGTGCGGAAAAGTCGCGCAGTTTATCATCAAAAGTGTGACGAATTTAACGTTTCGACAACTTTTGCCGGGGTTTGCCGGATGAGGTGGTGCTGGCCCCGGCCTGCAAGGCCTCAGTGAAGATAAAACACACCCTCTTCCGGCAGGAAAAGTTGGTTATAGCGCAGCTGGAAGGCGTTCAGCTCCTGCGGATCGGGGTCCATTTCGCGCATAAAGCCAAGGGCCAGGCGGATCTGCGCATCGGTGAGCGGTGCGGCGAGACGGGCTTTACGCAGCAGGCGGTGCCAGCTGAGCAGATTTTGTTCACTGCCATCAACAATACACACCTGCCAGATCAACAGCACCTGGGCCGCGTTTTGCAGATGCGCCTCGTCCGGGCGCTCGAGGTAGCGGATAAACTCATTTCCGGACGTTTTACCAAACTGGTCGATCATCGACTCGACCGTCACCAGCGAAATGCCCAGACGTTCACTTAAACGTTTGATGGCGCGGCGAGAATCGGAGGTCAGGATACGAAATCCTATGACAAACACGACTATGAGGGTCGCCAGCATTATCCAGATCATGAGTTCTCCTACGAATAGTCGCTTATCATAGCGGGAAACTCATGGCCTCGACAGCTCGCAAATCGCTATTAGTGCAGTGAAAACTGTTGGAAAATCATTCTGAAAGTGGATCGCTGCGCTTCAGCCCTTTCAGCAGCGTCTCCTGAAAGCGTGCCGATATCACGACCTCATACTCGATAAATATACTGTTTGCGGGCACTTTTCTTAATTTCAAAAAATTATTACCTCCTCATTATCCTTATATTAATCACGGTTATAACCTTGCTTAAACAGAACTAAGGATGGTGCTATGGATACAATAGAGGAATCAGGTGGAACGTATTTCTATCACGGGAATTCAAATGTAACTCCACAAGAGCTATTTTTGCTGATATTCGCTGAGGGTCTGGCGAACCATCTGGGCGTAACGGTAGAGACTGCTGCAACAATCCTTGCAGGTCAGCCTCTAATACCCAAGCGTAAGGTGTTAGGTGCGTCAGGCTCGCGTACAAGTGTTGCCTCCAAACTAGCACGTCGCATATTAAAGGGAGTCCGCTTCCCTGGAGGTATGAGGGTGGAGACCACTATCGGTATGGGTATAACAAGACAAACAAATAAGGTTGGGGCAGTAGTTGGACGAGCTGTTCCGTTCGTCGGCTATGCCCAGGCAGTCATTGTATTTGCCCTTGTGGCCCAAGAAACCAGAAACAAGTACAACCTGATAGCCCGACCGAAAGATCGGATCGAATGGACGTACTTCTAATGTTATTGCCTGATGATCAAGAATTTTTAGATTACATCACTAATAACTACAGTGAACTGAAACGTCCCGCCCAGAAGGAATGGACCTTCCAGGAACATTTCAACCTCGTTCCTGAAGATCTTGAGGACATGCTGCTTGATCTTTTCAATCGTTATGGGATTGAGTACAGCAACTTTGTGCTGGACAACTATTTTGAGCCAGAGCTGTTTTGGTTCCAGTTTGGACTTAGAAAAAAGTTTCGGGATCGCCAGTATAAGCCGCTAACGCTTGAAATGATTATTGAGTCTGCCAAGTCCGGGCGCTGGTTATATGATTAAGGGGCTGCTTGCCCCTTAGGTTTTTTACACTGACTGGCGCTCGTTCCAGGCATCGCTAAAGATGATGTTCCCGTCGTTATGCTTCCAGGTAATTTTCTCGTAACGTAGTTCAACCGTTTCCATATGGTTTTCGTTAGGGTTATCGCCTGGTGCCATCGCGGGTGAGATAGAAACGACCCTGACACCTTCGAGCAGCATATTAAAGTACTCTTCTTCCTGGCCGGAGTAGTTAATCCTGTACCATTTTATCTCAGCAGAGACCAGGCTCTGCCCTGTCGCTACCGCTTTATAGAGGTATGGGCTTGAGCAATCAAAATCTTTAATGATCAACATAGGTGAATGGATGCGCGTACCGGTTATTTTGCCGGTGGCGTTATCTGTTGGGATCATGAGGTTATGATGGAATCCTTTTACCTCAATACTGCATTCTTTGTGCTGAACATCAACTCCGCCTTTGATTAATGCTCCACCGTCGTCCTTAAGCCATAAGTAAGCGGGTATGGCCATGTTAATTTTTTCCTTGAGCAAGTTGTAATAGTCAAACACCGGGTTGCGTTCTGGCTAGTGGTTGGCTTGAAAACTTCATTCCTGTTCTTTTTTTAGGGCGCCTATCTCCCCCAGCGTATGCCCTGTGCGGCTATTAAAGTTCAAGCCAGGTCATGTTTACGTCTGGTCGATCTCTTTTTGAGATATTAACCAGGCATTTTTTAACCATATCAATAAGTAAAGTTACGAAGGCTTCAGAAAAAACCGTATTACAACCGGTCCTCTGGCGACAGGCTGCGGGTGGAGTAAAAATTGAGCCGTAATCTTTTTTCTGAGGGGGAGCGGGAAGGAAAAAAAGCCCGGCATCACACCGGGCAAAGAGGTCACCTGCACACTCAGGCTGCTTTCAATTTCTGTTTCTGTTTCTGCGCACGATTCTCACGGCGGATCTTACGTTCTTCCAGCACCGCGACCATCGCCATCAGGACGATACAGCCGATGGCGGCGGCGTCCAGCGCGGCGAAGGTGCCTGCCCAGCCGGTGAGGCCAAAGACCGGTGTGCCGTCGGCGATCATCCCCAGACCGAGCTTGGCGAAGCTGTCGCCGATCAGGTAAGCGAAGGTGCCCTTAATCCCATCGGCGGCGCCGATCGCTTTTTTCGGCACAAAACCGACCGCCGCCACGCCAATCAACAGCTGCGGACCAAACACCAGGAAGCCGAGCGCGAACAGGGAGGCGAGGTACACGTACTGGTTGCTGGCGTGCTGGTATACGCCGAGCGTGGCGATAATCAACGCCAGCGCAACGCAGGCCACCAGCGCACGACGCCCATTGGCGAGGTCAGAGAGCCAGCCCCACAGCAGCGTGCCGACCAGCGCACCCACTTCAAACAGGGTAAAGCCCTGAATTGCCACTTCTTTCGAGAGTTTCAGCTCCTGGAAGGCGTATACGGTTGACCACTGGTCGATACCGATACGCACCACGTACAGGAAGATGTTCGAGAAGCAGAGCAGCCAGATCACCTTGTTTTTCAGCACGTACTCAACAAAGATCTGCCATTTGGTCATCTCGTTTTCTTCGGTCTCTTTATCCTCTTCGCTGATCTCCTCACCGAACAGCTCTTCGGCTTTGCCGAGGCCGTAGGATTCCGGGGAGTCGCTGCCGAAGCGCAGGCCGATAAAGCCGACGATCAGGGCGATAATCGACGGGAAGATAAACATACCGATGACGTGACCGTCGAACAGATAGTTAGCGCCGAACAGCGCCACGCCTGCCGCGCCCGCTCCGCCAAGGTTGTGGGAGATGTTCCACATGCCGAGGTACGAGCCACGCTTGCGGCGCGGGGTCCATTTGGTGATGGTCGAGTAGCTGCACGACCCACCGGTGCTCTGGAAGAAGCCGCTCAGGGCGTAAAAGGCGATCATCATGAACAGGCTGACGGAGCCTGAACCCATGCTGGCGCTGAAGCCAAGCATACAGATGGCGGAGAGGATCAGCATAAACGGCAGGAACTGCTTGGTGTTTTTGCCGTCCGCGTAGTACGACACCAGCGTTTTCCCCACGCCGTAGGTGATGGAGAAGCCCAGGCCAATCATCCCCAGCTGCGTCATGCTCAGCCCGTAGGTTGAGATCATGTCGTTCTGCGCGATGTTAAAGTTCTTGCGGATCAGATACATGGTCAGGTAGCCGATAAAGACCACCAGGTAAGACTGCATGAAGGGTTTGAACCACATTTTGCGCCGCACATCGAGCGGCAGATCCAGGGTCGGCTTGCGCACCTGGTTAAGGAAGGCCAGCATGGTTTGCTCCTGAGCTGATTTTTATACCTGCGAATGGCAGGCATTGTAAAAATCAGCCGGGCGCGACGCCTGAGACAGCGTCCAGGTGAAACCGGGAAAATTTCTTAGTTTTGCGCCACTCGGCGCCAAAAGGTGAGGCGCGTCACGCTTCGCGCGGAGCCTGCGCGTGCAAAAACGGCAGCAACAACAGAGCAGAGATCCCCGCCGCGATGGCGATCACCGCGAAGAAGCCGCTCCAGTGCCAGAGGTCGATCACCCATGCCAGCGGCCAGCCAGAGAGCGATGCGCCGAGGTAGGCAAAGAGTCCGACGAAGCCCGTCGCCGCACCTGCCGCCTCTTTGTGCGAGCACTCTGCCGCCGCCATGCCGATCAGCATCTGTGGGCCAAAGACGAAGAACCCGATGGTGAAGAAGCACGCCGCCTGCATCACATAGCTGGCAAAAGGCATCAGCCACAGCGAGCCAACGGAGAGCAAAATGCCGGCGGCGAAAATCAGGTTCATCGGTCCGCGGTTGCCATTAAACAGTTTGTCCGATCCCCAGCCCGCCACCAGCGCGCCGATAAATCCGCCCAGCTCGAACATGGTGACCGCCGAGTTGGCGGTGACCAGATCGACGCCGAGCGTCTCGGACATGTACAGGTTGCCCCAGTCGTTGATCGCCGCGCGCACCACATACACCAGCACGTAGCACAGCGATAACAGCCAGATGTAGGGATTTTTCAGCACATATTTCGTCAGAATCGCTTTGTGCGTCAGCCCCGCCCCCTCCTGCTGCTGGGCGATCTCCATCTCGTCATGCCGCCAGTCGCCAACGGGGGGAAGCCCGACGGTCTGGGGCTTATCGCGCAGGCGCCAGCAGAGGAACAGCCCGGCGAGGATGGCAAGCCCGCCCGCAATCATCATTCCCGCACGCCAGCCGTAGTGCAGCGCCGCCGCGCCCACCACGATGGGGATCAGCGCCCCGCCGACGTTATGCGCCGTGTTCCAGATTGCCCACCAGCCGCCGCGCTCATTGCGTGAGTACCAGGTGGTGAGCAGGCGGGCGCACACCGGTGCCCCCCAGCCCTGGAAAAAGGCGTTCAGGGCCCACAGCAGGGCAAACGCCCACAGGGAGGTAGAGAAGCCGAACAGGATGTTCACCACGCCGGTGGCGATCAGCCCCGTGCCCATGAAGTAGCGGGCGTTAGAGCGGTCGCTGACGATACCGGAGAAGAACTTCGACAGGCCGTAGCTGATGTAAAACAGCGTCGCCAGCAGGCCGATATCGGTGCGGGTCATCACACCGCTGGCGAGGATTTCCGGCGCGGCGGCGTTAAAGCTTTTGCGGGTGAAGTAAAACAGCGCATAGCCGAGCCAGAGAGTGATCAGGATATGGCGCCGCCAGTAGCGGTACCGGGCGTCGATGTCGGCCTGGTTGCCGACGGGCGCGGCATTGGCGGGGGTGTTAAACATGGTGACTCCGTAGCGGCAAACTGGCGCTGACGCGTGTGCCGTGCGTGCAGGAGAGGGTCAGGGTGCCGCCCAGCGCCACGACGCGCTCGCGCATCCCCGCCAGGCCAAAGCCCTGCTGGCCGGAGCCCGGCGGCAGGCCGCAGCCATCGTCTTCAATAATCAACATCAGGCGGTCTTCCTGCTGCCAGCCCTGCAGCGTGACCGCGCTGGCGTTGGCGTGTTTCACCACGTTGTTTAGCCCCTCCTGGCAGACGCGGAACAGCGTGACGCGCTGGCCTTCGCTCAGCGTCCGTTCATCAATATTCCAGTCGAGATGGCTGACGATGCCCCGGCTTTCCAGCTCCATTTCGCGCATCAGGGAGCGCACCGCCTGCTCAAGCGAAAGGTCGTCGAGCTGGCGCGGGCGCAGTCTGCCGAGCAGGCGGCGCACGGAATCGTACACCCCCAGCGACAACTGCTCGATATGCGCCCCGCCCTGCTTCACGCCTGCGTTTTCCGCCGCCAGACGCTGGACAATGCCCGCCTGGGTGCGGATAGCGGTGATGGTCTGGCCGATGTCATCGTGCAGCTCGCGGGCCACTTCCTGGCGCACGCTCTCTTCGGTCTCCAGCAGACGCTCTGCCAGGAGCCGGTTGCGCGCCAGCTCGGTTTGCAGGGACTGATTCAGTTCGCGCAAGCGCTGGATACCCGCCCCCAGCAGCAGCCCGGTCAGGCTTTGGGCCAGCAGCGAGAGCAGCAAATCAACGGGGTGATCGTGCCATGTCTGGCTGGCGATCAGCGCGATGGCGTTCATCAGGGTCGCGATCAGCGCGCCCTGCCAGCCATAGTGCCAGGCGAGGGCGATAATCGGCAGCGCCAGACAAAACGGCGTAAAGCGGGAAAGCTCGGCGGGCAGGCCAAGCTGCAGCCACAGGCTCAGAACAAACAGCAGCAGATACCAGATAAGATGCCGGGCGCGCCAGTTTACCGGCTGGGAGACCAGCGCCGGGCCGAGCGGCTGCCAGACGGTGCTGGTGAGGTAATGCCAGATAACCAGACAGGTGGGGGCCAGCGTCAGGCCGCCGGTGAGGGTCAACAGCAGGGCGTTCAGCATCTCTTGCTCGCCGAGCCACGGCAATGACTGTAACAGCGCGGCGGCCATCAGCGCCGTGCCTTGCCACAGCAGCGTGCGCCAGTCCCGCTGATGGCGATAGCGCGAGATCAGCGTGACCGGAAGAAGCGTCAGCACACTCCCGATCATCAATAATGGCAGATGGGCCAGCGCCACTTCCTGCGCCAGCCAGAACAGCATCAGCCACTCCGCGCCCAGCAGCACCGGCCAGTAGCCGCGCGGGCATTGCAGCATCAGTCCAAGCCGCAGGCCGAACGGGAACAGCAGCACTGCCAGTTCGGGGCGTTCAACCAGATGCAGACTAATACTCCACAGGCAGAACCAGGCGGCGGAGAAGATAAAAAAGCTGGCAACGACGGCGATCAGCCGCGAAAACACCGGGTTCATTGCCAGTTATCAAACATACGCCGGGCCAGTTCAACGTCGTTACTGACGCCCAGTTTTTCCATCAGGTTTGCCCGATGAACGTGCACGGTCTTTGGCGATAGATCCAATTCAGCGGCAATTTCTTTAACCGACATTCCCTGGGCGAGTTTCTCTGCCACCTGACGTTCACGCTTTGTGAGCGGATCCTGGCGTCCGGTCGCCAGCTTGACGGCGATATCCGGGGTTAAATAACAGCCGCCGGTGGCAACGGTGCGTACGGCGGCAATCAGTTCGTCCGGACTACAGCGTTTTGAGAGGAACCCACGCGCCCCCGCGTTAAGCGCCTGCTCCACCAGCGCCGGGCTGTCGTGAACCGACAGCATGATGGTCGCCATCCCTTTCGGCAGCTGGCTTAACAGTTCAAGACCGGAGAGATCCGGCATGGAGATATCGCAGATACAGACCTGCACCCCGCGCCCCGGCAGGCCTGCCAGCGCCTCACGGCCAGAGCCAAATTCCGCGACAACCTGGAAATCGGCCTCCAGACTCAGCAACTGGGCGAAGCCGGAGCGGACGATAAGATGGTCGTCGATGAGGGCAATGGTGGTCATGTGCGTTCCTGGCGGGCGGATAAAAAAACGCGCTTACCTTAACGATAAGCGCGCGGGCGTTCAAGCAATGAGCGATTTATTCGAAGAAGACCGCAATTTTGTTAAACATGGTGGGATCGGACTGGTTACGCACCACTTTGGTCACATCTTCCAGTTTATCAATCTGCGCCATCATCTGCTCCAGGCGCTGGTCATCGTTGACAAGTAGCCAGATGCGGCTGTGTTCACTGCCCAGAATTGGCAAACAAAGAATGCCTTCCACGTTGAATGCGCGGCGGGCAAACAGCCCGCAGACGTGGGTCATCACCCCCGGGTGGTTGCGGACGGTAAGTTCGAGAATGACGTTGTCGTGTTGTTTCTGCATGGCTTATTCCCCCACCATTTCTGTATTGGCCGCACCGGGTGGGACCATCGGATAGACTTTTTGTTGCGCGTCGATACGCACGTGGATCAGCGCCGGGCCAGGGCGGGAAATCGCCGCCTGCAGGGCGGCATGCGCATCGGCTTCGGCATTCAAATCGCAAGTGTGCAGACCAAACCCGGCGGCAATCTGCATAAAATTAATCATCCCTGGATAGGTCGCCGCAAAGACGCCCTGCTTGTAAAACAGACTCTGCTGTTGGTGTACCAGCCCCAGCGCTTCGTTATTCATCAGAATAATTTTCACGTCTAATTGGTTTTCCGCCGCGGTCGCCATCTCCTGAATATTCATCATCAGGCTGCCATCGCCGGAGAAGCAGATCACTTTGCGATCCGGGTTGGCCAGCGCCGCCCCCACCGCCGCAGGCAGGCCAAAGCCCATGGTGCCCAGGCCGCCAGAGGTGAGCCACTGACGGGGACGGTTCAATGGATAGGCTTGCGCAGTCCACATCTGATGCTGGCCCACGTCGGTGGTGATAATGGCGCTGTCGTCCACGCAGGCGGCCACGGCGTTGATCAGGCCATAGTGGCTCAGCGGATCGCCCCCGGTTGGGATGGCACCCGGGAACTCCTGTTTTAAATCGGCCACCAGCTGGTGCCACTCCGCACGCGGGGCCGCCTCAATTTGCGGCGTCAGTTGGGCCAGCACTTCGCCCACATCCCCCTGAATGGCCACGTGCGGCTGCTTAATTTTACCCAGCTCGGCGCGGTCGATATCCACGTGAATGATTTTCGCGTTCGGGCAGAACTGCTCGGTTTTACCAATCGCCCGGTCATCAAAACGGGCCCCGAGCACAATCAGTAAATCCGCCTCTTGCAGGATGTAGTTGGTGCTGCGCGCGCCGTGCATCCCCAGCATGCCCAGCGACAGCGGGTGCGCTTTTGGCAACATCCCCAGCGCCATCAGCGTCATGGTGGTGGGTAATTGCGCCTTTTCGGCCAGCTCGCGCACCGCCTCCGGCGCGTTGATCACCCCGCCGCCCAGATAGAGTACCGGGCGTTTGGCGGCGTTAATCATGGCTGCGGCATCACGCACGCTCTCTGCGCTGAATTCTGGCGCAGGGGCGCGATCGCCCGGCTCTGGCAGGACATCGATGTCGATCTCTGCGGTCTGGACATCCTTAGGAATGTCTATCCACACCGGGCCTGGGCGGCCGGACTGCGCAATGCGGAACGCATCGCTGATAACCTGCGGAAGCTCGGCGATGTCGCGAACTAAGTAGTTATGTTTGGTGATGGGGATAGAGATGCCGTAGGTATCTACTTCCTGAAAGGCGTCGGTGCCGATCATGGACGAGGGGACCTGGCCAGTAATGCAGATCAGGGGGATAGAGTCGAGACGCGCATCGGCGATAGCGGTGACCAGGTTAGTGGCCCCCGGGCCGCTACAGGCCATACAGACCGCCGGTTTACCCTGGGTACGCGCCATGCCCTGGGCGATAAAACCCGCGCCCTGTTCGTGGCGTGCCAGCACGTGGCGGATTTTGCTGCTCTGGCTTAACGCATCATACAGCGGGAGTACCGTGCCGCCAGGGATACCCGCTACCGTGGTGATGCCCTGCCGTTCCAGTAAATGAACGATTAACTGCGCGCCCGTAAAACGCGTCTTGTTGGATGTTGTGCCCGAACTTGCCATGCTCCAGTCCTTTTATTCTGATCTGAGCCGACTTTCCGGGAGAGGGTCGCTAAAACGAAAAACCCCGCCCGGTTTGCGCCGGCGGGGTTTTGGATTCGTGTGTTGATCCAGTCCCTACGGCGCATTGCCGACGACGACCACCACACGCACGACGACCACTGCGGCGGGTTGCGCAGTTTTTAGTAGGGTCGCGGTAAACAGGGATGGAGTCATGAGGAACCTGTGTTTGGAATCATTGATAGAATTTATACAACCACAGGTTTTAAGGCGTGACAATGGAAAAATAGATATCCGCATAAAAATGCGTCAGGGATCACGTTTCGTTTGTTGCGCAGTGAAAACAAAAAACCCCGCCTAAGCGAGGTTTTTATCAGGGTTTTGCGGTTGGTTTCCGCAGAACACACTGTGTTACGTCAACGGCAAAAGTATACGCGATCGAAGACGAACGCGCAATTTCTGGCACGGATTTTGACGTTTTTGAGTATGGACCGCCTTCTGATTTTTGTCTATAAAATACTGTTCATACATACAGTATTTATCTATACTGAGTCTGTTCGCAGTGAGCGAGGGGGCCGCAGTTCTACCGGCGCAACGACGTCCTGGCTGAAACGGGTGGTGCCGTCAGTGCCTTAACCCCCTGAAGTGAGCACACTGTGTTACGTCAATCCAGGTGCTGGTAACAGGCGGCGGAAAGGTACGCCAGCATCGTGCTCCTTTTTACCAAAAGGAGACGCGTATGAGCGTAGTGGATATGGTTGTACTTATCCTCAAACTCATTGTTGCAGCACTGCAACTGCTTGATGCTGTCCTGAAATACACTCGGTAATTCAGGTTCAAGTCGCACCTGAGAGGGGCGGGAAACCGCCCCTCTTTAATAACGAGGGAATGCTATGTCGCGTCTGTTAATTGAGCCTGTCACCCCGGACGAACCGGGGTATATCGCCCTGAAGGCAGAGAGTATTGCGCTACGTTTCAATATGCTGCGCAGGCTGGAAGAGAACTGGCAGCGGGGTGAGAATCGCTTTAACGCGCCGGGCGAAAAGCTGCTGGGGGCGTTTCTAAACGGCAAGCTGGTGGGCGTGTGCGGCTTAAACCGCGATCCCTTTAGCCAGCAGCCCCGTGCGGGGCGTATTCGCCACCTTTACGTCAGCGAGAAGTGCCGGGGGCTGGGCATCGGGAAGCAGCTTTTAACCGTCGTAATGGCCGATGCCAGCATCTGGTTTGATTTTCTGAATACCCATGCACCGGACACCGCGTACGGATTTTATCATCGGGCTGGTTTTACGCTGGTCTGCGACGAACCCCGGGTGACGCACCGCCTTTTCTGTGCGGTATAACCGCCTGGCAGGCTCAGGGTGTGAATGTTACAGTTAGATGACAATTCACCACCCGATACGCTATGACCCTCACCGTTTTCTGCATTCTGTTGTTTGCCGCTCTGCTGCATGCCAGCTGGAATGCCATCGTCAAAGCCGGAACGGACAAACTCTACTCCGCGATCGGCGTGAGCGGCTCTGCCGCGCTTATCGCTCTGGTAATACTCCCTTTCTCTCCACAACCCTCTGCTGCCAGCTGGCCGTTTTTGATCGTCTCTTGCGCGCTGCAGGTGGTGTACACGGTGTTGGTAGCCAAGACCTATCAGGTCTCTGATATGAGCCAGACCTACCCGCTTATGCGCGGCACGGCGCCGCTGCTGGTGGCGCTAATCAGCGTGCTGGCGCTGGGGGATAGCCTCTCAGGGCTGGCATGGTCCGGCATCGGGGTGATCTGCCTGTCGATTCTTGCCATGGCGATGAACGGTCGCATGCGATCGCGTAAAGGGATCGGGCTGGCGTTGCTGAATGCCTGTTTTATTGCCGGTTACACCCTGGTGGACGGCACCGGCGTGCGTCTGTCTGATACCGCGCTGGGCTATACGCTCTGGACCTTTCTGATGAACGGCTTCTGCCTGCTCGCCTGGGCGATGGTGGCCCGCCGCCGGGAAGCCACCCGTTATCTGTGCCTGCACTGGAAAAAAGGGTTGCTCGGTGGCGTAGGCACGCTGGGATCCTACGGTCTGGCATTATGGGCGATGACCCAGGCACCGCTTGCCGTCGTTGCTGCCCTGCGCGAAACCTCGATACTCTTCGGGGCGCTTATCGCCTTTGTGCTTTTAAAAGAAAAGGTTGCCGGTTTACGCATCGCTGCGGCGTTGGGTATAGCAGGCGGAGCCATGCTGCTTCGCCTGGCATAAATTCATGGCAACATTCGTTGCCGCTCATGTTTACAAATCCTGCCTGACCCGGTTTTTCCATTCCTTATCGCAATGCTTAAATTGTCATCTCATTGTGGTAGATTCCTCGCGCATTTATGGGAATGCGCAGTCACTTATTCTTTCTTTTATCTTTAAGCAAACATATTCAGCGACATGAAAAAGCAACGGAACGTTAATTTATTGTTGATGCTGGTGTTACTGGTGGCCGTCGGGCAGATGGCGCAAACCATCTACATACCGGCGATTGCCGATATGGCAAAGGAACTGAATGTCCGCGAGGGCGCAGTACAGAGCGTAATGGCGGCCTACCTGCTGACCTATGGCGTATCGCAGCTCTTCTACGGGCCGCTCTCTGATCGGGTCGGGCGTCGTCCGGTGATCCTGGTGGGCATGACCATTTTTATGGTAGCGACGGTAATAGCGATCGCGACCCATAGCCTGACCGTCCTGATCGCCGCCAGCGCCCTGCAGGGTGTCGGAACCGGCGTCGGTGGAGTGATGGCGCGCACCTTACCGCGCGATATGTATCAGGGCACCCAGCTACGTCATGCTAACAGCCTGCTGAATATGGGCATTCTGGTCAGTCCGCTACTGGCACCGCTGATTGGCGGCCTGCTGGATACGGTGTGGTCCTGGCGCGCCTGCTACGCCTTCCTGCTGGTGCTGTGCGTGATAGTCACCTTCAGCATGGCGCGCTGGATGCCGGAAACGCGTCCAGTGGATGCGCCGCGTACCAAACTTCTCACCAGCTATAAGACGCTGTTCGGCAACGGGGCGTTTACTTGCTATCTGCTGATGCTGATCGGTGGCCTGGCAGGTATCGCGGTGTTTGAAGCCTGTTCCGGGGTGCTGCTGGGTGCGGGGCTTGGCCTGAGCAGCATGGTGGTAAGTATTCTGTTTATTTTGCCGATCCCGGCGGCGTTTTTCGGCGCCTGGTTCGCGGGTCGCCCCAACAAGCGTTTCTCCACGCTGATGTGGCAGTCCGTTATCAGCTGTCTGCTGGCGGGGCTGATGATGTGGATCCCTGGGCTGTTTGGCGTGATGACCGTCTGGACGCTGCTCATCCCGGCGGCGCTGTTCTTCTTCGGGGCGGGAATGCTGTTCCCGCTCGCCACCAGCGGCGCGATGGAGCCGTTTCCGTTTCTGGCAGGCACCGCCGGCGCACTGGTTGGCGGCTTGCAGAACATCGGTTCTGGCGCGCTGGCCTGGCTTTCCGCCATGATGCCGCAAACCGGACAGGCTAGTTTAGGTTTGCTGATGACGCTGATGGGGCTGCTGATTTTGCTGTGCTGGCTACCGCTGGCGTCGCGCGTGCCGCATCACGAGCAGCCGGTTTAATCCCATGATGGCCCGACTTCTCGTCGGGCTTTTCACAGCGCGGGGCTATCATCGTTTGCAATAACGGCTCTGATGAGGGTCGCCACGCCCCCTCTTCTCCGTCGTAGAATTGATTATCCGCATTGATGGCATAGGGTATTTTTGCCTTTTGCAGTTCACAGGCCATAAAGGTAGCAAAGGCCAGCTGCGAGGCCGTCGGCGTAGAGTTGATGGTCTCCCCTACCGTCCAGCCCCCTACCCAGCTGCTGTGCCCGGTTTTTTGCTGCCAGCGCAGGGCCGCGCTTATCCGCCCATGAATCGCCGCCTTTTCGGCCGCCGTGCCGGAGGTCCAGGGGTATTTGCCGTTACTCTTCAGCGGCCCCCAGGGGAAGATGTGCCACTCTGCCAGTACATTGCCCTGGCTGTGAGCCGGCAATTTCAGGCCGGGAAGATCTTCAGGTGCGGCCCGCAGACGTGGGGCGATAAAAATCATCCGCTGCGGGTCGATGCCATGAATGGCTTTGATGGTTTTTTCGTAGACACGATTAAGCGCAGCGAGGTTATGGTTGAGCTTTTCGGCAGGCTCATAAATCAGATCAAAACCCAGCAGCGGAGAACTCTGGCCGAAATAGCGGGCTACCGCTATCCACCAGTTCACCACCGCTTTCTCATTTTCCGGCTTGGGGTCGCTTTTCCAGGCATCCGCCTGATAAGTGATAATCGGGATCACGCCGTACTGCTCGCACGCCTCCACCAGCTTACGCAGATGAATCAGCCGCGCCTCGGTGGGTGCCCCCGCGACGCGGATACGCACATGGCTTAGTCCTTTAGCGTGAAAGTCACGCACCACCAGCGGGTCAAATTCGCGTATACCACGCTCGGTACGCGCCCAGTCAACATCCATTCCCACGCCCAACTGCTGAGCATAACGTGCCGCCGTCAGCGGCGGCTCCGCGGCGGCGGCCCAGCCAGAAGCGCACAATAAGAGGGTGGCCATTAAGGGTCTTAACACGATCAACCTTGCGAAAAAATCGAAAGTAATAAGCCGTATTTAGCACGCTTTTTGCCATTTCGTGTAGAGTCAAAATGAACTAATTTCTGAGACAGATTATGAATAACGACGCCGTTAACACGCTGACCGCCAAATTCCCCCTGGTTGCCGATCTGATCGCCCTGAAAGAGCTCACCTGGCTTAACCCGCGCGCCACAACCCTTGCGCAAGGCTTGCCTTATGTCGGGCTGACCCAGGACGACGTCAACGACGCGCATGCTCGCCTCAGCCGCTTCGCGCCATATCTGGCGAAAGCCTTTCCGGAAACGGCGGCAGCGGGTGGAATTATCGAATCCGAGCTGGTCGCGATCCCGGCGATGCAAACGCGGCTGGCGAGCGAAACGGGTGTCGGCATCCCCGGCACGCTGCTGCTAAAAAAAGACAGCCATCTGCCCATCTCCGGCTCCATTAAAGCCCGCGGCGGCATCTATGAGGTGCTGACGCATGCGGAAAAACTGGCGCTGGAAGCAGGCTTGCTGAACCTCAATGACGACTACAGCATCCTGCTGGAGCCCCGCTTTAAGGCGTTCTTTAGTCAGTACAGCATTGCGGTGGGCTCAACCGGCAACCTCGGGATGTCCATCGGCATTATGAGCGCCCGCCTCGGTTTTAAAGTGACGGTGCATATGTCTGCCGATGCCCGCGAATGGAAGAAAGCCAAACTACGTAGCCACGGCGTGATCGTTGTGGAATATGAGCAGGACTACGGCGTGGCGGTGGAACAGGGACGAAAAGCGGCCGAAAACGACCCAAACTGTTTCTTTATTGACGATGAAAACTCCCGCACCCTGTTCCTGGGCTATGCGGTAGCGGGCGAGCGCCTGAAGGCCCAGTTTGCCGAACAGGGCCGCGTGGTCGATGCTCAACATCCGCTGTATGTTTACTTGCCGTGCGGCGTTGGCGGCGGCCCCGGCGGCGTGGCGTTTGGCCTGAAGCTGGCTTTCGGTGATAACGTCCACTGCTTCTTCGCCGAGCCGACGCACTCCCCGTGCATGCTGCTGGGGGTCTACACCGGACTGCACGACGACATTGCGGTGCAGGATCTCGGTATCGATAACGTGACGGCGGCAGACGGACTGGCGGTAGGTCGGGCCTCTGGCTTCGTGGGGCGCGCGATGGAGCGGTTACTGGACGGATTCTATACCCTGTCCGATCAGAGCATGTATGACATGCTCGGCTGGCTGGCGCAGGCGGAAAATATTCGTCTGGAGCCGTCGGCGCTGGCGGGTATGGCCGGCCCGGTGCGTTTCAAAGCCGATGCACAGGTCACCCATCTGGTCTGGGCGACCGGCGGCGGCATGGTGCCGGAAGAGGAGATGGCGACATATCTGGCTAAAGGGAAAAAATAACCTCCAGGTGCGTCACCGCAAACAGCAGAGAGAGCGACAGCACCGCAAGCGCGATCAAGAGTTTATCCCGGACGGCTTTCGGCTGTACGAATTCATCCTGCGTGACGTCCATCAGGTTACGGCTGCGGGTATAACGCCATAACATAAGGGCCACCAGCGCCAGCACCACCAGTGAGATCCAGAACGGCAGGCCGGTACGGTGCCAGTTGTGTTTAATCGCCAGCGCAATCAGGGCGCCGTACCCCAGCAGCGTGCGCAGCCAGGCGAGTGATGTCCGCTCCGGCTGCAGGCCGGGGTCCGCTTCGCGTCGCGCTTTGCGGCTATCCGCCATAGAAAACCAGCACCATCACTACGCCTGCCACCGTCAGCAGAATCGCGCTGATGATAAATAACCCGCGCGTATAGGGCAGATCCTGCTTGAGTCGCATCGCCTTCTCATTACGCAGCCAGCGCAGGTAGCCGTAGATGGCCAGCACGCCGGCGAACAGGCACAGCAGCAGCGCCAGCACTTCACGGATCAGCGGCGTGGCAAAATCAGGCGCCAGCTGGTCAAGACCCACCCCGGCGGCCAGAAAGCCCAGTGCGGTACGGATCCACGCTAAGAAAGTGCGTTCATTAGCCAGAGAGAAGCGGTAGTCCGGCGCTTCGCCGAGGCGGGAAATTTTCATCAAGAGTCCTTGTCGTGCTACGGCCTGGCTTCAGCATAGCCTAATGCAGGCGGCGTTGTTAACCTGCCCCCCAGAACAGCACCGCCAGTAGCTGCGGGGTGATAATGCGCAGGAACATCACCAGCGGATAGACCGTGGCGTAAGACAGCGCCGCCGCGCCGCTGGTGGCGTGCAGGTTGTTAGCAAAGGCCAGCGCAGGGGGATCGGTCATGGAGCCGGCCAACATACCGCAGATCGTCAGGTAGTTCATTCTGGCGAACATTCGCGCCAGGATCCCCATGGTCAGAAGCGGGATAGCCGTGATAACGATCCCGTAGCCAATCCAGCTCATCCCTTCGCCCTTGACCAGGGTAGCGATAAAATCTCCGCCGGACTTCAGCCCGACCACGGCCAGAAAGAGCACGATCCCCAGCTCGCGCAGCGCCAGGTTGGCGCTCGGCGGCATAAACCAGTAAAGCTTGCCGATACAACCGATGCGCCCGAGGATCAGCGCCATAATCAGCGGCCCGCCCGCCAGCCCCAGCTTGAGCGCCACCGGAAAGCCCGGCACGTACAGCGGAATGGAGCCCAGCAGCACGCCCAGGCCAATGCCGATGAAGACCGGTAGCATCTGTACCTGCTGCAATTTTTGCTGGGCGTTGCCCACCATATCCGCCACGGCATCGATAGAGGATGGGCGCCCAACCAGGTTGAGGATATCCCCAAACTGCAGGCTGGCGTCCTGGCTGGCAACCAGCTCAACCCCGGCGCGATTAAGCCGGGAGATCACCACGTCATACCGCTCTTTTACCTGCAGATCGCGGATTTTCTTTCCAAGAACATGCTCGTTGGTGACGACGACGCGCTCTACGCGCATATCGGTGCCGCGGGTGGAAAGCGAGGTATCGACCTCCTTGCCAATGACCAGTTGCGCATTATGCAGATCGTCAGGCTGACCAACCAGGTGCAGCAAATCTCCGGTATGGATCACCGTGCCCGGTGACGGCACCATCAATATCTCTTCCCGCTTCAGGCGCGAGCAGACCACATTTACGCTGTTCAGAATCGGCACATCCTGAATCGCCAGCTTATTGAGATTGGGGTTGTCGACACGAATGTTGATGGTTTTGATCGGCATATGGCCGTTGGTATGCGCAGTTTCGTGCGCCTTCGCCTCCTCTTCGACGTTGATACGAAACAGCACCCGTACCAGCCACATAGAGAGCAGAATACCGCAGATGCCAAACGGATAAGCCATGGCGTAACTCATCCCCATCTGGTCAACGATGCCGGGCTCGATCCCCAAATCACGCAGAATTTGCTGGCCCGCCCCGAGCGCCGGCGTATTGGTGACCGCGCCGGAGAAAATACCCAGTACCACCGGCAGAGGGATAGCAAAGATTTTGTGCAGAATGGCGGTAACCAGCCCGCCCATCACCACGATACCAAGGGCAAAGAGGTTTAGCCGTAGCCCGGAGACGCGCAGGGAGGCGAAAAATCCCGGACCGACCTGAATACCGATGGTGTAGACGAAGAGAATCAGGCCGAACTCCTGGATGAAGTGGAGCATATCGGCGCTGAGTACCAGGCCAAACTGGTCGGCAAAATGGCCAACAAAAATCCCGCCGAACAGTACCCCGCCAATCCCAAACCCGACGCCACGGATTTTGATGTTGCCAATCCACAGTCCTACTACTGCGACCAGGGCCAACACGCTGACGGTTAACGCGATATCACTCATGATCCACTCCCTGTGCATAACCTTAGTTATGGTGGGGATTTTCTCAGAGCCGGTGACGGTTGTATGGGCGATGGCGCACAAAAAAACCGAAGGTAAAAGCAAAACGGTCACCCGAAGGTGACCGTTTTTAGTGTTTGCGCCCTCCCCCTGTGGGAGAAGGCATCAGCCCGCATACTGTTAGCTGTTTAACGCAGGGCGTTCGCTAATGGCGATACGCTGCGGAGCGATTGCTTCCGGCACGTTGCGGGTCAGGTCGATATGCAGCAGACCGTTGGTATAGGTCGCACCAGAGACTTCCATATGGTCCGCCAGCGTAAAGCTCAGGCTGAACGGCTGCGTCACCAGACCCTGATGCAGCCACTTCGTCTCGGTTTCTTGTTTTTCCGGGGTACCTTTCACCGTCAGGCGCGTTCCTTCAAGCTGGATATCCAGATCGTCCTGGCGGAATCCGGCTACCGCAAGGGTGATGCGATAGTGGTTATCGTCGCTTTTTTCGATATTGTACGGCGGAAATGTCTGTTGCTCGGTGGTGCTTTGCAGGGCGTTAGCCAGTTTGTCAAAACCAATCCACTGACGCAGCAGGGGGGATAAATCGTAGTTACGCATACTAAATCTCCTTCTGAGAAGCGAGTTCGGCACAGTCTAATTTTGTGCGCAGTTGTTCCTGCAAATCCTTACGGATTCGCCTATGCTCCCGGTTCGGCAAGCAATTCTGAGTGGGCCGCGATGGCGACCCGTCTAATTAGTTGATTTCGATACGACGCGGTTTTTTCTCTTCCGGAATCACACGTTCCAGTTCGATAAACAGCAGGCCGTTGACCAGATTTGCGCCTTTAACGTGAATGTTCTCAGCAAGCTGGAACTTGCGTTCAAAGTTACGCTCGGCGATGCCCTGATAGAGGTAGGTACGCTCTTTCTGTTCGGCCGCATGCGAGCCTTTCACCAGCAGCAGATTATCCTGGGCGGTGATCTCCAGTTCGCTCTCTGCAAAACCGGCGACGGCAATGGCGATGCGGTAGTGGTTTTCGTCAACCAGTTCAACATTGTAAGGAGGGTAGCCGTTGCTCTGGCTCTGGTTATTTTCTAAATGGTTGAACAGGCGGTCAAAACCAATTGCAGAACGGTATAGCGGGGAGAGATCGAAATTACGCATAAGTTAAAACTCCTGAAATCAGCGAGAAATTGTAGCCTTCCACCATGGACAGGCTGCGGTATCCCAAACACCCATCAGGCGCGTTTGTTCATGGACACATCTCTAAAATGGGTCTGATTTCGATCATTTCAAGCGGATCCTGAACAGTTTTTTTTGCACTTTACTGTCACTGGCTTAGACTGGGATGGCAGCACAAAGGGTTAAATTGCGATGGCTGCCACAGAGCGGCGCTTTTCAACTGTTCAATTTGCATATGGCCCGTTATAAACCGGGTTGCTGGTTCATATCGCGCCATTGATGATGACAAACTGATGATGAAAAATGTTCTGATAAAGTTGACGACGTTCAGCGCGGTGGTGTTGCTTTGCGGATGTTCAAGCGTGATGTCGCACACCGGCGGTAAAGAAGGGACCTATCCCGGCACGCGAGCCAGTGCCACAATGTTGTCAGATGATGACACCAACTGGGGCACCAAATCTCTGGTGATTCTGGATATGCCCTTTACGGCGGTATTCGATACGCTTCTGCTGCCCTGGGATTTCTTCCGTGCGGACAGCTCCGTGCGCTCGCGCGTTGAAAAAAGCGAGCAGGAGACGCTGGCCACCAACTCGGTTATTCCCCCTGCCGCCATGCCCGTGCGCTGATCAGCGCCCGGTTTCAGTGATCCACAGCTGGCGGAAGCCCTCCGCCTCTTCCATCCAGGCGATATAACGCCCATTCGGTGAAAAGACCACGGCATCCGCAGAAGGTGGATTGCCGTGATCGGACGTCAAAAACGTCACGCTCCCCGTCGCCGCATCGCAGTATGCAAGACGATTTTCCAGTACAAATCCCAGCCCGTTGCCGGACGGGTGCCAGTTGAAGGCCGACTGAATATCGCTGCGGTTAGCGGTTAACTGGCGCGGCTCGCCGCCCTCGGGTGAGAGAAGCCAGAGTTGCACCACTCCCTGGTTATCGCGCATTAAAAAGGCAATCTGCGTACCTTGCGGATTGCTACGCACCCAGTGGCGCGGCGCGTTCACAAGCCCCGGGTACGCGTTCTGATGCGTAAAGGTTAACCGACGCTGCACCACGCCCGCCGGAGGTGCCGGCAGGGCCTCTGGCGTACCCTGTAGCGGTGCATCCCCGGCGTGCTTCCAGCCCTGCTCATCTTTCGGTAAATCGACAATAAAGAGCTCCGGCACCTTGTCGCCTTTCTCAGACAGGGTATCGCCAATAAACGCCAGCGCGTGGTTCCCTACCCAGCCCTCTTCGTAGGCGCGATTGATTGCATCGCTGCCTGGCGGCGGGTTCGGCGTCGTGCGAGTGACCAGCACGCTCCAGAAGGTGCCCGCATATTCCCGGGGATGCGTAGCCGGTGGGTTCACGGGACCGAAAGGCGCGGCGACCCCCACGTTGCGCAAATCAAGCGCTGGGTCGCGCTCGTGCAGAACATGGTCGTTATAGGTGAAGCTGACGTACTGCCCGTTCGGGCTAAAGACATGGACATGGCTGCCGCCGCGCAGTGCGCCGGGCGTGTAGGGGGCGGTGATATCCATCGCATCGAGATTATCCACCCGATCATTGTGCGCAACCACGCCCTGACGATGGTGAAAATCGTACTGCCAGTCGGCATCCGGGTTTTCCGGGCCATGGATAAAGACATATTTGTCTTCTGCAGGATGAACGGTCACCACCCCGACATGCGCGCCGTTTGTGGCGCGATAAATCACCTCAACCTCGCCCGTACTGATATTTACCCGCTCGATGGTTTCACCGGTGAACGATGCGCCGGATGGGCGTACGTCAAAGGCCAGCCACTGGCTATCTGGCGTCCAGGTGTTGATATTGGTGAGCTGGTGATGGCGGGAAGCGAAGGTGACTTGTTTCATGAACGGATAAACTCTGAAGCGACAGTTGCGCTTCAGAGTAATGGATCTGCCGGAAAATGACTACGCGTCCAGCTCAGGGATGGGGGTTACCAGACGCTTATTGCTGGCCCAACCCGAAACATTTTCCAGCACTAACCGGGACATCGCCTCTCTGGTGCTCCAGGTCGCGCTGGCCATATGTGGCGTCACCACCACGTTAGCGCGCTGGAGCAATGCTTGCGGAACGTCCGGCTCGCGACTGAACACATCCAGTCCGGCCCCGGCGATGGTGCCCTGTTCAATCGCGTTAATCAGCGCGGGCTCGTCCACTACGCTACCACGCGAAATGTTGATCAATATTCCTTTCTCACCCAGCGCCGCGAGGACCCGGCCATCAATCAGCGCCTGGTTTTTTGCACTACCCGGCGTACATATCATCAAGAAATCACTTTCTGCCGCCAGGGAGGCAATGTCCTCAATTCGGGTATAATTTAGCCCCGGGATAACTTTGCTATCGCTATAAGCAATTTGCATGGCAAAGCCTTCACAACGTTGTGCGATGGCCTGGCCAATTCTCCCCATACCCACAATGCCGACTCGCGCCCCCGAGACCTTGTGTGTCCACGGATATCCTCCCTGATGCCAGCTTCCCGCCTCAATAAACTTCTGAGCAGAAACGATCTGGCGCGATGTCGCCAGCATGAGTCCCATCGCCAAATCGGCAACATCGTCCGTTAATACGCCCGGCGTATGGCTGACGGCCACATGATGATCTGCCGCAGCCGCCACGTCGACACCGTCGTATCCCACGCCAAAAACAGCAATCAGTTCCAGAGAGGGCAGGCTGGCGATCAGCTGGCGCGTGACGACGGCCTCACCGTTAGTAATCATCACGGTAAATTGTCCGGCCAGGTCGGCGAATGCCTCCTCGCTAAGCGCCGCATATTCATAAACGTCGTAACGTTTTTCCAGTTCTGCCGTTAGCTGGTCAGGCAGGGAGGCTTGTTTCAAAAATTTCAATTTCATCGTTATCCGTTCACTTATAAAGAAGAGGGGGCTGACTGCTTGAGCGATGTGCTTTTACCCGGACGAGAGACGGCGATACCGATAATCCCCCCTAATATCAGCGCAATAGCCACAATCAGCAGGCCGTAGTGATAGCTGTTGGTCAGATCCTTAATCTTGCCTAAAACAGGCGGCAGACCTAATCCAACGAAATTGGCAATCGTATTAATAAATGCAATAGAGGCAGCCGCGGCAACGCCGGCCAGTTTTTCTGTTGTCACTGCCCAGAAAACAGGGGTTAGGGCAAAGTTAAAACCGACCGTCAGCACCAGCAGAATATAGGAGACCAGCAGGTTACCCGAATAAATAGCGGCCCCGAGCGATATTCCGGCGAGAATTAAAGGTAACCCCATATGTAAGGATCGCTCTTTCGTTACATCGGAATGGCGACCATTCAAATACATAAACAGGCAGGCAAAAATAAACGGCACCGCAGAGAGCAAGCTGATCACAAAATTACTTTGCTCGCTGGCAATACTTTTAAGAATCAGCGGTAAAAATAGCGTAATACCGATAGAGCCGAAGGCCTGTAAAAACCAAACCAGACTCAGTAACAGCACCACTTTGTTTTTTAGCGCGCTCAGCCAGGAGTGGTTTTCGTTCACCGTCACACTTCGGTTATCTTCCGCTAACTGAGCAATTAACCACTCCTTTTCAGACCCCGATAACCAGTGGGCTTTCTCAGGCGTAGAGGGCAGTAACCCTAAAACCATCACCCCCAGGATAATGGCCGGAATGCCTTCAATGGCGAACAACCAACGCCAGCCGGCGATGTCAGCAATGCCGTGCATATTGAGAATGGATCCCGAGATAGGCAGGCCGATGATGGAGGCCAGTACGGAGCCCATATAGAAGAATGACATCGCGCGGGCGCGGTTGCTCTTAGGGAACCAGCAGGAAATATAGTAAATAATACCGGGCGTAAACCCTGCCTCCGCCATGCCCAACAGAAAACGCATGACATAAAGCTGAGTAGGTGTTTGTACCAGCGACATCCCGGCGCTGATAATACCCCAGGTGATCATTATCCTGGCAATCCAGATACGCGCCCCGACGCGCGTCATAATAATGTTACTGGGAATTTCAAAAATAATGTAGGAGATATAGAACATGCCCACGCCAAGGCCATACATACTGGCTGTGAGACCTAAATCCGCATTCATTTGTAAGGCGGCAATAGAAATATTCGTTTTATCAAGATTGGCGACAAAATAACAAATGATGACGAAGGGAATTATTTTGCTATTTAGTTTTTTGAGTGTAGAAGTATAGAGTGCAATGCTCATCGATTATTACCTCTTCATCTTGCCCTCTTCAGGCCAAATCGCGGCCATCAGAAGGCAAAGATTGATATAGAGAAACGCATTAACTTATTAGGGTGTTACCATTCGGCAACCGCACCATCTTCCTGACGCCACAGAGGATTGCGCCAGTCTGTGCTATTTCGGCTTAATTCGCTGACCCGCGCCTCATCTATTTCAACACCAAGCCCAGGCTTCATTAAGGGTTTGAAGAAGCCGCCTTCCATGTTGAAATCTTCTTTATTTTTCACAAAGTCGAGCAGCTCCGCGCCCTTGTTATAGTGAATCCCCATGCTCTGTTCCTGGAACACGGCATTGCGGGAGACAAAGTCCACGTGCAGACAGGCCGCCAGCGCAATTGGCCCCAGCGGACAGTGCGGGGCCAGCGCCACGTCGTAAGCTTCTGCCATACCGGCAATTTTGTAGCATTCGGTGATGCCCCCCGCGTGGGAGAGATCCGGCTGCAGGATGGCAATCCCACCCGCCTCCAGTACGCGTTTAAACTCGAAGCGCGAGAACATACGTTCCCCTGCAGCGATAGGAATAGCGGTTTGCGCCGCCAGCCGTGGATAATATTCTGCCTGCTCCGCCAGCACCGGCTCTTCAATAAAGAGCGGGCGGTATTGTTCCAGCTCTTTAATTAATATTTTCGCCATTGGCGCGCTGACGCGGCCGTGGAAGTCCAGACCAAACTCAATGTCGTTGCCAAAGGCTTCGCGGATCTGCGCCACGGTGTTTACCGCCCGGTCTACCGCACGTGAATTGTCGATGACCCCCATCTCTTCACAGCCGTTGAGCTTGAAGGTATCAAAACCAATACCGCGCAGCTTTCTGATGCCATCAATGACTTCGGCAGGGCGATCGCCCCCCACCCAGCTGTAGGCCTTAATTTTGTCGCGCACCAGGCCGCCCATCAGCTGCCAGACCGGAGCGTTCAGCACTTTCCCTTTGATATCCCATAGCGCCTGGTCGATACCGGCGATGGCGCTCATCAGAATGGGGCCGCCGCGATAGAAGCCCCCGCGGTACATCACTTGCCACAGATCGTTAATGCGCGCGGGATCCTGCCCAATCAGGTATTCACCCAGCTCGTGCACAGCGGCCTCGACGGTGCGCACACGGCCCTCAATCACCGGCTCGCCCCAGCCCACTACCCCTTCGTCGGTTTCGATTTTCAGGAACATCCAGCGCGGCGGTAAACGGTACGTGGTGAGTTTGGTTATTTTCATTTTGCTGCCTCTCGATACGCTTTCACAAATGCTGCCGCCTGCTGTGCGGTGCGCTCTACGGTCTGTCCGGCGCGATAGAGATCGCTACCCAGCCCGGCGCCTGCACAGCCAGCTTTCATCCACTGCGCCAGGTTTTCTGGCGTCACGCCGCCCACGGCCAGGACCGGTACGCTGGCGGGTAAGACCGCTTTCAGCGCCTTGATGTACTCCGGGCCAAAAGCCGATGACGGGAAAATTTTCAGCGCCTGCGCGCCCGCATCGAGAGCGGTAAAGGCTTCGGTTGCCGTTGCACATCCCGGGCAGACGGTCATGCCGTAGCCCACCGCGCGGCGGATCACCTCGGGGTTGATGTTAGGCGTGACGATAAGTTTGCAGCCCATCTTCGCCAGTCTGTCGACCTGCTCCGGCTGTAGCACCGTGCCTGCGCCAATCAGCGCTTTATCACCAAACGCATCGACGACGGCCGGGATGCTCTTTTCCCACTCCGGGGAGTTGAGCGGGATTTCCACCGCGTCGAACCCGGCGTCAATCACCGCGCCTACGTGCGCCAGCGCCTCGTCGGGGGTGATGCCGCGCAATATCGCGATAAGGGGAAGGTTAGTTTGCCACTGCATGAGCGATGCTCCTTATTCCAGCCTGAAATGCCGTGTCGCCCTCTACCACCGCCACGTCCCGGCCGATGGCGTGAAACGCCTGGCGATAACGTGAGCTCAGTGATGAGCCTGCGACCAGAGTAATGGCCTGCTGCCCGGCGAAGCGTTCACTCAGGCTGGCGACTTCGGCGCCAATCAGCAGGCCGGACAGAAACTCGCTAACCTGCTCGCGCGGGAGTTGTCCCAGCACGTGCGAGGCGCGAACCTCAAAAAGTTGCGGCAAAACGGCAGGAGAAGCGATCCCGCGCGCAAGCCCGGCGGCAAATGCCTCCGGCGAGGGGGCTTGCTCCGGCAAACCCGCCCCCACCAGCGAATGCTTAAGGAGCAAATGGTGTAATTCACCGGTCATCACGGTGCGAAAATCGTGGATCTGCTCTGCATCGGTTTGTACCCACTTGCAGTGGGTACCGGGCATAACGTAGACAGAAGAAGGAGAAAGCGTGCGCGCGCCGAGCAGTTGCGTCTCTTCGCCGCGCATGACGTTGTGATTATCGTCGCGAGAGACGCACAAGCCGGGAATAATCCAGATATTGTCGCCAACGGACGTTAACTGTTCGCCAATAGCGGAGAAACGAGCCGGTACGGGCAGATAAGGCGCAATTTTCCAGCCTACGTTACTGCCCACCATGCCCGCCATTACCACTGGCGTGGCGCCGTCGCGCCAGTTTTGTGTCACCTCTGCTAACACCGCCTCGGGGGATTTACCGTTCAGACGCGTAACGCCTGCTTCTGATTGCCTGCTTTCCAGGCACTGCTCACCCTGATAAAGCCAGGCGCGCAGATTGGTCGATCCCCAGTCAATAGCGATGTAGCGAGATGTCATGTGATTTCCTTTAACCTTCGTGTCGAGCTGGCGATCATCGTGAGTGCCGCCTGCTCTGCCGCATCGCCGTCCTGATGCCGTATCGCATCGAACAGCGCTTTATGTTCCTGGAGCGTTTTCGGCATGTTGGCCTCATCGCCCATCCAGGTCCGTTCAAATACCGCGCGCTGTAGCGAGCTGATCGCCACGCTAAGCTGCTGTAGCACCGGGTTATGCACCGACTGGAGCACCGCCTCGTGGTAGCGAATATCCGCTTCGTTGAAGGCATCACGATCCTGGTTATTGGCGATCATGTCGTTCAGCGCCGACTCAATCTGCGCCAGGTCGCCCGAGGTGGCGCGTTCGGCGGCCCAGCGGGCTATCGCCGGTTCTACGAGGTTTCGTACCTCGCTCATGGCACCAATCAGCCGCGGGTCATAATCGTTTTCCAGTACCCACTGCAGAACATCGGTATCGAGGTAGTTCCACTGACTACGTGGGGCGACAAAGGCTCCGCGATAACGCTTCATTTCAATTAGCCGCTTCGCCATCAGCGAGCGGAACACTTCCCGGATGATGTTGCGCGAGGTTTCAAACTCTTCGCATAGCTCCGCCTCTGCAGGAAGCGGCGAGCCGGGTACGTATTTGCCACTCACAATCTGGCTGCCCAGCGTGATGACAATGCGGTCGGTTTTATTGAGAGTCATGGAGGGTCCTTATGATTTTTGTGTCCATCACTACTTTACCGCGACCGCTGAATTCCGCCTCACTTTTGCAGTACAAACGTGATGCAATTCGTTAAGACCGTGATTGCAATGTAGTACAATCTGTTTGTTTTGTACTACAATCTGGATCACAAAAAGAACAATTCGATAAATTCAGGGCAAAAAAAAGCCCCGGTTAATAACCAGGGCCGATGTATTTAGCCACGCTTAGTTCAGGACAAATTTCTCAATCGCGTAGGCAACGCCGTCTTCCAAGTTAGATTTGGTGACGAAATTGGCCACTTCTTTCACCGATGGGATTGCGTTATCCATTGCCACGCCCATGCCCGCATATTCGATCATCGCAATATCGTTTTCCTGATCGCCCAGGGTCATGATCTCTTCAGGCTTGATGCCCAGCGTATCGGCCAGCGATTTCACGCCGGTGCCTTTATTGACGCGTTTATCGAGGATTTCGAGGAAGTACGGCGCGCTTTTTAGCACAGTGTATTTCTCTTTAACCTCAGCCGGAATGCGGGCGATGGCTTTATCGAGAATAGCTGGCTCATCAATCATCATCACCTTCAGGAACTGCGTTTGCGGATCCATTTTTTCTGCTTCACAGAAAACCAGTGGAATAGTGGCGACATAGGATTCGTGTACGGTGTAGTAGCTGATATCGCGGTTGGCCGTGTAGAGCGTATTGCGATCGAGCGCGTGGAAATGTGAACCCACCTCGCGGGAGAGTTTTTCGAGATAGAGGTAATCGTCATAATTCAACGCGGTCTGGGCGACGGTGCTGCCGTCGGCGGCCTTCTGAACCAGGGCACCGTTATACGTAATGCAGTAATCGCCCGGTTTATCCATGTGCAACTCTTTCAGGTAATTATGCACACCGGCATAGGGGCGACCGGTCGTCAGTACCACATTCACCCCTTTTGCACGGGCGGCGGCAATCGCATTTTTAACGGCTGGAGAGATGGTGTGATCTGGCAGCAGCAGCGTGCCGTCCATATCGATTGCAATGAGTTTGATGGCCATGGGATCCCCGGATTGAATGAGTCTGCACTCATGCTAACGCGATTCCGCTCAAAAAACACGGTAAGAAAGGGGATTGGATATGAGGAGGGGATTCCTCTTTTGCACAGGTTTACCCTCACCCTAACCCTCTCCCACAGGGAGAGGGAACCGTGCACCCTCTCCCTGTGGGAGAGGGCTGGGGTGAGGGGTGATAACAGCTTAGATATCGATATTTGCCGCTTTCAGCGCGTTCTCTTCGATAAAGGCACGACGGGGTTCAACCGCATCGCCCATCAGGGTGGTGAACAGCTGATCCGCTGCAATCGCGTCTTTTACGGTAACGCGCAGCATACGGCGGCTTTCCGGATCCATAGTGGTTTCCCACAGCTGATCCGGGTTCATTTCGCCCAGGCCTTTATAACGCTGAATTGCCAGACCACGACGGGACTCTTTCACCAGCCACTCCAGCGCCTGCTCGAAGCTGGCAACCGGCTGACGGCGTTCGCCACGTTCGATGTAGGCATCGTCTTCGATCAGACCGCGCAGCTTTTCGCCGAGAGTGCAAAGGCGACGGTATTCCGGTCCGGTCACAAACTCGTGCTCCAGCGGATAGTCGGTATCCACACCGTGGGTACGCACGCGAACGATCGGCTCGAACAGCTGGTCAGCGTTCTGCTGAACATCGCATTTCCACAGGCTACCGTGCTGTTCGTTCTCGTTCAGCTCGCTTACCAGCGCGTTGACCCAGCGGCTGACCGTCTGCTCGCTGCTCAGATCGGCTTCGGTCAGCGTTGGCTGATACACCAGCTCTTTCAGCAGCGCTTTCGGATAACGACGCTCCATACGGCCAATCATTTTCTGCGCAGCGTTGAACTCGGACACCAGACGTTCCAGCGGCTCGCCGGCCAGGGCCGGAGCGCTGGCGTTCGCATGCAGCGTTGCGCCATCCAGAGCGATAGAGATCTGATACTGATCCATCGCTTCGTCGTCTTTGATGTACTGTTCCTGTTTGCCTTTCTTCACTTTGTACAGCGGCGGCTGCGCAATGTAGACATGGCCACGTTCAACGATTTCCGGCATCTGACGATAGAAGAAGGTCAACAGCAGCGTACGGATGTGCGAGCCGTCGACGTCCGCATCGGTCATGATGATGATGCTGTGATAACGCAGCTTGTCCGGGTTGTATTCGTCGCGACCGATGCCGCAGCCGAGCGCGGTAATCAGCGTTGCCACTTCCTGCGAAGAGAGCATCTTGTCGAAACGCGCTTTCTCGACGTTGAGGATTTTCCCCTTCAACGGCAGGATCGCCTGGTTCTTACGGTTACGGCCCTGCTTCGCAGAACCGCCCGCGGAGTCCCCTTCCACCAGGTACAGTTCGGACAGCGCCGGGTCGCGCTCCTGACAGTCTGCCAGTTTGCCCGGCAGGCCTGCTAAGTCGAGTGCGCCTTTGCGGCGGGTCATTTCACGGGCTTTACGCGCCGCTTCACGGGCACGTGCCGCATCGATAATTTTGCCGACCACGATTTTCGCGTCAGACGGGTTTTCTTGCAGGTAGTCGCTCAGCAGTTCGTTCATCTGCTGTTCAACCGCCGATTTCACCTCAGATGAGACCAGTTTGTCTTTGGTCTGAGAGGAGAACTTCGGATCCGGCACCTTAACAGAAACCACGGCAATCAGGCCCTCACGAGCATCGTCGCCGGTGGCGCTGACTTTCGCTTTCTTGCTGTAGCCTTCTTTGTCCATGTAGGCGTTCAGGGTACGGGTCATCGCCGCACGGAAGCCCGCCAGGTGCGTACCGCCGTCACGCTGTGGAATGTTGTTGGTGAAGCAGTAGATGTTTTCCTGGAAACCATCGTTCCACTGCAGCGCCACTTCCACGCCGATACCGTCTTTTTCGGTAGAGAAGTAGAAGATATTCGGGTGAATAGGCGTTTTGTTCTTGTTCAGATACTCAACGAACGCCTTGATACCGCCTTCATAGTGGAAGTGGTCTTCTTTGCCGTCGCGTTTGTCGCGCAGACGAATAGAGACGCCGGAGTTCAGGAACGACAGCTCACGCAGGCGTTTGGCCAGAATTTCATATTCGAATTCGGTGACGTTGGTGAAGGTTTCCAGGCTCGGCCAGAAACGCACCAGGGTACCGGTTTTTTCGGTATCGCCAGTGACAGCCAGCGGCGCTTCCGGCACACCATGCTGATAGATCTGGCGGTGAACTTTGCCTTCACGCTGGATAACCAGCTCCAGCTTCTGCGACAGGGCGTTAACCACGGAGACGCCTACGCCGTGCAGGCCGCCGGAGACTTTATAGGAGTTATCATCGAATTTACCGCCTGCGTGCAGAACGGTCATGATAACTTCCGCAGCAGATACGCCCTCTTCCGGGTGAATACCGGTTGGGATGCCACGACCATCATCGGTGACGGATACGGAGTTGTCCGCATGGATCGTCACCACGATGTCTTTACAGTGACCCGCGAGCGCTTCGTCGATAGCGTTATCTACCACCTCGAATACCATGTGGTGCAGACCGGTGCCGTCATCCGTGTCGCCGATATACATACCCGGGCGCTTACGCACCGCATCCAGCCCTTTCAGGACTTTGATACTGGAGGAGTCATAAGAATTCGACATCAACGTTTCTCGCTCATTTATTCTTGGGTTAATCCGTTATTTTACCCTTTTCCACGGTGAACATCTTCGAATTTTTGTCCGACATGTCCATAACGTGTTCAGCGCTAATCGCGCTGACGAAAACCTGCGACTGCGTGGCTTTTAAGCGGCTGGCTAGCAGCCCTCGCCGCGCGTCGTCGAGTTCCGAGGCAAAATCATCTATCAGATACAGGCAGCGTCGGCCGCTCTCGCGGGTGAGAAACTCCCCCTGTGCCAGCCGTAGCGCGCACATCAGGAGCTTAAGCTGCCCACGCGATAATGTATCTTCTACCGGCGCACCGTCAGCACGAATGCGGAAATCCGCTTTATGCGGGCCATGCGCGGTATAGGTCAGCAGGCGGTCGCGCTCGAAGCTTCTCTCCAGCACCTCGGCATAATCCGTCTCTTTCTCCCAGCCACGCTGGAAGGAGAAGGTGAGAGAGAACTCCGGTAAAAACTGTTTGCAGGTGTCGGCCATATCTTCGGCGATACCTGCGCTGTATTCGGCACGCCAGGTGCTGATTTGTTCCGCCAGCGGGACCAACTCTTTGTCCCACGGGCGCAGTTGGGCGTAGCGCGTCACCTGGCGCAGCGCGGCATTGCGCTGCTTGAGCAAACGCTTAAGGTTGCTCCAGGCGTTAAAGAATCCCGCTTCATTGTGAAAGCATCCCCAGTCAAGGAACGCTCTTCTGTATTTGGGGCCGCCGTTGAGTAAAGTAAACCCCTCGGGCGTAATCAGCTGCATCGGCATCAAGAGCGCCAGTTCGGCCACCTTATGCCCGTCGGTACCATCAATGCGGACTTTACTGTCACCCTGCTTGTCTTTGGTCAGGCCGACGGCGGTTTCACGCTCTGCGCCCTGGAGACGCCCATGCAGAACAAAGGACTCTTGCTCGTGGCGAATGACGCGGCCAATTTGCAAGCTGCGAAACGCCCGACCGTGGCCAAGCGTATAGATGGCTTCCAGCACGCTGGTTTTGCCGCTGCCGTTTGCGCCAACCAGGAAGTTAAAGCCGGGGGATAAAGCGAGATCCGCATTTTCAATATTACGGAAATCTTTGATTAAAAGGCGCGTCAGTGACATATCTGAATTTCTTCGGGCCAGGGCGTAATCGGCGCAGCCAGTTTCAACGCGGACTGCGCGCAGACCCTGGCGCGTACACGCAGTACGTGACAGGGGCGAGCACAGCCCAGGTTGAAAATGGCAAGTAAGATAGCCCGATAGTTATCACTACAGTCTCATTGGCATAACAACATAAGCAGCGGACTGGGATGCAGCATCTTCAATCTGTACGCTCGATACAGAGTCGGTCAGCAGAATGCGAACATTCTCGCATTTCAGTGCATTCAGTACGTCCAGCACGTAGCTAACGTTAAAGCCGATTTCCATCTCTGCGCCGGCGTAGGTGACGTCCAGAATCTCTTCTGCCTCTTCCTGCTCCGGGTTATTCGCGGTGATTTTGATCTGGTTTTCACTCACATACAGACGCACGCCGCGGAACTTCTCGTTGGAGAGAATGGCCGCACGGGCAAATGCCTGCTTAAGGCTGTCGCAGCCCGCTTCCAGCGTCTTGTCGGGATTCTTCGGCAATACGCGGCGATAATCCGGGAAACGCCCATCAACCAGCTTCGAGGTGAAGACGAAATCCCCCACGTGGGCACGAATGTTATTGCTGCCAATTTGCACGCGCAGCGGAGTATCACCGCCGTCAAGCATGCGCATCAGCTCAATCACCCCTTTACGCGGCACGATCACCGAATGGTTTGGCAGGCTAACGCCAATTGGCATAGAGCAGACCGCCAGGCGGTGTCCGTCGGTGGCGACGGTACGCAGCTCTTCCCCTTCGGTTTCAAACAGCATGCCGTTTAAGTAGTAGCGAACGTCCTGATGCGCCATAGAAAACTGCGTGGCTTCAATCAGACGCTTCATCGTCGCCTGTGGCAGGGTGAATTCCACTTCGCTCTGCCAGTCATCCAGGTTCGGGAAGTCCGCGGCTGGCAGGGTAGAGAGAGAGAAACGGCTGCGGCCAGAGCGGACCAGCATGCGGTCGCCCTCGAGCTGCACGGCGATCTCTGCCCCTTCAGGCAAGCCACGGCAAATATCAAAGAATTTACGGGCCGGAACCGTGGTGGCGCCTGCGTCGTGCGGCTGAGTCAGCGTCACCCGCGCAACCATCTCCATTTCCAGATCGGTGCCGGTCAGCGACAGCGTACCGTCTGCGACCTGCAGCAGCAGGTTACCAAGAATAGGCAGTGTCGGGCGGCCGCCTAATGGGCCACTCACCTGTTGTAGCGGCTTTAATAAATGTTCACGTTCAACGGTAAATTTCATAGCGTCACGATGATAATGTTCTGATTAAATTGGAGAAGTCTTCTTTTATGTCGTGGCTTTCTTCCCGCAGCTGCTCGATTTTACGACAAGCGTGCAGCACGGTGGTGTGGTCACGGCCACCAAACGCATCGCCGATCTCCGGCAGACTGTGGTTGGTTAACTCCTTTGCCAGCGCCATCGCCATCTGGCGAGGTCGGGCTACCGAGCGTGAACGGCGTTTCGACAGTAAGTCGGCCACTTTAATTTTGTAGTACTCCGCCACCGTCTTCTGAATATTGTCGATGGTGACCAGTTTTTCCTGCAACGCCAGCAGATCGCGCAGCGCTTCACGCACGAAATCAATGGTGATGGCCCGGCCGGTAAAGTTGGCGTTGGCGATGACGCGGTTCAGTGCCCCTTCCAGCTCACGCACGTTAGAGCGTAGGCGCTTGGCGATGAAGAATGCCACTTCACCCGGCAGGCGAATGTCGTTTTCATCTGCCTTTTTCATCAGGATCGCCACACGGGTTTCCAGCTCCGGCGGTTCGATCGCCACGGTCAGGCCCCAGCCGAAGCGAGACTTAAGACGATCTTCAACACCGTTGATCTCTTTTGGATAACGATCCGAGGTCAAAATGATCTGTTGATTACCTTCCAGCAGAGCGTTGAAGGTGTGGAAAAACTCTTCCTGGGATCGTTCTTTATTAGCGAAGAACTGAATGTCATCGATCAGCAGGGCATCAACGGAACGGTAGTAGCGTTTAAACTCTTCGATCGCATTGTTTTGCAGGGCTTTTACCATGTCCTGAACGAAGCGCTCGGAGTGCATATACACCACTTTGGCGTTTGGCTTGCGCGCCATGATGCCATTGCCCACGGCATGCAGCAGGTGCGTTTTACCCAGACCGGTACCGCCATATAAAAACAGGGGGTTATACGCCCCGCCGGGGTTATCCGCTACCTGACGGGCTGCCGCACGGGCCAGCTGGTTTGATTTACCTTCTACGAAGTTATCGAAGGTATGTTTGACGTTAACGTTGGAACGGTAGGTCGGCTCCGCCGGGGCCGGAACGTTATCCCAGCCTGAACGTGCCGCAGGCACGACGCGCGGCTGATGGACCTGTGTCGTCTGCGCAGGGGCGGCAACGTTAACGGTCTCTTTAAGGGTTTGGGTGACCGGCTTGGTGCCCACTTCAAAACGCAGCTGTGGGGCATCGGTACCGCAAAAATCGTTTAGCAGTCCATTGATATTATTAAGGTACTTGTCCCTTACCCAATCGAGCACAAAACGGTTTGGCGCATACAAAGCCAGCGTGTTATCGCTCAGTTCCGCCTGCAACGGGCGGATCCACATACTGAATTCTGTGGCTGGTAACTCATCCTGCAATCGGGCAAGACATTGCTGCCAAAGCGAAAGTGACACGGCGGACTCCACTCGAACAATAAAAAGAAAGCTATTGAATAGTCATGATTGTAGACGCACGTCGAAAAGCCCTGCGCATAAGGGGGACGTGCGAACCGCTGTCTGCGGTTTTATACCCGATCGTAACCGCTGGGATCCCGATCGGGACCGCGGATCATAGCCTAAACTGAGCCAGAGATCTTCTGTTTCTCACAGATTCTTCCCGATTTATCCACAGGAAGATCCGAAACCGGGTAAGTGTAATCGATCCTGGTTAGCCTGCCCCGGGATTTAGGCCGCATATTGGAAAAATTACTGAGTCGTGACAAATTTTTGCTTAAAAGATCTAACGAAGATCCTGGACGATCCTTGCGCTTTACCGGTGAGGTCGTATAATCCTCCACCCGTCGCGTAATGCTCGGCTTCCCGCGCGTTTAACGCTGTTCATTTTGCATGCGAAATCGTGTGAATTTACGCGGGAAATAAGGAAAGAGAATTGACTCCGGAGTGTACAATTATTACAATCCGGCCTCTTTAATCACCCATGGCTTCGGCGTCCGTCGTGCGATATTCGTTCGGGCATCGTAAAAAGCCATTGAATTTATTCAAGTTTAGGTAGAAATCGCCATGAAACGCACTTTTCAACCGTCTGTACTGAAGCGCAACCGTTCTCACGGCTTCCGTGCTCGTATGGCTACTAAAAATGGTCGTCAGGTTCTGGCACGTCGTCGTGCTAAAGGCCGCGCTCGTCTGACCGTTTCCAAGTAATAAAGCTAACCCCTGGTGGTTAAGCTCGCATTTCCCAGGGAGTTACGTTTGTTAACTCCCACTCATTTCACTTTCGTCTTCCAGCAGCCACAACGGGCTGGCACGCCGCAAATCACCATCCTCGGCCGCCAAAATTCGCTGGGGCATCCCCGTATCGGTCTTACTGTCGCCAAGAAAAACGTTAAGCGTGCGCATGAACGCAACCGGATTAAACGTCTGACGCGTGAAAGCTTCCGTTTACGTCAACATGAACTCCCTTCGATGGATTTTGTGGTGGTGGCGAAAAAAGGGGTTGCCGACCTCGATAACCGTGCTCTCTCGGAAGCGTTGGAAAAATTATGGCGCCGCCACTGTCGCCTGGCTCACGGGTCCTGATAGCCCTCATTAGGGTCTATCAACGCCTGATTAGTCCGCTACTCGGGCCGCACTGCCGTTTCACACCGACATGCTCAAGCTATGGAATTGAGGCATTGCGCAGGTTTGGAGTGATAAAAGGCAGTTGGTTGACGGTGAAACGCGTATTAAAATGCCACCCTTTACACCCAGGTGGAGACGACCCCGTCCCCCCCGGACCCTTTGATACCAGAGAACACTAACGATGGATTCGCAACGCAATCTTCTTATCATCGCTTTGTTGTTCGTGTCTTTCATGATCTGGCAGGCATGGGAGCAGGATAAAAATCCTCAACCCCAGCAGCAGACCACGCAGACCACGACCACCGCAGCGGGTAGCGCCGCCGACCAGGGCGTACCGGCCAGTGGCCAGGGGAAACAGATTACGGTTAAGACCGATGTGCTTGAGCTGACTATCAACACCCGTGGTGGTGATGTTGAGCAGGCGCTGCTGTTGACCTACCCAAAAGAGCTGAAGTCTACCGAACCGTTCCAGTTACTGGAAACCACACCGCAGTTCCTTTATCAGGCGCAGAGCGGTCTGACCGGTCGTGATGGCCCGGATAACCCGGCTAACGGTGCGCGTCCACTGTATAACGTCGAGAGTGATACCTTTGTGCTGGCTGATGGTCAGAACGAGCTGGCTATCCCGATGACTTATACCGACGCCGCAGGCAACACCTTCACCAAAACCTTCACCCTGAAACGCGGTGAGTATGCGGTGAACGTTGGCTACAGCGTGCAGAACGCCAGCGAGAAACCGCTGGAAATCTCGACCTTTGGTCAGCTGAAGCAATCCATCGATCTGCCGTCTCATCGTGACACCGGAAGCAGCAACTTCGCGCTGCATACCTTCCGTGGCGCAGCGTACTCCACGCCAGATTCGAAGTATGAGAAATACAAATTCGATACTATCGCGGATAACGAGAACCTGAACGTCAGCGCTAAAGGCGGTTGGGTCGCGATGCTGCAACAGTATTTCGCAACGGCGTGGGTGCCTAATAACGACGGTACCAACAACTTCTACACCGCGAACCTCGGCAACGGTATTGCAGCTATCGGCTACAAATCTCAGCCGGTTCTGGTGCAGCCGGGTCAAACCGGTAAGCTGGCGAGCACCCTGTGGGTCGGCCCGGAAATTCAGGACAAAATGGCTGCAGTAGCGCCGCACCTGGATCTGACCGTGGATTACGGCTGGTTGTGGTTCATCTCTCAGCCGCTGTTTAAGCTGCTGAAGTGGATCCATAGCTTCCTGGGTAACTGGGGCTTCTCCATCATCGTTATCACCTTTATCGTTCGTGGCATCATGTACCCGCTGACTAAAGCGCAGTACACCTCCATGGCGAAGATGCGCATGCTGCAGCCGAAGATTGCGGCGATGCGTGAGCGTCTGGGCGATGACAAACAGCGTCAGAGCCAGGAGATGATGGCCCTGTATAAAGCAGAGAAAGTGAACCCACTGGGTGGTTGCTTCCCGCTGCTGATTCAGATGCCAATCTTCCTTGCGCTGTACTACATGCTGATGGGTTCCGTTGAGCTGCGCCATGCGCCGTTCGCCCTGTGGATCCATGACCTGTCTGCACAGGACCCGTACTACATCCTGCCGATCCTGATGGGCGTGACGATGTTCTTCATCCAGAAGATGTCGCCGACCACCGTGACCGACCCGATGCAGCAGAAGATCATGACCTTTATGCCGGTCATCTTCACCGTGTTCTTCCTGTGGTTCCCGTCAGGTCTGGTGCTGTACTACATCGTCAGCAACCTGGTGACCATTATCCAGCAGCAGCTGATTTACCGTGGTCTGGAAAAACGTGGCCTGCATAGCCGCGAAAAGAAAAGTTCCTGATTCGGTTGAGCAGTAGCTAGAATAAGGGCGGTCAAATGACCGCCTTTTTTTATTGCAACACAGTTGAGAAAAACCATGAGCCATAACGACACTATCGTCGCCCAGGCAACCCCACCGGGACGCGGTGGTGTGGGCATCCTGCGCATCTCCGGCCAGAAGGCGCGCGAGGTAGCAGAAGCCGTACTGGGGAAACTGCCGAAGCCGCGCTACGCCGATTATTTGCCGTTTAAAGACAGCGACGGTACCGCGCTGGATCAGGGCATTGCGCTGTGGTTTCCGGGGCCAAACTCCTTCACCGGCGAAGATGTGCTCGAACTTCAGGGCCACGGCGGCCCGGTGATCCTCGATTTACTGTTAAAACGTATTCTGACCTTGCCGGGCCTGCGCATTGCGAAGCCGGGTGAGTTTTCTGAGCGTGCCTTCCTGAACGATAAACTCGATCTGGCGCAGGCCGAGGCGATTGCCGACCTGATTGATGCCAGCTCAGAGCAGGCGGCCCGCTCTGCGCTCAATTCGCTGCAGGGGGCATTTTCTGCCCGCGTAAATCATCTGGTGGAAGCACTTACTCACCTCAGGATCTACGTGGAGGCGGCGATTGATTTCCCGGATGAGGAGATCGACTTCCTTTCCGATGGTAAAATCGAAGCCCAGCTCAACAGCGTGATGACCGATCTCGACGCGGTGCGCGCCGAAGCGCGCCAGGGCAGCCTGCTGCGTGAAGGGATGAAAGTGGTGATTGCCGGTCGCCCTAATGCCGGTAAATCGAGCCTGCTGAACGCCCTGGCGGGCCGTGAGGCTGCCATCGTTACTGATATCGCCGGCACCACCCGCGACGTACTGCGCGAGCATATCCACATCGACGGCATGCCTCTGCATATTATCGACACCGCGGGTCTGCGCGATGCCAGCGACGAAGTGGAGCGTATCGGTATCGAGCGCGCCTGGCAGGAGATTGAGCAGGCTGACCGCGTGCTATTTATGGTAGATGGCACTACCACTGACGCGGTGGATCCCGCAGATATCTGGCCGGACTTTATCGCCCGTCTGCCCGCTAAACTGCCGATCACCGTTGTGCGTAACAAAGCCGATATGACTGGCGAGACGCTGGGTATCAGTGAAGTAAATGGTCACTCACTTATTCGCCTCTCGGCACGTACCGGCGAAGGCGTGGATGACCTGCGTAACCATCTCAAACAGAGCATGGGCTTTGATACCAGCATGGAAGGCGGCTTCCTGGCGCGCCGTCGTCACCTGCAGGCGCTGGAAGAGGCGGCGAATCATCTTGTTCAGGGGAAAGCACAGCTGATTGGCGCCTGGGCGGGTGAACTGCTGGCGGAAGAGCTGCGCCTGGCGCAGCAGAATCTGAGTGAGATCACCGGGGAGTTTTCTTCGGACGATCTGTTGGGCCGCATCTTCTCGAGCTTCTGTATCGGGAAATAACCCTGCACAGCCACAGTAATCGTCAGGTTATTGTGGCTGTGATTACACTCACAATTAATTATCCTACAGATAGACCCATTATTCTCATTATAATAATGTAGCTGAGTGTCTAATGAGGATAAATCAATGATGATTATCTTAAATACATACATCACTTCTAAGTGGTTTAATATTGACAATAAAATTGTCAATCACCACCCATAATCCCCTCTTTGCTCGTCCTTTGCTAAATGCTAACTAACCAGGTTTATTAATCTGCTTATTTGGTATGTCTGCAATATATTCTTGCCAGCTCCGATCGTCTGCATGGTTTATTTCCACAGGCGGCATTAAATGATGGCTGGCATATACATCTCTGTACTTAGGGTTATTAAATAGCCCTCAGCACCGCTGCGTGCAAAAAGGATGAACAAATGGAAAACTTCAAACATTTACCTGAGCCTTTCCGTATTCGTGTTATTGAGCCAGTGAAACGCACCACCCGCGAGCATCGGGAAAATGCCATTGTTGAATCGGGCATGAACCCGTTTCTGCTTGATAGCGAAGATGTCTTTATTGACCTGCTGACCGACAGCGGTACCGGGGCAGTCACACAAAATATGCAGGCCGCTATGTTGCGTGGGGACGAAGCCTACAGCGGCAGCCGCAGTTATTACGCGCTCTCCGATGCGGTGAAAACCATTTTTGGCTATCAATACACTATCCCGACTCACCAGGGGCGGGGTGCTGAACAGATTTACATTCCGGTCTTGATCAAAAAACGCGAGCAGGAAAAAGGGCTGGACCGCAGCAAAATGGTCGCGTTCTCCAACTATTTCTTTGATACGACTCAGGGCCATAGCCAGATTAATGGCTGCACGGTGCGTAACGTCTATATCAAAGAGGCGTTTGATACCGGTATTCGTTACGATTTTAAAGGCAACTTTGACCTCGAAGGACTGGAGCGCGGCATTCAGGAGGTGGGCGCCAATAATGTGCCTTATATCGTCGCAACCATTACCAGCAACTCCGCCGGCGGCCAGCCGGTCTCGCTGGCCAACCTGAAGGCGATGTACGCCATCGCGCAAAAATATGACATTCCGGTAGTGATGGACTCCGCGCGCTTCGCGGAGAACGCCTACTTTATCCAGAAGCGTGAAGCGGAATACCGCGACTGGAGCATTGCAGACATTACCCGTGAAACCTATAAATACGCCGATATGCTGGCGATGTCGGCCAAAAAAGACGCGATGGTGCCCATGGGCGGCCTGCTGTGTATTAAGGATGACCGCTTCTTCGACGTCTATACCGAATGCCGAACCCTTTGCGTGGTGCAGGAAGGCTTCCCGACCTACGGTGGCCTTGAAGGCGGTGCGATGGAGCGCCTGGCCGTCGGTCTGCATGATGGCATGAATCCGGACTGGCTGGCGTATCGTATCAATCAGGTGCAATACCTGGTCGATGGCCTGGAAGCCATCGGTGTAGTGTGTCAGCAGGCGGGAGGGCATGCGGCATTTGTTGATGCAGGAAAACTACTGCCGCATATTCCGGCTGATCAGTTCCCGGCACAGGCGTTAGCCTGCGAGCTCTATAAGGTGGCGGGCATTCGGGCGGTAGAAATCGGGTCGTTCTTGTTAGGCCGCGATCCTAAAACCGGCAAACAGCTGCCCTGCCCGGCGGAGTTACTGCGTTTAACCATTCCACGCGCGACCTACACACAGACACACATGGACTTTATTGTCGAAGCCTTTAAACATGTGAAAGAGAACGCCAGCAATATTAAGGGGTTAACCTTCACCTACGAACCGAAAGTTTTACGTCACTTCACTGCCAAACTGAAAGAAGTTTAACCCGCACCTTCCGGGTGACTAACACCCTGTTAGTCACCCGGAATTCATTACACACCAACAACATCAGGCTAACCATAATTAATGGGTGCACCATGGATAACAGTTTAAAGACTAAACACTCCTCGTTTTGGGGTGTCATGGTAATAGCAGGTACGGTTATTGGCGGGGGAATGTTTGCTTTACCCGTGGATTTAGCAGGCTCGTGGTTTTTTTGGGGCGCATTTATTTTAATCATCGCCTGGTTTTCAATGCTTCACTCAGGATTATTACTGTTAGAGGCCAATTTAAATTATCCTGTCGGTTCCAGCTTTAATACCATCACCAAAGATCTGATTGGCAATAAATGGAATGTGGTGAGTGGCTTCACGGTCGCCTTTGTTCTGTATATTCTTACTTATGCGTATATCTCTGCCAATGGCGCGATCATTAGTGAAACCATCGCCATGAACCAGGGGACGCATGTTAATCCGCGCCTCGTAGGGATAGGTACAGCGATCTTTGTTGCGGCGGTATTATGGGTCAGTTCCCTGGCAGCCAGCCGTATTACCTCGCTTTTCCTGGGGATTAAGATCATTGCGTTTATTATTGTTTTTGGGTCGTTTTTCTTCCAGGTGGACTACGCCATTTTACGGGACATTAATGTCAGTACCACCAGCAACACAGCCTATTTCCCCTATATTTTTATGGCCTTGCCGGTCTGTCTGGCGTCGTTTGGTTTTCATGGCAACATCCCCAGCTTAATCATCTGCTACGGCAAACGAAAAGATAAGCTGATTAAAAGCATTGTCTTTGGTTCGCTGCTGGCCCTGTTCATTTATCTGTTCTGGTTGTACTGCACGATGGGCAATATCACCCGCGAGAGCTTTAACGAGATTATCTCTTCAGGCGGCAATGTCGATTCGCTGGTGAAATCATTCCTCGGCACCCGACAGCACGGCGTGATCGAATTTTGCCTGCTGGTCTTCTCTAACCTTGCGGTCGCCAGCTCTTTCTTCGGCGTCACCCTGGGGCTGTTCGACTATCTTGCCGATCTCTTTAACATCGATAACTCTCCTGTCGGACGCCTGAAAACGGTTTTGTTAACCTTTCTGCCCCCCGCCATTCTCTATCTCATCTTCCCGAATGGCTTTATCTATGGCATTGGCGGTGCGGGATTGTGCGCAACCATCTGGGCCGTGATTGTTCCTGCCGTGCTGGCATTAAAAGCGAGAAAAAAGTTTCCCGAAAAAACCTTCACCGTCTGGGGAGGGCTGTTTATTCCGGGGCTGGTCATTCTGTTTGGTATTGCAGTTATTCTCTGCTGGTTCGGCAGCACCTTTAACGTTTTGCCACGCTTCGGTTAACGTCCGCGCTCGTTGTCTACGCCACCCGCCCGGGTGGCTTTCCTGACAGGAAATCACCTTTGTCCAAATGGCAACTCGCTTATCCCCTTCCCAACCCCTATTCTGCTTGCCTGCATCTATGGGGGATCTATGGCTCGTTTTCTGTTTTGTAGCTTTGCACTGGTTCTGCTTTATCCGTCTGGCATTGATATGTATCTGGTCGGTTTGCCGCATATCGCCCGCGACCTGGGGGCCAGTGAAGCGCAGTTGCACATTGCCTTTTCGGCCTACCTCGCGGGAATGGCCTCCTCAATGGTGTTTGCCGGGAAAATTGCCGATAAAGCAGGACGTCAGCCCGTGGCGATTACCGGCGCCGTGATTTTTGCCCTCGCGTCAGTACTCTGTTCACAAGCGCAAGAAAGCACCCTCTTTCTGATCGGACGCTTCATTCAGGGCGTCGGCGCTGGCGGCTGCTACGTGGTGGCGTTTGCTATTCTGCGCGATACGTTAAGCGCTCAACGCCGTGCGAAAGTGCTCTCGATGCTTAACGGCATTACCTGCATTATTCCGGTACTGGCGCCGGTCATCGGTTATCTGATTATGCTCAAATTACCCTGGCAAAGCCTGTTCTGGACCATGGCGGTAATGGGGATGTTGGTCTTCATCCTCTCTATTGCGGTATTGAAAGAGACCCACCCGGGCTCACAACACTCCCGGACGGGGACCACCTTCCATCCGGCGGAAAAACTGCTAAACCGGTTTTTTATTAGCAGACTGCTGGTCACGACCCTCAGCGTGGCGGTGATCCTGACCTATGTAAACGTTTCCCCGGTATTACTGATGGAAACCATGGGCTTTGATCGCGGCGAATACTCTACAGTGATGGCCTCTACCGCGCTGGTAAGTATGGCCGTCTCCTTCTCTACTCCTTTTGCGCTAAATATCTTTAGCCAGCGCACCCTGATGCTGACCTCACAGGTACTGTTCCTGGCCGCAGGCGTGCTGCTCGCATCGGCAAGTTCGCACTCTTTGATGTTGGCGGGCATTACGCTGATTTGCGCAGGTTTCTCCGTCGGCTTTGGCGTAGCGATGAGTCAGGCGTTAGGACCCTTTTCGTTGCGGGCAGGCGTGGCCAGTTCAGTATTAGGTATCGCGCAGGTGTGCGGCTCGTCGCTGTGGATTTGGCTCGCCGCCGTACTCGGCCTTAATGCGCTGAATATGCTGATCGGGATTCTGATTGGCTGTAGCATTCTCTGCATTGTTCTCCTTCTGGCGATTCGGCCCATAGCCCATTATGAAGAAGCCCCTCAGCAGTCTGGATCTTAATCTGTTACTCACCCTGCAACTGTTGTTGCAGGAGCGAAGCGTTACCCGGGCGGCGAAGCGAATGAACATCACGCCGTCCGCGGTCAGCAAAGCGCTGGCAAAGCTGCGCGCCTGGTTCGATGATCCGTTATTTGTGAAAACCCCGCTCGGGTTACTGCCAACGCCGCTGACGGTAAGCCTGGAGCACGATCTTGCCGACTGGATGCAGATAGGCAATCAGATCCTCGACAAGTCACACAATGACTCCCCGGGGGGGATGAAGTTTGAACTGGCGGCAGAAACGCCGTTAATGTTGATCCGCTTTAACGCGCTACTGGACAGGATAAACCAGCGCTATCCCCAGGCCTCGGTGCGTATGCGCCACTGGGACTACGACTCGCTGGATGCCATAACCCGGGGTGAAGTGGATATCGGCTTTACCGGTCGCGAAACCCATCCTCGCTCCCGCGAATTGTTGAAATTGCTGCCGTGGTTTATCGACCATGAAATTCTCTTTTCCGACCGCCCCTGCGTCTACCTGCGTGAGGGCCATCCGGCGCTTCAGGAGGAGTGGAATCTCGAGACGTTTCTCCGCTACCCCCATATCAGTATCTTTTGGGAGCGTAGCGACACCTGGGCGCTGGACGAGGTGTTAAATGAGATGGGGCTGACGCGCAATATCGCTATGAGCCTGCCGGGGTTTGAGCAGTCGATGTTTATGGCTGCGCAGCCGCACCATGACTACATTGCGACCGCGCCGCACTACTGCCGGCACTATAATCATCTCCACCAGCGTAAGCTGGTGACGCGTCCGATCCCTATCGACGAAGCGATGGCAGAAAAACTTACCGTGCCCTTTACGCTAATCTGGCACAAACGTAACAGCCATAACCCGAAAATCATCTGGCTTAAAGAGACGATCAAGGCCCTCTATTGCGATTCACTGCGCGAGGAATCCGATTTTTATATCTGAAAATGTAAAGTTCGGTGTCGGGACTTCTAATAATCAACTTTACGGATTAAAACTGAGGAAGAGTTAAGCGATAATGATGTAACCGTTTAACCAGGCACAAACCATTATCACGGAGCGAAAAATGGCAACGCACTTTGCTAGAGGGATACTTACCCAGGGACATCTTGTCTCTACCAGGCTCTCCCCCGCCTGTCATGATGAAGCACGGATACTGCCGGAACATCGCCGCTCACGTTTTATCGCCTCAAGAGCGCTGCTCGCCGAACTGCTGTTTATGCTTTACGGCACCACTGAGCTACCGGATATCATCACCCTGCCGGAGGGGCGCCCTGTATTTGCCAACCCTGAACTGCCTCGTTTTTCCATCGCCTATACCGGGAATATTGTCGGTGTAGCGCTCACGACAGAGGGCGATTGTGGTCTGGATATGGAACTGCAGCGCGCTATTCGTGGCTTCCACGGCGGGCCGCATGCCCACGACACCTATCCGTTATCCAGCAATGAACTGCTGTGGGTGCGTAATCAAAACGATCCTAATGAAGCCAAAGCGCAGCTCATTACCCTGCGCCAGAGTATTCGTAAACTCTGCGGATGCGCCTCTGACGATGCCCGGCTGCTACAATTGCTTCCAGGTTCCGGACGACTTCGCGCCACCCAGGCAACGCTTGTAGAGGCCCTCAGCGACGCAGAAGATGTGCTGATCTGGTCTCTCGCCGTTACGCCCGCGATTGAGCGTTTGAATATCTGGGAATTTGACAGCAAGCATGGCTGGAATAGCCTGGCGGACGTTCCCGAGCGTGCCAACGAACCCGCCACGCGTCTGATGAGATTAACCAGTTTACCCGCAGAGAAAGCATTTACCCTTAGCTGACCCGTCCAGGGCCATCATGATGAAACAGGAGTAATCATGTCTGATACGTTGAAAGTTGTTACGTTACTGGGAAGCCTGCGCAAAGGTTCATTTAACGGGATGGTTGCCCGTACGCTGCCGAAACTGTCGCCAGAGGGGATGACGGTCGACGCCCTGCCGTCTATTGGGGATATCCCGCTGTACGATGCCGATGTGCAGCAAGAAGAGGGGTTCCCGCAAAGCGTTGAAGTGCTGGCTGAACAGATTCGCCAGGCAGATGGGGTGGTGATTGTGACCCCGGAATATAACTACTCGGTACCGGGTGGATTAAAAAATGCGATCGACTGGCTCTCTCGTCTGCCGGAACAGCCGCTGGCGGGTAAACCGGTGCTGCTCCAGACCAGCTCCATGGGCGCCATCGGCGGCGCGCGCTGCCAGTACCATCTGCGTCAGATCCTGGTGTTCCTCGACGCGATGGTCATGAACAAACCGGAATTTATGGGCGGCGTGATTCAGAACAAGGTCGACCCACAAACAGGTGAAGTGATTGACCAGAGCACGCTGGACCATCTCTCGGGGCAGTTGACCGCGTTTGGTGATTACATCAAGAGGGTGAAGGCGTAAGCACAGCCTGATGTCCTCTCCCGCCGGGAGAGGACACAAACCAGCAAGCCCGTTTAGAAACGAGCTTGCTGTTTATTTTGCATCGATAAAGACAATCTTCAGCACGAACAGCAGCGCTACCACGATCACACACGGGCTAATTTCACGGAAACGTCCGGTGCCCGCCTTCATCACACAGTAAGAGATAAAGCCCAGCGCGATACCTTCGGTAATCGAGAAGCTGAACGGCATCATTACCGCGGTAATAAACGCCGGTACTGCTTCGGTAAGGTCGTCCCACTTCACGCGCGACAGGCTGGAGGTCATCAGTACGCCCACGTAAATCAGCGCACCTGCGGCCGCATACGGTGGCACCATCCCCGCCAGCGGCGAAAGGAAGATAACCAGCAGGAACAGCAGACCCACAACAACCGCTGTCAGGCCGGTACGACCGCCCACAGACACGCCTGAAGAGGACTCAATGTAAGCGGTAACAGAAGAGGTACCGATAAAAGAGCCGGTTACCGAGGAGACGCTATCCACGAACAGTGCCTGCTTCATGCGCGGGAATTTGCCTTTCTCATCTGCCAGGCCCGCTTTATCGGTCACGCCAATCAGGGTACCGGAGGAGTCGAACAGGTTCACCAGCATAAAGGAGAAGATCACGCCTGCCAGACCCAGATTCAGGGAGCCAGCCAGATCCACGTGACCGACCACGGTGCTGACGCTCGGCGGCGCAGAGATGATGCCGCTGTAGTGGACGTCGCCCAGCATCCAGCCCAGCAGCGTGGTTACGATGATCGAAACCAGTACCGCAGCATGAATGTTACGGGACGCCAGAATAGCGATGATAAAGAAGCCCAGGATGCCCAGCAGCACGCTGTGGGAGGTCAGGTTACCGATGCTGACCAGGGTTTCCGGGTTCGCCACAATCACGCCAGCATTTTTCAGCCCCATCATCCCGATAAACAGACCGATACCGCTGGTGATGCCCACGCGCAGGCTCACCGGGATATTGGCAATCATCCAGTAACGTACGCGGAAAATGGTCAGCAGCAGCAGACCGACTGCGCCCCAGAAAATCGCACCCATACCGACCTGCCATGGCAAGCCCATGGCCTGAACCACGACGAAGGCGAAGAATGCGTTCAGACCCATCGCCGGAGCCAGCGCAACCGGCAGGTTGGCGAACAGCCCCATTAAAATGCTGCCGAACGCGGCGATCAGACAGGTGGTAACGAAGACGGCGCTGGTATCCATGCCAGCCACGCCCAGAATTTGCGGGTTAACAAAAACGATATAGACCATTGTCAGGAAGGTGGTAAAACCCGCGATCACTTCGGTGCGCGCCGTTGTACCGTGCTCGCGCAGTTTAAACACGCGCTCAAGCAGACCCTTGCCAGATGCCTGGGTAGTATGTTGTTGACTCATCATCTATTTCCGAACAGGGAGGGAAAATCCGTCGCTATCCTATACCAAAATGCGACAATAGGGGTGTTTGTGGCGTACTTTTTTTCATTGATTTTGCTTATACGGCAACGATTGCGTGCCGCAAACAATCAGTACGTAAACGTTAAACCTGTTAAAAAGGGAAAGGCATGTCTCAGATTGAAGCGGTATTTTTCGACTGCGACGGTACGCTGGTCGACAGTGAGGTCATTTGCGCCCGTGCGTATGTCGCCATGTTTCAGGAGTTTGGCATTACGCTCGATCTCGACGAGATTTTTAAACGCTTTAAAGGCGTTAAGCTCTACGAAATTATCGACATTATTAATACTGAGCACGGCGTTGATCTGGCGAAAGCCGATCTCGAACCAGTTTACCGCGCCGAGGTCGCACGCCTTTTCGATGCGGAACTTGAGGTGATCGCAGGCGCAAACGCCTTGCTGGAGGCGATGACCGTGCCAATGTGCGTGGTTTCTAACGGCCCGGTCAGCAAAATGCAGCATTCACTCGGCAAGCTAGAGATGCTGCACCACTTCCCGGAAAAACTGTTCAGCGGTTACGATATCCAGCGCTGGAAGCCCGATCCGGCCCTGATGTTTCACGCGGCAAAAGCGATGAATGTGAACGTGGAAAATTGCATTCTGGTGGATGACTCCTCCGCGGGCGCGCAATCAGGGATTGATGCGGGGATGGAGGTGTTTTACTTCTGTGCCGACCCGCATAACAAGCCGATCCACCATCCTAAGGTGACCACCTTTACCGATCTGGCAGAATTGCCCGGCCTGTGGAAAACGCGCGGCTGGAATATTACCCGTTAAGATCAGCTCCGCCGCAGGCCGCGGCGGAGCTTTAGCGTTGCTCAGGGGTTGGACGAGAGCGCCGCGGCGGCGGCATTATCTGCAATGACCGTCAGCGAGGGGTGAAGCTGCAACACCGATGCAGGCAGGCGCTCGCTAACTGGCCCTTCCAGCGCCCCTTTTAACGCCTGCGCCTTCGCTGTGCCATTGACGATAAGCAGTAGATTTCTCGCGGCCATAATGCTTTTTGGCCCCATCGTGACATAGCAATCCGGTACCAGCGAAAAATCGCCCCCCAGTTCGCCATGGGCCACCATCGCGACCATCTCCCCTTCAATCGCCACTTTGGTGGTCATCTCATGGAAGTGGGTGGTTCCGGGGAGGTTCCCGCAAAAATGGCCGTCAGCCCCCAGCCCCATCACCACCAGATCAAGCCCCCCCTCTGCGACCAGAGTGGCGTCGTGCTGCTGATAGTTTTCAACCGTCAGCGGGTGTATGCGGGATTCCTCTATCTGCGCCGGGGTAAAAAAGAGACGACGCAGATTGGTGATTGTCACGCCATCGCCTGTTTTGCCGCGAAAAGGGATCTCGTCGAAGTTGTAAAAATGGCTATTTATCCCCTGCTTGCTCTTCATCATCGGGATTAACAGCTCATACATGCGTTTCGGGGTCTTCCCGGCGGTGATGGCCAGATTCACCCGGCCCGGTCTGGTCATATAGCTCAGCAGATGTTGCGCGGCTGCCTGGCTCATCTGTTCGTAATCGTCGGTCAATATAAGTTTCATGAGATCATCCTGATCAGAAAGTTATTTGAATACTGTCTGCACGAATTGCGCGTAGGCCGGGCGCCAGACATCCATTTCATGGTTAAGCCCCGGATACTCATGGTATTCAAAACGGATATTCCGCTTTTCCAGCTCGGCCTTCAGCCCGGCGATATCCTTCCCGGTCACGTCATCCTTGCTGCCCACCGCCAGGGTAAAATTATGTAGCTGTTGATTAATCGAGGTCGGGTCATCCAGGCCTGCGCTAACGCCTGCATCAGGCACCGTGGTGGTGGTCACGCCACTAAAAGATGCAAGCCAGCCGAAACTTTCGGGGTGGTTAAGAGCAGAGACGAGCGCCTGGTATCCTCCCTGGGAGAGCCCGGCGAGCGCGCGCCCTTCGGCATCGTTTCGTACATGAAAGCGCTTGCTGATTAATGGAATGATGTCGGTCATCAGCTCCTGGTCAGCGGCTTTAGCATTCAGGGGGTAGAACACTTTCCGCCGTTCAGCGGGCACAAAGGTTTCAGGAACGATGCCCTCTGCGTCCGTTTCCGTATCCGGTACCACCACCAGCATCGGTTTAATTGCCCCTTTCGCTAACAAATTGTCCATGATCTGCGCGATACGCCCCTGGTCGACCGCGGAACGTACCGTATCGCCAAACCCGTGATAAAAATAGAGCACCGGTAGCGGGTCACCCTGACCGCTATAGCCTGGCGGCGTCCAGACAAAGAGCTGCCGTTCTGATTTCAACGCATCCGAGTGGTAGGTCAGCGTTATCAGATCGCCATGCGGTACCGGATTGGTATCCAGCATGCTACCAGGCACCAGCACCATGCTGGTGTTAACCTGGCGCTGCGGCTTGGTCATCGCCGTGCCGGTATCGATACTGCGCACGCCGTCAACGTTGAAAAAATACTCATACAAATTGGGCTCCATCACCGGCCCGCGCCAGCTCCATAAACCGGTACTGTCTTTGGTCATGGGGTGGATGCTCTCTGGCGTAGGTATGCCCACCACCACAGAGACGCTTTTTGCCTGTGGTGCAAAATAGCGAAAGGTAATGGAGTTATCCGCATTCACCTGCGTAACAAACCGGTTCACGGGCTGCGCGGGATCCGGCATCGCAGGTAGCGGCATCGCGTAAAGTTGCTGAGCGAAGCAAACTGAAAGCGTAATGATGGATAAAGCGGTCTTCATTTTGTTCATCAGTTTCATCCTTGTTAAGTAGCCTGTTACCACCAGATTTCAGCCTGCGCACCGAGCGCAAACTGGTCCTGTTTTTGGTCTTCGAAAGTGAAGTGATCTAAATCGGTCTCATCCGCTTTAATGTAGGTGCCGTAAAAACGGATTTCGGGACGGGAGGTCAACATGCTGGTGTTGACTTTAAAGGTGTGGAACAGCGTGGTTTTGTAACCCGACTCGTAATAGTTCTTGCCGTTCAGATCGGTATTTTTCTGTCTGAAGTAACCGAGCTCTACGCCGGTCTGGTTGAAGTTATCCCAGATCCAGGCCGGACGGACAACGGCACGTATCGAATCAAAATCGCTGTGGGCACCCGTTTCATAGCTGTAGACGTCGTTGCCGAAGGAGTAGACCAGCGCATTGGCGACAATCACCTTATCGCCGAGATACATCTCTCCCTGTGAGGCCAGACGGACAGCTGTCCCGTTAGTATGGTCACCATAGTAACGGCCATTATTCGTGGTGAACGGGCTGGAGCCCGCATAACGTGAAAAACTGCTGGCTATGGAGTTATTCGCAACCAGCAGCGAAAACTCATTAAAGCCGCCGTCAGAGAGTTTCTGCGTGAGGGTACTGCCCACCATCCAGGTGTCTTTCCAGCGGTAATAGCCATTATTATCCTGATTACTTTTCTCGCTGGCGCTCTGATTACCCGCCACATAGCGCCCGCTGAGCATCAGCGTGGCGTCTTCCCACAGAGGGAGCTCTTTATAGCGAAGGTCGACGGTATTGGTATTGATTTGCTGTTTGTTATTCAGATCGCGGTCGTAGTCATCCACATCTTCACGCACCAGCGCAATATCCACCTTGCCGGGGCCCACTTTCCAGTTTTCCAGCCCCACCCCTGCGGCAGCATCCGTACGCTGTGTTTTCCAGTCCAGCATCTGGATTTCGATTTTCGGTGCGCCATGTTTACCCACCCAGAAGTCGGCTTCCGGCGCAAATGGCAGGAAACCCTGCGTGGTGACGTACATGTCGGAGAACTGTAAATAGTTTTCGCCACCCGCATTGTCACCAAACCAGCCGGTGGAGTACTGCTGACTGACGTTGCCATCCAGCATAACGATTGCATCGACACGTTTGTTGCCCTCATGCCAGACCCGCTGTTTCAGCTGTAAATCAAACCAGCCGGTATATTCATTACCCAGTCGCCCGAGAGAGCCAATGGCCCAGGATTTGGGCGAGCCGTGAGACGCACTGCCCCAGCCGGAACGGAAATAGCCGTTATAGCTAAAGCCAATCTCATCTTTAACAAACTTACTGAAATCCTTCATGGTGATAGCAGATACATCTTTGCTCTCATTTTTCACCAGCACGGTGGCCGGCTTTTTCGCCGGTTTATCGGCGACCTGAACGGGGACGGCCTGATTTTTGTAATGCTGTAATTCGGCCTGCGTCTCCTTTAACGCTTTTTCAAGCATCTCCAGGCGTTGTTCGACCGTCAATGAGCCCGCCCAGCTCAAACCCGGCAGTATCATGACAAGCGCAGAGGCTATGATATTTCTCCTGAACATAATGAATTCCTTTTTCAAATGAATTAAGCGACGGCGGATGCCTTATCCGCGAAATAGCAAAAGAGCAAAGAGCCAATAAAAGCCGCGACGAGAGCGAGGGCTGAACCCAACAAACAAGCCCAGACGCTATAATCCACCCCGCCGGGGGGAAGAATTTGCATAAAGGTGAAGATGCCTGGCATCCCAAAAGACCAGGCTTTGGTTTGCGCGAGCCCGACCAACAGCCCTCCGCAGGCGCCACTGACACAGGCGATATAAAAGGGATATTTGCGCGGTAAATTAACGCCATAAACGGCCGGTTCGGTGATACCAAAGAGCCCGGTGATTGCAGCCGATCCGGCAACCACTCTCTTTTGCGGGTCGCGTTCAAAGCAGAACATGGCCAGCGCAGCGCCAACCTGCGCAAGAATGGCTGGCACCAGCAAAGGCAGGAGCGAGTCATATCCCAGCACCGTGAAGTTATTAATGCATAACGGTACCAGCCCCCAGTGCAGGCCAAACATGACAAACACTTGCCATAACCCGCCCATAACGATGCCAGCAACCCCCGGAGCAAAGCCGTAGAGCGCCAAATAACCCTGGGCAATGCCGTTACTTATCCAGGTGGCGAGTGGCCCAATAACCAGAAAGGCCAGAGGGGTCGTCACCATCAGACAAAGAAGCGGCGTGACGAAATTTTTTATTGATGAAGGGAGCCAGTTATTAAGGTGTTTCTCTACGACGCCACAAAACCAGGCAGAGAAGATTATCGGGATGACGGAAGCGCTATAATTGATAAACGTAACGGGTAAACCCATAAATTCATGTGGCGTAGCCGCCGCACTTCCCAGAGACTGAATGATGGTGGGATGTATTAATGCGCCACCAATGGCCATCGAGACAAAAGGATTACCGCCAAATTGTTTACCGGCCGTATAGCCCAGAATAACCGGGAAAAAGTAGAACAGGGCATCGCTGGCGCTGAACAGAATGCGATAAGTCCCGCTCTGCTCTGTTAACACATCAAAGACCACCCCGGCTGCCAGGGCACCTTTCAGTATGCCGGTTGCCGCCATCACGCCTATTAACGGGGTAAAAATACTGGATACCGTATAAATAAAACGATTAATAAGGTTGCCCGTCGCCGTGTCCATACTGGCAGGTGCTTTCTCCCCGATAAGGGCATTGATAGCGTTATAAACATCATGAACATGATTGCCAATCACGACCTGAAACTGACCGGCGCTTTCAACGACCATGATGATACCCGGCGTATTTTTTAAGATCTCAGGCGTGGCTTTATCTCTCTCTTTTAATCTGAAACGCAGGCGGGTTGCACAATGAAGCAAGCTCAGAATATTTTCTTTGCCCCCTACGCCTGTGACAATTATTTCGGCTAATTCCATTTGCTCATCCTTTAACCGCCACCGGGAAATAAAAAAACCTGAAAAAGGCACCTCTATGCAGAGAGGACCTCTTTCAGGTTTTGCCCGTACGTTGACGGTAACAATCCAGTTATCAATGTTTAAGGTATTAACTAAAAATAGCGTCTGATGACACAACTGCGCCGCTCTTTTTTATTCCAGAGCAAAAATAAAAACAATTCAGGGGAGGGTAAAATGTGACTAACGCCTAATTAATTCGCGCACCGGCAAAAAATAGATCAGGTGTTATTTATATGGGGAATGGATTCTTTAAAAATATAACGCCAGCTTTGCTGGCGTTAATAATATTACTCTTTCGGATCTTTACCCGCCAGCATCTTATCCAGCTCATCTCCGCCCACGTGACGGAAGTCCTGCCCCTTCACGAAGTAGAAGATGTATTCACAGATGTTCTGACAACGGTCGCCGATACGCTCAATAGAGCGAGCACAGAACAGCGCGGTCAGAACGCTGGGAATGGTGCGGGAGTCTTCCATCATGTAGGTCATCAGCTGACGCACAATGCCCTCATACTCCTGGTCGACTTTCTTATCTTCGCGGTAGATACGAACTGCTTCGTCCAGATCCATACGTGCAAAGGCGTCCAGCACGTCGTGCAGCATCTGCACGGTGTGGCGACCCAACGACTCCAGGCTCACCAGCAGCGGCTGATGCTGCTGGGAGAACTTCTCCAGCGCGGTGCGGCAGATTTTATCCGCCACGTCGCCAATACGTTCCAGCTCGGCAATAGTTTTGATGATCGCCATCACCAGACGCAGGTCGCTCGCCGTTGGCTGACGCTTGGCAATAATGCGCACGCAGGCCTCGTCGATGGCCACTTCCATCATGTTGACGTTCTGATCGCCAGCGATAACGCGCTTCGCCAACTCGCTGTCCTGGTTGTGCATCGCCGTGATGGCATCGGTCAGCTGCTGTTCCACCATACCGCCCATGGTCATCACCTGGGTGCGGATGCTTTCCAGCTCTGCGTTGAACTGGCCGGAAATATGTTTATTAAGATTGAGGTTGTCCATGGTTCACTCCAAATCAACCGTAGCGGCCAGTAATATAATCTTCAGTTTGTTTCTTCGCGGGGCGGGTGAACAGCGCGTCCGTATCGCTGAACTCAATCAACTCGCCCAGGTACATAAACGCCGTATGGTCGGAACAACGCGCAGCCTGCTGCATGTTGTGGGTCACGATCACCACGGTGTAATCCTGCTTCAGCTCGGTGATCAGCTCTTCGATGCGCCCGGTTGAAATAGGGTCCAGCGCCGAGCACGGCTCGTCCAGCAGCAATACGTCCGGGCGAATAGCGATACCGCGGGCGATGCACAGACGCTGCTGCTGACCACCGGAGAGAGAGTACCCGCTCTGGTGCAACTTATCTTTGGTTTCGTTCCACAATGCGGCCTTGGTCAAGGCCCACTGCACACGCTCGTCCATATCGGCACGGGAGAGTTTCTCAAACAGACGCACGCCAAAGGCGATGTTGTCATAAATCGACATCGGGAACGGGGTCGGCTTCTGGAATACCATGCCCACTTTCGCGCGCAGCAGGGCGATATCCTGGGCATGCGTCAGGATGTTTTCGCCGTCCAGGATGATTTCGCCTTCAGCGCGCTGCTCTGGGTAGAGCGAATACATCTTGTTAAAGGTACGCAGCAACGTGGATTTCCCACAGCCAGACGGACCGATGAATGCCGTAACCTGGTTCTTGGCGATATCCAGGTTGATATTCTTCAGTGCATGGAATTTGCCGTAGTAGAAGTTCAAATCACGAACCTGAATCTTACCCGGGGCAGTATCAACCATACTCATTGACTCTTTTCCTCATTCGGCGCCGCGATGTGCCGCGCCGTAAAAAATTAACCGTGTTTCTTCTTCGCGAAAATGACGCGCGCCAGAATGTTCAGCAACAGTACGCAAAGCGTGATGATCAGCACCCCGGCCCAGGCCAGCTGCTGCCATTCTACGAATGGGCTCATCGCAAATTTAAAGATCGTCACCGGCAGGTTGGCGATCGGCTGCATCATGTCCGTGCTCCAGAACTGGTTGGAGAGAGACGTAAACAGCAGCGGGGCGGTTTCACCGGCGATACGGGCAACGGCCAGCAGGATACCGGTCATGATCCCGGAAACAGACGCTTTCAGCGTAATCGCGGAGATCATTTTCCACTTTGGCGTTCCCAGCGCGTAAGCCGCTTCACGCAGGCTGTCCGGCACCAGTTTCAACATATTCTCGGTAGTTCGAATGACGATAGGCACCTGCAGCAGCGCCAGCGCAATCACGCCAGCCCAGCCGGAGAAGTGCTCCATCTGTGCCACCACCACGGTATAAACAAACAGACCGACGACGATAGAGGGCGCAGACAGCAGGATGTCATTGATGAAGCGAATGACTTCAGCCAGCCAGGATTTACGGCCGTACTCCGCCAGATAAATCCCCGCCATGATGCCCAGCGGCGTACCAAAGACCGTCGCCCAGAGGATCAGCAGGCCACTGCCCGCCAGGGCATTTGCCAGCCCCCCGCCCGCCGTATTCGGCGGCGGCGTCATCTCGGTGAACAGCGCCAGCGACATTCCATCGATACCGCGTACCACGGTGGAGAAAAGAATCCAGACCAGCCAGAACAGACCGAATGCCATCGTCCCCATGGAGAGTGTCAGCGCAATGCGGTTCTTCGTGCGGCGTCTGGCCTGCATTTTGCGGCGGGATTCCGCCAGCTCAGCGGTGTTTTGCATTTCGAGAGTCGCCATTAGCGTGCCCCCTCATTTTTAGCGAGACGCATAATCATCAGCTTAGAAATCGCCAGAACAATGAAGGTGATAACAAACAGAATCAGACCCAGTTCCATCAGCGCCGCAACGTGCAGCCCCGATTCCGCTTCGGCGAATTCGTTCGCCAGTGCAGAAGTAATGCTGTTACCCGGCATATAAAGTGAGACGCTATCGAGCTGGTAGGTGTTACCAATGATAAAGGTCACCGCCATAGTTTCGCCCAGCGCACGCCCCAGGCCCAACATGATGCCCCCGATCACCCCATTTTTGGTGAACGGAAGAACGATGCGCCAGATAACCTCCCAGGTGGTACAGCCGATCCCGTAGGCCGACTCTTTCATCATCACCGGGGTTTGTTCGAAGACATCGCGCATAACCGCCGCAATGTACGGAATAATCATGATGGCGAGGATCACGCCTGCAGCCAGAATACCGATACCGAACGCCGGGCCTGAGAACAGCGCGCCCACAAACGGAATGGCAGAGAGCACATTCCCTACCGGCTCCTGGAAGTATGTGGCGAACAGCGGCGCAAAGATAAACAGGCCCCACATGCCGTATACGATACTCGGAATGGCCGCCAGCAGTTCAATGGCGATACCAAGCGGACGTCGCAGCCAGCCAGGTGCCAGCTCCGTCAGGAACAGGGCGATACCAAAACTCACCGGAACCGCAATCAGCAGGGCAATGAGCGAGGTCACCAGGGTACCGTAAATGGGTACCAGCGCACCAAAGACTTCGTTTGGCGCATCCCACTCTTTGGTCCACAGGAAGGAGAAACCGAATTTCTGAATGCTCGGCCAGGAGGAGAAAATCAGAGACACGATAATGCCGCCCAGCAGCAATAGCACAATTAGCGCAGCCAGTTTTACTAGCGCGCTGAAGATCATGTCGCCTTTTTTTCCCGGAGGATTAAAAGCAGGCTTGGTTGCAGCCATAAATTACTCTTCTGTTAACGTCGTTTCACGAAAGGTGGCGGGCGCTTGCGCCCCCGCCATCTTCGTCAAAAATATCCTGTTAGTACAGCGCTTTACCGCTGCTATCTTTCACGTTAGTTTTCCATGCAGCACGAATCTGCTCAACCACGCTGTCCGGCAGGCTGGCGTAATCCAGGTCATTAGCCTGTTTGCCGCCGTTTTTGTATGCCCAGTCGAAGAACTTCAGCACTTCTGTGCCTTGTTCAGGTTTCTTCTGATCTTTATGAACCAGGATGAAGGTCGTGGAGGTGATTGGCCAGGCTTCGTCACCTTTCTGGTTTGTCAGATCCTGTGCGAAGGATTTGCTCCAGTCAGCGCCTTTTGCTGCGTTAGCAAAGGTCTCTTCGGTCGGGCTCACCGGTTTGCCGTCAGCAGAAACCAGCTTGGTGTAAGCCAGGTTGTTCTGCTTCGCGTAAGCGTACTCTACGTAGCCGATTGAGCCTGGCAGACGCTGTACGAACGCGGCGATACCGTCGTTACCTTTACCGCCCAGACCGGTCGGCCAGTTCACGGTAGAGCCAGAACCTACTTTGGATTTCCACTCTTCGTTCACTTTCGCCAGGTAGCTGGTGAAGACGAAGGAGGTACCGGAACCGTCAGCACGACGAACCACAGCGATGTTCTGCGAAGGCAGCTTCACGCCTGGGTTCAGTTTAGTGATGGCTTCGTCATCCCATTTTTTGATTTTGCCGAGGTAGATATCACCCAGCGTTTTACCATCCAGCACCAGCTCGCCAGACTTCAGGCCCGGGATATTCACGGCCAGCACAACACCGCCGATAACGGTCGGGAACTGGAACAGACCTTCCTGGTTCAGTTTCTCATCAGACAGCGGAGCGTCTGATGCGCCGAAATCAACGGTATTCGCGGTAATTTGTTTAACGCCACCGGAGGAGCCGATACCCTGGTAGTTCACCTTATTACCAGTCTCTTTCTGGTAAGTATCAGCCCATTTGGCATACACCGGCGCAGGGAAGGTTGCACCAGCACCAGTCAGGCTTGCCTCTGCGAACACAGAGAACGCGCTCATCGATAAGGTCGCGGCGACAACAGTTGCGACAGTGGTACGCATAACTTTCATAATGTCTCCTGCAAGATTTTGGTAAATCGTTGTTTAGTGGCTACGAGGAGCAAAATAGGACAAACAGGTGACAGATAAATGTCCGAATTATGACAGTTTTATTACAGTGAAAATTTCACTTTAATCTAAAACAGATAACTCTTTTTTATCAGTAATTTGACGGTTTTTTTGACAGTAAGATTGCAGAAAAATTTTCTTTCTATGACACTCAAAAAAATAGCTGAAGATGACAGGTTGTCACCATCACAAGAAGAAAAAAACGGGGAGAAAAGCTCCACCCGAAGGTGGAGCCTGGAGGTATTACTCGACAGTAACCGACTTCGCCAGGTTACGTGGCTGGTCAACGTCGGTGCCTTTAATCAGCGCGACGTGATAAGACAGAAGCTGCAGCGGCACGGTGTAGAAGATAGGTGCAATGACCTCTTCCACATGCGGCATCTCAATGATGTGCATGTTGTCGTTACTCACAAAACCGGCATCCTGATCGGCGAAGACATACAGCTGGCCACCACGGGCGCGCACTTCTTCGATGTTGGACTTCAGTTTTTCCAGCAGTTCATTGTTAGGTGCGACAACGATAACCGGCATATCAGCATCAATCAGCGCCAGCGGACCGTGTTTCAGCTCGCCTGCTGCGTAGGCTTCTGCGTGGATGTAGGAGATCTCTTTCAGCTTCAATGCACCTTCCAGCGCAATGGGATACTGATCGCCACGCCCCAGGAACAGTGCGTGATGTTTGTCGGAGAAATCTTCAGCCAGCGCTTCGATACGCTTATCCTGCGACAGCATCTGCTCGATACGGCTCGGCAACGCCTGCAGACCGTGAACGATGTCGTGCTCAACAGAAGCATCCTGGCCTTTCAGACGCGCCAGTTTCGCCACCAGCATCAGCAGAACGGTCAGTTGGGTGGTAAAGGCCTTGGTAGAGGCCACGCCGATTTCGGTGCCCGCTTTGGTCATCAGCGCCAGATCGGATTCACGCACCAGGGACGAGCCCGGCACGTTGCAGATTGCCAGCGAACCGAGATAGCCCAGCTCTTTCGACAGGCGCAGCGCCGCGAGTGTATCGGCGGTCTCACCGGACTGAGACAGGGTGATCATCAGGCTGTTTTTGCGTACGGCCGATTTGCGATAGCGGAATTCGGAAGCGATCTCCACATCACAAGGCACACCGGCCAGCGATTCGAACCAGTAGCGAGAAACCATACCGGAGTTGTAAGAGGTCCCGCAGGCCACGATCTGGATATGCTCAACTTTCGCCAGCATCTCATTGGCATTGGCCCCCAGTTCGCTCAGATCCACTTCACCGTGGCTGATACGCCCGGTCAGAGTGTTTTTGATGGCGTTTGGCTGCTCGTAGATCTCTTTCTGCATGTAGTGACGATACGCGCCCTTGTCGCCCGCGTCATACTGCAGGTTAGATTCGATCTCAGCGCGTTTAACCTGTACGCCTTTAGTATCGAATACGGTCACGCTACGGCGTGTCACTTCCGCGATGTCACCCTCTTCAAGGAAGATAAAGCGACGTGTCACCGGCAACAGGGCCAGCTGGTCGGAAGCAATGAAGTTTTCACCCATGCCCAGGCCAATAACCATCGGGCTGCCGGAGCGAGCCGCCAGCAGCGTGGACGGATCGCGGGAATCCATGATTACCGTGCCGTAAGCGCCACGCAGTTGAGGAATAGCGCGCAGTACCGCTTCACGCAGCGTACCGCCCTGTGCCAGTTCCCAATGTACCAGGTGGGCAATGACTTCGGTGTCAGTTTCAGAGACGAAGGTATAACCGCGCGCTTTCAGCTCTTCACGCAGCGGTTCGTGGTTTTCAATGATGCCGTTATGCACCACCACGATATGTTCAGAGACATGCGGGTGCGCATTGCCTTCAGAGGGCTCGCCGTGGGTCGCCCAACGGGTGTGAGCAATGCCTGTGCCGCCATGCAGCGGATGTTCTTCCGCGGCCTGTGCCAGCATTTGTACTTTACCGAGGCGGCGCAGACGGGTCATGTGACCTTCTGCATCGACCACCGCCAGACCGGCAGAGTCGTAACCACGGTATTCCAGACGACGTAATCCTTCGAGAAGGATTTCAGCAATATCACGCTGCGCGACTGCGCCAACAATTCCACACATAGTTAAATTTCCTGATTATGGCGTTATGCCATGCGTTGTCGCTGACCTGTTGTTGCCCGTTTTACGGGCGCCCCGAGCCTTGTAGAGAGTGGGGTTATTGTTATAGGTACTGCTATTGGGGGGGATATATATTTATCTCCTCACCCGACACACCGCATCGAATCATCCCTCTCCCCTGAGGAGAGAGGGTTAAAATGCGGAGTAATTACTTTTTCTTCACCGGGCGTTTCCAGCCCTTTTTGTGCACCTGTGGCACGCGGCTTAATACCAGTTCGTCATCCGCTACATCGCGGGTTACCGTGGTACCGGCGGCAATGGTCACGCCTTTGCCAATGGTCACCGGCGCGACCAGCTGTGAATCAGAGCCTACAAATACATCGTCGCCGATGATGGTTTTGAATTTATTGGCGCCATCATAGTTACAGGTGATGGTACCCGCGCCGATATTGACGTTATCGCCAATTTCCGCATCGCCCAGATAGGTCAAATGGCCCGCCTTGGAGCCTTTGCCCAGGCGCGCCTTTTTCATTTCAACGAAGTTACCCACGTGGGCGCCTTCCAGCAGCTCCGCACCAGGGCGCAGACGTGCAAACGGCCCGATGGTGCAGGCAGCGGCCAGGTTGGCATCTTCCACCACGCTGTACGGGCTGATTTCACAGTCGTCGCCGATCACGCTGTTTTTGATCACGCAGCCTGCGCCAATTTTAACGCGATGGCCGAGAGTGACCTTCCCTTCCAGAATAACGTTAGTATCAATTTCAACGTCGCGCCCGTGGTTCAGTTCACCGCGCAGATCGAAACGCGAAGGGTCGCGCAGCATAACGCCTGCGAGCAGCAGCTTTTCAGCCTGCTCAGCTTGATAAACGCGTTCCAGGCGGGAGAGTTGCAGGCGGTTGTTCACGCCCTCCACTTCACTTAAGCGATCCGGGTGGACGGCGGCGATTTCGCGGCCTTCCTGATGCGCCAGCGCAATGATATCGGTGATGTAGAACTCACCCTGGGCGTTATTATTGTTCAGCTTCGATAGCCAGCGCTTCATATCCGCGCCGTTGGCAATCAGGATACCGGTATTGATTTCCTGAATTTCACGCTGCGCTTCTGTGGCATCTTTATGTTCAACAATACCGGTGACAGTGCCGTTTTCTCGGGTGATGCGGCCATAGCCGGTTGGATCATCAAGCTTAACGGTAAGGAGGCCAATGCCGCCCTGCGGTTTAGCATCACGCAGGCGGGTAAGAGTCTCAACGGAAATCAGCGGCACGTCGCCGTAAAGCATCAGGATATCTTCGTCGTCAGCAAAGAACGGCGCAGCCTGCTGCATCGCATGGCCGGTTCCCAGCTGCTCTGCCTGCAGCACCCAGTTCAGTTTGTCGTCACTGAGGGTCTGTTTCAGCATATCGGCGCCGTGACCGTAAACAAGATGAACCTGGTCGGCACCCATTTCGTTAGCGGCATCAATGACATGCTGCACCATCGCTTTCCCTGCAAGGGTATGCAGCACCTTCGGAAGATCGGAATACATGCGGGTGCCTTTACCAGCGGCAAGGATGACCACGCTCATCGCATTGTTCAACATACACGTCCTGACTGTAATTTGAGTGAGAAGTAAAACCCTTTGACGTTGAAAATTCTACATATTTTGCGCCAAAAAATGGAGCGGCGGTAAAACGCACAACATCAGTCAATACGGGCTATTTGAAGATACTTTTCAGGGCAGAGTAAATCACTTTTCGTCCGGAAAATAGCGTCATTGCTGGAACTCTCTTGTTCACACAACAGGTTAGCTATTTTTTCGCCGCAAAAATAAAGATCGGTCAAAAACAAAACATCGTTTTAATTATCCAATAATGTGACAAAGAAAAAAGAAACGGCGTTTCATCCTGATGATAATGGCGCTCAATTATCACTCAGGAGAATAAAAATGAATTATAAATTACCTCTGGCCTTAATGATCTGCAGCGCCTGTGCTGTTAACGCGGCGGAGCAGCCGCAGGTCTGGCGAGCAATTGCGTTCGGCCAGTCCACAGACGTCAATTTCTCCTCGAATGTTTTGCCGGAAAAGGTGGGCGTTAATGATGTCACTATCGATGGTAAAATTCTCGAGCCAGAGGATGCCGCTGATCTGACTAAACCCGTTGTGATTGAGAGCCGGGGCGGCAAAATTGCCAATTCCCATGATGGACTCACCTTTTTCTACACTGAGCTTCCCACCAGCGAAAACTTTACTCTGCAGGCGACGGTGAGAGTTGATCAGTTTGGGCCGGAGAATGGCGCAAAACCCGCCGCGCAGGAGGGTGCTGGCCTGCTGGTGCGTGATGTTATTGGTGTGCCCCGCCAGCAACCGCTGAAAGAGGGCTATGAAGAATTTCCGGCCGCCTCGAACCTGGTCATGAATGCCATTATGACGCAGGATAAAAAAGATCATCATCGGATAAAGCTTCAGGCAATCACCCGCGAGGGGATCTCGCAGCCCTGGGGAAATGCCGGTGCGGCCATTGTGAAACAGAGCTATAAAGAGGAGGTCGATCTCAACCAGACGCCAGAGTTTCGCCTGAAGCTACAACGTACTAACGACGGCTTTATCACCGCCTGGTCACCTGTCGGTAGCGACGAATGGGTGAGTAAAAGTGTTCCGCGCGCAGACCTGATCTCGGTACAGAATCAGGACCACTATTACGTCGGCTTTTTTGCCTCGCGTAATGCCAAAATTACCGTATCCAATGCCTCGCTGACCACTTCCGCTGCGCATAGCGTCGCCAGTAAGCCCTGGCAGGCCAAAGCGCAACCGGTAGTCGTGCAGATCCATTCGGCCAGCAAAAGCGCACAAGAGCCCTATCAGGTGCAGGCCCGAGCCAACTATGACGGTGTCTTTACCCTGCGCCAGAACGAAGTGGTGATCGGTAACGAAAAACCGGTTAAAGCCGGAGAGATGTACTCCGCGCCAGCGACCCTAAAAGAGAATAACCTATTCAGCCTCACCTTCACCCCCACCCGCGGCGAAGCTGTAGAGCAGCGCTTCTCCGTTGAGAAGGTCACCGGCATCGAGGCTTCACATCTCTATGTCGCACCGGAGGGCAAAGCTGACGGGAAGGGAACGCTCGCCTCGCCAATGGATTTAGCCACCGCCATCAGCCTGCTCGCCCCTGGCGGCAAGATTACGCTTGCTGCGGGTGACTACCCCCGTAGTGAAATTCCACTCTCCGCCAGCGGCAGCGCTGAGCAGGTGAAGACGCTCGAGGCGGAGGGTAAAGCCGTTCTGCACGGGCTGCTGGTGGATGCCAGCTACTGGCATATCAAAGGGATTGATGTTACCGCTAAAAGCCTGCGCATACAGGGTAGCCACAACCTGATTGAAGGGGTCACGGCATACCGTAACGACGACACCGGCATTCAAATCTCTTCCCCGGAAAAGATTGGCCGTCCGCTTTGGGCCAGCTATAACCGGGTCGTCAACGCGGAATCTTTTGCCAATGAAGATCCGGGCAAAATCAATGCTGATGGCTTTGCCGTGAAAATGCGGGTCGGAGAGGGGAACCGCCTGGAAAACTGCTATTCCCACGACAATATCGACGACGGCTTTGACCTGTTTAATAAAATCGAAGACGGGGCTAATGGCGTTGTGGTGATCGAGAATTCAATTGCCCGCAATAACACCAGCAATGGCTTTAAGCTCGGCGGGGAAGGGCAGCCGGTGGCACACGAGATTCATAACAGTAAAGCGGAAGGGAATCATCTGGATGGATTTACCGATAACTTCAACCCGGGCCAGTTAGTGGTAGAGAATAACCTGGCCGTTGATAACCACCGATTCAACTTTATCTTCCGCCCAAGTCCTTACGGCGATGCGTCAACACAGGGAGTATTCAAAGGTAACAAGTCAGTGCGCACACAGCCGGGGCAGTATGACGATGCAGTGGTGGGTAATATCGATGAGACGAACTATTTTATTGAAAAAGGAAAAAGCGTGAACAGCGTGGGTGAGGCGCTGCCAGATGGCGCATCGCTTATCACACAACGGTAAGCGCAGCGCCACTCGGCATTCAGCAGATTAGTGGTTGAACGTACCGAAAGAGACGTTCATGTTGCTGAAGAGAGCGATGATTTTGTTGATCAGTTTCATGATGGCATCCTGAATTATTGAGGTTTATTTTGTGACACGCTTCACAAAAAAGGAGTCTACGCCTCATTTTTTAACCGATCAACATTTTTGTGATGTAAATCACAAAATAATAAAACGACATTTCAGTTTCATTTTTACCGAAACGAAACTATAAAAAAAAGCCAGCCTGGATTCCAGACTGGCTTTTCACTTTTCAAGCCGGTGTTACATCGCTTTTTTGGTCAACTCGATAACACGCAGTTTCGCGATCGCTTTGGCCAGCTCCGCAGATGCCTGTGCGTAATCCACGTCACCATGAGAGCTCTTAATGTGCTCTTCCGCTTTACGTTTCGATTCCAGAGCTCGCGCTTCGTCGAGATCCTGGCCACGAATAGCGGTATCAGCCAGAACGGTCACGCTACCAGGCTGCACTTCAAGAATGCCGCCGGACAGATAGATAAACTCTTCATGACCGAACTGTTTAACGATGCGGATCATACCAGGCTTAATGGCGGTGAGCAGCGGTGCGTGACCCGGGAAAATACCCAGTTCACCTTCACTGCCCGTTACCTGGATTTTCTCGACCAGACCAGAGAACATTTGTTGCTCTGCGCTGACGACGTCCAGGTGGTAAGTCATTGCCATATCACCCTCCGATTAAGGCGTTAAAGTTTTTTGGCTTTTTCCACGGCTTCGTCGATGGAACCAACCATGTAGAACGCCTGCTCCGGCAGGTGATCGTATTCGCCTTCCATGATGCCTTTAAAGCCACGGATGGTATCTTTCAGCGGAACGTATTTACCCGGAGAACCGGTGAATACTTCTGCTACGAAGAACGGCTGGGACAGGAAGCGCTGGATCTTACGCGCACGTGCTACCACCAGTTTGTCTTCTTCAGACAGTTCATCCATACCGAGGATGGCGATGATGTCTTTCAGTTCCTGGTAACGCTGCAGCAGGGACTGTACGCCACGCGCGGTGTCGTAGTGTTCCTGGCCAACAACCAGTGGATCCAGCTGACGGCTGGTGGAGTCCAGCGGGTCAACGGCCGGGTAGATACCCAGAGACGCGATCTGACGGCTCAGTACCACGGTTGCATCTAAGTGCGCAAAGGTGGTGGCTGGGGATGGGTCAGTCAAGTCATCCGCTGGTACGTATACCGCCTGAACGGAGGTAATAGAACCGGTTTTGGTAGAAGTGATACGTTCCTGCAGAACACCCATCTCTTCCGCCAGGGTTGGCTGGTAGCCTACCGCTGATGGCATACGACCCAGCAGTGCAGATACTTCAGTACCGGCCAGGGTGTAACGGTAGATGTTGTCTACGAACAGCAGAACGTCACGACCTTCGTCACGGAACTTCTCAGCCATGGTCAGGCCGGTCAGCGCAACGCGCAGACGGTTTCCTGGTGGCTCGTTCATCTGGCCATAAACCAGGGATACTTTGTCCAGAACGTTGGAGTCGGTCATTTCGTGGTAGAAGTCGTTACCCTCACGAGTACGCTCACCTACACCCGCGAACACGGAGTAACCGGAGTGTTCGATCGCGATGTTACGGATCAGCTCCATCATGTTTACGGTTTTACCTACACCCGCACCACCGAACAGACCAACTTTACCGCCCTTCGCAAACGGACACATCAGGTCGATAACTTTGATACCGGTTTCCAGCAGTTCCTGAGAGCTGGACAGCTCTTCGTAGGAAGGTGCTGCGCGGTGGATAGCCCAACGCTCTTCTTCACCGATGTCGCCTTTCATGTCGATTGGTTGACCCAATACGTTCATGATACGACCCAGTGTAGCTTTACCTACCGGGACTTCGATCGGGTGCTCAAGGTCTTTCACTTCCAGACCACGACGCAGACCGTCAGAAGAACCCATGGCGATGGTACGTACGATACCGCCGCCGAGCTGCTGCTGAACTTCCAGCACCAGGCTCTCGTTACCATTCTGAACCTCAAGAGCATCGTACACGCGCGGTACGGCATCCTGAGGGAATTCGACGTCAACTACGGCGCCGATTACCTGGACAATTTTTCCAGTAGCCATCTTGAATCCTCTACGAATTAACCTGGTTATACCGCGGATGCACCACCGACGATCTCGGTGAGTTCCTGAGTAATGCTGGCCTGACGAGCTTTGTTGTAAACCAACTGCAGCTCTTTAATCAGGCTGCCGCCATTGTCGGTAGCGGCTTTCATCGCCACCATACGTGCGGCCTGCTCGCTGGCCAGGTTTTCTACCACGCCCTGATAAACCTGTGATTCAACGTAACGACGCAGCAGGGTATCCAGCAGCGGTTTCGGATCCGGTTCGTACAGGTAATCCCAGGCTTTTTGTTTCAACTCGTCATCTTCTGATGCCGGCAAAGGCAGCAGCTGCGTGAGGGTTGGAACCTGAGACATGGTGTTAATAAATTTGTTATTTACGATGTACAGTCTGTCCAGACGGCCTTCATCGTAGGCCTGCAGCATCACTTTTACCGGACCGATCAGTTCGGACAGGGACGGGTTATCACCCATACCGGTCACCTGAGCGACAATATTGCCACCCACGGAATTAAAGAAAGACACACCTTTGGAGCCGATCATCGCGATATCGCTCTGAACGCCTTTTTCGGTCCATGCTTTCATATCCGCCAGCAGTTTTTTGAACAGGTTGATGTTCAAGCCACCACACAAACCACGGTCGGTAGACACCACCAGGTAGCCCACGCGCTTAACGTCGCGTTCTTCCAGGTAAGGGTGCTTATATTCCAGATTCCCGTTTGCAAGGTGACCAATCACTTTGCGCATGGTATCTGCATAAGGACGGCTGGCCGCCATGCGATCCTGCGATTTACGCATTTTGGAAGCGGCGACCATCTCCATCGCTTTAGTGATCTTCTGCGTGTTCTGGACGCTTGCGATCTTACTACGTATCTCTTTTGCGCCGGCCATGAGCTTCTCCTCAATGCCTTGCGGTCTGCCCTAAGACAGACCGCCAGACGTTACCAGGACTGGGTTGCTTTGAAGGAATCGAGCAGGCTTTTCAGCTTGCCTTCGATTTCGTCGTTATAGCCACCGGACTGGTTGATCTCTTGCATCAGCGGAGCGTGGTCACGGTCAGCGAAAGCCAGCAGAGCGGCTTCGAAGCTACCGATTTTCGCCAGTTCTACATCCGCCAGATAACCACGTTCTGCTGCGAACAGTACCAGGCCCTGCTGTGCAACTGACATCGGGGCATACTGTTTCTGTTTCAGCAGTTCGGTCACTTTCTGACCGTGGTCAAGCTGTTTACGGGTTGCATCGTCAAGGTCAGATGCAAACTGGGAGAACGCTGCAAGTTCACGATACTGTGCCAGCGCGGTACGGATACCACCGGACAGTTTCTTGATGATCTTGGTCTGAGCTGCACCACCTACACGGGATACGGAGATACCCGGGTTAACTGCCGGACGAATACCGGAGTTAAACAGGTTGGTTTCCAGGAAGATCTGACCATCGGTAATGGAAATTACGTTGGTCGGAACGAACGCAGAAACGTCACCCGCCTGGGTTTCGATAATCGGCAGAGCGGTCAGGGAGCCGGTTTGACCTTTCACTTCACCTTTAGTGAAGTTCTCAACGTATTCCGCGTTAACGCGGGATGCGCGCTCCAGCAGACGGGAGTGGAGGTAAAACACGTCGCCCGGGAATGCTTCACGTCCTGGTGGACGACGGAGCAGCAGGGAAACCTGACGGTAAGCAACAGCCTGTTTAGACAGGTCATCGTATACGATCAGCGCATCTTCACCGCGGTCACGGAAGTATTCGCCCATTGCGCAACCGGCGTATGGTGCCAGGTATTGCAGTGCTGCGGATTCTGACGCGGTTGCAACAACAACGATGGTGTTAGCCAGCGCACCGTGCTCTTCCAGCTTACGCACCACGTTAGAGATGGTGGAAGCTTTCTGACCGATAGCGACGTACACACATTTGATGCCGGAATCGCGCTGGTTGATGATGGCGTCGATAGCCATCGCGGTTTTACCGGTCTGACGGTCGCCGATGATCAGTTCACGCTGACCACGACCGATTGGGATCATGGCATCAACGGATTTGTAACCCGTCTGAACAGGCTGATCAACAGACTGACGATCGATAACGCCCGGAGCGATAACTTCGATTGGCGAGAAGCCATCGTTATCAACCGGACCTTTACCGTCGATTGGCGCACCCAGGGTGTTTACAACGCGACCCAGCATGCCACGGCCAACCGGCACTTCCAGAATACGGCCAGTACACTTAACCTTCATGCCTTCGGCGAGGTCAGCGTATGGACCCATCACAACTGCACCTACGGAGTCGCGCTCCAGGTTCAGTGCGATTGCGTAACGGTTACCCGGCAGGGAAATCATCTCACCCTGCATACAATCGGCCAGGCCGTGAATGCGGATAACACCGTCACTTACAGAAACAATAGTACCTTCGTTATGAGCTTCGCTCACAACATTGAACTGAGCAATGCGCTGCTTGATCAGTTCGCTGATTTCGGTGGAATTCAGTTGCATGCTCCAGTCCCCTTAAGACTGCAAGACGTCTGCAAGGCGCTCAAGACGGCCGCGTACGCTACCATCAATGACCATATCACCCGCACGGATGATTACGCCTGCCATTACAGACTTATCGATTTTGCAATTCAGCTTAACTTTGCGTGACAGACGTTTTTCCATCGCGGCAGTGATTTTCGCAAGCTGTTCTTCACTCAGTTCGTTCGCCGAGGTGACTTCAACTTCGGCGGTGGCTTCACTGAGGGCACGTAAGTGCACAAACTGCTCGAGAACATCCGGGAGCACACGCAGACGACCGTTTTCAGCCATAACCTTAATCAGGTTCTGGCCATTGTCATCCAGCTGCTCACCACAGACGGCGATGAACGACGCGGCGAGGGTTTCTGGTGCCATAGCCCCGGAAAGCATCTCTGCCATTTGTTCGTTTTTCGTTACCTCGGCGGCAAACGCCAGCATGTTCTGCCAGCGATCGACATTTTGGTGTTCGACAGCAAAGTCAAAAGCTGCTTTGGCGTAGGGGCGAGCTACCGTAACAAATTCAGACATCAGCCCCTCCCTCCTTACAGTTCAGCGACAAGTTTATCCACGATGTCGCTATTAGCAGCTTCATCCACGGAACGTTCGATGATCTTCTCGGCGCCAGCAACAGCCAGAATCGCAACCTGCTTACGCAGTTCTTCGCGAGCACGTTTACGCTCGGCTTCAATTTCAGCCTGCGCTTGCGTCACGATTTTAGTGCGTTCCTGTTCTGCTTCAGCTTTTGCTTCGTCCAGGATCTGAGAACGACGTTTGTTCGCCTGCTCGATGATTACCTGGGCTTCCGCTTTCGCTTTTTTCAGCTGGTCGGTCGCGTTGGCCTGTGCAAGGTCCAAATCTTTCTTAGCGCGTTCTGCAGAAGCCAGACCGTCAGCAATTTCTTTCTGACGTTTTTCGATGGCAGCCATTAAAGGCGGCCATACATACTTCATGCAGAACCAGACAAAGATAACAAACGCGATGGCCTGGCCGAGGATTGTTGCGTTCATGTTCACAGCACAATACCTCTTTAAATTTACAACTGTGGCTTAGGGTGTTTAATACTGCTTACTACGCGACAGCAAACATCACGTACAGACCCAGACCTACAGCGATCATCGGGATAGCATCCACCAGACCCATAACGATAAAGAACTGAGTACGCAGCAGAGGAATCAGATCCGGCTGACGCGCTGCGCCTTCCAGGAATTTACCCCCGAGGATGCCGATACCGATCGCAGCACCGATCGCCGCCAGACCCATCATCACAGCGGCAGCCATGTACAGCAGATCCATATTCAGGTTTTCCATGACAGTCTCCAGTTTGTTTCAGTTAAAACGTAGTAGTGTTGGTAAAAAAATCAGTGCTCTTCAGACGCCATCGACAGATAGACGATCGTCAGAACCATGAAGATAAAGGCTTGCAGCGTAATAATCAGGATGTGGAAAATGGCCCATGGCACATTCAGAACCCACTGTGACCACCACGGCAGAAGACCCGCGATCAGAATGAAAATCAGCTCACCCGCATACATGTTGCCGAACAGTCGCAGACCGAGAGAGATCGGTTTGGACAGCAGGCTAACGCCTTCCAGAATCAAGTTGATTGGAATGAACGCCCAGTGGTTGAACGGCTGCAGGGTAAGCTCTTTCACGAAGCCGCCTACACCTTTCATTTTGATGCTGTAGAAAAGAATCAGGATGAACACGCCCAGCGCCATAGACAGGGTGATGTTCACGTCAGCAGACGGAACCACACGCAGGGCTGGCAGGCCGAAGATGTGCTCGCCGATAAACGGCAGCAGGTCGATCGGCAGCAGGTCCATCAGGTTCATCAGGAAGACCCACACAAAGACGGTCAGTGCCAGCGGAGCAATAACCTTGCTCTTACCGTGGTACATGTCTTTGACGCTGCCATGGACGAAGCCAATGATCATTTCGATGAAAGTCTGGAATTTCCCGGGAACACCGCTGGTCGCGCGTTTCGCTACGCCACGGAAAATGGCCAGGAACAACAGACCCAGTACCACCGAGAAGAACATGGAGTCGATATTAATCGTCCAGAAGGTGGCCGGGGGGTTATGCGGATCCACCAGCGAGAATGTACGCAGGTCGATCTGAAGGTTGTTCAGATGGTGACCTATGTAATCCTGCGGCGTCATATTTTCTGAAGCCATGATGCCTTTTACCCTTTGTTATTGATTACAGCTGGCGCCAGAATTTGTACCACCAGCACCAAAACCCACGTCACTATCAGCGGCAGAAATACCACTTTAAAAACAGCCAGCGCCACCACCAGGAGGGCAAAGGTCAGCAACACCTTACACACTTCGCCCAGAGCGAAGGACCAGGCCATGCGGCCTTTGGCAGGTGTATGCGCCTGATGACGCCAGGCAAAAATCATAAACAGCATGTTTGGCAGAACCACCGCCAAACCTCCGCTTAACGCAGAGATGCCCCAGAAGGGGTCTTTAAGGCTGAACAGCAATCCACTTGCTATCACGGCCAGAAACTGAATGAACAGAAGCTTACGAGCAACGTTTCGACTCAAGAGCGACACAGACATCACGTATTTACTCCTGCTCCCTTCGAGGTATGCCGCGTGTCGTATAAAACGTTCTTTGAGGCTCAGAGTCAAGCATCAAAAAGCGGACAAATTATACGGTGCGGCCCCGTGATTTCAAACAATAAGTAGCGAAAAGGTGAATAAATGTTTAAATATTTTTCCCCAGCGCTATTTATTAACTTTTCCACAAACAGCCTGTGCGGATACAAAACTGCAAACAGCACGCAAACGTTGGTGATAAAGCGTGCACGGGATCACAAAATATACATTTACGATAAGGTCGTTTAAATCAAACAATTAAAACGCTTTAATTCATCTTTCTGAAAATAAAGGCGAATTTACCCAACTATTTTTAAAACAGGCCAGTACACAATAAAAACCTTTTATTGACATTCTTAATAAATATTTAACATTAAGCGTAGTGACCTTTTTTGACTTTTAGCCTGCTGATACTTTCGCTGTTGATTATATTTTTGGTTAACTACATGCCATAGTTAACGGCAAGAAAATCCACGGTAACAGCAAGGTTAAATTAAGGCAGACCTGTTATCGAATGACGCCTGCCTTTTTAACACCCAAAGAACAGCACAAATTCCACATTTTTTATTAATATTTTAAATATTGTTTGGCTTAATTATCACCAAATGACGCTCTCCGGTGAGCTGCGGTACCTTTAATTTCACACTCTTCTCGACAGCGTATTTCGACGGCAACAGCGCAATCTCCTCTTCCGGCATCACCCCTTTCAGCGCATAAAAACGCCCCTGCTCGCCCGGCAAGTGATGACACCAGCTCACCATATCATTCAGGGAAGCAAAGGCACGGCTGATCACCCCATCGAACGGCGGCTCGGCCGGAAACTCCTCTACCCTGCTCTGTACAGGAGTAATGTTTTCCAGCTTCAGCTCATGCTGCACCTGTTTGAGGAAGCGCACGCGCTTGCCAAGGCTATCCAGCAACGTGAACTGGCACTCAGGGCGCACAATGGATAATGGAATGCCAGGCAGACCCGGACCGGTACCGACATCGATAAAACGCGCCCCTTCCAGATGGGGAGCCACCACGATACTGTCGAGGATATGACGTACCAGCATCTCGTTGGGGTCGCGTACGGAGGTCAGGTTGTACGCTTTGTTCCATTTGTTCAGCATGTCGACATAGGCCACCAGCTGATTTTTCTGGTGATCGGTGAGCGAAATACCTGCTTCATCCAGCAGACGAGAGAGTTTGTTAAGCACGGTGAATACCTGTTGAGATGCAGTCAGAGGGAGGCCAGCTCCCTCTGCTGTAAAGTTCGATCCGCCCGGTAAGCGTAGCCTTACCGGGCAATTTTACAAATCTTAAGCACTGCGGCGCAGCATACCCTGTTTTTTCAGCCAGACCAGCAGAATTGAGATCGCAGCCGGCGTCACGCCAGAGATACGCGATGCCTGACCGATTGAGACCGGCTTGTGATCGTTCAGCTTGGCGATCACTTCGTTGGAAAGACCAGTAACCTGGCGGTAATCCAGGACGGCAGGCAGCAAGGTGTTTTCGTTGCGCTGCTGTTTTTCAATCTCATCCTGCTGGCGAGCGATATAGCCTTCGTATTTCACCTGAATTTCGACCTGCTCGGCCGCTTCGGCATCTGACAGGCCCGGTGCGAACGGCGTCATCTGCATCAGCTGTGTGTAAGTCATCTCTGGACGACGCAGCAGATCTTCTGCGCTGGCTTCTCTGGAGAGCGGCGCAGTTAAGTGAGCGTTCACTTCAGCAGCTGAGTCAGAGAGCGGATTCACCCAGGTCGACTTCAGGCGCTGACGTTCGGTTTCGATGCGCTCCAGTTTCTCGTTGAAGCGCGCCCAGCGTTCGTCATCCACCAGTCCCAGTTCACGGCCCATTTCGGTCAGACGCAGGTCAGCGTTGTCTTCACGCAGCATCAGGCGGTATTCCGCTCGGGAGGTAAACATGCGGTACGGCTCTTTGGTCCCGAGCGTACAGAGATCGTCCACCAGCACGCCAAGGTATGCCTGATCGCGACGCGGAGCCCAGCCCTCTTTTTCGGCGGAGAAGCGGGCTGCGTTGAGACCGGCCAGTAACCCCTGAGCGGCAGCCTCTTCGTAACCGGTGGTCCCATTGATCTGGCCGGCAAAGAACAGCCCCTCGATGTATTTGCTCTCGAGGGTAGGTTTCAGGTCGCGCGGATCGAAGAAATCGTACTCAATGGCGTAGCCAGGACGCACAATCTTCGCGTTTTCCATGCCCTGCATGGAGCGCACAATCTGCATCTGTACATCGAACGGCAGGCTGGTGGAGATACCGTTCGGGTAAATTTCGTTGGAGGTCAGCCCTTCCGGTTCGAGGAAGATCTGGTGTTGGTTACGATCGGCGAAGCGCATGACCTTGTCTTCGATCGACGGGCAGTAGCGCGGGCCGATCCCTTCGATCACACCGGCATACATCGGGCTACGATCAAGGTTATTACGGATCACGTCGTGGGTTTTTTCATTGGTGTGCGTGATATAGCACGGCACCTGCTGCGGGTGTTGAGCCGCATTGCCCATGAACGAGAAGACCGGCATCGGGTTATCACCATGCTGTTGCGCCAGTACGCTGAAATCGATGGTACGAGCGTCAATACGCGGCGGTGTCCCCGTTTTCAGGCGATTAACGCGCAGCGGCAGCTCACGCAGACGGCGCGACAACGAAATGGACGGCGGATCGCCAGCACGGCCACCGCTGTAGTTATCCATTCCAATATGAATTTTGCCATCCAGGAAAGTGCCCACTGTCAGTACCACGGATTTCGCGCGGAATTTCAGCCCCATCTGGGTTACGGCACCGACGACACGATCGTTTTCCACAATCAGATCCTCAACCGCCTGCTGGAAGATCATCAGGTTCGGTTGATTCTCCAGCGCGGTGCGTACCGCCTGACGGTAGAGCACGCGGTCTGCCTGAGCACGGGTCGCACGGACGGCTGGGCCTTTGCTTGCGTTTAGTATCCTAAACTGAATGCCGGCCTGATCGATCGCTTTTGCCATCAGGCCGCCAAGCGCATCCACTTCTTTTACCAGGTGTCCTTTCCCAATGCCGCCAATCGCCGGATTGCAGGACATCTGTCCCAGCGTGTCGATATTGTGAGTCAAAAGCAGGGTCTGTTGACCCATTCGCGCTGCGGCCATCGCGGCCTCAGTGCCTGCATGACCCCCGCCAATGATGATGACGTCAAAAGGATCCTGATAAAACATGGTGGTCTGCCTCGCATAAAGCGGTTTGAAAATGGATTGAAGCCCGGGCCGAGGATTCTACTCAACTTTAGTCTTTCGAGAAAGCACTGGGATCCTGGACTATTAAAAAGAAGATCTCTTTCTTTAGAGATCTGTTCTATTGTGATCTCTTATTAGGATCGCCGGATCTTGTGGATAAGCCGGATCTCACAAATAAGATCATGCGGTTAGAGAGGATCGTTTGCTGTGAATGATCGGTGATCCTACGACGTATAAGCTGGGATCAGATCGCGATGTTATACACAGCACAAAAAGTAATCGAAGGTTGTTAGTGGGATAACTACGGGTTAATCCAAGCTTTTAACCAGAGTTATCCACATCTGTTCGCGCGATCTTTAATCGTTTTTGAGTAAATTTTTCCATTTACCCAACCATTCTTCGGCTGGATCTTCCGGAATGTCATGATCGAGGACGTTGATCTTCAGCGTATCGCCAATCTGTTTTGCCCCACAGGCGGTAAATGCGGCATCAACTTTGTCCACCGCACCACAGAAGGTGTCATATTCGCGGCTGCCAATACCAATCGAACCGAAACGCACGCCGGAGAGGTCTGGCTGCTGTTCCTGCAGTTCATCATAGAGGGGCTGGAGGTTATCGGGGAGATCCCCCGCACCATGGGTCGAGGTGATCAACAGCCAGATCCCCTCCACAGAGAGATCCTCAAGCAACGGCCCGTGCAGGGTTTCAGTAGAAAAACCGGCCTCTTCCAGCTTTTCAGCCAGGTGCTCTGCAACATATTCTGCACCGCCAAGGGTGCTACCGCTGATAAGAGTAATGTCTGCCATGGATCGCTCGCTCATATAAAGAGGGAAACATTGTACGCTGTGAGCGAGCTGGGATCTACCTGTGGAAAATGTGGGAATAATTTTTCCCGATCAAGGGCGGATGGTACGCATGATCGGGTTCTGCAGGGAGATCAAGGTTTCGGTGGACTGGATTTCATCGATTGTTTGGATCTTGTTGATAAGTACCTGCTGCAGGGCATCGATCGATCGGCACATTACTTTTATAAAGATGCTGTAATGGCCTGTGGTGTAGTACGCCTCGGTGACTTCATCCAGCGCGTTCAGCCTGGCCAGCGCCGAAGGATAGTCTTTCGCGCTCTTCAGTATGATGCCAATAAAGCAGCAGACGTCGTAGCCCAGCTGCTTAGGGCTGACATCAATATGGGCGCCGGTAATAATGCCCGCCTGCTTCATCTTCTCTACGCGCACATGGATGGTACCTGGACTGACGCCAAATTGTTTGGCCAGCTCAGCATAGGCGGTGCGGGCATTGGCCATTAACGCTTCCAGGATGCCCCGGTCCAGATTGTCGATCTGATAATTTTCCATAGGTTTTTCTTATGTAGATTGCTGGTTTGCTCTATTTTAGCGTCTTATTTTAACGAATCAAAAGTGTAGTTGGCATTTTATTGTTGGATTATTGTATGGCGGCGTTTTTTGTTGCTTAATCAATTGCAACAGGACGCAGGAGTATAAATATGAAAACCGCATACATCGCAAAACAACGCCAGATCAGTTTCGTTAAATCCCACTTTTCCCGCCAGTTGGAAGAGAGGCTGGGCCTGATAGAAGTGCAGGCACCTATCCTCAGCCGTGTGGGCGATGGGACGCAAGATAACCTGTCTGGTTGCGAAAAAGCGGTTCAGGTTAAAGTGAAAACACTGCCAGACGCCCAGTTCGAAGTGGTTCATTCACTGGCGAAGTGGAAGCGTCAAACCCTGGGACAACACGACTTCAGCGCGGGCGAAGGGCTTTACACGCACATGAAAGCCCTTCGCCCCGATGAAGACCGCCTTACTGCTATTCACTCTGTCTACGTTGACCAGTGGGACTGGGAACGTGTCATGGGGGATGGCGAGCGTCATACCCGCACGCTGAAATCAACGGTTGAAGCTATCTACGCCGGGATCAAAGCGACCGAAGCGGCCGTGAGCAAAGAGTTTGGGCTGACCCCGTTCCTGCCAGAGACGATCCAGTTCGTTCACAGCCAGGATCTTCTGACCCGTTATCCGGATCTGGATGCCAAAGGCCGTGAACGTGCCATTGCTAAGGAGCTGGGTGCCGTATTCCTGATCGGTATCGGCGGCAAGTTGTCCGATGGTCAGCGTCACGATGTACGTGCCCCGGACTACGATGACTGGAGCAGCGAAAGCGAGAGCGGTTTTGCGGGTCTGAACGGCGATATTCTGGTGTGGAACCCTATCCTTGAAGATGCGTTTGAACTCTCTTCAATGGGGATCCGTGTCGATGCAGAAGCCCTGAAGCGTCAGCTTTCTATTACGGGTGATGAAGATCGCCTGCAGCTGGAGTGGCATCAGGCGCTGCTGCGCGGTGAAATGCCGCAGACGATCGGTGGCGGTATCGGCCAGTCACGTTTGACGATGCTGTTATTACAGCTGTCGCATATCGGCCAGGTTCAGTGTGGTGTCTGGCCACAGCAGGTGCGTGAAAGCATCGACGCCCTTCTTTAATTAACGCCGCCAGCGTCGGAGCAGGCGGCTACGTAACCCGGTATCAAAGCGCCAGATATGATCGAAGATGCGCATGATGCCGGGTTTTCCATGTGCCGACATCGCTACGGCATGGAACCGATGCTGGTGCACCTGCTGCAACACCTTCACTTTGTTTACCACCTCTTCCGGCAATCGCTGAGCTATAAAGTCAGAAATCACCACGGCGTCCGCATCGTACCACTCCCCGCCCTGCATGCGCTCGATAATGGCGCGAAAACAGCTGGCGAGATCCGTGCCGCCGCGAAAGCGCTGGCTGAGAAAGCGGATCGCCTGCTCTATCCCCTCCGGGCCTGTCAGTTCATAGCCCACCACTTCGCTGGAGAAGAGCATAATAAAGCAGCGGCGACGATCGGCGAGGGCAACCCGCATCAGCGCCAGACAAAATGCCTTGGCGCACTGCTCATTAAAGCCCCCCATCGAACCTGAGGTATCTACACAGACGATAAACGGACCGCGCGGCTGTTCATCAAAATCCTGATGCACAACCGGTCGCTGACTCACTTTCTCCCGCCAGGCCTCACCGTGTAGCCGATAAGTAAGAAGCTGTTTTTCCACCAGCCGTCGATAAAACTCATACTCCAGTTCGGTGATACCCAGCGTGGCCAGCTCAGGCGGTAACAGCCGCAGGATATCATCGCTCTGCTGCAGCCCGTCGACCTGTTCTGGCACGGTGGCCGGTTCACGTACCAGGGTGCGGAAGGTCTCCATCGGCGCGTCTTTCTTCGGAACTGATTTGGCCTCTCTGGAGCGCCCCAGCTGTTCCGCCAGCTGCATCAGTTCGGGTTGCTGCGTAAGAAAATCGCCGTAGCGCACAATCAACTGATAGTCGCCGCGTTTAAGCTGACCTGCACTCATGTCCCATAGCCGACCAGCGGCGTTGTCATTCTCGACCAGTACCGGCTCCAGCGCGCCGGCCAGGGTCATACGTTCCTGCACTTCACTGAGTAATTGTTCGCGCTCTTCCTCCAGCAATTGCTGATTAAGCGTCGTGGCCTGCACCACTAAGCTCAGGCGCCAACGCTGGAGGAACAGCGTGTGGAGCGCAGGCGTAAAGGTGGCGTTATCCGCCACCAGCTGTCGGGCCTGGCTTGCGAATGGCGAATGGACGTTATCCAGGAGAGCCAGGATTTGTGGAAGCTGGACAATCAGCTGCGGGGTGGAGAGCAGCTGGCTTTGCTGATAGCACATCACCTCTTCGGTCAGCTCGGGCGGAACGCGCGTGTCCTTCATCCGCTTTCGCAATCCTTCTCGCCAGCGGGGAAGATCGTCGGTAATGGCTGTTTTTAATTTGGGAAATTTTTCAAAAAAGATCGCCAGCTGAGGTGAGGCGAGTAGCGCAACAACGAGTTCCTCAATTAACCCCTCTTCGCCCACAGCCAGCATGATATTTAAGGTATCCAGCGTTAGCATTGACGCGCCTGTTTAATCTGCGCGCCTACATCCTGCAGACTGGCTTCGATACGACCTAACCAGTCGCTGTGAATAAACAGACATTTTTGCTGCTCGCTAAAGCGCGTATGTTGCTGGTGCCAGGCGTTATCCAGCGCTTCCAGCTGCTGGGTGATTTCGTCGGGAACGCTGTCAGAGGTGCTGCCGGGCAGCGCAAGGCGCGATCCCTGAAGACTCACGTCGCGGATCACCAGATGCAGACTGCCGTCCACCTCCATGTTCAACGGCTGAGCAAAGCCAATACCGTTGAGTTTGCCGCGGATTTCGCCACCCTTACTTAGCCACTGGGCCAGAGGCTCGCGCTCGATGGTGACATGAATCACCTGCATATCGTGCAGTTTGAGCGGCTGCTGGAGTAACAGTGTCAGCGTGGTCTCGCTCAGCTCATCCGGCAGTTCGTAGTGCGGTTTACGGGCAAACATGCCGCTCTGGCGGCTAACTCGTAGTGCTGTTTTATCACTCTGTTGCTGCTGCAACTGAATGCGTCGTTGCGATATGGCACCGAGCTGGTTGAGCATCTCCTGCTGACCCCAGGCATGCCCGGTCATCAATACTTCCAGCTGTTGCTGCATCAGATTCATGCCATTCGCGTCGTGCCAGAGACAATCTTTCAGCAAAATGAGGTCGATAGGCGCGACCGCATCGCGGCCGCTAAAGAAGGCGCTGGCCTGCAGCAAGCGGATCGCTTTTTTCCAGCGGCGATCCGACACGTACGGCGCGCCAGACAGATTATCCAGCTGCTGACGTAACATAAAGATCAGGTCAAAGACTGCATCCGGCAGGGTGATTTTGCCGATCTCTCCTTGCCACTGCTGGTACTCTTCATCGGTAACCTGCAGCCCGGCGGGAACCGGGTTGTCATTTTCATCCTGCTGGCTAATCAGCAACGAGCGGAAATTGGCCTTATCCTGAACCTTGTCGAGCCACAGGCGAATCAGCATACGGTCATACAGCGCTTCCAGGCTGCTGTCAGCCTCTGGCAGCTCATTCGATGCGGCCACCAGCAAGCGCATGGGGATCTTCTCTTCGTGGGCACCGTTACGGAAGCGGCGTTCGTTAATGGCGGTAAGCAAGGTATTCAGGATCGCCGGACCGGCTTTCCATATCTCATCAAGAAAAACGATTTCCGCTTCGGGCAGATATCCTGTAGTCAGTCGTTCATACCGCCCTTCATCTTTTAACGCCTGAATGGAGAGGGGACCGAATACCTCTTCCGGCGTGGAGAAGCGCGTCATCAGATATTCGAATGCCCGGGCATGCTGAAAAGCAAACTTCAGACGGCGGGCGATCAGGCTTTTGGCAATGCCCGGTGGGCCAAGTAGAAAGACGCTTTCACCGCTCAGTGCTGCCAGTAAACAGAGCCGAATGGCGTGGCTACGTTCGAACAGCCCTTTTTCTAACGCACTGCTTAGACGAGAAATTCTTTCTGCTAATAAATGAGTGTGAGCCATAATTATTCTGCATCCTTTCGCCGTGGATCCGGCTAGTTGAAGCGAGTATAGACGTTTCGTCATGCGCTGGTAATAGACTGAAGTGCGGCGCTATTTTCTTTGCGTTACGTTAAGCGGACTGCATTTAGGGGTACGATTTTGCAATGAATCGTGCATACTGTGCGCCTTTTTGTGGGCCAAGGGACTAAGCACACATTTGTTATATCAACGAAAAGACTAGTCTATGAGCACTGAGAATAAGCAATCATTACCCGCAATCACGCTTGCGGCGATCGGGGTTGTCTACGGTGATATTGGCACCAGCCCGCTTTATACGCTACGCGAATGTTTGTCCGGTCAGTTTGGTTTTGGCGTTGAACGTGACGCTGTGTTCGGTTTTTTATCCCTGATTTTCTGGCTTCTCATCTGTGTTGTTTCTATTAAATACCTGTCGTTCGTCATGCGCGCGGATAACGCCGGTGAAGGCGGGATCCTGACCCTGATGTCTCTGGCCGGGCGTAATACCTCGCCAAAAATGACCTCGTTTCTGGTCATCATCGGCCTGATAGGCGGCAGTTTCTTTTATGGCGAGGTGGTGATAACCCCGGCGATATCAGTGATGTCCGCCATCGAGGGGCTGGAGATTATCGCGCCGGAGCTTGATACCTGGATTGTGCCGCTCTCGATTCTGGTGTTAACACTACTATTTGCGATTCAGAAGCACGGAACCGGGCTGGTGGGTAAGCTTTTTGCCCCGATTATGCTGGCGTGGTTCCTGATTCTGGCGGTGCTGGGCCTGCGCGGTATTATCGCCAACCCGGAAGTGCTGCAGGCGCTGAATCCTGCCTGGGCGGTCCACTTCTTCATGGAGTATAAAACCGTCTCCTTTGTCGCGCTGGGCGCGGTGGTGCTCTCTATTACTGGCGTGGAAGCACTGTATGCGGATATGGGCCACTTCGGTAAATTGCCGATTCGCCTCGCATGGTTCTCGGTCGTGCTGCCCTCGCTGGTGCTTAACTACTTTGGTCAGGGCGCGCTGTTGCTGAAGAACCCGGAAGCGATTAAAAACCCGTTCTTTCTGCTGGCACCGGAGTGGGCGCTGGTGCCGATGCTGTTCATCGCCACCCTGGCGACGGTGATCGCCTCGCAGGCGGTGATATCGGGCGTTTTCTCTCTGACCCGTCAGGCCGTTCGTCTGGGCTACCTCTCACCGATGCGGATTATCCATACCTCCGAAATGGAGTCCGGACAGATTTACATCCCTTTCATTAACTGGCTGCTCTACTTTGCGGTAGTTATCGTTATTGTTAGCTTCGAGCACTCCAGCAACCTGGCTGCGGCTTACGGTATCGCCGTCACCGGCACCATGGTGCTGACCTCGATTCTTTCTACTACGGTGGCTTATCGCAACTGGCACTGGAACAAATTCCTCGTCGCCATCATCCTGGTGGCTTTCCTCTGCATCGACGTACCGCTGTTCTCGGCCAACCTCGATAAGATTGTCTCCGGTGGCTGGTTGCCGCTGACGCTGGGTCTGGTGATGTTTATTGTGATGACCACCTGGAAGAGCGAGCGTTTCCGGCTGCTGCGTCGCATGCACGAACACGGTAACTCCCTTGAAGCGATGATTGCCTCGCTGGAGAAATCCCCGCCGGTGCGAGTGCCAGGTACCGCGGTATATATGTCACGCGCATTAAATGTGATCCCGTTTGCCCTGATGCACAATCTCAAGCACAACAAGGTGCTGCATGAGCGGGTTATCCTACTGACACTGCGTACTGAAGATGCCCCTTACGTGCATAACGTGCGTCGCGTGCAGATTGAGCAGCTCTCGCCGACCTTCTGGCGCGTAGTGGCGAGCTACGGCTGGCGCGAAACGCCAAACGTCGAAGAGGTGTTCCACCGCTGCGGTCTGGAAGGTCTTAGCTGCCGGATGATGGAGACCTCGTTCTTCATGTCGCACGAATCGCTGATTATCGGTAAACGTCCGTGGTATCTACGTTTACGCGGCAAGCTGTATCTCATTCTGCAGCGTAACGCGCTGCGTGCGCCTGACCAGTTTGAAATTCCGCCCAATCGCGTCATAGAGTTAGGTACACAGGTCGAGATTTAACGCCTCCGCCCGGCGATCCCCCGCCGGGCGTCTTCTTTTTTACCCCGCCAGTTTAGGTTAGCGAAACGTTTCGAAGCCGATCACAATTCTGCTACGTCATGATGGTTTTCTGAACACGCCTCAGATTAAACTCACCTCAGCGAAACGTTTCGCTAGTGGAGCAAAAAAATGAAGAAAGGCACCGTACTTAACGCAGATATCTCATCGGTTATTTCCCGGCTTGGGCATACCGATACGCTGGTGGTTTGCGATGCAGGCTTACCGGTTCCCCGCAGCACAACCCGTATTGATATGGCATTAACGCAGGGTGTCCCCTCGTTTATGCAGGTACTGGAAGTGGTGACGGCGGAGATGCAGGTTGAGGCGGCCATTCTCGCGACGGAGATTAAACAAAATAATCCGCAACTCCACGAAACGTTGCTCAGCCACATTGAGCAACTGCAACAACACCAGGGAAACACCATAGAAATTCGTTACACAACGCACGAACAGTTCAAACAACAAACCGCAGACAGTCAGGCGGTGATTCGCAGCGGGGAGTGTTCCCCGTATGCGAATATCATTCTCTGTGCTGGCGTCACCTTCTGAGGCCATCATGGACGCATTATTGCAACTCAAAGGGATCGATAAGTCGTTCCCGGGCGTAAAAGCCCTCTCCGGCGCGGCGCTAAATGTTTACGCCGGACGCGTGATGGCGCTGGTGGGTGAAAACGGCGCCGGCAAATCCACCATGATGAAAGTGCTTACCGGTATCTATCAACGCGATGCCGGTTCGCTGCTGTGGCTGGGCCAGGAGACGACCTTTACGGGTCCCAAATCCTCGCAAGAAGCCGGTATCGGCATTATCCACCAGGAGCTGAACCTGATCCCGCAACTCACCATTGCGGAGAACATCTTCCTGGGCCGCGAATTTGTTAATCGCTTTGGCAAAATTGACTGGAAAACCATGTATGCCGAAGCCGATAAGCTGCTGGCGAAGCTCAACCTGCGCTTTAAGAGCGACCGGCTGGTAGGTGACCTCTCCATTGGCGATCAACAGATGGTGGAAATCGCCAAGGTGTTGAGCTTCGAGTCGAAGGTTATCGTTATGGATGAACCGACCGATGCACTCACCGATACCGAAACCGAATCCCTGTTCCGCGTTATCCGCGAGCTAAAAGCGCAGGGGCGCGGCGTGGTCTATATCTCACACCGCATGAAAGAGATCTTCGAGATTTGCGATGACGTGACTGTCTTCCGTGACGGGCAGTTTATTGCCGAACGTGAAGTGGCGACGCTCAACGAAGATACGCTGATTGAAATGATGGTGGGACGTAAGCTGGAAGATCAATATCCCCGTCTCGATAAAGCACCGGGTGCGCTGCGTCTGAAGGTGGATAATCTCTGCGGCCCTGGAGTGAGCGATGTGAGCTTTACGCTGCGTCAGGGTGAGATTCTCGGCGTGGCAGGGCTAATGGGTGCCGGGCGTACCGAACTCATGAAAGTCCTCTACGGAGCGCTGCCCCGTACCAGCGGTTACGTGACGCTTGATGGTCATGAGGTGGTCACACGTTCACCGCAGGATGGGCTGGCAAACGGCATCGTCTACATTTCTGAAGATCGTAAACGTGACGGTCTGGTGCTCGGTATGTCGGTTAAAGAGAACATGTCTTTAACCGCGCTACGTTACTTCAGCCGTGGCGGCGGTAGCGTTAAACATAAAGACGAGCAGCAGGCGGTCAGCGATTTTATGCGCCTCTTTAATGTGAAAACGCCGTCGATGGATCAGGCGATTGGCCTGTTATCCGGTGGTAACCAGCAGAAAGTGGCCATTGCCCGCGGCCTGATGACGCGCCCGAAGGTTCTCATCCTCGATGAGCCAACCCGTGGTGTAGACGTTGGGGCGAAAAAAGAGATCTATCAGCTCATTAACCAGTTCAAGGCCGATGGCCTGAGCATCATTCTGGTCTCTTCCGAGATGCCAGAAGTATTAGGTATGAGCGATCGCATTATTGTTATGCACGAAGGGCATCTCGGCGGTGAATTCACTCGCGAGCAGGCCACCCAGGAAGTTCTGATGGCTGCCGCTGTGGGCAAGCTTAATCGCGTGAATCAGGAGTAAGAAGATGACTACCCAGGCTGTTTCTGGTCGCCGTTATTTCACTAAGGCATGGTTGATGGAACAAAAATCGCTGATTGCCCTGCTGGTGCTGATCGCGATTGTCTCTACCATGAGCCCGAACTTTTTTACCATTAATAACCTCTTTAATATCCTTCAGCAGACATCTGTGAACGCCATTATGGCGGTTGGGATGACGCTGGTGATCTTAACATCGGGGATCGACTTGTCCGTCGGTTCTCTGCTGGCGCTAACCGGCGCCATCGCTGCGTCGATTGTTGGCGTTGAAGTTAACGCGCTGGTGGCCGTGGCCGCTGCACTGGCTGCCGGCGCGGCAATTGGTGCGGTAACCGGTGTGATTGTGGCTAAAGGCCGCGTCCAGGCGTTTATCGCCACGCTGGTTATGATGCTGCTGCTGCGTGGTGTCACCATGGTTTATACCAATGGTAGTCCGGTAAATACCGGTTTTACCGACAACGCCGATCTGTTTGGCTGGTTTGGTATTGGCCGTCCGCTGGGCATTCCGACCCCTGTCTGGATCATGGGGTTTGTCTTCCTGGCGGCGTGGTACATGCTGCATCATACCCGCCTGGGCCGTTATATCTATGCCCTGGGGGGTAACGAAGCGGCAACGCGCCTGTCCGGTATCAGCGTTAATAAAGTCAAAATTATCGTTTACTCTCTGTCCGGCCTGCTGGCGTCACTGGCAGGCATTATCGAAGTGGCGCGTCTCTCCTCGGCACAGCCGACGGCGGGTACGGGCTATGAGCTGGATGCCATTGCGGCAGTCGTGCTGGGCGGTACCAGCCTCGCGGGTGGTAAAGGTCGTATTGTTGGGACCCTGATCGGCGCATTGATCCTCGGTTTCCTGAATAATGGTTTGAATTTGCTAGGTGTTTCCTCCTATTACCAGATGATCGTTAAAGCAGTGGTGATTTTGCTGGCGGTACTGGTAGACAACAAAAAACAGTAACTGACGACACTACAGGACATCTCTGATATGAACATGAAAAAACTGGCTACCCTGGTTTCTGCTGTAGCACTGAGCGCAACCGTGAGTGCGAACGCAATGGCGAAAGACACCATCGCGCTGGTCATCTCTACGCTGAATAACCCGTTCTTCGTCTCCCTGAAGGATGGCGCACAGAAAGAAGCAGACAAACTGGGCTATAACCTGGTGGTTCTGGACTCCCAGAATAACCCGGCGAAAGAGCTGGCTAACGTTCAGGACTTGACCGTTCGCGGTACTAAAATTCTGCTGATCAACCCAACCGATTCCGACGCGGTAGGTAACGCCGTGAAGATGGCTAACCAGGCTAACATCCCGGTCATTACCCTTGACCGTCAGGCAAGCAAAGGTGAAGTGGTAAGCCATATCGCCTCTGACAACGTGCTGGGTGGCAAGATTGCGGGTGACTACATCGCGAAGAAAGCGGGTGAAGGCGCGAAAGTGATCGAACTGCAGGGTATCGCCGGTACCTCTGCTGCCCGTGAGCGTGGTGAAGGCTTCCAGCAGGCCGTTGCTGCCCACAAATTTAACGTCCTGGCGAGCCAGCCCGCTGACTTCGACCGCACTAAGGGGCTGAACGTCATGCAGAACCTGCTGACCGCGCATCCGGATGTTAAAGCGGTATTTGCTCAGAACGATGAAATGGCACTGGGCGCGCTGCGTGCATTGCAGACCGCAGGTAAATCAGATGTGATGGTGGTTGGATTTGACGGCACGCCTGATGGTGAAAAAGCGGTAAATGATGGCAAACTGGCTGCGACCATTGCTCAGCTGCCTGAGCAGATCGGCGTTACTGGCGTGCAGACTGCTGACAAAGTGCTGAAGGGCGAAAAAGTTCAGGCCAAATATCCCGTTGACCTGAAACTGGTCATCAAGCAGTAATATGCAGCTCAGGCAGTAACAGGCTGCCTGAAGGACAACATATAAAGAAAAGTGTGGCATACGCCACCGGGTCACCCCGGTGGCGCTCTCAGATGGACACTCAATTATGAAAACCGCAGGTAAGCTCGTCGTCCTTGGCAGTATTAATGCCGATCACATTCTTAACCTTGATTCATTCCCCTCCCCAGGCGAAACCGTAACCGGTAACCAGTATCAGGTTGCATTTGGTGGTAAAGGTGCCAATCAGGCCGTTGCCGCCGGGCGCAGCGGTGCCAGCATTGCGTTTATTGCCTGTACGGGCGATGACGATACTGGCGAGCGCGTTTGTCAGCAGCTGCAACGCGACAATATCGATATTACACCAATCAGCGTGGTCAAAGGCGAGTCTACCGGGGTGGCGTTAATTTTCGTCAACGGCGAAGGTGAGAATGTTATCGGTATTCATGCGGGCGCAAACGCCCAGCTGACCACCGAAAGGGTGGAGGCGCAGCGTGACATTATTGCAGGCGCTCAGGCTCTGCTTATGCAGCTGGAGTCGCCGGTTGAAAGCGTACTTGAAGCCGCGAAAATTGCGCATGAAAATCATACCACTGTCGTACTTAATCCTGCGCCGGCCCGTGTATTATCAGACGAGCTACTGGCGCTGGTGGATATCATCACTCCTAACGAAACCGAAGCGGAAAAGCTGACGGGCATTCGCGTTGAAAACGACGACGACGCGGCGCGTGCGGCAAAGGCGTTACATGATAAAGGCATCGAAACCGTTATCATCACGCTTGGCAGTCGCGGCGTGTGGGCCAGCGTCAAGGGGGAAGGTCGTCGTGTGGCTGGATTCCGCGTGAAAGCGATCGATACCATTGCCGCGGGCGATACCTTTAACGGCGCGCTGGTGACCGCGCTGCTGGAAGGCTCATCTCTGGACGATGCCATCCGCTTTGCACATGCCGCTGCCGCAATTGCGGTAACCCGTAAAGGTGCTCAGCCTTCCGTTCCGTGGCGTAACGAGATTGATGACTTCTTAAGTCAACAGGGGTAATGCTTGGCTACAATGAAAGATGTCGCCCGCATGGCGGGCGTTTCAACTTCCACTGTCTCCCACGTTATCAATAAGGATCGTTTCGTCAGTGAGGCGATCAGGGAGAAGGTTGAAGCTGCAGTCAAAGAACTCAACTATGCGCCTTCGGCGCTGGCGCGCAGTCTTAAGCTCAACCAGACGCGCACCATCGGTATGCTTATTACCGCCAGTACCAACCCCTTTTATTCGGAACTTGTTCGCGGCGTAGAGCGCAGCTGCTTTGAACGGGGCTATAGCCTCGTGCTGTGTAATACCGAAGGTGACGAGCAACGTATGAACAGTAATCTGGAAACGCTGATGCAGAAACGCGTCGACGGGTTACTGCTGCTATGCACCGAAACGCATCAGCCGTCGAAGGAGATTATCCAACGCTACCCTTCCGTTCCGACGGTAATGATGGACTGGGCGCCGTTCGACGGCACCAGCGATCTGATTCAGGATAACTCCCTGCTGGGGGGCGATATGGCGACCCAGCATCTTATCGATAAAGGCCATACCCGCATCGCCTGCATTACCGGGCCGCTGGATAAAACGCCGGCACGCCTGCGCCTGGAAGGTTTTCTGGTCGCCATGGCGCGTGCAGGTTTACCCGTCCCGGATGGCTATCAAATTACCGGCGATTTTGAGTTCAGCGGGGGTTACGAGGCGATGCAGACGCTGCTGCAAAAAGCAGAGCGGCCGCAGGCAGTATTTATTGGCAACGATGCTATGGCGGTTGGGGCTTATCAGGCATTATATCAGGCGGGACTTCGCGTGCCGGACGACATCGCCATTGTGGGTTACGACGACATCGAACTGGCGCGCTATATGACACCGCCGCTCACTACCATTCATCAACCTAAAGATGAACTGGGAGAGCTGGCCATTGACGTGCTGATCCATCGAATGGCGCAACCCGCGCTGCAGCAACAGCGGCTGCAGCTTACTCCTGTTCTGATGGAACGGGGGTCGGTTTAGGTTTGTGACGCTCTTTAATCATGTTGCTGCCATCTTTCGGCTTCAACAACATAAAGACCAGCGCCGAGACCACCGTTAAGGCTCCCATCGTTAAAAAGGTATAGTGGAATTGCTCGACGGTATTAGAACCGTCGAAACCTTCATAGAACCGCAGAACTGCCGCACTAACCGCAACGCCCAGACTGATTGAGAGTTGCTGCGCCACGGCCAGCACGCTGTTACCGCTGCTGGCGTTTTCATCGGTGAGATCCGCGAGGGTGATAGTATTCATCGAGGTAAACTGCGTCGACATCGCCATCCCCAATACAAACAATGGCAAGATCAGCATCCACACCGGCAGCGCTGCAGACTGCAGCGAAAATTGCGCAATCATCACGCCAATGAAGATGGTGACGCCCACCAGGGTTTTACGGTAACCCAACCGGCGCAGTACTTGCGTCACACCTGACTTAGCCAGAATCGATCCCACTGCCGTAGGGGCCATCATGCAGCCCGCGATAAGCGCCGGGTATCCAAAACCTACCTGCAGCATCAACGGCATCAGAAACGGCACACAACCGGTACCGAGACGTGAAGCGATATTGCCGGCAATGCCGACTGAAAAGGTACGGGTGTTGAACAGAGAGAGTGATATGAGCGGTGTGGGATGACGACGCGCGTGACGTATATAAAGAAGAAAAAGCACAACCCCACTGAAGATGACCGACAGTGCTAACCCGCTGGCGACAATCTTTTCGCCAAAAAGCTCCATTCCGCTCGAGAAGAGCACAAGGCTCAGGCCAAACAGGAAGAAACCGCGCATATCAAACTTCCGCCGCGGCGTGGTGAAGTTGGGCATGCACTTACGGGCGTAAAGGAGCCCGGCAATTCCGATAGGAATGTTAATCAAGAATATCCAGTGCCAGCTCGCCCAGGTCACAAACACGCCGCCCAGCACCGGGCCCAGTATCGGCCCAACCAGCCCTGGCATCGTCACGAAATTCAGTACCGGCAACAATTCACTGCGTGGATAGGCCCGTAAGAGTGCCAGACGCGCGACAGGCATCATCATCGCCCCGCCAACACCCTGAAGCACACGGAAGATAACCAGTTCAGTTAACGATCCCGAGAGCGCGCAGGCCAGCGATCCCAGTGTGAACAGCGATACCGCCACCATAAAGACACGCTGCGTACCGAAACGGTCGGCTAGCCAGCCGCTAACCGGGATTAACATCGCGACCGTCAGGGTATAACTGATAATGGCTGACTGCATCGCCAGTGGAGAGCGATTCAGACTTTCGGCAATGGCGGGAAGCGCGGTGTTAAGGATGGTGGCGTCGAGCGCCTGCATAAAGAAGGCCATCGCCGCTATCCACGGCAGGCCGGCCATACTGCGCGCTTTTTTAATGGTCATTCATTGTCCTCTACCTGGCTGGTGCGGCAAGTAATGCCTGACTGGCGCTCAGGGCTCGCGGCCCATCGCTCTCGAGAATGGCGTCGACAATGGCCTGGTGTAAATCCAGCTTCACCACTTCGTCCTGGGTTATAGAAGTGAAATAGGTGTGATAGATCGAATGGAACAGCGAAGCGAACGAGGTCAGGAAGGGGTTGCCGCTCATCTCGTAGACATGTTCATGCCAGGCCATATCCACTTCAATCCAGCGTTCACGATTAAACTTCCTCTTCAGTTCCACCATCTCTGCCATCAATGTATTCAGACGTGCTTTCTGCTCTGCCGTTCCCTGCGTTGCGGCCAGCAAGCAAGCCTGCGGCTCCAGGCTGCTGCGCATAACAAGGAAATACTCAATAACCTGATTAAAGTTTTGTTCGGTCATCCACCAGGAGAGCAATTCCTGATCGAGGAAGTTCCAGTTACTTTGCGGCAATACGCGCGTACCGATACGCGGACGAGGTAATACCATGCCCTTTGCGGTTAATGTCTTTACGGCTTCCCGAACGGCGGTACGACTAACGCCAAACTGTTCACCGAGCTCCAGTTCACCCGGGAGAATCGTTCCTGGCGCATAGACACCCGTCAAAATTCGCTGGGCTAGCTTCTCTGCCAGCATATAAGAGAGGTTTTTTTGGGCCGCCAGCTGCTGTGCGCTTAATGGCATAACGCATATTCCTTAATTTCTCGTGCTATTGAGTATGCCATCAGCAGTGTGATTATGGTGGCAAAAACAGCAAATAGCGCAATTACTGGCGCTGGAATGGTCAATCTGGTGAAAAAAAACACGGTCAGAAACTTTTTTCAAATTTACTCTTGTCACCGCCGAAGAACTCCCTATAATGCGCCTCCACTGACACGGAACAACGGCTTACAGGCCGCCGGGTTAGCGGGGTTCAGAGATGAACACCAGCAGAGAAAAGCGAAAATAAACGCTTGACTCTGAAAGAGGAAAGC